>NZ_JAMQOF010000010.1:0-182145 GCF_023717215.1 Pseudonocardia sp. DR1-2 | reverse complement strand
CAACAAGGAAGCAGGATCCTGAAGACGGATCGCCTTGACCCACCAAGACAATCACACCGAGAAACTCGATGAACCACCGGGGGTCACTGCCCGCGGGGCCTGTTGACCGGGCCTCTCAGGACCCGTTCTGTCCGGCTCACTCGCTGACAGGAAGAAAACTACGGCATGGCATTCGGGCACGTCAAACCGGGGTCGGAAACCCGCGCTGACCTGGGCAAACCCGTCTCCGGGCCGCACCGCACCACGGTCGAGCCCGACCCTGTCGAGCGACGAACGGTCGCCCTGACGAGCTCACTCCGGATACTGGTTGACCAGCGCCGATCGCGCAAGTGGAAGCTCACGACGGCGTCCGGAACCGGTGCTCCACCCGTCGTTCGTCCCGCGTCCGCCTGCCCGCCAACAAGTTTCAAGATTTTTTCCGACCGTCCGTCGCGGCGCCCGGCCGCGACGAGCGGTCGGCAGGCGGGGGATCGTCCCCGACGGGGACCGGCCGGGGCGGGTGATCACGATCGTCGTCCGCCGTCGGCCGTTCGTCGTGGTGGCTGGTGGGAGCCGTCCGTCGGCACGCGAGACTCGGCGCGTGCACCCCGACGGAGACGTCCTCCCGCCCGTCCTGCACCGGCTGCGTGCCGGCGCGGAGCTCACCGCGGCGGCCTGGTGCCGTACCCCGGGTGCGACGAGCCGGGTACGGGCGACCGTCGTCGCCGGGCGGCTGGTGGTGGAGGCGGGGGACAGCGAGCCCCTGTGGATCACGTCGTCGCCCGTGGCGCTCCCGCTGCGCACGCGGTCGGTGGACCGGGTCGCCGTGCCGATGCTGCTCCCCCACCTCCGGGACATCGACGGACTCTTCGCGGAGCTGCGGCGGGTACTCGCCCCTCACGGGCTCATCTCGGTCCTGGTGCCGGCGCCCCGGTCGTTCGGCTGGGGCGGGGGCGCGCTGCGGAAGGCGGTGCGTGACGCGTGGCGGCACCGGTCGGCCGTCGAACACCCGGAATGGCTCGCGGCCGCCGCGGACTTCGCCGTACTCGCCGACGACCGTCTCGACTTCACCCTCGACGGGGTCGAGGCGTCGAAGGGCGCGGACGAGCTGTGCGCGGCCGGCGTCTACCCGCCCGATCTGCCGGAGCGGGCCCGGGCGGACCTCGCGGCGCACCGTTCGGCGGTCCGCACGGTGCGGCTGCGCCGGGTGGTGGCCCGGCGCTGAGGGTCAGTCCGCGGTGGCGATCTCGGCGACGGCCCCGGCGATCCGCAGGTCCTGACCCGGGCCGTCGAGGTCGTCGATCTCCACGACGTCGGCGACGATCGCGGTGATGTTGTCGGGCCCGCCGCCCTCGTTGGCGAGTGCGATGAGCCGGGTGACGACCTGGTCCGGCTCGGCGCCGGAGGCGAGCTCGCGGTGCAGGGCGTCGTCGTCGAGCACCGCGGTGACGCCGTCCGAGCAGAGCAGATAGCGGTCCCCGGCGAGGATGTCGACGCGGTCGAGGTCCGGGTCCGGCGCGTGGTCGGTGCTCAGCGCACGCATCAATACGGACCGGCGCGGGTGGTGCGCCGCCTCCTCGAGGGTGATCTGACCCTGGTCGACGAGCTGCTGGACCATCGTGTGGTCGTGGGTGAGACGGCTCAGCTCGCCACCCCGCAGCAGGTAGATGCGCGAGTCGCCGATGTGGGCGAGCGCGAGCTGATCACCGGTGAGGAGCAGCGAGACGACGGTCGTGCCCATCCCCCGCATCTCCGGCTCGTCCGCGGCGCGGCGGGCCAGCCGGTCCGTGGCGTCGTTGAGTGCCTCGGTCAGCTCGGCGGCGAGATCGATGTCGCTGAGGTCCTGCGGAAGGCGGGCCTCCAGCTCGGTGAACACCGACACCGTCGTCGCACTCGCGATCTCGCCATGGGCGTGACCGCCCATCCCGTCGGCCACGATCAGCAGTCGGCCGGTCGTCGCTCCGGAGTCCTGGTTCGACGTCCGGCGACGGCCCACATCCGACCCGAGCGCGGATCGCAGTCCCAGCACCATGGGGACAGTATGGACGTCACGGTCCGTCAGCGTCGCAGGCGAGGCCCGTTCGGCGTGTGCTTCAACCGGTCGGATGGCACTCCGCCCAGCACACGGGCCGGATCGGGTGGTTCGTGACGGCGGTGCCGCAGCCGTGATCGCTTGCCCTCCTCGCTACGGTGGGAGCGCACCGGACGAGGTCCGGGGCGGCCGGCCCTCGTAGCTCAGCTGGATAGAGCAAGAGCCTTCTAATCTCTAGGTCGTTGGTTCGAGTCCAACCGGGGGCACCAGGTCAGAGCGTCATCGACGCTCTCGACCTCGGAATCGTGGAGCTAGACATGGAGCGGGGTCACTCCTACCGTTCCCTGCATGGCGGCTCAGCCCACGAGGCGCAAGCGGCAACGTGGCGAGGTCGAGGTCCTCCCCAGCGGCTCGTTCCGGGTCCGTGTCTATGCGGGCGTGGACCCGCTCTCGGGCAAACGTCACTACCTGCGCGAGACCGTCCCGGCCGGTCCGAACGCCGCGAGAGATGCGGAGCGCGTCCGTACCCGGTTACTCGCCGAGGTCGACGACCGCCGCAGTCCTCGGACGAACGCCACCGTGAACCAGCTCCTCGACCGCTACTTCGATGTCCTCGAGGTCGAGGACTCCACCCGGGTCGGGTACGAATCCATGTCCCGGAACTACATCCGCCCTGTGCTCGGGGAGATGCGGATAGGGCGTCTCGACGGCGAGACGCTCGACGCCTTCTTCGCGGAGCTGCGCCGCTGCCGGGCCCGCTGCGATCGCCGGACCCGCGTTGACCACAGCACCCTCGACAGTCACGCCTGCGACGACCGTTGTCGCCCGCACACCTGTCGGCCCCTCGGCGGCTCCTACATGCGTCAGATCCACAACGTCCTCAACGGCGCCTTCACCCGGGCGGTCCGCTGGCGCTGGATCGGGACCAACCCGGTACGTCAGTCCGAGGCCCCACCCCAACCTGCGCCGAACCCTCAGCCCCCGGCCGCGTCCCAGGCTGCCGTCATCGCCAACGAGGCCTGGCGTGATCCGGACTGGGGCATGCTGGTGTGGCTTGCTATGACCACGGGCGCCCGGCGGGGCGAGCTGTGCGCGCTGCGCTGGGACCGGATCGACTTCTCGACGAGCGTCATCGACATCCGCACATCGATGGCTCAGATCGGCGCGCGGGTGTGGGAGAAGGACACCAAGACCCATCAGCGTCGCCGGATCGTTCTGGACCCTCAGACGCTCGGCCTGCTCAGGGCCTATCTGCGTCTCGCAGCTCAGAGCGCGGCCGCTCTCGGTGTGGAGCTGCCACCCGACGGCTTCGTCTTCTCGCGTGCCCCCGACCACTCGATGTCGCTCCGACCGGACTCTCTCACCCAGCGCTACGCACGGATGTGTAGCCGGCTCGGCTGGCAGATGCACCTGCACCAGCTCCGGCACTACTCGGCCACCGAGCTGATTGCCGCCGGCGTCGACGTCCGGACGGTGGCGGGAAGGCTCGGCCATGGCGGCGGCGGGACGACGACGTTGCGGGTTTACAGCGCGTGGGTCTCCGAAGCCGACCAGCGTGCAGCGGGCTCGCTCGCCGAGCGAATGCCGTACCTCCCCTTGAATACCGACTGGGCCTCGGGACGAGGAGCGCTGCCAGCGCCCCCTGATATTCCGGTTGAGCGGGATAACGGCAACCGCTCTCCATACCTCGCGATTGCAGCCGACCTACGCGCGGCGATCCGGTGCGGCGCTCTACTCACGGGCGATCCCATACCAACGATCACAACGCTCGCTCAGCGATACCAAGTCTCCGAAGCAACCGCGCATCGTGCTGTAGCCGTGCTCAGCGCGGGTGGCGAGATCATTACCTCTCGTGGGCGTCGCGCACGCGTCGTCGAACCTCCCGAACATACTCAGTCTTAATCGTCGCAGACCCACCTGAAGATATCGCAAGGTCCAAGCCCACGCGAGAAATGTCTACGTCAGCTCCTTAGGGGGCAGGCCCTAAGTAAATCTTCTAGGCAAGACCGCAGAAAAACTCGGCACTTCATTCTTTAAGCTTCTTCGTGAGCGCCTTATCAAGCTCCTCCACGAAAGAGACGGATATCCCTTTCGCTTGCGCCACTGTTCTGCCACTTAGATAGTAGGCGCGGGCTTCGATTGTGACCTCGAGGCGCTCATAGAGCTGGCGTTCGAGGGTCAGCTGCTTAGCTAGCTGTCGCGTTTGAAACGAACTCAGAGACCCGTCACCGTGAACGATCGCATTCCGAAGCTCAACCATCACTCGCAGATCCTGCACTACACGACTCCCCGGATTCAATAGATCGAAGCCGTGACTAAGCCACTTGAGTCGACTATCCCAGCTTGAATAGAAATCGTCTCCGACATGCTTGATGAGAAGCCGCTCGAACGTTCCGTGATTCCTACCCGCCCTCGCAATGAGCAGCGCAAGAACATGATCTGCAAAGCCCTCACAAATGCTTGCAAGAGTAATCACTACCGAATCACGACGTGCCACGTCCCGCTCATCCGCAAGCCGGATACGGCGAACTGCCGAATCAGCCTCAGCCGAACTGATCACTGACCGCGCCCTCGCTGACCCCATTCGTACGCGACTTTCGATAGCCGCGAATCTGCAATTATTGCACGAACTGTTGCATTTGACTTGTCGACTCCTCCTCGACCCGCTGCTGCCGCCAGAGCAGGCCGAGTGAGACTCGAAGCCAATCCGTACAGTTCTGGTAGCGTCTCAAGAACGTCACCTCCATTCCTGTTTGCAAGGGCCCAGCTCGCGAGGCACCGGACTACTTCGTGCCGATCCTTCAGCTGCTCTAAGGTCCACGAACGCACCTCGTCAAAGTCTTCGCCACTCGACTCACTTAGGGTGCGCACGGCATGGAGTAGCCAGATCTTCGCCCATGGGCTCTGGCGCTGCATTTCAGTTAGCTCTCGCAACGTAGTCCAGTTCTGGTGAGTCTCGTGGCTACGCACCCATAGGTACCTACACACCAGCTCAAGAGACAGCGGAGAACTGAAGACCGAGTCACTCAGGATGTCGTCGGGGATTCTATCAGTCGCGTTTCGCAGCGTATTTATGGCGAACCCCACGAAGGAGCCTGCGAGTGCCCTCTGGCTCGACTCAATTTCTTTACTCGACCACTCTCGCAAGATCGACCAAGCGAGCCCTTCCAGGTCGTTCTTGCCTTTCTCCTCATCGTCGCTATCAGAATCCCGGCCGTCCGAGTCGTCAGATTCAGACTCTTCTTCCTCGTCGCTTTCCTCTCCATACCTATCCAGCCATGGGAAGTCGTCGTTGTCGACATCACCGTCACCAATCATGCGATTCAAGAAGTCACGCATATCGGCCCGCTGCTGGCCCACAGTCGACTCGCGGAGAATCGTTGTCTTCTCCGTCGAAAGAACTAGCCCGAGCCGACGCGCAGCCTCGGCCGCAATCTCAATAGTCTGATTAGCGACGCCCCATGACGGAGCGACCGCCCTGAAGTCGTCGGCGTATCGCGCTACGTCGACTCCGGATCGAAGTAGCTCTCGCTCCATAATTGAAAGATAGACATCCGCCAATCTGTCGCTCATCGCGGAAAGCTGCGGAAGGCCGCGCGACCTGCCAGCGAGTGCACCCAGCACTTCTTCCAGCGCTAAAGACTCAGACACCTTCAGTGAGCGAAGAACTAGCTCCTCGCGAAGGTCGACGTGCTCGATGTACTCGTAGCAAGAGGCGATATCGAACTCGACCAAGTACCCACGACCTCCGCCGTCGACCAACTCGCCAGAGACACTTTCATACTTCTTCCATGTTTCTTCCGTTCGCACGGTATCTGGAATGTCTTCGGCGACAAGCTGGACGAGCGCGTTATACATAAGTCGATCGATGGGCGCCGAGATCGACACGGGTCGAGGACCGAAGCCCCGTCGAGGCGCAGTCAGCGTTTCAGTTTGTACATGACGCCCTTGCCGATACGCAGACTTCGTCGCATCGATCAATTCTTGCTGGCCGTCCCGCAGGCAATGGTAGATCACTAGGGGAGGAAACCGGTGGACGTCGGCACCACGAGTCAGAGAATCAGCGCTTGACTCCATCGGGACAGAGTCCACGACCTGCTTGGAGAGCTTGACCATGCTCACTGGCGCCCCTTCGGTTGGCAAGGCAGTGAGTATGCCTTAGCGGTGTACTGCTCTCTACGTTCACCCACACCTGCTGGTGTGAGATGGTTCTTGTCAGATGCTTCTGCAACCCTCACTACATGACCATCCCTGATAGTTTCACCAGGAGAATGCTTCTGACGAACTTGGTAAGGCCTCAACCCGAGATCCAAGACATGGCCACCTCAGCTGCTCTGCGCATCGAGGAGAACAGCGGTCGGGGGATATCTGACTGGTACTCCGCTGGAGTCGTCGTCACCTGCGCATGGCTAGTCGATGCGCGACGTCCTGCAACGTGCGGTCGCATCCAAGTGGCCCGCTCTCCGGTGGGGGATCGTCAGATTCGCGCGACCGAGGACTCGATCGATGCCGAGTTTCAAGCTGCCGAGCTAATGGCGGAGCGTCAGCCCTGGTTGTTGGAGCAGCGTCCCGGCTGGTGCGAGGGCATCCGCGCGACCCTGCGCTGGGCCTGGCGCAACGAGGGCCCGCCCCCGCTGGACGAGAACGGGGAGCCGACCGCATGGTCGGCTCCCCGCACCTGATCAGTACTCCCCGTCGCCCCAACCGGCCGTCTCGTACTCGCGGGCGGCCTCCTGGTCGTCGCCGTGCCAGCGGGTGAGTTCCTCGGTCCGATGGTCGTCGGCTGCGGCCTCGTCGGCGCTGTCGCGGTAGAGGATCTCGTCGAGCACCCGTCCGGCGTGCTGGACGCTGTCGGCGGTCTGTTCTGCGTCCGGGACCCGGACGACGTCCTCCAGCATCGGGGCCGGCTGCTCGTCCGCGACCTCGCGGACGTCGCGGTACCGGGTCTCCCCCGCCTGGTCGTCGTGAATCTCTGCGCGGTCGTCGAGGTCGATGTCGTCCTCGGTGATGTCGCGGTGCTGCTCGTCCTCGGCGAGCGCGGCGTCGTGGGCGGCCTTCCACTCGGCGGCGGTGATGCGCTCGTCCGGGTCGTCGGCTGCGCCACGGGCGGTCAGCTCGGCCTTGGACAGGTCGGCCTGTACGCGGGTCTGGCTGGTGTGGGCGAGCCAGGTGGCGCGGGCGTCGTCGACCTGCTGGAGCTGGCTCGCCCGCTGGTCGAGCAGTTCCCCGAGCCGCGCGGACCGGGCCGCGTCGGCGAGTAGCTGCTCGCGTCTGTCGTCGCCGGTCGCCGTCTCGGCTTCGGCGCGGCGGAGTGCGGCGGTCTGGCGGTGGTCGGCGGCGGCCTGGCGGGTTCCGGCGAGTTCCTTGGCGACGTAGCGGGGCGCGGCGGCCAGCTCGCGTTCGTAGGCGCGGACCCGCATCCGGAGCTGGCCGTTGGACAGTTCCAGGTGTTCGCGGTCGATCTCCGGCCGTCCGAGCGACCGCCACGCGGCGCGGTAGGCGGCGAACTCCTCGACCTGTCCCGGCTTGGGTGCGGGGCCGAGGGCTTCGGTGGGGTCGTCGTGGCTGCGGACTTCGCGGTAGGCGGCGATCCGGCCCACGGTGCCCTCCCACTCGACGCGCTGCACGAGATCGGCGGGGACCTCGCCGAAGGCGTCGAGCGCCCACTGGGGCGGGTCCTGGGCCGCGGCGGCACCGAGTCGGGCGGCGCGCTGGTCGGCGGCTTGGGCGAGGCCGGCCATGTACTGGTTCCACTCGGGGTTGTCGGTGCGCGGGACCCAGTCGGTCCAGGTGTCGCCGACGGGGTCGAACCGGTGGTGGTCGCGGATCCGGGAGTAGAGGACGTTGGACAGGTTCCGGGCCCCGGTGAGCGGGCCGTGTGTGACGGCGTCGGTGAGGACGCGGTCGGGGTCGCGGCCGGCGATCTCGGCGCGGCGCAGGATGCGGGTCAACGCGCCGGTGCCGTCTTCGGCGGCGATGCGGGCGCGCTGGTCGTCAGTGAGCACGCCGTCGGTGACGAGGCGGTCCAGGGAGCGGGCGGTGCGTTCGGTGGCGGCGAGCTGGGCGGCGTCGGCGAGCAGCTCGGCTGCGGTGCGGGCGCTTCCGGCCTGGTCGGCGGACTCGGTCGCGATCGCCAGCGACGACTTCGGGGTGACCTGGTCGTGGGTGTCGAGGATCCCGGCCAGGACGGCGACGGGGTCGCGGTGCAGCTCGTGGCGCTGCGCGCTGCCGTCGGCCGGGTCCTCGGGCGCGGTGCGGGTGGCGACATGGGCGGTGTTGGCGCCGCGGCCGCGGGACATGCCGACATACAGCGCGTTCGGGCTGGTGCGCCCGGTGACCACCGAGTGTGTGGTGTCCACTGTCGCGCCCTGGGCGGTGTGGATGGTCCCGGCGTAGCCGAGGGCGACGTGCTCGGCGACGTAGGAGGCGGGCAGCACGAACCGCTCCCCCTCCCCTGCGCCGGTCAGGTCGGTGGTGACCTCCAGGCTGCCGTCGGGGCGCAGCGCGGTGACGCGGAAGTCGTCGCGGTTGCGGATCGCGCGGCGGTTTCCCTCGTAGCCGTCGAGGTGCCAGGCGTTCTCCCGGGCCTGGACCAGGTCCCCGACCCCGGCGTAGGTGCCCTGGCGCCCGAGCAGGGTGCCGTGCTCGGCGACCTGGCCGAGGCGGACAAGCTCGGCGCGGATCTGCGCCGAGACGTGCGCGGCCTCCTCGTTGGTGTCGACCAGCAGCAGCGACCGCTTCCCGTCGAGGGTGTCGGCGACCCACGCCCGGGCGGCGGAGGTCTGGGCGTCGTCGCGGGTTCCGGTGTCGAGGACGCGGCCCTGCTGGTGGTACTCGCGCAGCACCGTCTGGTCGCCGGCCCGGAGCCGCAGCGAGGCGTCGCGTTCCCATTCGGCGGTGAAGCGGCGGGCGTCGGTCAGCTCGTAGCTCGATCCGGCCGCGGCGAGCAGCTCCATCCCGCCGCCGGCGCCGACGGCGGCGAGCTGGCGGTGGTCACCGACCAGCAGCAGCTTCGCCCCGGCCCGCTCGGTGTGCTGGTGGATCGCCGACAGCGCGGCGGTGTCGGTCATCGCGGACTCGTCGATCACGACCAGGTCCCCGTCGCGCAGCCGCCAGGGCTCGTCCTCCGGCCGGTGTGGACGCTCGGCCGCTCCGGTGGTGAGCCGTTGCTGGATGCCGAGCCAGGCGGCGACGTTGCGGGCGGTCAGCCCTTCGGCGGCGAGGACGTCGGTGGCCTGCTGGCTGGTCGCGAGCCCGAACACCCGGCTGCGGGTGCCGTCGTGGCGCAGGGTCGGGTCCGTCCACGCCTGGGCCAGCGTGCCGACGACGTAGGACTTCCCCGTCCCGGCCGGGCCGACGAGGGTCTCGACCCGCGCCCCGGAGGCGAGGATCCCGCGGACCGCGGCGGCCTGGTCGGCGCCCAGCTCGATCCCGCCCGAGCGCAGCCCGTCGAGGAACCGTCCGACAGCCTGCGGGGTCAGCGCCGCACCGTCGCGGGCGCTGGTCGCGGCCAACAGGATCCGCTCGGACCGGACCTGGTCCGGAGTCGAGTAGACCCGACCACCCGGGGCGACGTAGGCGGACTCGCCGTTGGCGAGCCGCAGGTCGGCGGGCAGCAGCTCGGTCGCGGGCCGCGCGGTCTCGATCGGGACCGCGTACTCGAGCGCACGGTCGGTGAGCTGGTCGAGCAGCTCGGCGACCTGGGCGCCGTCCGGGGTGCCGAGGTAGTCGGGCAGGGCGGCGTTGACCGCGCGGACCAGGTCCGCGCGGGTCCAGCCGGACTTGCGGTCGGCGACGTCGGCGAGCGCCAGCTCGATGACGGCCTCCGGGTTGAACGCCATCGGCTCGACGCCCTCGCGGCGGGCGGCCAGGGCGAGGTCGGCGATCCCCTCCAGGCCGCCGGCGATCTCGTCGCGCACCTTGCCGTTGACCCGGTCGAGGAACTCGTCGCGTGTCTCGCCGTTGTGGGACTTGCGCGCCCGGGTCCGCAGCGTGGCCTCCTGTGCGAGACGGTCGCGCTCCAGACCGTTCGGGGCCCGGCCGTAGCGGGCCTCGAACGCCTCGACCAGCTCGGCCTGCTTGGCGGTCACCGCGTGCCGTCGGGAGGACAGCAGCGACATCGCCTCGGCCGGGACGCCGACGAGCTCGCGGGCCTTCCCGTCCGGACGGGTCGCGCACAGGGTGCCGAGCGAGTGCGCGAGTCGCTCCTCGCAGGTGCGTTCGCCGACCGCGGCGGCGCCGGGCCGCCACCGGTGGATCGCGCGGGAGTCCAGGGTGCGCCAGACGCCGTCCGGGCCCTCGACGCGGTTGAGCGTGCCGTTGTGGATGTGCAGCTGCGGGTCACGGTCGCGGGAGTCGTGCTGGAAGAACGACGCCACGGTCCAGCCGTGCGCGTCGGCCCACCGCCCGGCGGTGCCGCCGTGGTGCCCGATCCGCACGTACCCGGCCTTGTCCTGTAGGTAGGTCAGAGCCGCGTTGTTCCCGGCCCAGATGGCGTCCTCGACGGCCTGGCGGAACTCGCCCCACGCCGCGGCGGTCTCCTCGTCCCCGGCGCGGCGCGCGGCGACCTCCTTGGCCTCGAACGCGGTGTGCAGCAGCGTCACCGACTTCTGGACGCTGAACGTGATGTCCAGGAACGCGACGTTGTGCCGGGCCGCCTTGCCCGCCTCCGTCCGAAGCTCGGCGCGCCGTTCGGCGGACGCGTCCGGTTCGGTGTCCAACGCCTGGGCGTACAGCTCGTCCTCGGACAGGTACCGGCGTCCGGTGTGTCCGAGGGTGGACACCTCGTCCCACCGGTCCGGGTCACCGAACCCATCCTCGCGCGGGTCGAGGAACCGCTCGTAGAGCGCGCGCATGTCCTGGGCGTCGACGAGACCCCGCAGGCCGAGCTTCTCCGCCCCGGCGCCCCACCAGCGGCCCGGCGGCTCTCCCTCGGCGACGGCGCCGGTGTAGTAGTTCTCCCGGCCGGTGGCGACCTCCTTGAGCAGGTACTCCGGGGAGTAGCCGGTGGCGATCCTCAGCACGTCGACCACCCGCCCCCGGCCGCCCGGCGGGCGTTCTCGGCGCCCGCGACGGGAGCCGTGCGGCGTGGCCGGCCGGAGGCCGGCCCGCCCCCTCGGATCGTGATGCCTCGGTGTGCTGCTCTTGATCTGGCTCTGTTCTTGCTCTGCTCGGGGTTCTCGCTCTCGGTTCTGGCGGTGTACTCGGTCGCGGTGGGGTGCTGGCTGCTGATGGTCACTGCTGGGTCCTGGTCTCGGGCTCGTCGGGGACGAGGTGCAGGCCGGTCGCGGCCTGCTGCGGGGTGTCGCGGAGCTGCTTGAGGGCGTCGCCCGCGGTGCCGCGGCTGACGTCGGCGAGGGACTGGAGTTCGCGCACCGTCGGGAGCGCGCCGTGGCGGTCGCGGTGCCGACGGGCGGCCGCGCGGGCCCGGTCGCGGGCCGGTGACCCGGCCGCCGGCGCTCCGGTGTCCGGGACGGCCCGGTGGGGACCGTCGGACGGGCGGGACACCGGCCGGGGTGCCGGGTTCCGGCTGGACGCCTCGGCGTCCGGGGCCGGGATGACCGGACCGTCGAGCACCATCCGCGGGGGACGCCCGGCGTCCAGCCGGGCCGGGCCGTCCGGCCCGGCCGGTCGGACGGTCTCCTCCGTCTGGACCGCACCCGGGGCCTCGGCCGGATGGTCGGCGGCGAGCAGGTAGAGCAGGTGCGCGACGACGGCCGCCGCGACCGCGGGCCACGCCCCGACGCCGAAGCGCAGCGCCGAGGACACCGGCAGCGCGATCCCGGCCGCGACGGCGTCGGAGGCGAGGTAGACGGCCTGGGCCAGACCCGACAGCCCGGCCGAGACGATCACGACCGACCAGGCGTAGCGGGCTGCGGACCCGCGCAGCCGGGCCGTGGCCGCGTAGGCGACCATGGCCAGGCCGTCGGTGATCAGCGGGTAGATCCAGGCGATCGCGGCGGGGACCCGGGCCGCGACGGCGACCTCGTAGAGCCCGTGGGCGGTGGCGACGGCGGCGCCGAGGGCGACGACGAGTCCGGGCAGCCAGACCGCCCCGCGCGCCCACCGGCCCGAGGACGGCGAGGTCGCGCTGCTCATCGCAGTGCACCCCCGATCGGGTTCGGCGCGACGGCCGGCGGCTCCGGCGGCGTCCCGTCCCGCTGGGCGGACCACCACCCGACGATCAGCGCGGTGTGCGCGAGACCGGGCACGGCCGCGGCGGGCGTCGGGACGTCCGACCAGCCGGGTCGGGTCTGGTGCCGCTCGACCGAGCAGGACCCGACGGACTTACGCAGCCGGGCGAGGACGCCGGGACGCTGGCGGTCGTGCCAGTCCCCGGCGGCCTGCACCGAGGCGTTCTCGCCCTGGTAGGCGGCACACCAGGCGTGCATGAGCCAGAGCAGCTCCTCGACGACGTCGGGGTGCCACAGCCAGCACTCCGGCAGCGCGGTCGCGCCGTCGGGGTAGCGCAGGAACACCGCGGCGAGCCACGCGCACAGCTCGTCGAGCAGCACGGCGACCTCATCCGCCCCGGTCGAGGCGAGCAGCCACGACGGGGCGGCCGGAACCCGCCGCCGCGCGGCGACGGTCGCCAGGGTGTTCGCGAGCTGCGCGACGACGCGGTCCAGCTCGTCGAGGCGGTCCCCGACCTGATCGAGGTCACCGAGACGACGCCGGAGCGTGTCAACCTCACGGACGAGGTCGGCGAGCACCTCCACCTCGGCGGGGCCAGGGGCGGGTGGGGTGTTCATCGCTCCCACCCCGCCCCGTCGACGTCGTCGACCGGGCCGTCGGCGGCCACAGTGTCCTGGTCGTCGAACTGCTGGGCGACGGCCTCGGCCTGGGTTGCGCGGACCAGGTCCGACACCTTCCGCATCTCCGGCTCGGTGAGCGGACGGACTCCGCCCTCGGCGGACTCGTCGGGGGTGAACCACAGCCCGCCGGCGAACGACCCGGGCCCCTCGTCGAGAACCCGCTCGCGGTCACCGCGCTCGTCCGCGACCGCGTCCCGGGCTGCGGTGGTCTCCATCTCCTCGCGCAGGGCCTGCATCGCCGGGTCGTCGTCGCTGACAAACCGGGCTCGCCGGCCGCCGTGGCCGAGCGAGAGCGGCCGGGCTGGGATGTGGTCGCGCTGGTCGTCGTGCGGGGCGGTCATCGGGTCCCCCTCCTCGTCCTCGTGCTGGTCGTCGTCCGGCTGCTCGTGCTCGCGGGCGGGGTGTCCACAGCGGGCCGCAGCTCCCGCCGCCTCGGTCGCGGCCTCGGCGGCCAGGACGCGGGCGTCGTGCGCGGCGGTGGCCTCGCGGTGCGACCGCTCCCGCCCTTCCCGAGCGACGGTCACCAGCCGGGGCTGCGGGTCACAGGCAGTGCGGTTGGTCAGCTCGTCGAGGCCGACCTGGTGGGCGCGGTAGCCCCACATCTCGGCATCCGAGTGCAGCCCTTCCAGCCGGGCCCGCTCGGTGACCGCCGAGGTCCCACGTGCCTCGCGCAGCGCGGCGATCGCAGCCGCGTCCGCGCGGGTGCGAGCGGCGGCGACCGTCTCGCCGTGGGCGAAGTCGACCCAGCCGAAGCGGGCGCGAGCGTCGTCGAGATCGAACTCGTCCAGCCGCCACCCCGAGGACGGACGACCATGCACACCGGTCGCGTCCCGCAGATAGGAGGCGACGACCTGCTCGGCATCGGCCCGCCCACCGGGCAGCTCGGCCGCGAGGCGCTCGACGGCCTCGGCCGGGGTCCACAGCTCGTAGGCGCTCATCGCTCCCACCGCCCGTCACCGGTCGGGCCGTCGGCGGGCCCGGCCGGGCCCGCCGTCCCGCCAGAGCCGTCGCCGGGCGACAGCTCGCGCAGCGCCGTCACCTCGGCGGCCTGGTCGACGTCGCCGCCGTGCCGGATGGCGCGCAGCTCGGCGAACATCCGGTTCGACGACCGCACCCGCTCCGCCGTCTCCCCGAACCGGGCAGGCCAGCGCGCGGCGAGCACGACCAGGGCGCGTTCGAGCTGGACGTCGGCCCACACCCGGACTACCTCGTTGCGGCGGTGACGGCGGGACTCCGCGGCGACCCGGCGCATCAGCCGCGCACGACGCCGAACGTCCGGGCGCTTCCACGCCATCCGCGCCCGGCCGACCACCGGGGCGATCCCCCGCCGGATCACCACCACCCGCCCCGCAGGCAGGTTCGCGATCTGCGCAGGCGCCAGCACCGGCACCTTCCGCACCGACCGGGACGCCACCCGGCCGTGCTCGTCGGTGGTAGAGACGCGCTCGTCGCGCTCTCCGGCGAGAGTGGACCAGAACTCCAGATCGGCCTTGTCCCTGGTTCCGCCGAAGATCATCACGGCGGCGGTGTTGTTCAGGATCGTCGCGGCCTTGTGCTCCCCCCAGCGGGCGAGGAGCTGGGCGCGGGACTGGAACGCGCACAGGATCGTCACGCCCCGACCGCCCATGTCCGCAGTCCAGGACTCCAGCGGGACCGGGGAGATCAGGGCGGCCTCGTCCAAGAAGAGCCCGAGGGGCGGGTCCAGGCGCCCCTTCGGCTGCCCGGCGGCGAGGCGTCGGGCTTCGCGGGCGATGTGTCCGGTCAGGGCGCAGACCAGGGGTGCGGTCTGGGCCTCCTCGGCGCCGAGGAGGAACACCGTCGCCCGCTCGGCCAGGAGCCGGGCGACGTCGAACCCCTCCCCCGGCTCCGCGGCCGCGGCGGCGGCCGGGTGGGTGAGCCACCCGAGGGCGGGCATCACCGAGGAGGTGATCGAGGAGCGGGTGCGTTCGTTGGTGGTGATGAACTGCATCGCGTCCTGCTCGAACGCCGTCACCCCCGACCGCCGCAACAGGGCCGGTACCTCGCGGCCGGCGGCGTCGGGGTCGGCGACCCACCCGAGGACGTCAGCCATCCGCCGGTCGCCGAGTGCGGCGGCGTGCAGCAGGGCGGCGAGGACGCGGCGAGCCTGACCGTCCCAGAACTCCCGATCCCCGCCCGACCCGCTGGCGACGGCGGCGAGCATGTCCGTCGCCCGCTCCGTCGCGGTCACCGGATCCGTGCAGCCGGTCAGCGGGTCGAACGTGATCGTCGAGGTCCGGTCGCCGAGCCCGGCCGGGTTGAACACGAACACCTCACCCCGGGACTGGCGGCGCAACGGTGCACACAGGTCCAGCAGGTCCGTGCGAGTCGAGGTCACCAGAGCGGCGCCGGGGGCGTCGAGGACGCGCCCGGCGAGCCAGCCGGTCTTGCCGGTGCGGGGGCCGCCGACGACGATCACCACGTCCTCGACCAACGCCCACACCCGCAACGCACCGGTGCGGCACAGCTCGACCGCCGCCTCGGTGGTCGAGAGCCGGGCCCGCTGCCAGCGCGGCAGCCCGGCCAGCGAGGGGCGGACGGTGCCGGTGCGGCGCCGGACCGCGAGGGTCCCGGCGTGCCGGACGATGTCCAGGCTGGACGCGACCCCAACCTTGCGTCGGGAGCGCGACGCCCACCGCGAGACGGTGGCCGAGGAGCGGGTCCAGCGGTGCCACACCATCACCACAGCCAGCCCGGCCACCGCAACGAGGGCGGGCCACGAGAGGGCGGTGACGATCGTCGCCGCGGGGAGCAGCGCGACCGCGCCGAGGCCGGCGGCCAGTCCGCGGGCCCCGCGAGACCACGCCAGCAGGGCGCCCCCGGCGAGCACGGCCAGGACCAGAGTGGTGGAGCTGAACAGGATGCCCATCAGTCGTCCCATCCCGTCCGCTGCTCCCACGCGGCGATATCCGCGCAGTGGCGGGCGCAGCCCTCGCCGTGCCCGTGCTCGACGTCGGTCGGGTGCGACCCGTACGGCCCGGTGTCGGTGACCCGCGCCCCGCAGGACGTGCAGCGCCACAACATCGGCTCCCACCGGGTCTCGGACCGGCCGGCGCGCTCGGCGGTGTGCTCGAACGCCAGGACCTCGGGCTCGTCGAGGCCCTCGAACCCGAGCACCGACCCGATCGTCGCCCACGACCAACCGGCGCCGCGGGCGGCCAGGGCGTACTCGCGCTCCTGCCCGGCGGCGACGCGGCGGACCAGCACCGCCGCACGCAGCCCCTCGACCGGGTCCGCGAGCACCAGCCGGGTCGTGGTCGTGTCGCCGATCGGCTCGCGGACCTCGCGGGTGCCGAACCACTCGACCGCCAGCGACCGGATCAGTTCCCGGACCCGCCACACCCGCCGCTCCTGCGCGGTCGGCTCCCCGAACACCCCCATCACCGGCCACCCCCGACCGGGAGGGCCCGGTCGGTGCGCGGCGACGGGCCGGGCACGACGGCCGGGAGAACGGTGCGACCGGCCTGTCGGGGCGTGGTTCGGCGGGCGCGGTGGCGCTCGTCCTCGGTCAGCCCACCAGCGATCCCGTGCGGCTGCTGGGCCACCGCCCAGATCCGGCACGCCTCCAGGACCGGGCACACCCGGCACACCGCGAGCGCCCGCCGCTCCGCCGCGACGAGGGTGGCGCCGGTGACGGCGGTCGGGAAGAACAAGTCGGGATCGACGTCGCGGCAGGCCGCGCGGGACCGCCAGTCCAGCTCCTCGCCCACCCCGGACATCGGGTCTACGGTGAACATCTCTCCTACCTCCTGTTGGTTGGCGAGAGCGGCCCGGCGGTGCGCTTCCGCCAAGAACCCGTCGCCGGGCCGTCCCATCTCGTGGTTCTGCTTGCTCACGGCTGCCCCCGCTCCGGAGCCCGGACCGGGGCCTCGAACAACCCGGGCAACCCGTCCTCGACCCGCCGTCGCTCTTCCCGATCCGCCGCGCTGTCGCGGCCGGTGCGGGCCCCGGGGATCACGTCGGCCAGGTGCGCCAGCCGGACCGGCAGCGGCCGGTTGTCCAGCAGGCACACCGCGACCTGACGCGACGGGCACTCCTGGCGACGCAGCACCGGCCACCCGCACCCCGGGCACCGCCCCGCACCCGGCACGTAGTGCTCGACCACCACCTGCAGGCGGTCCGTCCGACCGGTCGGACGCAGCAACCGCGGGTCCAGGTCCTCGAGCTGCGCGACCCGCTCCGGGACCGTCCACTCCGGCGACGGGCGGGCGCTCACGCCAACCACCCGCGGCCCTCGTCGACCAGCAGTTCGGCCCCGGCGTCGGTGAGGCCGTAGCGCAGCGACGCCGCCTCGACCGGCTCCGGCACCCGACCGAACCCATCCGGGCACAGCACCGACCCGTCGAGGTGCGAGAACTCCGGGCAGCGGCCGGCACGGGCGGGCCACCCCGACGGCGGGGCGTCCACGACGGGGCCGGCGCAGCCCGGGCACACCAGCTCGGTCACGTCGACCAGGTCGACGGGGTCGTCGCCCAGGTCCACGACAGGCGGGCCGGGCAGGAAGATCGCGGTCATGCTGGCCTCCAAGAAGAGTGGGGAGGGTCGGCCGGTCCGGCCTCCCGGTGGCGGCGTCCCGTCCGCCACCGCGCCGTCAGGCGCGCACGGCCTCCGAGGCTCGGACTCAAGGGCCGGCCGAAGGTCGGTCGCGCAGCGACGCGTAGCGCCAGCGGAGCGCCCTTGAATCTGAGTGAGGCCGGGCCAAACTCGGGCCGGACGGCCCTCCGCCCCGCCGCAGGCGGGTCCACCCGATGTCTCGGCCCGCCCGGCCGTGAGGGCGAGGTCTCCCCCACCGGGACCGGCGGCCGCGGTCACGACCCCGCCCCAGCGGTCCCGGCGCCGTTCAGCGCGGGCGTCGCCGCCCGGTCGAAGGCCGAGATGAACGTGCTGATCGCCTCCGGCAGCCCGGCACCGACGGGCGTGGCGATGAACAGCACCAGCGCGATCAGCGAGAACGCCACCGCGCCCATCGCGACCCGCGCCTTCGCGCAGATGAACGCCCCCAGCACCGCACCGAGGATGAGCACACCGACGCTGCCCATCAGGACGCGCTCCCCCGAGTCGCGGGGACCCACGCGGCGACATCGACGACGGCCTGCCGGCTGACGGCGGCGCTCACCATCTCGTCGAGAACCCGTGCCGGGATGATCAGTCGGCCGCGGACTCGGAGCGCGGGGAATTCACCATCGCGAATTGCGCGGTACAGCGTGACGGGCGAGGTTCCGATCAACTTCGCGGCGTCGGGAACGCTGTAGAAGGTCGGGCCGACTGCCGCGGCGGCGTCGATACCCTCCCTGGTAGACGGACTGTTCATTGGGCTTCTCCTCTCGAACTACTGCTCCCTGTCGGGCAGTGGAGATAGCCTGAGTCCTGTTCTGACGTAGAACCCGGAAGGAAATTCCGGGGTATGTCCGGATCAGTCGGGGAGGGTGGTTGCCATGCGCGGAATGACGACGGCGATGACCATCGGCGAGCGGATCGCCTTCTACCGGCGGCGGCGTGGGCTCTCGCAGCTCGTGCTCGCCGGTCTCATCGGTCGGACCGAGGACTGGCTCAGCAAGGTCGAGAACGGGCGGATCGACCTCGATCGGCTGTCGGTCATCCGGCGGATCGCCGAAGCTCTCGACGTCGCGATCGGCGACCTGGTCGGTGAGCCGACCCTCCTGGAGTGGACGGCGGACAGCGGGGTTCAGACCGTCCCCGCTCTCCGCTCCGCCCTGATGGATTACCGGCAGATCACTCCGCTACTCGCGGGCCCGGCAGGTCCGGGCGAGGCAGCCGACCTCGACTCGCTGGAGGCGGACGTCTCGGCGATCTTCGACGCGTACCAGGCGAGCCGCTACGGCTACGTCACCGGCCGGACTCCCCTGGTCCTCAGCGACGCGCTGACCGCTGTACGCAACGCGGAGCAGGCAGACCGCCGCAGGGCGCTCGCTCTGCTGGCGCTCACCTATCAGGTCGCGGTGTCGGTCCTGACGAAGCTGGGAGAGACCGACCTGGCGTGGATCGCGTCCGAACGCGGTCTGGCCGCAGCACAGGAGTCGGAGAGCCCCGTCGTACTCGGCTCGCTCTTCCGGTCCGTCGCGTACGCCCTCCACTCGACCGGGAGGTTCGCGGCGGGCGTCGACCTCGTACGGACCGCCGTGGGGGTCCTCGAAACGCATCTGAGCAGCCGCACCGACGAGTCCTTCCTCTCGGTCTACGGCACGCTGTTCCTGACCGGGGCCGTCGCTGCGGCGAGGGCCGACGATCGAGCCTCGGTGAACGCCTTCCTCCGCGAAGCTGAGGACAGCGCGCACCGGGTCGGGCACGACACGAACGCGATGTGGACGGCGTTCGGGCCCACGAACGTCGCGCTCCACCGCATGACGACAGCGCTGGAGCTCGGCGACGTCCAGGTGGCGGTCGACCTCGCACCCTCGATCGACGTCTCGGGTCTTCCTCCGGAGCGTCAAGTGCGACACGCCATCGAGACGGCTCGCGCCTACGCGGCCCGGAATCGCCGCGAGGACGCGCTGGCGGTGCTGCTCCAGGCCGAACGGATCGCGCCCGAGCAGATCCGCCACCACGCCCTCAGCCGCCAGCTCGTCCTTGGCTGGGTGAAGAGCAACCGGGCGCACCGGGACCCGGCACTTGACGACCTGGCCGGCCGTCTACGCCTCGTCTGACCGGCTCAGTCCGCAGGAGCCCGGCGGATGGTGAGCTATGCAGTCATGTCCTGGTAGCGCTGGAACAAGGCCGACAGCCGGTCCCCGTCGGTGGCGAACCGCCTTCCGGCGGCAACACCGTTCTCGACCGCACGGTCGAGGTCGCGGTGGGCACGCACAAGGCTGGGTGGCATGGCGATGGGGTCGTACAGCTCGGCCAGGGTCGCCCCCGGGTGGTCTGCTCGGGCGTCGAGCACACCGCGGGCAGCTTTGGTGATCTTGCTTCGGCTGGGTCCGTCGGGATCGGGAGTGGGGAAGGTGCACCAGGCGAGGTCCGGCGCCATCGAGTAGTCGCTCTTGATCTTTCCCGCGACGGTGCCGACCCAGAGGGTGTAGCAGCGGGAAGACAGCACTCCGAACAGCCACAGATCAGCGCCGGGCCAGCAGATCAGTTTGTTCCCGGCGATGGTGTCGGGACCGTAGAGCATCGCGGGGATGTAGCGGCGGTTGCCGCTACTGGCCTCGGGCATAGCCACGTAGTCACCGACCGGCTGACGGACTTGGGTGAACAGCGATGGGGTGTCGGCCCGGTCGCGCACGCTCGCTGTGGGGGACTTGAGCCGGGCGTCTCGGACCCCCTGCAGGCGGGTTTTCAGGACCGTCGATCCACGCAGGTCGGCCGGAGTCGCCTCGGTCAGCCAGAGACACCAGCGGTCCTTGCCGTGCAGCATCTCGCGGCTCTGCCGGTAGGGCCGGAGGTACTTCGCGGCGATGGGGTCAGCGAGGATCTCGGCATGGTCCTCGGGGCCGACGATCAGATTCCCGCCATCGGTGGGCTGGCTTCCCTTCGACGCCTCCGGGAGAGCTGCGATCAGCGGCCGGTCGCGCTTGGGGGGCACGATCTCCGGCGCGTCGGCGAGATAGATGTTGATCGTCTTCGCCTTGTGCTCGATCGGTTCACCCTTGATGTCGGGGTAGTCGAACAGTCGGCACTCGCCTCGTTGTCCGGCGGAGAAGCCGATGATGACGACGTGGACGTGCGCTGCGCCGCGCGCCTCGCTGGTCCAGTCGAACGTCCGGTGCGCGAAGTCGATGTGGATCCCGTGTGCGCGCATCAACGGGCCGAGGGTGCGCGCCTGCTCTCCTTGGGTGATCGAGTTCGTGGACACGAAGGCGACCTGCGGGCTGGGCGATGCATCGAGGTAGGTGACCGCCTTCGCATACCAGGCGGCGACGTAGTCGAGACGCCCCGTTCGCGTGCCGGGGTACCGCAGCGCGGCGAACGCTGATGTCCGGTCCTGCTGCTGGGACGCGCTCATCCAAGCCATCCCCACGAACGGCGGGTTCCCCAGCACGTAGCTGCAGTCAGCGGCCGGGATTACGTCCTCCCAGTCCGTCGAGACGGCGTTGCCGTGGTGGATGACGGCCGTGTCTCCGATGGGAAATCGGGCGTAGTAGATCCCGAGCGCCGAAGACAGGTCACGGTTGGCGAGGTGATCGGTGAGGTGCATCGCGGTCTCCGCGATCCGGCAGGGGAACTCTTCAACCTCGATGCCGTAGAACTGCCCGACGCCGACCTTGCTTTCCAGGGTGACGTCCACCGCGAGCTGTCCGGCGCCTGCCGCGCTGCGGCCTCTGCGGGCGCCACCGCCGCGGTTCGCCGCGATCCGTGCCTCGGTCTCGCGCAGCTTGATCAGACACTGGGTTTCCAGCCGCCGGATCTCCCGGTAGGCGATCACGAGGAAGTTTCCGCACCCGCACGCAGGGTCGAAGAACGTCAGCTCTGCAAGCCGGTCGCGGAACGCGCGCAGCTTGGGGACCGAGTCGGCTCGGTCGAGTTCCTGTTCGAGTCCGTCGAGGAACAACGGCCTGATGGTGCGCAGGATGTTGACCTCGGAGGTGTAATGCGCGCCGAGGACCCGGCGCTCAGCAGGCGCCATGACGTGCTGGAACATCGATCCGAAGATGGCCGGCGAGATGACCGACCAGTTGAAGCGTGAGCAGCGCAGCAACGCGTCGCGCATCGCGGCGTCGCAGTCGCTGATCCGCAGGGTCTCCTCGAACAGACCGCCGTTGATGTAGGTGAAGTCGCGCAGTTCGTCGGGAAGGTGCGGACTGCGCTGGGCCGGTGCCGTGTCGAGGACCTGGAAGAGCTGGGCCAGCTGGGGCCCGAGGTCGCTGCCGTCGGGACGGGTGCGCAGGCGCAGGAAGTCCTCGAACAGGCCCATCGGCCAGACCCCGGCGTCGTCGGCGAACAGACAGAACAGGACACGGGTCAGCAGCACCCGGCGGTGGTGGTCGGGGTACCCCATCTCTCGCAGGGCGTCGTGGAACCCCGCGAGCAGCTCGGTCGCCGCCAGGTTGACGTCTTCGTCGCTGTCGTAGCGGCGGCGATCCCGGCCGTCGAGCAGTCCGAAGACCTCCAGCTTGTTCGGCAACTCCGAGAGCGGGAACCGCTCGTCGGTGCCGGTATCGAGGTCGTGGACGACGAACTCAGAGAAGTCGCACGCCACCAGAACCGGGGGGACGTCCTCGGCCGCCATCCCGGGCAGGTAGTCCTTCGCCTGCTCCATCGCCTGGTCCAGGTCCTTGCCAGCGGCCTTGTGTTCGACGAGGAGACGGCCCGGCCAGAACACGTCGATGAAGCCGTGACGCCCCGTCGAGTAACGCTGAGCGACCGGCTCGAACCGCGCCACCTGCCGTCGCTCGACGCCGAACACGGCGAGGAACTCGTTCCAGAACGTGTCCTTCTCCGCGCGCTCACGCCGTTCCCCCGCCCAGGCCTCCGCGAAGCGGCGGGCATGGGCCCGATTCTCTTCGTAGCGAGGAGGGACCGCGGGGGTGCTCACCGGTCCATCCTGGCAGGTGTCTCGTTCACAGCGGTGTACCGACAGCACGAAGCGCGTCCGACGAGGCCGCGGGGCAGGCACCCTCAGAGGAGGATCCCGGACGGCCAGCACCCGCCCGATCCGACGGGGACTCCGACGACCACGCGTCGATTGGCGAGGAAGCCGCCGCGCACGGTCCCCGCGGCGCGGTCCGCACCTTCCGGAACAAGCCGCCGCTGCTGAGCCGGCGCCGAGCACGGCCAGCGACCGCGGTCGTAAGCTCGCAACGTGTCCGACCCGAGCGAAACGTTCGCCACTCCCCGCGTCGCGGCAGGAGCGCTGTTCCTCGACGAGACCGGCCGCATCCTTCTCGTCCACCCCACCTACAAGGACACCTGGGACATCCCCGGCGGGTACGTCGAGCGCGGCGAGTCCCCCGCCGCTGCATGCCGCCGCGAGATCGCCGAGGAACTCGGTCTGGATCGGGAGCCTGTGGCGCTGCTCTCGGTCGACTGGGCGCCGAGCGACAGGGAGGGCGACAAGCTCCTCTTCGTCTTCGACTGCGGCCAACTCGGCGACGACGCTGAGCGCATCAGGCTCGCCGACGACGAGCTGGACCGTTGGGAGTGGGTCGCGGTCGCAGATCTGGAGTCGTTCGTCATCCCTCGACTCGCCCGCCGGCTTCGCACCACAGCTCAAGACGGCCCGCGATACCTGGAGCACGGTGAGGCCGTGGTGCAGGTCGGCCGGTAGATCTTGCGTGGAGCCATCTATGGCGCGAACTGCAGAAGCTCAAGCACCGTGGAGCCTCCTTCGGAGCCGCAGACGATAGAGAAGCACCTGGTAGATCACGAGAGAACCGACCGCGGCAAGACTTCTAATCTCTAGGTCGCAGGTTCGAGTCCTGCCGGGGGCACATACGACCAGGTCAGCTGGTCAGGCGGGTGATCGGTCCATGATCGACCTACCGAGTACCTACCGTTTACCGGGCGAGCCGAAGCCGTCCAGAGCGGCGGACACAGCGGCTCCGGCCACCCGCCGGGACATGTAGACGTCCTGCGTCATGGACACATTCTCGTGGCCCAGGTAGTCCGCGATGTCCCGGGCCGAGAGCCCGACCGCGTCGAGCCGGGTCGCGACCAGCCGGCGGAACGCGTGCGGGTGCAGGCCCTCCCACTCGGTACCGGCGAGGACCTGGCGCAACTGCTTGCGCGTGTTGTCCGGGTCCCGAAGGGTGCCCGCCGTCGAGGGGAACACCCACGGCCCGTGCGACTCCTCGTGTCGTCGGCGCAGGGTCTCCATCAGCCAGGCCGGCGGCTGGATCGTCCGCATGCTCGCGCGGGACTTGGTGTGCGGCTGCACCACGAGCCCCTCCCCCGGCACACGGATCACCGTGCCCTCGATCGCGAGGGTGTTGGCGACGTCGTCGACACGCGGCCAGTCCAGCGCCAGCAGCTCCCCGATGCGGCAGCCGAGCCCGGACAGCACGGTCACCATGTCGACGAGGTCGTGCTTCCGCGCGTCGTCGGAGCTGCCCAGGAACGCGGCCAGCCGGGTCATGCCGTCCTCGGTGAGAGCGACCTTCTCCGCCGTCGACTTCCGGCGAGCCGGTGTCAGCTCGCGGACCGGGTTCGAGTCGATCGCGTCGTGGCGGACGGCCAGACTCGCGATGCCGGACAGCACCACCTTGGCGTGGTGGGCCGATCCGCTCCCCTGCCGGGCTCGCACCTCACGGATGACCCGGTCGACGCTCGACACCCGCAGGTCGCTCAACCGCAGCTCACCCACCGCCGGTTCGAGGGATCGCCGCCAGGCATCGCGGTAACTGATCTTCGTCCGCAACGCCCGATCCGAGTCGTCGAGGTCGCGAAGCCACATCTCCGCGACGACCCGGACGCGCGTGTCCCCGGTGATCTCGCCGTCCAGAGCGAAGCGGCTCCGGTCCCGCAGTGCCTCCTTGAGCTTCTTCACCGACGCGGGCCCGGTCGCGGCGTACCGCTGCACGCGGCGGGTGATGCCGTCGTAGTCGCGGTAGTTGGCCCAGGACCGGAACCGGCCGGGCCCGAGCCTGGTCGTCAGGATCTTCCCGTAGGTGCCGATCGGCAGTGGTGGACGAGCCATCACGCAGCCCCGTCCTCCAGTTCGGCGAACCACCGCCGCACCGCCTCCGCCTCGTACCGCAGGTACCGGCCGACCTTCTTGGCCTTCGGGCCGTAGCCCTTGCACCGCCAGTCGTAGAGGGTCGCCACCGGGACGCCCAGGTAGTCGGCGACGTCCTGCACCGACCACAGCCGCTGCTTGATCTCCATGCTCCTCACCTCCGTTGTCATCCGGTCGTCGACAGCTCCTCGCGCGCTGCACGCCTCCTGGCCCGCGCCTGAGCCGCAGCGGTGTTCGCCAGCAGAGCGTCGGCGGTGGTGTGCCAGCCGATCCCGGCGAAGTGCAGCGCCGAGATGACCACCTCGGTGGTGTCCTCCCCGTCGTCCAGACGCTCGACCTCATCGGCCGCCGGGCGGGGGTTGGCGTGGTCGCGCTGCCAGTCCCGACGTGCCTGCCGCAACGCGGTCAACGTCGTCGAGTACCGGCGGGAGCGGGTGGAGAAGTGCCCGGCGAATCCGAGCATGTGCGCCCACCGCCACAGCCGCCCCCAGGACGTCGACCAGTCCTCGGAGTCCCAGCCGCCCGGACGCTGCCCGAGCCGCCAGCAGGCGTCGATTTGACGCCCGGAGTGCGTGGCGTGGTCGGTGTAGGAGCGCACCATGTCCGGCCGCAGCCGCGTCGACAGGTGCCCGGCAGTCTCGGTCGCCTTCGTCGCGTACTTCGCCAGGTACGCCGCGACGGCGGTCGTCGTGATCTCGGCGGCGTCGTCGAGATCGCGGGCGGCGAGCCGGACCGGGCGCGGGTCGACCTGCTCACCCCACGCGATCAGCCAGCCCTCAGGTCGGTAGGGGTGCGGGGCGGTGGTGAACGCGGTCTCGGTGACCGCGGAACGGAGCAGCAGGGCGACCTGGGCGGCGGAGATCCCGGGCGGCGGCGACAGGGTCAGGTGCGACAGGGCCGCGTCGGGATCGCGGCCGTCGAGGCGGACCAAGGCGTGCAGGTGCACGGCGCCGCGGGCCTGGAACTCCGCGACCTTGGTGTACGAAAGCCGCAGCTTGGCGCCGGTGAGCTTCTCGAGCTGCCGCAGGTTGCGGGTCGCGGCGATCATCGTGCGGCGCCACAGCTCCCCGACGTGCAGGTTCCACACCGCCTGGTGCGGATGGTCGTAGCAGTCCAGACACAGCGGCCGGCCCACTCGCGGGTCGTCGGCGGCGTGGCGCTCCCAGCAGGCGTGCCCGGTCCCGTGCTCACAGCTCGTCTCGTCGCGACGGGGGCGGCACGGAAGAGGCCGGCCTTTCCGGTCGATGCGGTGGGCGTGGACCGAGCCGAACGAGGGCGCGGTGACGGTCAGGAACACGCACGGGTGCCCCGCGACGGAGGCGGGGGTGCCCTTGCCGCCGACGAGTCCGGCGGTGACGAGCTGGAAGGTGTCGGCCCGGTAGGTCTCGGCACACGACGGGCACACGGACGCGCGGCGGTTGCCGCAAGCGGTGTAGATCAGCCCGTCGGGCATCTCGGCGGTGTGCCGCTCGCCAGTGATGCGGCCGGTGGCTTCCTCGACCCGGAACACGGTCCCAGACAGTCGGATCGGGTGGGCGCATCCGGCGGCGGGGGTGACGTGGCGCAGCCAGCCCGTGAAGTCCTCGCGTCGTCCGGCAGCAGCAACGAGGTCGGCGGCGGGGGTCTGTCCGGCCAGGCGCGTGAGCCGTCGGGCCGCAAGGCTGTCGACGGTCGCCGAGTGCTGGCCGGTGCTCATCACGCCACCCGAGCCGCAGCGGTGCGGGCGTACTCGCGGGCGGTGCAGGCCCAGTCGGCGGCAGCGCGCTGGGCAGCAGCCTCAGCGTCGGACACAGCCGCGACGTAGACGAGCGGGATCGTGTGGTCGGCGATGGCGCTGCGGGCGAGCACAGACCACCAGCGGGCGTCGCGGGCGTGCAGCGCGGCGAGGGCGTCGGCCCACTCGGTCGAGGTGAGGGCTCCGCGGTCGTAGCGGGCGCTGACCCGACGGCGGGCAGCCGCGCACCGGCGCAGCCCGCCGTGGACCAGCTCGGCGGTCGTCGGGCGGGCGGTCATGCCGCACCACCGGTGGTGTCGTCGAGGTCCTGGTCGTGGGCGATCCCGGCGGCGAGCCGTCGCATGGAGGCGCGGTCGGCCAGGGCGTACACCTGCTCGTCGGACAGGTGCGCAGCCTTGATCCGGCGCGGGACACCGCCCTCGGCAAGCAGGAACCCGATGCCCTTCGTCTCCGGGGCGACGCTCGCGGCGGAGTGGCCGCGGGAGGCCCAGCCGTGGCCGAGCACGATGTCCGACGAGGCGTCGGTGGTGCAGCGGAACGCCCACCGGTACCCGAACAGATCCCGCAGCGAGGTGGGGATGATGTCCGACGACGGGCGCTGCGTCGCGGCGACGACGATGATCCCGGCCGCCCGGCCCCGGGCCACGAGATCGCGGACCAGGACCGAGAACGCCTCCTGCTCGCGCTTGGTCCCGACGGTCGCGGAGAAGTAGGCCAGCTCGTCGAGGACGACCACGATCGGCGGGACACCGTCGGCGGGGGCGATCTTGCGGCGACGCTCGTCGTCGAGGACGGCATAGCGCTGATCCATCTCCGACTGCAGGTCCAGCAGCGCCGCGATGGCGTCATCGAGGCTGTTGGCGACGAACCGGTCCGCGCAGGACCGCCAGAGGCCGAGTTCGACGATCTTGCCGTCGAACAACCACAACCGGCAGTCGGTCGCGAGGGCGGCGTGGGCGACGATGTTGTTGAGCCCCACCGACTTGCCCGCGCCGGGCTCACCGGCCAGGAGCATGTTGCGGTAGATCAGCGGGACCCGCACAGGACGCCCGTCCTCGGCGACACCGAGGTGGATCGGCTCCCAGATCGACGGCCCGGCGTCGGTACGGCGCTCGCGGCGGTGGGCGCGGTACTCGTCGGCCCACCGGCGCAGGACCAGCAGCGGGCGCACGAGCCGATCCGGTGCGTCCTGGTCAGCGGCGATCAAGGGCAGTGGCTGTGTGGGCGGGTGCTCAGACATAGTCCGACCAGTCCCCACCCCGACTGTTGTCGGACGGCCCGTCGAACGCGGGCTGTGGGGCGGCGGGCAGCGCCGGGCGGGACGGCTCGCGGCGCGGGGCCGGAACGTCGGAGTCGGGGCCGTCGTTGGTGGGCCAGCCCGGGTCGTGGATGTCGCCGGAGGCGTAGCGGAACAGGTCCGAGCGAATCAGGTTCGGCGCCAGCGGGTCCCGGCGGATGATCTCGACCCGCACCACGGTCGTGAATCGCGGCCACACCACCACCCGCGCCTCACGGGCGAAGCACGCAGACGCCAGCTCCTCAGCCTGGTCCGCGACGGCGTGCGGGGCGATCCCAGCCCGCAGCACCACCCACACGACCTCACCGACCCGCGTCGGACGAGCCCACGCCGTCAACGGGCACGCCCGCGAGCGGGAGTTCAGGACCCGGCACTCGACCAGGACCTGACGGACCCGATGGCGGGTGAGCACGGCCTGCGCGCGGTGGAACAGGAACCGCCGCGTCCACGGCAGCCCCGCCAGCACCAGCCCGACCGCGACGAACAGCGCGACCCGCGTCGCGGTGTCGAAGCCGGTGCCCGGGACGGCGACGAATCGGCCGGCCTCGTCGCGGACGTGGTCCGGGCCCAGCGCCACCCACGCCCACACCCCGACGGCGAGGACGAACAGCTCCGCGCGCAGCCGCAGCAGCAGGGCGGCGACGCGGACGGCGGGGTTGGCGGGCGGAGCGGAGATGATCTCGAAGGAATCCACACGGGACTTCCCGACACCGAAGGTGCGGGCAGGAGCGGCGTTGCGAGCCATGACAGGGCCTTCCGGACGCGGGGCGGGCGACGAGGCGGGGAGCGGCGAGGTGCCGGGGTGCGGGGCGGGACTCCGGGGAAGTCAGCCCCGACCCGCACCACCGACCAGACAGGCGGTCAGGACGCCTTGGACGCCTGCGCGGGCTCGATCCGATCGGCCTTGAACGCCACCCCGGCCCGCTGACCCTGCTGCCACGGAATCGCGATCAACCCCACCGGACGCACCTCCGCGCCCTGCTCCACCTGAGGAGCACCCGGGGTCGTGATGGTCAGGATCTCCGCGCCCTCGGCGTCGACCTTCACCAGCTGCGTGGTGAACAGCGGCGTCCCGGTCTGCCGGTCGGTCCGCTGACGGCCGTCCATGTCGTTCTTCGGACGCGGAGTCGCGCCCACGGTGTAACGGGTACCGGTGGTGTCGACCTTGATCGTTGCCATGACCGTCCTCCAGGGACTGAATCGGGATGGCCCTCGTAGCGGGGCAGGTCCAAGACTCCGGAAATCACCGGGACGGCCCGACCACACAGAGGGACATCTCAGGACGTCTCAGCTAGACTCAAGACGTCCCAGCTCGTGTTCGTGGAGAGGTGCGGCGATGGCGAACGAGCGACTGCGCGACGCGCTGATGGGCGCCGGCCTCACGCCCGCGACGGCGGCCGAGCAGATCGGCGTCGACGCCAAGACCGTCGAACGGTGGGCCACCCAGGGCCGCACCCCGTACGCCCGACACCGGGCCGCGCTGTCCGCGCTGGTCGGGCAGAGCGAGTCCTACCTGTGGCCCGCAGCGGTACCGCCCGAGCGTCAGGCGAAGATCGCGGCCTCGGAGATCGTCGCCGCCTACCCGCACCGCGGCGCGGTCCCTGCCGAGCTGTGGGACGAGCTGCTCGCCTCGGCGACCGACCGGATCGACATCCTGGTCCACGCCGGCCAGTTCCTCATCGAGCGCCCGGACTTCATCCGCACCGTGGCCGAGAAGGCCGGCGCCGGAGTGACCGTGCGGATCAACTTCGGCGACCCCGACAGCGACGCCGTCGAGCTGCGCAGCCAGGAAGAACGCCTCGGGACCGGGACGCTCGCCGCGCGGATCCGCTACGGGCTCGCCGCGTACCGGCCGCTACTGGACACCCCGGGCATCGAGTTCAGGTTCCACACAACCACGCTCTACAACTCGATCTTCCGGTTCGACGACCAGGCCATCATCAACACCCACGTCTACGGCGTGCCCGGTGCCCACGCCCCCGCGCTGCATCTGCGCAAGCTCGGCGCCGGGGACCTGTTCGACACCTATGCGCGTAGTTTCGTCGACGTGTGGAGCACCTCGACCCCAGCGCGTTGGTGACCGGCGCGTGGCCCGGACCGACCACTTCCACGACCCCGACGCCCCGAAGGCGACCAGCATCGTCATCGCCGTGAGCGCGTTCGTCACCGACGAGCGCGACCGGCTGCTGATGATCCGCCGCACCGACAACAACCTCTACGCGCTCCCCGGCGGCCGCCACGAGCTCGGCGAGACCATGACCGAGACCGCGGTCCGCGAGACCGACGAAGAGACCGGCATCCACATCGAGGTCACCAGCCTGGTCGGCATCTACAGCAACCCCGACCACGTCATGGCCTACACCGATGGCGAAGTCCGACAGGAGTTCTCCATCTGCTTCAGGGCTCGGCCGGTGGGCGGCGAACCGAGGACGAGTGACGAGTCCTCAGAAGTGCTGTGGGTCGAGCGGGTTGAGCTGGACGGCATCGATGTGCACCCGTCGATCCGGTTGCGGATCGAGCACGGGTTCAGCCAGCGGGACCCGTACTACACCTGATCGGCCAGGCCTGCGGACGAGAGCCATGCCTCTGCGCGATTTACGGCGCCCCGCCGAGCAGCCATGCTGCCGTCGAGGGCGCGAATCACGTAGTGCTCAGCGGGGTAACGCTCCCGCACCTCGGCTATGCGGTCGTCGAACGAGACACGCTCGCCGTCCGGACTCGTGGTCATGTCGAGGTACCAAAGTAGATCACGCACCAGACCCTGCGGATCCTCGAACGCACGCAGCTCGTCGAGCAGGCCCAGAACGTCGGCCTCGTGAGCCGCAGCGGAGTGGAACGCAACCAGCCCACATATGAGGTCGTCAGCGCCCCATTCGCGCAGCGCACGAGCACCATCGAGGGGGTGGAACCGTGTCGCAGCGAGATCGGGCGCGTAGCCGACGTCGTGAAGCCAGCAAGCGGCGACGAGGACTGGGCCGCCGACAAGATGCGGGCCGACAACCTCTGCCCGGGAGGCGACCCCTTGCACATGGCTCCAGCGGCGTGGCAACGCGATCGCGAGAAGGCGCTCCGCCAAAGCGGGAGCTTCTCTGTGATAAGAGATGATCCACCTCAATCGCTCAGATCTACCCTTCCGCGAACATCTTACCCGGCGGCGCCCCCCTGGTTAAGTTTTGTTTCGCCAGCTCCACCGTTGCTCTCGCGATCGCGAACGTTGCAAACCGTGCGGTATAGGCGCCACCCCAGTTTCATTTGTTAGCGCACCTGGAGGAAACAGAATCTTGTCGGGATCAGACAGTGCGCCACCATAACTAAAAACTCTCCAACCACGCTCTCGAACGAACGTCAACGTTATGAAGCGCGCATCCTCAATTACGACGGATCCGAAGGCAACCTGGAGATTCTCATGGTCCGGAGTGACGAACTTGACATAGGCCACGTGAGGTGCGCGGTAATGGACGAACAATGCTAGTCCATAACGATTGAGTTCTTCGGCGATAGCGTCGAGCTCCTCTTCCGGAGTCGACTTCCAGGCGGCCGCCTCGGGGGCTAGGAAGCTATCGACGACAGCCCGCTCGCGCGGGTTGCTTGTCATGGCTTGAACGAATGCCAGCGTGATTGCCATTGGGTTCATAGGGTTTACACGCCCGATCTGTGCGTGCGCAGCCGCTTCATCACTTGAGTCAAAGAGCTTAGACTTCTCGTTCGTAATTTCCGAGAGAGTCCCATCGAACTTCCGATGCCATCGCAGCCCGTTCGGGTCGGTGAATTGGACCTCAAGCATCGGTGATTGCGTATCGTCATGGGCTAGTAACGGTATCGTAAGGTCCCACTGCAATTCTCGCTGCGGAGGGAGGGACAGTGGAGCCGGGATTGATAACGGACCCAAGCTGCGCGTTGGCCACCCGACGCCCACTGACGCGCTTACATTCGATACCGGCTCCGCGCCGCTATTGAATAGGTGTGCGGTCGCGTACCGTATGTACACGGCCCCCTCTTTGTCGGGTAAATACTTCTCTTCTATCCAGCCGGATATGCACACGGCGGCCTCTCGGCGCTTCTCAGCAGCTTGGCTCGCCTTAACTTCTTCGGTTTCCTTTCTTGCCCTGCGTGCGCGTACTGTTTCAACAATCGCAACAGTCACGGCCACGGCCACGGCCAGCAGCGTTCCAATGGACGAGGCTGTCTGTTGCCACGGAACTGATGCTGGTGGCAGATGGATTTCAACTGGCGGGACCCCTATTAGCCATGCGACTGACACTCCACCCTCCAGATTGGATTCAGAAGATTCAAAACGGTTGAGCGGGATCGCGTACTGCCTTTAGCTCTGCAGGATCAGCAGGCACCTAGTCGGAATCGCCGTTTGCGTCCAGCGGCCGTGCCGATGTCGGACCGGTGAGAACTTTCTTTACGTCTTCAAGCCGACCCTGACGGGCCGGACGGGCGGCGTCGCTGCCGTCCGCCTCCTGCCTCCGGCCCGGCAGCCGGCGCGCGCACGCCCGTTGGCCGCCCGAAGGCAACGACTGCTCGACTCAGCAACGAGCAACAGTACTTCTCACGCAGGCCCCAGCGGCGAACGCCAGGACGTCAAACAGCAAACGTTGCAAATTATGTCACTCATTGCCCGACTCGCCTGGAGCCGGATCACGCGCATTCAGACGCGCAGCAATAAGCTCGTTGATCGCCGCGACAGCTCCCTCACCTAAACTAGTTGACTCAATAAGCCGCAAATACTGCCCACTCGGATTCTCAACTCGAAACTCGATAACGGTCCGCACCAAGGCAGCGAAATCTTCATTTGAATCCGTATGGCCGATCGAATCGAGTGGGCATATCACCCCTTCCGGCAATTCTATCCCTGCAGCACAAGGAATATCTTCATTGATCAGGGTTAAACGCATAGGGTTCCCGTCCACCTCCCCGACAAAGTGACCCCAAAAATTCTCCTTCGTATCAATAGTCTCGTAGTCGGTACTGCACCGAGCGCAGTCGTCCGCACATCGAGACGCAAGATCCTGCAGGAGCGCTGACCGACAAGGATCAAATAGATGCTGCCTCACTACTGACATAGACTCAGAGGAGATGACAGGCTCCGAGTTCTGCAGAAACCGGTAGGGGTCATCAAGAACCGAGCCCACCGTCTCTGAATCGAGTTTCGCGCAGGCTACGCCAATCGTGTATGCACACGTCTTTACGGCGAGATCATTTGAGATCGAATCCCCGCGCAAGACCTTCCCTAACAGTGAAGTCAGACATACGATTAGCGATCGTAGAACATTGCCACTAGACGCCACCGCCATCCAGGGACGCTCGATCAGCTTGTTCGCGGCCGCGTCAGCGTACGTTGCCGCGACAAGAAACTGATAGTTATCAATCTCAACTCGGCGAGACCAGGCCTCTCGGAGTTCAGGCTCCGTCATCACTCGAGAGTTCTCGAAAAAGTACTCGGCAAGAAAGCTGCATCGTTCCGAGAAACTTAGAGCCGACACCAGCGTCCGCGCGGCCGCCGAGGGGTACGTCTCAACCAGAGACTTGAGCCGCCGCCGATCCCAGAGCTTGACCGTTGGGCCAAGATTCCTAGAATTGTGTCGCTTAACCCAGTCTGATGTCGTATTGGTGAAACTGGAGTTGCTGGCAACGATAAACGTCGACACTCCGACGTAGCTCGTGGAATTGATAGCGCCCTCTTTAACCACGCCAGGCTTGACTGGGCGATCACGTCGCTTACTCTCGATCCACCAGGTCTCTAACTCTAAGTCACCATCGGGAGTAGGGCGACTGAAAGTGGCCTCGATGTCGCGGCCGCCATCGGCCTCGTTAATTGAGGCATGAGACGATCTCCACTCAACACGATAGGCTCCCATCTCTTCCAGGAGAGCGAACAACAGCTCCTCCAGGGCACGCGGAGAGATTGCGTCCCAGGGCAGGTCCTCAGTTAGTCCGGACATTCGTTCTCCAGATGATGGCCAGCAGGTCACACGTGACTCAGAGATTAGCTCACCGATGACACTTCTGGGTTGAGGCCGATGCACATAGTCTTGGTGGACTGATCCGCAGCGCCCGATCGATGTGCGGCCGAATACACAGAGTTGCAGACTCTCTTTCGCCTTGAACAGTGACCCTCACCAGGTAACGGACCTCCCAGATGGGTCTTTGACTCCCTGTCCATCAGAGTCTCCACGCCGAGGCGCCGGCGTCCAGGGCGCTCCGCGTCGCTACGCGAGCGGCTACGCCGCCCCTGGACACCACCACCACGACGAGGTGCGGGGTCAGGACGAGGGAGCCGGGGAGGTGTGGGCCCAACCCCCCACCCGGTCACCTCATGATCGAACCCCACATTTACCTACCTGGAACGACCACCAACAGCACCCACCGGCCACGACCGTCCCGAGACGTTCCCCCAGCTCAGAGGCACCGTCTCGCACTCCCCCTGACCGTCCAGAAGAACGATCTCGGAATCTCTAGGTCGCAGGTTCGAGTCCTGCCGGGGGCGCACTTTCCGCAGGTCGGCGCATCGTCGCCTCGACCGCCTCACGATCAGCCCCACGTTTACCCCACGTATTGGTTCGGGCGGAACGCGCCCAGGGCAGCAGCGGCGTCGATCCCGCGGGTCTTGCGCGACATGTAGACGTCCAGCGTCATCGACACCTTCTCGTGCCCCACGTGGTCGGCGATCTCCCGAGCCGAGAGGCCGGCGACGTCGAGCCGTGTCGCGACCGGGCGCCGAAGGACGTGCGGGTGCAGACCGGGCCCACTCCGACCCCGCGACGGCTTCACGAACATCTGCGACGGCCAGAGTGCCGATGCGCTCGACGCAGTGGCCGGGATTTGCGATCCGCTCCACGGGACCGGGCCGAAGTCGGGTGGGAAGCCACACGGACGGCGGTGATTCCTCGCTCGCTGCGTTCCGCAGCAGGGACCTCCTACGCCGTTCGCCGAGAGGCCGATGCACCCGCCGGCGTCACCACGAGCGGCAGTCTCTCCACTCCACGAAGAGCGATGTGACGCCTCCAGGGCAGCTGATCAGCCGGTACGGCGAGTTCGAGGTGATCGAAGCGACGAAGCAATGCGGGAACAGCGATGCGAGCCTCCAGCCGGGCCAACGGGGCACCGAGGCAGAAGTGGGTGCCGAGGCCGAAGGAGACGTGCCGGTTGGGGCTCCGGGTGATGTCCAGGGTGTCCGCGTCGGGGAAGACGGTCTCGTCCAGGTTCGCGGAGGCGATGAGCAAGGTGACCATGCTGCCCCGCCGGATCGGGGTACCGGCGATCTCGACATCCTCCTTGGCGAACCGCGGTGCCACGAACCCCACGGGGTTGGTGAACCGCAGCATCTCCTCGATGGCGGTATCGATGAGGCCCGGGTCATCGCGCAGCTTGCGAAGCTGGTCAGGTCGGCGGACGAGTTCCAGGACGCCGTTGCCGATCAGGTTGACCGTCGTCTCGTGACCGGCGAAGAGCAGCAGGAACACCATCGAGACGAGCTCGTCGTCGTCGAGCCGGTCGCCGCCTTCCTCGACGTGGACGAGGTCGCTCAGGAGGTCGTCCCCCGGCTGCTCGCGACGCAGTCGCACCAGCTCCTGCAGGAACGTGGTGAGCTCACGCATACGGCGGTAGTTGCGCGCGAGCGAGACGGCTGTCGTCTGCGAGTTGCTCTGGATGGAGGCGAAGAGGGTGCGGAAGCGTATCCGGTCGGCCGGCGGGACACCGAGCATCTCCGCGATGACGGTGAGCGGCAACGGCAGTGCCAGATCCCCCACGAGCTCGATCACCGGCTTCGCGGCGGCGGCATCGAGCAGTTCGTCGGTGATCTCTTCCACGCGACCGGCCAGCTTCGCCACCCGGGACGGGGTGAATGCCTTCTGGACGAGGTTGCGCAGACGGCGATGCTCGGGCGGGTCCTTGAGAACCATGCTGGAGAGGAGCAGCCTCAGCATCCCGGGCGTCCACCACTGGTCCAAGGAGCGCCGTCCGACGTTCCGACGGTCACTGGCGAACCGCGGATCCTTGATGACCTGGGAGACCTCCTCATAACGAGGCAGGAGGAACCCGCCTCCGAGAATGTCCTTCGACCGCAGCACCGGTCCGAGGTCGCGCAGTCCGGCGTAGACAGGACTCGGATCGGCTCGCGAGCCGGCGTCCTCGAACTGCCGGCGGAGATCGACGCGCACCATCGTCATGTTGCTCCTGCCGGCGTGTGGGGTTCCGACGAAGTGACGTCATGATACGTGTGTCGCTGGATCAACGGGTGTGACCACGGGCGCTGACAGGCCGGTTGCCGAGCCTCCCCGACACCTACGGCGTCGACCGCGGAGGATCACGGACGGGGCACGGCCGGTGGCGGGTCGCGGGTCAGCGCAGGCGCACGCTCGCGTCCGGCTCGACGGCGCGGAAGGTGAAGCTCTCCTCCAGGTAGAGGTGCACCTCGCGCGCATCGTGGTCGGAGTAGCCGATCGCCAGGTCCTGGCCGACGTCGAGCAGGAAGTCCCCGCCGCGCTGGCTGACGACCACGGCCCCGTCGAGGCCGTGGGCGCGCAGGATCTGCCCGCCGAGGATGCGGCTCAGGTGTTCGAACAGCGGGTAGCCGCCGTGCTCGGCGGTCTCCACGATGCGGGTGTAGCCCTCGGGCGCGATCGCCATCGCGTAGGGGCCCTCGATGCCGTTGCGGCGCAGCTGGTCCACCGCACGGGCGACGGCGCCGGGGTAGGTGTCGGGGTTGTCGCCCAGGGCCACGGTGTCGTAGGGCGAGACGTCCGCGATGCCGGCGAAGCCGGCCTCCGGCCAGCCGTGGAAGATCGCGCGGTTCTCGATCGCGGCGGCCGCGCGCGCGGCGCGGGCGAGGTCGTCGAACTCCGGGTCCTGCGCGCCGCGCTGCAGGTCGTCGATCTCGTCGCGGGACACCGTGAACGGGACCCGGAACTCGGCGAGCGGCTGCACCCGGCGCAGGCGGGCCGTGATGCCGTCGACGGCGACGCCCGGCGGCGGCCCGTCGAGCCGCTGTGAGCGACCGAGGTCGACCGACGACGTCTGCCAGCCCGCGGTCCCGGTCCAGTCGGCGAGGCGGCGCCCGGCCAGGAGCGGGGTCAGGCGCTCGCGCGCCTCGTCGTCGACGGCCTTCCAGGCGGTCGTGGGGATGGGTGCCTTCTCCCGCAGGAGGTGGTCGTGCACGGCCACGTCTACTTCCCCTTCAGGCTGCCGATGCCGAGCCCGTCACGGGTCGGGTCGGACGGGTCGATCTCGGCCCGGACCTCGTCGACGTAGGCCTCGGGGTCCTTGTCGGAGTTGTCGAGGCCGGCGGTGGTGGGGTGGGCGTCGAGGAACTCGGCGAACTGCCGGCCGAGCGACTCGCGCAGGCCGGTGGTGGCGTTCAGACGGAAGTTGGCGAGGCCCTCGTTCTCCTCCTCGCCCATGTGCTCGTCGTTGGCGCGGCGGGCGGCCCAGACGCCCTCCCACCACTGGCCGCTGCCGACCGGGCTGCGCTCGGCCTGCGCGACGCCGTCGCGGATCTCGTTGTGGTCCCCGATGGCGTCGAGCGTCTCGTCCTCCGGGTCCTCCCCGTGCGCGAGGAGCTGCGGGTAGAAGATCTTCTCCTCGGCGAGGGCGTGCACGTCGAGGCGCGCGGCGAGCGGCTCCCAGAGGCGGGCGAGCTCACGGGGGTCGGAGTCGCGGGCCTGGAGCTCGTCCAGCGCGGCGAACTGTCGGCGGAACCAGGCGTGGTCGTCGAGGATCAAGGTGGTGATGTCCGGCACCCGCGCAGGCTACGACGGTCCGGACCCACCGTCTCCCCGGAGTTCCGGCGGTCGTCGGGGGTACCGGAGGCCGACGGCGAGGTCGGCGGCGGCCGGCCGGTCCCCCGGGTGCCGGCGGGTCGAGTCGGACAACGCCCGGTGCAGCCGGGCCGGCAGCTCGTCCGGGATACGCGGTGGCCGGTGCAGCCGGGCGACGGCGGACTCCACCGTGGTCCCCGGGTACTCCCGCTCCCCGGTGAGCGCCTCGAGCAGGACCAGGCCGAGGGCGTGCACGTCCGCGGAGGGCCCGACGGTCTCACCGGCGACCTGCTCGGGCGCGAGGTAGGCCGCGGTACCCAGGACGGCGTCGGTCCGGGTCAGCACGGAGTGGCCCAGCACGCGGGCGATGCCGAAGTCGGTGAGCCGCGCCCGGCCGGTGTCGGAACAGAGCAGGATGTTGGCGGGCTTCACGTCGCGGTGCACCACCCCACGGCTGTGCAGGTGCGCGAGCCCCGACGCGATGTCGGCGCCGATCGCGGCTGCCCGCTCGACCGGCAGCGGGCCACGGGCCAGCCGGGCCGCGAGCGTCTCCCCCTCGACGAGCTCGGCCACCAGGAAGGGGCGGCCGCGGTCGACTCCCCCGCCCAGCAGCCGCACCAGGCCCGGATGGTCCAGGTGGGCCATGGTCCGCAGCTCACGGCACTGCCGGTCCACGCCGTCGGCGTCGTGGCGGTCGAGGAACAGCTTGACCGCGACCACCCGGTCCTCGTGCGGGTCCCACGCCCGGTACACCGTCGCCGTCGACCCGATACCGACATGGGTCGCCAGGATGTAGCGGCCGGCGATCACGTCGGTCTCCGGGACGGGAGCGCGCATCACTGCCATGACAGACGGTGCCGACATCACCTGTGCACCTGTCCAGACCGGAGCCCGTCGATCACTCTCACGAGCATCCGTAAACAACCCGATGAGGCCATTCCCGGGACCCGGAAGGCCTTGCGGGACAGCGGCAGGACGACGCTCCCCAGCGCTCCGCCGGGGCGGCCCGCCGTCCGCGACCGGACGACCGGGAGCGGCCGGCGGTGCCGGTGCGCCGGCGCCGCCGGCCGCCGTCGCGCCACCGGCCGACGACGCCGTGCGGGTCGTCGCACACCCCGGCCGCGGCCGGGCGGGTCGCCGCCGGGCCTGCGAGGCTCGGACCGACCCCGTCCACCGTCCGAGGGAGCCCCCAGCGCCATGGCAGTCGAGACGCCGGCCGGGGTCTCCGCGGCGTCGGCCCTGCTGGACGCGGGCACGGCGCCCGGGTCGGCGCTGCTGCTGCGCGCGCTGCTGGAGGCCGCGCGGCTGCGCTACGTCGGACGCCCGACCACGCTGCGTTCCCGCGGGTCGGAGGTACGGCTGGTGCCGACGGCCGTCGCGTCGTCGGGGCTCGGAGCCCGGGCGCTGACGACCGGGCGGTTCGCCACGGTCACCCTGGCCGCGCGCGACGTCGCCCGGCCCGGCCTCGCGCTGCGCGGGCTCACCGTGACCGCCGCCGACGTGCGGCTGCGCCCCGGGCTCGCCCCGGAACTGGTGGCCGGTCCGGTGGAGATCGAGGCCGAGCTCGACCCGGACTGGGTCGCCGGGCGGCTGCGCGAGCACGTGCCGCAGGTCGAGGTGGGGGTCGACGCCGACGGCGTCGCCCGGGCCCGGCTGCGTCGCCGTCCCGGGCTCGGGGCCGCCGACCTCGCCGTGTCGGTGGACGGGCACACCCTGTCCTGGAAGGTCACCGGCCTGACCGTCGCCGGGCGGTGGATGGGGCCACCCCGGTCGGCGGACACCCGTCGCTCGGTACGGGCGGTGGTCGACCGCAGCCCGCTGGCGGCGATCCGCTCGGGCCGGGTCGAGCTGCCCGGGCTGCCCGGTGCGCTGCGGCTGCACGGGATCGACCTGGCTCCCGGGCGGATCCTGGTGCGCGCCGGGCTCGACGGGTGGCGCCGCACCGTCCCGCTCGCACGGATCGACGACGTGCTGCGCGGCGCGCTGTCCCTGCTGGACCTGAGCCGCTGACCAGGGGCGGTCAGCTCCGGCGGAGCCGCCGGGTGATGGCGCCCAGGCGCGAGGCCGGGCGGCGCGACGGGAGCCGGCCGGCGACGGCGTCGTCGAGCAGGGACCCGACGGTCTCGGCCGCGCAGGTGCGGTTGGTGCCGATCCCCCCGGACGGGCCCCGCTTGATCCAGCCGACGACGTAATGGCCGGGACGGCCCTCGACGCGGCCCGCGTCGTGCGGGACGACGCCGCGGTCGTCGTCGAAGGGCAGGCCGGCGACCGGGCGGCCGCGGTGCCCGACGGCGCGCACGACCAGGCCGGCCGGGATGTCGGTCCCGTCGGCGGTGTGCACCCCGCGGGCCCGGGTGGTGCCGTCGACCCGTTCGGGCGCCGAGTGGAACCGGAACACCACCCGCGGGCGCTCCGCGGGCACCGACCAGTCGATCTTCTCCCGGCGGGCGCCGCGCAGCAGCGCGTGCGACGGGGACGCGGCGGGGCCGTCGAGGGACTCGGCGATGCGGGGATCGTGCTCGTCGACCACGACCTCGACCGTGCTGCGGCCCAGCAGCTCGCGCAGCTCCGGCGCGGTCGCGGCGACCGCCTCCGGGCCACGGCGGGCGAGCAGCACGACCTCGGTGATCGCACCGGCGCGCAGGGCGGCCAGCGCGGCGGGGTCGATCGGGGTGCCCTCCAGGTCCGCGGCGGGCGCGGTGAGGACCCGGGCGACGTCGATCGCGACGTTGCCGGTGCCGACCACGACGACCCGTCCCGCCGCGGTGTCGACGGCGTCACGCGGCACGTCGGGGTGGCCGTTGTACCAGCCCACGACGGTGTCGGCGGCGATGCTGCCGGGCAACCCCTCCCCCGGCAGGCCCAGGTCGCGCGGCGCGGGCGCACCGACGGCCCAGACCACGGCGTCGTGCCGGGCGGCCAGCTCCTCGGCCGAGACATCCCGGCCGACCTCGGTGCCCAGCCGCATCCGCACCCGTGGGTGGGCGCGGAACCGGGCGAAGGACTCCCCGATCCCCTTCGTCGACGGGTGGTCGGGCGCGACCCCGAACCGCACCAGCCCGCCCGCGACGTCGAGCCGGTCGTAGAGCGTGACCGTCGACGAGGTGTGCAGGAGCAGGTCCTGGGCGGCGTACATCCCGGCGGGCCCGGTCCCGACGACGGCGACGTCGAGCGGGGCCATGTCCGCGGGCAGCGACCGCGTGAACCTGAGCGGGTACCACTGGTGGAACAGCGGGGAGTCGTCCTCCAGCTTCCCGGCGACCGGCTTGCCCTCGTAGTAGTCCGCGTTGACCTCTGCGTACCCGGCGAGCGACGCGCTCAGCCTCTCCACCGGGAAGATCGCGTCGACCGGGCAGGCGTCGGCACACGCCCCGCAGTCGATGCACGCCCGCGGGTCGATGTAGAGCATGTCGGTCGTGGCGAAGTCCGCCTCGTCGGGCGTCGGGTGGATGCAGTTGACCGGGCAGGCCGCCACGCAGGACGCGTCGGTGCAGCAGGTCTGGGTGATCGCGAAGGGCACGGCCGGCTCCGGGTCAGATCAGGTTCGCGCGACGGTAGAAGTACAGCGCGGGCCTGGTCAGCAGGCCGCAGGATCCCAGGAACTCCATGAGCCCGGCGCAGGAGGAGCGCAGCAGCGCCTTGTGGTGCTCGTTGGCGGCCGCCTCGCGCAGGGCCCGCCGGGTGTCGAGGCCGACGTTGGCGTAGACCTTCTCGTTCCACATGCTGGTCACGATGAAGTACGCGGCCATCGCGACCGCCAGCGCCTGCCAGTGACGACGGACGGGGCCGGCGCCGCGCAGGTTCTCCTTGGTCTCCTCGCGGGCGAACTTCATGTGCCGCGACTCCTCCACCACGTGGATGTTGGAGATGGTCCGCACGAACGGGGCGACCCGCTCGTCGCGCATCCAGTCGCGCTGCATGACGTCGAGGACCTCCTCGGCGACCAGGATGGAGGCGTAGGCGGCCTCGCCCCGCCAGGTGGCGGCGCAGAAGCGGCCGAGCGCGACCGTGGAGCGCTTCGGGACGTACGCGGGGGCCCCGAGCTTCGCCGAACCGCGGGCGAACATGATCGAGTGCCGGCACTCGTCGGCGATCTCGGTCAGGGCCCACTGGAACGACGGGTCGGTCGGGTCCTTGGCGTAGAAGTCCCGCAGGACCAGCTGCTGCAGGATCATCTCGAACCAGATGCCGGTGGAGGCGACCGAGGCGGCCTCGTGGCGGGTCAGCTCCTTGCGCTTCGCCTCGGACAGCTCCGCCCAGTAGTCGGTGCCGTAGAGGCTGCTCCACTCCGGGCTCATGCCGTGGTCGTCGGGGTTCAGCGGGGTCTCCCAGTCGACCTGGGTGGACGGGTCGAACGACAGCTCCGCGGACGAGCGCAGGAGACGCTCGGCGGTGTCGTGCCGGTCGGCGGCGTGCCGGACGTCCCCGGTCTCGAGCCCGTGCTCCGGAACGGTGGCGGTCATGTCGACTCCTCGCAGACAACGACGTCAGTGCTGTAACCGCCGGTAACGTTACCACCGGTTACACGTGACGCAAGTCCTGGGATGCGGCACGACACGATCACCGGCCGGCGACACCGGTGCGGGTGACGCACCGTCCACCCGGGAGGGTTATCGTTGCGATGCGCAACTAACCTGGGAGGTCGCGACGTGACACCGGAACGGGACGGACCTGCGGTCGTCGGCACCGTGCGGGGGCGGTCCGGCACCCCCGTGCCGGGCGCGACCGTCACCGTCACCGACCTGGACGGGCGCCAGCACGGGCGGGCCGTCAGCGGCGGCGACGGCACCTACGCCGTGGCCCTGACCACCGGCGGGACCTATCTGGTGGTGACCCGCACCGACGGTGCCGGGCCCGACGCCGGGCTCGTCGCCGTCGTCGCCTCCCCCGCGCGGCACGACGTGACCGTCGCCGGCGGCGGCACGGTGCGGGGCACGCTGACCGACGCCGCGGGCCGCCCGATCGGGGGCGCCGCCGTCACGCTGATCGACACCGCGGGCGAGGTCGTCGCGCACACGCCGACCGACCCGGCGGGCCGGTTCCTGGCCGAGACCCCTGGTACCGGCCCGCACACCCTCACCGCGACCGCACCCGGGCACGGGCCGCTGGCCCGCACGGTCGACGCCGACCCGGCCGGGCCGCCGGTGGAGCTGCGGTTCCCGGCCCTGGCCGGGATCGCCGGCGTCGCGCGCAGCGGCGACGGCCGCCCGGTCCCCGGGGCGCGGATCGTGATCGGCGACAGCGACGGGCGCACCGTCGCCGAGACCACCACCGGCCGGGACGGCAGCTACGAGCTGCACGGGCTCCCGCCCGGACGGCACGAGCTGACGGCGAGCGGCTGGGCGCCGGTCGTCGTCGCGGTGCAGGTGGCGCGCGGCGCGACCACACCGGTCGAGGTGCGCTTCGGCGCCCCCGACCCGACCGACGACCGGATCGGCGACCCGACGAGGACGGAGCAGGGACGTGGCTGAGCTCTACGGACGGCTGAGCACCCCCGACGGCTGGCCGGTGACCGGCGCGACGGTCACCGTCATGGACGCCACCGGCGTGCAGCGGGGCCGGGCGGCCAGCCGGGCCGACGGCGGGTTCGCGGTGGCGGAGCTGGCGGCGGGGCCGCACACGGTCGTCGTCGCCGCGGCGGGGTACGAGCCGTCGGCGCGGGCGGTCTCCCTCGCCGGGGACGGCACCGACCTGGGCCGCGTCGAGCTCGCCCGGGCGGGCGGCGCGGTGCTGCCCACCCCGGGCCTGTGGCGGATCGACCCGCAGCACTCCAGCATCCGGGCCACCGCGCTGCACCTGGGGATGAGCCGCATCCACGGCAGGCTGCGCCGGTTCTCCGGCGACCTGCGGGTGGCCGACCCGTTCGAGGCCAGCTCGGTGAGCGTGTCGATCGACGCGGGCTCGGTGGACTCCGACGACCCCGACCGCGACACCCACCTGCGGACCGCGGACTTCCTCGACGTCGAGACCCACCCGGCCATCGGCTACGAGGGCGACGGCCTGACCCGCGTCGACGCCACCCGCTGGACGGTGCACGGGATGCTGGCGCTCAAGGGCGTCAAGGCCCCCGTCGACCTGCACATGACCTACGGCGGCACCGGCCCCGACCTGTGGGGCGGCACCCGGGCGGCGTTCACCGCCACCACCGAGATCTCCCGCGACGAGTTCGCGATCGACTGGAACCAGTCGGTGCTGGCCGGGGTGCTGGCCGTCGGCCGGACGCTGCGGATCGACCTCGACGTGCAGGCCGTCCTGCAGGAGGACTGACCCACCCCCGGCGCACGGCCGCCCCGCCCGGACGCGCGGTCCGGGCGGGGCGGTCGGCTCGGCCCGGGCGGCCCTGTGCACAGCCGCCCGGGACGGGTCTCAGCTCAGGCCGTCCAGCACGCCGAACGCGGGCGCGGTCAGGTCGACCGGCTTCAGCAGGTCCTCGGGCGCCGCCGCCGCCGCCGGGACGTCCTTCAGCAGGTACACCGGGGTGTTGCCGTCCGCGCGGTCGCCTGCGGACTCGTTCAGGTCGGCCGAGTCGCTCGGCGTCGCCTCGCCGTCGTAGTGCCAGACGGAGCCGTCGTAGTGCGCGTCGCCGTGGCCGTGGCGGCTGCCGTGGTGGCTGCCGTGGTGGCCCTCATCGGCGTGCGCGAGGCCGCCGGCCAGGGTGGCCAGCGCCCCGGCGCCGGCGACGGCGGCCAGCGCGCGGACGGTGGTACGTGCGGTCATCGTGTGAACCTCTCTGGTGGGGGAGCGTCCGGCCGGCTCAGCAGAGCGAGTCGGCAGGCTTGGGGTTGGTCAGGCCGAACAGCGGCCGCAGCCGCAGCCCGACCCAGGTGCCGCCGAGCGCGACGACGGCCCAGATCCAGCCGTGCAGGCTGAACGAGGCGATGCCGGAGAAGTAGGCACCGATGTTGCAGCCGCCCGCGAGACGCGCGCCGTAGCCCATGGCGATGCCGCCGAGGACCGCGCCGAGGGCGAGCTTCCACGGAATCCGCTTGTGCAGCACGAACGCGCCGCCCACCGCGGAGGCCACCAGCGCGCCGATCATGATGCCGAGGTCGAGGTTGGAGATGCGGTCGGCCAGCACCGGGGCGGCCAGCGACCGCGCGTTCGCCGGGACCTGCCAGTACGCCAGCCCCGCCATGTCGAACCCGACGGCCTGCAGGAGCTTCGAGCCCCACAGCGCGAACGCCGAGGTCACGCCCCACGGGGCGGCGGACACGAACAGGACCGCCGCGTTGAGCACGGCGAGCACGACCGCGCCGACCCACATCGGCCACGATCCGCGCAGGACCCGCGCGACGCCGCGCGCCGACGGCGGGCGCTCGACCGGCGGCGGGGTCCGCCGGCGGGCGACCACCCAGGTGACCGCGGTGATCGCGGCCGTCACCAGCAGGGTGACGGCGACGGCGCCGGGGTAGCCGAGCAGCTGGGCCAGGTTGACGCTCGGGCCCTGCGGCACGGTCTGCGTCCAGAAGGTGTGGGTGAATACCGCGAACATCGAGCCGACGACGAACCCGAGCAGGGTCAGCACGATCGCGGACTGCCCGCTGCCGACGGCGAACAGCGTGCCCGAGGCGCACGACCCGCCGACCTGCATACCGACGCCGAACAGGAACGCGCCGACGACGAGCCCGATGCCGATCGGGTTGGTGAACCCCTTCGGCTCGCCGGCGAGGGCGAACCCGGACGAGAGGATCACCGCGAACAGCACCGACGCCGTCGCCAGCATGACCATGTGCGCGCGGATCGCGGCGCCCTGCCCGACGGCGACGAGCTGGCGCCAGCCGGAGGTGAAGCCGAACCGGGAGTGGAACAGGGTGAAGCCCAGGGCCAGGCCGAGCGCGGCGGTGCCGACCATCGTCGCCGGGGCCACCGTGCCCACCCCGACCAGGAACAGCACGGCCAGGACCAGGCCGACGGCGACGACCCGCCACTGCGGCGGGTCGGCGGCGCGGTCCTGCGGCCCGAACGCGGTGCGCCCGCTGCCGGGCAGCTCGCGCAACGCGCGGGCCAGCGTTCCCGGCGACCGGCCGGGCGGGTCCTTCGTGATCGACACGGGAGCCTCCTCGTGGGTGGTGGTGGTCAGGGGGTGGGTCCGGCGGGGGCGCCGGTCCCGGGGTCGGTGTCCGCCCATCCGGGCCCGGTCAGCGCGGAGCCGATCCGGACGATCGCGCCGCCCGGGAACCAGGCGGCCTCGTTGGGGCCACCGTGGTGCCCGCCGTCGTCGGCGTCGGCGGTCATCGGCACGCTCACCGGGGCGGCACCGTACAGAGCCGGTGCCGGGTCGGTGTAGGCCTCTCCGGTCGTCGCCGCCCAGGCGCGCAGCCCCGACAGCGACGGGGCGGATCCCGGTGCGACGGCGGCGAGCGTCCGCACGTAGCGCTGCGGGACCTGTTCCTGCGGGCCGAAGTCCAGCGGGAGCAGGGTGCCCGGGCTCTGCCCGAGCACTCCCCCGGTCAGCAGCCACGGCGCGAGGTAGGTCCCGCCGAGCGCGGTCGGCGTGGTCTGCGCCGCGCGGGCGGTGTCGCGGACCGTCGTCGCGGCGTGCTGCCAGCCGGACACGACGACCAGGGCGTCGTCCGGGCCGGGGGCCGGGCGCACCGGCAGCCCGGCGGCACCGGCCGCGGTGCGGACGACGTCGGCGGCCGCACGGGACCGGGGCGACACGTCACCGGCGATCGCCAGACCCGGCGCCCCCTGGGAGGCGAGCGCGCGGACGGTGCCGCGCAGCGCCAGGGCGTCGGCCGGGTCGAGCCCCTCCGACGGGCACGGGCCGGGTGCGGGGTCGCCCCCGGCCAGGATCCGCCCGACGGCGGCGGACAGGCACTCCGGCCCGTCGGCGCCGCTCGCGCCGGCGGGGGCGGTCCGGTCGGTGCCGACGTCGACCGGCACCGCGCGGGCCGGTCCCCCGGCGGTGAGGGTGATCGAGGTGGTGCCCTCGGGCAGGTCGACCAGTGCCCAGCCGCCCGGTGCGCCGGAGCGGGCCGTGAACGGCACGTCGCGGTCCCCGGTGCGGACGGCGTAGCCGGCGGGGGCGCCGGTGTCCCCGTGCCCGGCGGGCATCGTGGCGTCGGGCCCGGTCACGGTGACCCCGGCGCCGGTGAGCTGGACGAGGTTGGGGCCGGGGCGCATCGGGGAGACCGCCAGGGTGAGCGGTCCGGTGCCGAGGTCGACCGAGCGCAGCAGGGCCTGTCCCGGGACGGCCGCGGGCGCCGGCGCCGGGAGGGCGGCGAGCAGCGACGCCGCACCGACGGCGACGACCGCGGCCAGCGCGGCGGGGGTGCGCACGCGGTCGCGCACCTCGTCGGCGCGGACCCGGTTGGCCGCACGGCGGATCAGCAGCGTCTCGGCGAGCAGCAGGGCCGCGACCGCGGCCGGGGCCACGACCGTCACCAGCGCGGCGCGGCCGAACCCGGTGCCGTGCACGTCGGTGAGCGAGAACGGCCCGGCGACGGCGAGCCGCACCGCGGCGAGCACGGCCCCCACCGTGCCCGCCGCGATGCCGAGCACGCGCACCCGGGCGGGCCGCGTGTCGTCGTCGGTGCGGGTGGTGACCAGGTGCACCGCCGCACCGGCGGCCAGGGCCCCGGCGACGGCGTACCCGGCGTCCGGCGCGAACCACGGCGCGCCGGGGGCGCCGGCGAGCTGGAGGACCAGCAGCGCGGTCACGGCGGCTGCGGGCAGCACGGCGAGTACCGGGCGGGGACCGACGAGCAGCGCCGGTACCGCGACCGTGACCAGGAGGAGGAACAGGGTCCAGCCGGTGAGCCCGGCGCCGGACCGGGTCACCGCGGCAACCGCGGCGGAGACGGCGACGAGCGCCGCGACTCCCGCGACGACCCGCTCGGCGCGTCCGGGCGCACCGGCCAGGACCCGGACCAGACCGGTTCCGGCCACCACGGCGAGCGCGGTGAGCAGGACCAGCCGCAGGGCCGTGTCCGCGAACGGCACGCCGTCGAAGGGTCCTCGGGCGAGGACCGCCGGGGCGGCCCCCGCCACTGCACGGAGCAGGGCGGGGGCGTCCCCGGCCGGGCCGGCGGGCACGAGCCCGCCGGCCGGCACCGGCGTCACGATCGACGAGGGGGACATCATCAGTCCTTGATGTCCTCGTCGGCCGCGACGAACAGCATCGAGTGCGGCTTGGCGTTGCCGAAGTCGCCGTGCGGCCAGTGCTGGCGGTTGAAGCTCACGCACGTGTCGCCGGTGTCCTCGTCCGTGAACGACTCGTCCAGGCTCAGCGAGCCGTCCGGGGCGATGTCGGTCATGCACAGGCGGTGGTCGCCGTCGAGCCCGGTGCGGGCCACGAAGTAGTTCGCGGTCGCGAGGCGCGTGGGCCGGTCGGTGTGGCGGTAGTAGCCGTCGTCACCGCGCTCCAGGTTGTCCAGCGCGCCCCAGTGCGGGCCCGCGCCGGTCTGGTCCGGGTTGATGCCGACCGTGCCCTTGATCGTCGGGCAGTCGCTCTCGGCGCCACCGGCGGTGGTCTCCTCGATCGTGTCGATCGAGCACTGCGGCGCGTTGCCGGAGGCCAGGAGCTTCTCGATGTCGAGCGCGACGACCCCGCCCGCGGTGCCCTTGTCGTCCGGGCCCAGCGTCCCGGCCTTGCGACCGATCGTGGCGTGGTAGAGCGTCGTGTCGTCGGCGCTGGTCTGGATCCAGCCACCGTTGGCGCTCGGGCCGCCGTTCTCGCCACCGACGCCCAGCTCGGGTGCGGAGGTCCCCAGGTCGAAGACCTCCTTCCACTCCGGGTTCTCGGCGGTGATGTCCGGCGTGTAGAAGATCGCGCCGCCCTGCATGGTCTGGGCGAACGCGCCCTTGTTCTCCGGCCGGTTGGTGACCGTGGTCTCCATGACGGCGCGGTTCTCGTTGCGCAGCGGGTCGACCCCGTTGGAGCGCGGGCCGGTCGGCAGGTACTGGACCGACTTGACCTTCGGCTTGTTCAGGTCGGAGATGTCCCAGGTCCGCACGGTGGGCCGGCGCAGGTACGGCGACGGGTTCTTCACCGGGTCGAGGATGATCGACCGCGGCTCCGCGTAGTCACTGGTCACCATGGTGTTCAGGTCCTCGCGGACCTGGATGCCGTGCGGGTTGGCGCAGGTGGGGTTGCCCAGGGCCGGCATGTTGAGGCACTGGGTGGGGTCCTCGGGCGTCTCGGTCGCGGCCGGGGCCTCGACGAGGTTCCTGCCCTCCTGGTCGAACCGGATCACCGAACCGGGAGAGCCCGCGAAGCCGTTGCCGGTGCGGACCTCGCCGTTGGTGTACCGGCACGGGCCCGGGGCGACGGGGCCACCCATGTAGGTGCCGTAGGCGGTGCCGTCCTTCAGGACCCAGTACGCGTCCGGGACCGAGCCGCAGAGCGTCTGCGACGGCAGCGAGATGCCCGACAGCGTGATCTCCGGCAGCGCCGCGACGTCGAAGACGTAGGTGGCCGCGGAGAACAGGCCGCCCGCGTAGATCTTGTCGCCCTTGCGCCACGAGTACTGCATGTGGTGCGGCTCGTTCTCCACGAGCGGGCCGACGGTCGCGGTGTTGACGACCTTGCCGTAGTCCGGGGTGCCCTTGGTGACGTCGACGACGGCCAGGAAGTCCGGACCGGGGAGCGCGTCGCGGACCTTGTCGACCGGGTCGAGCAGCGACCCGGGCAGGTTGCGCACGTCGGCGACCGCGGTGTCGGCGACGTTCTCGTCACCGGCCCAGACCAGCGCGTACTCCTTCTTGGGCCCGTCGGCGGACTGCTGACGGGCCTCCGGCGTGAGGTTGTTCTCGACCCAGTAGTTCTTGCCGTCGGCGCCGGTGACCTCGGACTTGACCTTGTCGATCGTTCCCTGGGCCGACGCGGGGATCGCGACGACCCCGGCGACGACGGCGGCGCTCGCGAGGGCGATGAGCCCCCGCCGCGCCCAGCGGGACTGCGGGAGCAGGCTCATTCGCCGGCCCCACCGGACAGGAAGGTCGGGGTGATCTGCTTGGGCGCCTTCGACACGACGTCGACCAGCCCGGCGGCGGGGACGCCCGCGGGGGCGAAGTCGCGCAGCTGCTGGATCGGCTGGTCGGAGTCGAACGCCTCGTAGGACGACTCGACGGGCGGCGCGGTGGGCGCCGGGTCGGGCTGGTCGTCGTTCGGAGCGCTGAGGATCGGGCCGAGGTCGGGGACCAGGTCCGGGGTGGCCGCCTGGGCCGCGCCGGACAGGCCGATCAGGGCGGTGCCGGCGAGAGCGGCGCCGCCGGCGATCAGCCGGGCCCGGGACGCGGACCGTGCGCGGTGCTGAGGCACGACGTGTCTCCTTCTTTCGTGACGGGGAGCGAGGTGGGGTCCGATGTGGACATCCGCCGAGCGGCGAGCCGCGGCGTCGTCCGTCGTGGACGGCGCCGCGGGGCGCGGGCAGGTGCGGGCGTGCCCTCCGAGGGGCGTCGGACCCCGCCCTCCCGGGCCGCCGGGAGGGCGGGGCGGGAGGTCCGCGCGGGGGCGCGGTGGTGTGTCGGGGAGTGCGGGGGCGGTCCCGTGGCTACCGCGGCTGCGGACCCCGTGCCGGGGACGGCGTGCGGCGGAGCGCGGGCGCGCCCCGGGAGCCGGGCGCGGTCAGGCGCCGGAACAGAGCGCGCTCGCCTGGCGGCGCAGGTCGACGTGGCGCCGAACCGCGAACCGGGAGACGAGGTGCATGGGAATCAGTAAACAGACCCGTTCGGAGCAACGCGACACCGGACAGGTCCACATCATGGGAACGGGGTCGCAGAGCCCCGAGATCGGGCGTGGGGAGTGACCTGGGCTACTCCGTACGGACCGGGACGACCCGCCCCGCGGTGCCGGAACACGGCGAAACGAATCACCTGATCGTGTCAACGACGTCGGGAACCGGTTCGCTTCGAGGCGCTGACCTGCGACGACGCACGACGCGACGGGCCGTACGGGAACCCGTCCGGACAACCCGGGCGGCCGTCGATCCCGTGACCGGCACGAGCGGGGGTCCGGTGCCGCATCCGGCAGCGGACCCCTCGCCGTCGACGATCACCCCAGTCCGAGCATCCGCACCGCGTTGTCCTTGAGGATCATCGGCCGGACGTCGGGCTTCATCTCGAGGGTCTCGAAGTCCGCGAGCCACCGGTCGGGGGTGATGACCGGGTAGTCCGAGCCGAACAGCACCTTGCGGCGCAGCACCGTGTTCGCGGCCCGCACCAGCTGCGGCGGGAAGTACTTCGGCGACCAGCCGGACAGGTCGATGTACACGTTGGACTTGTGGGTGGCGATCGAGATCGCCTCGTCCTGCCAGGGCACCGACGGGTGGGCGAGCACCACGGTGAGGTCGGGATGGTCGGCGGCGACGTCGTCGAGCAGCATCGGGTTCGAGTAGCGCAGCTTGATCCCACGTCCGCCCGGCAGTCCGGCGCCGATCCCGGTCTGTCCGGTGTGGAACAGCGCGGGCACGCCCAGCTCGGCGATGGCCTCGTAGAGCGGGTAGAAGCGCACGTCGTCGGGTTCGAACGCCTGCAGGCTGGGGTGGAACTTGAAACCGCGGACCCCGTGCTCGGTGACCAGCCGGCGGGCGCGGGCGACGGCCGCCTTGCCGGTGTGCGGGTCGACCGAGCCGAACGGGATCAGGACGTCGTCGTGCGCGGCGGCCGCGTCGGCGATCTCCTCGCTGGACAGCGGCGGGTGCCCGGTGCCCGACGGCGCGTCGACGGTGAACACCACCGCGGCGATCCGGCGTGCCCGGTAGTGCTCGGCGATCGCGTCGATGGTCGGGGTGCGGTCCTGGTCGGCCTTGAAGTACTTCGCCGAGGCGTCGAGCAGCTCCTGGTCGAGGGCCAGACAGCCGTGGCCGTCCTGTTCGACGTGGACGTGCACGTCGATCGCGTCGACGGCAGCGAGGTCGATGGGCATGGGGAACCTCCGTCAGGGGAGCTCGGTACGGGACTTGGCCTCGAGCAGCGCGGCCAGGACGCTGTCGCGGCGGGCGGCGAGCGCGGGGCCGTCGAGGTCGCCCAGCTCGTCGCGGACGCCGTCGACCAGCGTCGCGGCCAGCTCGGGGGTGAGCGTGACCTGGCCGAGGTCGCGCCACCACCGCTCGGTGGGCGGACCGAGATGCTCGAGGATGTGCGCGAGGCCGCCGGGGCCGCCGGACAGGTGCTGGTTGGCGAACGGGCCGAGCACCGCCCAGCGCAGGCCGGGGCCGTGGGAGATGGCGGCGTCGACGTCGGCGACCGTCGCGACACCCCGCTCGACCAGCGAGTACGCCTCCTGCCACAGCGCGGCCTGCAGCCGGTTGGCCAGGTGGCCCGGCACCTCGGCCCGCAGCCGGACCGGCCGCTTGCCCAGCGCGGTGTAGAAGGCGAGCGCGGCCTCGACGGCGGACTCCGCCGTCCGCTCCCCCGGCACGACCTCGACCAGCGGGATGACCTGCGGCGGGTGGAACGGGTGCCCGACGAGCACCCGCTCGGGGTGGCGGGCCGCGCCGCGGGCGATCGTCGTCGGCAGCAGGCCCGAGGAGCTGGAGGCGAGGACGACGCCGGGGGCGGCGGCCTCGTCCAGCTCGGCGAACAGGGTGTGCTTGAGGTCCTCGCGCTCGGGGCCGTTCTCCTGCACGAACCCGGCGGGCCCGGCGGCGTCACCGGCGCTGCCCGCGAACACCAGGTTCGCCACCGGCAGCGGGCCGTCGTGGCCGGGGAACGGGCCGAGCTCGGCGAGGTCGGCGCGCAGCCGGTCCTCGGCGCCCGGTGCGGGGTCGAAGGCGCGCACGTGCAGGCCGCGGGCCAGGAACAGCGCCGTCCAGCCGACGCCGATCACCCCCGTCCCGACGACGGCGACGGTGCCGACCCCGGCCGCGGCACCGGCGCCGCCGGGGGTCCCGGGCGCGCTCACGCCGGCGTCCCGGAGGCGAAGTGGACGAACGCGTCGAGCGCGGTCGGGTCGGCGAGCACGTCGCGGGAGGCGACGTCGTCGACGGCCGCGCCGAGCAGGATGCGCTTCACGGGGACCTCCAGCTTCTTGCCGGTGCGGTTGCGCGGCACGACCGGCACCGCCTCGATCCGGTCCGGGACGTGGCGCGGGGTGAGCTCGCCACGCAGCGCGGTGCGGATCCGGGTGACCAGGGCGTCGTCGAGGGGGGTGCCGTCGGCGGGCTGCACGAACAGCAGCAGCTCGCCGTTGCCGCCCGCGGGGTCCTCCAGGTGCACCACGAGCGAGTCCTCGACCTCGGGCAGCTCCTCGACCACGCGGTAGAACTCGGCGGTCCCCAGCCGGACGCCGCCCCGGTTGAGGGTGGCGTCGGAGCGGCCGGCGACGACCGCGGAGCCGTCGGCCGAGAAGCGGACCCAGTCGCCGTGCCGCCACACGCCGGGCCAGGTGGCGAAGTAGGTGTCGCGGTAGCGGCTGCCGTCGTCGTCGCCCCAGAAGCCGACGGGCATCGACGGCATGGGGGCCCGGATGACCAGCTCGCCGAGCTCGCCGACGACCGGGCGGCCCGCGTCGTCGAAGGCGGCGGCGTCGACCCCGAGGCAGGGCCCGGAGATCTCGCCGGACCACACCGGCTGGAAGGGGCTCCCCTGCACGATGCCGGAGCAGACGTCGGTGCCGCCGCTGCCCACGTTGAGCAGGACCTCGGGGCCGAACTGCTCGGCCACCCAGCGGTAGCCCTCCGGCGGGAGAGGGCTTCCGGCGGCGCCGATCTGGCGGACCGCGGACAGGTCGTGCTCGGCGGCCGGGCGCAGGCCCGCGGCGCGCGAGGCCATGAGGAACCCGGGGCTGGCACCCAGCAGCGTCGCGCCGGTCTCGGCGGCGAGACGCCACTGCCACCCGAGGTCGGGGTGGGCCGGGTTGCCGTCGATCAGCACGATCGAGGCCTGCCGCAGCAGCCCGGACACCAGCGCGTTCCACATCATCCAGGCGGTCGTGGAGTACCAGAGGATCCGGTCGCCGGGGCCGAGGTCCCAGCTCAGGGCGTGGTTCTTGAGGTGCTCGACCAGGATGCCGCCGTGGCCGTGCACGATCGCCTTGGGCAGCCCGGTGGTGCCGGAGGAGAACAGCACGCACAGCGGGTGGTCGAACGGGACCGGGTCGGCACCCGGCTCCGGGTCGGCGGCCAGCAGCTCGTCCCAGGTCATCGCGTCGGGCACGGTGTGCGGCCCGTACGGCACGGCGACGACGTGGCGCACCCCGGGCAGCCCGGCGCGCAGGGCGGCGACCTCGTCACGGCGGTCGACGTCGCGTCCGGCCCAGCCGTAGCCGCCGACGGTGAGCAGCACCACCGGGTCGACCTGGCCGAACCGGTCGAGCACGCTGCGGGCGCCGAACTCGGGGGCGCAGCTCGTCCAGACCGCGCCGAGCGAGGCCGTCGCGAGGAACGCGACGACGGTCTCGGGCAGGTTCGGCAGGTACGCCGCGACGCGGTCGCCGCGGCCGACGCCGAGCCTGCGCAGCCCGGCCCGGGCGCGGGCGACCTGCTCGCGGAGCCCGCCCCAGGTGAGCTCCACCCGGTCGCGGGTCTGGGAGCAACCCACGACGGCGACGTCGCCCTCGGGGCCGTCCAGGGCGTGCGCGGCGTAGTTCAGCGTCGCGCCGGGGAACCATTCGGCGCCCGGCATCCCCCGGCGCCCGAGCACCGCCCGGGGCGGGGTGTCGAACCGGACGCCGAGGTGGGTCGCGACCGCGGACCAGAACGCCTCGGGCTCGGTCACCGACCAGCGGTGCAGCGCGGCGTAGTCGGGCAGGGTCAGGCCGTGCCCGCGCTCGACGGCGGTGACGAACCGGCCGATCTCCGTGGTCTCCCGGACGTCGTCGGCGACCGGGCGCAGCAGCTCGCTCACCGGCGCACCTTCCCGCCGCGGCCGTCGAGGAAGGCCCGCATCCTCTCCTGGGCCTCGGCACTGGACGAGGCGACGGCGGCGACCAGCGACTCCATCATGAAGCCGTGGTCCGGGGAGGCCTCGGCGATCCGCGGCAGCGCCTGGAGCACCGCGACGTTGGTGATCGCCGAGTTCCCGGCGACGGTGCGGGCCAGCTCGCAGGCGCGGGCCAGGCCCTCCCCCGGGCCGGTGCGGTAGTGCGACAGGCCCAGCGTGTGGCCCTCGTCGGCGTCGAGGACGCGGCCGGTCAGCATCATGTCGGTCATCCGGTGCACGCCGATCAGCCGCGGCACCCGCACCGACCCGCCGCCTCCGACGAACAGGCCGTGCTGGCCCTCGGGCAGCGCGTAGAAGGTGGAGTCCTCGGCGACGCGCAGGTGGGTGGCCGAGGCCAGCTCCAGCCCGCCGCCGACGACGGCGCCCTTGAGCACCGAGACGACCGGCAGCCGTCCCTCGGCGAGCCGGGCGAACGCGCGGTGCCACATCCGCGAGTGCTCCATCGCCCCGACGACGTCGCGGTCCCCGAGCTCGGACAGGTCCAGCCCGGCGCAGAAGTGGTCACCCTCGGCGTCGAGGACGACGGCGCGCACCCCCTCGGGCGGGCGGGCGAAGAAGTCCTCGATGCCGAGCACGGTCGCGTCGTCGAGGGCGTTGCGCTTGCGGGGCCGGGACAGGCGCAGCACGGCCACCTCGTCGTGGCGTTCCACGGTCAGCGACTCCGGCAGAGAACTCACGACAGCTCCTCGGCGACGGCCGCGGCCGCACGCAGGTCGACGCGCCGGACCTTGCCGGACGCGTTGCGGGGCAGCTCGTCGACGAACCGCACGTACTTCGGGACCTTGTAGCGCGCCAGCCGCCCGGCGAGCAGCGCGCGCACCGCGTCGGCGTCGAGGTCGGTGCCGGGGCGCAGCTGCACGTAGGCCGCGCCGACCTCGCCCCAGCGTTCGTCGGGGACCCCGACGACGGCGCAGTCGGCGATGTCGGGATGGGTGACCGCGACCGCCTCGACCTCGGCCGGGTACACGTTCTCGCCGCCCGAGATGATCATGTCCTTGACCCGGTCGACGGCGAACGCCCAGCCGTCCTCGCCGGCCCGGAGCACGTCGCCGGTGCGGAACCACTCCCCGCGCCGCGACGCCGCGGTCTCGTCCGGGCGGTTCCAGTAGCCGGGGCTGACGTGCGGCCCGCGGACCAGCAGCTCGCCGGGCTCGTCGTCGAGGGGGGCGAGCTCGCCGTCGCGCTCGACGGCGACGTCGGTGAAGAAGTGCGGCACCCCGACCGAGGTCGGCGGGTGCGCGGCCGTGCCGTCGCGGGTCGCCATGTGCACCCCGGGCGAGGCCTCGGTCATCCCGTAGCCCTGCTGCAGCGCGACGCCGCGCTCCAGCCAGGCCCTGGCGACCCGCTCCTGCACCGGGGACCCGCCGTAGACCACGGTGCGCAGCGACGACAGGTCCGTGCCCGCGAACGACGGGGACTCGCACAGCATCTGCAGCATCGTCGGGACGGCGGCGAAGCTGGTGATCCCGGCCTCGGCGATCCGGCCCAGGACCGCCGCCGGGTCGAACCGGGCGACGAGCTCGACGCTGCCGCCCTTGAACAGCGTGGGCAGCGTGACCTGGGAGAGCCCGACGCAGTGGAACAGCGGCGAGATGCACAGCGTGCGCTCGTCCGAGCAGACGTCGACGTGGGCGAGCTGGTTGACCGTGTTCCAGGTCAGGTTGCCGTGGGTCAGCACCGCCGCCTTCGGACGACCGGTGGTGCCGGAGGTGTAGAGCAGCACGGCCGGGTCGTCGAGACCGGCACCGGCGTCGTCGCGGGCCGGCCCGCGGGCGAGGTCCTCGACGCCGCGCACGACCGGGATCCGCGGCGCGGTCGCGGCGACGAGGTCGTCGGCGTCGGCGCCGTGCACGAGCAGCGTCGCGCCGCAGTCGTCGAGCATGTAGCCGACCTCGGCGGGGGCCAGGCGGTAGTTCAGCGGGACCGCGACCGCGCCGAGCCGCCACGCCGCGAAGCAGGTCTCCAGGGTGGCGACGGCGTTCACCCCCAGCCAGGCGACCCGGTCCCCCGGCCCGACGCCCCGCTCCGCCAGACCGCCGGCGATCCGGGCGGCGCGCCCGGCCAGCTCGGCGTGGTCGACCGCCCGCTCCCCGTCGGACAGGGCCGGCGCGTGCGGACTGATCCGCGCGCGGCGGGCGGGCCAGGTGCCCAGCCCGAGGCCGGGACCGGTGATCGGGCTCATGGGGCTCCCTCGCTCCTTGATATCAACTAGCTTGATAGCAAGGTGCTTGCCATGGGGTCAAGCATCGCCGTCCGGCGGGATCCCGTCGCGACCGGCCAGCGCGGCGAGGCACCGTTCGAGGGCGTCGGCGAACACCTCGGCCTGGTCGGGCTCCAGCGCGTCGAGCATCCGGCGCTCGACGACCCCGGCCGCGGCGTGGCAGCGGGCCAGCGTCGCGTCGCCGTGCGGGGTGAGCCAGACCTGCAGGATCCGGCGGTTGTCCGGGTCCGGACGGCGCTCGACGATCCCGTCGCGCTCCATCGCGGCGACGAGCTGCTGCATCGCCTGCGGGGTCACGAAGTGCCGTCGCGCGAGCTGCGCCGAGGAGAGCCCGCCGCGGCGCTCCAGCACGCTGAGCGCGGTGTACTGGGCCAGCGTCACGCCCAACGGGCGCAGCGCCTCCTCCATCCGGGCCCGCTCGGCCATCTGCAGGCGCTTGACCAGGTAGGTCAACCGCTGCCCCCGCGTCCCCGTCGGTACCGACGCCGCATCCGTCACGTGTGCGATCCTAACGATCGTGGCGCTGATCACAAGTAACTTGCTATAAAGCTGCTTTCCATCTCACGGAAGGCAGGGAGCTGCGATGACGCACCCCCGGTTCTCCTCGACCCAGCGCCGGCGCGCGGTCCTGTCGAGCTATCTCGGCAGCCTGATCGAGTACTACGACTTCCTGCTGTACGCGACGGCCTCGGCCGTCGTGTTTAACGCGGTCTTCTTCTCCGACCTCGACCCGCTGGTCGGCACCGTCGCCGCCTTCGGCACGCTGGCCACCGGCTACCTGGCCCGCCCGCTCGGCGGGATCGTGTTCGGCCACTTCGGGGACCGGGTCGGGCGCAAGAGGATGCTGGTCATCAGCATGGTGCTGATGGGGGTGGCGAGCACCCTGATCGGCCTGCTCCCGACCTACGCGCAGGTCGGCGCGCTGGCCCCGGTACTGCTGATCGTGCTGCGGGTCGTGCAGGGCGTCGCGGTCGGCGGGGAGTGGGGCGGCGCGGTCCTGATGTCGGCCGAGCACGCGTCGTCGCGGCGGGGCCTGTGGGCGAGCTTCACGAACGCCGGCGCGCCGAGCGGCATGGTGCTGTCGACGCTGGTGCTGGCGCTGTCGGCGTCGCTGACCGGGGACGCGTTCCTCACCTGGGGCTGGCGGATCCCGTTCCTGCTGAGCGTGGTGCTGCTGGGCATCGGCCTGTTCGTCCGGCTGTCGGTCACCGAGACCCCGGTGTTCGCCGCGGCGGCCGCCGCACAACCGACGACGCCGGCCCGCGCCCCGCTGCTGGAGGTGCTGTCCCGGCCGCGAAACCTGCTGCTCGCCGTCGGCGTGGGGTTCGGGGCCTTCGTCGCGCAGGGGACGCTCACCACGTTCCTGATCTCCTACGCCGTCGGTGCCGGGTTCGAGCGCCAGACCGTGCTGAACGCGCTGACGCTGTCCTCGCTGGTCGCCATCGTGGGGATCATCGGCTTCTCCGCGCTGTCGGACCGGGTCGGACGGCGGCCGGTCGTCCTGGGCGGGGCGGTCGCCACCGGGCTGTGGTGCGTCGCGATCTTCCCGATGATCGACACCGGCTCGGCGGTGCTGCTCACCCTCGCCGTGGTGGTCGGGCAGGGCGTGACGCACGCGGCCTGGTTCGGGCCGTCCGCGGCGCTGTACTCGGAGATGTTCTCCACCGGCTCGCGCTACACCGGGGCCTCGCTGGGCTACCAGATCTCCGGGATGGGCGCGGGCCTCTCGCCGGTGCTGTTCGCATCGCTGCAGGCCGCCGGGTTCGGCACCGGGACGCTGTCGGCGGTGATCGGGGTGCTGGCGCTGGTCTCGGTCGGGTCGGTGCTCGCCCTGCGCGAGACCTCCCGCGACGGGCTGGACGACCCGGACGTCCCCGCCCCCGCCGGCACCACCGGGAGGACCGCGACCCGTTGACCCGGCGGACGGGCCTCAGGTCCGGGCGTCCTGCGGGGCCGTGGTGGGTGCCGGCAGGCGGGACGCGGCCACCGCGACCACCACCGTCACCAGGGAGACGCCCGCCGCGACCAGGAAGGCCGCGTGCACCCCGGCCGCGTCGACGCCGGCGCCGGCCGAGGCCAGCGTCATCACGGTGATGAACAGTGCCGTCCCCGCCGCGCCCGCGACCTGCTGCAGCGTGGTGAGGATGGCGCTGCCGTGCGAGTACAGCTCGCCGGGCAGCGAGCCGAGCGCGTCGGTCATCAGCGGCGTGAACATCAGTGCCAGCGCCGCGGACAGGCCCACGTGCAGCACCACGACCAGCCAGATCGGCGTCGCCGCGGCCAGGGTGGTGAACCCCCACATCACGATCGCGAGCAGCACCGACCCGGGCAGCACCAGCGGACGGGCGCCGACCCGGTCGTAGGCCCGGCCGACGAACGGGCCCAGCAGCCCCATCACGAGCCCGCCCGGCAGCACCACCAGGCCGGCGACGAACGCGCTGTCGCCCAGCACCTCCTGGATGTAGAGCGGCAGCAGGATGATCGCGCCGAACAGCGACATGAACCCGGTCGCGACGAGCACCAGCGACAGCGAGTACCGGCGGACCGCGAACGGGCGCAGGTCCAGCAGCGGAGCCGTGCCGGTGCCGCGCTGCAGCCGGACCTGGCGGTGCACGAACACCGCCAGCGCCGCCGCACCGAGCACCAGCGGCACCCACGGCGGCACCGCGGTGTGCGCGCCCCCGGCGGCGGACTCGCCGATCGCGGACAGCCCGTAGACGATCCCGGAGAACGCGACCGCCGAGATCAGGACCGAGGCGACGTCGAGCGGGGCCCGCGTGGTCTCCGCGGCCACCCGCAGCCGCAGTGCCCCCGCGACCAGGGCGACCAGCGCGATCGGCAGCACGATCCAGAACATCCAGCGCCAGCCCAGCGCGGAGAGGATCACCCCGGACAGCGTCGGACCGACCGCGGGCGCCACCGCGATGACGATCGAGATCGTCCCCATCGTCTGCCCGCGGCGGCTCGCCGGGACCAGGCGCAGGATCGTCGTCATGAGCAGCGGGATCATCACCGCGGTGCCGGTGGCCTGCACGACCCGTCCGGCCAGCAGGAACCCGAAGGCCGGCGCGACCGCGCACAGCAGGGTGCCGGTGCTGAACAGGCCCATCGAGGCGAGGTAGACCGACCGCGGCGGGAACCGCCCCAGCAGGTAGCCGGTGATCGGGATGACCACGGCCATCGTCAGCAGGAACCCACTGGTCAGCCACTGCGCGGTGGCCGGGGTGACCCGCAGGTCGGCGATCAGCGCGGGCAGCGCCACGCTCATGATCGTCTCGTTGAGGATCATCACGAACGCCGAGCCGACGAGCAGCGAGATGATCAGCAGGGCTCCGGCGGGCAGCCGCTCGGCGTCGCGGCCGGCGGCCGGCTCGGTGGTCACAGCGTGCTCCTCGGTACGTGACGGACGCGCCCACCCGCGGCGCCGGCACACGGCGCGACCGGACGAGGGGGTGGCGGTGTGCGAGTGCACCACGGCCGGGCGGGCGGTGGCGAGCCGTTTCCGCCCGGGCGCGGAGGGGGACAATGGCGCCATGTCCACCTACGACGTCGTCGTGGTCGGGGCCGGTCCCGCCGGCTGCGCCGCGGCACTCAACGTGCTGCGGCTGCGACCGTCGGCGTCGGTGCTCCTGCTCGACGCCGCGGCCTTCCCCCGCGACAAGACCTGCGGCGACGGCGTCGCGGCCGAGGTGTTCGACCTGCTCGACGAGCTGGGTGCCACCGGGGTCCGGACCCTCGGCGTCGCGGCACCGCGGCTGCGCCTGCGCACCCCCCAGGGCCGGGTCGTGCACCGCACCGCACCCCGGCCGAACCGGGTGGTCACGCGGCTGGAGCTGGACGCGGCGCTGGTCGACGCGGCCGTCGCCGCCGGAGCGCAGCTGCGCCGCCACCGGGTCCGCACCGTCGTCCCGCACGGCGACCGGGTGCTGCTCGACGACGACGTCGTCGCGAGGATCGTGATCGGCGCCGACGGGGCCCACTCGGTGGTCCGCCGCGCGCTCGGCGCGCCGGGCGTGCCGCCGTCGTCGACGGCGGTGGCGATCCGCGGGTACACCCCGGTCGCCGCCGAACCGGGGACGCTGTCGATCGAGTACGCCGGCGGCGCCGTCCCGGCCTACGCCTGGTCGTTCCCGATCGCGGGCGGCGGCGCGAACGTCGGCTACGGCGTGTTCGACGAGCGCGGCGCCGGGAACCGGGCCTCGCTGCTGGAGCGGCTCGCCGCGCTGCTGCCCGGCCAGGAACCGGACCCGTCGACGCTGCGCGCGCACCACCTGCCGCTGTCCACCGCGCCCCGGTTCCAGCCCGACGGCCGGGTGCTGCTGGCCGGCGACGCCGCGGCGAAGGTGAACCCGCTGACCGGCGAGGGGATCTTCGACGCCGTCGCCTCCGGGATCCTCGCCGGGCGCAGCGCGCTGCGCGGCCACGACGCGGGCGCCGCCCACCGCGCCGCCATGGAGCGGACCTTCGCCCGCCACCACCGCCACGTCGGGACGCTCGCCCGGCTGGCCGCGCGTCCCGCGTTCCTCGACGCCGCGATCGGCGCCGCCGCCCGGAGCAGGCGGGTGTTCGACTGCGCGGTCGAGCTGGGGCTGGCGCGGGGCACGGTCTCCCCCGCCGCACTCGCGGTCGTCGCCGCGCACCTGCCGGGTGCCGCGCTCGGCGGCGCGGTCCGGCGCCGCGCAGCCGCCCGCTCCGGGGTGTGAGCCGGTACCGGCCGACGGGCCGCGGCCGCCGGGCTCCGGTAGACAGGACGGCATGGAACAGGTCGTGCTGCTGGACGACGACGGCAACCCGGTCGGCGTCGCGGACAAGGCCACCGTGCACGGTGCGAGCACCCCGCGGCACCTGGCGTTCTCCTGCTACGGCGTCGACGACGCCGGCCGGCTGCTGGTGACCCGGCGCGCCCGCACCAAGACCGCCTTCCCGCTGGTCTGGACCAACACCTGCTGCGGGCACCCCGCCCCCGGCGAGGACATGGCCGACGCGGTGCACCGCAGGCTGGCCGACGAGCTGGGCATCCGCGCGACCGAGCTGCGGATGGTGTTACCGGACTTCAGCTACCGCGCGTCGCAGGACGGGATCGAGGAGAACGAGCTCTGCCCGGTGTTCGTCGCCCGGATCAGCGGCGAGCCCGAGCCGCGCCCCGACGAGGTCGAGGACGTGGCCTGGTGGAGCTGGTCGCGCTTCCGCGCCGCCGCCGACGACCCGGCCTCCGGGCTGTCGCCGTGGGCGCGGATGCAGGCCCCGCTGCTCGACGTGCTGGCCGACCCGCTGCTGGTCGGCGCCCGGGGCTGAGCCCGGGACTGGTGGAATGGGCGGGTGGTCCCCGACCTGTCCCCCGACCTGTCCGGCGCACTCGGCGCCGCCCTCGACGACGCGCTCGACCGGGTCCCCGCCGCGCGGCTCGCGCCGGTGGTCGACCGGCTGATCCGCGACTACCGCAGCGGCACCGTGCCCACCGCGCCGATCCTGCGCACCGACGACGACGCGGCGGCCTACGCCGCCTACCGGATGCCCGCAACGCACGCGGCGGTCGTCGACGTGCTGGAGCGGGCCGCCGCGCGGGTGCCGGAGCCGGTGTCGCTGCTCGACCTCGGCGGGGGGACCGGTGCCGCGGTGTGGGCCGCGGCGCAGGTGTGGCCGTCGCTGGAGCGGGCCACGGTGCTGGAGGCCGCGGCGCCGGCCCGGGCGCTGGGGCGCAGGCTCGCGGGCGGGGCTCCGTCGGCGCTGCTGCGCGGCGCCCGCTGGGAGGCCGCGGTGCTCGGCACCGCCCCGGCGCTGCCGGACACCGACCTGCTGACCGCCTGCTACCTGCTCGGGGAGCTGCCGGTGCCGGTGCGCGACGCCGTCGTCGACGCCGCCGCCCGGGCCGCGCGGGTGGTCGTGCTCGTCGAGCCGGGGACGCCGGCCGGGCACGCGCGCATCCTCGACGCCCGTGCCCGGCTGCTCGCCGCGGGCCTGACCGTCGCCGCGCCCTGCCCGCACGACGGCGCCTGCCCGGTGACCGACGACGACTGGTGCCACTTCGCCGTGCGCGTCGGGCGCAGCTCGCGGCACCGGGTGCTGAAGGCCGGTTCGCTGGGCCACGAGGACGAGAAGTTCTCCTACGTCGTCGCCGTGCGTGACGACGACGGCACCGTCGGACGGGCCCCGGGCCGGGTGGTCCGGCACCCGCACACACGCAAGGGACTGGTGACGCTGCGTGTCTGCGAGGCGGACGGGACGCTGCGGGACACCCCCGTCCCGCGCAGTCGTAAGGAGCTGTTCCGGCACGCCCGTGACACCGCGTGGGGCGACGCCTGGCCACCCGGGTGAGCCGTCCGGGTTGCTTGCAAGCGGGGGAGGCGAACGTCACAGACCGGACGCGCCGGGGAACGTTGTGAATCTGTAACACCGACCGGCATCGTGGGCGACTGACCGGGCGAGACGGCCATCAGGTGGGCCGCGAGCAGCAGCATTCTCACAGATCGAGCACGACCATGAACGACTTCGTCGCCGGCGCCCCCGCCGACCGCCTGCCCACCCTCGTCCGCACCCGTACCGGATACCGCGTGTACGACCCGGCCCTGATCGCCGGCACCGACTACGTCGTCGACGACGCGGGTGACCTCGTCTACACGAAGCTCCCGGCCGGTGCGATGACCGGCACCGCCGTCGTCGCCGCCGCGGTGGTGGCGCTCACCGTGGGTGAGAACAGCTGGTCCTGGTCGGCGCTGGCGTTCCTCGTCTGCCTGCCCGTCGCGCTGGGGCTGGCGATCGGGGTGCTCTCGGTCATCCACGCGGTCACCGACCCGGTCCGGGCCTACCGCGCCCGCACCGGGCACACCCGTTTCGCCCGCGACATCGCCGCGACCGACACCGCCTCCTGGCAGCTCTGCGCGCGCGCCGAGCGGCTCGCGGCGACGCCGTCGTGGCAGGCGGGACGGATCGACCCGACCCGCACCCTCGGTGTCCTGCTGTGGACCGCCGTGGCCGGTGGGGAGGCGTGGGCCGCCGACGCGCTGACCCAGCTGGCCGAGCCGGCGACGGGCCCGGACCTCACCTCGGTCTGATCCCGGGTCCAACCGCCCCCACCCGCCGCTCGAGCCCCGCGTCATGTCCCCAGGGTCACCCTCGTAGCGCTCTACGCCCCGAAGGTGACACTGGGAGCAACAGCAGCAGGGGAAGACGGGTCAGACGGCGTAGCGGGCGACGGGGAGGAGGGCGTCGACGTCGCGACGGTCGGAGTCGGTCGCGACGCAGGCGCGCAGCGCGCGTTCCAACGCGGCCTCGTCCAGCCCGGTCCCGATCAGGACCAGGGTGGTGCGGCGGGGCTCGTCGGGGTCCCACCGGCTCCGGCGGAACCGCACGTACCGGCCGACGGTGTGCAGGTCCCAGCGTTCCCGGTCCGGGGCGGCGGCGAAGCGCACCGAGCCCTTGATCCGGTACAGCCCGGACGGCCGGGCGTCGAGGAGGTCCTGCAGGCGGGCGGCGTCGAGCGGCTCGTCGCACAGGAACGTCAGGCTCTGGTAGCCGGCGTGCAGGTGGTGGGAGTGCGGCTCGTCGACGCGCTCGCCCAGCATCAGCTGGCGGCCCGGCACGATCTCGATGTCGAACAGCAGCGCCGGGTCCACCGCGCCGTCGCGGACCGGGACGATCGGGGCCCGCGGGTTCGCCTCGCGGCACAGCCGCCGGACCCGCCACAGCGGCCCCGGCCCCACCCGGTCGATCTTGTTCAGGACCACGAGGTCGGCGATGCCGACGTGCTTGTCGAGCTGGGGGTGGCGGCGCCGCGAGTCCTCGAACTCCGCGGCGTCGACGACCTCGACGAGCCCGCCGAAGCTCAGGTGCTGGCCCAGCGCGTCGAGCACGAGCTGGACCAGCGTGCCGGGCTCGGCGATGCCGCTGGCCTCGATGACGACGACGTCGATCTCGTCGCGGCGGCGGGTCAGTTTCTCCAGCACCGAGGAGACGCCGCCCTCACCGACCTCGCAGCACAGGCAGCCGTTGCCGAGCCCGACGACGTCGCCGGCCTGACCGGCCACGCGCATCGCGTCGATGCCGACCGACCCGAAGTCGTTGACGACCACGCCGATCCGCGCGTCCCCGCCCGCGGCGAGGAGGTGGTTCAGCAGTGTCGTCTTGCCGGCTCCGAGGAATCCGGCCAGCACCACGACCGGGATCTTCCGGGGCATCCGTCATGCCTACCACGTGCGTGTCGACGCACCGTGACGTGGTCGTGACCCGTCACGGACCTGTCCGGGGACCCCGATCGGACCACTACAGTGCGGCCATGCCCGACACAGCTGCCGGACGCCCGCCACGCGGAGTGATCGCCGTCGCCGGAGAAGCCCTCGTCGACATCGTCCCCGCCCCCGCGCAGGGGTACTGGGAGCTCGCGCCCGGCGGCAGCCCCGCGAACGTCGCGGTCGGGCTGTCCCGCCTCGACGTGCCGGCCCGGATGCTGGCCCGGCTCGCCGACGACCTGCTCGGGCGCAAGCTGCGCGACCATCTCGCGGACAACGGCGTCGACCTGTCGCACTCGGTCGAGGCGGACGAGCCGTCGTCGCTGGCGATCGTGGAGCTGGCCGCCGACGGGCAGGCGTCCTACGACTTCCGGATCGCGGGCACCGCGGACTGGCAGTGGACCGACGACGAGCTCGCCGGTGCCCTCGACGACGGCCCGGCCGGCCCGGTCGTCGCCGTCCACTCCGGATCGCTGGCGCTGACCACCGCCCCCGGTCACGACGCGCTGCGCGAGCTGCTCGCCTCCGCTGTGGACACCGCGACGGTGAGCTACGACCCGAACTTCCGGCCGCTGCTGATGGGTACGCCGGAGGAGATCCTGCCCGGCGTGCACGAGCTGCTCGGCGTGGCCGACGTGGTGAAGGTCAGTGAGGAGGACCTGGGCTGGCTGCACCCGGGCCGCGAGCCCGGCGACGTCGTCGGCGAGTGGCTCGAGCTCGGTCCGGCGGTCGTCGTGGTCACCCTCGGGGCGAACGGGGTGCTGGCCGGGACGTCGTCGGGGCTGCACCTGGTGCTGGCCGGTCGCACCGTCGAGGTCGTCGACACCGTCGGTGCCGGGGACAGCTTCTCCGCGGCGCTGCTCGCCGGTCTGCACCGGCGCGGGCTGCTCGGCGCGACCGCCCGCGACGACCTCTACCGCATCGACCGGCCGACGCTGGAGGCCGTGCTGACCGAGGCCGTCGCGGCGTCGGCGATCACCTGCTCGCGGCACGGCGCGAACCCGCCCACCCGCGCGGAGCTCGACGCCGCGGTCTGAGCCTCAGCGGTGCTCGCGGGCGAGCATCGCGGTCTGAGCCTCAGCGGTGCTCGCGGGCGAGCATCGCGGTCTGCGCCTGCTGCTCGGGCTCCGACAGCTCGCGCGGCTTCCGGTCGGGGAAGTCGCGGGGCTGCCCGGTCGCGGCCGAGCCGGGCGGCAGGCTCAGCGTGGCCGCGGTGCTCTGCGGCAGCGCCCACTGCCGGGCCCAGTCCATGTGCATCGCGGTGGGGCCGCCGGCGTTGCCGAAGTAGTCCAGCTGCATGGTCATGTTCATCGGGCGCGGCGGGAACTGGTCGGTGTCGGTGTTGGAGTACCACTCCTTCCCGTTCACGTACGCGGTGATCTTCTCCGGGGTCCATTCCAGCGCGTAGGCCGACCACTGCGTCGAGTCGTGCTTCACCGACCCGTAGTCCTGGTCGTTGCCCGGTCCGTAGTGGAGGAAGAAGCTGGTCTTCTGGCGGGAGTCGTCCATGATCTCCATCCAGTCGACCTCGCCGCCGACCGGGAAGTCCTCGGCCACCGGCCAGAGCAGCAGCAGCGCGTTGATCCCGCCCCGGCCCTCGTCCGACTTCACGCAGGCCTCCCAGCGGCCGTACTTCTGGCCTGGGTGCCAGCTGACGGCGCCGGTGTTGCCGTCGGCGTCGGCGGAGATGGTCATCGCCCCGTCGGCGACGGTGACCGCCTCCGGGGTGCGGGTGCCCTTCTTGTTGTGGCCGGGCTCGGGGCCGTAGGGGTGCCAGTCCGGCGGGACCGTGGTGCCGTCGAAGTCGGACTCGCGGGCGGGCGCGCCCCAGCCGAGCTCCTGCGCCGCGGTCTCGGTGCAGTGCGACGACGCCGGGGGTGCGGCGGGGTCGGCCGGGGTCGCCTTCACTGTCCCGCCGGCCGGGTCGCCTCCCGGGGTCGCGGTGCCCGCGGCCGGGCCGGTCGGGTCTCCGCCGGCCGGGCCGGCCGGGTCTCCGCCGGCCGGGGCGGGCGCGGCCGCGCCGCTGTCGTCCCGCGGGGGCACCGGGTCGTCGGCGACGGTCCGGGTCACGGCGGCCGCCGGAGGCGCGGGTGCCGCCGACGCCGTCGACGCACCGGCCGTCGTGACCGCCGACAGCGCGAGCGTCGCGGCGAGCACCGCCACCGTCGTCCTGGTCCTGGTCCGCACCGTGGATCACTCCCGTCACTCGGTCACCTGCGGTCCCATCTCACGTGCGGTGGGTGAGGAGCACCAGTCGAACCACCCGTCCGGGGAGCGCGCGGACGGGTGGGATGCGGTCGCCCGTGGACGGACGGTGATCCTCCTGCGGGTACCGGTGACGTCGGGTGACCGGCCGGTGCGCGACGGCGGGTGTGGCACCCGTCGCCGCGCGGGGCGCCCCGCGGACGCAGGTGTCGCACCCCGGCGGGGGCTCCCGCACCCGCCGCGACGGGTGCGGCGACCGCACCAGGGGTGCGACGCGCCCCGGGGTGGGGACCGGGGACGGACCGCGCGTCCGCCTGCCACAGTGGCGGCGTGGCTCGCCCCGACCTCGCCGTCGCGCTGGACCTCGCCCCGCACCCGGAGGGTGGCTGGTACCGGCGGACCTGGACCTCACCGGTCGTCGTCGCGACCCCGTACGGTCCACGCCCCTCGGCGACGGCGATCCTCTACCTCTTCGACGCCCCCGGCCGGTGGCACCGCGTCCGGTCCACCGAGCTGTGGTGCCGGCACTCGGGTCCCGAGGCGGACCTGGTCCTCGGTGGTGACGGGCCGGACCCCGTCCCCGGCGCCCGGTTGCGCCTCGGGCCGGCCGGCCCGCAGCAGGAGGTCCCGGCCGGGGTGTGGCAGCGGGCGGAGCCGGCGGGGCCGGGGGCGGTCCTGGTCAGCTGCGTCGTCTCACCCGGGTTCGATTTCGCCGACTTCGAGCTGCGCTGAGCCGGGCGCCCGCCGGCACAGGAGGTCAGCGGCGCAGCAGGCCCGCGAGGTCGCGGGTGTTGCGGATCCGCTCCGGGTCCACCCCGCAGGCGACGGCGCGGGCGCAGCCGTGGTCGAGCCAGTCGAGCTGCCCGGGGGCGTGCGCGTCGGTGTCGATCGTGAACTCGCACCCGGCCTCGACTGCCAGACGCAGCAGCCGCTTGGGCGGGTCGAGGCGCTCGGGCCGGGCGTTGATCTCCACGGCGACGCCGTGTTCCGCGCAGGCGGCGAAGACGGCGTCGGCGTCGAACTCGGACTCGGGGCGCGTGCGGCGGCCGGTGACCATCCGGCCCGTGCAGTGCCCGAGCACGTCGACGTGCGGGTTCGCGACGGCGGTGAGCATCCGCTCGGTCATCTCGTCGCGGGGCATCCGCAGCTTCGAGTGCACGCTGGCCACCACCACGTCGAGCGAGGCGAGCAGGTCCTCGGACTGGTCGAGGGCGCCGTCGTCGAGGATGTCCACCTCGATGCCGGTGAGCACCCGGAAGTCCGACCCGGACGCGGTGATCCGCTCGTTGAGCTGCGCGATCTGCTCGACCTGGCGGCGCAGCCGGTCCGCGGACAGCCCGTTCGCGACGGTCAGGCGCGGTGAGTGGTCGGTGACGACGAGGTAGTCGTGGCCCAGCCCGATCGCGGTCTCGGCCATCTCGGCGAGCGGGGAGCCGCCGTCGGAGGCGTCGGTGTGGCTGTGGCAGTCCCCGCGCAGGCCCTCGCGCAGCCGCAGCGCCGCCTCGGCCAGGGGCACCCCGGTGGCGTCGGCGCGGGCGACGGCGTCCTCCAGCCGTCGCAGGTAGACCGGTTCCTCCCCGGCGACAGACTCCCCCACGCAGCGCGCGGTCACCTCGCCGACGCCCTTCAGGTCCGTGAGGCCGCCCGAGGCGTGCAGCCGGGCCAGCTCCTCGGCGTCGCGACCGCGCAGCGCGGCGGCCGCGGTCCGGAACGCGCGCACCCGGTAGGTCGACTCCTGGGCGCGTTCGAGGAGGAACGCGATCCGGCGGAGGTCGGCGACGGCGTCTCTCACCCCGCGCAGGCTAGCGGCGCATCCACCGGCGGGCGCGCCGCGTCCACGCCGTCTCCCACACCGTGGGCAGCCTGCGCTCCAGGTCGAGCATCGTCGCGGTGTCCCGGCCGTGCAGCACACCGAAGGTGAACCCGTTGTCCCGCTCGGCGCCGGCGCGGGCCCCGAGGGTCCGCAGGGTCTCCCGGGAGACGACGGCGTCCTGGTGCTCGCCGAGCACGTCGGAGACCTTCTTGAGCCGCTTCGCGAACGCCCGCGCGTCCTTCCCCACACTGGGCCGGGCGACCTCGGTGGCGTAGCGGAGCTGCTTGCCGGTCTTGCGGGCGTCGTGCAGCGAGTCGGGGGCGACCTGACCGGCGTCGAGGTCGGCCAGCGCACGTTCCATCCGCCGCTCCAGCTTGCGGGCCGTGCGGCCCACCATCGCGGGGAGGACGGTGATCGCGGGCTTGCGGGCCCGGCGCGACAGCGGCGGGTCCGCGAGCAGCCGGCGCAGCGCGCCCTGCAGCGCGGCGTAGCGCTCCCCGTCGACGACGTCGAGCACCGCCGCCCCGGTCTCGGCGCGGGTGCGGGCGAAGTGCCGGGTGACGGCGGCCCGCACCGGTCCCAGCAGCAGCTCCGGCTCCAGTGCGGTCAGCCGGGCGTTCAGGCGCTCCTCCTGGACCTCGGCGTCGCGCTCACCGGCCAGCGCCCGGCCCAGCCAGCGCAGCTCGGCGACCACGTGCGCGGCCCGCGGGCCCTCCAGGAGCCCCGCGTAGGTGCGCAGCGCGCTGCGCATCCGGCGGGCGGCGATGCGCATCTGGTGCACCGCGTCCGGGCGGTCGGCGCGCAGGTCCTGCTCGCGCGCGGCGAGCGCGTCGACCTGGTCCCCGAGGTAGCGCAGCAGCAGCGCACCGGCGCTGCCCCTGCGCCCGGTCCGCCGCGGCGGGTCGACGGGCGCCGCCTCGGCCAGCAGCGCGGTCAGCCGGGCGTACCCGCCGCGCGGGGCACGGACGAGGCCGGTGGTGCGCAGGGCGTCGTCGAGCTGCTGCAGCAGGGCGGTCCCGGCCGTCCCCGGTTCGACGACGGCCTCGGTCCAGCTCTCGACGGTCGCGGACCCGCCCAGCGTCGCGACGTCGACCTGCTCGCGGGTCAGGGTGGCCAGGTCGCGCCCGGCGTCGTCGCGCATCCTGCTGACGGTGCGGGTGACGTGCACCCGGCCCACCGGCACCAGCGGCGCGTCGCCGCGGACCCGGCGGACGAGCGCGTCGATGCCGTCCGGGACCGACCGGTCGGCGACGCCCTCGACCTCGCTGCCGGACAGCGGGACGCGCAGGTCGTCGTCGGGGCCGGCGTCGGGCAGCCGCAGCACCCAGGCCGAGCCGGGCGCCACCACCGAGGCCCGGTCGGGCACCACGTGCTCGACGACGAGCTCGATGCCCGCGGAGAACAGCCGCAGGTCGGCGGTGTCGAGGCGTTCGACCTCGCGGACCTCGGCCGCCACCACCGGCACCACCTCGTGCACGCCGTCCACGCCGGACAGCCGCGGCGCGCCGGTGTGCGCCGGACCCCGGTAGGTCAGGGCGAGCGCGGACGGGACCAGGGCCGGGTCGGTCGTACTCATCCTCCGGGGTTCCCCGGCGCGGGGACGATCACGCGCGGCCATCCGGGCGATACGGCCGGTTCAGACGGCCTTGCCCGGGTTCAGGATGCCGTCCGGGTCCAGGGCCGCCTTCACCGCCCGCTGCAGGGCGAGCACCTCCGGGCCGAGCTCGCGCTCCATCCCGTCGCGCTTGAGCAGGCCGACGCCGTGCTCGCCGGTGACCGTCCCGCCCAGCTCGACGGCCGCGCCGATGATCTCGTCGAACGCGGCGCGGGTGCGGTCCCGGGCGTCCGGGTCGTCGTGCGGGGTGAGCATCAGCGGGTGCAGGTTCCCGTCGCCGGCGTGCGCGACGGTCGCGATCCGGACCCCGCGGCGACGGCCGATGTCCTCGATCCGGGCGAGCATCTCGGCCATCCGCGGCCGGGGGACGCAGACGTCCTCGGTCAGCATCCCCATCCCGAGCTGCTCCAGCGCCGGGTAGGCCATCCGGCGGGCGGCGAACAGCGCCTCGGACTCGGTCTCGTCGGTCGAGGCCATCGCCTCGGTCGCCCCGTGCGCGGTGAACGCGGCCAGGATCGCCTCGGCCTCGGCCTGTGCGGCGGGCTCGGGCAGGTCGGTCTGGGCGATGAGCAGCGCCGCGGCACCGGTCGGCAGGCCCGCGTTGCGCCACGCGTTGACCGCGGCCAGGCACTCCCGGTCGACCAGCTCGAAGACCGCGGGCTGCAGCCCCTGCTCGGTGACGGCGGCGACCGCGGCCCCGCAGTCGGCGAGGGAGTCGAAGAACCCGACGACGGTGCGCGGCGCGGCCGGGCGGGCCGGGCGCAGCTTCACGGTGACCTCGGTGATGATCCCGAGCGTCCCCTCCGAGCCGACCATCAGCCCGGCGAGGTCGTAGCCGACGACACCCTTCGCGGTGCGCCGCCCGACCCGCACGACCTCACCGGTGGCGGTGACGACCTCGAGGGCGAGCACGTAGTCGCGGGTGACGCCGTACTTGACGCAGCACAGCCCGCCCGCGTTGGTCGCGACGTTGCCGCCGATCGTCGACCAGGGCGCCGACGCCGGGTCCGGCGGGTACCAGAGGCCCTGCTCCGCGCAGGCGGCCCGCAGGTCGTCGTTGACCACCCCCGGTTCGACGACGGCGAGCCTCTCCCCCGCCGAGATCTCGCGGATCGCAGTCATCCGTTCCAGGCTGATCAGGACACAGCCGTCGACCGCGTTCGCCCCGCCGGACAGCCCGGTGCCCGCACCCCGCGCGACGACCGGGACCCGGTGGGCCGCACAGGCCCGCACGGTCGCGGCGACGTCGGCGGTGGTCCGTGCCCGCACCACGCAGAGCGGCGTTCCGTACTCGGCCCACTCGGCCTCGTCGTGGACGTAGGGGCGCACGACGTCGGGGTCGGTGAGGACCCGGTCGGCGTCGAGGGCGGCGGCCAGCTCGGCGAGCACCGCGCGCCCGGCGGCGTCCGGGCCGGAGGCGTCGAGCTCCGCGGGCGCGGTGGACCCGCCGAACGGCCGCCCCTCCGGTTCGACGACGACGGGGGCGGCAGCGGTGGCGCGGTCGGGCATGCCCACGACGGTAGGTCGCCGACGCCGACGCGGCCAGGGATCAGCGACCCAGGCGTCCCGCGAGCTCCCCGGCCAGCTCCAGCCCGGACAGCCACGCCGTCTGCACCCGGGACCGGCCCCAGCCGTCCCCGGCCAGGGCGACGCCGTCGTCGTCGAGGTGGAAGGCCTGCTCCCGCGTACCGGCGGGGGCGGCGAAGCGCCAGCGGTGCACGTGCGTCCAGTCCGGCTCCGCGGTGATGCCCAGCAGCTCCCGGACGGCGGCGGTCATCGCGGGCACCGCGCCGGCGGGGTCGGCGTCGTGGGCGCGGGCGAGGTCGCCGGTGGAGTGCGCGACGAGCACCGGGGCGTCGTCGCCGCGGCGGTCGCCGTCGTCGGCGACGAGGGACAGGACGGGGTGGTCGTTGACGAACGCCGCGGGCAGCCGCGGCCAGTCCCGCGCGGCGAACCCGGCGGTCAGGGCGAGCACCGGGTTCCACTCCCGCCCGGCGACCGCGGCGCCCGCGGGGCTGTCCGGGTCGAGCAGCCGGGCGGCCTGCGGGTCGGGCATCGCCAGCACGACGGCGTCGGCGCGCTCGCCGTCGACGGTCGGGCCGTCCGGGCCGGGGCGGACCCGCTCGACGGTGCGGCCGGTGCGGACGACGAGGTCACGGGCGGTGTCGTTGACCAGCGACCGCAGCCCGGCCGGCGCCGCGAACCGCAGCGGGCCCGGATTGTCCGCGCCCCGGCCGGTGCCGTCGAACACCGCGAGGGTGTCGGTCCACCCGCGGACCAGGCCGTCGTCGCGCCAGCGGCGGACGCGGGCGTCGAACCGGTCGTCGGAGACGGTGAAGTAGGCGGCACCGATGTCGGCGGGACGGCCGTCGTGGCGGTGCACCGCGAGCCGTCCCCCGGCTCCGCGGGCCCGCTCGTACACCGTCACGTCCACGCCGCGGGCGGCCAGCTCCGCGGCGCAGGTCACCCCGGCGATGCCGGCCCCGATCACGATCACGCCCACACCGGGACCCTAGGCGGGGGTCGCCCCGGCAGCACGTCCACGGTTAGGGTGACCTAACAACGAGGGGGATGCGATGGAACACGTGACCGACGAGGCCAGGCTCCGGGAGATCATCGGCGAGGTGCCCGCGTTCATCCGGGACAAGGCGCGCGACCGGGTCGACCCGGTGACCGCGGAGTTCCTGGCCGCGGCGCCGTTCTTCCTGCTGGCGACGACCGGGCCGGACGGCGTCGACGTCTCGCCCCGGGGCGACCCGGCGGGCTGTCTGCTGGTCCTCGACGAGCACACGATCGCCTTCGCCGACCGCAAGGGGAACCGCAGGCTCGACTCGATGCGCAACATCCTGCACGACCCCCGGGTCGGGATGATCGTCGTCGTGCCGGGGTCGAACGACACCGTGCGGATCAACGGGCGGGCCCGGATCGTGTACCGGCCGGACTTCGCCGACCGGCTCACCGTGAAGGGCTCGACGCCCGAGGTGGCGATCGTCGTCGAGATCGACGAGCTGTTCCTGCACTGCGCGAAGGCGTTCCTGCGCTCGGCGCTGTGGGACACGGCGACCTGGCCGGGCACGGGCGCGGTGCCCAGCGCCGGGAAGCTGGTGAAGGGCCAGTACCGGGTGCCCGGTCCGGCGCGGGCGATCGACGCGGCGCTGCGCCGCGACGGGCGGGTCAACCAGTACTGACCCGGCCGGCGCCGGTGGCCGCGTCGAGCAGGGCGGCGACGCGGTCGTGCCGGTCGCGCCACCAGGCGGCGCGGTCCGGGGCGGCGGCGACCGCGGCCCGGTGCACCGGCTCGGGCGCGACCCGCGGCACGGGCAGGAAGCCCCCCTGCGGGGCGAGCGGCTCGGCGACGACGTCGGCGGCCAGCAGGGAGACCGTCCCGAGCCCGCAGGCGTGGTGCAGCTCCGGCAGCGCCCCGGCGAGCGCGAGTCCGGCGGCGAGCCCGACGCTCGACTCCACCGCCGAGGACACGACGACCGGCAGCCCGACCTCCTCGGCGATCCGCAGGGACCGGCGCACCCCGCCCAGCGGCGACACCTTGAGCACGACGACGTCGGCCGCCCCGGCCCGCACCACCCGCATCGGGTCCTCGGCGCGGCGGATCGACTCGTCGGCGGCGATCGGCACGTCCACCTTCCGGCGGACGGCGGCGAGGTCCTCGACCTCCCAGCAGGGCTGCTCGACGTACTCCAGTCCCCCGGCGGCCCGGTCCAGCTCGCCGATCGCGACGACGGCCGTGTCGACGTCCCAGGCGGCGTTGGCGTCCACCCGGACCAGCCCGGTGGGGCCGAGCGCGTCGCGGACGGCGGCGACGCGCTCGACGTCCCCGGACAACGGGGCACCGGCGTCGGCGACCTTGACCTTCGCGGTGGTGCAGCCGGAGGCGCGCACGATCCGCTGCGCGTGCTCGGGGCCGACGGCGGGCACGGTGCAGTTGACCGGCACGCGGTCGCGCACCGGCTCCGGCCAGCCCACCTCGGCCGCCTCGCGGGCCGCGGCCAGCCACGCGACGGCCTCGCGGTCGTCGTACTCGGGGAAGGGGCAGAACTCCCCCCAGCCGGCCGGGCCGGGCAGCAGGAGGCCCTCGCGCACGGTGATCCCGCGGAACCGGGTGGTCATCGGCAGGGAGTAGACGTCCATTCCCGCTCGCTTCCTACCGCCAGTAACTTACTGCGGGTAAAGTCTCCGACGTGACCGCGCAGACCGTACCCGGCCCCCGCCGCCGCGTGCCCAGGGCGGAGCGGGAGCGTCAGATCGTCGACGCGGCCGTCGCCGTCTTCGGCGAGCGGGGCTACGCCGAGGTCTCGATGGAGCAGGTCGCGGAGCGGGTCGGGGTCACCAAGCCGGTGCTCTACACCCACTTCGGGTCCAAGGAGGGCCTGCTGCTGGCCGCGATCGCGCGGGCCCGGTCCGAGCTGCTCGACGTCGTCGCACAGGCGGCGGGGGCCGCGGAGTCGCCGGAGGCGATGCTGCGGGGCGGGACGCTGGCCTTCTTCCGCTACCTCGACCGGCGGGCGCCCGCCTGGCAGCTGTTCTGCTCCGAGGCCGGGGTCACCGACACCGCGCTGGAGGAGATCCGCGCCCAGCAGACCGACTTCACCGCCGCCCTGCTGGCCGCGCAGGTCCCCGGCACCGAACCGGCCCGGCTGACCGGCTGGGCGCAGGTGATCGTCGGGGCCTGCGAGCGGCTCGCCGTCTGGCGCGGCCAGGACGAGTCGGTCACCGCCGAGCAGGCCACCGAGTACCTGATGGACCTGGTCTGGACCGGCCTGGCGGGCCTCGGCCACCGGGCCTGAGTGCGCGTCCGGGACAATTCCCGGCCATGAGCACGACCGCACCACGCCTGCTGCAGGTGGCCCGCACCGAGCGGGTCACCCCCGGCATGGTCCGGGTGACCCTGACCGGCGAGGAGCTGGCCGGGTTCCCCGGGCACGGCCCGGACCGCCGGATCAAGATGTTCTTCCCGGTCGAGGGCCAGGAACGGCCCGCCGTCCCGCGCGCCTCGACCGGCGGACCGGTCTGGCCCGCCGGGGAGGCCCGCCCGGCGATCCGCACCTACACGGTGCGCCGCTTCGCCCCCGACGCCGGCGGCCACGGTGAGCTCGACGTCGACTTCGTCGTGCACGCCGGGCACGGCCCGGCCGCCGCCTGGGCCGTGTCGGCCGCCCCCGGGGACTGGGTCGGGGTGTCCGAGCCCGGCGGGCGCTGGGAGCCGGACCCGGCCGCCGCGCACCACCTCGTGATCGGCGACGAGTCCGCGCTGCCCGCCATCGCGACCGTCTGCGAGACCCTCGCCGAGGCCGCCCCCGGGGTGCCGGTCCGGGTCGTCGCCGAGGTCGCCGACGCCGGCGAGGAGCAGACCCTGCCCGGCGACGCCGCCGTCACCTGGGTGCACCGGGGCGACGCCCCGGCGGGCGAGCCGCTGGTCGCGGCGGTGCGGGCCGCGCAGCTGCCGGGCGGGCGCGGCCAGGCGTGGCTGTCCGGGGAGTCCGCCGCGGTCAAGGAGCTGCGCGCGCACCTGCTCGGCGAGCGGGGGTTCGACCGGCGCGCCGTCTACGCCACGGGGTACTGGCGCGCCCGGTGAACCGACAGCCGGCGCACAGCCGTCGCACAGGTTCGTGCGGTGTGCTCCTAGCATGACCGAGGTGATGGACCGGGACGCCGACCCGCTGCGCCGCGCCGACGGCGGCCCGATCCGGGTGCTCGTGGTGGACGACGAGTCGACGCTGTCGGACCTGCTGTCGATGGCCCTGCGCTACGAGGGCTGGGAGGTCCGCGCCGCCGCCGACGGCATGTCCGCGGTGCGCCACGCCCGCGAGTTCCGCCCGGACGCGATCGTGCTGGACGTGATGCTGCCCGACTTCGACGGCTTCGAGGTGCTGCGCCGGGTCCGCGCCGACACCCCCGAGGTGCCGGTGCTGTTCCTGACCGCGCGGGACGCCGTCGAGGACCGGGTCGCGGGCCTCACCGCGGGCGGCGACGACTACGTCACCAAGCCGTTCTCGCTGGAGGAGCTGGTCGCGCGGCTGCGCGGGCTGCTGCGCCGCGCCGGGATGGCCGCCGCCCAGCGCTCCTCGGAGCTGGTCGTCGGCGACCTGGTGCTCGACGAGGACGCGCACGAGGTGTCGCGCGCCGGCGACCCGGTGGAGCTGACCGCGACCGAGTTCGAGCTGCTGCGCTACCTCATGCGCAACCCGCGCCGGGTGCTGTCGAAGGCCCAGATCCTCGACCGGGTGTGGAACTACGACTTCGGCGGCCAGTCCAACGTGGTCGAGCTCTACGTCTCCTACCTGCGCAAGAAGATCGACGCCGGGCGCCGGCCGATGATCCACACGGTGCGCGGCGCCGGCTACGTGCTGCGTCCCGCGGCGGAGTGACCCGGTGGTCGTCACCCGCGTCTCCGGCCGGGTCCGCTCGCTGCGGGCCCGGCTGGTCGTCACGGTGCTGCTGCTGTTCACGGTGGCCTGCGTGGCGATCGGCGTCGCGACGACGCTCTCGCTCGACCGCTACCTGTCCACCCGGCAGGACCACGAGCTGTCGTTCTCCCTGGAGGGCTTCGTCGCCCAGCAGACCGGGCGCGCCCCCGGGCGGCTGACCCAGGACGACGGCGACGGGACCGGCGCCCCGGCCGGGGACGGCGGCCGGCGCCCCGGCCCACCCGACGGGGTGTTCCTCGGTCCCGGCCCGAGCGCGAACGCGATCGGCGCGGTGTTCGACGACGGCCGTGTCGTCGTGGCCCGGCTCGCCCAGCGCGGCGGCACCAGCACCGCGGTGTCCGGCGACGACCTCGGCGCGCTCCGGTCCGTGCCCGCCGACACGGCACCGCACGACGTCACCCTGTCCCTGGGCGACTACCGGGCGGTCGGCTGGACCGAGGGGACGACGACCTACCTGATCGCGCAGCCGGACAACGCCGGCGCCACCGTGACCAGGCTCGTCGTCACCGAGCTCGTCGTGCTGGGCGGGGCGGTGGTGCTCGCGGGCATCGCGGCGGCCGTGCTGGTGCGCCGTGAGCTGCGCCCGCTCGAACGCGTCGCCGGCGTCGCCGCGCAGGTCGGGGACCTGCCGCTGGACCGGGGCGAGGTCCACCTCGCCGCCCGCGTCCCCGACCCCGACCCCCGCACCGAGGTCGGCCAGGTCGGCACCGCGCTCAACCACATGCTCGACAACGTCGAGGGCGCGCTGGCCGCCCGCCAGGAGTCCGAGACCCGGCTGCGGCGCTTCGTCGCCGACGCCAGCCACGAGCTGCGCACCCCGCTGACGGCGATCCGCGGCTACGCCGAGCTGTCGCGCCGCGAGCGCGACCCGGTCCCGGAGCGGACCACGCACGCACTGGCCCGGATCAGCTCGCAGGCAGAACGCATGTCCACCCTGGTCGAGGACCTGCTGCTGCTCGCCCGGCTCGACGCGGGCCGCCCGCTGGAGCGCGCCGAGGTGGACCTCACCCGGCTGGTCCTCGACGCCGTCGGGGACGCCCACGTGGCGGGCCGCGACCACCGCTGGTTCCCGCAGCTGCCCGACGAGCCGGTCACGGTCACCGGTGACGCCCACCGGCTCGCCCAGGTGGTCACCAACCTGCTCGCGAACGCCCGCACCCACACCCCGCCCGGCACGACGGTCACCGTCTCCCTCGACCGGCCCGTCCCCGGCCGGGTCCGGTTGCGGGTCGCCGACGACGGCCCCGGCATCGCCCCGGACGTGCTGCCGCGGGTGTTCGAGCGGTTCGCCCGCGGCGCGGAGGGACGCACCCGCGCCGGGAACGACACCCCCAGCACCGGGCTGGGCCTGGCGATCGTGGCCGCGGTCGTCGCCGCCCACGACGGGACGGTCGGGGTCGACAGCAACCCCGGCCGGACGGTGTTCACCGTCGACCTACCGGTCTGAGTACGGCTCCGCGGCCCCGGGGTCGACGGGCGGGTCGGCCGGGGCGAGGTCGGTGGACAGCCGGCGGATGAAGTCGTCCATCGCCTGCTGCATCGTCTGGCGGAAGGCGCCGAGCAGCGACTGGGTGGCGACCGGCTGCAGGGCCTCGACCGCCGTGCGCAGGTCCGCGACGCCGCTGCGGGGCAGCCCGGCCGCGACGTGCGCCGCCCAGACCTGCTCCCGGAACAGCTCGACGAAGATCTCGGCGATCTCACGGGTGCGGGTCAGCAGCTCGCCGCCGACCTGCTGCACCGCCTCCGGGGCCAGACCGAGGGCGACGGCGTGCGCCCCGGAGCGGACCATCGACGGGTTGAGCACACGCAGACGCCCCGGGCCGGTGCGCTCGATCATCCCGGAGGCGACCAGCTGCCCGACGAACTCCGGGGACGTCCGGGCGCCGGCCCACTCGGCCAGGTCCTCCTCGGCGAGCTCGACCGGCTCCTCCGGCTGCCACGGGGCGAGCATGCCGCGGTAGAGGCGCAGCGCCTCCTCGGCGCTGCCGGAGGGGGTCTGGTTGATCAGCACGCCGATCGCGGCGAGCGAGAACCCGCGCCGCTGCAGGCCGGCGATCAGCTCCAGCCGGGCCAGGTGGACGGGGCCGTACCAGGCGGTGCGCCCGCGCATCTCCCCCGGCTGCAGCAGCCCGCGGGACAGGTGGGCGCGCACGTTGCGGACGGTCATGCCGGCACGCGCGGCGAGCGTGTCGATCGGGAACTCGTCCCCGGCCGTCGGCGTTCCGGACATCGGCGCTGATCCTACCCGGGGCAGCCGGGCGCGCACGGCGACGACGGGCGGGCCGCAACCACCCCGTGACCCGCGGCGACGACGGTCGCGGGCGCTCACCCGACGATCAACGATGTCATCGGTTGCCCGATCCGCACCGCGACATCGAACAGACACCGATCCACACCCGGTTCCTGCTGGTCATGGGCGCAGCGTAGCGGAACGTTGACACGAGTACGTGGCGGGATAGTACTGTTCATGGGTGTCGTCGTCATCACGGTCGACGCGCCCGACCCCGGTCGCATGCCCGCGACCGGTGCACGCCGGGCCGGCCGACGGGTCCCCCTCCCTGCCGGCCGGCCCGGTCCGGTCAGCGCGGTCCGTCGACGGTGCGCCCGAGGTGCTCGCGCTGCAGCACCGCCATCCGGTACGCGTCGTGGTAGCGGCCGCTGGCGAAGTACTCCTCGCGCAGCTCGCCCTCGACGACGAAACCGGTGCGTTCGTAGGCGCGCACGGCACGGGCGTTGTCGACGTCGACGACGAGGTACACCTTGTGCAGGTTCAGCACGCCGAAGGCGTAGTCGAGGGCCGCGGCGGTGGCGCGGGCGGCCAGACCCCGGCCCTGGAAGGCGGGGGCGACGATGATCTGGAACTCCGCGTTGCGGTGGATGTAGTCGATCTCCACCAGCTCGACCAGGCCGGCGCGCTCGCCCGCGCAGTCGATGATGAACCGCCGCTCGCGGTTGTCGTGCACGTGCCGGGCGAAGATCTCCTGCAGCTCGACGAGCGACTCGTAGGGCTCCTCGAACCAGTACGACATGATCCCGGAGTCGTTCGACAGCCCGTGGACGAACGGCAGGTCCTCGCGCTCGAGGGCGCGCAGCCGCATCTCGGGGGTGGGCGTACTCATGGGGCCTCCGCGGTCGGCGGACCCGGTGCCCGCCGACCCGGGAACCTACGAGGCCGGGGCGTTCAGCGCCCGGCGCGGGCCCGCTGCGGCGTGCAGGACGGACAGTCGCGCCACGGCAGGGCGCGCGCGTCGGCGGGCCGGGCCGCACCGCAGCGGCAGACGCCGGCGAGGCCGCCGAACCCGGGCATCGACTTGGTCGGACGTCCCGCGCGGACCAGGGTGCGGCCGGAAGCGGACGTGCGTGTGGGCAGGTAGAGGCGCATCAGGATCCCCGACGGTGTGTGGTGGAGAGTGCGGCGACCTGTGGGTCGCCGACAGACACATCGTCTTCACCCTACGAAACATGACGGACATAATCAGTGACCTCTGACACAGATCACCGCACCGGACCCGGCGACCCGACGGGTGGCCCTGACAGACTGCGCCGCATGGCTGGCTCCCCGCTGCTCCAGAACCTCTCCGGCACCGCCCGTACCGCGTACGAGCTGGGCAGCGGCACCGCCCGCGCCGCCGTGGCCCTGACCCGCTCGGGTGTCGTCCGCCCGCTCGGCCCCGGGAAGCTGTACGGGATGGGCCGGGCCCTGGTGCGCTACGGCAACAGCATCACCGCCGCGTTCGCCGTCGGAGCGGCCCGCCACCCGTACCGGCTCGCCGTCGTCGACGACGACGGGGTCACCACCTACGCCGAGCTGGAGGCCCGCACCGACAGCCTCGCGCTGGCGCTGCTCGACTCCGGTGCCGGGCCGGGCGCCCCGGTCGGCGTGCTGTGCCGCAACGCCCGCGCGCCGATCGAGGCGATGGTCGCGGCGGGCAAGGCGGGCGCCGACGTCGTGCTGGTGAACACCGGGCTCTCGGCCGAGCAGCTGCGCGGGGTGCAGGAGCAGCAGCAGCTGCACACCCTCGTCGCCGACCCGGACTTCCTCGACATCGTCCCGGACGGGCCGCGCGTCGTGCTGACCCGCACCCCGGACGGGCCGCGCCCCGCGGGCGACCGCGCGCTCGACGACCTCGAGGCGATGGTCGAGCGCGGCGGGCCGGGCGAGCTGCCGTTCAAGCCGGAGCCGTCCAAGCAGATCGTGCTGACCTCCGGCACCACCGGGACGCCGAAGGGCGCCAAGCGGCCGCACCCGTCGACCCTCGCCCCGGCGGCGTCGATCCTGTCGGCGATCCCGCTGCGCGCCGGTGAGCCGACGCACATCGCCGCGCCGCTGTTCCACACCTGGGGCAACGCGGGGCTGCTGCTCGCCTCGCTGCACGGCGCGACCGTCGTACTGCGCCGCAGGTTCACCCCCGAGGGGTTCCTCGACGCCGTGCGCGAGCGCCGGTGCACGACGGTGTTCGCGGTGCCGGTGATGCTCCAGCGCGTCCTGGAGTCCGAGGCCGAGGGCTGGGGCGACGACGAGGGCCCGCGGATCGTGGCCGTCTCCGGGTCGGCGCTGCCCGGCGGGCAGGCCAACCGGTTCATGGACCGCTTCGGCGACTGCCTCTACAACCTCTACGGCTCCACCGAGGTCTCCTGGGTCTCGATCGCCGGACCGGAGGACCTGCGCGACGCCCCCGGCACCGCGGGCCGCGCCCCGGCCGGGACCACCCTGGTCATCCTCGACGACGACGACCGGCCCGCCGCGGCAGGCGTCGACGGCCGGGTGTTCGTGGGCAACGACCTGCCGTTCGAGGGCTACACCGGCGGCGAGGACGGCCTGGAGGAGCGCGACGGGCTGCTCGGGACCGGCGACGTCGGACACCTCGACGAGCAGGGACGGCTGTTCCTCACCGGCCGGGCCGACGACATGATCGTCTCGGGCGGGGAGAACCTGCACCCGGGCCCGGTCGAGGAGCTCGTCTCGGGGATGGACGGGGTGCGCGAGGCCTGTGTGCTCGGGGTGGACGACGACGAGTACGGCCAGCGCTTCGCCGCCTGGGTGGTGCTCGAGCCGGGAGCCGACGTCACCGCGGACGCGATCCGCAGCCGGGTGAAGTCCGACCTCGAGAAGTTCGCCGCCCCACGGGACGTGCACTTCCTGGACGAGCTGCCGCGCAACCAGACCGGCAAGGTCCTGCGCACGGAGCTCCCCGGCCGGGAGTGACCCGACCGGGCGTCCCGGGTTGAAGTCAGGGAAACCTTCCCTAAGATGGCCCGATGACGGTCACCGCGGCACGTGGCGCACTCGGCGGTCCCCCCGCCGGGGCGCCCGCCGGGGGCTGTGCCGGGCTGAGCGAGGCCGTCGGCGAGCCGATGACCGGCACCGCGCCGCACGTGCGCCGCGTCGTCGCCGTCGAGCACATCGGGGCGTGGCCGCGGAAGGTCGCCGATCATCCGGACCCGGCGGTCACCGCGCTGTCCGACCGGCTCCGCGCCGACGACGTCGTCCTCCTGCTGATCCGCCGCCCCGGCCGCGAGGGCCGCTGCGACGCCGACGGCGACCGCACCGTCTACGTCGCCGACCTCGCCCCGGGCGGCTCGCGGGCGTGGTCGCGCACCGTGCGCGGCACCGACGACCTCGCCCGCATCGACCTCGACCCGGGCGCGGGCACCCCGGTCACCGATCCGGTGATGCTGGTGTGTGCGCACGGCAGGCGTGACGTCTGCTGCGCCGTCCGGGGCCGCGCGCTCGCCGGGGAACTGGCCGCCGAGGGCGCCGACGTCTGGGAGTGCACCCACCTGGGCGGGCACCGGTTCGCACCGACCGCGCTGGTGCTGCCCACCGGCTACGCCTACGGCCGCCTCGACACCGGCGGTGCGCTGGCCGCGCTGAAGGCCGCGGCCGGGGGCGGCGTCGACCCGTGGGGCTGCCGCGGGCACACCGGGCTGGACCCGGTCCGCCAGCTCGCCGAGCTCGCCGTGCGCGAGCACACCGGCATCGGCGACGCCGCAGCACTGCTCGTCGACGCCGTCGACGGTCCTGGGGACGTCACGGTCCGGTCCCGCGACGGCCGCGTCTGGACCGTGCCGGTGGTCCTCGACACGTCGCTGCCGCCGCGGCCGCCGTCGTGCGGGGCGGCCCTCGAGGCGGCGACGCCGCTGGTCGCCGGCACCCCCGTCGAGCACTAGCCGAACACGCGCTCCAGGGCGCGGGCCAGGCCGTCCTGCGCGACGGTGCCGGTGGACTCGTCGGCGTCGGCGTGCACCTGCGGCGGGGCCTGACCCATCGCGATCCCGCGGCCCGCCCAGCGCAGCATCGCGCGGTCGTTGTCGCCGTCGCCGACGGCGAGGACCTCGGAGCGGTCGACGCCGAGCCGGGCCGCGACCCGCGCGAGCCCGGACGCCTTGGACACCCCGGCCGGCACCAGCGTCACCCACGGCAGCTCGTGGTCCAGGGTCGGCTCGGTGCCGGGAACGTGCAGCCGGGCCGCGCGGGCGGCGGTCTCGTCCGGGTCGCGCCCCGGCCAGTACATGACGAGCTTGGGCGTCGGCTCGTCGAGCAGACCGGCGCGGCCGACCTCGGTCACGGTGCCGGCGAGCACGCCGTCCGGGAACGGGGCGCTGACCCGCTGCCCGACCCCGACGTGCTCGCAGGCGAACACCGCCCCCGGGAACAGCTCGGTCATCGCGTCGAGGGCCGCGGTCACGGCCTCGGGGGCGAGCCGCTCCATCGCCAGCACCCGGCGGGTCGCGGTCTCCATCTCGACCGCACCGTTGGAGGTCAGGGTGACGCCGTCGCGCAGCCCGATCGCGTCCAGCGCGCCGGCCACGCCGACGACGGTCCGGCCGGTGCACAGCATCACCTCGGCCCGGGTCCCGGCGAGCGCGATGGCATCGAGGACCGCGGGGCTCGGGGGCCTGCGCCCGTGGACGATGGTGCCGTCGATGTCGAGCGCGACGAGCCTGATCACGTGGTCGACCCTACGTCGAGCCGGAACCGTGCGACGCCGTCGCGGGTCCCGGTGGGGCGCATCCCGATCCGCTGCAGCACCCGCTCCGAGGCGGGGTTGCCGGGCTCGACGCCCGCGACCAGCGGGGACGCCCCGGCCGAGCGGGCCAGCGCGAGCAGCAGGCGGGCGGCCTCGACGGCGTAGCCGCGGCCGCGCCGGGACGGCACCACGCCGTAGCCGAGCTCGACGGCGGCCGGGCCGTCGTCGGGGGCGGGGAACAGGCCCGCGCCGCCGACGACCGTGCCGCCGTCGCGTTCGACGAGCAGCCGGTGCCCGAGCTCGCCCCAGCCCGGCCCGGCCGGATCGCGGGCGAGCAGCCGGGCGATCGTCCGGTCGCCCTCGGCGGGGAAGTCCGGCGCCCAGTCGCCGCGCCGGGTCCCGGCGACGACGGCCGCCGCGACCTCCGGGGTCCAGCCGGGCAGCAGCAGCCGTGGCCCGGCCAGGACCGACTCCGGGGTCGACGCGGGGACCGGCACGTCGCCGATCCTCCCCCACCCCGCACCGCGGCGCCGTCCCGCGTCGCACCACCCGCGTCCGCCCGGCGTCCCTGCGTCCTTGCGTCGATCAGTACATGAGGGCTGGCACGGCCCGGGCTCGCAGCGCTCAGGTACTGATCGACGGACCCGGGGTGACCGGCACAGGTGGTTCACAGGTCGATCACCGGTTCCGCACAGCGCGGCGGAGCAGCGTCGCCCGGGTGACGAGCACCCTGTCCCGGCCCCGGCCCGCCCCCGCACCGTCCCCGCCGCCGACCCGCCGGTGGCGGCACCTGCCGCTCGCGGTGCTGCTCGCCGCGACGGCCGCGCTGTACCTGTGGGGTCTGTCGGCCTCGGGCTGGGCCAACGCGTTCTACGCGGCGGCCGCGCAGGCGGGCGGGCAGAGCTGGTCGGCGTGGTTCTTCGGCGCCTCCGACGCGGCCGGCGGGATCACCGTCGACAAGGCGCCGGGGGCGCTGTGGCCGATCGGGCTGGCGGTGCGGCTGTTCGGGCTGTCGAGCTGGAGCGTGCTGGTGCCGCAGGCGCTGATGGGCGTCGGCGCGGTCGCGCTGCTGCACGCCGCGGTCCGGCGCGTCGCCGGGCCGGGGGCCGGGCTGGTGGCCGGGGCCGCGCTCGCGCTCACCCCGGTCGCGGTGCTGATGTTCCGCTTCGACAACCCCGACGCGATGCTCGTGCTCGTCCTGACCGGCGCCGCCTACTCCCTCACCCGGGCGGTCGAGCAGGGCCGCACCCGGTGGCTGGTGCTCGTCGGCCTCCTGGTCGGCTACGGCTTCCTCACCAAGATGCTGCAGGCGTTCCTGGTGCTGCCGGCGTTCTCCGCCGTGTGGCTGCTCGCCGCCCCGCTCGCCTGGTGGCCGCGGATCCGGGCGCTGCTCGTCGCCGGTGCCGCCCTGCTGGTCTCGGCGGGCTGGTGGGTGCTCGTCGTGGAGCTGTGGCCGGCCGCGGACCGGCCCTGGATCGGCGGCTCCCAGGGCGACAGCGTGCTGGAGCTGGTCTTCGGCTACAACGGCTTCGGCCGGCTCACCGGCGACGAGGTCGGCTCCGTCGGCGGCGGCGCGGGCGGACGTGCCGGTGGCTGGGGCGAGACCGGGCTGCTGCGGCTGTTCGGGTCGGAGATGGGCCGGGAGGCGTCCTGGCTGCTGCCCGCGGCGCTGGTGCTGCTCGGGGTCCTGCTGTGGTGGACCCGGCGGGCACCGCGCACCGACCCGCTGCGTGCGGCGACCGTGCTGTGGGGCGGCTGGTTGCTGGTCACCGGGCTGACGTTCAGCCTGATGGCCGGGATCGTGCACAGCTACTACACCGTCGCGCTGGCCCCGGCGGTCGCCGCGCTGGTCGGGATCGGCGGGGCGACGCTGTGGCGGGACCGTGCGTCCGCGGCCGCCCGCTGGTGGCTGGCCGCGGCGGTCGCGGCGACGGCGATGTGGGCGTACGCGCTGCTGCCCGCGGCCTGGCTGGGATGGCTGCGCCCGGCGATGCTCGTCGTCGGGCTCGGCGCGGCGCTCGCCCTGCTCGGGGTGCACCGGATGCCGCGGGTGCTGGCCACCGGGGTGCTCACCGCGGCGCTGCTGGCGGGGGCCGGTGGGACGACGGCCTGGGCGCTGGGGACGGCGGCGACCCCGCACACCGGCGCGATCCCGAGCTCCGGGCCGGAGGACTACGCGTCCGGACCGGGCGGGGGCCGGGGTGGCCCCGGCGGGATGCGCGGGCCGTGGGCCGGTTCCGGGGCCGGCGCCCCGGGTGGCGCATCCGGCCCGGCCGGAACCGTCACCGGTGGGGCCGTCGGGGCACCGGGCGCGGCCGGGGGCGGCGCGGCTGCGGGCTCGGCCGGGACCGGTGGGTCCGCGGGCGCACCGGGTGCCGCGACGGCGGGCGGGCCGGGCGGCCGGTGGGCCGGTGGCGGACCCACCCGGGGGCCGGGCGGTGCCGGCGGGCCGGGCGGCATCCTCAGCGCCCCCACGCCGTCGTCGCAGGTCACGGGGTTGATCGCGGCGGACGCGGACGACTTCACCTGGGCCGCGGCCACGGTGAGCTCCATGCAGGCGGCGGGCTACCAGCTCGCCTCGGGGGCACCGGTGCTCGCCGTCGGCGGATTCAACGGCACCGACCCCTACCCGACGCTCGCGCAGTTCCGGCAGATGGTGGCGCAGCACCGGATCCACTGGTTCATCGGTTCCGCGGGCAGCGACATGATCTCCACCGCCTCCGGCGGCAGCGACGACGCGCGCCTCATCGCCGAGTGGGTCGCGGCGACGTTCCCGGCCCGCACCGTCGACGGCGTCACCCTCCACGACCTGAGCGCGTCGTGACCCGGCGGGCGGCCGACCGGCTCACAGCCGACGCACAGGTCGATCACACGGCCACGACAGCGCAGGACCCGATCGTCGATCCCATGACCACAGTCGTCGCCGGCCCCGCCACCGGCACCCACCCGGGCCGTCCCGAGGCGCGTCCGTCCGACCGCGGCCGGACCGTGCTCGACATCGTCGTCCCCGTCTTCGACGAGGAGCGCGACCTGGAGTCCTCGGTGCGGCGCCTGCACGCGTTCCTCACCTCCGGGTTCCCCTACTCGTTCCGGATCACGGTCGCCGACAACGCCAGCACCGACGCCACCCCGGTGATCGCCGGGCGGCTGGCCGCCGAGATCCCCGAGGTCCGCACGGTGCGCCTGGAGCAGAAGGGCCGCGGCCGCGCCCTGCGCCGGGTCTGGTCGGACTCCGACGCCGATGTCCTCGCCTACTGCGACGTCGACCTGTCCACCGACCTCGGCGCGCTGCTCCCGCTCGTCGCCCCGCTCGTGTCCGGGCACTCCGACCTCGCGATCGGGACCCGGCTGGGTCGCGGCTCGCGGGTGGTGCGCGGCCCGAAGCGGGAGTTCATCTCGCGCAGCTACAACCTGATCCTGCGCGGCGCGCTCTCGGCCCGCTTCTCCGACGCCCAGTGCGGGTTCAAGGCGATCCGCTCCGACGTGGCGCGACGGCTGCTGCCGCTGGTCGAGGACACCGGCTGGTTCTTCGACACCGAGCTGCTGGTGCTGGCCGAGCGGTCCGGGCTGCGCATCCACGAGGTGCCCGTCGACTGGGTCGACGACCCGGACTCCAGCGTGGACATCGTGGCGACGGCCGTCGCGGACCTGAAGGGCGTGTGGCGGGTCGGCCGGGCACTGGCGACGGGTGCGCTGCCGCTCGCCGAGGTCCGCGCGCAGCTCGGGCGGGCGCCGCTGGCCCCGCCGGAGGTGCCCGGGGTGCCCCGGGCGATGCCGTTCCAGCTGGCCCGCTTCGCCGCGATCGGCGTCGCGTCGACGGTGGCGAACCTGCTGCTGTTCCTCGCGCTGCGCGGGATGCTCGGGCCGATCGCGGCGAACGTCGTCGCGCTGCTGGTCTGCGCGGTCGCCAACACCGCGCTGAACCGGCGGTTCACCTTCGGGGTCCGTGGCCGGGACCGCGCGGTCACCCACCAGTTCCAGGGGCTGATCGTGTTCGCGCTCGGCCTCGTCCTGACCACCGGCGCCCTCGCCGTGCTCGGCGCCGTCGCACCCGGCGCGCACCTGGCCGTCGAGGCCGCGGTGATCGTCGGGGCCAACCTGGTCGCGACGGTGCTGCGCTTCGTCCTGTTCCGCTCCTGGGTGTTCCGCACCCGGTCCACCACCGCACCGCTCGAGAAGGCGACCGCCGCATGACCAGCACCCTCGACCGGTTCCCCACCCGGGCCGACCCTCCCCCGCCCCCGTCCGACGGTCCGCGCCGCTGGACCCGGCCCGTCCCGGTCGCCGCGCTGCTCGTCGCGACGGGCGCGTTCTACCTGTGGAACCTGGGCGCCTCGGGCTGGGCCAACTCCTTCTACGCCGCCGCGGTGCAGGCCGGGGCGAACGACTGGACGGCGTTCTTCTTCGGCTCCCTCGACCCGGCGAACGCGATCACCGTCGACAAGCCGCCCGCGTCGCTGTGGCCGATGGAGATCTCCGCACGGATCTTCGGGTTCTCACCCTGGAGCCTGCTGGTTCCGCAGGCGCTGATGGGCGTCGCCGCGGTCGGGCTGCTGTACGCCGCGGTGCGCCGCGTGTCCGGGCACGGCGCCGGGCTGCTCGCCGGGGCGCTGCTGGCGCTCACGCCCGTCGCGGCGCTGATGTTCCGCTTCGACAACCCCGACGCGCTGCTGACGCTGCTGCTCGTCGCGGCGGCGTACCTGCTGGTCCGGGGCCTGGAGGACGGCCGGACCCGGTGGATCGCCGCGGTCGGGCTGGTGCTCGGGTTCGCGTTCCTGACCAAGTCGCTGCAGGCGTTCCTGGTGCTGCCCGGTCTGGCCCTGGCCTGGCTGTGGGCCGCGCCCGGCCGTCCGTGGCGACGGGTGTGGCAGCTGCTCGTCGGCGGTGCCGGGATCGTCGTCGGCGCCGGCTGGTGGCTGCTCGCCGTCGCGCTGTGGCCGGTCGACGCCCGCCCGTACATCGGCGGGTCCGGCGACGACACCCCGCTCGGCCTGGCCTTCGGCTACAACGGGCTGGGCCGGATCGTCGGCGGCGAGGGCGGCCGCGGCCGTGACACCGTGGGCGACGCCGCGGCCGGTGCGTTCCCGGGTGGCGCCCCCGCCGGTGGCGGCATGCCGCCGGGTGGTCCGGGTGGTGGGAGCTTCGGCGGTCAGGCCGGGTTCCTGCGGATGTTCGAGACGTCGTTCGGCACCCAGGTCTCCTGGCTGCTCCCGGCCGCGCTGCTGCTGCTCGTCGCGGCGCTGGTGCTGCGCGGCCGCGCGGTGCGCACCGACGCCGTCCGCGGCTCGCTGCTCGTGTGGGGCGGCTGGACGCTGGTGACGGTGCTGGTGCTGTCGTTCATGGAGGGGATCGTCCACCCCTACTACACGGTCGCGCTGGCGCCCGGGATCGCGGCGCTGGTCGCGGTCGGCGGTCGCGAGCTGCTGGGGCACCGGGACGTCCGGTGGGTCCGCGGGGTGCTCGCCGTCGCCGTCGCCGGGACCGCGGTGTGGGCGTTCGTGATGCTCGGCTGGTCGCCGCAGTTCCTGCCCTGGCTGCGCTGGGTGGTGCTGGTGGCGGGCGTCGTGGCCGGCGCGGCCCTGCTGGTCCCCGCCCGCGGACGGCGGTGGCTCGCCGTGGCACTCGGCGTCGCGGTCCTGAGCGGGGTCGCCGCCCCCGCGGCCTACGCGGTCCAGACCGTGGCGACCCCGCACGAGGGCTCCATCCCGACCGCCGGGCCGGAGGTCGCCGGAGGCGACCGGGGCCCGGGCGGGTTCCGCGACCGGCGGGGCGACCGGGACCGGGGCCTCGACGGGACCGGCGCGGCGGCTCCCGGCGGCCCCGGGTTCCCGGCCGATCCCGCCACCGGCGACGGCGGGCTCCCGGCCGGTACCGACCCCTCGACCGGCGGCGGCGGGTTCCCGGCCGGTTCCGGTCAGGGCCGAATGCCGCAGGGCGACGCGGGCGGGCCGGGCGGGATGTTCGGCGGCCCGGGATCCGAGCGGACCAGCGCGCAGGTCGTCGCGCTGCTGCGGGACGCGGGTCCTGCCCGCTGGGCCGCGGCGACGATCGGCTCGCAGGGCGCGGCGTCGATGATGCTCGCCGCGGGCGGGGACACCGCCGTCATGGCGATCGGCGGCTTCTCCGGCAGCGACCCCTCCCCCACCCTGGAGCAGTTCCGGCAGTACGTCGCGCAGGGCGAGGTCCGGTACTTCGTCAGCGGCGGCGAGCGGGGCGGCCCCGGCGGTGGTCGCGGCGGCACCGGGGCGGAGATCGCCGCCTGGGTCGCGCAGCACTACACCGCGACGACCGTCGACGGCACCACCGTCTACGACCTGTCCGCACCGGCCCACTGACCGTCGTCGCCCGCCGAGTGGCACACCTCGTACCCGGACCCGGATCCCGGACGCACGTGGTGTGCCACTCGGCGGCACCCTCGGTCGGCCACGCCCCCTCGGTCGGCCACGCCCCCACTTTCGGCCACAGTGGGATCTCCGACGGCGTGCTCGGATGCTCCCGCCGGGTGCCGTTCGGCAGAGTGGGACCATGACCGCCACCGGCCCCCGCACCGGCGACCCCGGACCCGGGGTCCCGACCGACGCGCTGCCGCTCCCGTTGCGCCCACCCGCGAACCGGGTCGACCCCCGCGCGATCTGGTGGTGGCGGCTCTCGGCGGTGCCGGTCCCGCTCGTGCTGCTCGCCGGCCAGGTCGTCGCGTGGTTCCTGCTGCCCGCGGTCCCGTGGCACGGGGTGCTGATCGCGACCGTGGTGCTGACGGTGCTGTGGCTGCTGGTCGGGACGCTCGTCGTGCCCGGCCTGCGGTACCGGCTGCACCGCTGGGAGGTGACCGAGGACGCCGTCTACACCCGGTCGGGCTGGCTGGTGCGGGAGTGGCGGATCGCGCCGATCCCGCGGGTGCAGACCGTCGACACCGAGCACGGCCCGCTGCAGCAGGCGCTGCGCCTGGCGACGGTGACCGTCACGACCGCGTCGGCCCGCGGCCCGGTCCGCATCGCCGGGCTCGACGCCGACGCCGCCGCCGAGCTCGCCCGCCGGCTCACCGAGACGACCGGGCGGCACAGCGGGGACGCGACGTGACCGAGCCCGCACCCGTCGCACCCGCGGACGGCACCGGCACGACCCCCGACGAGGTCGGCTGGCGACGGCTGCCGGGCCGGATGCTGCTCGTCGGCCCGGCCACCGCGCTGCTGCGGCTGGCCCCCGCGCTGGTCGTGCTGGTCCTGTTCGGTGCGGGCAGCGGCAACTCCACCCAGGTCTGGATCGCGGGGGCGGCGGTCGTCGTCGCGGTCGCGGTGGGCGTCGTGCGCTGGCGCACCACCCGCTACCGGATCACCGACGAGCGCGTCGAGCTGCACAGCGGCCTGCTGAACCGGCAGCGCCGCTCGGTGCCGCGGGACCGGATCCGCACCGTCGACCTGACCGCACCGCTGCTGCACCGGCTCGTCGGGCTGTCGGTGGTGAAGGTCGGCTCCGGGCAGAGCGGGTCGGACGCGGGCCTCGACCTCGACGCCGTCACCACCGACGAGGCCGAACGGCTGCGCCGCGAGCTGCTCGCCCGCCCCGCCCCGGCACGTGGACCGGCCGCGGTCGCCGGCGGGACCGGGGCGGACCGGGCCCGGGTCGAGGGGGACGGTGCCGACGGCAACGGTGCCGACGGGGACGCGGCCGGCAGGAACGGGACCGTCGGCCCGGCGGATCCCGTCGAGCCCGCGGGCGAGGAGCTCGACCGGATCCACTGGTCCTCGCTGCGCTTCGCCCCGCTGACGGTCAGCTCGCTGGCCGCGATCGGTGCGCTGGCCGGCGCCGGCTGGAACGTGCTCAACGAGACCGGCCTCGACCCGCGCTCGCTGCCCGGCGCGGACACCGTCGCCGGGGAGCTGTCGGCCGCGCCGGTCTGGGCGACGGTGCTCGTCGCGGTCGGGCTCCTGCTGCTGGTCATGGTCGCCGGCAGCATCGTGCTGTTCGTGGAGCGCTGGTGGGACTACCGGCTCAGCCGCGAGCCCGACGGCACGCTGCGGGTGCGACGCGGCCTGCTGACCAAGCGGTCGCTGTCGGTGTCCGAGCAGCGGCTGCGCGGGGTGACGGTGTCCGAGCCGCTGCTGGTGCGTGCCCTGGGCGGCGGGGCCCAGGCCGGGGCGCTGACCGTCGGGCTCGCCGGGGAGGACAAGGACTCCGGCGGTGGCGCACTCGGCCCGCCGGTGCGCCGCGCGCACGCCCACGCCGTCGCCGCGACGGCCGCACGCGCGACCGGCCCGGTCACCGACGGCCCGCTGCGGGCGCACCCGGCGCGGGCCCGGACCCGGCGGCTGGTCCGCGCGGTCGGCCCGGCACTCGTCCCGGTCGCGGCGCTCGGGGCGCTCGCCTGGTTCGACGCCGCGGTGTGGCCGGTCGTGGTGGGGCCGATGGTGGTCGGCGCAACGCTGGTCCTGCTCGCCGTGCCGCTCGCGCTGGACCGCTACCGCGCCCTGGGTCACCGGCTCGACGAGCGCTACCTCGTCGCCCGGCACGGGTCGCTGCTGCGCACGACGACCGCGCTGCGCCGCGACGGCGTCATCGGATGGCGGGTGCGGCAGAGCCTGTTCCAGCGCCGCGCCGGGGTGCTGACGCTGGAGGCGACCACCGCCGCGGGCGGCGGGGCGGTGCAGGTGCTGGACCTCGACCCCGCCGACGCCGTCGCGCTGATGGCCGCGGTGACCCCGGACGCGGTCGCCCCGTTCCGGGTCTGACCCGTGGGTCAGCGACGCCGGCGGGTCCCGAACAGGCTGCGGGTGATCTCGCGGGTCACCGTGTTGGTGAGCTGACGTCCGGTCGGCGACTGCAGGAAGTCCCCGATCTTGGAGAAGAACCCGCCGCCCGGCGAGTCCTGCGGCGGGGGCGGGGGGGCCTGGCCCGGCTCCGGGGCGGGTGCCGGGGGCGCCTCGACCGGCGTCGCCTCGCCGCCCGGCCCGGCCGCGATGCTCGCGGTGAGCTTCTCGTAGGCGGACTCGCGGTCCACCATCTGGCCGTACTTCGCCTGCAGCGGTGAGGCGGCGGCGTCGGCGCGGACGTCGTCGACCGGCAGGGCCGCCATCAGCGAGCGCGGGGCCCGCAGCCGGGTCCAGGCGACCGGGGTGGGCGCGCCGCGCTCGGACAGCACCGTGACGACCGCCTCACCGGTGCCCAGCGAGGTCAGCGCCGACTCCAGGTCGTAGACGTCGGACTTCGGGTAGGTCCGCACCGTGCGCGACAGCGCCTTCTGGTCGTCCGGGGTGAAGGCCCGCAGCGCGTGCTGGATCCGCGCGCCCAGCTGGGACAGCACCTCGTTCGGCACGTCGGTGGGCAGCTGGGTGCAGAAGAACACGCCGACGCCCTTGGACCGGATGAGCTTGACGGTCTGCTCGATGCGGTCGAGGAACGCCTTCGAGGCGTCGGTGAACAGCAGGTGCGCCTCATCGAAGAAGAACACCAGCTTGGGCCGGTCGAGGTCGCCCGCCTCGGGCAGCTCCTCGTACAGCTCGGCGAGCAGCCACATCAGGAACGTGGAGAACAGCACCGGGTTCGCGGCGCGTTCGGCCAGCTCCAGCAGGGTGACGACGCCCTTGCCGTCGATCTGACGCATCAGGTCGGCGGGGTCGAACTCGGGCTCGCCGAAGAACTCCTCGCCGCCCTGGGCCTCCAGGTTGACCAGCGCGCGCAGGATGACCCCGGCCGTCGCCGGGGAGACCCCGCCGATGCCCTTGAGGTCGGCCTTGCCCTGGTCGGAGGTGAGGTGCTGGATGACCGCGCGCAGGTCCTTGGTGTCGAGCAGCGGCAGCCCGCGCTGGTCGGCCCAGTGGAAGATCAGGCCGAGGGTGGACTCCTGGGTGGCGTTGAGGCCGAGCACCTTGGCCAGCAGGATCGGGCCGAACTGGGTCAGCGTCGCCCGCACCGGGACGGCGACGCCGCCGTCGCCCAGCGACAGGAACTGCACCGGGTAGGCGGTCGGGATCCAGTCGTCGCCGGTGTCGGTCGCGCGGGCGGTGACCTTGTCGCCCGGCTCCCCCGCGCGGGCCATGCCGGACAGGTCGCCCTTGACGTCGGCGAGCAGGACGGGGACCCCGGCGTCGGACAGCTGCCCGGCCAGGGCCTGCAGGGTCTTGGTCTTGCCGGTGCCGGTCGCCCCGGCCACCAGACCGTGCCGGTTCAGCGTCGCGAGGGGGATGCGGACCCGCGCCTGCGGGTCGCACACCCCGTCGACCAGGACGGTGCCGAGCTCGAGCGCGGCACCGTCGGTGGCGTATCCGGCGGCGATGGTGCGGGCAGGTGTGTCGTCAGCCACGGCGCGAGCCTAGGGCACTCCCCCGACGGTGACGGCCGAGGCTCGCGCCGGTCGCGACGACGTCACCTAGGCTGTGACGATGACCGATCGGCTGGTGTGGATCGACTGCGAGATGACCGGGCTGGATCTGGGCTCCGACGCCCTGATCGAGATCGCGGCACTGGTCACCGACGGCGACCTCAACATCCTCGGTGAGGGCGTCGACGTGGTGATCGCCTGTGACGACGCGAAGCTCGACGCGATGCCCGACGTCGTGCGCGACATGCACGCCCGGTCCGGGCTGACCGAGGAGGTCCGGCGCGCGACGGTCACGATCGAGCAGGCCGAGAAGATGGTGCTCGACTACGTCCGCACCCACGTCCCGGACGCCCGCTCGGCGCCGCTGGCGGGCAACTCGATCGCGACCGACCGCGGCTTCATCGCCCGGGACATGACCGAGCTCGACGGGTACCTGCACTACCGGATGATCGACGTCAGCTCGGTGAAGGAGCTGGCGCGGCGCTGGTTCCCGCGGGTGTTCTACGCGAAGCCGGAGAAGGGCCTCGCGCACCGCGCGCTCGCCGACATCCGCGAGTCGATCCGCGAGCTGGCCTACTACCGGCAGGCGCTGTTCGTGGCCCCGCCCGGTCCGACGACCGAGCAGGCGCAGGCCGCGGCGGCCGCGGTCGCGCACGTCGCGGCGCCCCCGGAGGGCGGTACGACCCCCGCCTGACACCCCCCGGAGCGGGCGGGCTACAGTAGTCCAGCGCTTCCGGGAGTGCCCGGGAGAACGCATGGTGGGTGTAGCTCAGTTGGTAGAGCACCTGGTTGTGGTCCAGGGGGCCGCGGGTTCAAGTCCCGTCACTCACCCGGTCGCCGCCTCGGCGATCGATCCCACCGCACGTTCGGGATCGATCCTCCGTGCGTGGGCGAGGCACGACAACTCCACACGCGCCGTTAGCTCAATTGGCAGAGCAGCTGGCTCTTAACCAGCGGGTTCGGGGTTCGAGTCCCTGACGGCGCACGCAGGACCACAACTGAACACATGCGCCGTTAGCTCAATTGGCAGAGCAGCTGGCTCTTAACCAGCGGGTTCGGGGTTCAAGTCCCTGACGGCGCACCATGTGACCCGCAGGGGGTAGGACGTCATCGTCCTACCCCCTGCGGCGTTCGCGGTCGGCACCGCGTTCGGACGGCTCCCGTCAGACCTCGCCGGAGAGGTCGACCGTGACCTTCCCGCCCCGCTGGTCGCGGGCGGCCTCGAGCGCGTGCTGGGTGTCCTCGAGCCGGTAGACCGGCTCGAGGAACGGGGTCACGTCGACGGCACCGGAGTGGATGAGGTCCACGGCCTCGCGGAACGCGGTGAGGCCCGGCTCGAGCTGGGTGCTGTGGTTGTGCTCGATGGACGGTTGCTTGGCCCAGGCCTCCGCGAAGTCCCAGGGCGTCGGCCCGCTGGGCCGCTCCGGGAAACCGAAGTGCCCGATCCGGCCCTGCGGCCGGACGGCGCGCAGGCACTGGATGCGCGTCTCGTCGTAGCCCGCGGCCTCGATGACCAGGTCGGCCCCCACGCCGCCGGTCATCTCGGCGACGGCGTCCACGAACGGGGTCTGCGCGACGTCCACTGCGGCGTCCACCGTGAACGCGGCCGCGAGCGCCACCCGCGACGGCGCCTTGTCGGCGATGAGCACGGAGCTGAACCCCGCCCGGCGGGCCAGCTGGGTGAAGAACAACCCGGCCGAACCGGCCCCGCAGATCGCCACCGAGCGCCCTTCGCCGCTGCCCATGGTCGAGGGCCAGAACCGGCGCATGGCGTAGATCGTGGTGCCCAGCTGCTGGGCCATCAGCAGCCGGTCGAGGTCCCCGCCCGGGGGCAGGGTGACCAGCGAACGCTCGGAGACGACCTGCCACTGCGCGAAGCAGCCCGCCGCGTGCGGGACCGGCGCCACGAGGACCGCGTCGCCGGGGGCGAACCCGGCCGAGCGGGACCGCTCCACCACGCCGACGCCCTCGTGGCCGGGGAAGCCGGGCGGGGCCGGGTACTCGCCCGCGTAGAAGCCGTCGAAGACGACGTGGAGATCGCTTCCGCAGATCGAGGCGCGGTGCGTACGGACGAGCACCTCGCCCTCCCCGGGCTCCGGGATCGGGACCTCGACGGTCTCGAGACGTCCCGGAGCCACCATCTGTGCTGCGCGCACGGTTCCCCCTCAGCCCTGGTAGGTGGCGTAGTCGAAGGTCGAGTAGGCCTTCTCCCGGGTGGTGACGAACTCCAGGAGCGCCGGTGTGCCGTCCTCGGTCGCGGCGACGGCCTTGCGGAGGGCGGGCACGATCTCGGCGGGCGTGGCGACGCGCTCGGCGTGCAGGCCGAAGGCCCGCGCCATCTCCGCGTACTCGCCGGTGATGTCGGTGCTGGCGAAGCGCTCGCGGGAGGTGGCCATGATCCGGTCCTCCATCGCCATGGCGGAGTTGTTGAACAGGATCGACAGGACCGGGATGCCGGCGCGCGCGCAGGTCTCGAGGTCCATGCCCGTCATGCCGATGGCGGCGTCGCCCCACACGTTGATGCACAGCCGCTCGGGCTGCGCGAGCTTGGCACCCATCGCCAGGCCGAGGCCGTAGCCGAGCTGGGTGGACTTCCCCCAGCCCAGGTAGCTGTGGGGGGCCACCGACCGCCAGAACGGGGTCAGCTCGTCCCGCGGGCTCCCCGCGTCGTGGGTGATCGTGGTCCGCTCGACGTCGACGGTGTGCAGGAGGTCCCAGATCACGCGGTAGGGCGACAGCGGGGTCGCGGTGCTGGTCAGCAGCGGCCGCCACTGTTCGAGCCACGGGTCGTTCTGCGCCCTGATCCGTGCCGCCACCTCCCCGGCGCGGCCGCGGGGACGGTCGAGACGGTCGGCGACCGCCTCGAGCAGGAGGTCGAGGGCGAGCGCGGTGTCCCCCAGCAGGGCGTGCTCGGCCGGGATGTTCTTGTCCAGGTCGCCGGGGTCGGCGGTGTTGTGGACGAAGGACTTGCCCGCGGTGGGGAACCGGATCCCGAACGGGGTCGCGGAGAAGCTGGCCCCGACACCGAACACGACGTCGGAGTCCCGCACGTGCTCGAACACCGCCCTCGGCATCGCGACCCCGCCCGAGCCCAGTGCGAGCGGGTGGGTCTCGGGGAACGCGCTCTTCCCCTCGATGCTGGTGGTCACCGGCGCCTCGAGGAGCTCCGCCAGCTCGCGCAGCTGCCGCCACGCCTTCGCGCGGTGCACGCCCTGGCCCGCGTAGAGCAGCGGCCGGTCGGCGTCGACCAGCGCGCGGGCCGCGGCCTCCACCGACCCGGTGTCGGGCGCCGACCGCGCGCGGCGCGACGGCGTGTAGGTCTCCAGGCCCGGCGCCGCCTCGTCCCAGACGTCCGCCGGGATCTCGACGAGCACCGGCCCGGGTCGGCCGTTGCGGGCCTGGGCGAACGCGCGGCGCAGCGCCGGGACGAGCCCGGCACCCGTCGTGACCTGCTCGGTCGCCTTCGTCACGTGCCGGAAGTTCAGCGCCGCGTTGAACGCGGGCGGGACCCATGTCTCGGCCCGGGGCGCTCCCCCCGGGATGACGACGAGCGGGACACCCTCGGCGTAGGCCTGCGCGACGGCACCGAACGCGTTCTCGACACCCGGCCCCGACTGCATGCAGGTCACGCCGACGGTGTCGCCGAGCCGGCTGATCGCGTCCGCCATGTGGACGCCGACCCGCTCCTGCCGGACGATCACCGGACGGATCCCCAGGCCCGCCGCCGCCTCGATGAGCGGGTTCAGCGGGTAGGCGGGTAGGTGGGTCACCCCCTCGGACCGGAGGATCTCGGCCGCCGCGGCCGCGACGGTGGGTTCGGACCGGGTCGGTTCGGTCACCACGGATTCACCAGTGCCCTTCGCTGATCGGGAGACGACGGGGAGGTCCGCCGTCGGTCGTGCGGAACGCGGTCACCGCGGCACGGAGGTCTCGGCGTGCTGCGGCGGCCCCGGTCGGTCGAACACCGTGGCACCGCGTTCCTGCTCGGCCTGGTTGTCCGGGCCGAGATCGATGTCGGGCCGGTCACGGAGCAGGACGCAGGCGATCGTCGCGAGGCCGAACATGCCCAGCAGGTAGAAGGCCACCGCGTACAGGGTCCCGGTGGACTGCAGCACGGCCGAGGCGATGAGCGGGGCGAACGCACCGCCCATGATCGAGCCGACGGCGAAGGAGATGGCGACACCCGAGTACCGCACCGACGCCGGGAAGAGCTCCGTGTACCAGGCCGCCTGCCCGCCGAAGGCGAGGCCGGAACCGAAGGTGAACAGGGAGACCCCGACGAACAGCAGCCAGACGCTCCCGGTCGACACCAGGGCGAACATCGGGAAGACCGCCAGGATCAGACAGCCGTAGCCGATCAGGTTGATCCGCCTGCGGCCGATGCGGTCGGCGAGCACCCCCGCGGCGTACGTGGTGAACGCCCAGACCACCGCCGCGCCCGTGATCGCCAGCAGCACCGACGTCCGGTCGAGCCCGAAGGGTCCGTCCGGGTCGGTCGTGTAGCTCGAGAGGAAGCCGCCCATGGTCACGTAGCCCCCGGCGTTGTTGCCCGCCATGATCAGCGCGGCGAGCAGCACGAGCGCCCAGTGCCTGCGGAACAGCTCGACGACCGGGGTCTTGCTGCGGGCCCGCTTCGCGGCCATCTCGGTGAAGACCGGGCTCTCGTCGACGGAGAGCCGCACGACGAAGCCGATCACGATCAGCACCACGCTGAACAGGAACGGGATCCGCCACCCCCAGTCGAGGAAGGCCTGGCCGGGCGAGATCACGCCGGTCATCAGGGCCGTGACGCCGGAGGCGAGGATCATGCCGAGCGGCGACCCGAGCTGGGGGAAGGCGCCCGCGCGGCCGCGCCACCCGCGTGGTGCGTGCTCGACCGCCATCAGCACGGCGCCTCCCCATTCGCCACCTGCGGCGATGCCCTGGAGGATGCGCAGGAGCAGCAGGAGGACGGGGGCGAGCACGCCCGCGGTCTCGAACGTCGGCAACAGGCCGATGGCCGTGGTCGCCCCGCCCATGAGGACCAGCGTCACGACCAGCATCGTGCGCCGGCCGACGCGGTCGCCGAAGTGGCCCGAGAGGAACGCGCCCAGCGGCCGGAAGACGAAGCTGATGCCGATGGTGGCGAAGGACAGGAGCTGGGCGACACCGGCCCCCGCGGGTGCGAAGAACACCTGGGAGAAGACCAGCGAGGCGATGGTCGCGTAGATGAAGAAGTCGTAGAGCTCGATCGTGGTCCCGATGAGTGTCGCGAAGGCGACCCGTCGGGACTGGCGTTCGGACATCGCGGAGGCCGGCTCGCTCATGTTGCTCCTCTTCACTGAGGTGGCACGACGACGCCCCACTCCGGCGCCGCAACGATGCTTGCAAGGAGCATCCGAGAGGGGCCACCGAGCAATGACCGATCACGCCCGGTGGAGCCGCCGCGCACGGTCGAGACGGATGACGTACTCCCCGTGCCCGTCAGCGGCGGCCGCCGGCGGCGGGGACGGCGGAGGTCGCATCGCGTTCCGGGTCCCAGCGGATCACGGTCGCCACCAGGGCCCCGGCGGCGGGGACGAGCGCGGTCACCAGGATCGCGCCGCCCGCACCGACCGTCTCCTGCAGCAGCGGGTAGCAGAACAGGCCGACGGCCGCGGCACCCGAGGCCAGGGCCATCGTCACGCCGGTTCCGAGCGTCCGCAGCCTGCTCGGGTAGGCGTAGGTCGCCAGGCTCGATCCCCCGGAGGCCGCGCCGCCGGCATGGAAGAGCAGGAACGCCGCGGGCAGGGCGAACGCCGCCCACAGCGGGAGCCGGGTGAGGAACCCGCCGAGCAGCAGGAGCGACGCGCACACCCCCACGAATCCCACCTGCAGGCAGCGGCGGATCCGGAACCGGGTGGCCAGCCACCCCGACGCCATCCCACCGACCACGCCGAACAGGTTGAACACGACCGCACCGAGGGTCGCCGCCGCGAAGTCCTCGCCGAAGATCACGAGGGCGATCACCGGCAGGTACCACCCGATGGCGTAGTACTGCAGCCCCTGGGCGGTGTGCGCGATCATCGCCAGGATCGAGCGCGACCGGAGCCGTCCGGCGAAGAGGTCGGGCAGGTCGCCGATGCGGGCGTCGGTGCGCTCGGGGACGGTCGCGTCGGGTGCGACCTCGACGCGGACCCGCCAGACGTCGGACAGCACCGCGGCGGCGTCGGCCCACCGGCCACGGGAGGCGAGCCACCGCGGTGACTCGGGCAGGTAGCGGATCTGCAGCACCGCGAGCAGCAGCGCGATCACGACGAATGACGTAGGGGCCACCGGCCGAGGATCCGCACCGGTCCGGTCATTCGCGCATTACCGCGTTCCGGGCCCGTGCCTAGCGTCGTGCTCGGCGCCGTCGTGGACGCGCGGTGGCCGGTCCCGATCGGCCGAGGAAGGCGATGGCTGCAGCGATGGCTGACGAGGAACGACCCTCCGTACCGGTGGTCGGTGCCCACTCCGGTGACGTCGTCCGGCGCGCGGGCGGCGCGCTCGTCGGCGGTGTCGTCCCGGGCGCGGCTGCGGGAAGGGCCACCCCGTTCTTCGCGATGCTCGTCGCGGCCTGCCTCCTCGTGGTGGTGGCCGCGCCGGTGCCGGACCGGCGCGTCCCCGCACGACGGGTCACCCCGTGACGTCGCCGCAGACCGTCGGTGGGCTCCTGACCCGTGCCGCCGCCGACGCTCCGGACCGACGGGCCCTCACCGTCCCCGACGGGGCGGGCAGCTGGACGTTCTCGCAACTGCTGCGCGACGCTCGTGCCGTTGCCCACGGGCTCCTGAGCGAGCATCAGCCGGGTGACCGGGTCGCCACGATGGTGCCGAACGGCGCGGACGCCGTGCTGCTGCAGCTCGGGACCGCCCTGGCCGGGATGACCCTCGTCCCCCTGAACGTCCGGACGACCCCGGACGAGATCGACCATGCCCTGCGGCTGTCGGGCGCGGCGGTCCTGTACACCGCCGACGAGGCGGACCGGGCCGGAGCGCACACAGGCGCCCCGATCCGCGCCCTGGGCTCGTGGCACGAGGTCGCCCGCGAGGGCGGGGCCGAGCTGCCGGAGGTGATGCCACGGTCGCTCGCGCAGATCCAGCTCACCTCGGGCACCACCGGGCGCCCGAAGGGCGTCCGCATCCGGCACGACGCGAGCGTCGTGACCGCGCGGAGCTTCGCGTCGAGACTGGGGTCGCCGGCCGGCTCGGTGTGGGTCAACCCGATGCCGCTGTTCCACACCGCGGGCAACGTGCTCGGCACACTCGGCGCTCTCTCCGTCCTCGCCGAACAGGTCGTCCTGGCCTTCGAACCGGCTGCGGTGCTCCGCGCCGCCGCGCAGCACCGGGCGTCCCTCCTCGCCGCGGCGCCCACGCTCCTGCACATGCTGCGGACGCACCCGGACTTCGGCGGAGCCGACCTCACCGCGCTCCGCGTGATCTACACGGGCGGATCCACCATGACGGCGGACTTCCTCAGCTCGGTGGAGACGTCGTTCGGAGCACGCGTCTCGGTGGCCTTCGGGATGACCGAGACCTGTGGAGCGGCCCTCCAGACCGCTCCGTTCGACGACGCCGACGAGACCCGGTGGAGCACGGTCGGGATCCCACTGCCCGGCACCGAGGCCAGGGTCGTCGACCCCTCGGGCGTCCCGGCCCCGCCCGGCTCCCCCGGTGAGCTCCTGCTGCGTGGACCGGGAGTCACCGACGGGTACCACGACGACACCGCCGCCACGGCCGCGGCGTTCGACGAGGACGGATGGCTCCGCACCGGCGACCTCGCCACCGTCGACGGCGCGGGGCGCTACCGCATCGTCGGCCGCTCGAAGGAGCTGATCAAGTCCGGCGGGGAGAACGTGAGTCCCGTCGAGGTCGAGACCGTCCTCGAGGCGGACCCGGCTGTCGAGCGGGCCGCCGTCGTGGGGCTTCCGGACGACCGGTGGGGCGAGGTCGTCGTGGCGTTCGTCGTGCCGTCGGCCGGACGGGCCGGGAGTCTCCGGACCGAGGCCCTCGAGACGCACTGCCGTCGGCACCTGAGCCGGTTCAAGGTGCCCCGACGCTGGTTCGTCGTCGGCGAGCTGCCGCTCACCGGGTCCGGCAAGGTCCGCCGGGCCGAGCTGCGCCGACTGGCCCGGGAGGACGTGTGACCTCCGGGGCCCCGTCGATGGCTGCACTCCTCACCGACCTCGACGCCGAACGCGAGGCGGTCGCCGACCTCGTCCGGAAGGCGGGCGAGCCCGGATGGCGGATCCCGACGCCGGCGGCGGGATGGGACGTCCGGGACCAGATCGCCCACCTGACCGTCAGCGACGAGTGCGCCCTCCTCGCGCTCACGGACCCCCGGGGGTTCGCCCGACTCCGCGAGAGCGCGGCGCTCGACCCCGCCGGGTTCGAGCGCCGCGGTCTCGACGGTGCCCGCGCGGAGCCGGCGCCCGCCGTGGCCGCGTGGCGGGCGGTGGGGTCGCGGCTCCGCACGGCCTTCCTCGGTGTCCCGGCGGACGGACGAGTCGGCTGGTTCGGGCCGTCCATGAGCCCGTTGAGCCTGGCGACGGCGCGGCTGATGGAGACCTGGGCCCACGGTTGGGACATCGGGACCGCGACCGGCCTCGGCTGCGCGCCGACCGACCGGCTGCGGCACGTGGCGGGCCTCGGCGTCCGCGCACGGGCCTACGGTTACGTGATCCGTGACCGCCCGGTCCCCTCGGCTCCCGTCCGGGTGCGCCTGCGGCTGCCGTCCGGGAGACCGTGGGTCTCCGGTCCGCCGGAGGCGGCCGACGAGATCGCGGGGCCCGCCGAGGACTTCTGTCTGGTGCTCGCCCGCCGACGCAGGTGGGAGGACACCGGGCTCACCGTCACCGGTTCCGACGCCACCGAGTGGATGCGGATCGGACAGATGTTCGCCGGCCCACCGGGGCCGCCACCGGGAACGACGGGCTCGCCATGACCGCGCCCCACCGGGCCCGGACCGACCCGGTGGCAACGGGCGGCCGGTACGAGGCCGTCGGCGGGCCGCGCGCTCAGGTCCGCAGCGCGACGATGATCGGCCGCAGCTCCTCCACGAAGGACTCGGCGGGACCCGTCAGCGCTCCGCCGCGCCTGCGGAACACCCCGAACCGGCGCGCCCGGGTTCCGCCCGGCACGTGGAGGGACTCGATCGTCCCGGCCCGGCGCTCGGCGGAGAAGAGCGGCCGGGGCATGACGCTGAGGAATCCCGCGTCGGCCACCAGCGCCTTCAGCGCGACCACCGAGCGGGTCGTCACGGTGATCCGCGGCTCGTCGAGTCCGGCGCGGCGGAAGATCTCGGTGAGGGCACGGCGGGGAGCCGTCCGCGCCGGCGGCATCGCCCAGCGCCGGTCCACGAGGTCGGCGAGCTCCACCCCCGGCTCGGCGCGCAGCGGGTGCCCGGTCGCGGCGACCACCGTGACGTGGTCCTGCCAGCGCAGGCTGCCCACGACGGCGATCCGCTCGTCCGCGTCGAGCTCACCGCCGACGGCGACGTCGATCTCGGCTGCCGCCAGCGCCTCGACCAGCACGTCCTCGACCCCTTCGAGGACGTGGACCTCCAGCCCCGGGTGCCGGACCAGCAGCGCGTCGACGGCCCGCGGGACCAGGTGGGCGATCACCGACCCGACGCTGCCCACCCGCAGCGTGCCCCGGCCCCGGCCCTGCATGGTGTGGATCTCCTCCACGGCGCGCTGCGCCTCCTCCTCGATGGCGCGGGCCCGCGGGGCCAGCGCGCGACCGTACTCGGTCAGCCGCATACCGGTGCTGTGCCGCTCGAACAGCGGTGCGCCGAGCGCCACCTCCAACCGGCGCAGCGACCGGCTCACCGCGGGCTGGGTCAGGCCGAGGTCGGCGGCCGCCCGCCCGACGCCCCCGTGTTCGGCCACCGCCAGGAAGGCCCGCAGCTGCCCTGCCTCGAAGGTCATGCCCAGAGGTTATGAGTTCCGGCAGCTCTATGCATTGGTTGCCTGTCCGCGATCCAGGATCCTCGGGCCCGGCCGGCCATCGGACCGGCGCTCTGCACTCGCAACGGAGGGACGGGCATGAGCACGACCGTGCGCGACGTCGTCGTGGCGCAGCTGCGATCCCGCGGCATGACGACGATCTTCGGCAACCCGGGCTCGACCGAGCTGCCGATGTTCCGGGACTTCCCCGACGACTTCGACTACGTCCTGGGCCTGCAGGAGTCCGTCGTCGTCGGGATGGCCGACGGTTTCGCCCAGGCCTCGGGCACCGCGGCACTGGTGAACCTGCACTCGGCGGCGGGAGTGGGCCACGCGATGGGCAACCTGTTCACCGCGTGGCGCAACCGCACGCCGCTGGTCGTCACCGCCGGGCAGCAGGCGAGGTCGCTGCTGGTCGGCGAGCCGTTCCTGATGAACGAGCGGGCGACCGAGCTGCCGCGCCCCTACGTCAAGTGGAGCTGCGAGCCCGCCCGGCCGCAGGACGTCCCCGCGGCGTTCGCCCGCGCCTACCACGTCGCCATGACGCCACCGCGTGGCCCGGTGTTCCTCTCGATCCCGGTCGACGACTGGGACGCCCCCGCCGAGCCGGGGACCGACCCCGAGCCGCGGCCGATCGGCGCGGCGCCGCGGCCGGACCCCGGGCTGGTGGCGGCGCTCGTCGCGGCGCTCGACCGGGCGGTCTCCCCCGCGCTGGTGGTGGGCGCCGAGGTCGACCGTGACCACGCCTTCGCCGAGGTGGTCGCGCTGGCCGAGACGCACCGGGCCCGCGTGTGGACGGCCCCGCTGTCCCCGCGGTGCGGGTTCCCGGAGGACCACCCCCTGTACGCCGGGTTCCTGCCCGCGGCGCGCGAGACGATCCGGGAACGGCTCGCCGGCCACGACCTGGTGGTGGTGCTCGGCGCCCCCGTCTTCACCTTCCACGTGGAGGGGCACGGTCCCCTGCTGCCGGCCGGCTGCGTGCTCTTCCAGGTCGTCGAGGACCCCGACACCGCGGCGTGGACGCCGGAAGGGACGGCGATCGTGGGCGGCGTCCGGGCCACGGTCACCGAGGTGCTGGCCGCGAGCACCCCGCCCGCCCGCTCCGCTCCACCGGGCAGGCCGCGCCCCGCACGGCTCACCGCGCCCGCGGAGCTCACCGAGTCCTTCCTGCTGCAGACCCTCGCCGACGAGCGACCGGACTCGGCGATCGTGGTCGAGGAGGCGCCCAGCACCCGGGCGGTGATGCAGGAGCGCCTGCCGTTCACCGGTCCCGAGACCTTCTTCACCTGCGCCAGCGGCGGGCTCGGGCACGGCATGCCCGCCGCGGTCGGTGTCGCGCTCGCCCGGCCCGGACAGCGGGTGATCGCGCTGCTCGGCGACGGGTCGAGCATGTACGCGGTCCAGGCGCTGTGGTCGGCGGCGCACGAGAACACCCCGGTCACCTTCGTCGTGGTGAACAACGGCGGCTACGCCGCCCTCGACGGGTTCTCCGCCCACTTCGGGATCGACAAGCCGGTCGGCACCGCGGTGACCGGCATCGACTACGCGGGGCTGGCCCGCGACATGGGGTGCGCCGGCGTGACGGTGCGGCGCCCCGCGGAGCTCGCGGACGCGCTGCGGCGGGCACTGACGTCGTCCGGCCCCGTACTCCTCGACGTGCACGTCCGCTGACCCTGGGAAGGAACGACGACGATGTCCACCTACTCGGAGAACACCGCGGCCGGAGCCGCCGCCGACCCCGCACCGGGAGGCGGGGACGCGAAGGGCTCGCGTCGCATGCTCGCCTCCACGTTCCTCGGCACCACCATCGAGTGGTACGACTTCCTGGTCTACGGCTTCCTGGCCCCCGTCGCGCTCGACGTCCTGTTCTTCCCCCAGTTCAGCCCGCTGGTCGGCACCATCGCCGCCTTCAGCGTGTTCGCGGTCGGCTTCCTCGCCCGTCCGCTCGGCGGCATCGTGTTCGGTCACCTCGGTGACCGGGTGGGCCGCAAACCGATCATGATCTGGACGATGGCCCTGGCCGGCGCCGCGACGACGGCGATGGGGCTGCTGCCGACGTACGCGACCATCGGGCTCCTCGCCCCGGTCGTGCTCGTCGTGCTGCGTTTCGTCCAGGGTCTCGCGCTCGGCGGCGAGTCCGCGGCGGGCCCCCTGCTCGCCACCGAGAGCGCCCCGGGTGGCCGCCGCGGGTTGTTCGCCGCGATCGTGCAGAGCGGCGCCGCGGGGGGCACGGTCCTCGGCGCGACCGCGGTGCTGCTCGTGGGGCTGATGCCGCGGGAGGACCTGCTCGCGTGGGGCTGGCGCCTGCCCTTCCTGGCCAGCGCGGTGATCTTCTTCGTCGGCCTCTACATGCGGGTGCGGGTGGCGGAGTCGCCGCTGTTCACCCGGGCCGTCGGCGCCGCGGGCGCCGAACGGATGCCGCTGCTGGTCGTGCTGCGCAGCCACAAGGCGGCCACGGCCCGGGTGCTGTTCGCCGCGGTGGCCGAGTCCTCGGTCTTCTACTTCACGGCGATCTTCGGCCTGTCCTACGTGACGGGAACCCTCGGGCTGAGCCCGGCACTGCCGTTGCTGGGGATCGTGATCGGCAACGGCCTGGGGATGCTGACCAATCCGCTGTTCGGCTGGCTGAGCGACCGGGTGGGGCGCCGGCCGCTGCTGCTGCTGGCCTACGCGCTCGGCTGCCTCTACGTGGTGGCGGCCTTCTTCCCCCTGCTGCGTACCGCCGATCCGGCCCTCGTCGTGCTCGCGCTCGCGATCCCCGGCGCGGTGCTGCAGCCCATGAGCCTCGCGGTGACCGGCAGCTTCTACCCGGAGCAGTTCGACGACGCCCGGGTGCGCCTGTCCGGGATCGCCCTCGGCCGCCAGATCGGCACCGTCCTGGGCGGCGGGCTGCTGCCGGTCGTCTCGGCCGCGCTCGTCGCCGCGACCGGAGGGCTCACCGCCTCCCTCGTCTACTACACCGCGCTGTGCGCGGCCGGCTTCCTCGCCGTCCTCTCCTCCCGGGAGAGCGCCCGCACCGCGCTCACCTGATCCACAGTCCGGCCCGATCCCACCCCTCACCGGAGGTACCCCATGACCACGTCCGACGTGGCGGCCCCCGAGGTCACCGCCCTGCTCCACATCGGCGGGCAGGACCTGCCCACCGCGGAGTTCCTCGACGTCCACGACCCGGCCGCCCCGGAGCGCGTCGTCGGGCGCGCGGCGTCCGCCACCCCGCAGGACGCCGAGCACGCCGTCGCCACCGCCCACGCGGCCTTCCCGGCCTGGTCCCGGCGGGACACCGCCGAGCGTGCCGAGATCCTGCTCCGGGCGCTCGCCCCGCTCGCCGAGCGGGCCCCGGCCGTCGCGCCCGTGCTGACGGCCGAGAACGGGAAGGTCCTCGGCGAGTCCTTCGCGGACCTGGCCGTGTTCGAGATGCGCTGCAGGCACGCCGCCTCGCTGGCCGCGACCTTCGAGCCGTCCCGGACCCTGCCCGCCCCGCCCTTCCACACCGAGGTGCTGCGGCTGCCCGTCGGGGTGGTCACGGTGGTCGTGCCGTTCAACTGGCCGCTCGCGATCCTGGCCGCGAGCCTGCCCTATGCGCTGGTGGCGGGGAACACCGTCGTGGTCAAGCCGCCACCCACCACGCCGCTGTCGGTGGTGCAGACGGTGCGGGCGCTCGCCGAGGGACTGCCGCCGGGCGTGCTGAACGTCGTCACCGGCACCAACGCCGCCGTCGAGCCGCTGCTCGTCGACCCCCGTGTGCAGCACGTCGTGTTCACCGGCAGCACCGCGGGCGGGCGCGCGGTGATGGGGCTGGCGGCACGGTCGCTGGCCGGCGTGACCCTGGAGCTGGGCGGCAACGACCCGGCCGTCCTGCTCGACGACGTCGAGCTCGACGAGCGCACCGTGTCCGCCCTGGTCGGGGCGACGTTCATGACCTCCGGCCAGGTCTGCATGGCGATCAAGCGGCTCTACGTCCCGCGCCACCGCCGGGACGAGGTGGTCGACGCCCTGGGCGCGGAGCTGGACCGGCAGCGGACCGGGCCGGGCCTCGACCCGGCCAGCACCCACGGCCCCGTGCACACCGCCGCCGGACGCGACCACGTGGTCGCCCTGCTCGACGAGGCGCGCGCCCGGGGGGCGGAGGTCCGCGAGTACGGCGGCCTGTCCGACGCGGTGGGTACCGGCCACTTCCTCCGGCCGTCGCTGGTCGTCGACCCCGATCCGGGCCTCGCGGTCGTCCGCGAGGAGCAGTTCGGGCCGACCCTGCCCGTGCTCTCCTACGACGACCTCGACCCGCTGCTGGCCGGTCTGGACGAGGAGTGGTCCGGGTTGTGCTCCTCGGTCTGGTCGGCCGATCCGGACCGCGCCACCGCCGTCGCGCGGCGGATGCGGACCGGGACCACCTGGGTCAACCAGGCGAACGCCACCGCGGCGGACGACCGCGCCCCGTTCGGAGGGTTCCGGCAGAGCGGGATCGGCCGGGAGCTCGGTCAGGACGGTCTGTACGCCTTCACCGAGCCGCACACGGTCACTCGACCGGCGTCGTGACCCGGGGTCCGTGGGCGGGCGGGCACCGCAGCAGGTGCGGTCCCAGCTCGCCCACGGACGTCACCCCGAGCAGGGCGAGGGCACGCAGGAAGCCCTGCCGGTAGAGGTCGTGGACCCGGCCCACCCCCTGCTCACCCCCGGCCATCAGCCCGTAGAGATAGGGCCGTCCCACCAGGACGGCGTCCGCCCCGTACGCGAGCGCGGCCGCGAGGTCGGTCCCGGACCGCACCCCGCCGTCCAGGTAGACCTCGGCGTCGGTCCCGACCGCCGCCCGGACCGCGGGCAGCGCCGCGAGGGTCGACGCGGCACGGTCCAGCTGCCTGCCCCCGTGGTTGGAGACCGCGACCGCCTGGACCCCGCAGTCGACGACGGTCCGGGCGTCGCGGGGGTGGAGCACGCCCTTGACCACGATGTCGCCGGACCAGTGCTCCCGCATCCACTCGAGGTCCCCGAAGTCCACCCCGGGGTCCATGACCCCGTGGACGACCTCGGCGAAGCCGCCCCCCGCCTCCTCCAGAGCGGCGAACCGCAGCGGTTCGTGCGTGACCACGTCGATCCACCACCGCGGTCTGCGGGCGATGCCCGCCAGGGTGCGGAGGGTCAGGGTGGGCGGGATGGTCATGCCGCTGCGCAGGTCGCGGAGCCGGGCTCCGGGGACGGCGACGTCGACCGTCACGACGAGGGTGGTGAAGCCGGCCGCCGCCGCGCGCTCCAGCAGTCGGCGGGACGCGGCACGGTCGCGCCAGACGTAGAGCTGGAACCACCGGTCGGCCCCCGGCGCCGCCGCGGCGAGGTCCTCCGGCGAGATCGTGCCCATGGTCGACAGCGCGTACGGCACGCCCTCCCGCTCGGCCACCCGGGCCACCGCGGCCTCGCCCTCGTGCTGCACCATCCGGGTGAAGCCGGTCGGGGCGAAGACGAACGGCATCGACACGGGGCGGCCCAGGATCGTGGTGCTCGGATCGACCCGGCTCACGTCGCGCAGGACCTGCGGGAGGAACTCGACGTCGTCGAAGGCCGAGGCGTTGCGGCGTCGGGTGCTCTCGGTCTCCGCTCCGCCGTCCACGTAGTCGAACACCGGACGGGGCGTGCGGCGGCGCGCCATCTCCCGCAGGTCCTCGATGTCGTGGGCCCGCGCGATCCTGCGCCGCACGGGGTCGCGGTCGCGCGGGGCCGAGGTGAGCAGGGGCGCGATCTCGCTCCACCGCGGGAGGCGTCGCGACCCGCGGGGCCGGGCGGTGCCGTGGGCGGAGGGCGGACGCGGCTCCCGCGTCTCCCGGCTGGTCTCGGTCATGGCTGTCGGCTCTCCTCGTTCCGCCGGCGCGGCCGTCCGGCCCACCGGATCTCCCTCGACGCGCTGCCGGCCGGTCAGCGGAGCAGGGCCCGCACCCGCTGCTCGACGGCGGCCGCCCGGTCGACGACCTCCGGCACACGCCCGGCGACGCCGACCAGCTCGGCGCGGACCTTCTCGTCGCGGATGCCGCCGAGGTTGATCTCGACGTTGAGCCGGGCCGTCGTGGCGGCGGCCCGGGCGGCCTCGGTGGCGGCGGCGACATCGGTGACGACGTTGCGGTTCGCCACCGGGAGCAGGGTCTCGGCCAGGGTCACGAGCGACCCGGCGGTGCGGATCACGTCCGCGGGCGGTCCGGCGGCGCCGACCAGCGCGTCGGCGATCGCCTGGGTGCGGCGCGCCTTCTCCTCGTCGGTGGTGCGCGGCAGGGCGTAGGCGTCGGTGACCGCGGTGAACGCCGTGGCGTCGGCGTCGGCGAGCGCGAGGGACGCGGCGCGGGCGGCCTCGGCGTCGGCGAGGATCCCGGAGACCAGGTCGGCGTGGTCGGTGTGTGTCGGGCCGCTCGTGTACCGGGCGACCATGCCGATCAGCGCCGCGGCCTGCGCGGCGTGCAGCGCCGCCGTCGCCCCGCCGCCCGGAGCGGGCACGCGGGCGGCGAGGGAGTCGAGGAAGCCGCCGACCGTGGTGCCGGCGAGTCTCCCGTCCTCGGTCACCCGAACACGACCGTCCGGTTACCGAGGACGGCGATCCGGTTCTCGGTGTGCCACCGGACCGCGCGGGCGAGGGCTCGGCTCTCGGCCTCCCGGCCTCGGGCGGCGAGCTGGTCGGGGCTCAGCGAGTGGTCGACCCGGATGAGCTCCTGCTCGATGATCGGGCCCTCGTCGAGGTCCGCGGTCACGTAGTGGGCGGTCGCGCCGATGAACTTGACCCCACGGGCGTGGGCCTGGTGGTAGGGCTTGGCGCCCTTGAAGCTCGGCAGCATCGAGTGGTGGATGTTGATGGCCTTGCCGTCGAGCTGTGTGCACAGGTCGTCGGAGAGGATCTGCATGTAGCGGGCGAGGACGACCAGATCGACGTCCTCGCTGCGGACGAGCTTGACCAGCTCGGCCTCGGCGTCGGCCTTCGTCTCCCTCGTCACCGGGATGTGCCGGAAGGGCACCCCGAAGCTGTCGGCGATCCGGCCGAGATCGGGGTGGTTGGACACGACCGCGACGACGTCGAGGTTCAGCTCGCCGATGGAGTTGCGGAACAGCAGGTCGTTGAGACAGTGCGCGAACCTGCTGACCATGATGACGACCCGCTGCCGCCGGGCGGCGTCGGCGAGCTGCCAGGTCATGTCGAACCGCTCGGCCAGCGACCCGACGCGGCGGCCCAGGGCGTCGAGGTCCAGCGGGGAGCCGTCGATGTGGGCGAACTCGACCCGCATGAAGAAGGTGCCGCTCGTCGCGCTGCCGAACTGCGCGCTCTGCACGATGGTGCACCGCTCCTCGGTGAGCAGGCCGGTGACGGCGTGCACGATGCCGGGTGCGTCGGGGCAGGACAGCAGCAGAGCGCCGTGCTGGGCGCCCAGGGGCGGGGTCACGATGCCTCCAGGAGTACGCGCGCCGGCGTCGGCAGGGGCGGCCGGGCCCGGTCGATCGGCCGGCCCGCGAGCAGGCGGGCCGCGGTGACGGTGTTGCGGAGCAGCCAGACGTCGGTGACCGGGCCGACACCGCCCGGCACCGGGGTGAGGGCGCGGACACGCGGGGCGACGGAGTCGTGGTCCACGTCGCCGACCATGCGCACGCTGCCGTCCGGTCCGGTGGCGGCGTTGATGCCGACGTCGATGACCACGGCGTTCTCGCCGACGTGCTCGGCCCTGATCAGCCCGGCCTTGCCCGCGGCGACGATCAGGACGTCCGCCCACCGGGTGTAGCGGCCGATCCCGGTGGTGCGATCGGCCCACTCGTCGACCGACTGCACGGTGGCCTGGCGCTCGTAGCCCAGCGAGATCGCCGGTTTGCCCACGTTGTTGGAGCGGCCCACCACCACGATGTTCGCGCGGTGGTAGAAGTCGGCACGGTCCTCGCCGACGGAGTCGAGCCAGGTGTCGAGCAGGTGGAAGCACGACGCCGCGGTGGAGGGCACGAACCGCGGGACACCGAGGGCGAGCAGCCCGGCGTTCTCCGGGTGGACCGCCTCGACGTCCTTGAGCGGGTCGATCGCCCGGAAGACGACGGCCTCGTCGATGTGTGCCGGCAGCGGGCGCAGGACCAGGATGCCGGACACCGCGGGGTCGGCGTTGAGCTCGCCGATCCGCGTGAGCAGCGCCTCCTGACCGGTGTCGCCGGGCAGCGTCTGCGGCGAGTGGGTCACGCCCAGCTCGTCCGCCAGCCGGCGCAGGCGCCGCTCGTAGGCACCGGAGCTGTACTCGTCACCGACCACGACGGTCGCCAGGCCGATGCCGAGGCCCTCCTGGCGGAGGCGGGCGACGTCGGCCTCCAGGACCTCCTTGAGGGCGCGGGCACACGCTCGCCCGTCGATCACCTGGGCACTCATCGTCGAAGGACTCCTCGGGTGGGGACTCCCACGAGCCGACCGGTTCTGGTGAGCCGCGGCGACGGCTTCGGCCGGCCCGTGGGAGCGTTCGGGGTGCGTCGCCGGTGCGACGCGGACGGGTCAGGAGAGCTTGGCCAGCCAGCGCTGCCGCCAGGCCTCGGTGCTGTCCAGGTCGTTGAAGGTGAAGACGTGGAAGCCCGCCAGGTTGTTGTCCGGCCGGGCGAACGCCGGGGTGAGCCGCTCGATGAGCTTGTTCGGGCTGTAGCCGCCGGGCAGGAAGAACCGCCACAGCATGTTCTGCTGCTTGCTCAGGAACTTGGCGGACTGGCCGAGGCCGAGGCCCGCCGAGACCCGGATCAGCTTCTGCCTGCTGATGGCGCCGGGGATGCCGACGCGGATCGGCAGGCCGACACCGTCGGCGGCGACCGTGCGGGCCCAGTCGACGGTGGTGTCGCCGTCGAAGCACAGCTGGGTGATGACCTGGGTGGCGTGCGGCGCCTTGGCCTTCAGAGCCGCCTCGATCAGCTCGTCGCTGATCTTCCCGTGCCCCTCGGGGTAGCCGCCGATCCCGACGGTGGAGAACGGGTGCCCGATCTCCTCCAACGCCACCAACAGGCTCAGCGCGTCGGGGTACTCCCCCGCCTCGGCCGCGTCGCCGCCGATGACGAACACGCTGTCGGTGCCCGCCTCGCGCAGCCGCGCCACGAGGTCCTCCAGGTGCGCCCGGTCCCTGACCTGACGGGCGGCCAGGTGCGGAGCGGCCCGGTAGCCGGCCTCGCCGAGCCTCACCGCGAGGTCGATCGTCGGGCCGAGCCCCTTGGCCTCGGTGGTGGTGACGGTGAGCGCGACGTCGGTGGGGACGTGGGCGAGCACCTTCTCCTCGGCGCTCTTGAAGGGGAGGATCTCGTAGGTCGCGTCGCGCAGAGCACGCGCGAGGGCCTGTCTGCCCGTCGGACGTCCGGCCGCGGGGGTCCGCGGGTTCTGTACCGAGGTCATCACGTGCTCCGGTAGTCGTTGCGTGCGAACCGGACGAACGGCACCGGTGCGACGGTGGCCCGGATCGTCCAGGTCGTGTGCTCCTCGACCTGTGGCTTCGCCGAGTTGGGCTCCTCACCCCAGACGACGGTGACCTCGGTGCCGGGTTCGGCGTGCTCCTTGGCGACGGTCGCCAGCGAGACCATGGCTCGCTCGTTGGCGATGTAGCCGCAGTCCAGCGAGATGCCGATCTGCTCCCCGTCGCGCAGGACCTTGTCCTCCTGGTGCAACGCGTAGCGGATCTTCGGCAGGTCGAAGTACTTCGCGCCCGGCCCCTTGCCCAGCAGCGAACCGATCGCGGCGGTGACGTCGTCGGTGTCCCAGACGAGCGTGACCTTGGTCCGCGGCGGGTCGGTCGCCAGCTCCTCGAGGGCAGCGCGGCCGACGAACTCGTGGTCGAACCTGACGTTGCGGTCGTAGCCGATGTCGTAGGGGGTCAGGTAGTAGTCGGCGATGTCGTCGGAGTCGACGCTCCCGCCGATCGCGCCCACCGCCGACGCGGGCAGCCACTCACGGTAGGCCGCGAGCAGCGGGTCGTCCCCGAAGATCGCGGGGATCGGCGCGGGCACCCAGCCCGACTCCAGGTTGGCCGTCGAGTAGGCCTTCGCCCCGGCCCGGACCAGCCCGTGGTCGGCGCCCGCCTCGAGCAGCGCGGCCAGGACGTCCTCGCCGTCGGCCCACGGTCCGAACAGCTCGAACCCGGGCTGGCCCGCCATGCCGTGACGCAGACCGCGCACGGCGTGGCCCGCGATGGTGAAGTCGGCCATGTGGAAGAACTTCGTGTCGGGCAGCGCAGCACCGGTCGCCTGCTCGAGCACCGCCGCCGCCGTGGGGCCCTGCAGCTCGTAGCGGTAGAACCTCGGCGGGCCGTCGGTGCGCACGGCGGAGTTGTCGTCCCGCTCGGCGGTCACCTCGTAGTCACCGCGCTCGAGGTGGAACAGCACCCAGTCGATGACCATCGGGTGGCCGACGAGGTCGAACAGCTCCTCCTCCAGGTGGAACAGGATCGCGTCGCCGATCAGCTGCCCGCTCGGGTTCACCGCCACGAACTGCTTGGCCCTGTTCACCCCGAAGTTCGCGAAGGTGTTGACCGCCAGGTCGCTGAGCAGCCGGAGCGCGTCCGGACCCTCGAGGAACAGATCGGTCATGTGGTGCGACTGGTCGAGCAGCGCGCACGACTCGGCCCACGCCCGCTGTTCGGAACGCCAGTTGCTGAACTCCGGAGCGACCGGGAACGTGTGCGCGCGGGCCGCGGTGTTGCGCAGCAGCTCGACGGGGTTCCCGACGCGGGCGAGGGCCGCCGCAAGACTCTCGGACGTCATGATCGTGTATGAACCTCTCCTGGGTGGCCTGGGTCGGTGCACCGCCTGCGAGAGCACCTCGGGCAGCGCCGCCGGTCCGGGTCGTGCGGACCTACTACGACGCTAGGAAACGAGCCCGTCACCAGGGATCACGCGGATGACCGGACCGTGCATCGCCGGCCGTCGCGGACCGACCGGGACAAGTGACGTAGACCCGGAGCGACCACGTCGGACGTCCTGCCCGGGGCGCGGCGCACGGCCCGGCGGCGGCCGACCGGGCCCGGCGGGTACTCGTCGCCCCGGACGACGCCCGGTCAGCGCCGTGAGAGCGTCGCGGCCGCGCGGCCGACGACGCGCACCGCGTCCGCCGACGCCGCCACGTCGTGGACCCGCACCCCCCAGGCACCCGACCGGGCGGCCAGCACCGTGGTCGCGACCGTCGCGGCGTCCCGGAGCCGCGCCGGGCCCTCGGCGCGCCCGCCCGTGAGCACCTCGGCCAGGAAGCGCTTGCGCGAGGAGCCGACCAGGACCGGGAAGCCGAGCTCCTGCAGCTCGTCGAGGCGGGCCAGCAGGGTCCAGTTGTGCTCGGAGAGCTTCGCGAACCCCAGCCCCGGGTCGAGGACGAGCCGGGCCGGGTCGACACCGGCCTCGATGGCGTCGTCGACCCGCATCCGGAGCTCGTCCACGACCTCGCGCACCACGTCGCGATACACGGCCGCCGCGTACATGTCCCGGCTGCCGCCGCGGGAGTGGTTGAGCACCCACGGCACCCCTGCCGCGGCGACGACCCGCGCCATCGCCGGATCGGCGAGGCCACCGCTGACGTCGTTGACCAGGACGGCCCCCGCGGCCACGGCGGCCTCGGCGACCACGGCCCGGGTGGTGTCGATGCTGACCGCGACCCCGGACGACGCCAGGCGCCCGACGACCGGGACGACCCGGCGCAGCTCCTCGGCCGCGGGGACCCGCTCCGCGCCGGGCCGGGTGGACTCCCCGCCGACGTCGACGTAGTCCGCACCCGACTCCCACATCAGCGCGCCGTGGTCGACCGCCGCGGCGGTCCGGTCGTAGCGCCCGCCGTCGGAGAACGAGTCCGGGGTGACGTTGAGGACGCCCATCACCAGGCACCGGTCCGGGCGCGGCAGCACCGTGCGGGAGGCGGGGACACGGTCGGGCAGATCGATCGACACGGCTCCTCCTGGTGGCCGGCCCCGGACGGCCGGTCAGGCCCGGTTGTCGAACAGCGCCAGTCCCGCGGCGGTGTTCGAGGCCGGGACGTGGTAGGCGGAGTGGACCGTGCGGACCTGGTCGTGCAGCGCGCCGCGCATGACCAGCCACATGATCAGCTCGATGCCCTCCGAACCCGCCTCGCGGATCAGCTCCTCGCGGGTGAGCTGCGTGAGCTTCTCCGGGTCGTTCCCGATCGCCTCGAGGAACATGTGGTCGAACGTCGGGTTGATGAACCCGGCACGCGCGCCCGCCAGCTGGTGGGACATGCCACCGGTGCCGAGGATCCCGACCGTGCCGACGCCGTCGTAGCTCGCGATCGCCCGCCCGAGGGCCCGGCCCAGGGCGTAGCACCGGGCGGCGGTGGGCTGCGGGTAGCGGATGACGTTGACCATGATCGGGATGACCGGGCAGGGCCACGCGTCACCGGGTTCGGGCGTCCAGACCGACAGCGGCACGGTGAAGCCGTGATCGACGTCCAGCTCCTGGAAGACGGTCATGTCGAAACCGTCGTCGACCAGACTCTGCAGGAGATGGAACGACAGGTCCGGGTCACCGACGACGTCCGGGACGGCGCGCCTGCCGAAGCCCTCGTCCGCCACCCGGTACCGCTCGGCGGTGCCGATCGCGAAGGTCGGCACGATGTCCAGGTCCACGCCGTTGGCGTGGTCGTTGTAGACCAGGATCGCCACGTCCGGCGTGTGCTGCGCCAGCCACTCGCGGGCGGGCCGGTAGCCCTCGAACAGCGGCGCCCACACCGGCTCGCCGGTCATCCCGCGGTCCATCGCCGCGCCGATCGACGGGACGTGCGACGTGGCCAGCCCCCAGATCACCTCAGACATCGGTGCGCCCTCCGGCCAGCATCGCGGCCTTGAACTCGTCCTCGGACATGCCGGTGAACACACCGCCGAGGTACTGCATGGACAGCCCGTCCATCATGGCGAGCTTGTAGACGTAGAAGATGCTCCCGCCCAGGTCGAGCATCGCCTGCCAGTCCCGCTCCAGGACGGCGGTCGTCTGCTCGTCGGACAGCGCGTGGCGCGCGCAGTACGCGGCCTCGTCGGCGACGAACTCGCTGCGTGCGGACCCGCTCACCAACGACATGAACAGCTTGTTCATGGCGTGGCCGCGACGGCTGGTCGGCCCGTCGAAGACGTAGGTCCCCGGCAGGTCCGGCCTGCTCTGGCTCGTCATGTCATGCTCCCTGGCTCGGGCCCGCGCCGCAGTCGCGCCGTACGGACCCCTCCGACGCTAGGACCGCGACCCGCGCCGGCCATCGCCCGCTTGTCGAGACCCGATCGGGACACATGACGTAGACGCACCGGCCCGTCCCGGCCGTCCGGCTCCCGCCATTCCACGGTGCCGCCGGGCCCTCCGGCCTGCCTAGCGTGGGCGACGATGGCCGTCGACCCCCATGTCCGGCCGTGTGTCAGCGCAGAACACAACCGAGACCAGAACGGGTGGCAGATGAGCGCCAAGAATCTCCAGGAAGTGCTGGACCGGTCCGGGAGCACCGTCGAGCTGCTCCGCAACTCCCAGCTGGGTGCCTACATCTACCCGGTCGTGCCCGCCGAGTTCACCAACTTCCGCCGCGAGGTCACCGCCTGGCAGAACACCGCGGTGCTCTTCGACCAGACCCACCACATGGTCAACCTCTGGGTCTCCGGACCGGACGCCCTGACACTCTTCACCGACACCGGGATCAACTCCACCGCGACGTTCCCGGTCGACTCCGCCAAGCAGTTCGTGCCGGTCTCCCCCGACGGCGGCGTGATCGGCGACGGCATCCTGTTCCGCCTCGACGAGGAGGAGTTCGTCTTCGTCGGGCGCGCGCCGGTGGCGACCTGGCTGCAGTTCCAGGGCGAGAGCTACGACGTCGAGGTCCGCTACGACGACCGCTCGCCCTCACGGCCCTACGGCAAGCAGGTCACCCGCGACGTGTGGCGCTTCCAGATCCAGGGCCCCCGCGCCTGGGAGGTCATCGAGAAGGTCAACGGCGGCCCCGTCGAACAGGTCAAGTTCTTCAAGATGGGCTACATGACCATCGCCGGGGAACGCATCCGCACCCTGCGCCACGGCATGGCCGGCGCGCCCGGCCTGGAGATCTGGGGCCCGTACGGCACCTACGACAAGGTCCGCGACGCCATCCTCGAGGCCGGCCGCGAGTTCGGCATCGAACCCGCCGGGGCCCGCGCCTACTCGTGCAACACCCTCGAGTCCGGCTGGATCCCCTCCCCGCTGCCCGCCGTCTACACCAGCGAGGAGCTGCGGCCCTACCGCGAATGGCTCGGCCCGAACAGCTACGAGGCCGTCAACGCCCTCGCGGGCAGCTTCGTCTCCGACCGCATCGAGGACTACTACCTCAACCCCTGGGAGCTCGGCTACGGCGGCTTCGTGAAGTTCGACCACGACTTCATCGGCCGCAGCGCGCTGGAGGCCATCGACCCCGCCACCCAGCGCCGCAAGGTCACCCTCGAGTGGAACACCGAGGACGTCGCGACACTGCTCGCCTCACCGGTCACCGAGGGACCCGGCTACCAGTTCTTCGACCTGCCCAACGCCAACTACGGCTCCTCGAACTACGACGCCGTCACCGACGCCGACGGCAACACGGTCGGCCTCTCGCTGTTCACCGGCTACAGCGCCAACGAGCGCAAGGCCCTCTCGCTGGCCACCGTCAACCCCGACGTCCCGCTGGGCGCCGAGGTCTCGGTGATCTGGGGCGAGCCGGACGGCGGCTCGGGCAAGACCACGGTGCAGCCGCACGAGCAGTTCGCCGTGCGGGCGATCGTCAGCCCCGCCCCCTACGCGGCCATGGCCCGCGAGACCTACCAGACGGGGTGGCGCACCGCGGCCACGGGCTGATCCCGGTCCCGAGGACGCCGGCCCCGGTCACCCGTGGCCGGCGTCCTCGTGCCCGTCCCGGAACCGGCCGTCGGGCGAGGGTGCCGGACCGCCTGCGACGGGCATCATGCCTGGGGCGGCAGCAGCCCCTGCCGGACGGCGATCAGCGCGGCCTGGGTCCGCGAGGTCAACTGCAGTTTGCGCAGCACATTGCTCACGTGGGTGCGGGCCGTCCGCTCGCTGATGACCAGCTCGTCGGCGATCACCTGGTTGGAGTGGCCCTGCGCCACCAGGATGAGCACGTCCCGCTCCCGGCCGGTCAGCGCACTGATGCCGGTCGGCGGCGCGACGATCTCCCGGGTCAGCTGCCGTGCGACGGCCGGGTCGAGGTAGACGTCCCCCTTCGCCGCCGCCCGGATCGCGGCGACCACCTCGCCCGGCTCCGCGTCCTTGAGCAGGTAGCCGGACGCACCGTTCGCGAGCGCGGCGTGCACCCGTTCCATCTCGCCGAAGCTGGTCAGCACCACCACGCGCACCCCGGGGAACCGCTCGGTGATCCGCGAGGTCGCGACCACCCCGTCCATCCTGGGCATCAGGAGGTCGATCAGGACCACGTCGGGCAGCTCGGAGTGCGCCGCCATCGACTCCAGCCCCTCGAGTGCCTCCTGCCCGTCCGACGCCTCCGCGGCGACCTCGAGGTCGTCGAGGACCTCCAGGTAGGCCCGGATCCCCCGCCGCACCACGGCGTGGTCGTCGACGATCAGGACCCGGACCCGGGTCACCACCTCGGGCCGGTCTGCGGTCGTGCCGTCGAGAGCGTTCATGGCCTGGCCTCGTTCCCTCGGTCCACGGGCGTCGCCGGGACGCCCTCCTCGTCCCCCGGCGGCAGGGGCAGGACGGCGCTCACCGCGGTGCCACCGGCCTTCCGGGGCCGGACGCACACGGTGCCGCCCCAGCGTTCCGCGCGCTCGCGCATACTCGTCAGGCCGTAGCCGCCGAGCTCGTCGCCGCCGACACGACCCGCCCCGATGCCGCGGCCGTCGTCGGCCACCGTGATCGTCAGCGTGTGGTCGCGCACGCCCATCCGGATCGTCACGCGGCCCGCCTTCGCGTGCTTGACGACGTTGTGGACGGCCTCGGCGAGGATGCGGTAGACGTCCTCGGCCATCTCGGGCGGCACCCTGGCCAGGCCCTGCTGGATCCTGAGGCTGAAGCGCAGCCCGGTCCGGTTGGTGCTGCTCTCCACGAGGGCCCGGACCGCCTCCTCCAACCCCGGCTGCGGCGGGGACGAGGGCCTCAGCTCGTGCACCATCGCTCGCAGGTCCGCCAGGACCGTGCGGGCGAGCAGGCCCACCTCGTCGGCGATACGGCGCACGCTGTCGGCGGACACGGTCTCGCCACGCCCGCCGAGGACGGCCATCGACTTGGCCTGCATCCCGATCGAGAACACCTGCTGCACGATCGAGTCGTGCAGGTCGCGCGCCAGCTTCTGGCGTTCCCCGCGCCGGGCCAGCTCCCGCTCGTTCTGCAGCAGCGACGCGTAGTCCACCGCCACCGCGGCCTGTTCGGCCATCGCCTCGAGGAACTCGACCGCGCGACCGCCGACGACCTGTCCCGGGGCGAAGAAGGCGTTGAGGATGCCCGCCGAGCGACCCCGGACCAGGAGCGGGACGCTGGCGAACCAGTTCCAGTCGAGCTCCCCGAGATACTCGTGCAGGGGCTGCCAGGCCGGGTCCTCCTGGATGGACGCCCAGCGGTCGGCGACGACCACGGGCTCGCGCTGCTCGAAGGCGTCCAGCATCCGCAGTCCGGCACCGCGCTCCCGGCACTGCACGAGGCGTTCGAAGAAGTCCGGCCAGCGCCGGAACCCGGCCGAGCCCATGATCCGGAGAGCCTCGCCCGACCGGTCCAGCGTCAGGATCTGCACCCCGGCCAGCGCATCGGCCTGGAGCACCTCCCGGGCGAGGGCGTCCAGGGTGGCGGTGATCGACCCCTCGGAGGCGAGCGTCGCCGAGGCGCGGGCGATGGCGGTCACCCGCCGCTGCCGGTGGCGCTCCTCGCCCACGTCCCGGAAGGTCACGACGGTGAGCCCGGAGTGGTCGGGCAGCGGTCGCGTGCGGTAGGCGAACTCCCGGCGCACCCCCGCGACCGGAGCCCACAGGCAGACCTGCTCCGTCCCGCCCTCGTCGAGGAGGGCGCGGGGGTCGACCTGTGGGTTCCGTGAGAGCTCGAAGGGCGCCGGCATCCCGATCAGGTCGTCGAGGGGGCGGGCGCACAGGACGACCGCAGCGTCGTTCAGCTGGAGGAACAGGCCGTCCGGGTCCACGACCGCCAGACCGTCCGGGGCGTGGCGCGCCAGCGTGGACCAGGACACGAACGGCCCCGCCTCCACCATCGGTGCTCCTCCCGCGTCCACGCCCCTGCCGACAGCATGCCGACCCGGCGAGCGGACGTCACCCATCCCGGCCCGATCTACGTCATCCGTCGCGGGGGGCACCGGGCGGACCGTCCGGCACGTCCGGGGCGGAAGCCTCGTTCCGGCCACCTCACGGTGGTCGACGCCGCGGCCGACCGGCTCGCCGGGTTCTGCTCCGCCCACCCCTGGACGTCCGGAGCCACGCGCGCCGTCACCCACCCGCCGGGGCCGGTGGGTGGGCCCGGTCGCCGTCGCCGGACCCGGCGCCGCGAGGCGGGCTAGGGTCGACACCGCTTCGTTAGCTCCGGACAAGGAGATGCCGTGGGAAACGACGTCGTCGTACCGGCCGGTCCCGCCGGACGCCGGCACCGGCTGCTGATCCTGGCCGTGCTGTGCACGAGCATCCTCGTCGTCTCGATGGACGTCACGATCATCAACGTGGCGCTGCCCGCGCTGGTCACCGACCTGCGCGCCTCGATCACCGAGCTGCAGTGGACCGTCGATGCCTACACCGTCGTCCTGGCCTGCTTCCTGATGCTGGCCGGTGCGACGGCCGACCGGGTCGGGCGCCGCCGCGTCTTCCAGACCGGGCTCGTCCTGTTCGGGATCGGGTCGCTGCTGTGCAGCCTGGCCCCGACGGTCGGCTGGCTGATCGGGGCACGGGTGGTCCAGGCGCTGGGCGGCGCGATGCTCAACCCGGTCGCCATGTCGATCATCACCAACGTCTTCACCGACGTCCGGGAGCGGGCCCGCGCGATCGGCGTGTGGGGCGCGATGGTCGGCATCTCGCTGGGCGTCGGCCCGGTGCTCGGCGGGCTGCTCGTGGACACCGTCGGCTGGCGGGCGATCTTCTGGGTGAACATCCCGGTCGTGCTGGCGGCCTGGGTCCTGACGGCCCGGCTCGTCCCGGAGTCGCGGGCCGCCCGTCCGCGGCGGGCCGACCCGGTGGGGCAGCTCCTCGTGGTGGCGCTGCTCGGGTCGACGGTGGCGGCGGTGATCGAGGGGCCGCGGCTGGGCTGGTCGTCGGCGGGGGTGCTCGGGCTGGGCGTGCTGGCCGTCGTCGCGCTGGTGTCCCTGGTCGTCTGGGAGCGGCGCCACCCCGAACCGCTGGTGGAGCTGCGGTTCTTCCGGAGCGCCCCGTTCACCTCGGCGACGGTGATCGCGGTCTGCGCGTTCGCGGCGTTCGGCTCGCTGCTGTTCCTGTCCGCGCTCTACCTGCAGGACGTCCGCGGGCTCGGTGCGCTGCAGGCCGGGCTGACCCTGCTGCCGGCCGCCGTCGCCACCACGGTGGTCGCGCCGCTGTCCGGGCGGATGGTCGCCGCCCGCGGAGCACGCCTGCCGCTGGTCCTGGGCGGGAGCGCGATGGTGCTCGTCGCGCTCACCTTCTCCCAGCTCACCCCGACGACGCCGCTGTGGCTGATCCTGCTCGCGCACGGGGTGTTCGGCTGCGGGTTCGCCCTGCTCAACCCGCCGATCACGAACACCGCGGTGAACGGGATGCCGCCGGAGCGGGCCGGGGTCGCCGCCGCGGTGGCCTCGACGAGCAGACAGGCCGGGCAGTCGTTCGGCGTCGCGGTCAGCGGGACCGTGGTCGCCACCGCGGCGAGCACCGCCGCCGGGGTCGCGACGGCGTGGGCGGTCGTGACGCCGCTGACGGTGGCGGTCGTGGTGCTCGGCGTGCTGGGGACGACGGCGCGGGCCCGTGCCTCGGCGGCACGGGTCGCGGCGCTGTTCCCCGCGGCCCCGTCCCCCGCCCGCGCGTCCTGAGCGGGGGACGGCGGCGTCACCCCCGCGGGCCGGCGGTCGCGGCCGCGTCGACCGAGTGGTCCAGCACGACCATGTGCCCGGCCGCGTGGGTGAACACGTACTCGGCGCCGCTGCCGGGCAGCGCCAGCTGCGGGGTGACGCCGCAGCCCCAGAAGACCGGGACGTCGCCGTCCTCGACCACCGGCGCCGGGCCGAAGTCCGGTGCCGCGAGGTCGGCGATGCCCAGCTCGGCGGGGTCGCCGACGTGCACGGGCGCACCGTGCCCGGTCGGGTAGCGCGCCGTCACCTCCCGGGCCCTGTCGACCAGTGCGGCGGGCACCGCGCGCATGCTCACCACGAGCGGCCCGTGGACGCGGCCCGCGGGGACGGTGGGCCGGGTCGTGACGTAGACCGCGGGCGCCGGGGACGCCGGGTTGCGCCGCACCGGGACACCGGCCCGTTCCAGCGGCTCCTCGAAGGTGTGGCTGCACCCGAGCAGGAACGCCACCGAGTCCGGGCGCCACCGGTCGCGCAGGTCGGTCGGCCCGCCGTCGTCGACCCCGCGGTGCCAGGCCCGGTAGCGCGGGAAGTCGGTGCGGACGTCGACCCGGGTGTCCCCGACGGTGACGACCGGGTCGCCGGTGTCGCCGACGCCGAGCAGCGGGCACGGCGTCGGGTTCCGCACGCAGAACAGCAGGAAGTCGTACGCCGCCGCCTGCGGGACGACCACCAGGTTGGCCTGCTGGTACCCGCCGAACAGGCCCGCGGTGGGCCCGGTCCAGCGCCCGGCGGCGGCGAGTGCCCGCAGCTCGGCCGGGGTGGTGGGTGCCGTCGTCGCGGCGGTCATCGGGCCAGCTCCCGGCGGGCGGTCTCGCGGACGGTGAGCAGGGTCAGCAGCGCGACGACCGTCGCGACCATCAGCAGGTAGCCCGGCGCCAGCGGGTCGCCGGTGACCGAGGTCAGCCAGGTCGCGAGGAACGGGGTGAGCCCGCCGCCGATGATCGTGCCGCCGTTGAAGGCCAGGGACAGGCCGGTGTAGCGGACCCGGGTCGGGAACTGCTCGGCGTAGGTCGGGTAGGTGACGGCCTGGACGACCGGCATGGGCAGGGCCAGCAGGAACATGCCGACGACGGCGAGGGTGAAGTCGCCGGTGCCCATCAGCGCCATCGTCGGCAGGACCAGTACCGAGTAGCCGAGGAACCCGGCGACGATGAGCTTCTTGCGGCCGTGGCGGTCCGACAGCGCGCCGGCGATCGGCATCAGGCAGGCCACGAACAGCCCGATCGCGGCCATCAGCCAGAACGTGCTCGACTTCGGGTAGCCCAGCTCCGAGGTGAGGTAGATGTTCATGAAGATCAGGCCGATCCAGTAGCCGGCGTTCGACCCGGTGGCCAGCAGCAACACGGTCACCAGCGCGCGGCGGTGGTGGGTGAACACCTCCCGCACCGGGGCCTTGGGCAGCTCACCGGAGGCGCGGCTCTGCTCGAACTCCTCGGAGTCCTCCAGCCGGTGCCGGGCGATGAGCGTCAGCACGACCAGCGGCAGCGCGAGCAGGAACGGGATCCGCCAGCCGAACGCCGACAGCTGCTCGGTGGTGAGGACGGTCGAGGTGATGCCGGCGACCAGCGCGGCGGTGCCGCCACCGAGCGCGACCCCGACCGGGGTGAAGGACCCGAAGAAGCCGCGCCGGCCGGCCGGGGAGGACTCGGCGAGGTAGGTGGCCGACCCGGTCACCTCGCCACCGGCGAAGAAGCCCTGCGCGAGCCGGGCGAGGACCAGCAGCGCCGGGGCGAGCAGGCCCGCGGTGGCGGCGGTCGGCAGCAGCCCGACCAGTGCGGTCGCGGTGCCCATCCCGGTGATCGTGAAGACCAGGACGGGCTTGCGGCCGAGGCGGTCCCCGAGCCGACCGAGGACGATGCCGCCGAGCGGGCGCATCAGGAACGCGCTGCCGAACACCGCCAGCGTCGACAGCAGGGACGCGACCGGGTCGGCGCTGGGGAAGAACAGCGGCCCGATGACGACGGCGAGGTAGCCGTAGACGCCGAACTCGTAGTACTCGACGGCGGTCCCGGAGGCGGCGGCGAGCGCGGCCCGGCGGGACCGCGACGCACTCGGCTGCGCGGTGGCCGGCGGGGTGGGCGGCGTCTCTCCGGCCCGTCCGGTGGGGGCGTCGCTTGATAGGGTCATGGGTGTCTCCCGGTGGGGATCCCGCTGCTGCGGGCAGGCGTGATCGCGGTGTGGTGGGCGGACGAACCCGGCGCGCGCGAGACGGCGACACCGGCGGCACAGCGGGTCATCGGCGGGCGGCATCCCGCCGATGACCCCGGCCGCGGGCCGTCCGGGGACGGGCCGCGACCGGGCACGGCTCAGACGGCGAAGAGCTGCTCCGGGTCGGCGAAGGCCTTGAACTCGAGCGCGTTGCCCGCGGGGTCGAGGAAGAACATCGTCCACTGCTCCCCCGGCTCGCCCTCGAACCGCACGTAGGGCTCGATGACGAAGTCGGTGCCCGCGGCGGTGAGCCGCTCGGCCAGCGCGCGGAACTCCGGGACGCTCAGGACCAGGCCGAAGTGCGGGACCGGCACGTCGTGGCCATCGACGGGGTTGGTCCCGGCCACACCGGCGCGCGGGGTGTCCGACGGCTCGCCGACCTGGTGGGTGACGACCTGGTGCCCGGCGACGTTCCAGTCCGTCCAGCGCTCGGCGGAGCGGCCGCGGCCGAAGCCGAGCAGCGTGCCGTAGAACTCCCGGGCCGCCTCGATGTCGTCCACCGGGATCGCCAGGTGGAACGGCGGGCGGACGGACGTGACGATCGCGGGGGTTTCCGTGGTCGGTGCGGACACAGGGGTACCTCTCATCCTTCGGTGTCGCGGCCGGACACGATGGCGTCCAGACGCAGGGGGTCCCCGGGCCGGAGCTGGCCGAGGAGGTCGATGTCGGTGTCGGCGACGACGCCGACCACCGGGTAGCCGCCGGTCACGGGGTGGTCGGCGAGGAACAGGATGGGCTCGCCCGAGGGCGGGACCTGGATGGCGCCGAGCGGCACACCCTCGCTGGGCAGCGAGCGGTCGCCGACCGCGAGGGTGGCGCCGGTCAGCCGGATGCCGACCCGGTCGCAGTGCCCGGAGACCCGCCACGCGGCGCGCCGGAGCAGGGACCGGTCCGCCGGGTCGAGGACGGCGTGGCGGGGGCCCCAGTGGAACCGGACCCGGGTGCCGGGGCCGGGGAGCCGGGGCGCGACGAGCTCGACGGGGACCGCGGGCGGCTCGCCCGGCGCCGGGCCGAGCGGCAGGTCGGCCCCGGGTCCGACGACGGGCGGGCCGAGACCGGTCAGCGAGTCCCGGGCCCGCGAGCCGAGCACCGGTGCGGGGCGGACCCCGCCGCCGACGGCGAGGTAGCTGCGCAGACCGTGCCGCGGGGTACCGAGCCGCAGCTCGGCACCGGCCGGGACCCGCAGGCACCGGGGGTCGGTGACCGGCCGCCCGTCGAGCGTGACCGGGACCGGGGCGCCGGTGACCGCGACCCAGCGCGGCGTGTCCAGCACGACCGCCAGGCCGCCCAGGGTGACCTCGATCGCCGCCTCCTCCGGCGGGTTCCCGACGAGCCGGTTCGCGGTCGCGAAGGCGGCCCGGTCGACCGGCCCGGAAGCCGTGACCCCGAGGTGGGCGAGCCCGGGCCGGCCGGGGTCCTGCACGCTGCAGCCCGGCCGGACCTCGAGCACCCGCAGCCGGGCCGCGACGGCGGACGGGCCGGAGGGGCGCGCGGCGCGGGCGGGCGGGTCGAGCAGCGTGGTCATGCGGGCACCTCCACGAACCGGACGCGGTCGCCGAGGGCCAGCCGGTTGGGCGGGGTCGCGTCGACGTCCCAGAGGACGGCCGTGGTGGTGCCGATCCGGTGCCAGCCGCCGGGCGTCCCACCCGGGTAGACGACGGTCTGGTTCCCGGCGATCGCGACCACCCCGGCCGCGACCCGGGGCCGGGGCGTGGACAGCCGCGGCAGGCGCAGCGCCTCCGGGAGCCCGTCGAGGTAGGCGAAGCCCGGCGCGAACCCGAAGAAGCCGACGTGGTGCTCGGCGGCGGCGTGCCGCCGGGCGACGAGCTCCGGGGTCGTCCCGAGCCGCTCGGCGACGGTGGACAGGTCCGGGCCGTCGTAGCGGACGGGGACCTCGACCGTGCGGGGCCCCGGGACGGGTGTCCCCCGGCCTCGCGGGGGGCGGGCGGCGAGGGCGCGCAGGTGGCGGCGCAGCGCCGCCATCCGGGCACCGGGGCGTGCGACGACCAGCACGGTGCACGCGGCCGGGACGACGTCGCTCACCCAGGCGTCCCACCCGTCGGCCGCGGCGCCGTCGGCGACCTGGCGGACGGTCCCGGGGGGACAGTCCACGATCCACGCCCGGTCGCCCGCGCGGTGCACCGCGGGCGCGGTCACCGGACGGCTCCGGTGACGGGGGCCAGCGGCTCCGGGCCGCAGCCGAACCCGGCGGCGGTGAGCGCGGCCCGCGCGGCCCGCGCCAGGGCGTCGGCGCCGGGGGTGTCGCCGTGCACGCACAGCGCGGCGACCGCGCCGCCCGCCGGGCGTACGGACACGACCGTCCCGTCGACGGCGGTGACCCGGCCGTCGCGGGCGATCGAGACGGCCCGGGCCGCGGCCTCGGCGGGGTCGCGCAGCAGGTCGCCGGGGCGCCCGCGGGGCACCAGACCGCCGGCGGCGGTGTAACCGCGGTCGAGGAACGCCTCCGCCCGCGGGCTCAGGCCGGCCGCGCGGGCCCGCTCCCACACCTCGGTCCCGGGCAGGCACACCAGCGGCAGGCCCGCGTCGACCAGCCGGACGGCCTTGACGAGCGCGTCGGCGTGGGCCGGGTGCGTGCCGCTGGCGTGGTAGAGCGCGCCGTGCGCCTTCACGTACCCGACGCGGGTCCCGGCGGCCGCGGCGAACGCGGTCAGGGCGCCGATCTGGTAGACGATGTCGTTCACCAGGGAGTCCCGGGCGACGTCGACGAAGCGACGGCCGAACCCGGCGAGGTCGCGGTAGGACACGTGCGCGCCGACCGCGACGCCGCGGCGCGCGCAGTCGTCGCAGGTGCGGCGCATGACGTCGGGGTCGCCGGCGTGGAAGCCGCAGGCGACGTTGGCCGCGTCGACGACGTCGAGCAGCGGGCGGTCGTCGTGCACCCACGCGCCGAAGCTCTCGCCGACGTCGGTGTTGAGCGCGATCGCGGTGCTCACCTCGCCTCCCGTGCCGCCCAGAACGCGGAGAGCTCGCCCCGGTCGGCCGACCAGGCCGCGTGCAGGCCCTCCTGGCCGCCGTCGATGTGGGCCAGCACGAGACGGCCGAGCTCGTCGGCGTCGCCGTCGGCCAGTGCCTGCACCATGCCCCGGTGCTCGTCCTGCACGCGCTCGTAGGCGCCGGTGCCGTGCACGTAGAACCGGGAGTAGGGCTCCAGGCGGTGGTAGAGCTGGGAGATCAGCTCGTAGCGCAGCGGCAGCCGGGCGAGCCGGTACATGTCGAGGTGGAAGGCCAGGTTGGTGCGGGACCACTCGGCGGCGCCGGTCCGGGCGACCTGGTCCATGTCGCCGGCCATGCCGTCGAACCGCGCGACGTCGCGCCGGGACACCCGGTCCGCGACGTGCGGGGCGAAGCTCGGCTCGACCATGCGCCGCAGGTCGTAGATCTCGTCGATCTCGGCCAGGTCCAGCTCGGTGACGAAGGTGCCGCGGCCGGCCTCGCTGCGCAGCAGGCCCTCGCCGACCAGGGTGCGCAGCGCCTCCCGCAGCGGGATGCGGCTGACGCCGTAGCGGTCCGCCAGCTCCTCCTGCACCAGCCGGTGGCCGGGCGGGTACACGCCTTCCACGATCGCGCGACGCAGGGCGTCGACCAGCGGGTCTTCCGGTGCCATGTGCTCTGTATACGGTGGATACAGCGTGTACGGAAGCCCCTCGGCGCTCGCTTAACAGGAACGACACCGCCCGACACACGCCCGTCGCCGGGTGACCCGGATCGCCCGGACATGACCGGGACCGCGCGAACGGCCACGATGTACCGCATGGGCCGACCCGACCACGCCGTCTTCCTCAAACGCTCGTTCTCGAAGATGGACCAGCTCGCGACCCCGTTCCTCACCGGACGGCGACTGTGCCGCCAGCTCGCCGCCGTCGTCCCGCGCGGGACGAACGGCGTCGTCGTCGAGCTCGGCGCCGGACCGGGGGTGCTCGCCGAGCCGATCCGCGAGCGGCTCGGGCCGCACGCGCGCTACCTCGCGATCGAGATCGACTCCGAGCTGGTCGCACACCTGCGCCGGCACAAGCCGTGGCTGGAGGTCGTGCAGGGCGACGTCGCCGACCTGGACCGGATCCTCGACGAGGCCGGCATCACCGAGGTCGACGCGTTCGTCTCGACCCTGCCGTGGGCGGTGTTCCCGCAGACCCTGCGCCTGCAGGTCATGGGCACGATCGCGCGCCGACTGGTCCCGGGCGGGGTGATGAGCATGATCATCACCTGGATGGCGCTGCCGAACCGGGTGCGGGTGCTGCGCGACCTGCTCGACACCCACTTCGACGAGGTCGTGGAGACCGCGACCGAGTGGCGCAACCCGCCGCCCGCCCGCACCTTCCTGTGCCGCCGACCGCTCCCCCAGTTCAATTCCCTCGATGGACAAGACACTCGCTCGGCGAGCTAACATGGCCGGGTGACCGCGGAACGGACGATCGTCGCGGGCGGTGGCCCCGGCGGCATGCTGCTCGCCTACCTGCTGGCCCGGGCGGGCCTGCCGGTGACACTGCTCGAACGCCACCGGGACTTCGACCGCGACTTCCGCGGCGACTCCCTGCACCCGTGGACGCTCGAGCTGTTCGACCGGCTCGGGCTCGCCGGACGCCTGCTGGAGCAGCCGCACGTCCCGGCCCGGCGGTTCCGCTTCCGCACCGGTCGCGGGACGGTCACCACCACCGACTACGGCCTGCTCGACACCCCCTACGACTACGTCGCGCTCATGCCGCAGGCCCGGTTCCTCGACTTCCTCGCCGCCGAGGCGGCGACCCTGCCGACCTTCGAGCTGCGCACCGGCGCCGCGGTGAACGGCCTGCTCGGCGCGGGCACCGCCGACGACCCCGTCCGCGGGGTGACCCTGCGGTCCGGGGAGCGGATCGACGCCGGGCTGGTCGTCGCCGCCGACGGCCGGTTCTCCCGCCTGCGCACCCTCGCCGGCCTGACCGCGGAGTCCCAGGGGGCCACCACCGACCTGCTGTGGTTCGCCCTGCCCCGCCACGACGACGACCCGCCCGACGCCGCCGTCGACCTGTTCCTCGGCACCCGCAGCTACGTCGGCCTGCTCGGCGGCGAGGACCGCTGGCAGGTCGGCCTGTCGCTGCCCAAGGGCGGCTATCCGGCGCTGCGCGAGGCCGGGGTGGAGCACGTGCGCCGCGAGGTCGCCGGGCTGGTGCCGTGGCTGGCCGGCCGGGTCGGTCTGCTCACCGACCTCAACGACGCCACGCTCCTGTCGGTCGACATCTCCCGGGTCCCGGACTGGCACCGGCCCGGCCTGCTGCTGATCGGCGACGCCGCGCACGTCATCTCCCCCGTCGGCGGCAACGGGATCCTGATGGCCCTGCAGGACGCACTCGCCGCGGCGAACCACCTGGTGCCCGCGCTGCGGGCGGGCACGGTCGGCACCGCGACGCTCGCCGCGGTCCAGGCCGAGCGGGAGCCCGCGATCGTGTCCGTGCAGAGCCGACAGGTCCGCATCGAGCGGGGCGTCGCACGGGCCCGCGAGCGCGGCCGCACCATCGCCCCTCCCGCGTTCGTCCGGCTGCTGATGCGCCTGCCCGCCGTGCGGCGGCGCTCGGCCCGGGACAACGCCTACGGTCCCGTCCCGGTGCATCCGACGCCGGAGCTGGCACGGGAGCTGGGTCTGGCCCCGGTCCCCGCCTGAGCGTCCGCCGCGGCGGACGTAGCGTCGGCCGCATGAGCACGCCCGGCACCGTCCCACCCGTCCTGGCCGCCGCCGTCCCGCTGGCCGTCGTGGAGCGGGAGGGCACGGTGGAGTCGGTGCACCTGGGCACCGTCGCGGTGCACCGCCCCGGCGGCACCGTGACCGGCTCCGGCGACCCGGACGTGGCGTTCCTGCCGCGCTCGGCGCTCAAGCCGGTGCAGGCGGTGGCGATGCTGCGGGCCGGGCTGGACCTCGACGGCGAGCTGCTCGCGCTGGCCTGTGCCTCGCACTCCGGCGAGCCCGGCCACGTCGACGGCGTCCGGCGCATCCTCACCGGTGCCGGGCTCGACGAGGCCGACCTGGACAACACCCCGGACCTGCCGCTGGAGCCGGCGGCCGCGGCGGCCGTCCGCGCGGCGGGGACGGGACCGTCGCCGGTGCTGCAGAACTGCTCGGGCAAGCACGCCGCGATGCTCGCCGCCTGCGTGGCCGCGGGGTGGCCGACGGCCGGCTACCGCGACCCCGCGCACCCGCTGCAGCGGCTGGTCCGGGAGACCGTCGCCGAGCTGACCGGGGCGCCGGTCGGCGTCACCACCGTCGACGGCTGCGGCGCCCCGCTGTTCGGCACCACCCCGGCCGGGCTGGCCAGGGCCTTCGCGACGCTGGCGACGGCCGCACCGGACACCCCCGAGGGGCGGGTCGCGGCCGCGGTCCGCGCGCACCCGTGGTGGGTCGGCGGCACGGACCGGCCGGTGACCCGGTTGGCCGGCGCGGTGCCGGGCCTGGTCGTCAAGGACGGAGCCGAGGGTGTGCTGGCGGCCGCGCTGCCCGACGGGCGGGCGTTCGCCGTCACCGTGCTGGACGGGTCGCCGCGACCGCTGCCGGTCGTCGCCCGCGCCGTGCTGGAGTCCCTCGGCGCCGGGTCCGACGCGCTCACCGCCGCGACCCGCACCGACGTGCTCGGCCACGGCACGCCCGTGGGCGCCGTCCACGCCGTGGGCTGAGCGGTCCGGTCAGCCGCCGCCGTTCGCGCGCGCGTGGTCCGCGGCCCGCCCGAGGCGGGCGGCGACCGCGTCAAGGTGCTCCACCAGCTCGACCGGCTCGACCACCTCGAAGTCGACGCCGAAGAAGCACAGCCACACCGCCAGCGACTCCAGGGTCCAGGCCCCGGCCGCGAGCTCGCAGCGGTCCCCGCCGAGGTCGGTCACGATCCCCGACGCCGGGGTGACGTGCTCGGCGATCCGCTCCGCCGGGGCGTGGAACACGATCCGCGCCCGGTGCGGGTAGGCACCCGAGGAGATCCCGCGCTGGGCGAACGCGGCGAGCCCGCCCTCCGGTTCCGGGCGCGGGACGAAGCGCGGCCCGGCGGGCAGCTTGGGCCGCATCCGGTCGACCCGGAAGGTGCGGCGGTCGTCGCGGCCGGTGTCCCAGGCGACGAGGTACCAGCGGCGCCCGGTGTGCACGAGCCCCTCGGGTTCGGCGACCCGGCGGGTCTCGGTCCCGTCCCCCGCGACGTAGTCGAACCGCAGGACCTCGTGGTCGCGGCAGGCGGCGGCCAGTGCGGACAGCACGTCCGCGTCGACGGTCGGACCGCGCGCGGCGAGCGTGGACGTCGCGGTGCCCAGCGCGGCGACGCGGCGGCGCAGCCGGTTCGGCAGGACCTGCTCCAGCTTGGCCAGGGCCCGGACCGAGGTCTCCTCGATGCCCGAGACCGACCCGCCCGCGGCGGTCCGCAGCCCGACCGCGACGGCGACGGCCTCGTCGTCGTCGAGCAGCAGGGGTGGCAGCGCGGCCCCGGCGCCGAGCCGGTAGCCGCCGGTCACCCCGGGTGTGGAGTGGACCGGGTAGCCGAGGGTGCGGAGCTTGTCGACGTCGCGGCGGACGGTGCGCACGTCGACGTCGAGGCGCTCGGCCAGGGCGGGCCCCGTCCAGTCGCGCGGCACCTGCAGCAGCCCGAGCAGGCGCAGCAGCCGCGCCGATGTCCCCATCACGACGACCAGTGTGCCGCCGATTCCGGTCCGATCCTGTCCTGGATGGCGGCGGGTGGATCGGAGTGGACCGGAACCACGGCGTCCGAGGAGATCGTCGGCACCGCCTCCGGTGCGGAGGGACGGCCCCGGCGACGCCGCCCGGCCCGCCGGCCGAGCCCGCCCCGGCCCCGCGACGCCGGGAGGGGCCGTCTACGGTCGCCGCCGTGGAGACGAGCGAGCGGGTCGGCCGGTATGTGCGGATGGTGGCCCTGGAGGGACAGGGGACCGAGCTGGCGGGCGCGCTGCTCCGCGTCGCCGACGACATGGCCGCCCAGCCCGGCTGCCTCGCCTACGTCGTGAACGCCACCCCCGACGAGCCCGACGTCGTCTGGGTCACCGAGATGTGGTCCGACGCCGCGTCGTCGGAGGCGGCGCTGAGCCGCGACATCGGCGAGAGCGGCCTGGGCGACGTGCTGGCGCTGCTCACCGCCCCGCCGGACTACATCGAGGTCACCCCGCTCGGCGGGCCCGGCCTGGCCGGCCTGCCCGGCTGAGCGCCGGGCCGGCTCAGTCGCGCTGCTCGGAGCGCTCCTTGCGGGCACGCAGCGACCCGGCGTGGGCGGTCATCGACGGGTCGTTGCGCGTCTTGATCAGGCTCGCGACGGTGACCACGGCGAGGATCCCCAGGATCACGACCAGGCTGGCCATGGTCGGGATCTCCGGGACGGCCGGGTTGATGTCGACGTGGGCCCAGTGCAGGACCAGCTTCACCCCGATGAAGCCCAGGATGACCGCCAGGCCGGTCGAGAGGTAGACCAGGCGGTCCAGCAGGCCCTTGACCAGGAAGAACAGCGCCCGCAGGCCGAGCAGGGCGAAGGCGTTCGCGGTGAAGACGATGAACGCCTCCTGGGTCACGCCGAACACCGCGGGGATCGAGTCGAGCGCGAACAGCAGGTCGATGCCGCCGATCGAGACCAGCACGATGAACATCGGGGTGGCGACCCGGCGGCCGTCGTCCCGGGTGAACAGCTTCCCGCCGTCGTACTCCTCGGTGACCGGGAAGAGCCTGCGCGCGCCCTTCACGACCATGTTGTCCTCGATGTCGGGGTCCTCGTCCTTGTGCCGGTAGAGCTGCACGGCGGTCCACAGCAGGAGCAGACCGAAGACCAGGAACATGAACGAGAACAGGTTCAGCAGCGTCGCCCCGACCGCGATGAAGATCGCGCGCATGATCAGGGCGAGCACGATGCCGAAGGTCAGCACCTTGTGCTGGTGCTCCTCCGGCACCGCGAACGTCGTCATGATCACGACGAAGACGAACAGGTTGTCGACCGACAGGCTCTTCTCGACGATGTAGCCCGTGAAGTACTGGGTGCCGAAGTCCCAGCCGTGGATCGTCGCGAACACCAGCCCGAACGCGATCGCGACCAGGATGTAGAACACCGACCAGGCGGTGGCCTCCTTGAATCCCACCCGGTGCGGCCGCAGCCAGCCCAGGACGAGGTCGAACGCGAGCAGCGCGATGATCACGCCGATCGTGACGGCCCATTCGAGGCCGCTGATCTCGAGCACCGGGGTCCTCCTGCAGGTCACCACACCGACCACGATGGTCGGTTGCGGAGCGCACCATATCGGGCAGTCAGGACACCGCGCCCGTCCTGAGGCCGGGCGCAGAGTGCGATCAGCCCTTCGGACGCGCCGCGAAGACCCCCTCGGCGGGGAACGCCCCGTTCGCCAGGGCCGTCCGGACGAACGCCCCGCCGAGCTCCCCGAGCCGCGTGGCCCCGTCGGCGCCGAGCGCGGACCACGGGGCGGCGCCGAGGCGATGGGTGTCGTTCTCGATCCGCTTGCGCAGCGCCGTGCCCTCCTCGGTCAGGACCGGTTCGACGGCGTCGTCCCCGGCCGTGTCGGCCGGCTGCAGCAGGCCGCGGTCCGCGAGTCCGGCGACGGCGGCGTTCCACTCGGCGGCCGACCAGCCGCGGCTGCCGCGGGCGAAGGCCACGGTGAACCCGGTGCCCGTCGCGGTCGCGGTCACCAGCGCCTCCAGCCCGGACAGCCCGGCCTCGACCAGCAGCGCGATGTGCCCGTCGCCGCGGTGCTCGCGCAGGATCGACAGCGCGTGCCAGAGGACCAGGTGCGGCGCGGTCGGCCAGGGCACGTCGAGGTGGCCGGCGGCGAGCGGGCGCCCGTCGGGGGTGACGGCCCCGGCCGCGGTCCGGGCCAGCCCGGCGGCCTCGGCCATCTCGGGCGAGGCGACGGCGTCGTCGCCCAGGGTGCGACGCAGCGAGGCGTCGGCGACGGCGAACCGCACGTCGAGCAGGTCCGGTGCGGACACCAGCTCCCACGCCCGCGGGACCGACTTCGCGACCAGGCGCGGGGAGAAGTTGTAGAACGTCGCGGTGACCACCGAGGCGCCGACCGCGCCCATCGGTGCGGCCCGCGGGGCGAAGTAGCTCATCCGGCCCGGCTCCAGCCCGGCGGCGGTGTAGGCCGGTTCGCCCTCGGGGGCGAAGTAGACCTGGGAGTGCAGCGGTTCCAGCCCACGGGCGAGGCGCCCGGCGGCGACGGCGGCGTCGTTCATGCCCGGACGTTAACCCGTTCAGAGCACCCCGGGCAGCACGAGCAGTGCCCAGGCCAGCAGCGGACCGACCAGCACGACCACGCCGGCGTAGGCGAGCATCTGCCGGTAGAAGCGGTCCCGGTCGACGTCGGCGGGCGCGTTGGCGAGCACCAGCGCCCCGTTCGTGGAGAACGGGCTGACGTCGACGACGGTCGCGGCGACTGCGAGCGCCGCCACCATCCCGACCGCGGACACCTCACCCTGCTGCAGGAACGGCAGGGCCAGCGGGATCGCGACGCCGAGGATCGCCACCGAGGACGCGAACGCCGAGAGCACGCCGCCGACGTAGCAGAGCAGCAGCGCCGCGAGCAGCGGTGCCCCGATCCCGCTGATCCCCGAGGAGACCAGGTCGACCGCGCCCGCCTCCAGGAGCACGCCGACGTAGGTGACGACACCGCAGATCAGCAGGACGGTGGACCAGGAGATCCTCCCGACGACGTCCGGGCGGCGCGGGGCGACCAGCCGCAGCACGATCGCGACGGCGAGCGCGACGACGCCGACGTCCCAGCCGAACGCGGCGGAGCCGACGGCCATGAGCGCGATGCCGGCCAGCGTGATGCCCTGCTCCAGCCCGACCCGGCCGACGACCGGGGCCTCGGTCACGGTGCCGGCCGCGGCGCCGCTCCCGGCCCCGGTGTCCCCGGCGGCGGCGTCGGCGTCCGGCGCCTCGACCGGATCGACCGTGCGCCCGACGAGCGACCGGCCGCCGAGCACCAGGAAGATCACGACGGCGATCACGACGTTGACCACGAGCGGGGTCAGGAACAGCGCGATCGGGTCGCTGGGCAGGCCCACGCCCGCCATCGTCGAGTTCACGAACGCGCCGTAGACGGTGATCGGCGAGAACGCCCCGCCGAGCGCGCCGTGCACGACCATCATGCCCATGAGCAGCAGGTTGATGCCGTAACGCCGGGCGAAGGGCATGGCGAGCGGTGCGACGATCGCGACCGCGAACAACGCCCCGAGCCCCGAGAGGCCGCAGGAGATCGCGAAGAACACGAACGGCGCGAGCACCAGCCGTCCGCGGACGGCCCGCATCGCCCAGTGGACCAGCAGGTCGACGGTGCCGTTGGCCGTCGCCAGCGCGAACAGGTAGGTCAGCCCGACGAGCAGCAGGAAAAGGTCTCCGGGGAAGCCCGCGAGGACGTCGTCGAGGCTCAGCCCCAGCACGCCGATCCCGACCGCGGTCGCGCCGAGCAACCCCAGTGCGCCGAGGTTGACCGGCATCGTCGTGGCGATCACGAACATGACGACCAGCACGGCGATCGCGATGATCTCGGGCCCCATCGGCCTCGCTCCTCGGTGTCGACCGGCCCGGACGGCGGTGACCGGGCCGGTCGACACCGTGACAGATCACCCACATCGTGAGCAAGCGACCACATCGCGGAGTCCACAGTCTGGTCAACCATTGACAGTCGACCGTGCACCGGCGCACGGTGCCACCGTCGGCCACAGAGGGGTGGCACGGCGGCGCGGCGTGGAGGGACACCGGATGGGCCTGTTCGAGACGATGCAGCAGCGCTCCACACCGGTCCGGGCCGGCGTGATCGGTGCGGGCACGTTCGCGACGATGTTCCTGCACCAGGCGGCCCGGGTGCCGAACCTGCAGGTCAGCACCGTCGTCGACCTCTCGGAGGAGCGCGGCCGCGCCGCGCTGGACACCGCCGGGCTCACCGGGACCCGGGTCGCGACCTCGGTCGACGCGGTACTCGGGGCCGACGACGTGGACGTCGTCGTCGAGGCGACCGGCTCCCCCGTCGCGGGCGCCGCGCACGCGCTGGGCGCGATCGAGGCCGGGCAGCACGTCGTGATGGTGACCGTCGAGGCCGACGTGCTCGTCGGTCCGGTGCTCGCGGCCCGCGCGGCCGAGCGGGGCGTGGTCTACACGATGGCCTCGGGCGACCAGCCCAGCCTGATCTGCGAGCTGGTGGACTGGGCGCGGACCAACGGCTTCGCTGTCGTCGCCGCCGGGAAGGGCACCAAGTACCTGCCGGAGTACCACCGCTCCACGCCGGAGACGGTGTGGGGGCACTACGGGTTCACCCCCGAGCACGCGGCGGGGTCCGGGCTGAACCCGGTCATGTTCAACTCCTTCCTCGACGGCACGAAGTCCGCGATCGAGATGGCCGCCGTCGCGAACGCGACCGGCCTGCTCCCGCCGGAGGACGGGCTCGCCTTCCCGCCCGCGGGCACCGACGACCTGCAGCGGGTGTGCATCCCGCGCGAGGCGGGCGGGGTGCTGGACCGGACCGGGACGGTGGAGGTCGTGTCGTCGCTGCACCGCGACGGGAGCCCCGTGGACCGGGACCTGCGGTGGGGCGTCTACGTGACGCTGGAGGCGCCGAGCGACTACGTCGCGGGCTGCTTCGCGAACTACGGGCTGCGCACCGACCCCTCGGGCCGCTACACCGCGATGTACCGGCCGTACCACCTCATCGGACTGGAGCTGGCCCAGAGCGTGTGCGCCGCGGGGGCCCGCGGCGCGGACTCCGGGCGGCCGCGGGGCTGGGTGGCCGATGTCGTCGCCACCGCCAAGCGCGACCTGGTCCCCGGGGACCGGCTCGACGGCGAGGGCGGCTCGACCGTGCACGGGGTGGTCCGCCCGGCCGCCGCGGCCCGGACCGGCGGTTTCCTGCCGATCGGGCTGGCCGACGGTGTCACGCTGCGGCGCGCCGTCGCCGCGGGCGCCCCGGTGACCCGCGACGACGTCGAGCCGGTGACCGGGTCCGGTGTCGCCCACCGGTTGCGGGCGGAGCTGGAGGCCGGGTGACCAGCCCGACGCCGGAGGTCGGGGACCTCGCCGCCCATCCCGGCCTCGGCGACGCGGCGGCCGACCGGGTGCGGGGCCTGATCCTGTCCGGGGAGCTGCGCGACGGTGACCGGCTGGTCGAGCGCGAGCTCGCCGCGCGGCTGGGAATCAGCCGCGGCCCGGTCCGCGACGCGCTGCGCAGGCTCGACGCCGAGGGGCTCGTCGTGCTGCTCCCCCGCCGCGGCGCCCGGGTCGCGACGCTGACCGCCGACGACGCCGAGGAGATCATCGCGCTGCGCGCCGCGACCGAGCCGCTGGCCGTGCGGGCCCTGGCCACGACCGGATCGGCGGAGCACGCCCGGGAGCTCGGCCGGATCGTCGACGACCTGCACGCCGCCTGCGCCGCGCGGGACAGCGCCGCCGCGGTGACCCTGGACTTCGCACTGCACCGCCGGATCCACGAGCTCTGCGGACGACGACGCCTGCTGCACACCTGGGAGACGATCTCGGCCCCGCTGCAGCACGTCTTCCGGCTGTCCCGCGACCTCTACGACGACCTGGGCGACATCGCCGACAGCCACCGCTCGCTGCTCGACGACATCACCTCCGGCGACCCGGCCCGCGCCGAGGCCGCCGCGCGGGCCCACGTGACCCGCTTCGGACCGGAGCTGCTGCGGCGGATGCCGCGCGAGGAGGGGGACCAGTGACCGAACCGGACGCATCGACCGGACCGCGTGCGACGAGAGGGCCGGACGCGGAGACCGCACCGACCATGTCGGCGCAGCGCATCGCCGTCGCCAGCTTCATCGGCACCGCGATCGAGTTCTACGACTTCTACATCTACGGCACCGCCGCGGCCCTGGTCTTCGGCACGCTGTTCTTCCCCGACCTCGACCCCCTGGTCGGCACGCTGGCGGCGTTCGCGACCTTCGGCGTCGGGTTCGTCGCACGCCCGGTCGGCGCGGTCGCCTTCGGGCACTTCGGCGACCGGGTCGGCCGCAAGGCGACCCTGGTGGTCTCGCTGCTGACGATGGGCGTCGGCACCGTCGCGATCGGACTGCTGCCGACGTACTCGACGATCGGGATCGCCGCGCCGGTACTGCTGGTGCTGTGCCGGTTCCTGCAGGGCTTCGGGCTCGGCGGCGAGTGGGGCGGTGCGGTCCTGATGGCCACCGAGCACGCGCCCGAGGGACGTCGCGGGCTCTACTCGAGCTTCCCGCAGGTCGGCCCGGCGGTCGGGTTCATCATCGCGAGCGGGGCGTTCCTCGCGCTCTCCGCCGCCCTGACCGACGCCCAGTTCGCCGCCTGGGGCTGGCGGGTGCCGTTCCTGGCCAGCGCGGTCCTGGTGGTCGTCGGGCTCTACATCCGGCTGCGGATCGCCGAGACCCCGGTGTTCGAGAAGGCGATGCGCGAGCAGGAGCGCGAGAAGGCGCCGGTCGCCGAGGTGGTGCGCCGCCAGCCCCGGTCCCTGCTCCTCGCGACCGGCGGAATGATCATCACCCACACGATCTTCTACACGGTCACCACGTTCAGCCTGTCCTACGGCACCTCCGAGCTCGGTCTGTCCCGGACGACCCTGCTGGTCGCGGCCATGGTCGCGGCGGCGGTGATGGGCGTGGCGACCCCGGTCCTCGCGGTGCTCTCGGACCGGGTCGGACGGCGCCGGGTGTGTCTGTGGGCCTGCATCCTGGCGGTCCTGTGGGCGTTCCCGCTGTTCTGGCTGCTCGGGACCGGCGACGGGGTCCTCATCGCCGTCGGCTTCTCGGTCGCGATGATCGCCTTCGCCGGTGTGTTCGCCCCGATGGGTGCGTTCCTGCCGGAGCTGTTCGCGACGCGCTACCGCTACACCGGCGCGTCGATCGGCTACAACGCCTCCAGCATCGTCGGCGGCGGCATCACGCCACTGCTCGCGACGAGCCTGGTCGCCACGACCGGCGCGTCCTGGCCGGTGTCGCTGCTGATCGCCGGACTGGCCGCCGTGTCGGGCCTGTGCGTGTGGGGCCTGCACGAGACCCGTACCGCCGACCTGACCGACGCCGGGGCGTTCACCCGCTGACCCACCGCACCACCCCGCGGCCCACCGGCACCGGCACCGGCACCACGATCGCGAACCGCCCGACGGATTCCGCCGTGGTGGGCCGGCCGGACTGCTACCGCTTCCCCGTGCAGCGCGATGCGGACGACGCCACCGCAGGTGGCGGACCTGACCGGGGCCGGTGGGGTGCCTCTGTTCCGCGAACTCGCTTACCGGGTGAGCGAGTTCGCGGAACAAGGTCCCCGGATCCGTCCGACGGCGGGACACCGTCAGCGCCGGGCGCCATCTCCGACTCCGGCTCCGACGTCGGCTCCGGCTCCGGCTCCGGCTCCGACGTCGGCTGCGGCTCCGGCTCCGGCTCCGGGGCGGATCGTCCGAGTGCGGAGGACGAGCCGGCCCGGGCGCCGGGTGGGGAGGTCCGAGGAATTCGCTCACCCGGTAAGCGAGTTCGTCCGGACCTCACTCCGGGGAGCCGGAGCACGGACCCCGTCAGGCCGCCGGAGTCCGACGGAACGACCGGGGACCCCGGGGACACCGATCAGGAGGACCCCGATCAGCGGGACACCGGCCGGCAGGTCACCGGGCGCGACGCACGTGCGAGGCAGGTCGAGGAGGGGGACGCACGTGCGAGGCAGGTGGAGGAGGACCGGCGGGTCCGGGACGAGACCGCGGAGGAACTCGGACCGCTCCTCGCCCGGGCCGAGCTGCTCGGCTTCTACCGGATCCGGTCGGTTGCCGGGCGCTTCGGGCTGACGGTGCACGAGTACACGGTGCTCGCCGAGCTGCTGCTGGGCCGGCGGGCCATGACGGGCGCCGAGGTCGCGGAGACCGTCGGGCTCGCCACCGGGGGTACCGCCCGGCTGCTCGCGCGGCTGGAGGAGCGCGATCTGATCGAGCGCGAGCCGGATCCCGAGGACGGTCGGCGGCTGCTCGTCCTCGCGACCGCGCGGGCCCACGAGATCCTCTGGGAGGACGTGACCGACACCGGAGCCCGGCGGATCGTGACCGGTGTCCCCGCGGAGTGGGTCGACTGGTTCCGCCCGGTGGCCGGGCGCCTGCTCGACGTCGGTGTGCGCCGGGTCCAGGAGATGCGGGACCGCGAGTACCGGGACCGGGTCCGACGGCGTCGACGGCGGGCGGCAGAAACCTGAGGGGCGCGCGGCACCTCCCGCCGAGGCGGGGCGGGCCCGCCGGCCGAGGCTCAGTCCGGGCGCGCCCACCCCGTGCTCCGCTGCACCGCGCGGCGCCAGTTGTCGTGCTCGCGGCGGCGCAGGCCGGGGTCCATCGTCGGCTCCCAGGCGGCCGCCCGGTGCCAGTTGCGGCGCAGTACCTCCGGGTCCGGCCAGTAGCCGACGGCCAGGCCGGCCGCGTACGCCGCGCCGAGCGACACCGCCTCCGAACCCAGGGGGCGTTCCACCGTGAGGTCTAGGACGTCGGCGACGCATTGCATGAGCAGGTGGTTCGCGGTCATGCCGCCGTCGACCTTCAGGCGGGTGACGGGCAGGCCGGAGTCGGCGTTCATCGCGTCGAGCACCTCACGGGTCTGCCACGCGGTCGCCTCCAGCACCGCGCGGGCGAGGTGGCCGCGGTGGATGTAGGAGGTCAGGCCGACGATCACGCCGCGGGCGTCGGGGTACCAGTGCGGGGCGTAGAGACCGGAGAAGGCGGGGACGACATAGCAGCCGCCGTTGTCCGGGACGGTCAGTGCGAGCGTCTCGATCCGGGCCGCCGTGGAGATCATGCCCAGCGCGTCGCGGAACCACTGCACCAGCGATCCGGTCATCGCAATCGAGCCCTCGAGCGCGTAGACCGGCCGGTCGCCGAACAGGTAGCCGACGGTCGGGATCAGGCCGGCCTCGGACCCGGCGATGCGGGAGCCGGTGTTCTTCAGCAGGAACGCACCCGTGCCGTAGGTGCACTTCGCCTCGCCGGGCGCGAAGCAGGTCTGGCCGACCAGCGCCGCCTGCTGGTCGCCGAGGGCACCGGCGACCGGCACACCGTCCAGCAGACCGGAGCACCGGCCGTAGACGCGGGCGTTCGGCACGATGGTCGGCAGCATCCCCCGCGGCACCCGCAGCGCCGAGCACAGCGCGTCGGACCACTCCAGCGTGCGCAGGTCCATCAGCATCGTGCGGCTGGCGTTGGTGACGTCGGTGACGTGCACGCCGCCGTCGGGGCCGCCGGTGAGGTTCCAGATCAGCCAGGACTCCATCGTCCCGAACAGGACCTCGCCGCGTTCGGCGCCGTCGCGCGCACCCGGCACGTGGTCGAGCAGCCACTGCAGCCGCGGTCCCGCGAAGTACGTCGCCGGGCCGAGCCCGCTGACCCGGGCCCAGCGGGCGGCGTCGGCGTCGGCGGCGAGACCGGCGACGATGTCGGTGGTCCGGGTGTCCTGCCAGGTGATCGCCCGCGCGAGCGGGACCCCGGTGCGGCGGTTCCAGACGACCGTCGTCTCGCGCTGGTTCGCGATCCCGAGCGCGACCACGTTCTGCGGCCCCAGGCCGGCGCGGCGCAGCGCGGCGGGCACGACCCGGGTCACCGCGCGCCAGATCTCCGAGGCGTCGTGCTCGGCGCGGCCCGGGCTCGGGAAGTGCTGCCGGTGCTCCCGCTGGGCGACCGCGACCATCCGGCCCGAGCGGGTGAACAGCAGGCAGCGCGTCGACGTCGTCCCCTGGTCGATCGCGGCGACCACCCGCTCCCCCGGCGACAGGCCGCTCACGTCAGTCCCTCCAGTCCGTCGGCGATCTCGGCGGCCGCGGCGACGAGCTCGACGACGACCTCCGGGCGGGCGCGGCCGTCCGCGGCGAACAGCTCCTCGACCGGGGCGCCGATCCCCAGCGCCGCGACGGTCAGCCCACCCCCGCTGCGGACCGGCACCGCGAGCCCGCCGGCGCCCGGCTCCCAGCCGCCGGCGTCGGCCGCCCAGCCACGCCGCCGCGTCGCCGTGATCTCCCGGGTCAGCGCCGCCGGGTCGGTCACGGTCGCCCGCGTGTAGGTCTCCAGCGGCTCGACCGCCCGCACCGACGCCGGCGCGAAGGCCAGCAGGCACCGCCCCCACGCCGTCGCGTGCAACGGCTGGGTCGTGTTGGTCCGCAGCCGCTGCGGAGTGTCGTCCGGCCGGAACACGTGGTGCACCAGGTCGACCCCGGCCCCGTCGGCGGACGGCACTCCCAGGTACACCGCGCAGCCGGTGCCCGCCGCCAGCGCGTCGGCCCAGTTCATCGCCCGGGCGCGCAGGTCGTGCCGGTCCCACGGGGTGCCCAGCCGCCCCAGCCCCTCGCCCAGCAGGTAGCGGCCCGACGACGACTCCTGCGCCACCAGCCCCTCCTCGCGCAGGGTGCGCAGCAGCCCGTGCGCGGTCGGGCGCGGCAGATCCAGCGCCGCCGCCAGCTCGGCCAGCGCCAGCGGGCGCCCCGCACCGCCGAGCAGCCGCAGCAGCGCCGCCGCCCGCTCCACCGACTGGATCGCCCGTGCCACGCAGCGATCGTAGGCCGTCCGGACGCTCCGGGGACTGGATCATGGACCGATCGACCCGCAACGTTCGGCATCGTCGAACGATCCTCGTTGCCCACGACCGCGAGCACTCCTAGCGTCCCACGTCACACAGCGGGGCCGCCCGGTCCCGTGAGGGGGACTCACCAGGAGGGGGTTCGATGACGAGCTCCGAGAACACCGCGGCCGATCCCGCACCCGCGGAACGGACCACACGGGCGACCCCGTCGGCCGCCCCGAAGGCGCCGTCGCTGCTCGGCGAGCTGAGCGCCGAGTTCGCCGGGACGATGATCCTGATCCTGTTCGGCGTCGGCGTCGTCGCGCAGGTCGTCACCACGCCCGACGGCTCGAAGGGCGCCTACGACTCGATCGCCTGGGCCTGGGGGTTCGGCGTGATGCTGGGCGTCTACGTGGCGGGCCGGATCTCCGGCGCCCACCTGAACCCGGCCGTCACGCTGGCCTTCGCCGTCTACGAGGGCTTCCCGTGGCGGAAGGTCGCGCCGTTCGTGCTGGCCCAGACCCTCGGCGCGTTCGTCGCCGCGCTGATCGTCCGGTTCGTCTACGCCGACTTCATCCGCTCGGTCGACCCGAACCTGACCGACACCCAGGGCATCTTCTCGACCTCCCCGGGCGACCCGACGACGATCACGACGGCGTTCTTCGACCAGGTCGTCGGCACCGCGATCCTGGTGTTCGTGATCTTCGCGCTGGTCCACCCGCGCAACAAGGGCCCGCTGTCCAACATGGCGCCGTTCATGATCGGCATCCTGGTCGTGGGCATCGGGATGGCCTGGGGCGCGAACGCCGGCTACGCCATCAACCCGGCCCGCGACTTCGGCCCGCGCCTGGCATCGTGGATCACCGGGTACGAGACCGCGTGGGTCACCGGCGACGGCACGCCGTACTGGTGGCTGCCGATCGTCGCGCCGCTGATCGGCGCCCTCGTCGGCGGCGGCCTGTTCAAGCTGCTGATCGACCGCTACATCCCCGCCGAGGACGCACCGCAGGAGGTCGGGCGGGCCTGACCCGGCCGAACGCCGTCCCCACCGCACCCACGCCCCGATCCCCGCAAGAAGGAGAGCTCAATGGCCGAGTTCGTCGGCGCCGTCGACCAGGGCACCACCTCCAGCCGCTTCATGATCTTCGACCACAGCGGCAACGAGGTGGGTCGCCACCAGCTGGAGCACGAGCAGATCCTGCCGCAGGCCGGCTGGGTCGAGCACGACCCGATCGAGATCGTCGAGCGCACCAACACCTGCCTGCAGCAGGCGCTCACCAAGACCGGACTGTCCGCGTCCGACCTGGTCGCACTGGGCGTCACCAACCAGCGTGAGACCACCGTCGTGTGGAACCGGCGCACCGGGCGCCCGTACTACAACGCGATCGTCTGGCAGGACACCCGCACCGACCGGATCGCGACCGCGCTCGACCGCGACGGCCGCGGCGACGTCATCCGTCGCAAGGCCGGCCTCCCGCCCGCCACCTACTTCTCCGGCGGCAAGATCCAGTGGATCCTGGAGAACGTCGACGGCGTCCGCGAGGCCGCGGAGAACGGCGACGCGGTCTTCGGCAACACCGACACCTGGGTCATCTGGAACCTCACCGGCGGTACCCACGGCGGGCTGCACGTCACCGACGTGACCAACGCCAGCCGCACCATGCTGATGGACCTCGAGACCCTCGACTGGGACGACGAGCTGCTCGGCTTCTTCGGCATTCCGCGGCAGATGCTGCCGGAGATCAAGCCGTCGTCGTCGGCGACCGCGTTCGGGACGACCCTCGGAGGGGGCCCGCTCGGTGGCGAGGTCCCCATCACCGGTGACCTGGGCGACCAGCAGGCCGCGACCGTCGGCCAGGTCTGCTTCGCCCCCGGCGAGGCCAAGAACACCTACGGCACCGGCAACTTCATGCTGCTGAATACCGGCACCGAGCTGGTCCGCTCGGAGTCCGGCCTGCTCACCACGATGTGCTACCAGTTCGAGGGCGAGCGTCCGGTCTACGCGCTGGAGGGCTCCATCGCGGTCACCGGCTCGGCCGTGCAGTGGCTGCGCGACCAGCTCGGCATCATCTCCGGCGCCTCGCAGTCGGAGTCGCTGGCCCGCCAGGTCGAGGACAACGGCGGCGTGTACTTCGTCCCGGCGTTCTCCGGCCTGTTCGCGCCGTACTGGCGTTCCGACGCCCGCGGCGCGATCGTCGGCCTGTCCCGGTTCAACACCAACGCGCACCTGGCGCGGGCCACGCTGGAGGCGATCTGCTACCAGTCCCGCGACGTCAGCGACGCCATGACCAAGGACTCCGGGGTGACCCTGGAGACGCTGAAGGTCGACGGCGGCGTCACCCAGAACGAGCTGTGCATGCAGATCCAGGCCGACGTGCTGGGTGTTCCGGTCTCGCGGCCCGTCGTCGCCGAGACCACCGCGCTCGGTGCGGCCTACGCGGCCGGGCTGGCCGTCGGGTTCTGGAAGAACACCGACGAGCTGCGGGAGAACTGGAACGAGGCCCGGCGCTGGGAGCCGACCTGGTCGCAGGAGCAGCGCGACGAGGGCTACGGCCGGTGGAAGAAGGCCGTCGAGCGGACCCTGGACTGGGTCGACGTCGAGTAGGACCACCCGCCCGGTGTCGCCCTCACCACACGTGGGGGCGACACCGGGCACACCCGCGATCGGACGGGTGTTCAGCGGGTAGTCCCCCGGCGGGACAGCACGAGCACGAACCACTCAGGAAGGTCTGATCATGAAATCGGTGGCGCTCTCCCCGGAGGCCCGTACCACGGCGCTGCAGGCGATGGGCGACCGCGAACTGGACGTGCTGGTCGTCGGCGGTGGCGTCGTCGGCGCCGGTGCCGCCCTCGACGCGGCCACCCGTGGTCTGTCGACCGGGCTGGTCGAGGCCCGCGACTTCGCGTCCGGTACGTCGAGCCGTTCCTCCAAGCTCATCCACGGCGGCCTGCGCTACCTGGAGATGCTCGACTTCCGCCTGGTGGCCGAGGCGCTGCAGGAGCGGGGGCTGCTGATCCAGACCCTCGCGCCGCACCTGGTCCGCCCGGTGCCGTTCGTCTACCCGCTCAAGCACCACGTGTGGGAGCGCTTCTACGCCGGTGCCGGCGTCGCGCTCTACGACTCGCTCGGGCTGCTGTCCGGCCGCGCTCGCGGCCTGCCGCACCACCGGCACCTCACCCGTCGCGGCGCCCGCAAGGTCGTGCCGTCGTTGCGCAAGGACGCCCTGGTCGGGGCCCTGGAGTACTACGACGCCCAGGTCGACGACGCCCGCCACACCATGGAGATCGCCCGCACCGCGGCCGCCTACGGCGCGCACGTGGCGACCCGCGCCCGCGTCGTCGGACTGCTGAAGGACTCCGGCCGCGTGATCGGCGCGACCGTGCAGGATCTGGAGTCCGGGGACCGGTTCGACGTCCGCGCCAAGGAGGTCATCAACGCCACCGGGGTGTGGACCGACGACACCCAGGGCCTCGCCGGCGAACGCGGCCAGTTCAAGGTGCGCGCGTCCAAGGGCATCCACCTGGTCGTCCCGCGCGACCGGATCCGCGGCGACGCCGGGCTGATCCTGCGCACGGAGAAGTCGGTGCTGTTCGTCATCCCGTGGGGCCGGCACTGGATCATCGGCACCACCGACACCGACTGGGACCTGGACAAGGCGCACCCGGCGGCGAGCGCGGCCGACATCGAGTACCTGCTCGCGCACGTCAACGAGGTGCTGGAGCAGCCGCTGACCCACGAGGACGTCGAGGGCGTCTACGCCGGTCTGCGCCCGCTGCTGCACGGCGAGTCCGAGGCGACCTCGAAGCTGTCCCGCGAGCACGCCGTCGCCACCCCGGTGCCCGGGCTGGTCGTCGTGGCCGGGGGCAAGTACACGACCTACCGCGTGATGGCCAAGGACGCCGTCGACGCGGCCGTGCACTCGCTCGACGCGAAGGTGCCCGCCTCCTGCACCGAGAAGGTCCCGCTGCTCGGCGCCGAGGGCTTCACGGCGCTGCGCAACTCGACCCACCAGCTCGCCGCGCGCAGCGGGCTGCACCCGGTGCGGATCGAGCACCTGCTCGGCCGGTACGGCTCGCTGATCGACGAGGTCCTCGACCTCCTCATCGCCGACCCGACCCTGGCCGAGCCGCTCACCGGCGCCGAGGACTACCTGCGGGCCGAGGTCGTCTACGGCGCCTCGCACGAGGGGGCGCGGCACCTGGAGGACATCCTCGCCCGCCGCACCCGGATCTCGATCGAGACCTTCGACCGGGGCGTGGGTGCCGCCGAGGAGACCGCGACGCTGGTCGCCCCGGTTCTGGGCTGGAACGACGAGCAGATCGCCCGCGAGGTCGACCACTACGTCAAGCGGGTAGAGGCCGAGCGGGAGAGCCAGAAGATGCCCGACGACGCCACCGCCGACGCCGCCCGCCTCGGCGCGCCGGACGTGGTGCCGGTCAGCGGCTGAGCACCGCCGCCATCCCGTGAGCGAACCCGAGCGGACCCCGGACGGGCGGTACATCGTCGTCCGGGGCCGCCGGTGGCGCGCCACCGACCCTACGATCCCCGACGACGTGCGGTCCGCGCTGCAGCAGCACCTCGGGAAGGCCCGCGCCGAGGTCGGGGCCGGCAGGCGGACCGGCGACGACGAGCGCGTCGCCGCCGCCCGGACACGGGTGTCCGCGGCCAAGCACGGCCTCGGCGAGCGCGGCACCCCCTGGTGGGAGCTGGACGACAACGCCCGCCGGGAGCGCTGGGAGACCGCGCTGCACGACCTCGGCGACCGCCCCACCGGCAGTTCCTGATCGAGGACCGGATCCGTCCGCGATCGGTCCTATCGTCGTTCCCGTCGGACCGGGACGGCCCCGGTCCGCGGACCCCGAGAGGCGGCCCCGGAGATGAACGCCACCGACGAGAAGCAGGCCCTGACCGGCGAGCGTGCCGAGCTGATCGCCACCCTGGAGCGGCACCGCGGCTTCCTGCTGCAGACCGCCGACGGGCTGACCGAGGAGCAGGCGCGCACCCGCAGCACGGTGAGTGCGCTGACGATCGCCTCGCTGCTCAAGCACGTCGCGGACACCGAGGAGCAGTGGTTCCGCTTCGCCGTCGAGGGTGCCGCCGCGTTCGGTGACGTCGAGGTCTACAACGACTCCGTCGACTGGGACGCCGTCGACGCCGAGGCCGGCGCGAACGGCGGTGACTGGTCCGCCTCCGGCGAGGAGTGGGTGGACACCCGGTTCGTCCTGGCCGACCACGAGACCCTGGAGTACCTGCGGGCCCGGGTCGAGCAGGTCGCCGCGCGCACCGAGGAGGTGCTGCGGACCGCGGACCTGGACTCCTCGCACGCCCTGCCGGTCGCGCCGTGGTTCGAGCCGAACACGTCCTGGTCGGTCCGCCGGGTCGCGATCCACATGCTCGCCGAGACCAGCCAGCACGCCGGGCACGCCGACATCATCCGCGAGGCGATCGACGGCGCGCGGACGATGGGCTGAGCCGGGCGAACGGCGCCGCACGGATCCCGGGCGGGTTCGACGCGGTCGTGCCGACCCGCCCACCGCAGGTTCCGCCGCGACCGCCACGGGCCACACGGTCGCCGCCCGGGGCGGCCCCGGACGGCCGCGGGGCCGGGGTTACGTTGCGGCGGTGGCGGACCAGGTGAGCATCGCAGACATCGAGACGGCGGCGGAGCGGATCGCCGGGGGCGTGGTGCGCACCCCGACCGTCCCCTCCCCCGGGCTGTCCGCGGCCCTCGGCGCGCCCGTGCTGCTCAAGCTGGAGCACCTGCAGCGGGCCGGGTCGTTCAAGCCGCGCGGGGTGCTGGCCAAGCTCGCGTCGCTGACCGGCGCCGAGCGCGCCGCGGGCGTCGTCGCGGTGTCGGGCGGCAACCACGGGCTCGCCGTCGCCGAGGTCGCGGGCGCCGCGGGGGTGGACGCGGTCCTCGTCATGCCGCGCACCGCGCCGGCCCGGTCGGTCGCCGCGGCCCGCGCCGCCGGTGCCGACGTACGGCTCACCTCCGACATCGCGGCCGCGTTCGCACAGGCCGGGGAGCTGCAGCGGGCCGGGCGGACGCTGGTGCACCCGTTCGACGACCCGGTGATCGTCGCCGCGCAGGGCACCGTGGGGCTGGAGCTGGCCCGCGACGCCGTCGCTCTCGGCGAGCCGCCGACCGACGTGCTGGTCTCCATCGGCGGCGGGGCGCTGATCTCCGGGGTCGCCACCGCGGTCCACGCGCTGCTGCCCGGCACCCGGGTGTGGGGTGTGGAGACCGTCGGCGCCGAGGCGATGTCCGCCGCCCTGGCCGCGGGCGGCCCGACGCCCGTCACGATCTCGTCGGCGATCACCACGTTGTCCGCGCCGTCGGCGTCGCAGCTGACCTACGACCACGTCCGTGCGCTGGTGCACGAGGTCCTCGTCGTCGACGACGCCGAGGCCTGCCGCGGCACCCTCACCCTCGCCGAGCACGCCGGGATCTGGGCCGAGCCGGCCGCGGGCTGCCTGGTCCCGGCCGCCCGCCGGATCGTGCGGCGGCACCCGGACGCCCGGCTCGCCCTGGTGGTCTGCGGCGCCAACGCCGACGTCGCCGACGTGGTCCGCGCCGCGGCGCAGCCGTGATCACCGGTTGTGGCGCGCGGCGTCCGCGAGGCGGGCGTGATGCTCCGCAACCGGTGCTCGCCGCGGGATGACCGTGTGCGGCCGGGGCGTTGGCCCGGGTGTGGAGCGGACCGGGGTCGTGGTGATCGGCGCGGGCCAGGCGGGCCTGTCGGCGGCGGCCGGGCTGCGGCGCGGCGGGCTGGAGCCGGGCCCCGGTTTCGTCGTGCTCGACGGCGAGGACGGCCCCGGCGGCGCGGGGCGGCACCGCTGGCCGACGCTGCGGATGCGCACGGTGAACGGCATCCACGACGTCGCCGGGGTCCGCTCCGGGTTCGACGACCCCGGAGCCGACCCGGACCTCCCCGCGCGCGACGCCGTCCCGGCCTACTTCGGGCGCATCGAACGCGAGCTGGACCTGCGGGTCGTGCGCCCGGTGCACGTCCACCGGGTGTCCGACACCGGCGGGTCGCCGGACGCCGACGCCGGCGGGCCGCCGGCCGTCGACACCGGCGGGTCGCTGACCGTCGGCACCGACCGCGGCACCTGGGTCGCCGACCACCTGATCAACGCCACCGGCACCTGGACCCGCCCGTTCGTCCCCGCCTACCCGGGCCTCGCGACGTTCCGGGGCACGAGCCTGCACGCCCGTGGGTACCCGGGTCCCGAGGCCATGGCCGGCCGGCGGGTCGTCGTGGTCGGCGGCGGGATCACCGCGGTGCAGCTGCTGCTGGAGATCGCCCCGTACGCCGCTGCGACGACCTGGGTCACCCGCCGGGAGCCCGAGTGGCACAGCACGCCGTTCGGGCCCGAGCAGGGGCGCGCCGCCGTCGCCCGGGTCGAGGAGCGGGTCCGGGCCGGGCTGCCGCCACGCAGCGTCGTCGGCGTGACCGGGCTGGGGCTCACGCCCGGGGTGCGGGCCGGGATCGCGAGCGGGGTGCTGGCGCGCAGGCCGATGTTCACCCGGGTCGTGCCGGACGGGGTGGAGTGGTCCGACGGCACCCGCGAGCCCGCGGACGTGCTGCTGTGGGCGACCGGCTGGCGGCCCGCGCTGGGCCACCTCGCCCCGCTGCGGCTGCGCGGACCGGGCGGCGGGATCGTCATGGGCGGGCCGCGCGACACCGGCGTCGTCGCCGACCCACGGGTGCACCTGGTCGGCTACGGCCCCTCGGCGAGCACGATCGGCGCCGACCGGGCCGGTCGCGCCGCGGCGCGCGCGGTCCTGGAGCGGCTACCGGTCGCGGCCGGCGCCTGAGTCGGCGGCCTCCCGGCCGAGCAGCCGGTACTCGCGGATCACCATCACGATGATCGCGAGGTCGAGCGCGGCGAGGAACGGCAGCACGACGGAGTGCGTGTGCCAGGCGTGGACCAGCTCGTACACGACGAACACCGCCAGGATCACCACCGCGGGCGGGTAGGCGGGTCGCCAGCGGGTCAGCAGCGCCGCGACCAGGCCGAGCTTGAGCACGCCGTGCAGCCCGAGGTAGACGATGACGAAGGTGCGGTCCCCGCCGGCGAAGCGGTCGACGCCCTCGGTCAGGTGCCGGGCCAGGGTGCCGTCCGGCGGACCGATCAGGTCGCGGGCGAGGATCTGCGCGACGACCCGGTGCAGCCAGTCCCCCGACACCAGCACCAGCGCGACGGCGCCCAGCAGCTCCGCCGCCCCGTCGATGCCCTTCACGACCAGGGCGACGCGGAACAGCTGCTCGGTCCGGCGGGCCGAGGTCGTCGTCGCCGTCGGTCCGGCGGTCACCGGGTGATCCCGGTGTGGCCGAGGGAGTAGCGGCCGGGCTGCGGCCACACGCACAGCCCGTGCGGGCCGTCACCGACCGGGATCCGCCGGATCAGGTGCCCGTCGTCGGTGGAGAGCACGTACACCTCCCGGTCGTAGCGCCCGGACAACCACAGGGTCCGGCCGTCGGCCGAGACGTTACCCATGTCGGGACTCGCCTTCCCGGGGATCCGCCAGAGCGCCTTCGTCGCCCCGGTGCGGGAGTCCAGCACCGAGACGCTGCCGTCGTGCCGGTTGGTGACGTAGAGGTCGCGGGCGTCGCGGGAGAGGTAGAGCCCGTGCGCGCCGGCGCCGGTCGGGATCTCGCGCAGCACGCGGGTGGCGGCGCCGTCGAGCACCCAGACGCCGTTCTCCTCGGAGTCGGCGATGTAGAACACCGAGCCGTCCGGGGCGAGCTTGATGTCCTGCGGGCCCATCATGGTGTGCCGCACCGGCATGTCGACCATCCGCAGCAGCCGTCGTCCCGGGATGTCGACGACGGCGACGCGGCCGGCGAACTCGCAGGTGAACACCGCGGTCCGGCCGTCGGGGGTGAAGTCGGCGTGGTCGATGCCCGCGCAGTCGGGGGTCGGGATCTCGGCCCGGCGGGCCCAGGTGTGCGGGTCGTAGAGGACCAGCTCCCGGCGGGCCTCCGCGACCGAGATCGCCGAGGCCCCGTCCGGGGTGAAGTACATGTTGTAGGGGTCCTCGACCGGGATGTTCCGGCCCGGCAGCCCGGTGCGCGGGTCGAACGGGGTGATCTTGTTCGTGGTGTCGTCGGTGGCGTAGAGGGTCTGCATGTCCCACGCCGGGACGACGTGCTGCAGCTCCCCGCCGAGGCGGTAGGTGCCGACCGTGGCGAAGGTCCCCGGGTCGATCACCCGGACCTCCCCCGACTTCGTGTGCGGGACGTAGACCAGCGGCTTCGCCGCACGGGCGGCGTCGGAGAGCATGTTCGCGCCGGCGGCGGCGTCGACGTTGCCGGGGTCGGTCACCGGGGGCATGCCGGGCAGCCCGGCCTGCGCCGGCGCGGCCTGCGCGGCCGACGGGGCCGGGGACGCCCCGGGGGTCGTGGGCGCGGGGCCGGAGCAGCCCGCCGCGAGCGCGGCGAGGGCCAGCAGGACGTACAGCGGGCGGCACACGGGGTCCCTCCGGGGTGGGCGGGTCATGCCGGGGCCAGCAGGCGGGTCGCGGTGACCGCGCGCAGGCCGCGGGCGTCGAGGTCGTCGAGGACGGCGGGCAGCGCGGCGAGCGTGCCGGGGTGGCCCAGGTGCATGCTCACGACGCTGCCGGGCCCGGCCGTCCGCACCCGGGCGGCGACGGCGGCCGGTCCGGGGTCGGTGAAGTCGCGGGAGTCGACGTCGTAGGACAGGGTCACCGGGTAGCCCGCGTCGGCGGCGAGGCGGCGCAGCAGCGGGGTCGCGTGCTGGGCCTGCGAGGGCCGGAAGAACGCCCCGGGCCCGCCGGTGGCCGCCGCGATCACGTCCCGGCAGCGCTCGATCTCGACGCGGGCGGCGGCCTCGCCGAGGCCGTCGACGTCGCCGTGGGACCAGGTGTGGTTGCCGATCTCGTGGCCGAGCCCGGTGACGATCCGGGCGGCGTCCGGGCTGTCGGCGAGCCAGGTCCCGACGGCGAGCACGGTCACCGCGGCGCCCCGCTCGTGCAGCAGCGTGAGCACCCGGCGGGCCAGGTCGACCTCGCCGGCGCCGTGGAAGGTGAGCGCCAGCTCGGGGCGCCCGGTGCCGGCGTGCGCGACCTCGGTCCCGGCCGGGTCCGGGGCGGGTGTGGTGGTCGGCGGAGCGGACGGGGCGCCGGGCACCGGGGACGGCGGCGGGGATGCCGTGGAGCACCCGCCCGTCGCGGCGAGCAGGGCTGCGGCGGCCGCCGCGCGCAGCACCTCGCGCCGGGTCGTCCCGGCGGACGGCTCCACCCCTCGCCACCTCACGCCGCGGACTGTAGACCCCGTCCGACCTGGGAAATCCTTTACCCGAGGGAGGATCGGGACGGACCGGACGAGCCGGGCGAGACCGTGGCGCGAACACGCACCGGAGAGCTACAGTTATTAGCGATGCTCAACAAATCGGGACCGGCCGACCGGTACAAGTGGGTCGCACTGTCGAACACCACGATGGGCGTGCTGATCGTGACGATCAACATGTCGATCCTGCTGATCGCGCTGCCGGACATCTTCCGCGGCATCGGGATCGACCCGCTGGCGCCGGACAACATCGACTACCTGCTGTGGCTGATCATGGGGTACCTGGTGGTCACGGCGGTGCTGGTGGTCAGCTTCGGCCGGCTCGGCGACATGTACGGCCGCACCCGGATGTACAACCTGGGCTTCGCCGTCTTCACGGTGTTCTCGGTGCTGCTGGCCGCCACCTGGATGCAGGGCGACGCCGGCGCGGTCTGGCTGATCACGATGCGGGTGCTGCAGGGTGTCGGCGGGGCGCTGCTGCTCGCCAACTCCACCGCGATCCTGACCGACGCCTTCCCGGTGCACCAGCGTGGTCTCGCGCTCGGGATCAACTCCGTCGCGGCGATCGCCGGCTCGTTCCTCGGACTGGTCGTCGGCGGGGTGCTCGCCCCGGTGAACTGGCACCTGGTGTTCCTGGTGTCGGTCCCGGTCGGGGTGTTCGGCACGATCTGGGCCTACGCCCGGCTCCGCGACACCGGCGCCCGCCGCGCGGCGCGGATCGACTGGTGGGGCAACCTGACGTTCGCGGTCGGGCTCGTCGCCGTCCTGATGGGCATCACCTACGGCATCCAGCCCTACGGCGACGACGTCATGGGCTGGACCAGCCCGCTCGTCCTCGGCCTGATCCTCGGCGGGATCGCGGTGCTGGCGTTGTTCACCTGGATCGAGCGCCGGGTGCCCGAGCCGATGTTCCACGTCTCGCTGTTCTCGATCCGCGCGTTCACCGCGGGCAACATCGCGAGCCTGCTGGCCGCGCTCGGCCGCGGCGGGCTGCAGTTCATCCTGATCATCTGGCTGCAGGGCATCTGGCTGCCCGAGCACGGCTTCCCGTTCGAGACGACGCCCCTGTGGGCCGGCATCTACATGGTCCCGCTGACGATCGGGTTCCTCGTCGCCGGGCCGGTGTCGGGCATCCTGTCCGACCGCTACGGCGCCCGCGCCTTCGCCACCGTCGGGATGCTCGGTGCGGCCGCGACGTTCCTCGCGCTGCTGGCGCTGCCGGTGGACTTCGACTACCGGGCGTTCGCGCTGCTGCTGGCGCTCAACGGCCTGGCGATGGGCCTGTTCAGCTCCCCGAACCGGGCGGCGATCATGAACTCGCTGCCCGCGCACCAGCGTGGCGCCGGGGCCGGCATGACCTCGACCTTCCAGAACGCGGCGACGGTGCTGTCGATCGGGGTGTTCTTCTCGCTGCTCATCGCGGGCCTGTCGACGACGCTGCCCACGTCGCTGCACGGCGGGCTCATGGCCCAGGGCGTGCCGGAGCTCGCGGCGGACCGGGTCGCGGCGCTGCCGCCGGTCGGGATCCTGTTCGCGGCGCTGCTGGGCTACAACCCGATCGCGACGTTGCTCGGCCCGCAGGTCCTCGGCGCGCTGGCGCCCGCACAGTCGGCGTACCTGACCGGACGGGAGTTCTTCCCGCAGCTGATCTCCGGCCCGTTCGCCGACGGGCTGACCTTCGCGCTCGGGTTCGCCGCCGTCGCCTGCCTGGTCGCCGCGGTGGCGAGCGCACTGCGCGGCGGGAAGTACCACCACGTCGACGGGCCCGTGGCGACCGACGGCGACGCGTCCGGCGCGGCGCGGCCGGCGGCGACCCGCGGCTGAGGGCCCGCCCGGCACACCGCGGCCCCGGCCCCATGGTGCCGGGGCCGGGGTGTCACGGCGCGGGGGTCAGTCCGCGGCGACCTCGCTGCCGTCCTGGCTCCAGCGGGTGTGGAACTTGCCGTCGGCGTCGGTGCGCGCGTAGGTGTGCGCGCCGAAGTAGTCGCGCAGCCCCTGGATGAGGTTGGCCGGGCCGCGCTCGCGACGGTAGCCGTCGTAGTAGGACAGGCTGGAGGAGAACGCGGGGATCGCCACGCCCTGCTCGGTCGCGGTCACCACGACCCGGCGCCACGCGTCCTGTGCGTTCGCGACGGCCTCGGTGAAGTACGGGACCATCAGCAGGTTGTCCAGGTCCGGGTGGGACTCGTAGGCCTCGGTGATCCGGTTGAGGAACTGGGCGCGGATGATGCAGCCACCGCGCCAGATCCGGGCCATCGCGCCGAGGTCGAGGTCCCAGTCGTTGGCCTGCGAGGCGGCGCGCATCTGCGCGAAGCCCTGGGCGTAGGCGACGACCTTGGACGCGTAGAGGGCCTGGCGGATGTCCTCGACGAGCTCGTCGCGGTTCTTCCCCGAGCCCGGGGTCGGGCCGCCCAGCGTGGTCGAGGCCTCCCGGCGCTCGTCGCGCAGGTTGGACAGCGTGCGGGCGAACACGGCCTCGGTGATGCCGGTCAGCGGGACGCCGAGGTCGAGCGCGTCGATGGCCGTCCAGCGGCCGGTGCCCTTCTGCTCGGCCTGGTCGACGATGACGTCGACGAGCGGCTTCCCGGTCTTCTCATCGGTCTTGGCCAGCACGATGCCGGTGATCTCGATGAGGAAGGACTCGAGGTCCCCCGAGTTCCACTCCTCGAAGATCGTGCCGATCTCCGGCGCGGACAGCCCGGCGACGTGCGTGAGCAGGTCGTAGGCCTCGGCGATGAGCTGGATGTCGGCGTACTCGATGCCGTTGTGCACCATCTTCACGTAGTGCCCGGCGCCGCCGGGGCCGACGTGGGTGCAGCACGGGGTGCCGTCGACGTTCGCGGCGATCGCGGTGAGGATCTCCTCGACCTCGCCGTAGGCCTCCTGCGGTCCGCCGGGCATGATGCTCGGCCCGTTGAGTGCGCCCTCCTCGCCGCCGGACACGCCGATCCCCATGAACCGCAGGCCCCGCTCCTCGCAGTACGCGGCGCGACGGTCGGTGTCGGGGAAGTGCGAGTTGCCGGCGTCGATGATGATGTCGCCGGAGTCGAGCAGCGGGGCCAGCTCGTCGATGACGGCGTCGACCGGCTTGCCCGCCTTCACCATGACGACGATCTTGCGCGGGGTCTCCAGCGCGTCGACGAACTCCTGCAGCGACTCGGTGCCGGTGAAGGCACCCTCGTCGCCGTAGTCCTTCATGAACTCGGTCGTCTTCGAGGTGGTGCGGTTGTGCACCGCCACCGGGAAGCCACGGCGGGCCATGTTGCGGGCGAGGTTCGCCCCCATCACCGCCAGCCCGGTGACCCCGATCCGGCTCTTCTCCGCCATCAGTGCTTCCTCCGTGTCGTTCCGACGCCGCTGTACCCGCCCCATCCTGGCCCGCGGCCCCCGGCGGCGCAGCGAGGGGCGCGTGTCCCCTCGGTCACCCCGCGAGGAAGTCGGCCAGCAGGGCGCTCGCGGTCTCCGGCGCCTCCTCCGGGATCCAGTGCCCGCAGCCCTCGACGCGCTCGAAGCGGAAGTCGTCGACGTACGCCGAGGAACCCCGCATCTGCCCCTCGGTGAGCGCGAGGTCGCCGTCGCTCCACACCCCCATCGTCGGCACCGTGATCCGCGGGGGCTGCGGGATCGTGGTGGGCACGAACGTGGCCGGGTCGATGTTGGCGCGGTACCAGTTCAGCGACGCCGTCAGGGCGCCCGGCCGGGACAGGTCGGCGAGCTGGCGGGCGGCCATCGGGTGCCCCTCGGGCAGCGTCGCGTGCAGCCAGCCGCGCAGGAACTGCCAGTCGTCGGCCGGCATCACCTGCTCGGCGACGCCGGGGAACTGGAACCAGAGCATGTACCAGGACATCGCCTTCTGCCGGAACCCCGCGGTGGCGAACGCGGCGGGATGCCCGACGGAGAACGCGGCGTAGCGGGTCACCCGCGGCGAGGCGAGGGTGAGGGCCCAGCCGAGGGAGGCGCCCCAGTCGTGCCCGGCGAGGGCGAACCGGTCGATGCCGAGCGCGTCCGCGACGCCGAGGACGTCGGCGGCCAGGGCCCGCATCCGGTAGTGCTCGACCTCGGCGGGCCGGTCGGAGTCCCCGAAGCCGCGCAGGTCCGGGACGACGACGCGGTACCCGGCCCCGGCGAGCGCGGCGGCCTGGTGGGTCCACAGGGCGGCCCGGTCCGGCCAGCCGTGCAGCAGCAGGACGGGGCTGCCGTCGCCGCCGGTGTCGTGCACGGACAGGGTGATCTCGGGCAGGGTCGTGCCGGGGACGGTGATCCGCTGCGGGGCCGGGAGGGTCATGGGCCGACCGTATCCCCGGTTCCCGCCCGCTGGGACGCCGCGCACGGCGGGACCGCCGTCGGGGTGACACTGGCCCGATGGTCCGCCTCTCCCCCGACACGGACCGGGACGGCCGGGCCGTGCCGGTGGGCGTGATCGGCCTGATCGGCGGCGTGGTCGGCGGGCTGATCGGCGGCGGCAGCGGAGTGCTGTTCGTGCCCGCGCTCGACCGGTTCACCGCGATGTCGCGGGCCCGGATCCACGGCTCGTCGACGATCGCGAACATCGGGGTCTGCGTCGCCGGTGCGGCCGCCTACGCGCTCGGCGGCGGGTCGCTGGACCTGCGGACCGGCGCCGGGCTGATCGTCGGTGGCACGGTCGGCGGGTGGATCGGGCCGAAGCTGCTGGCGCGCGCGTCGGAGACGCTGCTGCGGGTGCTGCTGGTGGCCGTACTGGTGCTGACGGCGGCGAAGCTGCTCGTCGACGCGCTGGGCGTGCCGCTGCTCGGCGGGGCGGTGGTGCCGGCGTCGCTGGTCGCCGATCCCTGGTTCCTGTACCCGACGGCGACGGTGGTCGGCCTGGTCATCGGCGCCTGGGCGGGTGCGATGGGACTCGGTGGCGGGCTGCTCGCGGTGCCGGCGATGGTGCTGCTGTTCGGCACGGACCTGCACGTCGCGGCCGGGACGTCGCTGCTGATGTTCATCCCGAACTCGATCGTCGGGACGGTCGTGCACCTGCGTCAGGGCACTGCGTCCGGGAGGTGGGGCACGGTGCTGGCGGTGACCGCCGCACCGGGCACGGTGGCGGGCGCGTTCCTCGGCCTGGCGCTCGACGCGGTCGTGCTGGGGCTGGTGTTCGGCACGTTCGCGACGGCGATGGCGCTGCGCGAGACGGTCGGACTGGTCCGCCGACGACGGAGATGAGTGCACAGGGGGCGAGATCGGGCTACCCTGTGGGGTGCGCGCAGAACACGAGGACGTAACCCTGCAATCTCACTATAACACGGATGGCAAGGCCCCGGCGACCACCGACTCCTCCTACGAGGCGGAGCTGACCCGCGAGACCCGGCACCTCCGCGGGCTGCACGCCCTGCTCGACGACGAGCTCGCCGCGGCGGGGGCGCAGGCCCGGGGCGCCGCCGCCGAGCGCGCCGGGGAGCAGCTCAGCGCCCGCTGGGAACGCGACGTGTCGGTGCACCGCGCCTCGGAGCGGGTGCGCACCCTCACCGCGGCCCGCGCGGGACTCTGCTTCGGGCGTCTCGACCACGTCGACGGGGCCGCCCCGACCCGGGTCGGCCGGATCGGGCTGACGGACCCGGCCGACGGCGAGAGCGCGCTGGTCGACTGGCGGGCCCCGGCCGCGCAGCCGTTCTACTGCGCCACCCCGGTCACCCCGCTCGGGGTGACCCGGCGCCGGCACTACACCGTCGCCGGCACCGCCCCGCACGAGCGGGTCGCCGGCTTCCACGACGACCTCCTCGACGGCGACGGGCCCGGCACCGGGACCGTGTCGGCGTCGGACCCCGCGCTCCTCGCCGCCCTCACCGCGCCGCGCGGGACCCGCATGCGCGACATCGTCACGACGATCCAGTCCGAGCAGGACGAGATCATCCGGCTGCCGCTGCCGGGCACCGTCGTGATCGAGGGCGGCCCCGGGACGGGCAAGACCGCCGTCGCGCTGCACCGGATCGCGTACCTGCTCTACACCCACCGTGACCGGCTCGCCCGCAGCGGCGTGCTCGTCGTCGGGCCGAGTGCGGGTTTCGTGCACTACGTCGGCGGTGTGCTGCCCGCGCTCGGCGAGTCCGCGGTCGTGTTCACCACCCCGGGACGCCTCGCGCACGGCGTCGTCGCCGACGCGACCGACCCGCCGGGGACGGCCCGGCTCAAGGGCGACCTCGCGATGGTCGACGTGCTGCGCCGCGCCGTCGACGACCGCCAGGAGCTGCCCGGGGCACCGGTCGCGATCGGGATGGACGACGTCACCGTCGAGATCGACACGACGCTGGCCGCCGAGGCGCGCCGCCGGGCCCGCGCCACCGGGCAGCCGCACAACACCGCCCGCGCCACGTTCCGCGACACCCTCGGGCGGCTGCTCGTCGACCAGGGGCTGGAGCGGCTCGAGGTCGGTCTGGAGGACCCGCCGGAGCTCGCGGAGCTGCTGGCGGGGCTGGACATCCCGGAGATCGAGCCCGCCGGGGCGGCCGAGGTGTCGGCCGAGATGCGGGCCGAGCTGCGCGACGCGCTGCGCACCGACCCCCGGTTCCACGCGGCCGTCGAGCAGCTGTGGCCGGTGCTGACCCCGCAGCGGGCCCTGGCCGAGCTGTACGCCGACCCGGGCCGGCTGGCCGCCGCGGGCGCTCCGGAGTCGCTGCGGCGGGAACCGGGCACGCCGTGGACCGTGGCCGACGCGCCGCTGCTCGACGAGCTCGCCGAGCTCCTCGGCCCGGTCCCGGACGGGACACCCGCCGCGGCACCGGAGCCGGACAGCGCCTACGCCGCCGAGGTGCTGACCGTGCTGGAGTCCGCGGACCGGTCGCTCGCCGGGGAGGACCCGGACGAGCTGCGGCCCACCGACTTCGTGACCGCGGACATGCTCGCGCAGCGGCACGTCGCCGGGGTGCCGCTGACCGTGGCCGAGCGCGCGGCGTCGGACCGGGACTGGCGCTACGGGCACCTCGTCGTCGACGAGGCGCAGGAGCTGTCCGCGATGGACTGGCACGTGCTGCTGCGGCGCTGCCCGGCGCGGTCGATCACCGCGGTCGGCGACCTCGCCCAGCGCAGCGCCCCGGCCGGCGCCCGGGCCTGGGCCGACGTGCTCGCCCCGCACCTGGCCGGACGCTGGACGCACCGCACGCTGACGGTGAACTACCGGACGCCGTCGGAGATCATGGACGCCGCCGCGCGGGTGCTGGCGACCTACGCCCCGGACCGGCGCCCGCCGGAGTCGGTGCGCAGCACCGGTGAGCAGCCGTGGACGCGCACGGTCCCGGCCGGGGAGCTCCGCGCCGCGGTCCGCGCCGCCGTCGACGACGAGCGGGCCCGCACCGCCGACGGGACGGTCACCGTCATCGCCCCGCCCGGCACCGACCTGGGGTCACCCGGCGTGCCGGTGCACACCCCGGTGTCGTCGAAGGGCCTGGAGTTCGACGCCGTCGTGATCGTCGACCCGGAGCGGATCCGGGCGGCCGACCCGGCGGACCTCTACGTCGCGATGACCCGCGCGACGCAGCGGCTCGGGCTCCTGGAGGTGACCGGCTAGAACGCCGGCCAGGGGATGGCCGGGCCGTAGCCGTCCGGGCCGGGGAAGCGCGGCTCGGCGAGCAGGTGGTCGATCCGGGAGCGCAGCGCCGCGACCTCGCGGCGGGTGACGTGCTCGCCGAGGACGTCGGCGAACTCGCCCGCCAGCCGGGCGCGCAGCTCCTTGAGGACGGCCGTGTGCTCCTCGCCGAGCTCGTCCCCGACCCAGCCCCACAGGACGGTGCGCAGCTTCGGCTCGGTGTGCAGGGTCAGGCCGTGGTCCACGCCGTAGACGTCGCCGTCCCCGGCGAGGATCACGTGCCCGCCCTTGCGGTCGGCGTTGTTGACGACGACGTCGAACAGCGCCATGTCCCGCAGCTGCGGGTGGTCGGCGTGGACCAGCACCACCGGGTCTCCCGCGCCGTCCCGGGCACGGAGCACCGGCAGCCAGCCGCCGGGGATCTCGTGCGGCTCGCACAGCTCGACCAGCGACTCGGTGGCGAGCTGGACGGTCTCCTCGGTGATGTCGCCGTCCAGCTCGTCGCCCGCGCCGTCGGCGGGCGGCTCGGACAGGGCGCTCTCGTCACCCGAGGAGACCCAGGCCTGCACCATGCCGGTCCCGAACGGGGCCTGGTCGCGCAGCACCGTGGGCGGGACGACGTCGAGCCCGGAGATCTGGGAGACGAGGAAGGCACCGACCTCGCGCCCGGCGAGGGTGCCGTCCGGGAAGTCCCACAGCGGGCGCTCCCCGCGCACCGGCTTGTACACGCAGCGCAGCTCGACGCCGTCGAGGGAGACGGTGCCGAACAGGGTGGCGTTGGAGGCGTCGACCATCCGGCCGGTGATGTCCATGCGGCCGGTGCGCAGGACCTCGAACACCGCGGGGTCGCGCAGGTCGAGCGTCACTCCGTCCCGGCCACGGGGTTGCGGTCGTGATAGCCGTTGAGGCGCACGCAGACGTGGCCCGCCGGGTCGAGCGGCTCGGCACACAACGGGCACGGGGCACGGCCGGCGTCGACGACCTTCTCGGCGCGCTCGGCGAAGGCCTTCGCCGCCGTCGGGGACAGGAACACGCGCAGCGCGTCCGGGCCCTCCTCGGTGTCGTCGAGGACGACCGACTCGTCGATCTCCTCCTCGGTGACCGCGAGCAGCTCGACGACGATCGAGCTCGAGTCGGCGTCCCAGCCCAGGCCCATCGTCCCGACCCGGAACTCCTCCTCCAGCGGGACCGCGAGCGGGTCGTTGTCCGAGGACCCCGTGGTCACGGTCGCGCCGAGCAGGTTGTCCTCGCCGAAGCGCTTGGACACCTCGCCCAGCAGCGCCGTGATGCGTTCGGCCAGCACCGAGACCTGCTGTTTCTCCAGCAGCACACTGATCGTGCGGCTGCTCTCGATCGCCTGCAGGTAGAAGGCGCGATCGCCGGGCTCGCCGACGGTCCCGGCCACGAAGCGGTCGGGTCGGCGGAAGACGTGGATGACGCGTGCCATGACCCTTCCCAGGGTAGGCGTATCCGGCTGCGGGGGCATCCCCGCGGTCACCTGTGGGTGCGTCCACCTGGGACGATGCGAGGTGGATCACCCCGCCTCACGCGTTCGTGGAACCCCCGACCACGGCGTCGGAGGCGTTCACCGGCTGCTCCTCGCCCTCGGCGGGCTTCGGCTTGGGGACCAGGCTCGCGACGTCGCCGGACTGCTCGTTCATCCGCGCGACGAACGGCCGCAGCTCGGTGTAGGTGACGACGCTCACCGAGCAGGTGTCGACGACGATCCGCTGGAAGTTGTCGAGGTGGCTGGCCAGCGCGTCGGCGAGGATCGCCTTGATCACGTCACCGTGGCTGCAGGCCAGGACGATCGCGTCCTCGCCGTGCTCGGCCCGGACCCGGGCGACGTGGCGACGCACCGCCGCGACCGAGCGGGCCTGCATCCCGGCCAGGGACTCGCCGTCCGGGAAGGTCGCCGCGGACGGGTGCGCCTGGACGACCTTCCACAGGTCCTCCTTGAGCAGGTCGGTGATCTTCCGCCCGGTCCACGCGCCGTAGTCGACCTCGGCCAGGTCGTCCTCGACGACCGGCTCCAGGCCGCGGGCCGCCGCGAGCGGCGCGACGGTCTGGCGGCACCGCTCCAGCGGGGAGGTCACGACCGAGGCGATCGGCAGGGCCGCGAGCCGGTCGACGACCGCCGCCGCCTGCTCCCGGCCGCGGTCGTCGAGCTCCACGCCCGGGGTGCGCCCGGCCAGCACGCCCGCGGTGTTCGCGGTGGACCGGCCGTGCCGCAGCAGGATCAAGGTCGTCACGCCGACCGAGGCTACGGGAGTGACGGCGGTCAGTACGCGCTGACCGCGCCGAGCGACAGGGCGGCGAGCAGGGCGACACCCAGCGCGATCCGGTAGGCGACGAACACGTAGACGGTGTTGTTCTGCACGAACCGGAGCAGCCACGCGATCACCGCGTAGCCGACGACGAACGCGACCACCACCGCCACGAGCATCTGCGCCCCGGACGGGCCGTCGCCGGCGAACACGTCGGGCAGCGTGAACAGGCCGGCACCGAACACCGACGGGATCGCCAGCAGGAACGAGTACCGGACGATCGCGGGCCGGGTCAGCCCCAGGAACAGGCCGGCGGTGATCGTGCCGCCGGACCGCGAGACGCCCGGGATCAGCGCCATGGCCTGGGCGAAGCCGAGCAGGATGCCGTCCTTGACGGTGATCCGTTCGACCGGCTTGACCTGCTTGCCGAAGCGCTCGGCCAGGCCGAGCAGGACACCGAACACGATCAGCGTGGTCGCGACCAGCCAGAGGTTCCGGGCGACGCCCTCGATCTGGTCCTTGAACAGCACCCCGAGCACGGCGATCGGGACCGACCCGATGATGACCAGCCAGGCCAGCCGGTAGTCGTCGGTGGCGCGGACCTCCGCGTCGCGGAACCCGCGCACCCAGGTGAGGAACAGGTGCCAGATGTCCTTGGCGAAGTAGACGATCACCGCGGCCTCGGTGCCGAGCTGGGAGACGGCGGTGAACGCCGCCCCCGGGTCCCCGCCGAAACCGACCGCCGAGACGATCCGCAGGTGCGCCGAGGAGGACACCGGGAGGAACTCGGTGAGCCCCTGGACGATCCCGAGGACGACGACCTCGAGCCAGCTCACGAGCGGCTCCCGTCGCGGCCGCGGCCCGGCGTGCTCCGGTCCGGGGTCGTCCGGTCCTGGCGGCTCGGCTCCTGGTTGATCACGGGCCGTCACCGTACTCGCCGAGACGGGGGTCACTCTGCGCGCCCTCACCGGTCCCGCGGGCGCGCGCGCCTAGGCTCGACGACCGTGCAACGCAGACCGGTGGGCGGCAGCGGCCTCGAGGTGTCGCGGGTCGGCCTGGGCACCATGACCTGGGGCGAGGACACCTCCCCGGCCGACGCCGCGGACCAGCTGCGCGCGTTCGTCGACGTCGGCGGGACCCTCGTCGAGACCGCCGAGGACTACGGCGGCGGCGCCGCCCAGCAGGTGCTCGGCGGGCTGCTGCGGGGCACCGTGCGTCGCGACGACGTCGTCCTCGCCGGGCGCGGCACGGCCGCCCCCGACGCGGGTGAACGGGCCTCGCGGACCGCGCTGCTGCGCTCACTGGACCGCACGCTGCGCCGGCTGGGCACCGAGCACCTGGACCTGTGGCAGTTCCCCGGCTGGGACCCCCGGGTGCCGCTGGACGAGACGCTGTCCGCGGTGCAGGTCGCCGTCTACTCCGGACGGGTGCGCTACGCCGGGCTGGTCGCCCCGGCCGGCTGGCAGCTGGCGACCGTCGCGGGTGGCGCCACCGCCGGGCCCGACCCGGCCGTCTGCCGTCCGGTGTCGGCGCAGGTGGAGTACTCGCTGCTCGCCCGGGAACCGGAGGCCGAGCTCCTGCCCGCCGCCCGGCACCACGGCCTCGGGCTGCTGGCCTGGGCCCCGCTGGGCCGGGGAGTGCTGACGGGCAAGTACACCGACGGCACGCCGGCGGACTCGCGGGGCGCGAGCGCGCTGCTGGCCTCGTACGTGGAGGCGCGCCGCACCGAGCACTCGGCGCGGATCGTCCAGTCGGTCCTCACCGCCGCCGACGGGCTCGGCACCTCGCCGCTGTCGGTGGCGCTGACCTGGGTGCGGGACCGCCCGGGGGTCGCCTCGGCCGTCGTCGGGGCGCGGGACGCGGCCCAGCTGCGGGCCTCGCTCGCAGCCGAGGACCTCGTGCTGCCAGCCGAGATCCGCACCGCGCTCGACGACGTGAGCGACCCCGTCTGAGCCTCCCCCGCCGGCCCGGGTGCCCTTTACAGTGGGAATGCCCGACGCGACACCCGCCGTTCATCCGGTGGGCACCGACGAGCACGGCACGACCGGGAGGCACGCATGACCGAGGGCGCTGGGAACGGGTCGGAGGACTCCGCCGCCGGGAATCGGGTGGCCGGGACTCGGGACGGCGACGGCTGGACCGACGACCGGTACGAGTACCGCCCGGTGCGCATCGAGGGGGACGTCTCCCGGCTGACGGCGTCGGTGCGGCTGGCGATCCAGGCCGAGTTCTCCGGCTGGGAACTGTCCCGGCTGCGCCTCTACCCCGGCGGCGTGCGCAAGATCGTGCTGCGACGACGGCTCGGTGCCCAGCAGGGCCTGCTGCCCGAGCCCACCTTCTGACGGTCCCCGCCCGTCAGCCGCCGTAGGGCACCGTGATGAACTCCATGCGGTGCCCGGACGGGTCGTCGAAGTACACGCCCCGGCCGCCGTCGTGGGTGTTGATCTCGCCGGGACGGCTCCCGCCGGGGTCGGCCCAGTACTCCTGGCCGCGGGCGGTGATCCGGGCGAACGCGGCGTCGAACTCGTCGTCGGAGACCAGGAACGCGTAGTGCTGCGGGACGATCGTCGCCGGGTCGGCGTCCATGAAGTCCAGGTCGACGCCGTTCGCGACGCGCACGACCCGGAACGGCCCGAACGACGTCGGCTCGGGCAGCCCCAGGATCTCGGTCAGGTACGCCGCCCCGGCGCGCTTGTCACGGGAGTGGACGATGGTGTGGTTCAGCTCGGCCATGCCCCCAGGATGTGACCTGCACCGCAGTCGAGGTCAAGACCCGGCTCAGGCGTCCTGCCAGCCGACCTCCGGCGGCGTGCCCGCCCCGCGCGGGCTGGGCACCCCCCGGAAGCCGTAGGGCGCGGGCTCGCGGCCGGGCTGCACGTACCAGCACTCCCCCGGCTCGCCCCGCTCCAGGATCTGCTCGACGGCCGCGGCGACGTCGTCGGCCCCCAGCAGCGGGAAGTCCCCGAACTGGGCGCGGACATTGCCGATCAGCGGGGTGTCGGCGAACCCGGGGCACACGGCGGTGACCCGGATGCCCTCCCCCGCCAGCGCCGGGCCCGCGGCCCGGACGTAGCCGACGACGGCGTGCTTGGTCGCGGTGTAGAGCGCGTCGCCGGGCAGGCCGATCAGCCCGGCCAGCGACGCGGTCGCCACCACGTGCCCGCCCCCGGCGCGGCGCAGCGCCGGGACGGCGGCGTTGAGCCCGAACACCACGTGGTCGAGGTTCACGCCGAGGATGCGCCGGTAGCCGTCCAGGTCGAGGTCCTCGACGCCGGACTGGCCCGCCGTGACGCCCGCGTTGAGCAGCACGATGTCGAGCCGCCCGAACCGCTCCTCGGCCGCGGCCACTGCGGCGGCCATCGCCGCGGGGTCGGTGACGTCGGCCGCGTGGGCGAGCCCACCGGCCCTCTCCGCGACGGCCGTGGCGCCGTCGGCGTCCCGGTCGACGACCACGACCTGCGCACCCGCCGCCACCAGCCGGTCGACCGCGGCCGCGCCGATGCCCGACGCGCCTCCGGTGACCAGGGCGACCTTGCCCGAGAGATCCATGCCGCCACCCTGCCACCCGGCGGCCGGTGCCGTCACGGAGCGGGGTGCCGGGCCGGCCGGGCCCGGCGTTCCCGTCACACCGTGCGCAGGAAGCGGTCGAGCACCCGGGTGCCGAACCTCAGCGCGTCCACCGGCACCCGCTCGTCGATGCCGTGGAACAGCGACGCGAAGTCCAGCTCCGGGGGCAGCCGCAGCGGCGCGAAGCCGTAGCACTTCATGCCCAGCGTCGAGAACGCCTTCGCATCGGTCCCCCCGGACAGCATGTACGGGACGATCTCGGCGGTCGGGTCCTCGGTGCGCAGCGCGGCCTGCATCGCGTCGGTCAGCGCACCCTCGAACGGCGTCTCGACGGCCGGCAGGTCGGTGACCCACTCGCGCTCGACGTCCGGGCCGAGCAGCTCGTCGACCTCGCGCAGGAACGCCTCCTCGCGGCCCGGCAGCACCCGGCAGTCGACGACCGCCTCGGCCGTCGACGGGATGACGTTGGCCTTGTACCCGGCGTTGAGCATCGTCGGGTTCGCGGTGTCCCGCACGGTCGCGCCGATGATCCGCGAGATCGGTCCGAGCTTGGCCAGGGCGCCCTCGAGGTCGTCCTCCGGGTACTCGACGCCGGTCAGCTCGGTCATCCGGTCCAGGAACGCCTGCACCGTGTCGGTGATCGTGAGCGGGAAGGTGTGGTTCCCGAGCCGGGCGACGGCCTCGGCCAGGATCGTGACGGCGTTGTCGTCGTGCAGGAACGAGCCGTGGCCGGGCTTGCCCTTGGCCCGCAGCCGCATCCAGGCGATGCCCTTCTCCGCGGCCTCGATCAGGTACGCCCGCTGGTCCTCACCGAGGGTCAGCGAGAACCCGCCGACCTCGCCGACGGCCTCGGTGCACCCCTCGAAGAGATCGGGCCGGTGCTCGACCAGCCACTGCGCGCCCCACTTCCCGCCGGCCTCCTCGTCGGCGACGAAGGCCCACACGATGTCCCGCGGCGGCACGACACCCTCGCGCTTGAAGCGGCGGGCGACCGCCAGCATCATCGCGTCCATGTCCTTCATGTCGACGGCGCCGCGGCCCCAGACGTAGCCGTCCTGCACGGCCCCGGAGAAGGGGTGCACCGACCACTCGCCCGCGTCCGCGGGGACGACGTCGAGGTGGCCGTGCATCAGCAGTGCACCGCGGGTGCGGTCGGCGCCCTCGAGCCGGGCGATCACGTTCATCCGCCCGGGCATGCCGGACTCGACGAGCTCGACGTCGTAGCCGACCTCGCGCAGCTTGTCCGCCACGTAGTCGGCCGCCTCGGCCTCACCGACGAGGGTCTCCGGGTCGGCGGTGTTGGTCGTGTCGATCCGGATCAGCTCCGAACACAGCTGCACGACCTCGTCCTCGGCACTGCTCGGGTCGTCGTTCGCTGAAGCGGTCATGGGCGTCGTTCTACCACCGGCGACGCGTGCCGACCCCGCCGCAACCCGGCCGTGGGCCTCGGCTATGCTTCCCCCACGACGCGATCGAGAGATCGCGACGTCCGAGTGGCGGAATGGCAGACGCGCTAGCTTGAGGTGCTAGTCCCCGTATAAGGGGGTGGGGGTTCAAGTCCCCCCTCGGACACACATCCTCCGAAACCGGTCACGGTCCTCCGTGGCCGGTTTCGTGCGTTCCGGGCCCGTCGCCCACCCGTGAGGGTGGATCGGCGCGCCGTGGTCGTCGCCGGGCGGGCGGGACAGGCGACGGCGCGCCACCACCGGCGGCAGGTCCCGGGGGACGGGCACGGCCCCGCAGCCGGGTCAGCGCGGATCACGGACCCGGGTGCCGACGGCCAGCACCGCCCCCACCGCCGCGGCCCCGGCGAGCACCGCGAACAACTGCGGGTAGCCCCCGAGCGGCCCGGCCAGCGCCGCGCCGGCCCACGGCGAGACCGCCACCGCCACCGTCGCGGGCGCCGACAGCAGCCCGCCGAGCCGCCCGTAGAACCGCGACGGCCACCGGTCCGACACCGCTGTGGCCTGCAGCAGCGTCGTGATCCCGCGGGCCGCACCGGTCAGCACCGCCGCGCCGACCAGCAGCCACGCCGGGCCGGGCAGCAGTCCCAGCAGCGCGGTCGACGCGGCCAGCGCCGCCAGGACGAGCACCGCCCGTGCCGGTGGGGCCAGCCGTCCCACGGCTCGGGTGTAGAGGGCCCGCCCGGCGACCTGCCCGACCCCGCCGAGCCCGAGCGCCCAGGCCGCCGTCTGTACGTCGAGTCCCCGCTCGATGAGCAGCGGCACCTGGTTCACCGCGACCGCGAACCCGCAGAACGTGCCGAGGAACACCGCGGCCACGGTCAGCAGGAACGGGCGGCTGCGCGCAATCGCGCCCGGGTCGGCGTGCTCGGGCGGGACGGGTGCCTCCGGCCACGGGCCGCGCAGCCCGAGCAGGTGCGCGGGGACCGTCACGACCAGCAGGACGACGGCGAGCACCAGGTAGGTGCCGCGCCAGCCGAACCCGCCCAGCAGCGCCGCCGACAGCGGCGCGAACACCGTGCTGGCCAGGCCGCCGGCCAGGGTGAGCCCGGTCAGCGCGCGCACCCGGTCGCTCCCCCACCAGCGGGTCAGCGCCGCGAACGCGGGCGGATACAGCGTCGCGGACTGCGCGAGCCCCGCGACCAGCCACGCGACGAGGAACCACGGCCAGGACGGCGCGGCCGCGATCCCGACGACGGCGGGCACCCCCAGCAGCGATCCGGCCGTCATCACCCAGCGCGGGCCCCACCGGTCCAGCAGCCGTCCGACGACGATCCCGGCCAGCGCGGACACCCCGAGGCCCGCGGAGAACGCGCCGGTCACCGCGCTCACCGACCAGCCGGTGTCCGCCGAGATCGACGGCGCGAGCACCGGGAACGCGTAGTAGAGGACGCCCCAGCTGGTGATCTCGGTGAGGCACAGGACGAGCAGGACCCGGCGGCGGAACCCCGCGCCGGGCGCCGTGCGGACCTCGACCACCGTGCCACCTCGCAACGCCTCGTGCGGCGACCGTATCCCGAGGGTCGCTGGACCGCCCCGGGCCGCGTCGGCGACGATCGGACCGCAGGACCGACGCAGGACGACCCGGAAGGCGGCATCCCACGGTGCGACTCGACCCCACGACGGCGGCCGGCAGCGACTCCCCCATCGGTGCGGCCCTCGCGCTGGCCGGCGAGCGGGACCCGGCGCGGAACGCGACGCACCCGTTGCTGGACCTGTCGCAGGCCGCGCCGCCGTACCCGCCGGCACCCGAGGTCGTCGAGCGCGTCGTCGAGGTCGCACGGGACCCCCGCCTGTCCGGCTACGCGCCGGTGCCGGGCATCCCGCCGCTGCGGCGGGCGATCGCCGACGAGCTGGCCCGCGAGCACGGCGGGGACCTCACCCCCGACGACGTCGTGGTCACCGCGGGCTGCAACCAGGCGTTCGCCGTGGTCGCCGACGCGCTCGCCGGTCCGGGCGACGAGGTGATCTCGCCGCTGCCCTACTACTTCAACCACGACATGTGGCTGCGGATGCGCGGCGTCACGCCGGTGTACCTGGAGCCCGACGCCGACCTGGTCCCGCGCGCCGCCGACGCCGAGGCGCTCCTCACCCCGCGGACCCGGGCGATCGTGCTGGTCACCCCGGGGAACCCGAGCGGGGTGACGGTCCCGCCCGAGGAGATCACCGCGTTCGCCGAGCTGGCCCGGCGCCACGACATCGCGCTCGTCCTCGACGAGACCTACCGCTCGTTCCGCCCGGACACGACCGAGCCGTCGCACACGCTGTTCGCCGACCCGGCGTGGCGTTCGACCGTGGTCGGCCTGCACTCCTACTCCAAGGACCTGGCCATCCCGGCGTACCGGGTCGGATCGGTGATCTCGGGCCCCGAGCTGCGACGCCAGGTGCTCAAGCTGCTCGACTGCATCGCCATCTGCGCACCGCGGACCGGGCAGGAGGCCGCGGTGGCCGGGCTCACCCGCGCCGGGGCGTGGCGGGCCGACCGGGTCGCGGAGATCGCCCGGCGGCGGGAGTGGGTCGGTGCGGCACTCGCCGACCGGCCGGGTGGGTTCGAGGTCGCCGCCCTCGGCGGGTTCTTCGCCTGGGTGCGCCATCCGTTCCCGGACCGCCCGACCCTCGACGTCGTCCGGACGCTGCTGCTCGACCACGACACCCTGACCATCCCCGGCACCGCGTTCCTGCCCGACGACCGGCAGATGCTGCGGCTGTCGGTGGGGCGGGTGGACGAGGCGGCCGCGGCGCTGCTGGCCGAGCGGCTCACCGAGGCCGGGCGGCGGGCGGGGGTGGTCACCGGCTGACCCCGAGGCCCGGCGGCGGAAGAGACCAGCACATCCCGGTGTTCGCCGACCATGGACACCGGACTGCGCACCGGCACCGCGGCCGGCCGTTGGGTCATCACGGCCTGCGTGCTCGGCTCGGGCATGGCGATGCTCGACAACACCGTCGTCACGATCGCCCTGCCCCGCATCGCCGAGGACCTCGGCGCCGGATTCGCCGGTCTCCAGTGGACGGTCAACGGCTACACGCTGACCCTGGCCGGGCTGATCCTGCTCGGCGGCTCGCTGGGCGACCGGTTCGGCAGGCGGCGGATCTTCGTGACCGGGGCGGTCTGGTTCGCGCTGGCCTCGCTGCTGTGCGGGCTGGCGCCGAGCGTCGAGGTGCTCGCCGCGGCCCGGGCCCTGCAGGGGGTGGGCGGGGCGCTGCTGACCCCGGGCAGCCTGGCCCTGATCTCGGCGTCGTTCCACGGGGCGGACCGGGCGGCGGCGATCGGGGCCTGGTCCGGGCTCGGCGGGGTCGCGGGGGCGCTGGGTCCGTTCGTCGGCGGGACGCTCGTGGAGTGGTCGTGGCGGGCGGTGTTCCTGATCAACCTGCCGCTCGCGGCGGTCGTCGTCGCGGTGGCGGTGCGGCACGTGCCCGAGTCGCGTGACCCCGACGCCGCGCACCGGCTCGACGTCCCGGGCAGCGTGCTCGCGGTCGCCGGGCTGGCGTTGCTGACCTGGGCCGGGACGGCGGCCGGCGCCGGTGCATCGCCCGGGCTGCAGGTGTGGGGCGCGGGCCTCGCCGGAGTGGCGGCACTCGTGGCGTTCGCGCTGGTCGAACGGCGCAGCCGGTCCCCGCTGGTGCCACCGGAGCTGTTCACCGGCACCGGCGACGCCGGGGACGGGCGCCGGTTCACCGGCGCGAACGTCGTGACCGTCGCCGTCTATGCGGCGCTGGGGCTGCTGTTCGTGCTGCTCGCCGTGCAGCTGCAGATCGTGGCCGGGTTCTCCCCGTTGCTGGCGGGGACCGCGACCCTGCCGGTCACCGTGCTCATGCTGCTGCTGTCGGCCCGCGCCGGGCGGCTCGCGACGCGCACGGGCCCGGCGCCGCTGGTCACCGGCGGGCTGCTGCTGGCCGCGGCCGGGATGCTGCTGGCGTCGCGGATCGGGCCCGGCGCGACCTGGCTCACCGACGTGCTCCCGGCGACGGCGCTGGTCGGGCTGGGGCTGTCCGCGGCCGTCGCGCCGCTGACCACGGCGGTGCTCGACGCGGCGGCGGACCGGCACGCGGGCGTCGCGTCGGGGGTCAACAACGCGATCGCGCGGGCGGCGGGCCTGCTCGCGGTGGCGGCCGTGCCCGCGATCGCGGGGATCCGCGGGGACGCCCCGGCCGACCCGGCCTCGTTCGGGCCGGGGTTCACGAGCGCCATGTGGATCGGGGCATCACTCCTCGTGATCAGTGCGGTACTTGCCGCCGCACTGTTACGGGGAAAGACCGAGACTCGCATCACACAGGCAACCGCTTAACCGTTCACGCACGTATAACTTTGTGACAAGCGTTACTGCAAATGAGTGAGGCGTGAGTGATCAGTGCCGGGGACTCCGCAATCATGCCCGGCGTCGCGCACCGCCCCTCACGCACCGTCACGAAGCCGCTGCTCGACGCGCTCGCCCTGGCGATCGAGGAGTTCGCCCTCGCCCCGTCCCGGGACCGGCCGATGGCGGTCGTCGGACTCGTCCAGCGGTCGGAGTACCTCCGGCCGGCGCTCGGCGTCTGGGACCGGCTCGCCGCCGTCTGCGGGGACGGCGCCGTCGTCGCCACCGTCGGCGACGCCCCCGACGGGCTCCCCGACGGCCTCGGGCACATCCGGCTCACCGACGGCGAGGACGCGGCCCGCGAGTGGAGCGTCACCGTCCTGACACCGCGGTCCGGGGCGACCGTCGTCGCCCACGACCTGGAGGCCGTCGACGGGGCGGCGCGCTCGCTGGAGCGGGGCAGGCTGTTCTCCGCCCGCTGGTCCTTCCGCCACGCCGACGCCCACTCCGAGCTGCTGCGGCTGCGTCACCAGCTCGGCGCGCGGCTCGGCTCACGGCACACCGGCGGCCTCGACGAGGTGCTCTCCCGGGTCGTCCCCATCCCCGGCACGGCCACCGACCACCGTTACGACGCCGCCGCGGACACCCTCGCCCGTGAGCTGTCGCTGGAACGCCGCCGCGCCGACGCCGCGCAGACCCGGCTCGACGAGCTCGAACCCGGCGCCGAGCGCGACCCGCGCAGCGGGCTGCCGACCCGGGCGTTCCTGGACCGCTGGCTCGACGGGTCCGCGCCGGGCACCCTGCCGCTGGGCCTGGTGCTGCTGCGGGTGCAGGGGCTGGGGTCGATGACCCGGCGGCACGGGTTCCGTGCCGAGACCGCGGTGCTCCGCGGGATCGCCCGGCTGCTCACCGGGCAGGTCGGGTCCGCCGGGCGGCCGGTGCGCGTCGGGCGCGAGGAGTTCCTCCTCCTGCTGCCCGGCGCCGACGTCCGGTCCCTGGCCGCGGCCGCCCAGCGGCTCTGCGAGACCGTCGCCGGGCTGGCGGCGGTGTTCCCGTTCGTCCCGACGCCGTCGCACGCGGTGATCACCCGGACCCGGCACCGCCCACTTCCCCTCGAGGAGATGTGGGCGGCGCTCGACGACGCCGGGACCGGCGTCACGCTGCTGCGCGGCTGACCGCGCGGGTTCAGCCCCGGACGTCGGCCGCGATCAGCTCCGCGGTCCGGCAGGCCAGCGCGACCAGCGCCAGCGTCGGCCCGACCGCCCCGGCCGACGGGAACACCGCACTGGAGGCGACGTGCACGTTCGGCGTGCCGTGCACCCGGCACTCCGGGTCCACGACGCCGGTGCGCGGCGAGTCCGACATGCGCAGCAGCCCCATCTGGTGGGTGCCGTCGGTCATGTCCATGTCGTGCACGCGCTCCACGTCGGACAGGTCGACGTGGGCGAGCCCGGTCCGCTCCAGCTCCTTGCCGATCAGGGACAGCGACGTCACGATCGCCTCCCGGTCACCGGAGGAGACCCGGTAGTCGACCCGCAGCCGGTGCTGGCCCAGCGCATCGCGCTCGCGGTCGAGCGTGACCCGGTTCGCCGGGTCGGGGGTCTGCTCGGCGTCGAACCGCAGCCGGCAGTGCGCGGAGTCCAGCGGCATGAACGACGGCACCCGCCGCTCCCCGGTGATCCGCGGCCGGGCCCACCCGCGGGCGAAGCGTGCCACCCGCAGCGGGTCGGCGGCGACGTTGCGCACGTGGTGGCCGATGTCGGTGGTGTGGCTGTACTGGGCGTGCGTCCCGGCGGCCTTGAACCCGGTGCGGAGCTTGCCCAGGCCCCAGTAGGTCAGTGCGAACGTCGACAGCAGCGCGTCGCCGTGCTCGGCGTCCTTCGGGTCGGCGAACCACAGCGCCGCCTTCAGGTTGCCCAGCCGGTGGTCGGCCTGGACCTGCGGGGACAGCGAGAGCATCCGGCGGGCGTAGACGCCGTCGTCGGTGGGCAGATAGCCCAGGCCCAGCGTGCGCCCGGCCGTGGTCAGCCGCAGCCGCCCCACCTCGCCCACCGGGTGGGTCATGTAGTGCCGCCCGACCTGGCCGTACTCGTCGCCGATCCCGGCTCCGGTCCCGGTGCCGCCGTAGCCGTCGGAGGCGAGCAGGATCCGGACCGACTCCAGGCCCCCCGCCGCGACGACGAAGTGCCGCGCCCGGATCCGGATGTCGCATCCCGGCCGCGGGACGACGACGGCCTCGGTCGCGGTGCCCGACACCGGGTCGCGCTCCAGACGGGCGACGGTGGCGTGCAGGAACAGCCGGATCCGCCCCGCCTTCGCCATGTTCTCCACCGTCGGCGCGAACGACGTCGGCGGGCTCCAGCGCCACAGGTCGTCCCAGCGCAGGGTGTCGCTGTGGATCCCGGGCGGGCCGGCCGGGAAGCCCGACTCCGGGGCCGAGTACTCGCAGGCGCCGGCGTCGAGGTGCCGCTGGGCGGCCGGGTACCAGGCGCGCAGCTCCTCGTGCCGGATCGGCCACGTGGCACCGGGCATCCACTCGCGGTCGGAGAAGTCGACGTCGTCGAGCGGAGCGCAGCGTCCGCCCCACACCAGGGAGGTGCCGCCGAGGCGCTTCTGCCGGACGGCGTCGACCGGGTCGTGCTTGCCCCGCCCGGTGATGCCCCGGTAGGTGTCGCGGGCGGTGCGGCTCAGACCCGGGCCGCCACCCTCCAGGACGACGACGCGCAGGCCGCGGTCGGCCAGCTCGGTCGCGGCGGCGGCCCCGGCCGGACCGCTGCCGATCACGCAGACCTCGGCCTCGAAGATGGAGCCGGGGAGCGCGCGCCGGGTGTCGATGAGCATGGAGGGCGGTTCCTTCCGAACGTGGTGCGGTACTGCCACCGATGGTGCCCCGGCTCGGCTGTGAGGACGCTGTGGCTGCTCCCACCCTCCCTTCCCGGGGCGTGCCGACCCGCCCGGTACCGTCGTGTCCGGTTCACACGGTTCGCATCCGGAGGAGCACGGTATGGGACTCGCCGCCATGGCGACGACCGCACGGGGGATGGCCGCGACGGTCCGGGTCCTCGGGCGCGGGGAGCTGGGCCGCTTCACCGGCGGCGACCGCTCGGAGGTCGCACGGTTCGAGTCCGAGCTCGCCGGGTTCCTCGGGACCCCGCACGCACTGGCCGTCAACAGCGGCACCAGCGCCCTGGTCGCGGCACTCGTCGGTGCCGGGGTCGGCCCCGGCGACGAGGTGCTCGTCCCCGCCTACACCTGGGTGTCGACGGCCGCCGCGGCACTCGCCGTCGGCGCCGTGCCGGTCCTGGTCGAGGTCGACGACTCGCTCACGATGGACCCGGCCGACCTCAAGGACCGGATCACCCCGCGCAGCCGGGCGGTGCTGCCGGTGCACATGCTCAACCACGTCGCCGACATGGACGCGATCATGGACGTCGCGGCCGCCCACGACCTCGTCGTGATCGAGGACGCCTGCCAGGCCATCGGCGTCACGTACCGGGGGCGCCCGGCCGGGTCGATCGGCCACGCCGGCGCCTTCAGCTTCAACCAGCACAAGAACATCCGCTCCGGCGAGGGCGGCGCCCTGGTCACCCGGGACCCGAAGCTGTTCGAGCGGGCGTCGATGTACCACGACGTGGGCAGCTACGAACGCGCCGGATTCGCCGGGGCCGACGCGGACCTGATCGTCGGGGTCAACCTGCGGATGCCCGAGCTGTCCGCGGCGGTGCTGCGTCCGCAGCTGGCCGGCCTGCGTGCGCAGATCGCGCGGCGCGGGCGGCACCGCGACATCATGCTGTCGGCACTGTCGGACCGGATCGGGCGCGACCTGGAGCCGGTGCCGCACCACGACCCGGCGCACGCCGCCGGGCTGGCGCTGGCCTTCCCGTCCCCCGAGGCGGCGGCGGAGTTCGGTACCCGCCGCGGGGTGCACCGGCTCATCGACACCGGCCGGCACGTCTACACGAACTGGCGCTCGCTGCGGGCCCGCAACCCGCTGCACCCCGGGTTCGACCCGTACGCGGCGAACGGCACCGAGATCGACCACGGCCCCGGCGCCTGCCCGCGCACCCTGGAGATCCTGGCCCGGACCTGCGTGGTCGACCTCGCCCCCGAGCTGCCGACGCCGGCGTTCCGGCTGCTCGCCTCCCGCACCGCGGGCTGAGCCGCCCGGCGGCCCCGGCCCGGTCTCAGCGGGCCGGGGCCAGCACGGCCTGTACGTGGCCGTCGCGGGCGACGGTGCCGGTGACCGCGACCGGCACGTCGTGGGCGAACCCCGGCCCGCCGGTGACGAAGGTGTGGAACTCGCCGTTCTCCCCGCACGGGTCCACCCCCGGTGGCAGCGCGGCCAGGAACTCCGCGTCGAACGCGGCCCCGGCGAGCCGCGCGGGGACCCGGCCCGGGTCGACGGCGACGACGACCGCCCGCAGCCCGGCGTCGAGCATCCCGGTGGCCAGCGCACCGGTCGCCCCGCCCCACAGCGGGAACACCCCGGTGACCCCGGTGCCGTCGAGGACCTCCTCGCGGAAGGCACGGACGTCGGCCAGCGCCAGGTCGCCGTGCACCAGCCCCGTGACACCGGACGCGGCGGCCGGCGCGAGCGCGGCCCGCAGCCGGGCCCGGTACTCCCGGTCCGGGCACGACGGCGGCAGCTCCACCCGGTGCAGCGGCAGGCCCAGCGCGTCGGCCTGGGCGGCGACGAGCGCGGCCCCCACGCCGTGCACCGCGATCTCCGCGCCACCGGGCCCGGCCGTGACGGTGCTGAGCAGCCCGGTCACCCGCGCTCCGGCCCGCCGCGCGGCGGCCAGCGCCGTCGCCGCGTCCTTGCCCCCGGACCAGCTGACCCACATGTCGGACACCCTGCGACGGTAGCGTCCGGACAGCATCGATCCGGTCACACACCGTGCTCCCACGGAGCGGACGGTGACCGGGTCGGGCTTCTGCCCCGCACGGCCGACGGCTACCGTGACCGGCGTGCCCGAACGCCACGACGACGCCACCGTGACGGCGTGGGCGTTGGCCGCGGGTGCCGGTGACACCGCCGCGCTCGCGGAGTTCGTGCGGGCGACCCAGGTCGACGTCCACCGCTTCCTCGTCCACCTCGCCGGCCGCGACGACGCCGAGGACCTCGCCCAGGAGACGTTCCTGCGTGCCCTGCGGTCGCTGCCCTCGTTCGCGGGCCGCTCCACCGCCCGCACCTGGCTGCTGTCGGTCGCCCGCCGGGTCGCCGTCGACGCGGTGCGCACCGCGGTCCGCCGGCCCCGCGTGCGGGACCTGGGCGAGGACACCCAGGAGGTGCTGGAGCGCGCGGTACCGCGCACCGGTGCGCAGGAGGCCGTCCTGCTGCGGACACTGGTCGACGCGCTGCCCGACGACCGCCGTGAGGCGTTCGTCCTGACCCAGGTCCTGGACCTGGGCTACGCCGAGGCCGCACAGGTCTGCGGCTGCCCGGTCGGCACCATCCGGTCCCGGGTCGCCCGGGCCCGCGAGGACCTGCTGCGCGCGCTCGGCGAGGACGGGACCGGGACCACGACCGCCGGGGCGGCCGCGCCCGGCGTCCGGCGCGCCGCCCGCCCCTGAGACCGCGCCGCACCCGACGCGTCCCACCGGGCCGCCGCCGCCCGACCACCGCGGTCCGACCACCGCGATCCGACCACCGCGGTCCGACGGTCACGACGGGAGTGACCGGCGTCGCACCCACCGGACCGGTACGGGCGGGAACCGGACGGGCCCCGCCGGCGACCACTTCCGGCGTGCGCCCCCGCACCTCCCCCGCCCCCGAGGAGTACCTGTGATCTCGTCGTCGCCGCTGGCCTGGGCCCTGACGGCGGTGTTCGCCGCCACCGGGTTCTACGCGCTGGCCCGCTGGGCCGCCGCGGTCTCGGATCGCCGCTCCGCCGCCCACCGCACCGCGGAGCTCGCGCACCTGCTGATGAGCGCGGCGATGGTCGTCATGACCTGGACCTGGTACGGCAGCGCCGGGCTGTGGACCCAGATCGTCCTGTTCGGCGTGCTGGGCGTGTTCTTCCTGGTCACCGCGTCGCGCGGGGTGCCCTGCGGCCCCTCGGGGCGGGTCGCGGGCGCGGCGCACGCGCTGATGGCCGCGGCGATGGTCTGGATGCTCGCCGCGATGCCGCTGATCATGTCCTCACCGGTGGCGGCCGCGGGCGGTGGCGGTGCCCACGCCCACCACGGCGGCGACACCATGGACATGTCCGGGACGGCCCACGCCGCGGGCCCGGCCGGGTGGGCGGTCACGGTGACCGTGGCGCTGTGCGCGGTGCTGCTGGCCGCCGCCGGGTACTGGGGTGCCCGCGCGCTGAGCCACGACCGCGACGCCGGGGACCCGCTGACCCCCGACGACGCGGCGACGGCCGCCGAGGCGACCGACCCGGCGGTCTGCGACTGCGACGACCCCGCGGCGACCCCGCAGGCCGCACAGCCGGCGCCGGACGGGGCGGCGGGGACGACCACCGCGCTCGCCGAGCGGGTCGGGGCGCCCGCGCGGCCGGCTGGCCGGCTCGGCGCCCGCTCCGACGCCGCCTGCCACGCCGCGATGAGCGTCGGCATGGTCGTCATGCTCGCCGCGATGGTGGCGGGCTGGTGAGCGCCGGCCTCGACACCCGGTCCGGGGCGCCCGTCCCGCCGCCGGAGCGGCCCCCGCTGTTCCGGGGCCTGAAGAGCCTCATCACCCGGATCCACTTCTACGCGGGGCTGTTCGTCGGCCCGTTCCTGCTGGTCGCGGCACTGACAGGCCTGCTCTACACGCTGTCGCCGCCGATCGAGCGCTGGATGTACGCGGACGCGCTGACCGCCCCGGTCAGCGGCCCGGAGCTCCCGCTGTCCCGGCAGGTCGAGGCGGCCGTCGCGACCCAGCCCGGCCTGCCCGTCACCGAGATCCGGCCGTCGCGCGAGCCCGGCGCGACGACACGGGTGTCGTTCGACGCCGACCTGCCCGAGAGCTACAGCCGCACCGTGTTCGTCGACCCGTACACCGCGCAGGTGCGGGCCACCCTCGACACCTACGCCGAGTGGCTCCCCGCCCGCGGCGTGATCGACAACCTGCACCGCTCGCTGCTGCTGGGCGCCCCCGGGCAGGTCTACACCGAGCTCGCGGCGTCCTGGCTGGCCGTGCTCACCCTGTCCGGCCTCGTGGTGCAGGTGACCCGCCGGGTACGACGACGCCGGGAGCGGCTGCTGCCGCGGACCGGTGGGTCGTCGCGGTCGCGGCTGCGGTCCTGGCACGGCGCGGTGGGCGTCTGGGCCTCCGTCGGGTTCCTGTTCCTCGCCGCGACCGGCCTGACCTGGTCCCAGTTCGCCGGCGCCAACGTGGGCGCGCTGCGCACCGCCCTGGACTGGACGACGCCGTCGGTCAGCAGCACGCTGCCCGCGGCCGGTGGCGACGCGGCCGCGCCCGTGACGGGTGCCGCGACGGCACCGGTGGCCCCGCGGGCGGTCCCGGCCGTCGCCCAGCGGGTCCTGGACGCCGCGCGCGCCGACGGCCTCTCCGGACCGGTCGAGCTCACCCCGGGCGAGCCCGGGGAGGCCTGGACGGTCCAGCAGACGGTGCGCAGCTGGCCGTCGCAGCAGGACTCCGTCGCCGTGGACCCGGCGACCGGGACGATCACCGACCGGCTCGCCTTCGCGGACTGGCCGGTCGCGGCGAAGCTCGCCCGCTGGGGCATCGACGCGCACATGGGCCTGCTGTTCGGCACCGTCAACCTGGTCGCGCTCGCCGCCCTCGCGTCAGCCGTGGTCGTACTGGTCGTGTGGGGCTACCGGATGTGGTGGCTGCGCAGGCCGACCCGGCCGGACGGGTCGCGCGGACCCGCCGGGCCGCCGGGGTCCCGGGAGCGGCCCTCCCCCGCCGCGGTGGCGCTGGTCGGGCTGGCCGCGGTGGCGGCCGGGCTGGTGCTGCCGGTGCTGGGGGTCTCGCTGATCCTGTTCCTGCTCGTCGACGCCCTGGTCGCGGCCCGGCGGGACCGGACGGCGGCCGAGCCCGCGGGCTGACCCGTCCGGGGCGCGGGCGGGTGGGCCCCGGCCCGAGCGGGTAGACCTGGACACCCGTTCCCCGTGAAGGAGTCACCCCGTGTTCCGGACCTCACCCGCCCCCTGGACGACGGCGGACATCCCGCCCCAGCAGGGCAGGACCGTGATCGTCACCGGCGCCACCAGCGGCCTCGGGCTGGAGACCACCCGGGCCCTGGTGCACGCCGGTGCGCGTGTCGTGCTGGCCGTACGGGACACCACGCGCGGCGAGGAGATCGCCTCCGAGCTCGGTGGCGCGGTGTCGGTGCGCCGCCTGGACCTGGCCGACCTGACCTCGGTCCGCGAGTTCGCCGCCGGGTTCGAGGGCACCGCCGACGTCCTGGTCAACAACGCCGGCCTGATGGCGGTGCCGTTCTCCCGCACCGCGGACGGATTCGAGACCCAGCTCGGGGTCAACTTCCTCGGCCACTTCGCGCTGACCGGTCTGCTGGCCGACCGGATCACCGAACGTGTCGTGACACTGTCCAGCCTCGCCCACCGGATGGGCCGGATCGGCATCGACGACCTGAACTTCGAGCGCCGCCGCTACGAGCGCTGGACCGCCTACGGCCAGTCCAAGCTCGCCTGCCTGATGTTCGCCTACGAGCTGGAGCACAGGTTCGTGGCCGCCGGGTCGCGGCTGCGGTCGATGGCCGCCCACCCGGGCCTGTCCTCCACCAACCTCATGGGGCGCACCGAGTCCTTCCAGGACACGATCATGTCGGTGTTCACCCCGCTGGTCGCCCAGCCGGCGCCGATGGGCGCGCTGCCGACACTGTTCGCGGCGACCGTGCCGGATCTGCCGGGCGGTGCCTACATCGGACCCGACGGGATCGGCGAGGCACGCGGCAACCCGCGGCCGGTGGGGTCCACGGCGGCCTCGCACGACCGCCGGATGCAGCGGGCGCTCTGGGAGCGCGCCGAGGAGCTGACCCGGGTCACGTACCCGCTGTGAGCAGGCGGTGGGGCGGGGGGGCCGGCGCCCCCGGGCCCCCCCCCCCCCCGGGGGGGCGGGAGTCTGGGAGCGGGGGGGGGGGTCC
>NZ_JAMQOF010000001.1:0-1004127 GCF_023717215.1 Pseudonocardia sp. DR1-2 | reverse complement strand
CGGCCCCCCCGCCCCGGCCCGGGGGCGCGGCCGGCGCGGGGCCCCGCCGCTCCAGCACCGCGCCCGGGTCGCGGCCCAGCTCGGCGAGGTCGGCCCGGTGGAACGGCGGCGGTGCGCTGACCACGTAGCGGGCGAACCCGAGCTCGGGCGCCCGCCGGGCCGCGGCCAGGTGCGCGGACACGACGTCGGCGACGTCGACCCGCCGGTGGCAGAACTCCACCAGCTTGAGCGTGGTGTCGTCGTGGACGGCGCGGACCTCGTCGCGGTCGTCGGCCTCGGGGAAGAACCGCGAGGTCCGCAGCACCACCACCGGCAGCCCCGGGTCCAGCGCGGCCAGCTCGCACAGGTCCTCGGCGGCGGTCTTCGTGGCGCCGTAGACGTTGCGCACCCGCGGCACCACGGTCTCGTCGATCCAGGTCGCGGGCCCGCCCGGCGCCGGGGTCAGCGCGCGGCCGAACGCGCTGGTCGAGGACGTGAACACCACGCCCCGCACCCCCGCGGCGGCGGACTCCTCCAGCACCGCGAGGGTGCCCGACACGTTCGTGTCGACGAAGTCCTGCCTGCTGTGCGAGCCGACGTGCGGCTTGTGCAGCGTCGCGGTGTGCAGCACGTGGCTGACCCCGCGCAGCGCCGACCGCAGGGCGTCGCGGTCGGTCAGCGACGCGACGACCGCCGTCCACGGCGAGGGCCGCCGGTCCAGGCCGACGACGGGCACCCCGTCGCCGGCCAGTGTGCGGACCAGCGCCTCACCGAGGTGGCCGGAACTGCCGGTGACGAGGAAGCGCTCCACCCCACCAGTGAACCCGCTCAGGCAAGCAGGTTCCGCAGCTCGGTCACCGCCGTCCGCAGCTCCCGGGCGAAGGCGTGCATCCCCTCGGCCTGGTCGGCCGGGGTGGACAGGTGCACGTGGAAGCGGTCGGGCAGCAGCACGTAGGCCACCCCGATGCAGCGCGAGCTGGTCGAGCCGAACCCGAAGTACCGGATGTTGTCCGACGGCGCGGAGCTGGTCGACAGCCAGTCGTCGCGCATGATCGTCCAGCCGGGGGAGTCGAACACCGCGAGCTGCTCGGTGACGCCCAGCTCCGCCCCGCGACGGCGCCGGATCCAGTCCAGCTCCCACAGGTGCTGCTCGGGCGCGTCGCCCTGCTGGCACTGCTTCGCGCGGGCGCCGTGCGCCGCGGCGGCGGCCCGGAAGGTGTCGACCCTGTCGGCGTCGGAGGCCTGCGGGTCCCCCATGGTGTCGACGAAGGTCACCATCTCCGGTGTGATCACCCGCATCGCCTCGGTGCGGCCGCGCCGGAACTGCCGGGTCGCGATCGACTCGTAGGTGGCCCCGGTGACGCCCTTGGCCCGCCGGTGCGCGACCTGGTAGCAGGCCTGCACGAAGGCGTCCGGGGAGCACTTCAGGGCCTTGGCGTCGCGTGCGCCGAAGTCGTCGAAGGCGACGAGCTCGGTGGCGGTGGCGTCGAGGAACGCGGCGAACTCGTCGTGTGCGCGGGCGACGGTGGCGCGCAGGTCGTCGTCGAGGACGAACCGCAGCTCGCCGTGCGGCGGGGTGCCCTGGGGGCGGGTCCCGATGCGCTCGGCGTGGGTCTCGACCGGGTCGGCGAACATGGCGTCGACCAGGGTGAGGACGGTGGTGCCGTCGAGCTCGCAGTGCTCGATGTTGACCCCGGCGGTGCCGTCGGCGAGCACGACGATCGACAGCGCCTTGTCGAACCAGCGGTCACCGGCGTCCCCGGCCAGCAGGGTCCGCGCGGCGGACTCCTCGTCGGCCGGGTCGGTCTCGTCGAGACAGATCGCGAGCAGCGCCCGCTCCACGAGGTCGACGGCCTCGGCGTTGGCCGGGTCCAGCCCGGTCAGCCGGTCCCGCACCGCGGCCCACTCGGCGCGGGCCAGGGTGGTCAGCGCGCCGACCGCGTCACCGGTGGCGGCCCGCTCGGGGTGGGCGTCCCGGATCTCCCGCAGGGCGCCGGCGATCTCCTCGGCGGTGTGCGCGGCGCCGTCGGCGCCGACCACGTCGAGGCGGTGGATCCGGCCGCGGTGCAGCACCACGACGTGCCGCTCGGTGGACGGGCCCGGCCAGCCGTCGCTGTAGGGGGTGCGGACGGTGTCCTGGGGGTCGCCCGGGATGCGGGTGGTGGAGAAGATGTGGCGGCTCTGGTCCATCGACTGCGGCACGTCGCGGTTGACCAGCGGCGGGAACGTCCCGGCGTCGAGATCGGCCTTGTGCCCGAGGGCGGCGACGGTGAGCTGCGCGGCCCGCTCGCACGGGTCCGTGGTCGATCCCGGCCCGAACAGGAAGAAGAAGTTCGCGTTCAGCGCGATCCGGTCGCGCCGGCCCAGGTAGCGCGACGGCCAGAACGCGTCCAACCAGCTGTGGGCGCCGGCGTCGAAGCGCTCGAGGTCGGCCTGGAGCACCGACGCGGGGCCGCCCTCGGCGAGCAGCTCGCGCGCGGCGGACTCGGTGCGGGCGTACTCGTCGGGGGTGAGCAGCGGGGCGCACCACTCGAGGAAGCGGTCGACCGAGGCGGACAGGGTCGGGAGCGGCACCTTCGGCAGGTCGTCGTCGGCCGCGAACGTGGTGGTCACGGGCATCAGTCCAGCAGCCCGTCGACGCGCACGGCGCGCGACCCCCCGTGTTCGGACAGTGTCCTCCCGAACAGTTGGCGGGTGCGGACCGCGCTGCCGACCACCCCGGGGCGGGTGCTGTAGGAGAAGATCGCCGTGTGCCGGGCGACGTCCCCGCGCACCTCGGTCACCCGGTGCAGCGAGTACCGGCCGCGGAACAGCTGCAGGTCACCGGGACGCAGCACCAGCCGCCGGACGCGGTCACCGCCCCTGCCGTGCAGGACCTCGGCGACGTCGGCGGTGTTCTCCGAGGACGTGCTGCGGATGTCCGGGCAGTACTCGAAGACCCCGCCGGCCTCCGGCGCGCGCGTGAGCAGGCTGATCGCGATCTCGTTGGTGTCGAAGTGCCAGGGGTGCGACCGGCCGTCGCCGACGACGTTCAGGCACAGCCCGGCCAGCGGGTCGGCCAGCTCGTGCAGCTCGGGCACGCCGGTGCAGGCGGCGAGGAAGGCGCGGAAGGCGGGCTGCGGGTACAGGCGGTGGACCACCGCGGCGGCCGGGATCCGGTCGCGGGCGACGAAGGCGTTGCCCCGCTCCATCGGCACCCCCGCCGGGTGGTCGGCGGGCAGCGAGGGGTCGGGGTCGGTGTTGTAGACGTTGACCACGGCGGTCTCGTAGTGCGCCAGCGGGGCGACCGCCTCGCCCTCGGTCCGCAGCCGGTCCCGCCACGACGCCCGGACGAACCCGGGGAGCACCGCGCAGCCGTCGGCGGCGAGCTGGGCGCGGGCCCGGCGGACCGCGTCCTCCCACCCGGACGAGCCCGGTTCGTGCACCGGGTAGCGGGCCAGGTCGACCGGGTCGAGCTCCTGCGGGGCCGCGAGTGCGGTCGGCTGCACGGATCAGCTCCTTCGTCCCCGGGCAGCGCCGGTGCCGCCCACGGTGTCACCGTCATCCAAACCCGTTCGACGTCGCCGGATCAACGGTGAGTGACCGAGCGATCAGTTTCCGTGCGCCATGGGAGGCTGTTCTTGCGGGAGGGAACCCCGGCGGAGGATGGTTCGTTGATCCCGTCGGCGAGCGAGGAGGCTGTCATGGGAGCTATGAGCCCCACCCACTGGTTGATCGTGCTGGTCGTGCTGGTCCTGCTGTTCGGCGCGAAGAAGCTGCCGGAGATGGCGCGGTCGGTCGGTCGGTCCAGCCGCATCCTGAAGAGCGAGATGCGCGGCCTGCGCGACGACGACGAGCGCCCCGGTGAGATCGGACCCGGCGGCGCGCCCCGTGCCGACACCGAGGTCCGTGACCCCGGTACCCGGCAGCCGGGGACGCCGGAGGGCACCGCCCGTCCGGAGCCCGGTCCCGAGGCCCACCGGGCCTGACACCGCAGGACGGACGACGCATGACGGTGCTCGTGACGGGGGCCAGCCGCGGGGTCGGCGCGGCCACCGCCCGGCTGCTGGCCGCCCGCGGCCAGGACGTCCTCATCGGGCACCGGGCCTCACCGGAGGACGCCGCGGCCGTCGTCGCGGAGTGCCGGGCGGCCGGGGTGCACGCCGACGCGGTCGCAGCGGACGTCACCCGCACCGAGGGTGTCGAGCGCCTGTTCGACGCCGCGTCGGCCATGCCCTCGCCGCTGACCGGCGTGGTCGCGAACGCCGGCGGAGCTCCCTCGCGGCAGCGTCTCGAGGACATGAGCGACGCCCGGATCGACGAGGTCGTCGCGCTCAACCTGCGCGCGGCCCTGCTCTGCTCACGCGAAGCGGTGCACCGCATGTCGACCCGCTACGGCGGGGCGGGGGGTGTGCTCGTGCACGTCAGCTCCCGCGCGGCGGTGCTCGGCTCGCCCGACGAGTGGAACGACTACGCGGCCGCGAAGGCCGGGGTCGAGGCGCTCGTCGTCGGGCTCGCGAAGGAGGTCGCCGCGGACGGGATCCGGGTGGCGGCCGTACGACCGGGCCTGCTCGACACCGACTTCCACGCCCGGGCCGGTGAGCCGGGGCGGATCGAGCGGATGGCGCCGTCGATCCCGATGGGCCGCGCCGGCCACCCCGACGAGGTGGCGACGGCGATCGCGTGGCTCCTGTCGGACGAGGCCAGCTACGTCACCGGCGCCGTGCTGGACGTGTCCGGCGGGCGCTGATCCGTCGCGGGACCGGACCGGTGGCGGGTGAGGGAGCCACCGGCACGGGTCGGGGCCCGGCCGGCGGTGGGGAACGGACCGGCTGTGCGGTCGGCGGTCGGTGGCGGCGCTCAGGAGGCGGCGCGGGCCGAGCGCCCGAAACCGATCCGTCCGCGGCGGCGGGCGCGGCGCCCGGCCCCGGAGGTCTCGGCACACAGCAGGCAGCCGTCCCCGGGCGGGGAGGCCAGCGACGCCGGCAGCACCACGTGCCCGCAGAGCGCGGTGCAGTGTCCGGTTCCGGCGGCGAGCGAGTCGGCCAGCACCGCCTGCGCCACGACGTGGCTGCGGCTGTCGCGGGCGCAGGTGACCGTGACGGTCTGCTCCTCGTCCGGCGCGGTCACCACGGCCACGGGGCGCGTACTGGCGGGTATCACCGACACGGCAGCTCCTCCGGGCACGATTCGACGGAGTAGCCATCGTCACCCCGCAGCGGTGCAGATGCAAGTGCATCCGCACGATTGGCCGAACGTGCGGCCGGGTGGTCGCGGAGCGTGGCGAGGGCCACGTCCGTGCCTTCGGCGGGTCCGGCCGGTCCGTTCCGGGACCCGCCGGACGGGCCGGTGATCACGGTGTCTTCCTGGGCGGACACCCGGTCGCACGGTTCCGGATCATGCTGTGGCGCCGGTCACGTCGATCACGGCGTCGAGGTCGGCCGCCGGTCGTCAGCGGCTGCGACCTGCGCCGGACGGCACTAACCTCGCCAGTCATGACCGCTCCCGAACAGGCTCCTCCTCGGGCGTCCACGGCTCCGGACGGGGACGCCGCGACCGGCGCACCCGCCCCGGCGGCCGACGCCGACGGTGACCATTCGTACGAGATCGGTTCCCCGGCCCCGGCCGACGGGGTGGACATGTGGCGGCTGGCGGTGGAGGCGCGGACGCTGGACGCGAACTCCCGCTACGCCTACGTCCTGTGGTGCCGCGACTTCGCACGCACCTCGGTCATCGCCCGGCGCGACGACGGCCGCGCCGTCGGCTACGTGACCGGCTACCTGCGCCCCGAGAACGGCGCCCTGCTCATCTGGCAGGTGTGCGTCGATCCGGTGGCACGCGGTGCGGGGCTCGCCGGCCGGATGCTGGACGCCGTCTGGGACCAGGCGGGCGCCGAGCGGATGGAGACCACCATCACGCCGGACAACGCCTCCTCGATCCGCCTGTTCACGAAGTTCGCGGAGCGCCACGACATGACGATCGAGCGGGAGGACCTCTTCGGTCCGGACCTGCTCGGTGACGAGCACGAGCCGGAGAACCTCTATCTCATCGGCCCGATCGCAGCAGACAAGGGTGGGAACACATGACCGTTTTCGAGGATCTCGAGTCCCAGGTCCGGAGCTACTGCCGTAACTGGCCCGTCGTCTTCGACACGGCGAAGGGCAGCCGTCTGACCGACGTCGACGGCCACTCCTACCTCGACTTCTTCGGTGGTGCGGGCGCCCTGAACTACGGGCACAACCCCGAGGTGCTCAAGAAGCCGCTGATCGAGTACCTGACCCGTGACGGCATCACCCACGGGCTGGACATGTACACCTCGGCCAAGGGCGAGTTCCTCCAGACCTTCGAGGACGTCATCCTCAAGCCGCGCGACCTGCAGTACAAGGTGCAGTTCCCCGGCCCGACCGGCGCCAACGCCGTCGAGTCCGCGCTGAAGCTCGCGCGCAAGATCAGCGGCCGGGAGGCGCTGATCAACTTCACGAACGCCTTCCACGGCATGACGCTGGGCGCGCTGTCGGTGACCGGCAACTCGATGAAGCGCGGTGGCGCCGGCATCCCGCTGGTCCACTCGACGCCGATGCCGTTCGACAACTACTTCGACGGCAAGATGCCCGACTTCCTGTGGTTCGAGAAGGTCCTCGACGACACCGGGTCCAGCCTCAACGAGCCGGCCGCGGTGATCGTCGAGACGGTCCAGGGCGAGGGCGGGCTCAACCCGGCGCGCATCGAGTGGCTGCAGGGTCTGCGGGACCTGTGCACCCGCAAGGGCATCCTCATGATCGTCGACGACGTCCAGATGGGCTGCGGCCGGACCGGCCCGTTCTTCTCCTTCGAGATCGCGGGCATCCAGCCCGACATCGTCACGATCTCGAAGTCCATCTCCGGCTACGGACTCCCGATGGCGCTCGTGCTGATCAAGCCCGAGTACGACCAGTGGGGCCCGGGCGAGCACAACGGCACCTTCCGCGGCAACAACCCCGCGTTCGTCACCGCCACGCACACGCTGCGCAACTGGTGGACCGACGACACGCTGGAGAAGGAGACGCTGCGCAAGGGCGAGAAGGTCGAGGAGGCCTTCAACAAGATCATCGGTGACAACCAGGGCACCGAGATGTTCACCAAGGGCCGTGGGATGGCGCGGGGCATCCAGTTCGAGGGCGAAGGGCTCGCCGAGAAGGTGGCCTCGAAGGCCTTCGAGCACCGCCTGCTGCTGGAGACCGCCGGTCCGAACGACGAGGTCCTCAAGCTGCTGGCGCCCCTCACGACCACCGACGACGAGCTCGACGAGGGTCTTGGGATCATCGCCGAGTCCGTCCGCACCGTCATCGGGAGCTGATACCCACATGATCGTCCGCACCATCGACGAGATCACCGGAACCGAGCGGGACGTCGAGTCCGAGAACGGCCAGTGGCGCAGCAAGCGGATCGTGCTCGCCAACGACAAGGTCGGCTTCTCGGTCCACGAGACCACCCTGCAGGCCGGGACGATCAACGACTTCTGGTACGCGAACCACATCGAGGCCGTCTTCATCACCGAGGGTGAGGGCGAGCTCTACGACAAGGACAACGACGTCACGTACCAGCTCAAGCCGGGCTCGATCTACGTGCTGAGCGGCAACGAGAAGCACCAGCTCCGCCCGAAGACCACCATCAAGTGCGTGTGTGTCTTCAACCCGCCGGTCACCGGCCGGGAGGTGCACGACGAGAACGGCGTGTACCCGCTGATCACGGAGGACTGAACCTCCGTCCCGAGATCGACATCGCGAGGGGTGTTTCCGCTGTGTGACAGCGGGAACGCCCCTCGCGGTCGTTCACACGACGTCCATCCGAAGGGACACCGAACCCACAGCGACTCACAGGAGGGTCCATGACCGCACTGGTCGGCAACGACGAACCGCGTCTCGTGCGTGGAGCCGGGGACCGCTACCCCACGCGCGTCTCGAACACCCCCGCCTTCATCGACCGCGCCGAGCCCACCGTCTGGAGCGACCGGGCGAGCGCGGGCATGTTCGGCGCCCAGGAGCTCGAGGCGCACGAGCGCGACGGCTTCGTGCAGGTGCCGGGCCTGCTGACGGCCGACGAGATCGTGGAGTACCAGGCCGAGCTGGACCGGCTCGCCCACGACCCCGAGGTCCGCGCCGACGAGCGCTGCATCGTCGAGAAGTCCTCCGACGAGGTCCGCTCGATCTTCGAGGTCCACCGGATCTCCGAGGCGATCGGCCGGCTCGTGCGCGACGAGCGGGTGCTGTCGCGGGCCCGTCAGATCCTCGGCTCCGACGTGTACGTCCACCAGAGCCGCATCAACTACAAGCCCGGGCTCGGCGGCGGGGGCTTCTTCTGGCACTCCGACTTCGAGACCTGGCACGCCGAGGACGGCATGCCCGGCCCGCGCGCGGTGAGCTGCTCGATCTCGCTGACCGACAACCACGCGTTCAACGGCTGCCTGATGATCATGCCGGGGTCGCACCGGACCTTCGTGTCCTGCGTCGGCGAGACGCCGGAGGACTACCACCTGACGTCGCTGACGGAGCAGGAGATCGGCACCCCCGACCCGGGGTCCATCGCGAAGCTGGCCCAGCGGCACGGCATCGCGATGATGACCGGCGACGCGGGCGGCGCCACGTTCTTCGACTCCAACTGCATGCACGGGTCGGGGGACAACATCACCCCGTACCCGCGCTCGAACATCTTCCTGGTGTTCAACAGCGTCGAGAACACCTGCGTGGCGCCGTTCTCCGCGCCGCGGCCGCGGCCGTCGCACATCGCCGCCCGGGACCACTCACCGGTCCGCTGAGCGGCTCGCGCTCAGGCGTCCTGGAGGGGTGAGAGCTCCGGACGCTTGGGCCGGTACCCGTCCCACGTGTGCCCGCCGCGCAGCCGCTTGCGCAGGTACGGCATCACGTGATGGGTGACCCACCGCAGGTCCTCGGCCTGGCGCGCGGTCCAGGGGGTCGGTCCGCCCTCGGGCTCCGGCCACGGCCCGCGCCAGTCCGGGGCCTGCTCACCGAGGGTCTCCAGCACCCGCCAGGCGACCCGCTCGTGCGCGTGCGGGACCAGGTGCAGCCGGTCCGGCCCCCAGGCCCGCGGATCGGCGAGGCAGTCCATCGCCCACAGGTCGACGACGCGGCAGTCGTGCCGTTCGGCGGCGGCCCGCATGTCCTCGTTGTAGCAGGCGATCCGGCCGCGCAGCCTGCGGATGAACGGGTGCATCCGGCGCAGATCGAAGCCGGTGAAGATCAGCACCTCGGCGCCGGTCGCGACCAGCCTGCCGAGCGCGGCGTCGAAGCGGGCGGCGAGGTCGTCGACGTCGCAGGACCAGCCGATGATGTCGTTGCCGCCCGCGCAGAAGGTGATCAGGTCGGGGCGCATCCGTTCGGCGACCGGCAGCTGCTCGGCGACGATCTCGTCGAGGACCTTCCCGCGCACGGCGAGGTTGGCGTAGCCGAAGCCCGGGCGGCGGTGGGCGAGGGTCTCGGCGACGCGGTCGGCCCAGCCGCGGGCCCGGCCGTCGGGGGTGAGGTCGTCGAGCCCCTCGGTGAAACTGTCGCCGATCGCGACGTAGCTCCGGTGCTGTGCGTGCGTCTGCTGGTGCATCGGCACGGCCCCCTCTCGTCCCCGGTCCTCCGCGTGCCTTGTCTGTTGTTCACCGCAACGATGTCCGGTGTTACGCCGATGATCACCCTGTTCGGCGCTGTCCGCCAATCCGATCCCGTCGACCCGGCGCGCGGGATAGGGCACCCTTAGCGGGGTGACGTCCGATCGCGCTCCGCACACCGCATCCCGGGAGGACCCGAGGCTCGCCGAACTGCTCGGTGGCCGGGCCGGTGCCGTGGACGCCTCGATCCCGGTGGTCGCGTTCGTGCTCGCCTGGGTGGTGGCGGGGGCGGCGGGGTCGGCGTTCCCGATCAACTGGGGGGCCGGCGCGGCGATCGTCGCGGGGGCCGCGGTGGCGGGGTGGCGGCTGTACCGCGGCCGGCGGCCGCGGGCGGTGCTGTTCGGGCTGGCCGGGGTCGTCGTCGCGGCCGGGATCGCGCTGGTGACCGGGCGGGCGTCGGACTTCTTCCTGGTCCAGATCGTGTCCAACGTCGGCAGCGCGCTGGCCTGGGCGATCTCGATCGTCGTGCGGTGGCCGCTGCTGGGGGTCGTCGTCGGCGGGCTGCTGGGACAGCGCACGAGGTGGCGGCGCGACCCGGACCTGCTCCGCGGGTACCAGCGGGCGTCCTGGGCGTGGGTGGCGCAGTACGTCCTGCGGCTGTCGGTGTTCCTCCCGTTGTGGGCGGCCGACCAGGTCGTGCTCCTGGGTGTCGCGCGGACCGTGCTGAGCCCGGTGCTGGTGGGGCTGAGCGTGCTCGTGTCGTGGCCGTTGCTGCGTACGGCGCTGCCGGCCGATCACCCGGGCATTCGTCACCCCCGGTGACAGGCTCTGACACCTCGTAGCGCTAGAATCGTGATCTTCCCGTGACCTTCGCTCGGTCGTGTGAAGGTCACCACTTCGGGTGATCGTCCGGCGCAATCGTGGCCGCCCGGACGTTCCCCCGGGGCGAGCCGCCGCACCGACGATCACTGCAAGGAGCCATGCCACACCAGCGCCCCCCGGAGCCCGGCTTCGGCGACGCCCCCCGTGGCGTCCCCGGCCCGGCCCGTCCCCCCGCCCAGCCGTCCGCTCCCCGACCCGGCACCGGTCGCCCGGTGGCCGCCCCCGACGCCCCGCGGCTGCCCCGTCAGCGCACCGCGCATCCGCCCCGCACGCACGGCGGCCGGGTCCCGCAGCAGCCGTCGGGCACCGTCCGCGGCCGGACCACGCAGACCCCGCCCGGTGGCCGTCCGGTGAGCCCGGTCGTGCCCGGTCCGGGCGTGCCGGACGGGACCCCGCCCGGCGGGCGTCCGCGCACCCGGGTGCTGCCGCCCGCGTCGGACACGACCCGCGCGGCCGGACCCGGCGGTCCGGTGGGCCCGGTCGGCGGCGGACCGAACGGACCCGGTGGGTCCGGGGGCTCTGGCGGGTCCGGTGACGGCTCCGGCGACGCCTCGTCGGACACCACGAAGGCGAGCGGCCTCAAGGCCGACCTCAGCCCGACGAAGATCGCAGCCGGCGCCGGCGCGGCGATCGTCACGGCGGTGCTCGGCTCGTTCCTCGGCGCGGTCGGCACGGTGATCGGCGCGGCGCTCGGCTCGATCATCTCGACGCTGGCCACCACGCTGTTCACCCGCTCGCTCGAGGTCAGCAAGGACAAGGCACTCGAGCTGAAGGACAAGGCGACCCGGCGCGGCAAGGGCGTCGCCGAGGGCACCGCGGTCGCCGCGCAGAACGGTTCCGGCCACGGTCTCGCCGGGCCCACCGGCGAGGAGACGGTGCTGCTGGACCCGTGGCAGGCACCCGGTGGCACCACCCGTGCCGCCGGAGCGGGCCACAGCCGGTTCCGCCGGGTCCGGGTCACCCGCAAGACGGTCATCGTGTCCGCGGTGCTCGGCGTCGTCACCTTCGCGGTGTCGATGTTCCTGATCTCGGGCATCGAGTTCGTGAAGGGCTCGTCGCTGTCCGGCTCGTCCGGGACCTCGGTGAGCAACGTCGTCCGCGGCGGTGCTCCCCCCACCCAGCAGGAGAACGACCGGGGCGACGGCTCCGGGGGCGACTCGTCGACGTCGTCGTCGAGCTCGACCTCCACCGAGGAGTCGGGCACCAGCACGTCGGAGTCGTCGACCGGCACCCGTGACCGGGACTCCGGTCAGGACGGCTCGGGCTCGTCGAACCCGCTGCAGGACGGGCTGAACCGGGTCCTGCCGACCCAGCAGCCGGGCTCCGGCCAGTCGGGTCAGGACTCGGGCGGGCAGAGCTCCGGCGGCCAGGGCTCGGGCAACCAGGGTTCCGGCACGCAGAACTGACCCGCCTGCCCGGCGCAGGCGGGCTCAGCGCAGGCGGGCCCGCAGCGCCGCCGCGGCCGCGCGCGGGTCCTCGGCCTCGGTGATCGCCCGGACGACGACGATCCGGTCCGCACCGGCGTCGAGGACCTCGTCCAGGCGGTCGCCGTCGATGCCCCCGATCGCGAACCACGGTCGCGCCGGGGTCCGTCCGGCGACCGTGCGCACCAGGTCCAGGCCGGGGGCCGGGCGTCCCGGCTTGGTCGGGGTCGGCCAGCACGGGCCGACGCAGAAGTAGTCCACGCCGTCCTCGTCGGCGGCGGTCAGGGTCTCGGCGGGGCTGTGCGAGGACCGGCCGATGAGCACGTCGTCGCCGACGACCCGGCGCGCCCACGCCACCGGCAGGTCGTCCTGGCCGAGGTGCAGCACGTCGGCACCCGCGGCGAGCGCGACGTCGGCGCGGTCGTTCACCGCGAGCAGCGCGCCGTGCCGGCGGCAGGCGTCGGCGAGCACCTCCAGTGCGGCGAGCTCCGCGCTCGCCTCCAGCGGCCCGCCGGGCCCGCCCTTGTCCCGCAGCTGGACGATGTCGACCCCGCCGGCGAGCGCGGCGTCGGCGAACTCCGCCAGGTCACCGCGCGCGGTGCGGGCGTCGGTGCACAGGTAGAGACGGGCGTCGGTGAGGCCGTCGAGCCGGGCGCGACGGGTGTCGCCGGTGCCGGGACGGGTATCGGTGTCGGACACGGCTCGCAGGCTACGGCGTAGCCTGGGCCCCGGACGACGACGAACCACGGGAGCCCGGGCAGCGGGCTGAGAGGGGATCCGCGACGCGGTCCCGACCGTCGAACCTGATCCGGGTCATGCCGGCGCAGGGAGTGAGGTGGATCCGATGAGCGCGAGTGCCGGACGGCTGGTCGTCGCGGGTGCGGGGGCCGTCGGCCTGTCCGTCGCCCGCACGGCGGCCCGCGACGGCTGGTCGGTGACGGTGTTCGACCCGGCCCCCGGTCGCGGCGCGTCCTGGGTGGCGGGCGGGATGCTCGCCCCGGTCACCGAGGCCTGGCCCGGCGAGGAGGACCTCCTCGCCCTCGGGCTGGACTCGGTCGCGCGCTGGCCGGAGTTCGCCGCGGCCCTGTCCGCCGACGCCGGCACCGACGCCGGGCTGCACCCGGAGGGCACCGTCGTCGCCGCGACCGGGTCGGGGGACCGCGCCGAGCTGACCGCGCTCGCGGACTACCTGGAGTCCCTCGGCCGCGACGTGCACCGGCTGACCGGTCGCGAGCTGCGCCGGCTCGAACCCGCGCTGGGCCCGGAGGTCCGTGGCGGCCTCTCGGTGCCCGACGACCCGTCGGTGGACAACCGGCGGCTGCTCGCCGCACTGGCGACCGCGGCCGGGCGGGCGGGGGTCGTCGTCTCCGACCGCGGGGTCGCGCGCGTCCTCGACGACGGCGCCCGTGTCACCGGCGTGCGGCTCGCGGACGGGACCGAGGTCGCGGCGGACGCGGTCGTCGTCGCGGCGGGGGCGCACTCGTCGTCGCTGCACCCGGTGCTCGACGGGCTGGTCCGCCCGGTGAAGGGCGAGATCCTGCGGCTGACCCGCCGCGCCGGTGCCCTGCCGCCGCCGTCGCGGACGGTGCGGGCGCTGGTCGACGGGCGCCCGGTCTACGCCGTGCCGCGGACGCTGCCCGGGTACGGCGACCTCGTGATCGGCGCGACGACGGCGGAGAACGGCTTCGACACCGACGTCACCGTCGGTGGGGTGCGCGACCTGCTGCGCGACGCGGAGCGGATCCTGCCCGGCATCGCCGAGTACGCCCTGACCGAGACCGCGGCCGGGCTGCGGCCGGGCAGCCGGGACAACCTGCCGCTGATCGGGCGCACCGGGCCCGACGGGCTGGTCGCGGCCACCGGGCACGGCCGCAACGGGATGCTGCTGGTACCGGTGACCGCGGCGGCCGTCGCGGCGGTGCTGCGCGGCGACGACGTACCGGAACCGGTCCGCGCGGCGGATCCGCGACGGTTCGCCCCGGCCGCCGCCGGGGCACGCGAGGAGGGGAACCACTGATGCGGATCGTGCTGAACGGCGAGCACCGCGACGTCGACGACGGCGCCGACCTCGCCCGGATCCTGGCCGAGGCCGGGCTGCCGGAGCGGGGGATCGCCGTCGCCGTGGACGGGGAGGTCGTGCCGCGCACCTCGTGGGCCGGGCACCGCCCCGCCGACGGCGCGCGGGTCGAGGTCCTGACCGCGGTACAGGGAGGATGAGCATGGCTGTGCAGACCGACAAGCTCACGTTCGGCGACCACCTGTTCGACTCGCGGCTGGTGATGGGCACCGGTGGTGCCGCGAACCTGGAGATCCTGGAGCGGGCGCTGGTCGCGTCCGGCACCGAGCTGACGACGGTGGCGCTGCGCCGTGTCGACGTCGCGGGCGGGACCGGGTTGCTGGACCTGCTGCGCCGCCTCGGGATCGCCGTGCTGCCCAACACCGCGGGCTGCCGGACCGCCGCCGAGGCGGTGCTCACGGCGCGGATGGCGCGCGAGGCGATGGAGACCGACCTGGTGAAGCTGGAGGTCGTCGCCGACGAGACGACGCTGCTGCCCGACCCGGTCGAGCTCCTCGACGCCGCCGAGCAGCTCGTCGACGACGGCTTCACCGTGCTGCCCTACACCAACGACGACCCGATCCTCGCCCGTCGCCTGGAGCAGGTCGGGTGCGCCGCCGTCATGCCGCTCGGCTCGCCGATCGGTACCGGGCTGGGCATCCGCAACCCGCACAACATCGAGATGATCGTGGCCGCCGCGGGCGTGCCGGTCGTGCTCGACGCCGGGATCGGCACCGCCTCGGAGGCGGCGCTGGCGATGGAGCTGGGCTGCGACGCGGTCCTGCTCGCCACCGCCGTGACTCGTGCCGCCGACCCGGAGCGGATGGCCCGCGCGATGCGCCGCGGGGTGGAGGCGGGCTGGGACGCCCGGCACGCCGGTCGGATCCCGCGCCGCTACCGGGCACAGGCGAGCTCGCCCGGCCGCGAGGACTGAGGACCGACGTCCCGGTGCGTTCCGCGGAACGCACCGGACCGTCTCGGGAGGGCTCAGGCGGGGGCGACGCCGTCGGCGTGCCGCCGGGCCAGGGCGCGGTAGAAGTCCGGGTTGGTCCGCACCCACCAGCGGGCCTGCTCGGTCAGCTCGCCGCGCTCCTTCGCCGCGGAGCCGAGCATCAGCCGGTCGGCAGCCAGCTCGGAGTTCGGCGCGACCGTCGACCCGGCGGCGACCATCGCGCCCTCGCCGATCCGGGCACCGTCCTGCACGGTGCTGCCGTTCCCGACGACCGCGCGCGCCCCGATCACGGCGCCGTGCACCACGCACAGGTGCCCGATCGTGGCCCCCTCGCCGATCTCGGTGACCGGGTCGTCGCCGCCGTGCAGCACCGACCCGTCCTGCACGTTGGCGCCGGCACGTACGACGATCGGCCCCAGGTCGGCGCGGAGCACGGCGTTGTACCAGATCGAGGCGCCCTCCTCGACGCGTACGTCCCCGACGAGCGTCGCGGTCGGAGCGACGAAGGCGTCCGGGTGCACGGTGGGGGAGAGGCCCTCCAGGGCGAACAGCGGCATGGCCGACAGCTTCGCACCCGCCGCGCTGCCCGTCGGCGACGAGACCGCGTCGTCGCCCGCTCGCCCCCGTGTCGCCCGGTCGTCGCCCGGTCGTCGCCCGGTCGTCGCCCGGTCGTCGCTCAGTCGTGCGGGTGTGCGTGCAGACCCAGGTCGGACAGCTCCAGCGCGGCCAGCGCCGCGACGACGGCGGGGTCCCCGGACCGCCACGCCGCCGCCGGGTCGGGCGCGACCCGGACCAGCCGCGACACCGGCACCCGGGACAGCGCCCGCACGGCCAGCAGATCCGGCGCGGCGGTCCGCGCCGCGACGGCGGCACCGGCCCGCCGGGCGTAGCGCAGCCGCAGCGGCAGCCAGCCGAGCAACACCGGCAGCAGCATCACCAGCGGGACGACGACCAGCGCCCCCGTCGCGAGGGTGCCGACGGCGTCGCCGAACTCCCGCCCCGCCGCGACGAGCTCGGTGCCCGCCCCCGCGGCCGGATCCAGCGCGCGGGCCAGGTCGGACCCGACGAACGGGATCGCCCCGACCGCCCCGGCGACCCCGGTGAAGGCGTCGGAGACCCGCCCGCCCGCGACGACCAGCGAGTCGCCGGGCCCACGCAGCGCGGACAGCCCGTCGTGCACGGCCACGCCGGCGGTGACGGCGAGGACCGTCCACAGCAGCGCGACGACGTCGGCGACGACCTGGCGGGCGATCCGGTCGGGGCGTTCGGCGTACCAGCGCATCGGTCCTGTCTACCGGGACCGGAAACCGGTCGTCCCCGCGGCCCGCCCGTGCTCTGCTGGGCGGGTGGACCGCTCGCTCTCCCTCAACCGCGCCTCCTGGGACGACCGCGCCCCACTGCACGCGCAGAGCCCCGACTACGGCGTGGACGCGCTCGTCGCCGATCCCGCGCGGCTGTCCGGAGTGGTCCGCTTCGACGCCGAGCGGCTCGGCCCGGTCGCCGGCCTGCGCGTCGTACACCTGCAGTGCCACATCGGCACCGACACGCTGTCGCTGCACCGGCTCGGCGCCCGGGTCACCGGGCTGGACTTCTCGCCGGCCTCACTGGAGCAGGCCCGTGCCCTCGCGGCCCGCGCCGGAGCCGACATCGACTACGTCGAGTCCGACGTCCTGCGCGCCGACGAGGTCCTGCCGCACCACGGCTTCGACGTGGTCTACACCGGCATCGGCGCACTCTGCTGGCTGCCGAGCGTCACCCGGTGGGCGGCGGTCGTCGCCCGGCTGCTCGCCCCCGGCGGCGGGCTGTTCGTCCGGGACATGCACCCCTTCCTCGCGACCCTCGACGAGCACACCCTCGCCGTCCGCCACCCCTGGTTCGAGACGACCGAACCGCTGGAGTTCGACGACGACAGCAGCTACGTCGCCACCGCACGCCCCCTGACCGCGACCGTGACCCACGAGTGGAACCACGGCCTCGGTGAGATCGTCACCGCGCTCCTCGACCAGGGACTGACGCTGACCGGTCTCACCGAGCACCGGACCGTCCCCTGGGAGGCCCTGCCCGGCCGGATGGCCGAGGACGACGACGGCGAGTGGCACGTGACCGACGGCCTCCCCGATGTGCCACTGAGCGTCACCGTCCAGGCGACGCGCTGACCGGGCCGGTCACGGATGCGCCGACCCGGTCCGGGCGTGGATGCCGGGTGGGCGGGCCGACGTCGCGTTCCGCGGAACGCGATCCGGACTCGTCGACGACGCCCCCTCGACCTGCGCGCACGCCGTACCGCGGTGCCGCCGTGCCGGTCGGAGAGGCGTGGCCGGGGACGTCGAGGTCAGAGGAGGCCGAGCTTGGTGGCCGCGTAGACCGCCTCGGCGCGACGCGACACCATCAGCTTGCGCATCAGGTTGCCGACGTGGAACTTGACCGTCGTCTCGGAGATGAACAGCTCGGCGCCGATCGCGCGGTTGGACAGCCCCCGGGCCAGCAGGCGGAGCACGTCCAGCTCACGGTCGGTCAGCCGTTCCCGGTCGGGCATCCCGCCGGACAGCGACCGCACCATCGCCGACGCCGACCGGGCGTCGAACGCGCTCTCCCCGCGGGACACCGCGCGGATGGCACGGACGAGCTCGGTGGTGTCGACGTCCTTCACCACGTAGCCGCGGGCGCCGGCCTGCACCGACTCGACGACGAGGCGGTCCTCGGCGAAGGTCGTCAGGACCAGCACCCCGATGCCGGGGTGGTCGGCGCACAGCTTGCGGCAGACCTCGAGACCGTCGGTCTGCGGGCCGGACGCCAGCTTGAGGTCGAGCAGCACCACCTGCGGCCGGCCGGTCGCGACGGCGGCGAACGCCTCCGGTGCGCTGCCCGCCTCGCCCACGATGCGCAGGTCGTCCTCACGCTCCAGTACCGCGCGCAGCCCCTGGCGCATGATCGAGTGGTCGTCGACCAGCACGATCCGGATCGGCCGCGCCGCGACGCCCGCGGGACCGGGACCGCTGCGGGTCGCGGCGGTCCCACCGGACCCGTGCATCCCGCCGCCCGGCGCGTTCCCGCCACCCTGCCCGGGGCCCGCCTGACCGGGGACGCCGTGACCACCGCCGTGACCACCGCCGTGGCCGGGGCCGCGCGCGCCGACACCGGCTCCGCCGCGGGCATCCGGTCCGCCGCCGCTGCGGGCGTCCGTGACGGCGCGGCCCCGGGCAGGGCCGCCGGAGACGTGCCCGGGACCGCCCGGGGCGGTCCGTGTGCCGCTGCTCATCCGAGCTCCTTCCCCGGCGTCCCGATCGGGACGTCCACCTGCACCTGCAGCCCACCGATCCGCGAGCGGCGGAACCGCAGGGCCCCGCCCATCTCGCGGGCGCGGGCGTCCATGTTCACGAGGCCGCGGTGCTCCCCGGAGGGGCCGCGGACCGACGCCGCACGCAGCGTGCGGCGGATCTGCTCGGGGGAGGCGCCGCCGTCGTCGGAGATCGACAGGCGGACTCGGCCGTCGGCGTAGGCCAGTCGCACCACCGCCCGCGAGGCCGACGCGTGCATCGCCGTGTTGAACAACGCCTCGCCGGCGATCCGGAACAGCGACTGCTCGTGCTCGTGCGGCAGCGGCACCGGGGCCCCGCCGATCGTCACCTCGACCCGCAGCTCGTCGGGCATGTGCACGGTGGACAGCTGCCGCAGCATCGAGGGCAGGTCCTTGTCGGCGTGGTCGTCGTCGTTGAGCGCGTAGATCGCCGACCGCAGCTGCTCGACGGCGCGCCGGGTCAGGTCCTTCGCCGTGTCGAGGTGCTGGAGCAGGACCGGCTCGGTGATCTCCGACCGGCACAGCTCGATGTGCATCCCGGCCGACAGGGCGTACTGGGTGACGCTGTCGTGCAGCTCGCGGGCGATGCGGTGCCGCTCGTTGTCGAGGACCTCCCGCTGGCGGGCCGCCCCGAGTGCCTGCTGGGTGAGCATCAGCTCGTCGTTGCGGACGCGCAGGTCCTCGGCCTGGGCCGCGGTGCGTGCGTGCAGCCGCTCGGCGCGCTCCAGCAGCGCGCAGTTCTGCAGCGCCGACGCCGTCTGACCGGCCAGGATGCGCAGCACCGAGTGGTCGGTGTCGTCGATGTGCCGTTCCGGCGGCGTCCACGCGACGAACCCGCCGACGGTGCGTCCGTCGAGCCGGATCGGGACGTGCAGGTGCCGGGGGCGCGGGTCGTCCTCGTGGTGGTGGTGATGGCCGTCGCCGGCGTGCAGCCGTTCCACGTGCCGGCGCACGCGCTCGGGCACCGACCCCAGGTCGGCCCACTCGACGCCGTCGGGGCCGAGGACCACGTGCCGCGGCGCGGCGTCGGGCAGCTCGCCGTCGACGAGCCCGAGCACCACCCAGTCCGCCGACAGGTGGTCGGCGGCCGCGTCGGCGACGGCGCGGACCAGCGCCTCGGAGCCCTCCATCGTGCGGACCAGCGCGGCCGAGATCCGGTCCAGCGCGAGGATGACCCGGCGCAGTCGTTCGGCCCCCTCGCGGTACTCCGGGTAGAACGACGGCTTGCCCGTCCGCAGGCCGGTGAGCTGGTCGAGGTCGGGGCGGGCCCGGCCCCCGGCGGCCGGCGACGAGGGCGGTGCGGGAGTGCGGCGGCGCGGGAAGCGGGCGGCGGCGGTCACCGCGAGGGCCTCCGTGCGGGCGTCACAGCGCTTCCCGGAACAGGTTCTCGATCTGCTCCACGCTCGCCGTGCGCGGGTTGGTGGTCAGGCAGGCGTCGCCGAGGGTGAGCCGGGACAGCCGCGGGACGTCGGCCTCGCGCACCCCGATCGCGGCGAGCCCGGTCGGGACGCCGACCTCGTCGGCCAGCTTGCGGACCTCGGTCGCGACCATGTCCACGGCCTCGTCGCCGGGCATCCCCGGCCGGGCGGGCAGCCCCATGGCCTGGGCGATCGGGACGAAGCGCGCCGCGTCGGCGTCGGAGGCCGAACCGTTGAACCGGATCACGTGCGGCAGCAGCACCCCGTTGATCAGGCCGTGCGGCAGGTCGAGCATGCCGCCGACCTGGTGGCTCATGGCGTGGGTGGCGCCGAGGATCGCGTTCGTGAACGCCAGGCCCGCCTCGAGCGCGGCCTGCGCCATCGCGGTGCGGGGGCCGTCGTCGTGGCGGCGGATCATCGTGGTCGGCAGGTTGGCGTGGACGAGTGCGACCGCGTGCAGCGCGTGGGTGTCGGTCAGCGGGCCGTGGGCCAGCGACACGAACGCCTCGATGCCATGGGTGAGCGCGTCCAGGCCGGTCGCGGCGTTGAGCCAGTCCGGCATGGTGACGAGCAGCCGCGGGTCGATCACCGAGACGTCCGGGACCAGGGCCCGGCCCATGATGGTGATCTTGGTGAGGCGGGCCGTGTCGGTGATGATGCAGAACTGGGAGACGTCGGCGCCGGTGCCCGAGGTCGACGGCACCATCACCAGCGGCGGGATCGGGTTGGCGATGCGGTCGATGCCCTCGTAGTCGAGGATCGTGCCGCCGTTGGCCGCGAGCAGGGCGACGCCCTTCGCGGCGTCGATCACCGAGCCGCCGCCGACGCCGATCACCACGTCGCAGCCGGAGCTCTCGTAGCGCTCGAACCCGGCCTGGATCTCGTGGTCCTTCGGGTTCGGGGTGATCTCGTTCCACAGCTGCGGGCGCAGGCCCGCGGCGCGCAGGTGGCGCAGCAGCTCGGCGGGCCACCCCGCCTCGGTCACCCCCGGGTCGGTGACGACGAACGGGCGGCGCGCACCGAGCCGCAGTGCGGCGTGCGCGGTCTCCGGCAGCGAGTCCGGCCCGAAGACGATCTCCGGGGCGTGGAACTTGGACAGCCGCGGCCGCTCCCGCGGGCGGTGCGCCGCGCGGACGGTGTAACCCTCGTCGGCGCCGGACGTGCCGGTCTCCCCGTCGAGCACGAGAACGGTCTCCCGTCGCACGGTTCCGCGATGCCCCTGGTCAGGGGCGACGGGACCGGCCGAACCGGTGAGGACCACGTTGCCCTCCTCCTGCTGCTGCGCGTTGTCGACTCACCACTCGACGACGGCGAGCGGATCTGTCACGAGCGTGTGGCCCACGGTACAGGGACACCCTGTCCCTCGACCCCCTCGATCGGCGGACGGCACGCCGATCCGCAGGTCGGAGCCGGGTCGTCGACCGGCTCCGGCCTGGCCGAAAGCGGAGGAGGTCAGGACGCGTGGATGGGCCCCTCGCGTTCGGCCAACCGGACGCCCTCGCCGCCCCAGTGCTGGGCGATCATCTCCGCGGCGATCGACACCGCGGTCTCCTCCGGGGTGCGGGCGCCCAGGTCCAGCCCGATCGGCGACGACATCTTCGCGATCTCGGCCTCGGTCACGCCCCGCTCGCGCAGACGCTCGAGCCGGTCGTCGTGGGTGCGCCGCGAGCCCATCGCCCCGATGTAGCCGACCTCGGGCAGCCGCAGCGCGACCTCCAGCAGCGGCACGTCGAACTTCGGGTCGTGGGTGAGCACGCACAGCGCGGTGCGCTGGTCGATCCGGCCCGCGTCGGCCTCGGCCTGCAGGTACCGGTGGGGCCACTCGACCACGACCTCGTTGGCCCCCGGGAAGCGGCTCGCGGTCGCGAACACCGGACGGGCGTCGCAGACGGTCACCCGGAAGCCGAGGAAGGTGCCCATCCGGGCCACCGCGGCGGCGAAGTCGATCGCCCCGAACACGATCATGCGGGGCGGCGGCGCGAACGACTCGACGAAGATCTGCAGGCCCTCCCCGCGTCGCTCGCCGTGGACGCCGTAGGTCAGCGTCGCGTTGCGGCCGGAGTCGAGCAGACCACGGACGTCGTCGCGCACGGCGTCGTCGATCCGGTCCGAGCCGGTGCCGCCCTCGGTCCGGTCCGGCCAGACGATCAGGCGCCTGCCGAGCAGCTCCGAGGGGCCCGCGACGACCGTGGCCACTGCGACCGGGTCCTCGTCGCGGATCGCCTCGGCGATCCGGCCGAGCTGTGCGTAGGTCTCCGGGGTCACCTTCTCCACGAAGATGTCGAGGATGCCGCCGCAGGTCAGGCCGACGGCGAACGCGTCGTCGTCGGAGACGCCGTAGCGCTGCAGCACCGGCCGTTCCTCGGACAGCACCTGCTGCCCGAGCTCGTAGACCGCGCCCTCGACGCAGCCGCCTGAGACCGAGCCGACGGCCTCGCCCGCCGGGCCGACGAGCATCGATGCCCCCGGCTGGCGCGGTGCGGACCGGAAGGTCCCGACCACCGTCGCGAGCGCGGCCGGCTCACCGTTCTTCCACCAGCCTTCGAGCTGGTCGATCACGTCACGCATTGCGCACCACCTCGAGCAGTTTCTCCAGCGTGTCCAGGCTGTGCCCGGCCAGCAGGTCGTCCAAGTGCGGAAGGGCCGCGACTATTCCCCCCTGGACCGGGGCGTAGCCGTCCTTGCCCGCGTGCGGGTTGACCCAGATCAGCCGGTGGGCCAGCCGGGACAGCTGCTCGGCCTGGGAGCCGAGCAGCTCGGTGCCGCCGCGCTCCCAGCCGTCGGAGAAGACCACCACGACCGCCCGCCGGGCCGCACCGCGGCGTCCCCAGCGGTCGACGAAGGCCTGCAGCACCTCGCCCAGCCGGGTGCCGCCCGACCAGTCCGGGATCGCCCTGCCCGCGGCGCGCAGCGCGTGCTCGGGGTCGCGCAGCCGCAGCTCACGGGTGATGCGGGTGAGCCGGGTGCCCAGGGTGAACGCCTCGACCGAGCGCGGCGAGCGACGGACGACGACGTGGGCGAAGCGCATCAGCGCGTCCGCGTAGGGCTCCATCGACCCCGAGACGTCGATCAGCAGCACGACCTTGCGCGGCCGGCGCGAGGTGTCGCGCCGGGCCAGCCGGAAGATCTCGCCCTGGTTGCGCAGCGCCGCGCGCAACGTGCGCTGCGGGTCGGCCTCGCCGTGCCGGTTGCGCCTGCGGCGCCGCGACGCCCGGGTCGGCGGCTCCGGCTTCAGCAGGGTCATCAGCCGGCGCAGGTGCTCGCGCTCGGCGGGGGAGAGCTCCCCGAGGTCGCGGTTGCGCAGGATCTCCGCGCCGGTCGCGGCGGCCTTGATCTGCGGGCCGTCGGTGTCGTCGGAGTCGTCCTCCCCGCCCTCGTTGCCGGGCAGCAGCGCGGCCAGCTTCGGTGGTGCGGGCGGGCGGTCGTCGCGGTTGCTCGACGGGCGGTTGCTGGTCGGCTCGAACCAGGACGGGAACGCCAGGTCGTACCGGACGATGTCGTCGGGGTCGGCGCACAGCGTCAGCCGGCCGGCCCAGTACGCCTGGTCCCGGTCGGTGACCTCCAGGGTGTCGAGCGCCTGCAGGTAGGCGGTCACCCGGTCCTGGGTGACCGGGACCCCCGCCGCGCGCAGGACCTCGGTGAACCCGACGAATCCGGTCAGCAGCTCGTCGGTGGTGCCGGTGGGCTCCGCCGCGGGCGGCCGTGGCGGGGCCGCCGGGGACGGGCTCGGGGGGACGGTCATCGCGGCCGGGTCAGGACGCCAGCAGGGTGTCGAGCTGCTTGTGGACCCGGTCGGCGTCCTCCCGGTACTTGAGGACGGCCCCGAGGGTGCGCGCCGCCGACTCCGGATCCAGGTGCCGGGCACCGATCAGCTGCAACGCCCGGGCCCAGTCCAGGGTCTCCGCGACGCCCGGGGGCTTGATCAGGTCGGCGTGGCGCAGCTTCTGCACGGCCCGCGCGACCGACGCGGCGAGGCGCTCGGGCACCTCGGGCAGCCTGCTGTGCAGGATCTCGATCTCGCGCTCGATGTTCGGGTGCTCCAGCCAGAGATAGAGGCAGCGCCGCTTGAGCGCGTCGTGCACCTCGCGCGTCCGGTTCGAGGTGAGGACGACGACCGGCGGCGTCGCGGCGCGCACCTCCCCGAGCTCGGGGATGGTCACCGCGTGCTCGGTGAGGACCTCCAGCAGGAAGGCCTCGAACTCGTCGTCGGCACGGTCGATCTCGTCGATCAGCAGCACCGACGGGCTGGTGCGCAGCGCCTGCAGGATCGGGCGGGCCAGCAGGAAGCGCTCGTCGTAGAGGCCGGCCTCGACGCTGTCCGGGTCGAACCCGTCGCGCCCGCTCGCGGCCTCCAGGGTGCGCAGGTGCAGCAGCTGGCGGGGGAAGTCCCAGTCGTAGAGGGCCTGACCGGCGTCGATGCCGTCGTGACACTGCAGGCGGATGAGCGGTGCGTCCAGTGTGGCGGCCAGTGCCTGGGCCAGTGCGGTCTTGCCGGTCCCCGGCTCGCCCTCGCAGAAGAGCGGACGGTTCATGCGCAGGGCGAGGAAGGCCGCCGTCGCGAGACCGTCGTCGGCGAGGTAGCCGGTCGCGCGCAGCGCGTCGGCGAGCTCGGCCGGGCTCCCGGGGCCGGGTGCGGGTTCGTTCACCGAACCAGCATGCAGGACGAGCGGTGAACGCGGCCACAGCAGGAGGGTCCCTCCTCACCGCGCGGGCGGGTCCGGGACCTCCCCGTGAAGACGAACGAGGCCCTCGGAAGGTTCGAGTTGCTTCCGGATCAAAAATGTTCACGACCGCGTGATAGGTCCGTGATGTGACGTCGTTGACCAGTGCGTTTAGGGAGAATCTGATAATTACATCGTTGTTACAGTGATTCCGCTCACGGGTCCCTTCATTGACGAATTCTTTCCGTGCATTCACCTTTCTCGTCGGCCGGTCCACCGGAGCGGCCGCCTGAACGAGTCACACATCCGGACCCGCCGCGCCGAACCACCCCCGTCCCGCGGCTGTCCGGTCCGTCGAGGAAACGGAACGGGACGGGGACGAGAGAGACCACCTCCGCGGGCGTCATGGACGTCGCTCCCCGGTCCCGATCGACGCACCCGCGACGACACGGTGGGCACATCTGTGCCCTGGGGACCTCCTGCGCGGAGTGTGCGTGTCCTCGGGACGGCGCGGTGGGAGCGAAACGATGACCAAGGGACCCAAGGGCCGAAGTCTGCTGCGCATGGCTGCGGCGGGTGTCGTCGCGGTCGGCGCGACGGCTGCGATCGCCGGTACCGCCAACGCCGCCCCGGACGAGGTCTGGGACCAGCTCGCCCAGTGCGAGAGCGGCGGCAACTGGTCGATCAACACGGGTAACGGGTTCTCGGGTGGGCTGCAGTTCACGCCGTCCACCTGGAAGGCCTTCGGTGGCACCGGCTCGGCGCAGAACGCGAGCCGCGCCGAGCAGATCGCCGTCGCCGAGAGGGTGCTGGCCGCCCAGGGCTGGGGCGCCTGGCCGTCCTGCTCGAAGAAGCTGGGCATCACCGGCCACTCGGCCGACACCAGCAAGCGTGTGAAGGCGTCGGCCCCGGCCGCCTCCGCGCCGAAGAAGAAGGCGGCCGCCCCGGCCGCCGGCGGCTACACGGTGAAGTCGGGCGACACCCTCGGGAAGATCGCCGCCGCGCACGGCACCTCCGTCGCCGCGCTGGCCGCCGCGAACGGCATCGGCAACGTGAACGTGATCAGCGTCGGCCAGGTCCTGAACCTCGGCTGATCCCGCCGACCGTTCCCGGACCGCCATCCGGGACGGGCGGCACGGGGTGCGCGGTGTCCCCAGCACCCGCCCCGGCGGACGACGGCCCGGGTCCTCCTTCCCCTCGCGGGGAGGCGGACCCGGGCCGTTCCGTCGTTCCGGGGTGCCCGGCCGGGCTCAGGTCGAGTTGACCCACTCGTCGGAGCCGTCGGCGAACCGCTGGTGCTTCCAGACCGGCAGCAGCCGCTTCACCTCGTCGACGAGCTCGGCGCAGGCGGTGAACGCCTCCCGGCGGTGCTCGGCGGCGACGGCGCAGGCGAGGGCGACCTCGCCGATGTCGAGCGGGCCGACCCGGTGGCTGACCGCGAGCGCCCGGACGCCGGGGGAGCGAGCGGCCACCTGCTCGGCGACCTCGGCGACGATCCGGGCGGCCGTCGGGTGCGCGCTGTACTCCAGCCCGTGCACCGACTTCCCGCCGTCGTGGTCGCGCACGACGCCGGCGAAGGTGACGACCGCGCCGGCCGCGGCGTGCTCGACCAGGCGGGCGTGCTCGTCGACGTCGAGCGGCTCCTCGCCGACGGCCGCACGCAGGACCGTCGCGGTCCGCGTGGTCGCGGGATCGGTCATCGGTGGTCTCCTCCGTGCAGCTGGTCGACCGCGTGGTCGAGGACCCCGGCGAGCACGCCGAGGCCGTCCTTCACCCCGCCCGGGGAGCCGGGCAGGTTGACGATCAGGGTGCGGCCCGCGACCCCGGCCAGGCCGCGGGAGAGCACCGCGGTGGGCACCTTCTCCTCCCCGGCGCGGCGGATCGCGTCGGCCAGGCCCGGGATCTCGTGGTCGAGCACGGCCCGGGTGACCTCGGGGGTGGCGTCGGTGGGGGAGATGCCGGTGCCCCCGGTGGTGACGACGACCGCCACCCCGTCGGCGACGGCCGCCCGCAGCGCCTGCCCGACCGGCTCGCCGTCCGGCACGACGACCGGGTCCGGGGTGTCGTAGCCGCGCTCGCGCAGCCAGGCGACGATCGGCGGCCCGCCGCGGTCGGTGTAGACGCCCGCCGCGGCGCGGTTGGAGGCGGTGACGACCCGGGCGGTGCGCGCGGCGGTCATGCCCCGCGCTCCCACAGCCCGGTCTTGCCGCCCTCCTTGCGCTCGACGCGCACGGCGTCGAGCACGGCGGCCGGGTCCACGGCCTTGATCATGTCGTGCAGGGTGAGCCCGGCGACGGCGACCGCGGTCAGCGCCTCCATCTCCACCCCGGTGCGGTCGGTGGTGCGTACCTCGGCGCGGATGGCGACCCGGCCGGCGTCGCCGTCGGTGGCCGGGGTCAGGTCCAGCGTCACCCCGCTGATCGCGATCGGGTGGCAGAGCGGGACGAGGTCCGGGGTGCGCTTGGCGCCCATGATCCCGGCGATGCGGGCGGTGGCGAGCGCGTCGCCCTTGGGGAGGCCGTCGGTCTCCAGCAGGTGCACGACCTCGGCCGTGGTGTGCACGGTCCCGGTCGCGACGGCGGCGCGACGGCCGGGCTGCTTGTCGGAGACGTCGACCATCCGGGCCGCCCCGGCGTCGTCGACGTGGCTGAGCGCGGGGCCGGGCCGGTTGTGCTCGGTGGTCACGACCCCGACAGTACGGGGGGCGCCGGAAGGGTGGCCCCTGCCACTCCGTGTGCACGGGCCGGGGCCCCCGGATGGCCCAGTGACTGTGATCTGTATCACGTTTGTGGAACCGATCGCACTGTTTGCACGAACGTTTCTCGTTCGTGATCGGGGCTCGTCACCTGCGCAAACGCAAGGCCCGAACATCATGTGTCCGGTACGTCCGACGCCACGCCGTGTCGCCGCCGACTTTCGCGTCGTCCTGACGTGACCTACCTTCGGTCCCGGCTCGGCCGACTCCCCCATGCGGCCGGGCTCCGGTGCCGCAACGCTCCCTGTCCGGCGGTCCACCGGCCCCCGAGGTATCGGTGTGGGACAGGGCCGATCGTCAGACGGATCGGTGGCCGCTCCCCCGGCCGCCGGACCGGGCACCCACTCCCCGGGTGCGGTTCGGGTCGCGTCACGCGGGAGACCTGCCATGCCTCGTTACCGTGGGAAACACCGTAAACCGAGCACCGCCGGCCGCACGATCGTCCGGACCGCCGTCGCCGGTGCCGTCCTCGGCGCCCCGATGCTGGCCGTCGTGGGCACCGCGAACGCCGCCACCGACTCCACCTGGGACTCGCTCGCGCACTGCGAGAGCACCGGGAACTGGGCCGCGAACACCGGCAACGGCTACTACGGCGGCCTGCAGTTCAGCCCGAGCACCTGGAAGGCCTACGGCGGCGGCGAGTACGCCACGTCGGCGCACCAGGCCACCCGGGCCCAGCAGATCGCCGTCGCCGAGAAGGTCCTGGCCGCCCAGGGCTGGAACGCCTGGCCGTCGTGCTCGTCCAAGACCGGTGCGTCCGGGTCCGCCACGCCGCGGACCCTGGAGACCGACTCCGGTACCCGGGCCCCGGAGCGTGTGAAGGCCAGCGCCCCCGCGGCGTCGTCCGGCGGCACCTACACGGTGAAGTCCGGCGACACCCTGGGACAGATCGCGGCCGCGCACGGCATCGCGAACTGGAAGGACCTGCTGTCCAAGAACCCGGGCCTCGGCGCCGGGCACCTGATCACCCCCGGCCAGGTCATCAACACCTGATCCCGGCACGACGACGCCCCGGTCCCTCGGCGAGGGACCGGGGCCCGTGTGTATCGGGACCGGTGCGGTGGTGTCAGGTACCGGCGAGGCGACGCAGCTGCCCCGGGGTGTCGACGTCGTCCGGGACGGCGACGTCGCCGCACTCGACCAGCTCCACGTCGGAGCGGCCGGCCAGGTAGTCACGGGCGCCGGAGTCCCCGGAGGACAGCGCGACGACCCCGGACCAGTGGTCCCGGCCGAGCAGGACCGGGTGCCCGGGGACGCCGTCGAACGCGGCGCGCCGCAGCGACGACGGCCCGGCGCCGTCGACGACCCGGCGGATCGCCTCCGGTCCGATGCCCGGCAGGTCGACCAGGTGCACCAGCGCCGCGCCGGTGCCGGGCAGGTGGGTCAGCGACCCGAGCCCGCGCCGCAGCGACGCGCCCATGCCCTCGTCCCAGTCCTCGGCGACCACGACACCGACGTCACTGCCGTCGGTGCCGAGGCCGGCGCCGCGCAGCACGTCGGTGACGTCGTCGGCGCGGGCGCCGAGCACGACGGTGACCGGGCCGCACCCACCCGCCTGCAGCGCCTTCACCGCCCGCACCGCGAGCGGCTCACCGTGCAGTCGGACCAGCGCCTTCGGGGTGCCCATGCGGCGCCCGGCGCCGCCCGCGAGCAACAGGCCGGCGACCACGGTCAGCGGTTGATCTCGGTGACCGGGTGCTCGTAGGGCACGCTGGCGACCGGGAACTCGATGTCGCCGAACGGCGACATGTTTCCCTGGACGCTGCCCAGGAGCTCGGTGACCGGGTGGTCGCCGTCGTCGGAGTGCGGCCACTCCGGGTGGATCCGGTCCTGCTTCGCGGGCTTGGCGGCCATCGCGTCCTCCAGCGTCGTCGTCCGGTCCCGGGCGGGACCGCGGCAGTCTCCTGTGCCCAGTATCGCGGACGCGGGCGCGGCTGTCCGCTCCGGTGCGCCCGCGATCGTCCGACTACCCTGGCGATGATGCAGACGTCCCTGGTCGAGTGGTTGCGCGGGCAGGACGACGGGTTCCTCGCCGCGCTGCTGCGTGCGCGTCCGGACCTCGCCGTCCCGCCCCCCGGCGATCTCACCGTGCTCGCGACCCGCGCCTCGATCCGGGCCTCGGTGCAGCGCGCCTGTGAGGACCTGGGCACCGTCGCGCTGACCGTCCTGGACGCGCTGGTGCTGGCGACGGCGTGGCGGACCCCGGCCGACGCGACGACGCCCGGCGCGGGACTGCGCGGCTGGCTCGGCGCCGACGTCGACGCGGCCACCGTCGCCGAGGGACTCGCCGCGCTGCGCGACCGCGCGCTGGCCTGGGGCCCGGACGAGGCGGTGTCGCTGGTCCCCGCGGCCGCCGACGTCGTCGGGCCGTGGCCCGCCGGGCTCGGCGCCCCCGCCACCGGCGCGGCGGCGGGCCCCGAGCTCGACACGCTGCTCGCCGGGGTGGGCGACGACGAGCGCAAGGTCCTCGACGTGCTCGCCCAGGGCCCGCCGGTCGGCCGCTCCCGCAACGCGACCGGGCCGACCGGGCCGGTCGGGTCCCTCGTCGACAAGGGACTGCTCGTGCGCCGCGACGCCGACACCGTCGAGCTGCCCCGCCAGGTCGCGCTCGCCCTGCGCGGCGACCGTCCGATGGGGTCGCTGGACCTGTCCCGGCCGGACGTCCCGCTGCGCGTGCGGGAGACCTCGCTGGTCGACGGCACCGGCGCGGGGGCCGCGTTGGAGTTCCTGCGCCGCACCGACCTGCTCCTGGAGTGGCTGGCGCGGGAGTCCGTGCCGGTGCTGCGCTCGGGCGGGTTCGGCGTCCGCGAGCTCAAGCGTGCGGCGAAGGCGGCCGACACCGACGAGCCGACCGCCGCGCTGGTCCTGGAGATCCTGCACGCCGCGGACCTGGTCGGGGCGACCGAGTCGGTGACACCGGAGTGGCTGCCGACCACCACGTGGGACGTGTGGGGGACCGGTCCCGAGGAGTCCCGCTGGGCGGTGCTGGCCCAGGCCTGGCTGGAGCTGCCGCGGCTGCCCGGGCTCGTGGGGCGCCGCGACGAGACCGGCAAGCCGATCACCGCGCTGTCCGACGGGCCGCGTCGTCCGCCGGCTGCGCGGGACCGCCGCCGGGTCCTGGACGCGCTCGCCGACCTCGCGCCCGGCACCTCGGTGGGGTCGCCGGAGGACCTGGCGCGGCTGCTGGCCTGGCACGCCCCGCGCCGCGGCGGACGGCTGCGCGACGAGACGGTCGGCTGGACCGTCGCCGAGGCCACCGCGATCGGCGTGGTCGCCCTCGACGCACTCACCACGGCCGGGCGGGTGCTGCTCGACCCGGCCCTGCGCCCGGACCCGGCGCACCCCACCCGGCACCCCACCGAGCTGGCCGCGGCGCTGCACGCGGCGCTGCCCGCCCCGGTGGAGGAGATCCTGCTCCAGGCCGACCTGACCGCCGTCGCACCCGGGCGGCTGTCGGCGGACCTCGCGCACGAGCTCGCGATCCTGGCCGAGGTCGAGTCCGCGGGCGGCGCCACGGTGTACCGCTTCACCGAGCGCAGCCTGCGCCGGGCGCTGGACACCGGCCGCACCGCCGACGACGTCCGCGCGATCCTCGAGGCCCGTTCCCGCACCCCGGTCCCGCAGACCCTGACCTACCTCGTGGACGACGTCGCCCGCCGGCACGGCAGGCTGCGCGGCGGCGCGGTCAGCTGCTTCCTGCGCTCCGACGACGAGGTGCTCCTGTCCGAGGTGCTCGCGCACTCCGCGGCCGAGGAGCTGGGGCTGCGCCGGATCGCCCCGACCGTCGTGGTCAGCTCGCTGCCGCTGGCCGAGGTGCTCGACGGGCTGCGGGCGGCCGGCTTCAGCCCGGCCGCGGAGGACGCGGTCGGCGCCGTCGTCGACCTCGGGCCGAAGGGGCGGCGCACCGAGCCGCGGCTGCGTCGCGGCACCCGGGACGCCGGCCGGGTCGTCGACCGGTCCCCGACGAACCGGGCCGAGGAACTCGTCGAGCGGCTGCGGGCGGGGGACCGCCTGGCCGGGGTACGCGACAGCGTCGCCGGGCGGCGTGAACTCACCGGCGCGACCGGGAACCTGGCCTCGCTGCAGGAGGCGGTGCGCGAGGGCCGGACCGTGTGGATCGGCTACGTCGACGCGCACGGCGTCGCCGGGGACCGGGTGCTCGCGCCGGTCTCGGTGGGCGGCGGGTACGTCGAGGGCCGTGACGCGCTCGACGGCGAGCTGCGCCGCATCCAGCTGCACCGCATCACCTCGATCGCGCCGGTGGACGCCGGATCGGAGCAACCGGCCGGACGCGACTAGCCCCGGACGCGGTACCGCAGCGGCGCCGGCACACGATGTGCCTGCGCCGCCGCGGTGTCCGGGTCGGGTCGGGGTACGGGTCAGCGCGCGCCGGCGGCCATCCGCTGGTGCATCGCGTGCTGCACCAGCGCGATCAGGGTCTCCTTGGTCGACTGCCGGTGCCGGGCGTCGCACACGACCATCGGGACGGCCGGGTCGATCGACATCGCCTCGCGCACGTCGTCGAGGGTGTGCTGCAGCTGCCCGTCGAAGGCGTTGACCCCGACGACGTAGGGCAGGCCACGGTCCTCGAAGAAGTCGATCGCGGCGAAGGAGTCGGCCAGGCGCCGGGTGTCGACGAGGACGACGGCGCCGATCGCGCCGCGGACCAGGTCGTCCCACATGAACCAGAACCGCTGCTGGCCCGGCGTCCCGAACAGGTAGAGCACCAGGTCGGCGTCCAGGGAGACGCGACCGAAGTCCATCGCGACGGTCGTGGACCGCTTGTTGGGGGTGGCGGAGAGGTCGTCGTGCGACGCGCTCGCCTCGGTCATCACCGCCTCGGTGGTCAGCGGCATGATCTCCGAGACCGATCCGACGAAGGTGGTCTTCCCGACGCCGAACCCACCGGCCACCACGATCTTGGCCGACATCGTCGCGGCACGGGCCATCCCGGCCGCGGGCTGGGGCGGCTGTGGCCTAGAGCCGACGGAGTCCACTCAACACCCTTTCCATCAGCGCGAGGTCCGGCGCGTTGCCGGGGGTGCTCGCGGTCTGGTGAACGGTCACCGTGCCGTTCGAGGCCATGTCCCCGAGCAGCACCCGGGCCACGCCCAGGGGGAGCGACAGCAGCGCCGCGACCTCGGCCACCGAGCGGGTCTGCTCGAGCAGCAGGTCGGCGACGGAGCGGTGCTCCATCGGCAGCCGTTCCAGCTGGCTGCGGGCCCGGTTGCTGACCGAGACCAGGGTCTCGACGGCCAGCTCGTAGCCCGACTTGGTCCGTCCCCGCGTCCAGGCGTAGGGCCGGACGAAGGCGGCGCCACCCGCGGACGGGGGCACCGGCGGCGGCGCTGCCACTGGGTCGTGCGCGGGGCCGGGCCCCGTGTTCTGTGCCGGGTACGGCGACGGCGACGGCCGGTCCGGCCGGTCACCGGTCCGCTGGGCCTCCAGCTCGGCCGGGGTGGGCGGCAGCCCGTAGGCCGCCGACCCGCCGATGGGGCCGGTCACCTCGGCCGGGTCCGGCGGTGGGACCGGGCGCCCGGGGGCGGCGACCTCCGGCTCGACGTCGTCCTCCGGACGGTTGCGCCCCCATCGGCGCTTCTTCGGCTTGCGCTTGGAGTCCAGGCTGAACCCGTTCATGACGTCGGCGAACGTCGGCTCGGGGCCGTGTCCGCCCGGGTCCTGGGTCATCGGATCTCACCCGCTCTGGTCGATCCTGGGATGGGGTGCATGACGGTAACGCGTCCTGGGGGTCCGGAGTCGCGGCCTCAGGGCCCGAACGAACCCTGCAGCTCGGCGCGCAGCTCCGGGGTGAGCAGCTGGCCGACCCGGTCGACCAGCAGCGTCATCTCGTAGCCGACGAGGCCGATGTCGCAGCTCGGCGAGGCGAGCACGGCCAGGCAGGAGCCGTCGCTGATCGACATCAGCAGCACGATCCCGCGGTCCATCTCGACGACGGTCTGCACGACGCCACCGGCGTCGAAGCAGCGCGCGGCGCCCTGGGTCAGGCTGACCAGACCGGATGCGACGGCGGCGAGCTGGTCGGCCCGGTCGCGCGGCAGCCGGTCGGACGCGGTCAGCAGCAGCCCGTCGGTCGACACCACGATGGCGTGCGCGACACCCGGGACGCGCTCCGCGAAGTTGGTGACCAGCCAGCCGAAACGGCTCTGGCTCGGCTGTGCCTGCGGTGCCCTCACTGGTTCTCCTCGGGGTCGGACGAGTTCGGTCGGTCCGCGGCGGGCTCGGGGGTGCCGGTCGCGGTGGTGTCCTGCGGGGCACGGGTGCCCTGCCGGTCGTGCTGGTCCTGCGGGTCGTGCTGCTCGGAGTCGCCGTCGACCGTGTCCGTCGTGCCGGCCAGTGCGTTGCGGCGGACACCGGAGGCGCTCTCCCGGCCCTGACGCACGCCCTGCTGGTAGCTGGCGAGACGGCCACGGACGCTCTCGGCGTCCCTCGGCTCCGCCGGAGCGGGGCTGAGCACGGTCGATCCTGCCGCACTGCCCGGGAGCAGTCGCGCCCGCGGGCGTCGCTTGGGCAGTCCGGCGGTCGTCAGGTCGTCACCGGCGGTCTCCGACTCGTCGCCGTCGGTGGCCTCGCGGGCCTGCCGCCAGACGTCGTCGGCGGGGGAGGCGAAGCCCGACGGGGGCGCCGGGGCATCGGACGCGGCGGGGGCCGCGGCACCGGCCGGGGCGCCGCCGTCCGGGCCGGCACCGTCCTGCCAGCGGACCGGCACCGAGCGGTTCGAGCGGAACCAGGCCGAGGCGATGTCGTCGAAGATCGGGGTGGTCTGACCCATGTCGAACCCGGTCTGGGCCCGGGCCGACTCGACCGCCCCGGGGCGCCGGAGCTGACCCCGGTCGCCCTCGACGGGCACCTTCGGTGCGAACAGCTCGTCCTGCGAGGCACCGGCGGCGTTCGCGGCCAGGCCCGCCGGGCCCGCGGCCCGGCCACCCTCCCGCTTCGGCAGCGGTGCGGGCGCCTGCCGGCCCGGTGCCTGCTGCACCGGACGCTCCTGCGGCGCCTCCGGGTGCTGCGCCTGCTGGACCTGCTGCGCCTGCCGGGGGGCGGGCTGCTGCGGTCCGCGGGCCGGTGCCGGGGACGGGCCCTGGCGGCCGGGCCCACGGGTCGGCAGCGCCGGTCCGGCGCCGCGGGCCGGCATGACCGGGCGTCGCGAGGGGGAGGGACGGGACCCGTTGGTGCGGGCCGGGAGCGGCCCGCCCATCGGCGTACGGCCGGACGGGCGGATCGTCGGGAGTGCCGCGGTCTCGGGGTCGGTACCGGCGGAGCGGCCGTCCCCGGATCCGGTCTCCCCGGAGCCGCCGTCCACGGACGCGCCGTCCACGGATGCGGTGTCCGCGGGACGGTCGCGATCGGCGCCGGTCCCGGGGTCGTCCGTGGACGCGGCCGCGCCGGTGGTGTCGTCCTCGTCGGGGTCGGGCCCGGTGTGGCCCGCCCCGGTGGTGTCGGCGGAGTCGTCGACATCGGTGTCGTCGGACGGGGTGCGGCCGGACGGGGCGCTCACATCGGTGCCGGCCGCGTCCGCGGCTCCGGTCCCGTCGTGGGCGTGGCCGTCGGCAGTGCTGGCGTCGGTGCGGTCCCCGGGGGCCGGAGGGAACGGCGCGATGCCGTTCGTCCGGGCCGCGAGCGGTGTCTGCTCCGGTGCGGTCCCCTCGGTGTTCCGGTCGGCGTCCCGGTCGGTGTCCTCGTCGGTGGCGCGGGGGTCCACGGAGCCGTCGGTGTCCGGGTCGGTCCCGTCCGGACCGGCCTCGGTGACGGCGTCGGTCACCCCGGCGCCCTCGTCGTCGGCCGGGGTCCGCCCGTGGTCCTCGGGGCCGTCACCGATCGCCCGGTCCAGGACGACGGTGTCGTCCATGTCGCGGTCGGCGCGGGCCCGGGCCGCGGCGGCCGCCGCAGCGGCACCCGCCAGCCCGAGCGCGGCGGCGGCCGACGGTGCCGCGGTGCCACCGGAGCGGTCCGCATCGCCGTCGGTGTCGGCGTGGTCGGTGCCGTCGGCGGGGACCGCGGCCTCGGTGTCCTCGGTGTCGGTGACGGACCCGGCGCCGGTGCCCGCGTCGCCGGACGGACCGTCACCGTCGCCGGACGGGGCCGGGCCGGTGCCCCGGAACGCCTCGGCGCCGCGCGGGGCGTCGCCGTCGGCGGGACCGGAGCCGGCCTCGTCGGCCGGGGTGAAGACGTCGGCCGGGGTCCGCCCGTCGCGTGCGCCGTCCTGCGACGGCGCGAAGGCCGACAGACCCTGCGGGGCGGACCCGTTCAGCGTCGGGGCCGACCCGTCGGCGGTCTGCCCGCCGGCGTCGCCGGGGGCCGCGTTCTTCGTCAGCGACGACCCCGGACGGCGTGTCGGCAGGCTCGAGCCCGAGCCGTTGCGCGCCGTCGTGGACGAGGGGGTGCCGGTCTCGAAGGTCGGGGTCATCGGGCCGTCGGAGCCCGCGACCATCGACGGCAGCGACCCACCGCGACCGTTCCCGTTCACCGCGACCGGGGAGTCCGGGCGGGGTCCGTCGGGTGCTCCGCCGCCGGTCAGCGCCGGGGCGGGCAGCTGCGGGGCCTGCTCGCCACCCTGGGGCGGCACGCCGCCCCAGCCTCCCGGGTCGCCGTCGCGGCGCTGCTCGGGCAGCTGCGCGGAGGGCACCAGCTGCGGCGGGACGGTCACCGAGGCGCTCAGCCCACCCGAGCCGCCGCCGACGGCGGCCGAGGCGAGCCGGACGCCGACGCGGTGCCGTGCGGCCAGCCGGCCGACCACGAACAGGCCCATCCGCCGCGAGGCCGACACGTCGACCTCGGCCGGGCCGGACAGCCGCTGGTTGGCATCGACCAGCTCGGAGTCGGTCATGCCGACACCGCGGTCGGAGATCTCGACCAGTAGCGACTCGTCGGCGGTGCGGGTCGTCGACATGACGACCTGCGAGTCCGGCGGCGAGAAGTTCGTCGCGTTGTCCAGCAGCTCGGCGAGCAGGTGGACGAGGTCGTTCGCGGCGCGACCGGCGATCGTCGCGTTCGGCGGGGTCTGCACGACGACCCGCTGGTACTGCTCGACCTCCGACACCGCGGCCCGCAGGACGTCGACGACCTGCACCGGCGCCACGTTCCGCTTCGCCAGGTCGGTGCCCGCGAGGACCAGCAGGTTCTCGCTGTTGCGGCGCATACGGGTCGCGAGGTGGTCCAGCTGGAACAGGTTCGACAGCTGGTCCGGGTCCTGCTCGTTGCTCTCCAGCTGCTCGATCAGCTGCAGCTGGCGCTCGACGAGCGCCTGCGAACGGCGGGAGAGGTTGACGAACATCGAGTTGACGTTCTGCTGCAGCGCGGCCTGGTCGGCGGCGAGGCGGATCGCCTGGCCGTGCACGGCGTCGAAGGCCCGCGCCACCTGGCCGATCTCGTCGCGGCTGTCCAGCGGGACCGGCTCGACGAGTGCGTTCGGTGCCTGCCCGGACCGCATGCTCTGCACCGCCGCGGGCAGCTTCTGCTCCGCGACCTCGAGCGCCGAGCTGCGCAGCAGGCGCAGCGAACGGACCATCTGACGGCCCAGCAGCAGGATGATGCCCGCGGTCAGCAGGATCGTGAGCATCAGCAGCACGGAGTTGAGGCCCGCGGTGTTGCCCGCCTGCTCGGCCGCCGCGGCCCGGCCGTCGACGAACGCCTGCTCGGCGGCGGCGGTGGACTGGTCCACCGCCGCGACGGACCGGTCGACGGCGGCGTTCCACGCGTTCGGGTCGACCGGCGGCGCGACCCCCGGCGGGACCGAGAGTGCCTGGTCACGCAGCGCGTTGCGCTCGCCGTTCGCCTGTCCCGCACCGAAGTTCCCGAAGGACTCGGCCTGCTCCGGCGTCAGCGACGACTGGAAGTCACCGGCCGCGGCCTGGAACGAGGCCTCGGCCCCGGTGGCCTGTGCGCGCTGCTGCTCCTCCAGCGTCCCCGCGGCGAGCGCGCCACCGATCACGGTGCGCTCGAGCTGCAGGGCCTCGCGGGCGCTCGACCCGGCGGCGATCGCCGTGGTCAGGCCGGCGGTGTCGGCGGTCTGCAGCCGCCCCACCAGCGCCCGGTCCAGCCCCAGCGTGCGCTGGACGACCGCGGTGTAGCGGCCGGTGAGGTCGGCGGCCGCGGTCGGCCCCTCGGCGACCTGCGACCGGATGACCGGCAGCTGGCCCAGCGTGGTGTCCGCCTGCCTGCGGGCCGTGGCCAGGTCGGGGGCCTGCTGCTCGGCGGTGTCGAGCCCCGCCGTGGTGGCCTGCAGCGCCTGGTCGGTCGTGGCCTGCGCCCGGTCGACGGCGGCCCGGTCGCCGAGCCGGTTGCCCGCCACGAAGCGGACCGCGGCGTCGCGCTCGGTCTGCAGTGCGCCGGTCAGCGTCTCGATCTGGCGGTGCACGTCGACCAGGCCGCTGCCGCGGCCGAGCTCCTCGGCCACGTTGGCCTGGTCGACGACGCGGACGGCGCCGATGGACAGGGCGAGGACCGTGGGCACCAGACCGACGACCGCCAGCTTGGCGACCAGGCTCCAGTTCCGCGGGTCGAGTCGCTCCGACCACGTGCTCGGGCGTTCCGTGCTGGTCACGGTGGTCACGGCGAGATCTCCCTGTCGGTCTCCGGTCCGGGGACGGGCGGCGCGGCGGGCACGAGGTCGGGGAGCATCAGCTGGTCCGGTGCGCCTTTCGGGGTCACGACGGGAACCGCTCGACCACACCACGACCGACACGGGGCGGCGGTTGCCGCGTCCCGGGGGAGTCGGACGGATATGATCGTGCCGGGTCCCGTCTGTGCGTGACGGACGGCTGCCGAGTCTAGCCCCCGGAACCCTCGTCTCCCGAGTGGCGTAGGGCCGGTTGCCTCATGGTCACGTGACGTGACACACGCCGACCGCTCGTCTCCGCTCGGCGTCCGGCGGACCCGCACAGCTCCGTTCCCCGGCCTCGAGAGGATTCGTTCCGTGACCGACGGCCCCCTGATCGTCCAGTCCGACAAGACGCTGCTGCTCGAGGTGGACCACCCCGACTCCGCGGCGGCCCGCGCGGCCATCGCGCCCTTCGCCGAGCTGGAGCGGGCACCCGAGCACGTCCACACCTACCGGGTCACCCCGCTGGCCCTCTGGAACGCGCGCGCGGCCGGGCACGACGCCGAGCAGGTCGTCGACGCGCTGGTCCGCTGGGCCCGCTACCCGGTCCCGCAGCCGCTGCTGGTCGACGTCGTCGACACGATGGGGCGCTACGGCCGGCTGCAGCTGTCCAACCACCCCGCGCACGGCCTCGTCCTCACCGCGCTGGACCGCGCCGTGCTGGAGGAGATCCTCCGGCAGAAGAAGATCAGCCCGATGCTGGGCGCGCGGCTCGACGACGACACCGTCGTCGTGCACCCGTCCGAGCGCGGGCACCTCAAGCAGGCGCTGCTGAAGGTCGGCTGGCCCGCCGAGGACCTCGCCGGGTACGTCGACGGCGAGGCCCACCCCATCGAGCTGGAGCAGGACGGCTGGACGCTGCGGGACTACCAGCGCCACGCGGTCGACGGGTTCTGGGAGGGCGGCTCCGGGGTGGTCGTGCTGCCCTGCGGCGCGGGCAAGACCCTCGTCGGTGCGGCCGCGATGGCCAAGGCGGGCGCGACGACCCTGATCCTGGTGACCAACACCGTCTCCGGGCGGCAGTGGAAGCGCGAGCTGATCGCGCGGACGTCGCTGACCGAGGAGGAGATCGGCGAGTACTCGGGCGAGAAGAAGGAGATCCGCCCGGTCACCATCGCCACGTACCAGGTCGTCACCCGCAAGACCAAGGGCGAGTACAAGCACCTGGAGCTGTTCGACTCCCGCGACTGGGGCCTGGTCGTCTACGACGAGGTGCACCTCCTCCCGGCGCCGGTCTTCCGGATGACGGCGGACCTGCAGTCCCGCCGCAGGCTCGGCCTCACCGCGACCCTGGTCCGCGAGGACGGCCGCGAGGGCGACGTGTTCTCCCTGATCGGCCCGAAGCGCTACGACGCCCCGTGGCGCGACATCGAGGCGCAGGGCTGGATCGCGCCCGCCGAGTGCATCGAGGTGCGGGTGACGCTGACCGACGCCGAGCGCATGTCCTACGCGACGGCGGACTCCGAGGAGCGCTACCGGACGGCGTCGACGGCGAACACCAAGCTCAACGTCGTGCAGGCGATCCTGGACCGGCACAAGGGCGAGCAGACGCTGGTCATCGGGGCCTACCTCGAGCAGCTCGACGCGCTGGGGGAGAAGCTCGGTGCCCCGGTGATCCAGGGCTCGACCCGCAACAAGGAGCGGGAGAAGCTGTTCGACGCGTTCCGCCGCGGCGAGATCGACACCCTCGTGGTCTCCAAGGTCGCGAACTTCTCCATCGACCTGCCCGAGGCGACGATCGCGGTGCAGGTCAGCGGCACGTTCGGGTCCCGGCAGGAGGAGGCCCAGCGGCTCGGGCGCCTGCTGCGCCCGAAGAACGACGGCCGCCAGGCGCACTTCTACTCGGTGGTGTCCCGCGACACCGTGGACACCGACTACGCCGCGCACCGGCAGCGCTTCCTCGCCGAGCAGGGCTACGCCTACCGGATCGTCGACGCCGACGACCTCCTCGGCCCCGCCCTGCCCGACGCAGGCTGAGCCCCCCCGGATCGGGGGCCTCCGTACGGCGCCGATCACGGGCACACTGGTGCGGTCCGCGACGGCCGGGGAGGGCACATGTCGACCGCCCTGTGGATCCTCGTCGGGATCGGGGCGTGGCTGGTCCTGTCGGTCGTCGTCGCGCTGGTGCTCGGCCGGGTGGTGCGCATGCGGGACCGGCAGGTGCCCGACCCGCCGTACCGGCCGGGCCCGCCGTCCGCGGCCCCGCCGGAGCAGCGCGGCCCGGTCGAGCCGCCGCCCGGCCACCCCCCGCCCGGGCCCCGTCCGCCGGGCTGAGCGGCACCGCGACCCCGGGACGCGCGGGGCCGTGCCCCTGAGACGGGGCGGTCCCGGTTCCGGGTCGGTCTCCGGGCTCGTCCCGAGTCCCGGCGCGCGCCGGGGCGACAGCCTGGAGCCATGGAGAACAACGCGAGCACGACCGGTACGGCACCCACCGGGACCGACGTCCACGACGCCTCGACCGGGGCCGACGACGCCGCGGTGACCGACCGGGTGCCGGTCGCCGCGGCGGCCACCGGCTCCGACGCGACCGACCCCGGACCGCTCGGTGCCGCCACCTCCGGCATGCCGGAAGGCGCCGGTACCGCGGGCGCCGGCACCGCGGGACCCGAGGTCCCGCCCACCGGCACCGGTCCCTCCGACGCGGGCCCGGCCGCCGCTGCGGACCCCGGGGCCGCCCACCCCGGTCCGGGCACCGGGGCGCCCTACACGACGGGGGCGCCGCACACCGCGGGCACGCCGTACGGCGGCGCCGGGACCCGGACGACGGCGCAGGGGATCGGCGACCGCGTCGCCGCGTTCCGGCTCCGGCGCAGCAGGACCGACCGGATGCTCGGTGGTGTCTGCGGCGGTCTGGCCGCCGACCTGGGTGCGGACGCCGCGCTGCTGCGCATCGCGGTCCTCGTCCTGACCCTGGTCACCGGTGGCGCGGCGGCACTGGTCTACCTCGCCGCCTGGCTGATCGCACCGGCCGCCTGAGCCGGTGGGGCGGGCGGGGCTCCGGCGTCGCGGCTCACGAGGGGGAGCCGCGACACCGGAGCTCGTAGGTCCGCCCGGCCCGTCAGCCCACCCAGCCCGTCGACACCCGGCCCGACCAGTTCGCCAGCCGCTCGGTCGGCCCCGCCTCCGGGCGGTGCTCCACGACCGGGCCGAACGGCACCGGGCCGCCACGCCGCTCGGCGGGCAGGTACGCGTGGGCGGTGGCGAGCGCCGTCGTCGCCAGCTCCCGGTCGGCCTCCGGGTCCTGCCCGGTGGCAACGGCCAGGTCCCAGCCGTGCACCAGCGTCTCGTTCAGGTACACGGCCAGCGCGGCCCGCGCCGGGACCTCGCCGAAGGGCAGCCGCGCGACCCGGTCGAGCAGCGCCTCGCCGTCCGGGCCGGACCAGACGGCCTGCAGCGCCGCCGCCTCGTCGACGTAGGCCGACACCGGGTCGTCGAGGACGTCGTCGCTGACCAGCGGGGCGGCCATTGGGTCGGTCCCGGCGGCGAGCGCCGCCGGTCTGCGCAGTGTCGTGACCAGGTGCGCGAGCAGGGTGCGGACGTCGAAGTCGTCGCAGGGCGTGGGGTCGGCCATCCGGTCGGCGGGCACGGCCCGGGCGAGGCCGGCGACCCAGTCGAGGGCGGCCAGGTAGGCGGGGCGGGGGTCGGTGGTGAGCGTCGGGTTCGTCATGGGCGCCAGCGTGCCCGCGATACCTGACACCTCCTGTCGTGATTCCATGCCATTCTCCGGGACGTGCGCGCCGACCGGCTCCTGTCCCTCGTGCTCCTGCTGCGCCACCGCGGCCGGACCACCGCCGCCGTGCTCGCGCGTGAGCTGGAGGTCTCCGAGCGCACCGTGCTGCGCGACGTCGAGGCGCTGTCGGCCGCGGGCATCCCGGTCTACGCCGAACGCGGCAGGCACGGCGGCTTCGCACTGCTGCCCGGCTTCACCACCGACCTCACCGGCCTGACCCCGGGGGAGGCGGTCGCGCTGCTCGGCTCCGGCGCGACGTCGACGCCCGGCGCGCTCGGGCTGGGGCCGGAGTTCGCCTCGGCCATGCGCAAGATCGTCGCCGCGCTGCCGGACGCCGCCCGGGAACAGGCCACCGACGCCGCCGGACGGGTGCTGGTCCGGCGTGGTGGCTGGCTGCGCGACACCGACGACGGCGCGACCACCGACGTGCTCACCGCCGTCCAGCGCGCGGTGTTCGGCGGGGTCCGGCTCCGCATCCGCTACCGGACCGGGACCCGGCCGGGCGCGGAGCCCGGACCCGCCGCCGAACGCGTCGTCGACCCGGTCGGGCTGGTCCAGGCGTCGGGGCGCTGGTACCTGCTGGCGCTGCGCGACGGGGAGGACCGCACCTACCGGGTGTCGCGGATCGAGGAGGCCGAGCCGCTGGCCGAGCCCGCGCACCGGCCCGAGGGCGTCGACCTGGAGGAGCTGTGGCTGCGCCGCCGTGAGGACTTCCGGGCGCGGCGGCCCGGGGTCCGGGTCCGCCTCGCGCTGCCCGCCGACCGCCGCGACGCGCTGTCGGCCGTCACCGTGGACGAGGAGCGGACACGGGACGGGACGACCGAGGTCGTCGCCGCGTTCGGGGACCTCCTCCACGCCGGGCGGGCGCTGTGGCCGCTGCTGCCGGACGTGCGGGTGCTGGACCCGCCGGAGCTGGTGACGGCGCTGCGGGAGCGGGCCCGCGCGGCCGTCGTCGCCCTGGGGTGACGGCGGCCCCCGGACGCGCCGCGGGGGCGGCACCGGCGAACCGGTACCGCCCCCGCGGGGTGGTGCTGTGTGCCTGGTGAGGCAGGACCGATCAGAAGTCCATGCCGCCCATGCCACCGGTCGGGTCAGCGGGGGCGCCGCCGCCCTTCTCCGGCTTGTCGGCGATGACCGCCTCGGTGGTGAGGAACAGGGCCGCGATCGAGGCCGCGTTCTGCAGCGCCGAGCGGGTCACCTTGGCGGGGTCGATGATCCCGGCCTTGATGAGGTCCTTGTACTCGCCGGTGGCGGCGTCGAGGCCCTCACCGGTGGGCAGGTTGCGGACCTTCTCCGCGACGACGCCGCCCTCGAGGCCGGCGTTGACCGCGATCTGCTTGAGCGGGGCCTCCAGCGCGACCTTGACGATGTTCGCGCCGGTGGCCTCGTCACCGTCCAGGCCGAGGCCCTCGAACAGGCCGGCACCGGCCTGGATGAGCGCCACGCCGCCGCCGGCGACGATGCCCTCCTCGACGGCCGCCTTCGCGTTGCGGACGGCGTCCTCGATGCGGTGCTTGCGCTCCTTGAGCTCGACCTCGGTCGCCGCGCCGGCCTTGATGACGGCGACGCCGCCGGCCAGCTTGGCGAGGCGCTCCTGGAGCTTCTCGCGGTCGTAGTCGGAGTCGGTGCGGTCGATCTCGGCACGGATCTGGTTGACCCGGCCGGCGATCTGGTCGGCGTCACCGGCGCCGTCGACGATGGTGGTCTCGTCCTTGGTCACGACGACCTTGCGGGCGGTGCCCAGCAGGGACAGGTCGGCGGTGTCGAGCTTGAGGCCGACCTTCTCCGAGATGACCTCGCCACCGGTCAGGATGGCCATGTCGGCCAGCATCGCCTCGCGGCGGTCACCGAAGCCCGGGGCCTTGACGGCGACGGACTTGAAGGTGCCGCGGATCTTGTTGACGACCAGGGTGGCCAGGGCCTCGCCCTCGACGTCCTCGGCGATGATGGCGAGCGGCTTGCCCGACTGCATGACCTTCTCCAGCAGCGGGAGCAGGTCCTTGACGGTCGAGATCTTGGAGGAGACGAGGAGGACGTACGGGTCCTCCAGCTCGACCTCCATGCGCTCGGCGTCGGTCACGAAGTAGGGCGAGATGTAGCCCTTGTCGAAGCGCATGCCCTCGGTGAGCTCGAGCTCGAGCCCGAAGGTCTGCGACTCCTCGACCGTGATGACGCCTTCCTTGCCGACCTTGTCCATCGCCTCGGCGATGAGCTCACCGATCTGCGGGTCGGCGGCCGAGATGGAGGCCGTGGCAGCGATCTGCTCCTTGGTCTCGATCTCCTTGGCCGACTTCAGCAGCGCCTGGGAGACGGCCTCGGTGGCCTTCTCGATGCCGCGCTTGAGCGACATCGGGTTCGCGCCGGCGGCCACGTTGCGCAGGCCCTCACGGACCAGCGCCTGGGCCAGCACGGTGGCGGTGGTGGTGCCGTCGCCCGCGATGTCGTCGGTCTTCTTGGCGACCTCCTTCACCAGCTCGGCGCCGATCTTCTCCCAGGAGTCCTCGAGCTCGATCTCCTTGGCGATCGACACACCGTCGTTGGTGATGGTCGGCGCGCCCCACTTCTTCTCGAGCACGACGTTGCGGCCCTTCGGGCCCAGCGTCACCTTGACGGCGTCGGCGAGGGTGTTCATGCCCCGCTCGAGGCCCCGACGGGCCTCCTCGTCGAACGCGATCTGCTTCGCCATGGGGGTGTTGCCCTCCGATAGAGGTGAGTCGAGTGATCGGATGCGGTGCCCGCGACGGACGCCCGGCAACCCTGCGCCGGACTCACCGACCCGACCTTGGCACTCCACGGACACGAGTGCCAGTGGATGCTGAGCCCGTTTCTAGCACTCGCCCGTGGTGAGTGCAAGCGGACCCCGCCGGGCTGCGGGCCGTCCGCGACGGCGGGCAGGATGGGGCCATGAGCACCTGGTCGCAGACTGGTCCGCGCACCGTCTCCGAGCACGCCGCGGCGGTCGCGGCCCTGCTGCCGCCGACCGGGACCGAGCCGGTCGCGCTGGCCGCCGCGAGCGGCCGGGTGCTGGCCGAGGACCTGACGGCGGGCGTCGCGCTGCCGCCCTTCGACAACTCCGCGATGGACGGCTACGCGGTCCGTGCGGCCGACCTCGCCGGCGCCTCGGCTGCCTCGCCGGTGGAGCTCCCGGTCGCGGCCGACATCCCGGCCGGGCGCACCGACGTCCCCGCGCTGGCGCCGGGCACGGTGGCCAGGATCATGACGGGTGCCCCCGTGCCCGAGGGCGCGGACGCGATCGTGCCGGTCGAGCAGACCGACGCCGGTCCCGGTGGCGGGCTCGACCGCGTCCGGATCCACGAGGCCCCGCAGCCGGGCGCGTTCGTCCGCCGGGCCGGTGAGGACGCCGCGTCGGGTGCCGTCGTGCTGCGGGCCGGGACGGTGCTGGCCGCGCCCCAGATCGGGCTCGCCGCCGCCGTGGGCCGGGCGGAGCTGCCGGTCCGCCGTCGCCCGCACGTGCTCGTGCTGTCCACCGGCTCGGAGCTCGTCGCCCCGGGGGGCACGCTGCAGCCCGGGCAGATCTACGAGTCCAACGGCACGATGCTGGCCGTCGCGGTCCGGGAGGCCGGCGCGACGGCCGAGCAGCTGTCCTTCGTCCCCGACGACGTCGAGCGGTTCCGCGCGGTGCTCGCGGAGAGGGTCGGCGACGGCGTGGACCTCGTCCTCACCTCCGGCGGCGTGAGCGCCGGCGCCTACGAGGTCGTCAAGGACGCCATGACCGGCCACGGCGTGGAGTTCGGCAAGGTCGCGATGCAGCCCGGCGGTCCGCAGGGCTGCGGCCGGCTCGAGCTGGGCGGGACCGGGGTCGCCACCGTCACCCTGCCCGGGAACCCGGTGAGCTCCCAGGTCTCGTTCGAGGTGTTCGTCCGGCCCGCGCTCCGGGCGGCGGCCGGGCACCCCGCACCGGCGCGGCCGGTGGTGACCGCCCGGCTGTCCGGGGCGCTGGCCTCGCCCGCGGGGCGCCGCCAGTTCCGGCGCGGCCTGCTCGACGCCGCCGCCGGGACCGTGTCCGAGGTGGGGTCCACCGGGTCGCACCTGATCGCGGCGCTCGCCCGGGCCGACTGCCTGATCGACCTGCCCGCCGACACCACCTCCGTCGCCGACGGCGAGCAGGTCGCGGTCTGGCTGCTCGACGCCCCGTGAGCCGGCGTCCGGTGGCGGCGGCCCGGCGCGCCGGGCGGCGACCCGCGGAGCCGGGCGGACCGGAACGGGCGTCCGGGTGCCGCGAGCGGGATCGCGCTGTGCGACGGGCCCACCACTCGCGCGGACGTGCGGCTGCGCCGAAAGTGTGAGCTGTGTCATCGGCCGTCGGGGCAACGATCTCACCGCGGGCGACGTCCTAGGGGGTGTCCGTTCGGCCGAAAGAGGTAGATCACGGCGGACATCCGTCGTGATCTGGACTGCCGGTCGTCGGAGAGGAATACTTTCTGCTGTGGAGGGGTAGACCCTTTACAGCACAAGACCCACCGCCCGTCGCTGGGGAGCGGACGAGCGGTTCCAAGGCCGGGGTCGTCGTCTCGGGGGACGACGGCCCCGGCCCTTTTACTGCCCCCGACCGGCCCGCGGGATCGCGCACCGCGTGCGGACGGCGCCGGGCACGAACCGACGATCGTGCCACCGGTCCCGTCCCGGCGCGGGGACCCCCGGATCCTCGGCGTGTCCCGGTCGTCCCGCCGGACAGCCGTCCGCGGCGCCCGCGTAGCGTTGGTGATCCCCCACCGGAGCATCAGGAGCCGACGACCCACCATGGCCGAAGGAACCGGGACCTCCCCGACCCACATCGCCCGACTGGTCCGGGACGCGATCCCCCCGATGCACCCGGGCGGGCGCCCGATCGTCGCCGGTGTGGCGCTCGCCGCGGCGGGGGTGCGCGCCCTCACCGGCCGCGGCACCCTGCCGGGCCTGCTCGCCACCGCGGCCACCGCGCTGTTCTTCCGCGACCCCGTCCGGACCCCGCCGCTGCGCACCGACGCGGTGCTGGCCCCCGCCGACGGCGCGGTCGCCACCGTGACCGAGACGGTCCCGCCCGCCGAGCTCGACCTGCCGCGCGTCCCGCACACCCGGGTCTCGATCTTCCTGACCGTGCTCGACGTGCACGTCCAGTGGGTCCCGGTGCACGGCCGCGTCGCGCGGGTCCAGTACTCGCCCGGCACGTTCCTGTCCGCGGACCTGGACAAGGCGAGCGAGGACAACGAGCGCAACGCGATCACCGTGGTCCGCGCCGACGGCGTCGGGGTCGGGGTCGTGCAGATCGCCGGCCTGCTGGCCCGCCGGATCGTCTGCGCCCTGCGCGACGGCGACGAGGTCGCCGCGGGCGAGCGGTTCGGCCTCATCCGGTTCGGCTCGCGCGTGGACACCTACCTCCCGCCCGGGACGACCGCGCTGGTCCGCCCCGGCCAGCGGACCGTGGGCGGGGAGACCGTGCTCGGCCTGGTGGCCGGGCCGGCGGAGCGCTGAGGTCGTGGGGATGTCCCGCCCCGCCGGCGGTTATCCCGCCGGCGTGCGGCTGCTGCCGAACGCGGTCACCGTCCTCAACCTCTGTGCCGGCCTGACGGCGGTCTACTTCGCGCTCCAGTCGCGCTTCGACTTCGCGATCATCGCCGTCCTGGTGGCCGCGCTCTGCGACGCCCTCGACGGGGGCCTGGCCCGGCTGCTCGACGCCTCCAGCCGGATCGGCGCCGAGCTCGACTCGCTGGCCGACCTGGTGTCCTTCGGTGTCGCCCCCGCCCTGGTCATCTACATCTGGGCGTTCGAGGGCACCCGGGCCGGCTGGATGGTGGCCCTGGTGTTCGCGGTGTGCATGGCGCTGCGCCTGGCACGCTTCAACACCCTGATCGACGACGACAGCGCCCCGCCGTTCGCCCGGGAGTTCTTCGTCGGCGTCCCGGCTCCCGCGGCCGCGCTGACCGCGGGCATCCCGATCTACCTGTGGCTGCACTTCGGTCAGGGCTGGTGGTCGGAGCGGCCGCTCGTCGCGGTGTGGGCGCTGGTCACGGCCGGGCTCATGGTCAGCCGCATCCCGACGCTGTCGCTCAAGACGGTCCGGGTCTCCCCGCGCACCACCCGGTGGCTGCTCGTCGGGGTGGCCGCGGTTGTCGCGATCCTGATCACGATCCCGTTCCTCGGGATCGCCGTCGCCGGGCTCGTCTACCTGCTGCTCCTGCCCTGGACGGCCTACCGCTACCGCTGGCTGTCGCGCCACCCCGAGGCGTGGGACGTGCCGACCCGCCAGCGCCGCGCCGTCGCCCGCGCGGCCCGGTCCGCCCGTCGGCTCGGTCTGCGCCCACCGCTGCGCCGCCGGGTCGCCGGCCGTGCCGGTGCGGTGGCCCGCGGTGTCCGGCGCCGGCTCGACCCGGAGGGCGAGGCCCGCCGGGACGGCATGCGCGAGACCGGCGCCGTCCGCGACCCGCGCGGTCCGGGCGTCGCCGCCGCGCCCCGCGGTTCCGGCCGCCGCCTCGGCCTGCGCCGTCGCTGACCCGATCCCCGGAGGACCGCCCGTGCTGGAGCTCGTCGCCCGACTGGCCCCCGCGGCCGCCGACGCCCGCCGCGGTGTCGTCCGGCTGCACCCCGAGGTGCTCGCCGCGCTCGGCCTGCGCTCCTGGGACGCGGTGACGCTCACCGGGGCCCGGGTCACCGCGGCGCTCGCCGTCGCCGGTGAGCCGGGCGACCCGCACGGTCAGGCCCGTTTCGACGACGTCACCCTGTCCAACGCCGGGCTGACCGACGGCGCGACCGTCGTCGTCGCGCCGGCGTCGGTCACCGCGGCCCGCGAGGTGCGCCTGGTCGGGTCCGCGCTGACCACCGCGACGGTCGCCCCGGCGACACTGCGGCTCGCCCTGACGGGCAAGGTCCTGGTCCGCGGCGACGCCGTGTCCCTGCTCCCGCAGGACATCGCCCCGGCGGCCGGGGCCGACGTCCGCTCGGTGCGCCGCGCGCTGGCCGCGGCCGTCGGCGGGACGTGGACCTCGGAGCTGCTGACCGTCGCGGTCGCCGACCCGGCGGGGCCGGTCGTGGTGACGCCGTCGACGGTCGTGGGCTGGCAGGGCGGCCGCGACACCGGCGACCCCGCCCCGGCCACAGCCGGCGCGCTCCGCATCCCCGGTTCCGGCGCCCCCGGGAACGGCGGCCCGGCCCTCGCGGGACCGGCGGCGCCCGGGCCCGGTGTCCCCGGCCCGGGCGGGGCCGGGCGCGGCTCCACCGCCCCCTCCGCCGTGCGGGCCACGGGAGCCGCGGGAGCCCCGGCCGGGGCCGACGCGCCGGCCGGACCCGCCGAGCCCGTGCTGCCGCTGGAGGACCTCGCCGCGAACGAGGCCGTCGCCCGCCGCCTGCTGGACTGGTTCGAGCTCATGTTCCGCCGCCCGGAGCTGCTGACCCGGCTCGGCGGCGACGCCCGGCTCGGCGTGCTCGTCTCGGGGCCGGAGGGCGCGGGCAAGGCGACACTGGTCCGCAGCGCGGCCGCGGCGGCGGGCGCCCGGTGCGTCGAGCTCGTGGCCCCGGCGGTCGCCGCCGTCGAGCCGGCCGCCGCGGCCGAGCGGGTCCGGGCGGCGATCGCGCAGGCGCGCACGGGCGGGACCGGCACCGGCGCACCCGCGGTGCTGCTCGTACACGACGCGCACGCCCTGCTCCCCGCCACCGACCCGCCGCCGCTGGCCACCCTGGTGCTCGACGAGCTGCGCGCGGCGACCGCGCCGGGCGGGCCCGCGCTCGTCGTCACCAGTGCCGAGCCGGAGGCCCTGGACCCGCGGCTGCGGGCGCCGGACCTGGTCGACCGCGAGCTGTCGGTCGGTCTGCCCGACGCCGCGACCCGGCGTGCGCTGCTGGAGCGGCTGCTGGCCGACGTACCCCGGGCCGACGACGTCGACCTGGGCGCGGTCGCCGCCCGCACACCGGGGTTCGTCGTCGCCGACCTCGCGGCGGTCCGCCGGGAGGCCGCGGTGGGCGCGGCGCTGCGCGGCACCGGCTCCGACCCCACCGAGCAGGTCCGTCAGTCCGACCTGCTCGACGCCGTCGGCTCGGTCCGCCCGATCTCGCTGTCCGGTGGCGGCACGCTGGGCAGCGGCGGCCTCACCCTCGACGACGTCGGTGACATGACCGAGGTCAAGGCGGCCCTCACCGAGGCCGTGCTGTGGCCGCTGCGCCACCCGGACTCGTTCGCCCGGCTCGGGGTCGACGCCCCGCGCGGGGTGCTGCTCTACGGCCCGCCGGGTGGTGGCAAGACGTTCCTGCTGCGTGCGCTCGCCGGCTCCGGTGACCTCAACGTGTTCGCGGTGAAGGGCGCCGAGCTGCTCGACAAGTACGTCGGCGAGTCCGAGCGCGCGGTCCGCGAGCTGTTCCGCCGGGCGGCCGAGGCCGCCCCCGCACTGATCTTCCTCGACGAGGTCGACGCGCTCGCCCCGCGCCGCGGCGGCTCCACCGACGCCGGGGTGGCCGACCGCGTCGTCGCCGCGCTGCTGACCGAGCTGGACGGCGCGACACCGCTGCGCGAGGTCGTCGTGGTCGGGGCGACGAACCGGCCCGAGCTGATCGACCCCGCGATGCTGCGGCCGGGCCGGCTGGAGCGGCTGGTGTTCGTGCCGCCGCCGGACGCTGAGGCGCGGGCGGACATCCTGCGCGCGGCGGGCCGCGACGTGCCGCTGGCCGACGACGTGGACCTCGACGCGCTCGCGTCCGAACTGGACGGTTACTCGGCCGCGGACTGCGCGGCGCTGCTGCGCGAGTCCGCGCTGACCGCGATGCGCGAGTCCCTCGACGCGGGCGAGGTGACCGCCGCGCACCTGGCGACGGCGCGCCGCACGGTGCGGGCGTCGCTGGACCCGGCGCAGGTCGCCGAGCTGGAGGCCTACGCCCGTCGCCGCAGCGACGGCTGAGTCCGGCACACGGACGGCCCCGGAACGCCGACGGCCCCGGACGCGGAGGCGTCCGGGGCCGTCGTGCGTGTGGAGCGTCAGGCGGCGGAGAAGTCCCGCGTCACGATGACGATGACGCCGGGCGTCGCGTCCTGGATGCCGTCGAAGCGGGGCTCGGAACGGATGCCGAACTTCTTCGCGATCTCCTCGGCGGCGGCCTTCTCGTCGGTCCCCTGCCGGTAGTAGACGGTCGTGGTCGGGATGACGCCCTGGGAGTAGTTCTGCACCTGGGACACGGTCCAGCCGTTGGTACGGAACTCTCCGGCCGCCTTCTCGGCGAGACCGCGGATGGTCGAGTTGTTGTAGATCCGCACGACCGGGCGGGCCGCGACGGCGGACCCCTCACCGGCGGCGGAGCCGGAGCCGCCCTGGCCCGCGGAGCCGGAGCCCGCGGCGGGCGGCGCGGCGACGGCCGGGCCCGCGCCGTCGTACCCGGGGGAGCCCGGCGTGCCGGGCGCTCCGGGGGTGAACGGCGAGGTCTCCCCGGGGGTGCCCGGGGCGGGGGTGCCACCGGTGCCGGGCGCGGCGCCGTCGCCGGTGCCGTCCCCCGGAGCGGGGGCCGGGGCCGGGGCGGGCTCGGCCGACGCCGACGGGGGCGCGGCCTGGTTGCCGCCGTCCTCACCGCCGCCGGTGAGGCCGATCAGGCCGACGACAGCGGCGACCACACCGACGCCGATCAGCGCGATACCGGCGATCTTCAGCGGTGACTGCCCGCCGGACGCGGGTGCGGTCATCGTGACCTCCTGGCTGTCAGGGCTCGAGGCCGAGGCGACGGGCGGCGCGGGTGCGCTGCCTGCTGGAACGCAGCCGGCGCAGACGCTTGACCAGCAGCGGGTCCACCGCCAGCGCCTCGGGCTTGTCGACCAGGGCGTTCAGCACCTGGTAGTAGCGGGTGGCCGACATGTCGAACAGCTCGCGGATCGCCTGTTCCTTGGCACCCGCGTACTTCCACCACTGGGCCTCGAACGCGAGGATCTCGCGTTCGCGACGGTCGAGCTCGCGGGGGGACGCGGCAGCGGTGCGCCGGTGCGCTCCGCGGCGTTCCGGCAGGGACCCGGCGGACTCCATCACGCTCCTCGAGCGGACGACGATCTCGTGCTGCGGCGGCCCCGCCCGGGCGCCGCGACGACGAACGACACGTCTGTCATTCGCGGTGCGGATTCAACCACAGGGGACCGACGGTCCCGGGCTGCGACGCGCCTGGAGGGCGGGTCGGACGACACCGAAACCGCCCGGCCGGGTCACGCCCGGCGGCGACCGTAGGCTGCACCGGTGACGGTTCTGCGCATCCGCATGGTCGGCGACCCCGTGCTCCACACCCCCACCCGCCCCGTCGGCACGGTCGACGACACGATCCGGACGCTGGTCGAGGACATGTTCGAGACGATGGCCGCGGCGAACGGCGTCGGGCTCGCGGCCAACCAGGTGGGAGTGGACCTGCGGCTGTTCGTCTTCGACTGCCCCGACGAGGAGACGCGCACGATGCGGCGCGGTGTCGTGGTCGACCCGGTGCTGGAGACCGACGGGATCCCGGAGGTCATGCCCGACCCGGACGACGACCAGGAGGGCTGCCTGTCGGTGCCCGGCGAGAACTTCGCGACCGGCCGGGCGGAGTGGGCCCGGGTCACCGGCACCGATCTCGACGGTGAGCCGGTCTCCTACGAGGGGCGCGGGTTCTTCGCCCGGTGCCTGCAGCACGAGACCGACCACCTCGACGGTCACCTGTACCTGGACCGGCTGATGGGCCGCCACCAGCGCGCGGCGAAGAAGATGCTCAAGCGCAACGGCTGGGGCTCGCCGTCGGACTCGTGGGACCCGTCGGCCGTCGAGGCCGAGGACGTCCCCCGGGGATGACCCCGGGTCCGACCCCGGGAGTCATACCCCGGTACTAGGGGTCGGCCCGGGAGACCGGCCCCGCGGCCGATGTGGCGGGGCGCCCCCGGCGGGCACCGTGGTCCCCATGCTGCTCTCGATCCTCGCCGTCGCCCCCGTCCTCGCGGTGCTGCTGGTCATGGCCGCGCAGCCGCTGTTCGAGCTGTGGGACGCCCGCGCCTCCGACCACGACCGCGCCCGCTCCGTCGCGCCGGCGCCGTCGTTCCCCGATGTGCCCGTGTCCGCGGGCCCGGTGGCGTTCCCGGAGTCGCTGGGCGACGTCACCGCCGCCCTGTCCATCCCGCACCCGCGCCGCCCCGGGGTCCCGCACCTCGTCCGCTGACCCGGCGTCCGCGGCCCGCCGCCGCGTCCGGTCAGGACACGGCGACCGTGCGGAAGCCGGTGTTGCCGCTGGAGCTGTCGGGCGTGTTCGCCGTCCGCGCGGCGACCCGGTAGCGGTTGCAGTACGAGTCGTGGCACAGGTAGGAGCCCCCGCGCATGCTGCGGTTCGCCCGAGCCGGGTCGAACCAGTCCGCGCACCACTCCCACACGTTGCCGGCCACGTTGTACAGCCCGAAGCCGTTCGGCGCGAAGCTGTCGGCCGGAGCGGTGCCGACGTGGCCGTCCTCGGCGGTGTTGCGCACCGGGAACCGGCCCTGCCAGATGTTGCAGCGGTGCTCGCCGCCCGGGGTCAGTTCGTCGCCCCAGGGGTAGCGCGCCTGGTCGAGCCCGCCGCGCGCGGCGTACTCCCACTCCGCCTCGGCCGGGAGCCTGCGGCCCGCCCAGCGGCAGTACGCGTCGGCGTCGTTCCACGACACGTGGACGACGGGGTGGTCCCACCGGTCGGCGACGTCGCTGCCCGGACCCTCGGGCGCCGACCACAGGGCACCCCGGACCCCGCACCACCAGGGTGTCTGTTCGGGGCGGGGGGAGTCCCGCCGCAACGGGCCCGGCAGGAACGACGCGAAGACGTAGCTCCACCCGAACCGCTCGGCGTCGGTCCGGTACCCGGTCGCCTCGACGAACCGCGCGAACCGCGCGTTGGTGACCGCGTGGACGTCGACGGCGAACGGGGGCACGGTCACCGCGCGGACGGGGCCCTCGTGGTCGTCGGGGAAGCCGTCGGCGTCGTCGGTGCCCATCCGGAAGGTCCCACCGGGCAGCGGGACCTCCTGGTGGTCGGCAGGGCCGGGGGCGACCGTCCCGACCCGACCCGGGCCGCCGGGTGCAGGGGGACCCGCCGGACGCGGGGGTGGACAGCAGCCGGGCATCCGGCCTCCTTCCTGCGACGACACGGCCCGCCGCGGGGCCGGCACGGGGGTCAGCGGGTGAGCACGAATGCGAGGCCGGCCACCGCGGGCAGCAGGGCGCACAGCGTGCAGACGAACGGTAACCCGCCCCCGCCGAGCGGCTCCGGCGACGGGCCCGTGAGCCTGCGGTGCACGTCGCGGCGCCGGCGCTCCGCCCCGACCGCGAGCCCCCCGGCGGCGGCGAGCCCGGCCGCCCCGAGCGCCAGCGGCAGGCTGCAGCCGCAGACCGAGGCCAGGATCCGCCAGGCTGCCAGGACCCCGACGGCGACGGCGAGCGCCGTGCGCCGCCAGGCGAGTGCGGTGCGCTCGGGCTGCAGACCCGGGTCGAACGGCGCGGTCACCGGAACAGCACCGCGAGCCCGACGAGTACGCCGGCGGCGAGGAGCAGGACGACCAGCGGCAGCGCGAGGACCGGGGTCGGCAGGGACCGGCCGCGGCGCAGCGCCCGCTCGGTGGCGTACCAGCCCGCCCAGGCCTGCAACGGGGCGAGGACGCCGGCGACGACGAGCAGCACCGACGCCGCCAGCCGGTAGCCGGGGTGCAGGTCGAGGCCCAGTGCCTCCAGCGCGACCCCGGTCGCCACCAACGCCAGCGCGGTCCGGATCCAGGCGAGGAAGGTGCGCTCGTTGGCGAGGGTGAAGCGTGGATCGGGGTCGGTGCCGTCGCGGAACAGCCGCGCCGGGAACCGCCGGTCCACCCGGCGGGTGCGGGTCGGTGCGCTCACGCCGCTCCCTCCGGCGGTACGACCACCTCGTCGGAGGGGACGTGGCCCAGCCGCCACGCGGCCACGTGCACGGTGGCACCGGGTGGCGGGGTGAACGGACCGGTCGCGAGCAGCCAGCGGCGCCCGTCGCCGGGTGGCTGCCCGATCAGCTCGTCCATCGGCCCCGGGACGGGCCGGTCCTCCGGCGGCGGGTCGACGGTCCAGCCGACCGACGCGCCCGGGGTGGGGCAGGTCGCGACGAGCCCCCGCGCGGACGCGGCCACCTGCGGGGTCGCGGTCCGCGGACGGACGCCCCCTGGCAGCCAGCAAGCGGTCAGTTCGTCCTCGTCGAGGAGCCCCAGGTCGCCGTGCCGCTCCTGCCAGCCGTCGAGCTCGCCGCGCAGCCGGGAGAGCACCGCGGCGTGCCGGGGGTCCGCGGACAGGTCGGTCGTCTCGTACGGGTCGGCGAGCACGTCGTAGAGCTCCTCGGCGGGCTTCTCCGGTGCCACCAGGGTGCGCTGCAGCGGCGTCAGGCGGTCCGGGACCTCACCCCGGCCCCGCTGGCGGGCCTCCTCGGCGTGCAGCGTGCGCAGCTCGGCCCAGGTGGGCAGGCCGTCCGGGTAGGCGAGGTGCGGCATCGGGGGCCGGCCCGGATGGACGTGGCGGATGTAGCGGTAGCGCGCGTCGCGGACCGTGCGACTGGTGTCGGACTGCTCGTCGAGCCGGTCCCGCCCGCCGAAGCAGAGACCGCCCGGGCGCGGGACCCGACGACCGTCGGCGGCGAGGACGGGCCGGGACTGCATGTGCTCCGGCACGTCCAGCCCGCCGAGCGTCAGGGTGGTCGCGGTGAGGTCCAGCAGCTCGACCGGGTCCGGGTGGGTGCTGCCGGCCCGGACCCGGCCGGGCCAGCGGACGATCATCGGGACCCGCAGCCCGGAGTCGTGCAGCCAGCGCTTCTCCCGGGGCATGCCGCGCCCGTGGTCGCTCCAGAACACGACCACGGTGTCCCCGGCGAGCCCGTCCTCGTCGAGCTGGGCGAGCAGCCGGCCGACCTCGTGGTCGGCCTCGGTGACCAGGTCGGCGTACCGGGCGACGGTGCGCCGGGTGGTCGGGGTGTCGGGAAGGTACGGCGGGACAGGGGCGTCGGCGGGGTCGTGGCGCTGCTCGGGCCGCACGTGCCCGGTGGCGGCGGCGAACGCGTCGTCGTCGAGGTACAGCCGCGACTCGTGGGTGGTCATCCCGTGGAAGGCGGCGAAGAACGGGGTGTCCGGGTCGGGCCGGTTGCGCCAGTGCGCGGACGGGCCGCACTCGTCGAACGCGGTGCCCGGCACGGTCAGCTGGAAGTCGGTGAACGCGGCGTTGGTGCAGTAGTACCCGGCGGCGCGCAGGTACTCGGTGAACAGCCGGACCTCCGGCGGCGGGACTGCCTTGGTGCGCATGTGCATCGTCCCGATCGCGGTCGGGTGGCAGCCGGTCATGACCGCCGACCGGGACGGTCCGCACACCGGTGCCGCGGCGTGCACGGAGTCGAACCGCATCCCCTCGGCGGCGAGCCGGTCGAGGTGCGGGGTCCGCGCGTACTCCGCACCCGGCCAGACACCGGCGTAGCACCCGAGGTCGGGGTTGATGTCGTGGGTGGTGACCCACAGGATGTTCGGCCGGGTCACGCAGGCTCCCGGGAGCGGTCGAGGTGCGCCCGGAACGCCTCCCGCAGCGGGTCCTCCACCTGTTCCATCCAGGCGAGCAGCCGGGTGCGGGAGTCGTCGAGCGCGGTCCGCCACCCCGGGTCGGCGCCGAGGTCGTGCAGGCAGTCGGGGTCGGCGGCCAGGTCGTAGAGCTCGTCGGGGGTGCGCCGCCGGTAGAACTCGACGCGGCCCCGCAGCGCCGGGTCGTCCTCGGCCGCGGCGACCATGGCGGGCCAGGTGCGGCCCCGCATGTTCTCCGCGACGTACTCGGTGTCCCCGTCCGACCAGGCGTTCCAGATGTAGGCGGTGCTCCCGTCCTGGACGCAGCGCATCTCGTAGCGCCGCTTGCCCGCCGTCTCGTGGAAGACGGTGACGATGTCGTCGCGCCCCGGTTCCGGCGACCCGCGCAGCAGGGTCCCGAGCCCCGTCCCGTCGAGTCCCTCGGGGAGCTCGACGCCCGCGGCCGCGCAGAACGTCGGGAACAGGTCGAGCGCGGACACGAACTCCTCGCGCACCCGGGAGCCGGGTGCCGTCACGCCGGGCCACCGGACGAGCAGCGGGGTCAGGCTGCCGTGCACGTAGCAGTTCGCCTTCGCGAACGGCACGGCGATGCCGTTGTCGGACAGGAACACGACCAGCGTGTCGTCGGTGGCCCCGGCACGCTCGACCGCGTCGAGGACCGCGCCCACGGTGTCGTCGCAGCGGCGGACCGAGGCGAGGTACTCGCGGTACTCGCGGCGCACCTCGGGCAGGTCGGGCAGGAACCCCGGCACGGTGACGGGCTCGTCGTCGAACCGGCGCGACGGCGCCGGGTACCCGGCGCGCTGCTCGGCGGAGAACATCTCCCGCTCCTGGTCGCCGCCGGAGAACGGCCGGTGCGGGTCGTGTGCGTTGGCCATCAGGAACCACGGCCGGTCGCCGGCGTCGGCCAGGAACCCGTCGACGGCGGCGGCGTAGGCGGCCGGGTCGCGGCCGGACCCGAGCCGCTCGCGGTCGAGGGCGAGGTCCCAGCCGAACGCCTCCACCGGCTGCAGGTGGGTGACCTTGCCGAGGATGCCGGTCCGGTACCCGGCGCCGGCGAGCAGCCGGGTCAGCAGCGGGACCCCGGCGCGCACCGGCTCGAAGCCCTCGGCGCCGTTGCGGTGCGGCCAGCGCCCGGTCATGATCGCCGACCGGCTCGGCTGGCACACCGCCGCCGCCACATGGGCGCGCTCGAAGGTCGTGCCCTCGGCGGCGAGCCGGTCCAGCCGGGGCGTGACGTCCGGCGGACCGCCGACGCAGCCGGGGGTGTCCCCGCCCATGTCGTCCGCGGTGATCAGCAGGATGTTCGGCGGCCGGGTCATCGCGCGACCTGCCGGGCCCGGCGCTCGGCGACCCGCCGTTCCCACGCCTCGCGCCGCCCGGGCGGCCATGCCTCGTCGGTGGCGTGCCAGGACACCGGCGTCGCGCCGGTCGCGGCGGCGAGGTTCGCCTCCAGGTGCTCGGCGAGGTGCTCCCGGCCGGTCGCGCGCAGGTGCTCGGCGTAGGCGGGCGGGTCGTTGTAGTAGACCGGTCCGACCTGCAGGGTCGTCTGCATCGGGTCCGGGAGGGCACCCGGGCGTCCCGCGTAGGTGTGCCACCACTCCGCGAGCCGGGTGCGCATCCGGTCCGCCAGCCCGGGCTCGGCGTAGAGCAGGTCGGTCGTGAGGTGCGGGTCGGCGGTGACGTCGAACAGCTGCTCCCACTCCGTCCGGTTGCAGCCGGGGTGGTAGGTCCGGATGTAGAGGTGGTCGCGGGTGCGTACCGACCGCTGGTAGGTGTGCGCGCCGTGGCCGAGCACCAGGTACTCGCGCGACGGGCCGGGCTCGCCGTGCACGGCGTCGGCGAACGAGGTGCCCTGCCAGCCGGCCGGGACCGGGACGCCGAGCAGCTCGCACAGCGTCGGGGCGAGGTCGATGTTGTAGAGCAGGTTGTCGCAGTGCCGCGCCTCGTCCGGGAGGTCGTCGGTGACCCCGGGCCAGTAGACGACGAGCGGGACCCGGTGGACGGGCTCGGTGGCGTGGCCGTGCTCGCCGTAGGAGCCGTGCTCGCCGAACGACTCGCCGTGGTCGGCGCTCACGACGATCGCGGTGTCCCCGGCGATGCCGAGCTCGGTCAGCGTCGCGAGCAGCTCCCCGAACAGCGAGTCCCAGTACATGATCGTGCCGTCGAACCCGTCGATCAGCTGCTCGAAGTCGGCCCGGGTCCGGATCGCGTCGGGGGTGGTGCGCGGGTCCGGCGAGTCCTGCGGGACGCCCGAGTAGTGCAGGTCCAGCGCGCTGCGCGGGCCGTAGACCTCGGCGTGGGCGTCGATCGCGGCCTGGTCCGGCCAGGCCGGGGGCGGACCGGAGGCCGCGGCCCGCCCGGTCCAGCCGGGATCGGCCAGGTAGGGCGTGTGCGGCTCCCAGTAGGTCAGGTGCAGGTACCAGTCGTCCTCGTGCGCGTGCCGGCGGATCCAGTCCAGGCCGACCCGGTTGACCTCCCGGCCGTCCTCGTCGTTGATCTCGTTCGTCGCGCGGACCGACTCCCGGAAGTTGCCCAGGAAGTGGTAGGCGCGGTGCCGCTCGGCGAACATCGACACGGCCGCGGTGTAGTGGCCGTGCGCCCCCAGCTGCTGCCCCAGCAGCGGACGGGTGGGGTGCGCGTTGTGCCCGGGGTCGAGCCGGAACCGGGCGGCCTCGCCGAAATGCCCGATCACGCCGTTGGTGATGCCGAACTGTCCGCTGGTGAGCGCGGTCCGGGACGGCAGGCAGGGCGAGTCGGAGCAGTAGTAGCGGTCGAACGTGACCCCCCGGTCGGCGAGGCGCTGCAGGTTGGGGGTGGTCGGACGCCGGTAGCCGTACGGGGTCGTGTGGTCGGCTCGCAGGGTGTCGACGTCGACGTAGATGACGCGCATGGAGGCCTTTCGTGCGGGTGGGCGGGGTCGGGACCGGATCAGTCCCGTACCCCTGTCCCGGCGAGCTCGCCGGGGAAGTGACAGGCGGCGAGCTGTCCGCCGGGCGTGGCGGTGAGCTCCGGCGCGCGCTCGGCACAGACGGTGCGGTCCGGGTGGGTGAGCGGTCCGATCGGGCACCGGGTCCGGAACCGGCAGCCGCTCGGCGGGTCCTTCGGGCTCGGCAGGTCACCGCCGAGCACGATCCGCTCCCGCTCGGGCGCCCCGGTGGCAGGCACCGGCGACGACGACAGCAGCGCGGCCGTGTACGGGTGCTGCGGTGACCGGTAGACCGACTCCGCAGGCCCGGTCTCCACGATCCGGCCCAGGTACATGACCGCGACCCGGTCGCTGATGTGCCGGACCACCGAGAGGTCGTGGGCGATGAACAGGTAGCCCAGGCCCAGCTCGTCGCGCAGGGACTCGAGCAGGTTGACGATCTGGGCCTGGATCGACACGTCGAGGGCCGAGACCGGCTCGTCGAGCACCAGCATCCGGGGCCGGGCCGCCAGCGCCCGCGCGATGCCGACCCGCTGGCGCTGCCCACCGGAGAAGGCGTGCGGGTAGCGGTCGAGGTGCTGCTCGAGCAGGCCGACCCGGTCCAGCAGCGACGACATCTCCGCGGCCCGCTCGGCGACCGGGACGCCGCGCACCGCGAGCGCCTCGTCGAGGGACTGCCCGATCGTGCGGCGCGGGTTGAGCGAGGCGTACGGGTCCTGGAACACGTACTGGACGGCGGTGTGGGCGCCGCCGTCGTCCCCGCGCCGCCCGGTGCCGACGGCCCGGCCGTCGACCCGGATCTCGCCGCCGGCGACCTCGTTGATCCCGACGATCGCGCGGGCCAGCGTCGACTTGCCGCAGCCGGACTCGCCGACCAGGCCCAGGGTCTCCCCGGGGGCGACCTGCAGGTCCACCCCGTCGACGGCGTAGACGGGCCGGGCGCGGCGGAACAGGCCGCGCGAGGCGCCTGCCACGTCGACCCGCAGGCCGGAGATCTGCAGGAGCGGCTCCGCGGTCGTGCCCCGGTCCCGGGCGGTGCCGGCCTCCTCGGGCGCCAGCGGCGGGATCGCCGTCCCGGCCGCGGTGACGTGGCAGGCGGCGGCGTGGCCGGAGGTGTCCCGCGGGGTGAGTGCCGGGACCTCGGCCGAGCAGGTGTCGGTGGCGAGCCGGCAGCGCGGGTGGAACGCGCAGCCGCTCGGCAGCCGGGCCGGGTCGGGTGGCGAGCCCGGGATGGCGGGCAGCCTGCGGCCGTCGGGGCGTTCGTCCAGGCGCGGCATCGCGGAGAGCAGGTCGGCGGTGTAGGGCAGCTCCGGGCGCTCGAACAGCACCTCGACCGGCCCGCGCTCGACCACCCGCCCGCCGTACATGACCACGACCTCGTCGCACATCTCGGCGACCACGCCCATGTCGTGGGTGATGAGCAGGACGGCGATGCCGAGCTCGTCGCGCAGGCGACCCAGCAGCCGCAGGATCTGCGCCTGGATGGTGACGTCGAGGGCCGTGGTCGGCTCGTCGGCGATGAGCAGCGACGGGGAGCTCGCCAGCGCGACGGCGATGACGACCCGCTGGCGCATCCCGCCGGAGAACTGGTGCGGGTAGTCGCCCAGCCGCCGGTCGACGTCCGGGATCCCGACCTGGTCGAGCAGCTCCCGGGCCCGCGCCCGGGCGCTCGCCTTGTCGGTGCCGTGCACGACCAGCGCCTCGACGATCTGGTCGCCGACGGTCATCACCGGGTTCAGCGCGGACTGCGGGTCCTGGAACACCATCGCGATCTCGCGGCCCCGCAGCTCGCGCATCGACCGCTCGGGCAGCGTGAGCAGGTCGACGCCGCGATAGTGGACGGAGCCGCCGGCGATCTCGCCGGGGGCGCGGACCATGCGCAGGATCGAGCGCGCGGTCACCGACTTGCCGGAGCCGGACTCGCCGACGATGCCGACCACGCGGCCGGGCTCGACGGTGAAGCTGACGTCGTTGACGGCGCGGACGAGGCCGTCGCGGGTCGGGAAGTGCGTCCGCAGGTCCCGCACCTCGAGCAGCGGGGTGCCGGTCCCGGCCCGGCCGGCGGGGGAGGTGGTGGAGGTCTGGGTCATCGTCGGTTCGCCGCCTGGTTCAGAGCGTCGGACAGCAGGGTGAAGGCCACGGCGAGGGCCAGGAGCACCAGGCCCGGACCGATCACGTAGCTGGGCAGGACGTCGACGTAGCGCGCGCCGACGTTGAGCAGGGCCCCGAGCGAGGGGATCGGCGGGTCGATGCCGAGACCGACGATGCTGAGGCTGGCCTCGATGAAGATCGCGATCACGGTGAACACGGTGGCCTGCACCAGGATCGGGTCGATCACGTTGGGCAGGATGTGCCGGACCATCACGGTGCGCCGGGGGACGCCCAGCACGCGCGCGGCCAGGACGTACTCGCGTTCGGACTGGGCGAGCAGCCCGGCCCGGGCGAGCCGGGCGAACGTGGGCAGGCCGGCGATGACGATGGCGAGGAACAGCGACACCCAGCCGGACCCGACCACCAGCACGATCATGATGCCGAGGATCAGGCCCGGGAAGCCGAGCACGATGTCCATGATCCGCTGGGTCAGCGACCCCAGCGCCGCGGACAGGTAGCCGGTCAGCCCGAGCAGCGTGCCGATCACCATGCTGACCGGTACGGCCGCGACGATCAGGCTCAGGTCGGTGCGCAGGCCGTAGATCGTGCGCACCAGGATGTCGCGGCCGAACTCGTCGGTGCCGAGCAGGTGCGCGGCCGACGGCGCCCCGAGCGCCCCGCGGCCCTGCGCGTCGTAGCCGCCGGGGAACAGGACCGGCGCCAGGACGGCGACGCCGACCAGCAGCGCCAGCAGGATCGCGCCGGCGATGCCCTTCGGTGAACGGAAGGCCGTGGCGTAGCGGGACAGCAGCGTGGCGCGCCGGCGGCGCCCGGTGGGGGAGGTGGTGGCGGTCATGGCTCAGCGCCCCAATCGGATGCGAGGGTCGAGCGCGGACAGGGCGATCTCGGTCAGGAGCTGGGCGGCGACGGCGATGAACACCGCGCCGACGATCAGGACCTGGACCACGGCGTAGTCGGCGCTCTGCGCGCCGGTGACGGCGAGCTGGCCGAGCCCGTTGCGGGCGAAGATGGCCTCGATGACGACGGCCCCGGCGAGCAGGTCGCCGAACCGGATCCCGAGGGCGACGACGGCGGGCCCGAGGCTGTTGCGGAGCACGTGCCGGGTGGTGATGCGCAGCGGCGGGACGCCCTTCGCCGTCGCGAGGTCGACGTACTCCTCCTGGCGCGCGGCGTACATCGTGGTCTGGATCAGCCGGGCGACCCCGGCGCTCATCGGCAGGGCCAGTGCGAGCGCGGGCAGCAGCAGGTACTGGATACCGATCTCGGGGTCGTCGAGCAGCGAGACCTCGCCGCTGATCGGCAGCACCCGGTAGGCGACGCCGAACAGGATGACCAGCAGCAGGCCGACCAGGAACGGCGGCGCGGCGAGCAGTCCGGTGTTCGTGGACTCGACCAGCGTCCGGGCCCAGGGCGCACGGGCCGACCCGGCCAGGACGCCGAGGCCGATGCTGAAGACCGCGAGGAGGAGCCCGGCGAGCAGGGCCAGCTCCACGGTGCTGGGCAGGCGGTCGGCGATCAGGTCGGCGACCGGGACCTGGTACTGCAGGGACTGTCCGAGGTCGCCGGTGAACAGCCCGCCCATCCACTGCAGGTACTGGACGACGAGCGGCCGGTCGAGCCCCATCTCGGAGCGGATCGCCTCGATCAGCTCCGGGGTGGCGTCCGGACCGGCGACGACAGCCGCGGGGTCGCCCGGCACCAGGCGCGGGAGCAGGAAGGCGATGACGGTGGTGGTGAGCAGGACGAGGAGGACGGACGGCAGGCGCCCGATCAGGAAGCGGGTCATCGCGTCATGCAGGTTTCTCGGGAGAGGAGACCGGACGGGCCGAACGTGGCGGCCTGGACGTCGAGGCTGCGCACCACGGGTCCGGGGACGACGACGAGGTTCTGGACCACGGCGTCGTCGAGGATCCGGTCGCTCAGCCTGCCCAGCGCGGGACCGGCGGCCGGGCCGGCGCCCGCGGCGACGACGGCGTCGACGAGCGGGGCGTAGCCGGGCGGGGTGACCGGGCGGTGCGCGCCCCGGAGCCGGTAGTCCGGGTTGGTCTGCACCAGCAGCGAGGCGGTCTCGGACTGCGCGCGGAAGGACAGGTAGTTGCCGCCGTCGCCGGCCGCCAGGCGCGACTGGTAGTCGGGTGCGGTGAGCGCCACGAGCGACGGGCGCAGGCCGATCTCGGTCAGGTTGTTCGCGAGGATCTGGTAGGTGGCCTGCAGCTGCGGGTTGTTGATGATCGTGATCGGGACCGCGGCGCCCTCGGCGCCCGCCTCCCGCACCAGCTCGCGGGCCTGGTCGGGGTCCCAACCCGGGGGCGACACCGAGCCGGGGGCGGGCTCGGCTCCGGGCCACGGCTCGGCGTCGGGGGCGCCCTGGCCCGCGAAGACCTGGGCGACGATGCGTTCCCGGTCGATCGCGTGGCCGATCGCCTGCCGGACCCGCACGTCGGCGAGCGGACCGCGTGGGTCCAGGACGAGCGCGTAGAGGATGTTCTGGGTCGAGCCCAGCTCCATCCGTCCGGAGCGGGCCAGGGTGTCGGCGTCCTGGGTGGTCATGCCGTAGGCCAGCTGTGTCCGCCCGGAGCGCATCGCGGCGATCTGGGCGGTGGTGTCGGGCACGACCACGTTGTCGATCCGGTCCAGGCGGGGCAGTCCCGCCTGCCAGTAGTGGTCGTTGCGGACCAGGGAGACCTCGGCGCCCGGCCGGAAGCGGTCGACCCGGAACGGCCCGGTACCGACCAGCGCGCTGCCGTCCTCGAGCCCGGCGGCGGTCTCCCGGTCGAGGATCGGGGTGTTGTCCAGGACGCTGGCCAGGACCGGGGTCAGCGGGGCCGGCGAGGTGATGGTGATCTCGTGGTCACCGGTGGCCCGCACGTCCCAGCGGGACAGGACGGCCTTCACGCTCGACGGGCTGGAGGGCTCCAGCGCCCGCGCGACGGTGTAGAGCACGTCCTGCGCGGTGAACGCACGGCCGGTGTGGAACCGGACGCCCTCACGCAGCCGCAGGACGGCGGTCCGGTCGTCGGCGCTGATCGTGTAGCCGGTGGCGAGGAGCTCGACCGGGCCGTCGGGGCCGACCGCGAGCAGGGGTTCGAAGACCCCGCGCACCCACATGACGTTCGCCGCCGATCCGGCCAGCACGCGACCGGGCACCGGCGCCTGCGCGACCGCGGCGACGAGCGTCCCGCCGTCGACGCAGTTGGCGATGTCGGCGCCGGTGGCCTCCCGGTCGGCGAGTTCGACGGCCGACCGGCAGCCGCCGGCGAGGGTCACGGAGACGAGGGTCAGGGCGAGCACGTTCCGTACGGACCGTCCTCGTCGGGACAGGGGCATTCGGGACTCCTCGCTGAGTCGGGCGCGCGGCATCGCGGGACGGCCGTGTCCGGCGTCCGTCCGCGGTGGAAGGTGTGGTGGGTGGAGGTGTCGTTCAGCGTTCGCCGGCGACGAGCCGGTCGAGGCGGGCCTCGAGGACCCCGCACATGTCGACCGACGGGTCGCGCAGCCACTGCAGCTGCAGGCCGTTCATCAGCGCCATCAGCTCGATCGCGAGCTGGTCGGCGTCGAGGTCCGCCGCGAGTACGCCGCGTTCCTGGTCGCGGCGGACGAGCGCGCCCATGCTGGCGCGGACCCGCCGGTTGCGTTCGAGGAAGAACTCGTGCGCGGGGTGCTCGGGTGCGAGCGCCTCGGCGGCGGTCACCGTGAACAGCCGGACGAGCTCGGGCTGGGTCTCGTTGCGTCTGCCCATCGCCGTCAGCCACTCCCGGGTGGTGGGGGTGGCGTCGGCGAAGTGGGCCTCGAGGTGCCGGTCGTCGTCGAGGTCACGGTGCCGCAGCACGGCGAGGATCAACGAGTCCTTGGTCGGGAAGTGGTGGAGCAGGCCCGGCTGGGAGACCCCCACCCGGGAGGCCACCTCGGCCAGGCTCGTGCCCCGGTACCCGCCCACGGCGAAGGCCGCGGCGGCGACGTCGAGGATCTGCTCGCGCCGGGCGCCGGCGGGCCGGCGGGTGCGGGGTGCTCGCGTCATCGCGGGCCTCCTTCGGGGTCGGGTTCAACTTACCGAGTACTCGGTAGTTAGGGAAGAGGGTGGGCCGGCCCCGTCGTCGCCGGTTCGACCGCGTCCCGGGCCCGCGCGCGGACGAGGGTCAGGAGCCGGTCGCGGACCTCGGCGTGGGCCGGGTCGCCGGCGAGGTCGTGCACCTCGAACGGATCCCGCAGGGAGTCGCAGAGGAAGACGTCCTCGTCCCGCGGCGCGGCGGGGGCGCCGTCGATCCGGACGGTCGCGTCGAGCCGGAACCGGCCGTCCCGCACGCAGGTGCGCCGGGGCCAGCCACGGCCGTCGGTCCAGGTGCCCGCGTCGCGGTTGGGGAACGCCCGGCTGCCGGGGTCGCCGTAGCCGATGGTGGACAGGACGTGGCCGGGCGCCGGATCGGCGAACAGGTCCCGGCCGCCGAACCCGTCGGGGAGGGTGACCCCGGCGAGCCCGGCCAGCGTGCGTCCGAGGTCGGTGGAGCAGGCCGGGTCGGCACGGCGGGCGGGGGCGACTCGGCCGGGTGCGTGCACGACCAGCGGGACGCGGTGGCTCTGCGGGGCGAAGGTGTGCTTGCCGAACGCGCCGCCCTCACCCAGGTGGGCGCCGTGGTCGGCGGTGACGACGACGGCGGTGTCCCCGGCGTGGCCGGTCGTCGCCAGCGCGTCGAGGAGCAGGCCGACCTGCTCGTCGACCCAGGCGACGCAGGCGAGGTAGTCGGCCTGGGCGCGGCGCAGTTCGGCGTCGGTCAGCGACCCGTCGTCACCGAGCGCGGCGAACCGCCGCTCGAACGCGTTGTCCGCCGGGCCGGGACCCAGCGCGCGACCGGGCTGGTCCGCGGGGTCGAACCGCTCCCGCCAGCGCCGCGGCGGGAGCACCGGGGTGTGCGGCTGGAGGAACGAGGCGCGCAGCAGGAACGGCCGGTCGACCTCGGCGAGGAAGGCCGACGCCCGGCGCACGATCCCGTCCGGCGGGTACTCGCCCGCGTGCTCGCCGCCGATCACGAACCCCATGCCGGGGCTGCGCAGGAGCGACGCCGGGTCGGCGCCGCCGATGGTGTCCCGCATCCCGGCCCCGGTGCCGTCGTCGACCTGCCAGGGGTGCAGGGCGGCGGGGACGTGCTCCTTGCCGAAGCTCGCCGTGGTCGCGCCCGCGGCGGCGAACACCTCGGGGAAGGTGACCGGGGCGCCGGGCAGCACGAACCCGGGGGCGGCCGCCTCGTTGTGGTAGACGCCGGTGCGCTCCGGCGGGAGCCCGGTGAGCGCGGCCGTGCGGGACGGCACGCACACCGGCGACGTGGCGTAGCAGTGGTCGAACACCACGCCCTCGCGGGCGAGCCGGTCCAGCACCGGCGTGTGCGGGCGCAGCCCGCCCGGGCGGGCGTAGCAGCCCAGCGCGTCCGCCCGCAGCTCGTCGCAGTAGATCCACAGGACGTTCGCCGTGGTCACGCCCGCACCTCCGCGCCGGCCGGAGGCAGCGCCCGCAGCGCCGCGGAGATCTCGCCCAGCCGGGGCGCCGGGAGCACCCCGACCGCGAACGCCGCGATCTCGACGAGTGTCAGGTGTCCCGCGATCCGCGTCAGCGGGCCGTCGAGCAGGCCGGGGACGAGCTCGTGCACGACCGCCCGAGCGCCGTCGTCGGCCAGCAGGTCGGCCAGCGGGGTGTGCACGCTCAGCGGCCCGTCCGGGTGGTCCTCACGGCGGACGGGGGTCCGGGACGCCTCGACCTGCGGCCACTGGAGCCGCACCTGCAGGTGCTCCGGTCCGGGCGCGCCGGTCGGCGGCAGGCCGAGACGCTCGTACTGCTCGGGCGGGGCGTCGGAGTCGCGCAGCAGGTCCAGGAGGTGGCCGAGCATCGTCGTCTCCAGCCCGTCGTCGACGACGGGATGCTCCTGGCCGGGGTCGGCGGCCAGGTCGAACAGCAACGTGCCGAACGCCCACGGGTTGGACATGACCTGGCCGCGGGTGCGCAGGACGGGCGCCCCCCGGGTGAACGGCAGCGGCCCGACCAGCTCGGCGTCGGCCAGCTCGGACGGCGCGAAGCGCGCCATCATGTGCGTCGGCATCAGCGTGTACTCGGCGAGCGGCCGGTTGCTCCGGTCCGCCGGGGCGCGCATGTAGACGTGGGTGCCGTCGGTGACCGACACGTGCCCGCCGTAGGCGCCGAACAGCCCCGCCGTGCGGACCGGTGCGTCGTGGGCGACGGTGCCGCGCAGCGCCCGGCCCTGCATGCGGGCGGTGGGCGCGACGCCGAACGCCTCCAGCAGCGTCGGGCCGAGGTCGATGGTCTGCACCAGGCTCGTGCGGTGCGCGCCCGCGGCGCCGGGGTGGCGCGGGTCCCACACGAACAGCGGGGTGTGGATGGTCTCGTCGTACCAGGGCGGGGCGTTCTTGCCCCACCAGCCGTGCTCGCCGAGCAGGTAGCCGTGGTCGGTGACGACCATCAGCAGGGTGTCGTCCCAGAGGTCGAGCGCGTCCATCCGGTCGAGCACCCGGCCCAGCGAGTGGTCGCACATCGAGGCCAGGGCGGCGTACCGGTTGCGGACGTGCTCGACCTGCTCCGGGGTCTCCAGCACCTGGGCGTAGTCCGGCCACTCCAGCGACGGGCCGTCGTAGCCGTCGGGGTGCAGCTCGTGCCAGCGCGGGTAGCTCGTGAACGGCTCGTGCGGATCGAACATCTCGATCTGCAGCATCCAGCGGTCCTCGGCGTGATTGACGTCGAGGAAGTGCAGCCCGGCCTCGACGGTCAGCGTCTGCGGGTGGTCGGCCTCGTCGCGCAGGTACTGCCGGTTCACCAGGTCCTGGCGGTACGCGGGCCTGCGGATCCGCTTGAGGTCCGGCGGGTACTCGGGGTCGCGCACCTGCCCCTTCCAGAAGTCGCCCTCCTGGCCGCGGAAGAACTCGTAGGTGCTGAACCGGTTGTGGTACGTGGCGCCGCCGTCCTCCCAGTAGTGGGCGTGGTCGGTGACCAGGTGGGTGTGCACCCCGGCGTCGCGCAGCATCTGCGGCACGGAGTCGTCGAACGGTTCCAGCGGTCCCCAGGACCGGTGCAGGAAGTTGTAGCGGCCGGTGTGCATCTCCCGCCGCGCCGGCATACACGGCATGCTCCCGGCGTAGCAGTGGTCGAAGACGGTGGTCCGCTCGGCGAGCCTGCGGAAGTTCGGCAGGTGGGTGGCATCGCCGCCGTAGCCCGGCAGGTGCCGCCGGTTGAGGCTGTCGAACATGACCACGATCGCCCGCACGGGACCCCCTCGTCTTGTGGCTTACTTACCGAGTGTTCGGTAAGTAGGGTTCCGGCGCAAGGGGCAGGCGCGCGCCGCCCCGATCCTGGATCCCGTCACCCACCGCGGAGGGCCCGTGACCACCGAACCCGTCCTGCGTGCACCCCGGCTCGTCGCGCTGCGCGAGGAGCTCACGCTCGCCGAGAAGGTCGGCCTGGTGACCGGCGCGACCATGTGGTCGACCCGCGAGGTGTCGCGGATCGGCCTGCGCCGGATGACGTTCTCCGACGGGCCGTCGGGCGTCCGCGGGGAGGTCTGGGACGAGCGGCGCCCGTCGCTGTGCCTGCCGTCGGCGTCCGCGCTGGCCGCGAGCTGGGATCCCGGGCTCGTGGCCCGGGCCGGAACCGTCCTGGCCGGTCAGGCCGTCGAGCGGGGTGTCGACGTCGTACTCGGACCGACGATCAACCTGCACCGGTCGCCGCGGGGCGGCCGGCACTTCGAGGCCTACAGCGAGGACCCCTTCCTGACCGGGCGCACGGCGGCGGCCTACGTCGCCGGGCTGCAGGCCGCCGGGGTCGCGGCCTGCCCCAAGCACTTCGTCGGCAACGACTCCGAGACCGAGCGGCAGACCGTCGACATCCGGGTCGGCGACCGGGCCCTGCACGAGGTCTACCTCGCCCCGTTCGAGGCCGCGGTCCGGGCCGGGGCGTGGGTCGTCATGAGCTCCTACAACCGGGTCGGCGGCACCACGATGACCGAGAGTCCGCTGCTGGCCGAGCCGCTGAAGGGCGAGTGGGGGTTCGACGGCGTGGTGGTCAGCGACTGGACCGCCGTCCGGTCGGTCGCGAGCGCGTCCGCGGCGCAGGACCTGGCCATGCCCGGGCCGGCCGGGGTGTGGGCCGAGGGGCTGCTCGACGCGGTCACCGCCGGCGTCGTCGACGAGCGGGTGCTCGACGACAAGGTCGACCGGCTGCTGCTGCTCGCCGCCCGCGTCGGGGCGCTGGACGGCGGTCCGGCGCGGCCGGCACCTCCGTCGGTCGGGGACGGCCGTGCGACCGCCCGCGAGATCGCCCGCGAGGGCCTCGTCCTCCTCGACAACGACGGCCTGCTGCCGTTGGGGCCGGACGCCGACCTCGACATCGTGGTGGTCGGTCAGGCCGCGGTGCACCCGCGCATCCAGGGCGGTGGCAGCGCCACCGTCGTCCCCGACCGGGTGGTGACCCCACTGGACGGGATCACCGCGGCGTTGCGCCGCTCCCGGGTCACACACGTCCTCGGTGCGGCGAACGACCAGGTGCAACCGCTGGACCCGGACCGGGTGACCGACCCGGTCACCGGTGGGCCGGGGGTCCGGGTCCGGCTGCTCGACGAGCACGACCGGCCGCTGCTCGACGAGCTCCGGCACACCACGGCCCTGACCTGGTTCGGGGGCGACGCCCCGGTCGCGCGCAGCAGCACCGTCGAGGTGAGCGTCCGGTGGACGCCACGCGACGACGGCCCGGCCCGGGTCGGCTTCGCCGGCGTCGGCGACGGGCACCTGACCCTCGACGGCGCCACCGTGCTGCGCGCCCGGGTCGAGCCGGAGGGACACCCGATCGAGTCGGTGCTGGTGCCCCCGGGCACGAGTACGGAGGTCGAGGTCCGGGCGGGGGTGCCCGTGGAGCTGGTGCTGCGGTTCCGGCCCTCCGAGCGCAAGGAGAGCCTGGCGAACGCGACCGGCGTGACGCTCGGGGCGGTGACCAGCGCGCAGGAGCCGCGGCGCCTGATCGCCGAGGCGGCGCAGCGGGCCGCGCGGGCCGACGTCGCGGTGGTCTGCGTCGGGACCGACGCCGGGGCCGAGGCCGAGGGTCGCGACCGCCGTGACCTGAGCCTGCCCGGTCACCAGGACGAGCTGGTGCGCGCGGTCGCCGCGGCCAACCCGCGCACCGTCGTGGTGGTGGGGTCCGGGGCGCCGGTGCTGACCCCGTGGCGCGACGAGGTGGCCGCGGTCCTCCTGTCCTGGTTCGCCGGCCAGGAGGGCGGGACCGCGCTGGGCGAGGTGCTCGCCGGCGTCGCGGAGCCGGGCGGGCGGCTGCCCACCACCTGGCCCGCGGCGGAGGCGGACGTGCCGGTGCTCGACGTCCGTCCCGTCGACGGGGTGCTCGACTACGCCGAGGGCGTGCACGTCGGCCACCGCGGCTGGCTGCGCAGCGGTGCGGCCCCGGCGTGGCCGTTCGGGCACGGGCTCGGCTACACGACGTGGGAGGTCGGTGAGTTGCGGGTCCCGGAGCGCCACGACGCCCGCGGCCCCGGCCCGCTGCGGCTCGCGACGGCGGTGACGAACACCGGTGGCCGCCCCGGCAAGTGCGTGCTGCAGGTCTACGCGAGCCGGCCCGCGGGCGGTCCCGGCTACCCCGCCCGCACCCTGGTCGGCTACGCGGTGGTGCGGTCCGGGCCCGGGGTCACGACGACGGTGGAGATCGACGTCGAGCCGCGTGAGCTGGCCCGCCGTGCCGGGGACGGCTGGGTGGTCGATCCCGGACCCCTGTGTCTCGCGGTGGGCCGTTCGGTGACCGACCTGCCGGTCCACGCGACCGTCGAGCTGGTGTGACCCCTACTCGACCAGCCGGTTCTCCCAGGCCCACGCCGCGATCTCCACCCGGTTGCGGGCGTCCAGCTTGGACCCGATGTTGGCGATGTGGGTCTTCACCGTGGACAGCGAGACGAACAGGTCCCCGGCGATCTCGGAGTTCGTCCGGCCCCGGGCGACCGCCTTCACCACCTCCAGCTCGCGCGGTGACAGCGCGGCGTGGACCTCGGCACGGGCCGGCTCCGGCTCGGTCAGCCGCTCCAGCAGCCGCACGGTGACCGACGGCGACACCAGGGCGTCGCCCGCCGCGGCGGCCCGGACCGCCTCGACGAGCAGCCGCGGGCCCGCCGTCTTCAGCAGGAACCCGCAGGCCCCCGAGCGCAGCGCGCCGTAGACGTACTCGTCGAGGTCGAAGGTCGTCACCACCACGATCCGCGGGGGGAACGGGTCCGCGGTCAGCGCGCGGGTCGCGGCGATCCCGTCCATCCCCGGCATCCGGACGTCCATGAGCACGACGTCCGGGCGCAGCTCGCGGGCCATGGCGACGGCGTCGGTGCCGGTCGCGGCCTCGCCGACGACCTCGATGCCGTCCTCGGCGGAGAGGATCAGCCCGAAGCCGGTGCGCACCATCTCCTGGTCGTCGGCGAGCAGGACGCGGATCGCGGTCACCGGCCCGCCCCGGCGGGCACCTCGGCGACGACGATCCACCGGCCGGGCCCGTCCGGCCCGGCGTGCAGCGAGCCGTCGAGGGCCTCCACCCGCTCACGCATCCCGGCCAGCCCGAACCCGCCCGGGTCGCGCAGCGGGTTCTCGGTCCCGGTCCCGTCGTTGTGCACCACGGTCACCAGTCTCCCGGCCTGCAGGTGCACGCCGACCGACACCGTCGTCGCGCCGGGGGCGTGCCGGTGCACGTTGGTCAGGGCCTCGCGCACCACCCGGAACGCGGTCGCCGCGACCGCGGGCCCGAGCACGGCGGTCCGTACCTCGGGGGCGATCTCCAGCCGGGTGCGGGTCCGCTCGGGGTCGAACCGCGCGACGACGTCCTCGACGTCGGCGACGTCGTGGCCGGGGGCGCGGTCGGCGCCGCCGTCGGCACCGGCGCGCAGCACCCCGACCATGCGGCGCATCCCGTCGAGGGCCTCGGCGCCGGCCCGCTCGATGGACTCCAGCGCCCGGCCGGCCTCCTCCGGGCGGCTCCCCGCGACGACGACCCCGGCCTGCGCGGCCACCACGATCGCGGTCACGTGGTGGGCGACGGTGTCGTGCAGCTCGCGGGCCAGCTCCAGGCGCTCGTCGTTGCGGGCCTGGGCGAGCCGGGCAGAGCGGCGCTGCCACAGCTCGCGCGCCGCGGTCGCGACGACCATCGTCCCGGCCCAGCCGACCACGGTCAGGCTGGCGAACACCTCGCGGTCGATGTCCGGCACGCGCAGCAGCGGCATGCCCACGATGAGGCACAGCGACACCACCGCCGTCGCGAGCACGACCCGGACCGGTGCGGTCCGCACGACCGACACCGTGATCACGGCCAGCGCGAACAGCTCGGTCAGCGACACGAACGGGATCCCGCCGGTCACCAGCCCCGCGACCGAGCCGGCTGCGGACAGTCCGTAGGCGACCGCCGCCACGGGGAGCGCCGTGCTGCCCGTCCGGTACCGGAGGAGCACCACGCCTGCCACGAGCAGGCCGTACACCGCTCCGCTCGGCACCCAGAAGCCCACGTAGTTCATCGCCAGGACGGCGTCGCACCCCGCCCAGAACAGGTAGGCGAGCAGCTCGAGCCCGGCCAGGAGCGGGCGGCCGCGGCGTGGTGCGGTGCTCATGGGACACACCGTAGGGCGGGCGGCGACCCTCCGACCTCGGTCGGAAGTACGACGACCCGGTCGGGCAACGCCCTACCACGGGCCGATGCCCCGGACCCCCGTCGAGCGGCAGCCTCGTCGTCATGATCGAGGGGTTGAGGAATCCGGCCGACGTGCCGTCGCAGGTCGCCGCGGCGACGGTGAACCTGGTGCGCACCTACGGGCGGGGGCGCGCCACGGTCCGCGCGCTCGACGGCGTCACCCTGTGGCTGCCCGCGGGGCGGTTCACCGCGGTGATGGGCCCGAGCGGATCGGGCAAGTCGACACTGCTGCACTGCCTGGCCGGGCTGGACCGGCCCACGTCCGGGCAGGTGCTGCTGGGCGGGACCGACCTCGGGAGCCTCGACGACACCGCGCTGACCCGCGTCCGGCGCGACCGGATGGGCTTCGTCTTCCAGGACGGCAACCTGCTGCCGCACCTCACCGCGGGCGAGAACATCGACCTGGCCGCCTCCCTGGCCGGGCGCAGGCCGAACCACGCCTGGCGGGCCGAGCTCGTCGAACGGCTCGGCATCGCCGACCGGCTCACCCACCTGCCCTCGGAGCTGTCCGGCGGGCAGCGTCAGCGCGTCGCGGTGGCCAGGGCGCTGCTCGGCCGCCCGGAGATCGTCGTCGCCGACGAGCCGACCGGTGCGCTCGACACGCGTTCCGGGCGCGAACTGCTGGGTCTGCTGCGGGCCTGCGTCGACGACTACGGCCAGACCGTCGTCATGGTCACCCACGACCCGATCGCCGCCTCCGCGTCGGACCAGGTCCTGCTGCTGCGCGACGGCCGTGCCGCCGGCCGGTTGGACCGGCCCACCCCGGACCGGGTGCTGTCCGCGATGGGCGCGCTGACCGGCGCCGACGACCCCGCCCTGTCCGACGTCACGGCCACCGGGCCGGTGACCCGGTGAACCCCGCCACCCGTGCCGCGGTCGCCGGTGCCCGGCGCAGCCCGCGCCGGCTGCTGCTGACCGGACTGGCCGTGCTGGTGGCGACGGTGTTCGCCGCCGGTGCGGTGCTGCTGACCGCGAGCCTGCGCGCCGACCTCGTCGGGAGCACGTCCTCGGTGCCCGCGGGCGCGACGTTCGCCGTGGAGACCGACACCTCCGACGGGGCCGCCACCACGGGGCTGGAGGAGCGGCTGCGCGCGGTGCCCGGGGTGACCGGGGTGTCGACCGCCCGGTCGGGGCCGGCCGCCGTCGTCGCGGGTGGTGCGAGCGGTAGCTGGCTGCTGAGCACCGACCCGATGACCGGGCCGCTGCAGGGACCGGAGCCGGTGACGGCCGGTCGCCTGCCGTCCGGGCCGGGGGAGGCACTGATCGGGGCGGTCACTGCGGAGCGCACCGGGCTCGTCCCCGGCGCCACCGTCGGCCTCGGCGACCGCACGCTGACCGTCACCGGCGTGGTGCCGGTCCGTTCCGGGTACGGCGACGTGCTCGTCGTGCGCGACGACGACCCGGCCGCCGCCGGTCTGTCCGGCCACCGGACCGCCGTCGCGGGGGACCCGGACCCGGCCGCGCTCGCCGCCGTCCCGGGCGTCACCGGTGTCCGGACCGCCGACGACCAGCGCACCGAGGACCTGGCGTCGGCCTCGGCGTCGGCGGACGCGCTGCTCGCCGGGCTGTCGGTGTTCGTCGGGCTGGCGCTGGTCGCCGCGGCCGTGGTGGTCGCCTCGACGTTCCGGATCGTCCTGGCCCGCCGTGCCCGTGAGCTGGCGCTGCTGCGCTGCGTCGGCGCGGGCCGCGGGCAGGTGACGCGGTCGGTGCTGGTCGAGGCGGCGCTCACCGGGCTGGTCGCGGGGGTCGCCGGGGCGCTCGTGGCCGTCGCGGGCGGGTGGGCCGTCCTCGCGGCGGCGGGCGCGGCCGGGCTGGACGCCCCGGCGCTCGTGGTGCCGTGGGGGCGGCTCGCGGGGTGCGTACTGCTGGCGGTCCTCGTGACGGTGGCGGCCGCGCTGGCCCCGGCGCTCGCCGCCGGGCGGACCCCGCCGGTGGTGGCGCTCGGCGCGGCGGACGCGAGCGGGGCCCGTGCACCGCGGGCCCGGGTACGGCTGCCGCTCGCCGCGGTCGCGCTCGTCCTGGCCGTGGTCCTCGCCGTCGCCGGGGTGGGCATGGGGAGCCCGCTGGCGGGGACGGCGCTGGCCGCGCTGTCCGGGATGCTGGTGTTCGCGGCGCTCGTGGTGACCGGGCCGTTCGTGGTGTCCGGGGCGGCGGCGCTGGTGGCGCCGGTCGTCGCACGCTGGGCACCGGGCCGGATCGCGGTGGGCAACGCGCGGCGGATGTCGCGGCGCACCGCGGCGATGACGACGGTGCTGTCACTGGGCGTGGGCCTGACCGCGGCGCTGCTGGTGGCCGTGGCCGGCGCCTCGGCCGACGCGACGGCGTCGATCGAACGGAACTACCCGGCCGACGTCGTCGTGTTCGCCGGCGACGACGCCGAGGCCGCGACGCTCGTGGCCCGGCTCGACGCCGAGCCCGGGCTGACCGCGAGGGTGTCCGACGGCACGGTGCTCGTCGACCCGGCGCCGGGGGCCGACCCGGTCGCGGTGCGTACGGCGGTGGTGCGGGCCGCGGGCGAGGCGCCCGTCACGTTCACCCCGGAGCTGCGGGAGCAGACCGAGTCCGCGGTCGGGGCGGTCCGCGGGGTCGGGCTGGGGCTGGTCGGGATCACGCTGCTCGTCGCCGTCGTGGGGGTCGGGGTGACCCTCGCGCTGTCGGTCAGCGAGCGGACCCGGGAGATCGCGCTGCTGCGCACGCTCGGTCTGTCGCGGGCCGCGGCCCGGCGGGCGGTGGCGTTCGAGGCGGCACTCGCCGGTGCGGTCGCGGCGGTGCTCGGCGTCGTGCTGGGCGGTGTCTACGGCCTGCTGGCGCTGCGGGCGACCGGCATCGGCTCGGTGACGGCGCTGCCGCTGGGCCAGCTCGGCGGGCTGGCCGCCGTGGTGGTCGCCGTCGCCGTGGTCGCCTCGGTGGGGCCGATGCGCCGCGCCGGACGGGTCGAGCCCGCGCACGGCGTCGCCGCGGCCTGAGGGGCCGCCCGCGCGCCCGGTGCGGACCGGGAGCGCGGGCGCCGGGCTCAGCTCGCGGGCTCCAGCACGAACACCGGGATGATCCGGGAGGTCTTCTCCTGGTACTCGGCGTAGGGCGGGTAGGCGTCGACGGAGCGGTCCCACCACTCCTGGCGCTCGTCCCCGGTGACCTCGCGGGCGACGAAGGTGCCGGTCTGCGTACCGTCCTGCACCTGGACCTGCGGGTTCGCGACGACGTTGTGGTACCAGGCCGGGTGCTCCGGGGTGCCGCCCTTGGACGCGATCATCGCGTAGGAGCCGCCGTGCTCGACGCGCATCACCGGCACGTAGCGCTGCTTGCCGGACTTCGCGCCGGTCGTCGTGACCAGGATGATCGGACGGTCCATGACCGTGACGCCCTCGGTGGTGCCGTTCTCGAGGATCTTCTCGGTCTGCTCGCGGACCCAGTCGGTCGGGGAGAGCTCAGCGTTCTGCGTCATAACGGTGGAGAACCCGATACCTCCTGTGATCATTCCTCGCAGCCGGGTGAGGGGCTGGTGCGCGTCGCCGGACGGTGCCTACGGTGCGGGTGCACGACCAACTGAACACGCGGGAGCTCCGTCGCGCGGGGCTGAGAGGGCGACTCGCCGGTCGCCGACCGCAGAACCGGCCGGGTAATGCCGGCCAGGGAGGACTGTCATGACAACGGCACCAGTGCGCCCGCAGCAGGTCACCACCGGCCCGATCCAGGGGTCGGCCAAGGCCTGGATCCCCGGACCCGACGGCATCACCGTCCCGGTCCGGCGGATCCCGCTCTCCAACGGCGAGCACCACGACGTCTACGACACCTCCGGCCCGTACACCGACTCCGACGCGACCGTCGACCTGCACGCCGGGCTGCCCCGGCTGCGGGAGCCGTGGGTCGGGTCGCGGGAGCCGGGGACCCAGATGTCCTGGGCGCGGGCCGGGATCGTCACCCCCGAGATGGCCTACATCGCCGTCCGCGAGCGGTGCGACGCGGAGCTCGTCCGCGCCGAGGTCGCCCGCGGCCGGGCCGTGATCCCGGCCAACCGCAACCACCCCGAGTGCGAGCCGATGATCATCGGCAAGCGGTTCCTCACCAAGGTCAACGCCAACATCGGCAACTCCGCGGTGACCTCCTCGATCGCCGAGGAGGTGGAGAAGATGGTGTGGGCGACGCGGTGGGGTGCCGACACCGTGATGGACCTGTCGACGGGCCGGGACATCCACGAGACCCGCGAGTGGATCCTGCGCAACTCGCCGGTCCCCATCGGCACCGTCCCGATCTACCAGGCCCTGGAGAAGGTGAACGGTGACCCGGCCGCCCTGAGCTGGGAGGTCTACCGCGACACCGTGCTCGAGCAGTGCGAGCAGGGCGTGGACTACATGACCGTGCACGCCGGCGTGCTGCTGCGCCACGTGCCGCTCACCGCGAAGCGGGTCACCGGGATCGTCTCCCGCGGCGGGTCGATCATGGCCGCGTGGTGCCTGGCGCACCACGCCGAGTCGTTCCTCTACACCCACTTCGACGAGCTGTGCGAGATCCTGCGCCGCTACGACGTCACGTTCTCCCTCGGCGACGGCCTGCGCCCCGGCTCGATCGCCGACGCGAACGACGAGGCCCAGCTCGCCGAGCTCGCCACCCTCGGCGAGCTGACGAGGATCGCCCGCGGCCACGACGTGCAGGTCATGATCGAGGGTCCCGGCCACGTCCCGATGGACAAGATCGTCGAGAACGTGCGGCTGGAGGAGGAGTGGTGCGACGAGGCGCCGTTCTACACCCTCGGCCCGCTGGCCACCGACATCGCGCCCGGCTACGACCACATCACCTCCGCGATCGGCGCGGCCCGCATCGCCGAGGCCGGGACCGCGATGCTCTGCTACGTCACGCCCAAGGAGCACCTGGGACTGCCGAACCGCGACGACGTCAAGGTCGGGGTGATCAGCTACAAGATCGCCGCGCACGCCGCGGACCTGGCCAAGGGCCACCCGCACGCCCAGGCCCGCGACGACGCGCTTTCGCAGGCCCGGTTCGAGTTCCGCTGGCGTGACCAGTTCGCGCTCTCGCTCGACCCGGACACCGCGACCGCCTACCACGACGAGACGTTGCCGGCCGAGCCCGCGAAGACGGCGCACTTCTGCTCGATGTGCGGGCCGAAGTTCTGCTCGATGAAGATCACCCAGGACGTCCGGGACTACGCCGAGGCGCACGGGCTGACCAGTGTGGAGGCGATCGAGGCCGGGATGGCGGAGAAGTCCGGGGAGTTCCGGGACGAGGGCGGCCGGGTGTACCTGCCGATCTCCGCCACGGACTGAGGCCCGGACCGGGACGTGCACCGCCGGGGCCGCGGGGATCCCACCCGCGGCCCCGGCACCGTCTACCGTCGTCGGCGACCACGCACGACGCGGGAGCTCGCGGAGCAGGCGGGCTGAGAGGGCGGCCGGGTCCCACCGGACCGGCGTCGCCGACCGCGTACCGGCCGGGTAATGCCGGCCAGGGAGGACACGTCCATGGAACCCACCGTCGGCACCACACCCCCGCGGGTCATGACGATCGCCGGGACCGACTCCGGCGGCGGCGCGGGCATCGCCGCGGACCTGCGCACCTTCGCCGCCTGCGGGGTGCACGGCTGCCTCGCCGTCTGCGCGGTGACCGTGCAGAACTCGGTGGGCGTCACCGGCGTGCACACGATCCCGGTCGACACGATCGCCGGGCAGATCTCCACGGTCGCCTCCGACATCGGGCTGCAGGCCGCGAAGACCGGGATGCTCGCGAACGCCGAGATCATCGAGGCCGTCGCGCGGGCCTGCGACGGATGCGGCATCGGCGCCGGTCTGGCCACGCCGTTCGTCGTCGACCCGGTCGCGGCCTCGATGCACGGGGACCCGCTGCTGGCCGCCGAGGCGCTGGACGCCTACCGGCACACGCTGTTCCCGCGGGCCACGCTGGTCACCCCGAACCTCGACGAGATCCGACTGCTCGTCGAGCACGACGTCCACGACCGCGCGGGCCAGTACGCCGCGGCGAAGGCGCTGCACGCGCTCGGCCCGCGCGCGGTCCTGGTGAAGGGCGGCCACCTCGCCGAGGACACCGACGGCTGCCTGGACCTGCTCTACGACGGCGAGACCGCCGTCGAGCTGCCCGGCCCGCGCTTCGACACCGGCCACACCCACGGCGGCGGGGACTCCCTGGCCGCCGCGATCGCGTCCGGGCTCGCCCGCGGGATGGAGCTGGAGGCGGCGGTCCGGTTCGGGAAGCGCTACATCGTCGAGGCGGTCCGCCACGCCTACCCACTGGGCGCCGGGCACGGCCCGGTCTCGGCGCTGTGGGCCGTACGGCCGTGGTGGGACGAACGCGACTGACCCTCGCCGGTCCTTGGATACGAGATGGATGCGATCTCAACAGATCCGAGGTCGGGGCCGACCGGCCCCCGGCGTGCCGCAGATGCGGTGATCCGCCCGCGCGTCGCTCCGCGAAGGGTGCCCTGACCTGGGGATCGGGCGCTGTGGTCTGCATCGCACAGGCCGGTCGAGATGTATACGCTCGCGTCCGATGAGCATCTTGGGCACCCGCGTCGTCCGCACCGAGGATCCGGTCTTCCTCACGCGCGGCGCGACCTACACCGACGACCTGACCGAGGAGCGGCTGACCGGGGCGTTGCACCTGACGCTCGTCCGCTCCCCGCTCGCCCACGCGACGATCACCTCGATCGACACCTCGGCGGCGCTCGCGTCGCCCGGCGTCGTCGCCGTCGTCACCGGGGCCGACCTCGACATCACACCGGCGCTGCTGTTCCCGGGCGCGAACAAGGCCATGACCCGCCCGTTCCTCGCGACCGACCGCGTGCGGTTCGTCGGCGAGCCGGTCGCCGCGGTCCTCACCGAGGAGTTCTACCAGGGTGAGGACGCGGCCGAGCTGGTCGACGTCGAGTACGAGCCCCTGGACGTGGTGATCGACCCGCTGGCCGCCGCCCGCGACGAGACGCTGCTGTTCCCGGAGGCCGGGACCAACACCGCGGCCGCCTACGGGCACGACGAGGAGCAGGACGCCTCGTTCTTCGACGGCTGCGAGGTCGTCGTCACCCGGGACCTGGTGAACCAGCGCCTGGCCGCGGCCCCGCTGGAGACCCGCGCCGCGAGCGCCTTCTGGGAGGGCGACCGCGTCACCGTCTACATGTCCAACCAGAACGCCCAGGGCGGCCGCGACGAGATCGCCGGCTGGCTGGGTCTGGACAAGGAGAAGGTGCGGGTCGTCCTGCCGGACGTCGGCGGCGGCTTCGGCGCGAAGATCGGGTCCGACCCCGAGTTCGCCCTCGTCGCGTGGCTCGCCCGGCAGCAGGGCCGTCCGGTCCGCTGGAACGAGTCCCGCTCCGAGAACATGACCGGCATGGTGCAGGGCCGCGCCCAGCGCCAGACCGTCACGATCGGCGGCACCCGCGCGGGCAAGGTCACCCACTACCGGCTCGACGTCGTGCAGGATCTCGGCGCCTACCCGCGCCTGGGCACCTTCCTGCCGATGTTCACGCGGATGATGGCGCCCGGCACCTACGACATCGAGCACGTCGACTCCCGCGCGAAGGCCGTCGTCACCAACACGACCTCGGTCGCCGCCTACCGCGGCGCCGGCCGCCCCGAGGCGACCGCCGCGATCGAGCGTGCGATGGACCTGTTCGCGGCCGAGATCGGCAAGGACCCGGCCGAGGTCCGCAAGCTCAACGTCGTCGCCCCGGACCGGTTCCCGTTCCAGACCAAGGGCGGGGTGGAGTACGACTCCGGCGAGTACGCCAAGGCCATCGACCTCGCCCTGGAGAACGCCGGCTACGACCGGCTGCGCGCCGAGCAGAAGGCCCGCCGCGAGTCCGGCGACGCCCGCCAGATCGGCATCGGCGTGTCCTCCTACGTCGAGATCACCGGTGGTGGCGCGTTCGCCGAGGACGCCTCGGTCGAGGTCCACCCCGACGGCTCGGTGACGGTGCTGACCGGCACCTCCCCGCACGGCCAGGGGCACGCGACGGCGTGGGCGATGCTCGCGTCCGACCAGCTCGGCGTCCCGATCGAGAAGATCACCGTCAAGCACGGCGACACCGACCTCGTCCCGCGCGGCGGCGGCACCATGGGGTCGCGGTCGCTGCAGACCGGCGGCGTCGCGGTGCACCAGGCCTCGGCCGAGCTGATCGACCTGGCCAAGCAGCGCGCGGCCGACCTGCTCGAGGCGAGCGTCGAGGACCTGGAGCTCGACCCGGCGAACGCCGCGATCACCGTCAAGGGCGTCCCCGGCGCGAAGTCGGTCACGCTGGCGGAGCTGGCCGCCGCCGAGCAGCTCAAGGTCGACACCACCTGGGACGGCAAGAAGCCGACCTTCCCGTTCGGCGCGCACGTCTGCGTCGTCGAGGTCGACACCGAGTCCGGCAAGGTGACGGTCGAGAAGATCATCGCCGTCGACGACGCGGGTCCCATCCTCAACCCGCTGCTCTGCGACGGGCAGCGGCACGGCGGGATCGCCCAGGGCATCGCGCAGGCGCTGCTCGAGGAGGTCATGTACGACGAGGAGGGCCAGCCGCTCACCGGGACCTTCGCCGACTACGGCATCCCGTCGGCGGCCGAGCTGCCCAGCTTCGACCTGGTCGAGATGACGACCCCGACGCCGGTCAACCCGATGGGCTACAAGGGCATCGGCGAGGCCGGGACGATCGGCTCCACCCCCGCCACCCAGAGCGCGGTCATCGACGCCCTGTCCCACCTCGGCGTCACGCACATCGACATGCCCCTCACCCCGATGCGGGTCTGGGAAGCCATCCAGGAGGCCTCCAAGTGAAGGTCGAGATCACCGTCAACGGTGAGCCCACCAGCGCCGACGTGGAGCCCCGCCAGCTGCTCGCGCACTACCTGCGGGAGACCGTCGGGCTGAAGGCCACCAACATCGGCTGCGACACCACGTCCTGCGGTGCGTGCACCGTGCTGCTCGACGGCGACGCGGTCAAGTCGTGCACCGTGCTGTCGGTGCAGGCCGACCAGCAGTCGGTCACCACCATGGAGGGGCTCGACGGCGCGTCCGAGGGCCGCCCCGAGCACCCGGTCACCGCGGCGTTCCGGTCCGAGCACGGGCTGCAGTGCGGCTTCTGCACCCCGGGCATGGTCATGTCCGCGGTGTCGTTGATCAGCCACGACGACGACCTGGACGAGCGGAAGGTCCGTGAGGGCCTGGAGGGCAACCTCTGCCGCTGCACCGGTTACCACAACATCGTGCGCGCCGTGCTCGTCGCCGCGGGCAAGGACCCGGACGCCGCGCAGAAGGCCGAGGCCGAGTCCGACGCGCTGCGCACCGCGCCCGCCTTCTCCCGTGGGGAGGCCGGCGCATGATCCCCCTCGCGTTCGACTACGCCCGCCCCGACACCCTCGACGATGCCATCGCGCTGCTCGCCGAGAAGGGCGAGGACGCCAGCGTCCTGGCCGGCGGCCACTCCCTGATCCCGGTCATGAAGGTGCGCCTCGGCGCGCCGGAGTTCCTGATCGACATCGGCCGGCTGCCGGAGCTGAGCTACATCCGCGTCGAGGGCGACGAGCTCGCCGTCGGTGCGGCGACCAAGCACCGCGACGTGGTCGACTCGGCCGAGGTCGCGAAGGAGGTCCCGCTGCTCGGGGCCGTCGCCCGCACCGTCGGCGACCCGCAGATCCGGGCGCGGGGCACGCTGGGCGGCACCGTCGCCCACGCCGACCCGGCCGCGGACCTGCCCGCCGCGCTGCTCGCGCTGGACGCCACCGTCGTCCTGCAGGGGCCGCGCGGGAAGCGGACCGTGCCGATCGGCGAGTTCTACACCGGCGTGTTCACCACGGTCCGCGAGCCCGACGAGCTGATCGTCGAGATCCGGATCCCGCGCTGCGGGGACAAGGGCTGGGCGTACGAGAAGTTCACCCGTCGCAGCAACGACTGGGCGATCGTCGCCGTCGCCGTGTCCGACGACCGCATCGGCCTGGTCAACATGGGCTCGACCGCGCTGCGGGCGTCCGCCACCGAGCGGGCGCTGGCGGAGGGGAAGAGCATCGCCGAGGCGGCCGCGCTGGCCGCCGAGGGTGCCGAGCCGCCCGCCGACACCCACGGGTCGGTCGCCTACCGCACCCACCTGGTGCAGGTGCTGACCCGCCGCGCCCTGGAGACCGCGCACGGCGCGCGCTGACCCGCGCACCCACGGCCCGCGTCCCTCCCCGGGGCGCGGGCCGTGGTCGTGTCAGGGCCCGGGACGGACCAGCCCCGCCTCCTGGGCGGCGATCGCGGCCTGGGTGCGGGAGCGCAGGCCCAGCTTCGCGAGGACGCGCGAGACGTGCGTCTTCGTCGTCCCCTCCGAGATCATCAGCTCCGCGGACAGCTCCGCGTTGGACAGCCCGCGGCCCAGCCCAGCGAGCACGTCGGTCTCGCGTGCGGTGAGCCTCTCCAGCCCCGGCACCGACGACGGCCGCGGCGCCCCCGCGTAGCGGCGGATCACCCGCCGGGTCACCTCCGGCGCCAGCACGCCCTCGCCGCGGGCGACGGCCCGGACCCCGTCGGTGAGCCGGGCCGCGTCGACCGACTTGAGCAGGAACCCGCCGGCACCCGCCGCGAGCGCGCCGTCGACGAGCTCGTCGAGGTCGAACGTGGTCAGGACCAGGACCTGCGTGGCCCCCGCCGCGGTGCCGGCGCCCGTTCCGGTGGGCCTGCTCCCGGTGATCCGCCGGGTGGCCTCGATGCCGTCGATGCCGGGCATCCGGATGTCCATCAGCACCACGTCGGGCCGGTGCTCGGCGGCGGCCCGCACCGCGGCGAGCCCGTCGGCGACCTCGGCGACGACGTCGATGTCCGGTGCCGAGCCGAGGATCAGCACCAGCCCGGTGCGGACGGCCTCCTGGTCGTCGGCGACGACCACCCGGATGGTCACCGCCCCACCTCCTCGCCGGTGCCGGTGCCGGTGCCGGTGCCGGTGCGGATGTCCAGGGTCGGGTCCGAGGCCGGTGCCGGGCCCAGGGGCAGGTCGGCCCGGACCAGCCAGCCGTCGTGGTCGGGGCCCGCGTGCAGGGTGCCGCCGACGGCCCGGGCGCGCTCGCGCAGCCCGTCGAGCCCGGTGCCGCCGTGCAGCCCCGGGCCCGCCGCGGGACGCCGGCCGGGGCCGTTGCGCACCTCGACGAGCAGCCGGCTCGTCGAGTGGCACACCACGGACCCGGACGGGGCCGGGCCGCGTGCCTGGTGTGCCACTCGGCGCGGGGTGCCGTCGGTGCCGGGGGTGACGGCGAGGCGCACCGTCACGTCCGAGCCGGGCGCGTGCTTCGCCGCGTTGGTCAGCGACTCCTGCACGATCCGGTACCCGGCGAGGTCGACCGGGGCGGGCAGCGGGGCCGCACCGCGCCCGTCGCACAGGACGGGGGACAGACCGGCGGCGCGGGCCTCGCCGAGCAGGGTGTCGACCTCGGACAGCCGGGCGGGAGCCCCGGGCGGGTCGGCGGTGTCGCCGTCGCGCAGCAGCCCGATCATCGTGCGCATCTCCCCGAGCGCGGCGACGCCGGAGGACCGCACCGTCCCCAGCACCCGCCGGACCAGCGCGGGGTCGGCGCCGGGCTGCAGTGCCGCCTCGGACTGCAGCGCGATCGCCGACAGCCGCCCGGCGACGACGTCGTGCAGGTCGCGGGCCATCCGGGCACGTTCCGCGGCGACGGCGGCGTCCCGCTCCCGGGCCGCCGTCCGCTCCGCCGCGACGGCCCGTTCCCGCTCGACCGCCGCCAGGTCCCGGAACCGGCGCACCTCCAGCCCCCAGACCAGCGGGAGCCCGACCACCAGCGTCAGGTTGAGCACGGCGTAGGTGCCGGTGCGGGTGCCCGCCACGAGCAGCGCGGCGACACCGAGGACGGTGGCGACCCCACCGGCGGCGACGGCCACCGCACGCGCGGTGCGCCGTGGCGGGAACACCACGGCGCAGTAGAGCAGGTCGGTGAACACGAGCACCGTCCCGATCTCGGTGCGGCCACCCAGGACGGGGCCCGCGACCAGGGCCGCCGTGCCGACCAGCAGGCCGGCGGGCACCCCGATCCGGCGCACCGCCGACGCGGCGCAGCCCAGCCCCATGACCAGCAGCGACGCCGTCGTCGCCCCGGTGTCCGCGCCCGCCCAGGCGATCCCGGCGTCGGGCAGCGCCCAGATCAGCAGCAGCCCGACCACGAACCACACCACGCCGGTACCGGCGTCCCGCAGCACCGAGGGTGCGCCGCCGTCGCGGTTCACCAGGTACGTGATCACACCCCATCCCAGCACGGCCGGCGCCCGCGCGGCGTCCGTCGAAGGTGGTACGCGCGGATCGGTCGCACGCCGGACGCGTCACCGCGGCCGGGTCGGCACGATCACCGGCCATGGGGGAGTCCTTGTTCGCCGAGCCGCTGCTGTGGCTGATCGTCGGTGCCGAGATCGGGTTCTGGGTGTTCCTGCTGGCCGGGCTGGGGGCGCGCTACGTGCTGCGCCGCCGGGGCCTGGGGGCGGTGCTGCTGCTGGGGGTGCCGCTGATGGACCTCGTGCTGGTCACCGCCTCGACGCTGGACCTGGCGACCGGCGGCGCACCGTCGCGGGTGCACGGGCTCGCCGCGCTCTACCTCGGGATCACCGTCGCGTTCGGGCACTCGCTGGTGCGGTGGGCCGACGTCCGGGTCGCCCACCGCTTCGCGGGCGGCCCGGCACCGGTGCGCCCGCCCCGGGGCGGGGTCGCCCGGACGCGGTACGAGTGGCGCGAGTACGGCAAGGTCGTCGCCGCCTGGGTCGTCACGGCGGCGGTGCTGGTCCTGCTGTCGGTGGCCGGCGGCCGCGCGTTCCCGGCGCCGGGCGCCTGGCCGGAGGACCCGATGTGGTCCTGGCTCGCGACGGCGTCGCTGGTCGCCGGGATCTGGTTCGTCGTGGGCCCGCTGTGGGCGACCGTCTTCCCCGGCAGCGGGGACCGGGAGCGCACCGGTGTCCGGTGACCGCCTCACCGCCCCGGACGTGCTCCGTGGCCTCGCGATCGCCGGGACCTTCGCGACGAACGTCTGGGTGTTCGCCGACCCGCGCGGGCCGGGCGCGGTGTTCGCCGGCTTCGCCGGGGGCTGGTGGCTCGACACCGTGCTCCGCGCCGTCGCGAACGGGAAGTTCCTCGCGCTGCTCACGCTGCTGTTCGGGATCGGGATGGAGCTGCAGTACCGCTCCGCGGCGCGTCGCGGCCTGCGGTGGCCGGGCCGCCACCTCGCCCGCGCCGCGATCCTGTTCACCGAGGGACTGCTGCACTACGTGCTGGTCTTCGAGTTCGACGTGCTGATGGGCTACGCGATCGCCTCGGTGCTCGTCGCGTGGCTGGTGGGGCGGTCGTCGCGGGTGCGGGTGGCGGCCGCCGGCGTCGCCGGGGCGGTCACGGTGCTGCTGGTGGGTGGTGCGACCGCCGCGACGGCCGGGAGCACCGGCGCCGGCGTGCCGCTCCCGCCGTACCCGGCGACCTGGACCGGGCAGGTGGCCGCACGGCTGGCCGACCCGCTGCTGTACCGGGTCGAGCTCGTGCTGATCGTCCCGTCGGCGGTGGTGCTGTTCCTGGCCGGGTCCGCGCTGCTGCGCGCCGGGCTGTTCGACGCCGGTGCGACCACCCTGCGCCGACGGCTGATCGGCAGCGGCGTCGCCGGCGCGCTGCTCACGGTGTTCACCACGCTCGGCGGTGACCCGTGGTTCCTCGTCGAGCGCTACCTGGTCGCCCCGCTGGTCGCGCTGGGGCTGCTCGGCCTGGTCCCGGAGGTCCTGGCCCGGCTGCGCGGCCCGGCCGGTCCGGTGCGGCGCGGGCTCATCGCGCTCGGCCGGACCGCGATGAGCTGCTACGTCGGCCAGAACGTCGTGTCCGCGGTGCTGTTCGGCGCCTGGGGGCTCGGCGTGGCCGGGGCGCTCGCCGGTGTCGCGGCGCCGCTGCGGACCGGGGCGGTGGTCGGGGTGTGGGTCCTCGTCGTCGCCGGGTCGGCCGCGACGGCGGGGTGGTGGCTGCGCCGCCACGACCGCGGGCCGCTGGAGGCCCTCACCCACGCCCTGCTCAGAGGTCGATCACCAGCCAGCCGCCGTGGTGCTCGGACACCGTGAACGGATGGCCGGTGCGCTCCCCGATCCGGGTCAGGACGCGCTCGTCGAAGACCCGGACGTGACCCCAGGCGGGGTTCGGCTCGTCCTCGAACGGGACGGCGACGACCACCCGTCGCCGGGCCAGGCGCAGCATCTCGCCGACGACCTCGTCGCCGTCGGACTCGGACAGGTGCTCGACGAGGTGCACGGCGAACACGGTGTCCGCGCAGCCGTCGGGCAGGGCGACGGCACGCGCGTCGGCGACGTGGGTCTCGACGTCGGCGCCGAGCTGCGGCGCCATCCGGGTCAGCAGGTCGACGGTGCCGCCGGTCAGGTCGGTGGCGGTGACGCGGTGGCCGTCGCGGGCCAGCTGCAGCGACAGGAAGCCGAAGCAGCAGCCGAGCTCCAGCACCTCCTCGCCCAGCACGAGGGAGCGGGCGCGGGCGTGCACCGGGGCCATCTCGGCGTTGGTGCCGCCGGGCTCGGGCTCACCGGCCAGCGCGTCGAGGGTGTTGCGGTAGAAGGCGAGCCACGCGTCGTCCGGGAGGTCGGGGTCCTTCGCGGCGCTCGCGACGCAGGCGACGAACGCCTCCTCGAAACGCTCGGCCGGCAGGATCCCGGGCTGCACCAGGGTGCGGTCCAGCCAGCCGGCGAGGTCGTTGGAGAGCCGGTCGGTTCCGATCATGGATCGCTCCTGTGCGTGCGGGGGCCCGCTCCACGCTAGGCGGTCGCGGGCACGCCGCACCACGTCCGACGGCCGGGTCCCTCCCCGTCCGGACGGTGGGGGTGGGCCCCGGTGCCGGTCGGGATGCTCAGGCGCCCTGGGCGGCGAGCAGCCGGGCCTTCAGCGCAGCGTCCTTGTTGACCGGGTCGTGGGCGCCGTCCGGGACGGTCCCCGCGGCGACGGCGATCGCGTTCATGGTGCCGACCATCCGGCACAGGTGGGCGATGCGGCGCTCGTCGGCGTCGACGGGCGGGGCGCCGTCGAGCAGGGCCAGGGTGCGGTCCACCCAGATCACCTCGGCGTGCATCCCGGCCTCCTCGAGCACACCGCGCAGCCGCAGCCCGATCTCGCGGCGGGACAGCCCGCTCCAGCTCTCGAGGGTGCGGGCGTCGAGCGGGAACAGCAGGTCCCGGTCGCGCAGGTGGATCAGTTCCAGGGCGTGCGCACGACCGTAGGCGCAGTACGTGCACCCGTTCACCAGGGAGATCGTGAGCCCGGCGAGGTGGGTGCGCACGGGGCCCAGCACGCGCAGGGTGACCAGGAAGCGCGGGAAGTTGACCGCGAACCAGCGCAGCGCGGGCCCGCTGCCCATCGTGGCGACCATCGCCGGGATCACGCCCGGCGTGTAGCCCCACAGCGCGGTGCACACGCGACCGACGATCCGGAGGACCGCTCCGCCACTGTCCGACATCCGGCCCTCCTTCCCGAAGGGGACGCCCGATCGTACTCCGGGCCGCCCCTGCGGCGGCACGAAATCGGCCGATCGGCCCAGCCGGGGTCATCGGTGCGGCGGGCGGCGGCCCGGTGGGGCGGATAGCGTCCGGTCATGGCTTCCGTACCCGCCGTCGTGGCGCCCCGACCGCTGCCCGTCGACGACCCCGAGTGCCTCGTCGACGCCGAGATCGAGGTCGGTGCGCCCGGCCCGCACGACCTGCTCGTCGACGTCCGCGCCGTCTCGGTGAACCCGGTGGACGGCAAGGTCCGCTCGTCGTTCGACGCGGCCGACGGGCCGAAGGTCCTCGGCTTCGACGCCGCGGGCGTCGTCGTCGAGGTGGGCGACCGGGTGCAGGGGTACGCCCCCGGCGACGAGGTCTACTACGCCGGCGCGATCGACCGGCCCGGCAGCAACGCCCACCGCCAGCTCGTCGACTCCCGCATCGTCGGGCGCAAGCCGTCGACCCTGGACTTCGCCGCCGCGGCCGCGCTGCCGCTGACCTCGATCACCGCGTGGGAGTGCCTGCACGACCACCTGCGCGTCACCGCCGACACCACCGGGACGCTGCTCGTCGTGTCCGCCGCGGGCGGGGTCGGGTCGATGGTCCTGCAGCTCGGCCGGCGCACCGGGCTGACGCTGGTCGGCACCGCCTCCCGCACGGAGTCCGCGGACTGGGCGCGGCAGATGGGTGCGCACGCGGTCGCCGACCACCACGACCTCGTCGGCACGGTGCGCGAGGTCGCCCCGGACGGCGTGCAGTACGTGTTCTCGCCGGTGTCGGCGGGCAACGTCGAGGCCTACGCGGAGCTGATGACCCCGCGCGGGATCGTCGTCGCCATCGACGAGCCGGAGGGCCTGGACACGCTCCCGCTGAAGACGAAGTCGCAGGCCTGGCACTGGGAGCTGATGTTCACCCGGCCGCTGTCGGAACCGGGCTCGACGGTGCAGCGGGAGATCCTGGACGAGGTGTCCCGGCTCGTGGACGCAGGCGAGCTGCGGACCACCGAGACGCGGCGCCTGCAGGGGCTGACCGCGGCGTCGCTGCGGGAGGCGCACCGGCTCATCGAGTCCGGCGGCACCGTCGGGAAGATCGTGGTCGAGCGCTGACCCGAGGTGTCGCACGAACGGGCCGTTCGTACGAAAGGTTCGTGCGAACGGCCCGCTCGTGCGCACCGGGAGACGTGGGCCGGGGTCAGCGGCCGATCAGCTCGCCGGCCATCTCGTTCGTGGTCGCCTCGAAACCGGACAGGTCCCGGACCACGCGGACGCGGTCGCAGTACTCGGCGTAGGCGGGCAGGTCGCAGCGGCCGAGCCCCCACGAGTACCGCGGCTCCGGGGTCAGCCAGATCGTCTCCCGGGCCCGGCGGGTGATCTCGACGAACGCCTCCATGTTGGGGTCGTTGCCGTTCCCGCGGCCGTCGCCGAGCACCAGCACCGTCGTCCGGCGGGTGACCGCCGAGCCGTGGTCCTCCAGGAACTGGCCGAAGGCCAGGCCGTAGTTGGAGTTGGCGTCGACGTCGAGCTGGTCGCCCCCGAAGATCAGCCCGAGGGCGTGCTCGACGGGGTGGTCGGCGAACAGGTCGGTCACCTCGACCAGGTCGGCCACGAACGCGAACGAGCGCACCTGGCCGAACAGGTCCTGCAGACCGTGCACCAGGTGCAGGGTGAACCGCGCGGTGGCCCGGACCGACAGCGACACGTCGGCCAGCACCACCAGGCGCGGCTTGTCCTCCTGGCGCTGCACGGTGACCGGGGAGAACGGGACGCCGTCGTAGCGCATGTTCTTGCGCATGGTGCGGGCCGAGTCGATGCGGCCCCGCGGCGAGACCCGTCTGCGGTGGGTCAGCGCGCCGTGCAGCGACTTCGCGAGCCGCCGCAACGAGTCCTCCAGCTGCATGCGCTCGGTCTCGCTTGCCCGGTCGACCTCGGCGACCCGTTCCGCGTCGTCGTGGCCCTCGACGATGCGCTGTTCGATCGCGAGCAGCTTCTCCAGGTGCGCCTTGAGCAGCTCCGGGAGGTTGTCGAGCACCCCGGCCAGGCGCCGGCGCAGCGCGGCGGCGTCGTCCTCGGTGCCCTGCTCCTCGTCGGAGAGCCGGTCCTCCTCGGAGTTCAGCCAGCCCAGCAGCGCGTCCTGCTGGGCGACCGAGAGGTCGGCGTCGACCTTGGTGCCCTGCTGCTGGGAGATGTCACCGGGTTGACCGCCGCCGGAGAACCGGTCGGTCTCGATCTGGACGCGCTGGCCGTCGGTGATGTCGTTGGCCTGCTCCTTGGACAGCACGATCTCGTCCGTCATCGAGGCCATGTCGATCTTGTTGGCCTCCTGGTGCAGGTTGTACTGCTCGGCCAGGTCCTCCGGGTCGAAGAACTCCTTGATGTCGACCGGGGCGCCGTGGTCGTGACCCTCCTGAGGGGTCTCCGACGGCTCCTCGGACAGCGTGAAGTTCTCCAGCGGGGTGTCGTCGGACAGATCGCCGTGGCCGTGGCCGTGCCCGTGGCCGGTGTCCGCCTCGCCCACCCTGACCAGGGCGAAGAACAGGTCGAAGACCTCGTCGAAGGTCGCCTCGTCACGCCGGTCCTTGATCAGCGCGATGCGCAGCGCCTCCTTGAGCACCGCCTTGTCGGACAGCACCCCGGGCTGGGCGGCGCAGGCCATCGCGTCGAGCGCCTCGGACACCGAGATGCGCACCGACCGGATCCGCAGCAGCCGGACGAAACGGTGGATGCTCGCTTCCACTCCGGGCCCCGATCAGACCGGGCGCTTGCGGGAGCCGCCGAAGGAACGGGTGCCCTGGCCGGGCGAGACCTTCCGGATCGCCGACGGCGGCGGCGCGACCCCGCCGGGCAGGCCGCCGTAGATGCCGCCGTGCCGTCCCGCCTGGTCCTTCGCGGCCCGCTTGGCGCGGCCGTCGACGTCGCCGTCGTCGTGGTCGTCGTCCACGCGGGCGGCCGGAGCACTCGGGGTCCGGGCCGAGGGCTCGCCGTGGTCGTGGTCCCCGTCGTGGCCGTGCCCGTGGCCGTGCCCGTGTCCGTGGCCGTGCTCGGGGACCACGGCGTTCGGGTCGACCAGCCGCGGCAGGGCGTCCAGGGCCTTCTTGACGTCCTTGTCGTACTTGACGACGACGGACACGGTGTCGGACAGGATCTGCGAGTTCAGCTCGTCGACCCCCAGCACGGCCAGGGTGCGGGCCCAGTCGATGGTCTCCGAGATCGACGGCGACTTGCGCAGCTCCAGCTCGCGCAGCCCGCGCACGACGTTGACGAGTTCCTCGGCCAGCTGGTCCGACAGCCCGGTCTTCTTCGACTTGACGATCTCCAGCTCGCGGGAGGCCGACGGGTAGTCGAGGAACAGGTGCAGGCAGCGGCGCTTGAGCGCGGCGGCGAGGTCGCGGGTGTTGTTCGAGGTCAGCAGCACGTACGGGCGCTGCTCGGCGACGAAGGTGCCGATCTCGGGCACGGAGATCTGGAACTCGCCCAGTGTCTCCAGCAGGACGGCCTCCAGTGCCTCGTCGGCGCGGTCGACCTCGTCGATCAGCAGCACGACGGGCTGTTCGGAGCGGATGGCTTCCAGCAGCGGGCGCGGCGCGAGGAAGCGCTCGGAGAAGAACACGCTCTCCTGGGACCCGATGCGGTCGACCGCGGAGGCGAGGTCGGGGGCGTCCTCGACGAGCTGCCCGATCTTCTCGCGGAGGATCTGGGTGTACATGAGCTGCTTGCCGTAGTCCCACTCGTACAGGGCCTTGGTCTCGTCCTGGCCCTCGTAGCACTGCAGGCGCAGCAGCCGGCGCCCGGTGGCGACGGCGAGCATCTTCGCCAGCTCGGTCTTGCCGACCCCGGCGGGCCCCTCCAGCAGCAGCGGCTTGTCCAGCCGGGTCAGCAGGAACACCGTCGTGGCCAGGCGGGTGTCGGCGATGTAGCCCTGCTCCCGCAGGGTCTCGATCACCTGGTCGACGGACTCGAACGGACCGGTCGAGGCGACGGCGTCCGCCGCCTCGGTCACAGTGGGGACGACAGCCTCGGACACGCGGATATCTCCTTCGCGGGCCGCACCGGCTCTGGTGCGGAGAAGAGCGGGGCCGCAGCCAGCGGGCCCACCCACCCGAGTATCACCTCGGATGGCTGGGCCCGCTGGTGCGACGGTGGACGTACTGACCTGCGGATCAGGTCAGCAGGTCGTCCAGGTCACCGTTGATGGAGTGGTCGACGACCGGGCGGACGGTCTCGAACGTGCACTCCTTCGGGTTGCCCGGGGTGCAGGCGTCGCCGAGGACGTGGTTGGTGATCCGGTCGACGTCGGCCGCGTCACCGACGATGGTGGGCGCGTTCTCGTAGAACTTGGTCGGGCCGATGCCCAGCCGGTTCTTCGAGTAGGTGTCCTGCTTGACGTCGGCGAACTTCTCCGGGATGCCCACGTCGCGCAGCAGCCGGATGGAGGCGGCGAGCGCGGCGTCGGCGGCCTGCGGCTTGGTCATGCCGCGGGTGTCGACCCCCATCGCCTCGGCGATGTCGGCGAAGCGCTCGTACACGACCGGCATGTTGAACGCCCACACGCGGGGCAGCGCGATGGCGTTGTTCAGGCCGTGGTGGGTGTCGTAGAACGCCGACACCGCGTGGCTGATCGAGTGGATGATGCCGAGACCACCGGAGTTGAACGCCTGGGCGGCGATGTACTGCGCGTACATCATGCCCTCGCGGCCGGAGAGCTCCTGGCCGTTCCAGACGGCCTTGCGCAGGTTCTGCGAGGTCAGCTTGATCGCGTGCAGCGCGTTGCCCAGCGACGGCTGGAAGTCCAGCCGCGAGACGTAGGGCTCCGAGGCGTGCGCGAGCACGTCGAACCCGCACTGCGCGGTGTAGTCGATCGGGCAGTCGTAGTAGAGCACCGGGTCGTCGATCGCCAGGGTGGTGACCGAGGCGTCGTCGAACGCGACGTACTTGTGCGGGTTGTCGGGGTCGGTCGTGGTGTCGGTGATGACGTAGGCCCACGAGGTCTCCGAGCCGGTGCCGGCCGTGGTGGAGACCGCGATGTGCGGCGGGTTGGCCGGGTTCTCGGACTTGTTGAAGCCCTCGAACTCGTTGACGTTGCGGCCGTCGTGCGCGACCGAGATGCGCGCGCCCTTGCAGGCGTCGTGCGAGGAGCCGCCGCCGATGGAGACGAACGAGTCGCAGTTGTTCTGCTGGTAGAGGCCCACAGCGTCCATGACGTTGTAGTCCTTGGGGTTCGACTCGACCTTGTCGTACAGCACGACCTCGAGGCCGTGGTACTTCATCGACTCGACGATCTTGTGGACGATGTCGGTGCCCCGCAGGCCCGACGTCATGACCAGGGTCTTCTTGAAGCCCAGCTTCAGGGCCTCCGGGCCGATGAGCTCGTGCGACCCCGGACCCATGAGCGCACGGGGGAACGGGTGGAACTCCTTGATGGGGAACGGCTTGAGCAGCTCGTCTACCTGCATGTCAGCCCTTTCTGAGGCAGGTGGATGGGTCGAGACCGCACGCTATGACCCCTGTGGCCGCGGGCACAGGGGTGATCGCCATTACCCCTCGGGAGACCGGGCAGGTTCCCCCTCCGAACGGAGGGGCGCAGGGTGAGGTCGCCCTCGACCCGGTCGCCGGGGAGGACGTGGCAGTAATGCCAATGTATGGCAACAGGGATCGTTCGGCAACAGTTCGCCCGGCCGGTCCGGGGTAGTGTCGGCTCGCCGACGGTTCGTGCCGGCCCGACGACGGGGCGTCACGAGGCAAGAGGGAACCCGGTGGGAATCCGGGACTGCCCCGCAGCGGTGAACGGGAACGACCGCCGTCAACAGCACTGGGAGTGATCCCGGGAAGCGACGGCCAGTAGGTCTGCGCAGTGCGCCCGTGAGTCCGAAGACCTGCCGCCGGTGCGTGCGCCGTCCGGCGTGCGCGGATCCGTGGCCTCGCGGGAGGGCCGGGCGGACGACCGGGCACCGTCGTGCCCGGCGGTCGCAGGCGCCCCGTGCCGGCGACGGGTCCTCCACCGCACTCGCGAGGAGAGAGGGCCGTGAGCATTCCTTCCAGCAGCACCATCGGCAGCACCGTCCTGGGGTACCCCCGGATCGGACCGGACCGGGAGCTCAAGCGGGCGACCGAGGCGTACTGGGCCGGGCGGACCGACGCGTCCGCACTGCGCGACGTCGCCGCCGGGCTGCGCCGCGACACCTGGACCGGGCTGCGTGACGCCGGGCTCGGCTCGGTGCCGGGCAACACGTTCTCGTTCTACGACCACGTCGGAGACACCGCGCTGGCGGTCGGGGCGGTGCCGGAGCGCTTCGCCGGCGTCACCGACCCGCTGGAGCGGCTGTTCGCGATGGCCCGCGGCCGCACCGGCGCCCCCGCCTGCGAGATGACCAAGTGGTTCGACACGAACTACCACTACCTGGTCCCCGAGGTCGGCCCGGACACCCGGCTCGCGCCGGGCAGCCGCAAGGCCCTCGACGAGTTCCGCGAGGCCCTGCGCTGCGGGATCACCACCCGTCCGGTGCTGGTCGGGCCGGTGACCTTCCTGCTGCTGTCCAAGCCGGCCGGCGGTGCACCGGAGGGCTTCCGCCCGCTGCACCTGCTCGGGCCGCTCGTCGAGGTCTACCGCGACCTGCTCGCCGAGCTCGCCGAGGCGGGCGCGGAGTGGGTGCAGCTCGACGAGCCCGCCTTCGCCGCCGACCGGACGCCGGAGGAGGTCACGGCGCTGCGCCGGGCCTACGACCGGCTCGCCTCGGCGACCCGGCGGCCCAAGATCCTCGTCGCGTCGTACTTCGGGGAGCTGGGACCCGCCCTGCCCGCGCTCGCCGCCACGGCCGTCGAGGGGCTGGCGCTCGATCTCGTCGCGGGGGCCGCCGACCTCGATTCCCTCGACCCGGCGGTCCCGGGGCTGGACCGGAAGGTGGTGCTGGCCGGCGTCGTCGACGGGCGCAACGTGTGGCGCACCGACCTGGACCGGGCGCTGGCGACGGCGCAGCGGCTGGTCGGCGTCGCGGGGCGGGTCGAGGTCTCGACGTCGTGCTCGTTGCTGCACGTCCCCTACGACCTGACCGCGGAGACGGCCCTGCCCGGCGACGTCGTCGACATGCTGGCGTTCGCCCGGCAGAAGGTCGCCGAGGTCGTGCTGCTCGGGCGGGCCCTGCACGAGGGCCCCGACGCGGTCGCCGCGGACCTCGACGCCGCACGGGCCGTCCGGGAGCGGGTCGCCGCCACCGCGCGCCGCGACGAGCGGGTGCGGTCCCGGCTCGACGCGCTCGGCCCCGACCACTACCGGCGCGGTCCCGGCGACGTCCGGGCGAAGGTCCAGCGCGAGGCGCTCGGCCTGCCCGTCGTCCCCACGACGACGATCGGCTCCTTCCCGCAGACCGCGCAGATCCGGCGCGACCGGGCCGCGCACCGCTCCGGCACGATCGACACCGGCACCTACACCGAACGGATGCGCCAGGAGATCGTCCGCGTGGTGCGGCTGCAGGAGGACATCGGGCTCGACGTCCTGGTGCACGGTGAGCCCGAGCGCAACGACATGGTCCAGTACTTCGCCGAGAACCTCGACGGCTTCGCCACCACCGACCACGGCTGGGTGCAGTCCTACGGCTCGCGGTGCGTGCGCCCGCCGATCCTGCACTCGGACGTGTCCCGGCCCCGGCCGATCACGGTGGAGTGGGCGCGGTTCGCCCAGTCGCTGTCCGACGCGCTGGTCAAGGGGATGCTGACCGGCCCGGTGACGATCCTGGCCTGGTCGTTCGTGCGTGACGACCAGCCCCTGGGTGACACCGCCCGGCAGGTGGGGCTGGCCCTGCGCGACGAGGCACTCGACCTGGAGGCCGCCGGGATCCGGATCATCCAGGTCGACGAGCCCGCACTGCGGGAGCTGCTGCCCCTGCACGAGCGGGACCGGCCCGCGTACCTGGACTGGGCGGTGGACGCGTTCCGGCTGGCCGTCGGCGCCGTCACCGACGCCACCCAGATCCACACCCACCTCTGCTACTCCGAGTTCGGTGAGGTGGTGGGGGCGATCGACGGGCTCGACGCCGACGTCACCACCGTCGAGGCGGCCCGGTCGCGGATGGAGGTGCTGGCCGACCTCGGGCCGGGTGTCCCGCGCGGGCTCGGCCCGGGCGTCTACGACGTCCACTCGCCCGAGGTGCCCGGCACCGACGAGCTGGTCGACCAGCTCGGTGCGGCGCTGCGCCACATCGGACCGGACCGGCTGTGGGCCAACCCGGACTGCGGGCTGAAGACCCGCGGTGAGGCGGAGACGGTGGCGGCCCTGACCAACCTGGTCGCCGCGGCCCGCCGGGTCCGGGACTCGGCGACGACCGGCTGACCCCGTGTCGCGACGCCCCGCGGCTCCCCGGCCGCGGGGCGTTGCTCACGCCACCGTTGATTGAACAGATGGTCAGATGTAGTCATATGGGGTGATCGCACGAAAGATGGCCGCGCTGCTCGCGGCCGCCGCCCTGGTGCTGACCGGCTGTGGCGCCGGCACCGGCGCCGGCGGCACCGGGACCCCCGACCCGGCCGGTGAGCTGACCGTGGCCCTGCAGTTCCCGCCGCGCGCCGACTACGCCTTCGACGCCGACGACGGCGCCCGGCTGCAGTCCCTCGGCGTCGCCGAGACCCTGACCACGGTCGACGCCGACGCCCGCCCGGCGCCGATGCTCGCGACGGCCTGGGAGCAGCAGGGCAACGCCTGGCGGGTCACCCTGCGCCAGGACGTGCGGTTCCACGACGGCACCCCGCTCACCCCGGACGCCGTCGTCACGGCGCTGCGCTACGTCGCGGGCGTCGAGGCCCCGCCGCGGGCGATCCGGGGCATCGGCTTCGCCGTCACCCCCGACGGCGCCGACGCCGTGCGGATCACCACCACCGAGCCCGACCCGGTGATGCCGCTGCGCCTGTCCAGCGGCAACCTCGGCATCCTCGCGCCCGCCGCCTACGCCGGCGGCGGGGCGCCGGCCTACCTGCGCACCGCGACCGGCCCGTTCGTGCTGGACTCGGTCAGCGGCGCCGACTCCGCGCAGCTGGTCCGCAACGACGACTACTGGGGCGAGCCGGCGGGTGCCGCCCGGGTCACCGTCCGCTACGTCGAGGACCCGCAGGCCCGCGCGCTGGCGATCCAGGCCGGCGACGTCCAGTTCGCCGAGGGGCTGCCGCAGGCCCAGCTGGCGCAGGTCCGCGCCGCCGGCGCCGAGGTCGTCGAGTACCCCAACGCGCGCACCGTGCCGCTGCAGCTCAACCAGTCCGCGACGCCGTTCTCGGACCTGCGGGTCCGCCGGGCCGTCACCGCGGCGCTCGACCGCCCGGTGCTGGCCCAGCAGGTCCTCGCCGGTGGGGCCGCACCCGCGGCCGACCTGTTCGGCGCGGCCGTGCCCTGGGGCGAGACCGCGCCGCCGCCCGGGGCCGACGTCGCCCGCGCCCGGCAGCTGCTCGCCGAGGCCGGCTACACCGAGCAGAACCCGCTGACGGTGCGGCTGTGGACCTTCCCGAACCGGCCCGAGCTGCCCGCGCTGGCGAACGCGATCCAGGCGATGCTCGGTGCCGCCGGGGTGAAGGTCGACATCACCGTCGGGAACTACGAGGCCCAGGAGCCGAAGGTCCTCGCCGGTGACTACGACATGTTCCTCAACTCGCGCAGCTACCTGTCCGACTTCCCGGACGCGGCGAGCACGCTGACCTCGGACTACACCTGCGACGGCAGCTACGCCATCGACCAGTACTGCAACCCCGCCTACGACGCGCTGGTCGACCGGCTCAACTCCACCGAGGACCCGGCGGCCCGCCAGCAGCTGTTCGGAGAGGCCGCCGCGATGCTGACCCGCGACGCCGTCGGCGTCATGGTCGTGCACCCGCGCAACACCGCCGTGCTGCGCGGCGCCACGGGCTTCGTCCCCGACCCGCTGCAGATCCGCCCGGTGCTGCCGCAGCTCTCCCCGACCACGGGGTGATCGGGCTCCTGCTGCGCCGGCTCGCCGTCGTCGGGCCGGTGCTGCTGGCCGCGTCGGTGCTGGTGTTCGCGCTGCCGCGGCTGGTCGGCGTCGACCCGGCGCGGGCGGTCCTGCGGGCCCGCAGCGCCGAGGCGGTGCCGGACCCGGCGACCGAGGCGCGGCTGCGGTCCTCGCTGGGGCTGGACGCGCCGGTCACCGAGCAGTACCTGCGCTGGCTGGGCGGGGTCCTGCGCGGCGACCTCGGCCACGGCTACGTCGCCCGGACCCCGGTCGCCGGGCAGATCGCCGACGCCGCGGCGGTCTCCGGGCTGCTCGCGGTGCTCGCGCTCGCCCTCGCGGCGGTCGTCGGCATCCCCGCCGGGGCCTACGCGGCACGCCGGCCCGGCGGACTGCTCGACCGGTTCCTCGGGCTGGGCACGGTCGCCGGGGTCGCGGTGCCGGAGTTCGTGCTCGCCCCCTGGCTGGTGCTGGTGTTCGCGGTGTGGGCCGGGGCGCTGCCCGCGCTCGGCTGGGGCGACCCCGCCCACCTGGTCCTGCCGGTGCTGACCCTCGCCGCCTACCCGGGGGCCCTGGCCGCGCAGCTCGTCCGCGCCGAGACCGCCGGGGTGCTGGCCCGGCCGCACGTGCTCGTCGCCCGGGCCAAGGGCCTCGGTGCGCACCGGGTCCTGTGGCGGCACGGCGCCCGGCTCGCGACGACGTCGGTGACCGCGCTGGCCGGGATGTTCGTCGCCGGGCTGCTGGGTGGCTCGGTGGTGGTCGAGGTCGTGTTCGGCATCCCGGGGCTGGGGCGGCTGCTGCACCGGGCCGTCGTCGCGCAGGACCTGCCGGTGGTGCAGGCGGGCACGCTGCTCGTCGTCGCGGTCGCGGTGGTCGCGGGGGTGCTGGTGGAGGTGCTGGCGACGGCGCTGGACCCGGTGCTGCGCTCGGCGGGGTCACGGTGAGGCCCCGGGTGCGGACGGGGTGGTGGGTCGCGGCCGGGGTGGCCGCCCTGGCCCTGGCCGCGCCGGCATTCCTGCCCCACCCCGACGCCGTCGACTTCGCCGGGATGCTCGCCGGGCCGTCCGCGGCGCACCCGCTGGGCACCGACCAGCTCGGCCGGGACCTGCTCGCGCGCACCGTCCACGGCGGACGGCTGACCGTCGGGCTGGCGCTGTCCGCGGTGCTGGTCACCGGGGTGTCCGGGGTGGCCGTCGGGTCGCTCGCCGCGGTCGCGGGCCCGGTCGGGCGAGCGGCGATGCGGGTGGTCGACGTCCTGGCCGCGATCCCGGTGGTGCTGTTCGGGCTGCTCGCCGCGGTCGCGCTGGGTCCCGGCGTCGGGTCGCTGCTGGTGGCGGTCACGGTGATCGCCTGGACCCCGTTCGCCCGGCAGGCCTACCTGCTCGCGCTCGCCGAGCGGCAGCGGGAGTACGTGACGGCGGCGGTCGCCCTCGGCGCGGGGCCCGGTCGGGTCCTGACCCGCCACGTCGCGCGGAACCTCGTCCCGCCGCTGGCCGCGCACGCCTGCGTCCGGTTCGCGAGCACCCTGCTCACCGTCTCCGGGCTGTCCTTCCTCGGGCTCGGCGTCCAGCCGCCGACCGCGGAATGGGGCGCGATGGTGGCCGAGGGCCGCGAGTACCTGTTCGGCGCGCCGCAGGTGGTGCTCGTGCCCTCGCTGGCGGTCGTGCTGACGGCCGGGACGGCCCTGTGGTGGGGACGCCGGTGGGAACGGGTGGGTGCCCGGTGAGCTCAGGCCGCGTGGACCTGCCCGCCCGCGGGGTCGAGGGGCCTGCCCAGCTCGGGGAACCAGCGGAACGCCTCCGGCCTGCCCTCCCAGTCGCAGCCGGCGCACTCCGGGCCGTCGTGCGGGTGCTCGTCCACGATGCCTCCCGATCGTTGTTGCCATCACTGTGCAACAGAGCGTGTCGGGGTGTGAACCCTCCGGTCGGAGGGGCAGGGTGAGGGACGTGGGCGACGGGGACGACGTGGACGACGTGGACGACGTGGCCGGGTTGCTGAGCGCGTACCTGGCCGACCCGTACGCGGGCTGGAGCATGGGTGCGCCCGGCGCGATCGCGGAGTTCGTGCGGACCCCCGACGAGCCGGTCGGGTCGTCCGGGCGGGGCACGGTCGTCACCGCGCGCGGCGGGATCCGGATCGAGCCGCACCCGTCGACCCGGCCGCTGGCCTACCGGACGCCCGTCGGCCCGCACGAGCACTGGAACCACGCGGTCGCGCTCTGTCTGCCCGCGCCCGCGGCCCGCGGGGCCGCGCGGACCGCCGTCACCGTGCTCGGGCCCGACCGCTCCGCGCTGCGGCGGGCCGACCGCGACGCCGTGCTCGTCGACCTCGGGCTGGGCACGACCACGGTGGACGCCTGCGTGCGCACGGCCGACCCCGACCTGCTCGGGCTGCTGCACCGTGCCGCGGGCGGCCCGCTCGACGGCGCGCTGACCACCGCGCTGGTCGAGGCGGGCCCGCACCGCGTGTTCACCACCGCGCTCGGCCGGGTCGAGGTGTACGCCGCGATCCCGCCGCCGGAGGGTCGCTCCCCCGACGGGCCGCACACCCACCTGCTCCCGCACGTGCTGCGCGAGGGCCGCACGCACGCGGCGACCGTGCCCGTGCCCGCCGGTCACCTGCCCTGCGCGCACCTCTACCCGGCGCACCCGCTGACCGACCTCACCGGGCGTCCGATCCCGTTCGACCCGACCCGGGCGGCCGCCTTCGACGGGCTGCTGGAGCGGTTCGGGGATCCGGACCAGTGGGCGGTGACCGCCGGGGTGGTCCGGGCGGTCGCGGCGGGGGAGGCGCCCGGGCCGCGTCCGGCGACGGCGCCCGGCCGGGCCGCGCAGGCGGTCGCGCTGCGGGTGCTCGCCGTCGCCGGTGGGGCGGACCCGGCCGTGCTCGACGCCTGGCGCGGCCGGACCGGCGCGGACGGGCTCCTCGACCCGAGCGGCGACCGCAACGCGGGCTGACGGCCCTCAGCCGATCCCGGCGTACCCCGGCCGGCCGGTCGCCCGCCGGTGCTCGACGCCGTCGAGCACCAGTGCGACCTTGTCCAGCACGTGCTCGCGCGGCTCGTTCATGATCGCCTCGACGCCGGGGCGGACCTGCTCGTCGAGCGAGTCGAGGTAGGCCCGGGCGGGGTCGGACAGATCGCCGGGGCCGCCGCCGGGCCCGCGCACCCAGCGGGTCTGGTGGGCGCCGTCGGCGACGATGTCGAGCACGGCGTCGGCCACCCGCACTGCGGCCGACGTCCCGAAACCCGCGCCGTGCAGGGCCGCGACGATCCGCCGCATCCGGTCCCCGGCGACCGCGCTGAGGTCCGCCCCGAGGTCCTGGATCAGGCCGGAGTAGCGGAGCAGCAGGTCGAACGTCAGCGCCGCCTCGGCCTCCAGGAACGCCCGCCAGCCCTGCGTCGTGTCCGGCAGGGCGGTGCGGGCGAACACCAGGGCCACGGCCGCGGCGGCGATCTCCTCCAGGCCGTCGACGTAGCGGTAGAGCGTGCCCGGCGCGACGCCGAGCCGGTCGGCCACCGCCGCGACCGACAGCCGGTCGACACCGACCTCGACGGCCGCCTCGACGATCTCCTCGCGGGTCAGACGGGGCTTGGGTCCCGGACGGTTGCCCGCCCGCGCACCGGAGGTGGGTGTCACTCGACGACCGTACGACGGAGGGGATTGCGAACGCGATTCATGGATAGCTAAGGTTTGCCTTACTGAACGGAGGTGGGCCGTGCTGATCCGATCGACCGTCCTGGTCGTGGCAGGGGTACTCGTGCTCGCGGGATGCGGGGCCGGTGACGGCGGCGCCCCCGTCCGGGGCGCGGCCGCGGACGCCGCGTTCCCGGTGACGGTGGTGCACGGGCAGGGCGAGGCCGTCGTGCCCGCCGCGCCGCAGCGCGTCGTCGTGCTGGGGGCGGGCGACGCGCAGATCGCGAGTGCTCTGGGTGCCCCGGTCGTCGGCGCGGTACGCAACCCCGCGTCGCCGGACGGGTCGTGGCGCGGGGTCGACCCGCCCCTGCCGGCCACGGTGTCCACGCTGGACTCCCTGGAGCCGGACCTGGAGGCCGTCGCCGCGCTGCGGCCGGACCTGATCCTGATGACGACCGCCCAGCCGACGTTCGCCGCGGTCTACCGGCGGATCGCGGACATCGCGCCGACCGTCTCCTACCGGACGGCGCTGCTGCAGGACCCGGGTGAGGACCTGACCCGGATGATCGGCGCCGCGCTCGGCCGTCCGGAGGCGGCCGAGGAACTGATCGCACGCTCGGACGCGCAGCTGACACGGTTCCGGGCCGAGTTGCCCGCCGGGCGCAGCTACGTCTTCGGACAGTACGTCGGCGGGACCGCCTACCTGGTGACGGCCGCGGACGGACCCTCGGTGCGGTTCTTCGACCGCATCGGACTGCGGCTCCCACCCGCGGTCGCCGCGCTGCCGCCGTGGCAGGCCGGCATCTCCCAGCTGCCCGACGAGCAGCTCGGCCTGCTCGACGTCGCCGACGTCGCGCTGATCGGCGTCCCGACCGGGGCCGACGGCGCCGCGCTCACCGCGCGACCGCTGGTCGCCCGCGGACCGCTCGTCCGCGAGGGCCGGCTGCACCTGGTGTCCACCGACGTGGCCGCTCTGCTCCTGACGCCGAACCCGGCGTCCACCCCCGCCCTGATCGAGACCCTGCGTCCGCTGCTGGAGGCATCGTGACCACCCTGACCGACCAGGTCGCCCCGCCGGCGGCCGCACCACCCGATCCGCCGTCCGGTCCCCGGGCCGAGGCGTCGGCGCTGTCCGAGCTGCTGCGCCCGGTCGCCGGCCGGATCCGGGTCGCGCAGGTACTGGCTGCGGTCGGCGCCGTCGCGGGGCTGGTCCCGTTCGTCGCGCTGGCCGGGCTCGCCGACGCGCTGCTCGAGCCCGGGCCGGTGGACCGCGGGGCGGTCACCGGGGCGGTGTGGCTGATCGTCGTCGGTCTGGGGGCCCGCGGCGGGATCACCGGGCTGGCCCTGGCGATCACCCACTTCGCCGACGTCCGGCTGCAGGCGGTGCTGCGCCGCCGGATGACCGCCCACCTGGGACGGGTGCCGCTGGGCTGGTTCTCCGAGCGCACCTCGGGGGTGGTGCGCAAGGCCGCCCAGGACGACGTGCACGACCTGCACCAGGTCGTCGCCCACCATCCCGTCGAGTGGGTCGCGGCCTGGGTGCTGCCGCTCGCCGGTGTCGGCTACCTGGCCTGGCTGGACTGGCGGCTGGCGCTGCTCGCGCTGGTCACGGTGCCGTTCTACGCCGCGGCCTACGCCTGGATGATGCGTGGCTACGCCGCGAAGGTCGAGCAGATGAACGCCGGGAACGCCCGGATCAGCTCCGCGGTCGTCGAGTTCGTGTCCGGCATCGCGGTGGTCAAGACCTTCGGCCAGGCCCGGCGCGCGCACCGCGGCTACGCCGACGCCGCCCGCGACTTCGGCCGCTTCTACGCCGAGTGGGTCGGCCCCATGCTGCGGCTCGAGGCCCTCTCCACGATGGCGATCTCCGCACCCGTCGTGCTGCTCGTGTCGTGTGCGGGGGTGCTGTGGTTCGTCGACGCGGGATGGGTCACCCCGGTCGAGGCGATGACCGGGATCCTGGTCTCGCTGGTCGTCCCGACGACGATCACCGCCCTCGGCTTCGGCGCCGCCAACCGGCGCACCGCTGCCGCGGCCGCGCTGCGCATCCACGACCTGCTCGCCACCCCGGTGCTACCGGTCCCCGCCGCGCCACGCGTCCCGGACGGGCACCGCGTCGAGCTCGACGGCGTCCGGTTCGCCTACCCCGGCGGCCCGGAGGTCCTGCGCGGGATCGACCTCGACGCCCCGGAGGGGACGGTGACCGCGCTGGTCGGGCCGTCCGGTGCGGGCAAGTCCACACTGGCCACGCTCGTCGCCCGGTTCCACGACGTCACCGCGGGTGCGGTGCGGATCGGCGGCGTCGACGTCCGGGAGATCGCGCCCGAGGTGCTGTACCGCCACGTCGGCTTCGTCCTGCAGGACGTGCAGCTGGTGCACGGCACCGTCGCCGACAACGTCCGGCTCGGCAGGCCCGATGCGACGGAGGACGAGCTGCACGCCGCCTGCCGGGCCGCGCGGATCCACGACCGGGTCCTCGCGCTGCCCCGCGGCTACGACTCCGTGGTCGGGCAGGACGCGCTGCTGTCCGGGGGCGAGGCGCAGCGGGTGTCCATCGCCCGCGCGCTGCTCGCCGACACCCCGGTGCTGGTGCTCGACGAGGCGACCGCGTTCGCCGACCCCGAGTCCGAGGCCGAGATCCAGGACGCGCTGTCGGAGCTGGCCCGCGGTCGGACGGTGCTCGTCGTCGCGCATCGGCTCTCGACCGTCGTCGGCGCCGACCGGATCGCCGTGATCGACGGCGGGGTCGTGTGCGAGTCGGGCACGCACGACGCACTGCTGGCCCGCGACGGTCGCTACGCCGCGATGTGGGCCGCCCACCGGGCTGGGGAGGAGCTCTCGTGATCACCGACCTGCTGTTGATCCTCGGTCCCGCCCACCGGCGGCGGCTGTTCGGCTACCTCGCGTGGGTGACCGCGTTCGGCGTGGTCCAGGGGGTTGCGACGGTCCTGCTGGTGCCGTTCCTGGAGGCGCTGCTCGCCGGGGACACCGCGGCCGCGCTCGCCTGGACCGGGGCGCTGCTGGTGGCCGTCGTGGCGGCCTGCGTGCTCTACAACGTCCAGGCCATGGCGGGGTTCGGCGTCGCGCTGGTGGTGCTGACGACACTGCACGAACGGGTCGGCGACCACGTGTCCGCGCTGCCGCTGGGCTGGTTCTCCGCCGAGCGGGTCGGCAGGCTGTCCCGGATCACGACCGGTGGGACGATGACCGTCGCCGGGCTGTTCGCGCACCTGCTCACGCCGCTGGTCGTCGCGGTCGTGACCCCGGCGACGATCGTGCTGGCGATGCTGCTGTTCGACCCGCTGCTCGCGCTGGCGGCGCTGGTCTGCGTGCCGGTGCTCTGGCTCGCGTTCCGGGCGTCGGCGTCCTGGGTGGGGCGCGGTGACGCCCTCGACGACGCGGCCGCGGTCGAGGCGGGCAACCGGGTCGTCGAGTTCGCCCGCACCCAGCGGGTGCTGCGGGCCTTCGGCCGCGGCGCCGCCGGGCACCGGCCGCTGGAGGACGCGATCGACGCCCAGCAGCGGGCCGGCCGCCGGTCGGTGTGGCTGGCGACGGCGGGCATCGTCGCGGGCGGGTTCGCGGTGCAGGTCGCGTTCAGCGCACTGATCCTGACGGGCACCCATCTCGTGCTCGGCGGGTCGCTGGACTCGGTCCGGATGGTCGCGCTGCTCGCGCTGGCCGCCCGGTTCACCGGCCCGCTGGCCGAGGTCGGCGACTACGCGGGCGTCGTCCGGATCGCCCGCAACGACCTGGGCCGGCTGGTCGCGGTGCTGCGCGAGGAGCCGTTGCCCGAGCCGCACTGGTCGGCGCAGCGGCACGAGCGGGGCGCCGTCGAGCTGGACGGGGTCGGCTTCGGCTACGACCCGTCGACGCCGGTGCTGCGCGGGGTCACGCTGCGGGTCGCGCCGCGTGAGACGGTCGCCCTGGTCGGCGCGTCCGGCTCGGGCAAGACCACCGTGACCCGACTGGTCGCGCGGTTCTGGGACGTCGACTCCGGCACCGTCCGGGTCGGAGGGGCCGACGTGCGCGACCAGACCACCGAGGACCTGATGGCCCAGCTCGCGCTGGTCTTCCAGGACGTCTACCTGTTCGACGGGACCCTGGAGGACAACGTCCGCCTCGGCCGCCCGGACGCCTCCGCCGCCGACGTCGCGGAGGCGGCCCGGCTGGCCGGGGTGACCGAGATCGTCGAACGGCTCCCCGACGGCTGGGCCACCCGGGTCGGCGAGGGCGGCACCTCGCTGTCGGGCGGGGAGCGCCAGCGGGTGTCGGTCGCTCGCGCCCTGCTCAAGGACGCCGACATCGTGCTGCTCGACGAGGCCACCGCCGCGCTCGACCCGGAGAACGAGCGGTTCTTCACGGAGTCGATGAGGGTCCTGGCCCGGCGAAGCACCGTGCTGGTGATCGCGCACCGGCTCCCGACGGTCGTCGCGGCGGACCGGATCGTCGTGCTGCACGACGGCGGGATCGCCGAGGCCGGGACGCACGCCGAGCTGCTGGAGCGCGGCGGCCGCTACGCCGCCTTCTGGGAGTCCCGCCGCCGCGCCCGCGGCTGGCGGCTGATCGGATCGGAGACCCCGTGAGCCAGGACCTGCCCGCGTACGCGCTCTGCCGGGTCGTCGGCGTCGAGCCGCTGACACCGCGGATGCGCCGGATCACCCTCGCCTCCGACGACCTGCTCGGTGCCCGGCCGGTCGCACCCGACCAGCAGGTGAAGATCTTCCTCGCCCGCGACGGCGGCGTGCCGGAGATCCCGGCCGCGCCGGAGGACGGCAGCGGCGTCGCGGGCTGGTACGTCCGCTACCTGGCCGTGCCGGAGGAGCGACGGCCGTGGATGCGGTCCTACACGGTGCGGGCGCTGGACCCCGACGCCGGCCGGATGGTGGTCGACTTCGTCCTGCACGGCGACGGCGAGCCCGGCGGCGGGCACGCCGGCCCGGCGAGCCGCTGGGCCGCCCGCGCCGCGATCGGCGACGTCGTCGGGGTGCTGGGGCCGGCCGTCGCCGGGTACCGCAGCCCGGACGGCGAGCCGGTCCGGCTGCTCGTCGGGGACGAGACCGCGCTGCCGGCGATCGCCGCGATCCTCGAGCAGCTGCCGCCGGGGACCCGGGCGGTCGCGGTGGTCGAGGTGGACGGCCCGGCCGAGGAGCAGGAGCTGCCCGGGGCCGACGTGCACTGGGTGCACCGCGGCGGCGGCTCGCTGCCCGACGCGGTGCGCGCGGTCGAGCTGCCCGAGGGGCCGGTGTTCGCCTGGGTCGCCGGGGAGGCCTCGGCGGTGCGGGCGGTCCGCCGGCACCTGGTCGGCGAGCGAGGGCTGGACAGGCGGCGGGTCGCCTTCACCGGGTACTGGCGTCGTGATCTCACCCAGGACGACGCCCCCACCGAGCAGGACATGGCCGACGTGGCCGAGCAGCTGCCCGCGCCGGACGGTGCCGCCTCCGGGTGAGCGAGGACCCCGGGCCGGTCGGCGCGGGCGGCCCTCAGGCCTCCGCGGCCGGTTCGGGCGCACCGGTGGCGGACCACCGCTGCTCGACCCGGCCGAAACGCCACACCGCGATCGCGACCAGCCACGCGACGACGAACAGGCCGACGATGCCGTAGCCGGCGTCGTCGAGCGGGACGTCGGCGATCGCGACGAGCGGCCCGGAGGTGGTGCCGGTCTCCTGGACGAGCACCCCGACGAGCTCGATGGTGCCGATGACCAGTGCGACCGCGACGGACAGCCCGGTGATCGTGATGTTGTAGTAGACCTTGCGCACCGGCCGGGCGAACGCCCAGCCGTAGGCGACGTTCATGAACACCCCGTCCACGGTGTCGAGCAGGCTCATCCCGGCGGCGAAGAGGACCGGCAGGACGAGGACCGCGTAGAACGGCAGTGCGAACGCCGCGGCGCCCCCGGCGAGGACGAGCAGCGTCACCTCGGTCGCGGTGTCGAAGCCGAGGCCGAACAGGAAGCCGATCGGGTAGATGTGCCACGGCCTGCGCACCGCGCGGGTCAGGCCGCCGAGGAAGCGGTTCATGACGCCGCGCTTCGCGAGGTGCTCCTCGAGCTCGGCCTCGTCGTACTCGCCGCGGCGCATCCGGCGGAACACCCCGACGATCCCGACGAGCACACCCAGGTTGACCAGGCCGATGATCCACAGGAAGACGCCGGAGACCGAGGACCCGACGACGCCGGTCACGGCGTGCAGGACCGAGCTGTCGTCGCCGACCTGCCTCGCCAGCGCCCGTACACCCACGCCCAGCAGGAACGTCAGTCCGAACACGACGGTGGAGTGCCCGAGGGAGAACCAGAACCCGACCGACAGGGGCTTGCGACCGCCGTCGGCGAGCAGCTTGCGTGTGGTGTTGTCGATGGCGGCGATGTGGTCGGCGTCGAAGGCGTGCCGCAGCCCGAGGGTGTAGGCGAGCACCCCGATCCCGACGCCGAACACCCCGGTGGCCCCGAGGCTGTAGTGCGCCGGGGCGACGAGGAACACGAGCACCCCGAACCCGGCGAGGTGCAGCAGCGCGACGAACGCGGCCATCCCGGCCAGGGAGCGGCGGTCGTGCCGGTCGAGATCGGCCCGGAAGCGGCGGGCGGGGGCGGAGCGGGGGACGGACATCGGTGGCTCTCCTGGGCTCGGGGGCCGGCCGGCGCGGTCGGTGTCGTGACCCCGTGACGGTGCGCCGTCCACCCCGCGTTGTCATGGCTGTTGCCCGGGAATGGCGACAGAGGTCCGCGTCTGTCGGGTTGATCCCTCCCCGGAAGGTCAGGTCCGCGGGCCGGGCCGGTCACCCGGCCCGGCCCACCCCCTCAGTCCCAGTCCAGCGACCCACCCGTCCGGTACTCGGTCACCCGCGTCTCGAAGAAGTTCTTCTCCTTGCGCAGGTCCATGGCCTCGCTCATCCACGGGAACGGGTTCTCCGGCTCCCCGAACAGCGGGGCGAGCCCGATCTGCTCGGCCCGCCGGTCGGTGATGAACCGCAGGTAGCGCTCGCAGGACTCGGCGGTCAGGCCGAGCATCCCGCGGGGCATGGTGTCGCGGGCGTAGGCGACCTCCAGCTCGCACGCCTCGTGCAGCATCGTCCGGATCTCGGCGGCGAAGTCGGCCGTCCAGAGGTGCGGGTTCTCGATCTTGATCTGGTTGATGCAGTCGATGCCGAAGTTCAGGTGGATCGACTCGTCCCGCAGGATGTACTGGTACTGCTCGGCGATGCCCACCATCTTGTTGCGCCGGCCGAGCGAGAGGATCTGCGCGAACCCGGTATAGAACCACATGCCCTCGAACACCACGTAGAACGCGACGAGGTCACGCAGGAACGCGCGGTCGTTCTCCGGGGTGCCGGTCCGGAAGTCCGGGTCGGACAGGGCCCGGGTCCAGCGCAGCGCCCAGGCGTCCTTCTCGGTGATCGAGGGGACCTCGCGGTACGCGTTGAACAGCGCGCCCTCGTCGAGCCCGAGCGACTCGCACACGTACTGGAACGTGTGGGTGTGCACGGCCTCCTCGAACGACTGCCGCAGCAGGTACTGGCGGCACTCGGGGTTGGTGAGGTGGCGGTACACCGCGAGCACGATGTTGTTCGCGACCAGCGACTCCGCGGTGGCGAAGAACCCGAGGTTGCGGGTGAGCATGAGGCGCTCGTCGTCGGTGAGCCCGCCGGGGGAGCGCCACAGCGCGATGTCGGCCTGCATGGCGACCTCGGTCGGCATCCAGTGGTTGGCGCAGCCGGCCAGGTACTTCTCCCAGGCCCAGGTGTACTTCAGCGGCAGGAGCTGGTTGACGTCGGCGCGCGCGTTGATCATGCGCTTGTCGTCGGCGTCGATCGGGGCGGCGCCGCGGGCGATCTCGCCCAGGCCGCTGGCGTTCTCGGTGCTTCCGGTGGGCTGCAGAGTGGTCACTGGCAGGCCTCGCAGTCGGGGTCGTCGACCGAGCAGGCACGGCCCGGATCGAGGTCGGGGGCGGTGGCGGGCACGGCGGTGATGGGCACGGCGGTGGCCGGGACCGCGGGCACCCCGGCCGTGGGCGACGCGGCGGGGGCGGCGGCCGGGGTGCTCGGCACGCCGGTCAGCCGGCCGTCGGTGCCGGTGAGGGTGGACTTCTCCACCGACGTCGCCGCGCGGGTGCGCAGGTAGTAGGTGGTCTTGAGCCCGGAGCGCCAGGCGAGGCGGTAGAGCTCGTCGAGCGCCCGGCCGCTGGGGGCGGCGAGGTAGAGGTTCAGCGACTGTGCCTGGTCCAGCCACTTCTGCCGGCGCGAGGCGGCGGCCACGAGCCAGCGCGGCTCGATCTCGAACGCGGTCGCGTAGAGCTCCTTCAGGTCGGCGGGGACCCGGTCGATCTCGGCCAGCGACCCGTCGAAGTACTTGAGGTCGGCGACCATCACCTCGTCCCACAGCCCGCGGTCCTTGAGGTCGCGGACCAGGTGCGGGTTGATCACCGTGAAGTCGCCGGACATGTTGGACTTCACGTACAGGTTGAGGTGGATCGGCTCGATCGACTGCCCGACCCCGCAGATGTTCGAGATCGTCGCCGTCGGGGCGATGGCGAGCACGTTGGAGTTGCGCATCCCCTGGGTGCGCACCTTCTCCCGCAGCGCGTCCCAGTCCAGCGTGGACGACCGGTCGACGTCGAGCTCGCCGTCGCCGCGGGCCGCGGCCAGCAGCTCGAGCGAGTCCAGCGGCAGGATCCCGCGGCTCCACAGCGACCCGTCGAAGCTGGCGTAGCGGCCGCGCTCGACCGCCAGGTCCGACGAGGCGGTGATCGCGTGGAACGACAGCGCCTCCGCGCTGCGGTCGGCGAACTGCACCGCCGCGTCGCTGCCGGGCGCGATGCGCCGGGTGAACAGCGCGTCGGAGAAGCCCATGAGGCCCAGGCCGACCGGGCGGTGACGCAGGTTGGACCGGCGGGCCTCGGGAATCGTGTAGAAGTTGATGTCCACGACGTTGTCGAGCATCCGCACCGCGGTGGTCACCGTGCGGCGCAGCTTGTCGGCGTCGAGCCCGTCCGCGGTGACGTGCGCGGCGAGGTTCACCGAGCCCAGGTTGCAGACCGCGACCTCGCCCTCGTCGCCGGCACGGGTGTTGAGGGTGATCTCGGTGCACAGGTTCGACGAGTGAACCACGCCCGCGTGCTGCTGCGGGCTGCGCAGGTTGCACGGGTCCTTGAACGTGATCCACGGGTGCCCGGTCTCGAACAGCATGGTCAGCATCCGCCGCCACAGCTCGACCGCGCGCACCGTGCGGTGCACCCGCACCTCACCGCGCGCCGCGGCCGCCTCGTAGGCGCGGTAGCGCTCGGCGAACGCGGTGCCGTAGAGGTCGTGCAGGTCGGGGACCTCGTCCGGGGAGAACAGGGTCCACTCGCCGTCGGCCTGCACGCGGCGCAGGAACTCGTCGGGCACCCAGTTCGCGGTGTTCATGTCGTGGGTGCGGCGACGGTCGTCGCCGGTGTTCTTGCGCAGGTCGAGGAACTCCTCGATGTCGACGTGCCACGTCTCCAGGTAGGCGCACGCGGCGCCCTTGCGCTTGCCGCCCTGGTTCACCGCGACGGCGGTGTCCCCGGCGATCTTGAGGAACGGCACCACGCCCTGGGAGACGCCGTTCGTGCCCCGGATGTGCGCGCCGAGCCCCCGGACCGGGGTCCAGTCGTTGCCCAGCCCGCCGGAGTACTTCGCCAGCAGCGCGTTGTTGCGGTAGCCGCCGAAGATCGACTCCAGGTCGTCGTCGACGGTGGTGAGGAAGCACGACGACAGCTGGGGGCGGGTGGTGCCCGAGTTGAACAGCGTCGGGGTCGAGGCCATGAAGTCGAAGCTCGACAGCAGCTCGTAGAACTCGACCGCCCGCGCCTCGCGGTCGACCTCGCGGACCGCCAGCCCCATCGCGACCCGCAGGAAGAACGCCTGCGGCAGCTCGAAGCGCACGCCGCGCTCGTGCAGGAAGTAGCGGTCGTAGAGGGTCTGCAGGCCGAGGAAGCCGATCTGCAGGTCGCGCTCGGGGCGGATCGCGGCGGTGACCCGGTCCAGGTCGAAGGTCGCGAGCTCGGGGTCGACCAGGCCGATCGCGATGGCGTGGCGCAGGTAGTCCTTCGTGTAGGCCGCGTACCGCCCGGCCATCGTCGCGTGGTCCGGGGTCTCCCGGGCGCCCGACAGGTGCGACACGGCCTCGGCGCGCAGCCGGTCCAGCAGCAGCCGCGAGGCCACCAGGGAGTACGCGGGCTCGCGCTCGACCAGCGTGCGCGCGGCCAGGACGAGGGCCTGGGCCAGCTCGTCGGCGGTGATGCCGTCGTAGACGGTGCGGTCCAGCTCGGCGAGCACCCTGTCCGGGGTCACGTCCTCGACGCCGGCGCAGGCCTCGTCGAGCACCGCGGCGACGCGGACCCGGTCCAGCGGGGCCCGGCTGCCGTCGGGGTGGGTGACGTGCACGACCGGGGCGTCCGCGGCGGCGGTGTCCCCGCCGTCGTGCGCGCGGGCCCGGGCCTGCTGCTCGCGGTAGAGCACATAGGAGCGGGCGACCTTGTGGTGGCCTCCGCGCATCAGGGCGAGCTCGACCTGGTCCTGGATCTGCTCGACGTGCACGGCGCGCGCCGGGTGCCGGGTCAGCGCCGCGACGACCTGGTCGGTCAGTCCGGCCACGAGGTGGTGCAGCCGCGACGACGCCGCGCCCGAGTCCCCCTCGACCGCCAGGAACGCCTTGGTCGTCGCCACCGAGATCTTCGTGGCGTCGAACCCGGTCTCGGACCCGTCGCGCCGGATGACGCGCAGGGCCGGTGGTGCTGCTGCCGGTGCAGCGGTGGAAGCCGTCACGGGCTCTCTCCTCGCGAGTCGCCGTCCCTCCGGGGGCGGGCGCGGTACGAGGAGGCGGTGGGTCGGCGTGTCGTCGGCGGCCCACCGCACCCTGGCGCCGTCCCACGAGGCCCCGGAGCAGCGCGCGCCGGTCGGCACGCGCACCGGTGGCAGGTCTTCGGACTCACGGGCGCACTGCGCAGACCTACTGGCCGTCGCTTCCCGGGATCACTCCCAGTGCTGTTGACGGCGGTCGTTCCCGTTCACCGCTGCGGGGCAGTCCCGGATTCCCACCGGGTTCCCTCTTGCCTCACCGGCCCGTGCGGACCGGTGAACCACCAGCGCCCCGGACACTACATCTGGGGTTCGGACACGATCGACCCCCCTATCGGTTCCGGTTTCGACGGCCATCGAGTCACGCACGGTGAACGTCGCCGGTCACGGGCCCGGCGGTCCCTTCCGCTCGACGGGTCCGCGCGGATACCGTCGGCCGCACTGTTGCCACCGTTGTGCAGGAGAGTGCGATGACCACCGGAACGGACCTCGACGCCGAGCACTGGCTGCGCCGGTGGGACGCCCAGCAGGAGCGCTACATCCCCGACCGGGAGGAACTGTTCGCGCTGGCGCTCGACGTCGTCGACCGTCTCGCCGGCACCCCCGCCCGGCTGCTCGACCTCGCCTGTGGGCCCGGGTCGTTCGCGGCCCGCGCGGCGGCGCACTGGACCGGGGCCGAGGTGGTCGGCGTCGACGTCGACCCGGTCATGCTGGAGCTGGCCCGGCGGACCACCGGCGAGCGCGTCCACTGGGTCGACGCCGACCTCTCGCGTCCCGGGTGGACCGACGCCGTCGGCGGCGGGCCGTTCGACGCGGCCGTCTCGGCCACCGCCCTGCACTGGCTGCCCGAGCACGCGCTGCCCGGGCTCGCGCAGCGCCTCGCGTCCGTGCTGCGCCCCGGCGGGGTGTTCGTGAACGTCGACACCCTGCTCGCCGACCCCGCCCGGCCGCGCCTGGCCGAGCTGACCCGGACCCTGCGTGTCGAGCGCACCGACCGGGGACTGGCGACCGGTGAGGACTTCCGGACCTGGTGGGACGCGCTCGCCGACGAGCCCGCCCTGGCCGACGGGTTCGCCGAGCGGGAGCGCCGCTTCGCCGACCGGGTCACCGGCGGGTCGTCGCTACCGGCCTGGGAGCAGGCGCTGTCCGGCGCCGGGTTCGCCGAGGTCGGGACGCTCACCCAGACCTTCGACCGGCGGACCCTGGTCGCGATCCGCTGATCACCCGAGCCGGGCGCGCGCGAAGTTCGCCCAGGCGAACGTGTTCGGCCGGGCCGCCTCCAGTCCGGTGAGCCCGGCCGCCACGCCGACGTTCCAGTCCCGCACACCCCACACCAGGGCGCCCGACTCGGCGCGCAGCAGACCGAGGATCCGGGCGAACGCGTCGGTGCGCGCGGCGTCGTCGGTGGTGGCGACAGCGGCGTAGTAGAGGCGGTCGATCTCCGGGCTGCGGTAGCCGGTGAAGTCGTAGGTCGGGGTGCTGGTCAGCATCCGGCGTCCGATGTAGTCCGGGATCGGCAGCGAGCCGGTGCTGTTCTGGGAGAACACGCCCTGCTGCCGGATGGCCCGGAAGTAGCCCGACGACGGCAGCGGCCGTGCCGTGACCCGCAGCCCGACCTCGCCGAGCTGGCGCGCGACGAGTGCGGTGGCGGCGTCGAAGGTCGGGTCGGCGCCGCTGGTCTGCAGCTCGATCGCCGCCCCCTGTGCCCCGGCCTCGGTGACGAGCGCGCGGGCCCGCGCGACGTCCCGCGCCACCGGGCCCACCCCCGCCGGGTGGTAGCGCAGTCCCTGGCCGAACATGTCGTCGCCGACCCGGCCGCGCCCGAGCAGCACGACCCGCACGAGCTCCTCGCGGTCGATGCCCAGCCGCACCGCCTCGCGCAACCGCGGGTCGGAGAACGGTGCCCGGTCCACCCGCATCACCAGGAACTGGCTCGCCGAGGCCGGCGCGGACAGCGCCGAGGCGCGCTGTTCGCCCCCCAGCCGGGCGGCGCCGGTGGGGGTGAGGTCGTGGGCGTAGTGCACCTGGCCGGACAGCAGGGCGCCGATCCGGGCGGCCTCGTCGTCGACGGGCAGGAACTCCAGCTCACGTACGCCGGGCGCGCCGTCCCAGTGGTCCTCCGACGCGGTGTAGACGGTGGACCCGCCCGGGGTGAACGACGCGAGCCGGAACGGCCCGGTCCCGTTCGGACGGTCGAACGACGTCGTCCCGGCCTTGACGATCTCGGTACCGGGCGCGCCCCAGGCCAGCGGGAACAGCGTGTTCGGCCGGGTCAGTACCAGCTCGACCTCGCTCGCCGACACCGCCCGCGAGGCGGCCGCGTCGAGGTCGCGGAACAGGGTCGCGGCGATCGCGGTGGTCGCCGGGTCGGTGATGCGGGCCAGGGTGGCGAGCACGTCGTCGGCGGTGAGCGGGGAGCCGTCGTGGAAGCGGGCCGCGCGCAGCCGGATCCGCCACCGCCGCCCGGTCGCGTCGCTCTCCCAGGACTCGGCCAGCCGCGGCTCGGGGGTCATGTCCTGCGACCACCCGGTGAGGGTGTCGAAGCACGCCTTGGCCCGGGCCTGGTCGACGTAGAGCGGCAGGACGTGCGGGTCCAGCGACTCGCGCGAGCCGCCGGTCGCGAAGGCGACCCGCAGCCGCTCCTCGCCCGTCCCGCCGCCGGAGCAGCCGGTGAGGGCGAGCGCGGCGACGCCGAGCGCGCCGGTCAGCACCCGGCGCCGGGACAGCTCGGGCGGGGTCATCCGGCGGCCCGCCCGGTGTCCGAGGCGCGCAGGCCGGGGGTGAACACGTGCCCGTCGAGGGCGGCCGGGCGGGGCGCCGTACCCGGTCCGCCCGCGCGGACCCAGTCGGCGACGGCGTCGGTCGTCGCAGCGTCCAGGACCGCACGCAGCCACACGGGCCGCGCACCGGCCCGTCGCGCGACCGGGGTGGGTCCGACCACGACGACGTCGGAGTCGGCGCACGGGCCGAGGCACTCGCTGGTCCGCAGCCGCGCGTGGCCCTCGATGCCCCGGGTGAGCCGGTCGAGCAGCCCGTCGTGGTGGGGCCGGTCCAGGCCCGGGTGCTTGCGACCGGAGCCGCAGCAGCATCCCCGGCAGACGGTGACGGCGGACAGCGCAGACATGATCCGACCCTACGCGACATATGACGGATTGTTCAGACGTCAAGGATGACAATCAGGTGAGTGCGGCCACCGCCACGCGGGAACCCTCCGGTCCCACACCCCGGACACCAGGAGATCCCCATGAGCCACCACGTCCTCGAGGCCGCCGGCGTCAGCACCCCGGCCACCGTCGTCGAGAAGCTGCACGACGCCGCCCGCGCGAGCACCGCCTGCGCCTCGGCCATGGTCGCCTCCGGCGGCATGGAGACCGAGGTGCTCCTCGCCCTCGACGCCGCCGACCTCTGTACCGCGGCCGCGAGCGTGCTCGGCCGCCGGACCGGGGACAAGGCGGTCGGCGAGGCCGCCGCGTCGGCCGCCGCGCTCGCCTGCGAGGCCAGCTCGGCCGCCTGCGGCGCGCACGCCGACCACCACGAGCACTGCCGGCTGCACGCCGAGGTCACCCGGGAGACCGCGCAGCTGCTGCGCGAGCACGCGGGCGCCTGAGCGCTCCGGCTCAGCCGGCCGGGACCGGCTGCGGTGCCGCGGCCACCCGGCCGTCGACGAGGGTCACGACCCGGTCCGCCGACGCGACGGCGACCGGGTCGTGGCTGATCAGCAGCACCGCGGTGCCGTCCTCGCGGCAGACGCGCCGCAGCTCGGCGAGCAGCAGCGCGCGGTGCCCGCCGTCCAGCGCCGAGGTGGCCTCGTCGGCCACCAGTACCGCGGGCCCGGCGAGCAGAGCCCGCGCCACCGAGGCGCGCTGGAGCTGACCGCCGGACAGCCCGCCCGGGCGGCGCGCGGCTGTCGCGGCGGGGACCCCGAGCCGCTCCAGCAGCGCGACGGCGGCGGCGCGGGCGTCGGCCGGGGACCGCCCGCGCAGCAGCACGGCCGGCCGGGCGACCTGGTCGAGGACCGGGCGGTGGTCGAGGAACGCGGACCGGCAGTCCTGGTGGACGTACTGCACGGCGCGCCGGTCGCCCGCCGGGTCCCGGCCGCCGACCCGGACGGTCCCCGAGCAGGGGGTCAGCCCGGCCAGGGCCCGGCCGAGCGTCGTCTTGCCCGCCCCCGAGGGCCCGGTCAGCGCGACGAACCCGCCCCGCCCGACGGTGAGGTCCACCGCGGACAGCAGCTGTGCCCCGCCCGCGGCCCGGACCCCCAGACCCGTCACCTCGAGCATCGCCCCGACCGCCGCCGGTGGTGGCGGAGACGCGGTCGGGGCGGGTGCACCGAGCAGCGCGGCGGCCGGGCCGGTGCGCACGACCCGGCCCGCGGCGAGCTCCAGCAGCGTCACCGGGACGGCGGCGGCGAGCCTGCGGACGGCGTCGAGGTCGTGGGTGAGCAGCACGAGCGCCGTGGAGCCGGCGGCCAGCACGGCGAGCCGGTCGAGCACCGCGTCGGTGGTGACCGGGTCCAGTCCGGTGGTCGGCTCGTCGAGGACGACGACGGCCGGCCCGGTCACCAGCGTCTGGGCCAGCGCGACCCGCTGCTGCTGCCCGCCGGAGAGCCGGTGCGGGTGGCGGCGGAGCAGGTGCGGCTCGGCTCCGAGGCCGGCCCGCTCGCAGGCCTCGGTGACCGCCCGGGCCCGGGCGGTCCGGTGCCGTCGACCGCGACCGTGCACGGTCGCGGCGAGCTCGTCGAGGACCGGCCCGACCCGACGCACCGGGTCCAGGACCCGGCCCGGGTGCTGCGGGAGGTGCCCGACCCGCCCGGCGCGGCGCGTCCGCAGCTCCCGCGGGGCGACGCCGAGCAGCTCGGCGGGCCCGATCCGTACCGACCCGTCGAGCGCCACCCCGGTGGCGGCCTCGCCGAGTACCGCCAGCCCGAGCGTCGACTTCCCCGCCCCGGACGGCCCGACGACGGCGAGCACCGCACCCGGCGCGAGGTCGAGGTCGACGCCGTCGAGGAGCACCGTCCCGTCGACGGTGCGTGCGGTCAGCCCGCGGACCGACAGCGCGCTCACACGACCGCCCCCGTCCGGTCCGCGAGCCGGTCCACCAGCACGTTCGTCCCCGCGGCGAGCGCCACGAGCAGACCCGCCGGCACCAGCAGCGCGTACGGAGCGAGGAACAGCGACGCCGCGTTCTGCTCGATCACCACCGCCCAGTCGACGGTGTCCGGTGGCAGCCCGACCCCGAGGAAGCTCGCGCTGGTCAGCACGGTCAGCACGAGCACGCCGCGCGTCCCGGCGTCGACGAGCACCGGCCCGGCGACGAACCGCCCGGTCTCGGCGAGGTGGATCCGCCACCACCGCTCGCCGTTCTGCGTCATCGTCTCCAGCGCCACCCGCCGCGCGGGGGCCCCGGCGGCCCCCCGGACCACCCGGACGACCGCGGGCAGCTGCAGCAGCGCGGTCGCGACCAGCAGCCAGCCGACACCGCGCCGTCCGGTGCCGGCGAGCACCAGCAGCACCAGCAACGACGGCAGGACCAGCAGTACGTCCAGCGTCCGCTGGGTGAGCAGCACCGCCCACCGGCGCCCGGACGCGGCGAGCACCAGCCCCAGCGGGACCCCGGCCGCGTAGGCCAGCACCAGCGTGCCGACGACGAGCGTGACGACGGTGGTGCCACCGGTGAGCGCGAGCGTCAGCACGTCGCGGCCCAGCGCGTCGGTGCCCAGCGGGTGACCCGGCCCGGGCGGGAGCAGCGCGCCGGACCCGCCCGGGACCGGGAGCAGCGGCGCGAGGACGGGCCCGGCCACGGCGCACAGCAGCGGCACCCCGGCGAGCAGCGCGGCGACCGCGGTCGTCACCGGCACCCGGCTCACGGCTCGTCCTCCCGTACCGGGCTCAGCCGTGCGGTCGCCGCGTCGGCCACCAGGTTGACCGTGATGGTGACGAGGGCGGCGAGCAGCGCGTAGCCCTGGATCAGCGGGATGTCGCGGTTCTGCACCGCGTCGACCACCCCGGCCCCCACCCCGGGCAACGCGAACAGCGCCTCGACGACGACGACCCCGCCGAGCGTGCCCTCGACGATCCGGGCGAGCTGCTGCACCGACGGCGCGAGCCCGCCGGGGAGCACGTGGCGCAGCAGCACGTCGCGCTCGGGCAGGCCGAGCCGGCGCAGGTGGGTGACGTGCGGTGCCCGATCGGTCTGCAGCACGCCCTGGCGGATCTGGCGTGACAGCCACCCCAGCTGCGCCGCGACCAGCACGACGACCGGCAGCACCAGCACCGCCGGGCTGAGCAGGGACCCGCCGCCCGCGGTCGCGGGGAGCCAGCCGAGCTGCAGCGAGAAGAGCCCGACCAGCAGCAGCCCGGTCGCGAACTGCGGGGCGGCCTGCAGCGCCGACACCGTCGCCGTGGAGACCCGGTCCACGACGCTGCCCGGCCTGCGTCCCGCCGCGGTGCCGACGGCGACGCCCAGCGGGACCATGACGGCGAGCCCCAGCGCGGCGAGCAGCACGGTGCTCCCGAGCCGGTCCGCCACCTCGTCGACGACGGGCCGCCCGGTCACCAGCGAGGTCTTCAGGTCGCCCGTGACGAGCCCGCCGAGCCAGTCGCCGAGCCGCTCCGCGGCCGGGAGGCCGGTACCCAGCTCGGTGCGCAGCCGTTCCACCTGCTCGTCGGTCGCGTCGGGCCCCAGGACGACCTCGGCCGCGTCGCCGGGCAGCAGCGTCGTCAGCGCGAAGATCGCCACGACGGCGGCGAGCAGCTGGGCGGCCGCGACCGCCACCCGTCCGGCGGGGGACCGTCCGCCCCGGGCGTCGACGACGGGCGGGGCCGCGCCGGTGCTCATCCGGCGGCGGCCTTGTCGAAGCGGCCCCACAGGTGGCTGTTGGGCTTGGCGGCCTCGATCCCGGTGACCCCCGCGGCGACACCGACGTTCCAGTCCGACAGCGCCCACACCAGTGCCCCCGACTCGTCGCGCAGCAGGGTCTGGATCCGGGTGAGGTCCGCCCCGCGGGCGCTCTCGTCGGGGTTCGCGACGGCCTGGGCGTAGAGCCGGTCGACCTCGGTGCTCCGGTAGCCGGTGTAGTTCGAGTTGTCGGCGGACGACAGCCGGCGACGCCCGATGAAGTCGGGGATCGGCAGCGCCCCGGTGCGGGTGAACGACGCGACCCCGGAGGTGCGGACGGTGGTGAAGTAGGTCGGGGCGTCGAGCACCCGCGGGGTCGGGGCCAGGCCGATCTCGCGCAGCTGCTCGGCGACGAGTGTGGCCGCGGGCTGGAAGTTCGGGTCGCTGCCCGAGGTCTGCAGCTCGAACGCCAGCCCCTCGGCCCCGGCCTCGCGCAGCAGTGCCCGGGCGCGCCCGACGTCGCGCGGGGCCGCCGTCGCACCGGCCGGGTAGTACTCCAGGTCCGGCCCGCCGAACAGATCGGCACCGACCTGCCCGGTGTCGAGCAGGATCACCCGGACCAGCGCCTCGCGGTCGATGCCGAGCCGCACGGCCTCCCGCACCCGTGGGTCGGCGAACGGTGGCCGGTCGACCCGCAGGTTGAGGAACTGGGTGGTCGACTGCGGTGCGGCGAGCAGGGTGGCCCGCCCGCCCTGGGCCTCCACCTGGCGGGCACTCGCCGGACGCAGGTCGTGGGCGTAGGCGACCTGGCCGGACAGCAGCGCCCCGAGGCGGGCCTGCTCCTCGTCGATGGGGGTGAGCTCCAGCCCCGGGGCGGGCGGGGCGCCGTCCCAGTAGGCGTCGTTGCGGGTGTAGACGGTGGGGCCGCCGGGGGTGAAGGACACGAACCGGAACGGCCCGGTCCCGACCGGTGTGGCGAACCCGGTGGTGCCCGCCGCGACGATCTCGCTGCCGGGCGCGCCCAGCCAGAGCGGGAAGGTGAAGTCCGGCGCGGTGAGGACGACCTCGACCTCGCGCGGTCCGGCGGCCCGGCTCGCGGTGAGGTCGACCCGGGCGAACAGCGACGCGGCCGAGGCGGTCGTGGCGGGGTCGGCGATGCGCCGGAAGGTGAACAGGACGTCGTCGGCGGTCAGCGGGCGGCCGTCGTGCCAGCGGGTGTCACGCAGCCGGATCCGCCAGCGCGTGCCGGTGGCGTCCGGCTCGACGGACTCGGCCAGCCGGGGCTCGGCGGTCATGTCCTGCGACCACCCGGTGAGCGTGTCGAAGGTGGCCCTGGCCCGGACCTGGTCGACGAACTGCGGGACGACGTGCGGGTCGAGCGACTCGCGGGAGCCGCCGCCGGGGAAGGCGGCGCGCAGCCGCTCGGAACCCCCGCCGGTGCCGCCGCCGCAGGCGGCGAGGGCGGGGACCGCGGCGAGCGCGGCGGCGCCGCCCAGGAAGGTGCGTCGGGTCAGCTCCACGGGTGCTCCTCAGGCGGTGGTGGCGGTGCTGGTCGTGACGGCGCGCGGTTCGAGCCTGCCGGTGCGCTGCATCCAGGCGATGACGGCGGCGCCGACGAGCCCGATCGCGAGCAGGACGGCGAACGGGATCCAGCGGCCGGCGCCGTCGGGATGGCGGTCGAGCAGGTTCCCGACGGCGGTGTTGCTCACCGCCACGACGGCGGCGGAGACGAGGTAGTACCAGCCGTAGTAGGTGCCGGCGAGCTGCTCGCTGCCGACCCGGGGCAGCAGCGCGAGCGAGAACGGGTTGGTCATCGCCATGCCGACGGTGAACACGACCGTGCCCGCGAGGACCGGTGTGACCGCGAGCAGCCCGGCCGCGGTCCACTCCCCGGCGGGCGCGGTCGGCACGAACGGCGCCGCGACACCCAGCGGGACGAACCCGGCGCCCATCAGCACGAGCCCGGCGGACATCGTGCGCCCGTCGGTCCAGCGGGCGCGGCACCACGCGGTGATGCGGACCTGGCCGAGGATGCCGACGAGGGTCGACACGACGAACACCGCGCTGACCGCACCGGCGACGCCGGACACGCGCTGCGCCTCGACCGGCAGCACCAGGTACAGCTGGTTGAACAGGGCGAAGTAGCCGGCCCCGCCGAGCGCGAACAGCAGGAACCGGCCGTTGCCGACGACCTCGCCCCAGCTGCCGAGCAGCCCACGGTCCTGCGGCGGCGCCGGACGGGCGGGCAGGACGAACAGCTGCGCGACGGTCAGGACCGTGAACACGGCGCACGCCACGGCTGCGACGAGGCGGAAGTCCACCGCGAGCAGCGCGGCGCCGAGCAGCGGCCCGAGCAGGGCCCCCGCATGGCCGAACACGTTGAACACGGAGAAGACCTCGGCGCGGCGATCGCCGGCCTCGGCCATCAGGTAGGCGCGCACCGCGGGGTTGAACAGCGCCCCGGCCAGCCCGGTCAGCACCGCGGCGGCGATCAGGCCGGGCAGGGAGTCGGCGACGACGAACAGCCCGAACGCCACGATCCGCAGCGCGCACCCGACGATGATCACCGGACGGCAGCCGATCCGGTCCGCCGCCGAGCCGCCGACCAGGAACATCCCCTGCTGCGACAGGTTGCGCAGGGCGAGGACGAGTCCGATCGTCGCCGCCGCGTAGCCCAGGCTCCCCATGTGGGTGGCCAGGAACGGCAGCACGAGGTAGAAGCCCAGGTTGATGCCGAACTGGTTCACCACGAGCATCCGGCTCGGCGCGGTCAGCTCGCCGAAGGAGCGCAGCACGACGTACCCCCCCCGTCGGTTGATCACCTGAACGGGATCACATACGTCCCTGCGGACACAAGTGCCACTGATGCGCACCTGCCGATCGGATGCAGCGCGGTCAGCCGAGGCGGGCGCGGTGGAACCGGGCCCAGGTACCGGTGTCCGGGCGGGCCGGTCCGACGCCGGACAGGTCCGCGGTGACGCCGACGTGCTCGTCCCCGACCGACCAGGCGGTGGCGTCGGTGCGCAGCAGGAGCTGGGCGCGGCGCAGGGCGTCGGAACGGCGGGCCTCGTCCCGGGCCCCGGCGGCGACCGCGAGCCGCGCCCGCCCCTCGGGGCCGCCCCCCCCCGCGTCCCCCCCCCCCGCGGTCACCCACGACACCCGCCGCGGGATCTCCCGCTACCACTGGACCGGCGACCCGCGGTGGATGCTCTACGAGCAGGACACCGACGGCAACGAGGACTGGCACCTGTACCGGGTCGACCTCGACGCCCCCGGGGAGCCCGCCGTCGACCTCACGCCGATGGCGCCGGGCTCGCGGGTGTTCGGGGTCGAGCCGTCCCACGAGCGGCCCGGCACCGTGCTGGTCTGGATGAACCCCGACCCGATGTCGATCGACATGTTCCGGGTCGACCTCGCGACCGGCGAGGCCACGCTGGAGCTGGCCCAGCCCGGGCTGCGCGAGACCTGGCTGACCGACCGCGAGGGGCGCCCGGCGTTCCACTCGGTCATGACCGCGGCCGGCGACTACGAGATCTCCGCGGTCGACCCCGACGGCGGGCGACGGCTGCTGCACACCGTCGGCGGCCCGGAGCACCCGGTCGGCGTGTACCCGCAGATGGTCACCCCCGACGGCACCGGTCTGCTCCTGGGCCTCCACCAGGACTCCGACGACCTGCGGCTGGTCCGGATCGACCGGGCGACCGGCGAGCAGACCGTGGTGTCCGCGGTCGAGGGGAGGAGCCTGGACACGCTGGGGATGCTCGGCCCCGGCCTGCCGCAGACGCTGCTCACCGACCGCGCCACCGGCGAGGTCGTCGCCGCCCGGTACGTGGGGGAGCGGCCGCACCTGGAGATCCTCGACCCGGAGTTCGTGCCGGTGTTCGAGGCCCTGTCCGCGCTGTCCGACGGCGTGCTGGAGTCGGTCTCCTCCGACGAGTCCGGGCGGCTCTGGATCGCCGGGTACACCCACGACCGCGAGCCGGGCGTGTACCGGCTTTACGACCGTGCGACGGGGCAGAGCCGGGAGCTGTTCCGCGGCCACCCGCACCTCGACCCGGCCGACCTCGCACCGATGGACGCGGTGTCGTTCACCGCCCGCGACGGCCTCCCGCTGCACGGCTTCCTGACCCTGCCCGTCGGCACGACCCGGCAGGACACCGAGCGCCTGCCCCTGGTCCTGGTCGTGCACGGGGGGCCGTGGGCGCACGACACCTGGGGCTACGACCCCGAGGTCCAGTTCCTGGCGAACCGCGGGTACGCCGTGCTGCAGGTCAACTTCCGGGGCTCCACCGGCTACGGCCGCCGCCACCTCACCGCCGCGATCGGCGAGCTCGCGGGCGCGATGCACGACGACCTGATCGACGCCTGCGACTGGGCCGTCGGGCAGGGCTGGGCCGACCCGGACCGGATCGGCATCTACGGCGGCTCCTACGGCGGGTACGCCGCGCTGGTCGGCGTGACCGTCACCCCGGACCGCTTCGCCGCCGCCGTCGACTACGTCGGCATCTCCGACCTTGCCAACTTCATGCGGACCCTGCCCGAGTTCGTCCGGCCGTACCAGGTCAACGCCTGGTACCGCTACGCGGGCGACCCGGACGTGCCGGAGCAGGCGGCCGACCTCGCGGCCCGCTCGCCGATCACGATGGTCGACCGGATCCGCACGCCGCTGCTGGTCGCCCAGGGCGCCAACGACGCCCGGGTCGTGCAGGCCGAGTCGGACAACATCGTGGCCTCGCTGCGCGAGCGCGGGGTGCCGGTGGAGTACCTGCTGGCCACCGACGAGGGGCACGGCTTCGCCAACCCGGAGAACCGGATCCGGCTGTTCCGGGCGATGGAGCGCCACTTCGCCGAGCACCTCGGCGGCTCCGCCTGAGCCCGCCGTTTCGCCGCTCCGGCCCGGGGTAGCCGTCCGGGGACAGGGTGTCGGGCGACACGTCGGCGCACGCCGGCGGGACGGAGTGGACATGGCTAAGCAGGTGGCAGCGGTCTGGGTACCGGTGACCGACATGACGCGGGCGACCGCGTTCTACCGGGACGTCCTCGGCCTGGCCGTGACGATGGAGAGCGACGACTGGACCGAGCTCGACGCCGGCGGCCTCACCATCGGGCTCAACGGCCGGGAGACCGCGGAGACCGCCGACCACGGCGGTGCCGTGATCAGCTTCCACCCGGAGACGTCCATCGAGGAGGCCCTCGACGACCTGAAGCAGCGCGGCGGCCACGTCCAGGGCGACATCAGCGAGCACTCCTGGGGCCGGATCTTCCCGTTCCGCGACACCGAGGGCAACGACCTGCAGTTCTACACGCCGCCCGCGAGCTGACCCGGCCGCTCACGCCGCCAGGTCGGCCTCCAGGGCCTCGGTGAGCAGCGCGACCAGGGCCTCGCGCTGCACGTCGGCCGACGACCCGGACACGTCGTCGGCGCCGTCGAGCGCCGCCGCCGCGAGGCCGGCCTTGGAGTCGATCAGGTCGGCGATCCGGGCGTCGATCGTCTGGGCGGCGAGGATCCGCCACGCGGTCACCGGTTCGGACTGTCCGATCCGGTGGCTGCGGTCGATCGCCTGGGTCTGCTCGGCCGCGGTCCAGGACAGCTCCGCGAGCACGATGTTCGAGGCGACCTGCAGGTTCAGCCCGACCCCTGCCGCGGTCAGCGAGCACACCGCCACCGCGACGCCCGGGTCGTTCACGAACGCGTCGATGTTGCGCTGGCGCACCGACGGCGTCTGGTCGCCGCGGATCGAGGAGTACCGCACGCCCTGCTTGGCGAAGGTCTGCTCGGCGGCGTCCATGACGTCGACGTGCTTGGCGAAGAACACGACCTTGCCCGCGCTGCGCGCGATCTGCACCGCGTAGTCCGCCGCCAGCCCGGCCTTGGCCCGGCCGAGGCGGCGCATCATCGTGAACACGTTGTCCCCGGAGCCCGCCTCCGCGGCGTCCTTCTGTTCCCAGCCCGCGACGTCGCGGACCAGGCCGTGGTCGATGCCCTCGACCATCGGGCCGGACCGGCGGGCGGCGAGCGCGGCGGTGTAGCGGGCGACCATCCGCCGGGCCAGCGCCTTCTCCGCGGCCCGGATGGACCGGCCGGTCGGGCCGTCGATCTCGACGGGCAGGTCCGCGATGCGCCGGGCCGGGATGTCCGCGGCGACGTCGATCTTGCGACGGCGCACGATGCCCATGTCGACGACGCACTGGCGCGCGGCGCGCTCGAACAGCCCGTCGGCCGGGGTCATCCCGGTCGCGGTGAGCCTGTCGAGCAGCTCGGCGCGGGGCTTCGTCGCGTCGATCCAGCCGAGGAACTGCCAGATGGCGAGGAAGTCCTCGACGTCGTTGATCAGCGGGGTGCCGGTCAGCGCCATCAGCAGCGGCCGGGGGATGAACGCCCGGATCTTCTCGGCGATGTCCAGGACGTGCTTGGACCGCTGGGAGGTGCGGTTCTTGATGAAGTGCGCCTCGTCGACGACCATCCCGCGGAACCCGAAGTCGCCCAGCCAGCCGATGTGCCGGTCGAGCACCTCGTAGTTGACGACGACGATGTCGGCGAAGCCGTCGACGGAGTCGCCGTTGCCCTGGATCGCGGTCGCGGCCCGGCGCGGCGCCCACAGCGCGGCCTCGCGTACCCAGTTGGTCTTCACCACGTTCGGCACGACGACCAGCAGCGGGTAGGCGTTCGCGGCCTCGGCCGCGCGCAGTGCCTGCGCGGTCTTGCCCAGGCCGGGCTCGTCGGCGAGCAGGAAGGTGCGGTGGCCGTTCTCCGCGGCGGCGACGAGCTCCGCCTGGTGCGGCATCAGCTCCCGGCCGCCCGGGACCGGGCGGGTCGAGGGCTCGGGCAGCTCCATGCACGCCGGTGCGCCGGCCCCGGCGCGCTCGAAGGAGCGCAGCAGCGGGCCGAGCAGCTCCCAGCCGGTCAGCGGCGTCGGGCGCGGGCCGCTCGGCGGCGCGGCGGAGAAGTCGGGTGCGAGGAACGGGTTCGCCATCTGCCGGGCCACCACGGACTGCGGCACGACCTGCGGCTTCGCCGGGACCAGCGGGACCTCGACGGGCTCCGGTTCCGGCTCGGGCTCGTCGACCTCGATCCCGGCCGAGCGCAGCATCTCCCGCTTGAGCGCGCGCGCCGAGTCGGAGACGACGGCGTCGTCGGCGAGCAGGGCCAGCAGGCCCGCGTCGCGGACCGCGTCCATCGCCAGTGCCTTCGCGATCTCGTCGAGACGCTGCAGGGTCTCGGCCCGCTTCGCGTCGTCGTGCCGGTCGCGGACCCGGGCCCGTTCGTCGCGCAGCAGCAGCGCCACCGTCTGGAACTTGGTGCGGGTGGCCGGGGTGACCCGGCCGGTCCGCAGGGCGGTCCGCACCTCGCGTGCGGCCCCGGTCAGCACCGACATCACGTCGTTGCCGCGCGGGCGGCGACGTCGCTGGGGGGTGCCCTGGCGAGCCCCGGTCCGGGGCCGGCCTCCTCGCGCCACGTACTGCTCCTGTCGACGTCCTGCGGCGCCGGTCCGTGGCCGCGTCCCCGGGGGGCCGCGGCCGGACGTGCTCGACGTGACGAAGGGCCGGATGGCCCCTCCGCACCACGAACCGGCCGGTGGGGGATCGCAGTCACGGAGGTCGGCGGTCCGGCTGCGGGAAGCGCCACAGGCCGTCGACGGTGTCCGGGACCCGCCGTACGACCCGGCTGTGGAACACCCGGGACGGTCGGCAGATCTGATCCGGTTCCCACCCTACCCCGGGCGGGCCCGTACGGCGCGTGACACACCGGTGGCGGACGACACCACCCCCGCTACCGGTCCGGGCCGACCGGTCCCTCGATGCGGAACAGCCGACGCGCGTTGCCCTCGGTGAACAGGTCGCGGTCGGCGGCGGCGAACCCGTCGAGGAACCCCGCGACCTCCGCCCGCGACGGGTGCTGGAAGGGGTGGTCGGTGGAGAACAGCAGCCGGTCGGGCGTCGTCACCGCCAGCGCGTGCCGCAGGTGCGCGGTGTCGAGCATCCCCGAGCAGGTGAGCACGATGTTCTCGCGCACGTACTCGGGTACCGAGCGCTCCAGCCCGGCGACCCGGGCGACGCCGTTCGCGCGGTCGGCCCAGTAGGGCAGCAGCTCGCCCCAGTGTCCGAGTACGACGGTCAGGCCGGGGTGCCGGTCGAACGTGCCGCGGGCGATCAGGCGCAGCACCGCGACGGCGGCCTCCACGTGCCAGCCCCACCCGAACGTCGCGAGCGCCAGGTCGGTGGTGTCGCCGAACCCGGAGTAGGACGCGTCGCGCACGGCGGGCGGCGGGACCTGCGGGTGCACGAACACCGGCAGCGCGCGTGCCGCGGCGACGGCGAACAGGTCGTCGAGGCGGGGGTCGTCGAGCAGGATGTCGCCGCTGCGGCCGTAGACCATCGCCCCGACCAGGCCCAGGTCGGCGGCGCGTTCCAGCTCGGCCGCGACCGCCGACGGGTGCGCGGTGGGCAGGGTCGCCATCGCACGCAGGCGCCGCGGGTGGTCGGCGACGGCCGCGGCGGCGGTGTCGTTGAGCTCGCGGGACAGCGCGACCGCGTCCGCCGGGTCCAGCGGTCCGGTCGACGGCGGGGCGACCGAGAGCACCTGCAGGTCGACGCCCTGGGCGTCCATCGCGGCGAGCCGGCCCGCGCCGAGGTCGTGCAGCTGCGCGAGGTGGTCGCCGATGTCGTTGAGGGCCGTGCTCGGGTCCCGGCGGTGCGGTGGCAGGGCGGCCAGTGCCGCGTCCAGCGCGGGGGAGGTCCAGTGCTCCTCGACGGCGATGATCGACATGGGTGCTCCCGCGGCTGACGGAGGACCGGCCGCGCGACCGCGGCGCCGACGACGATGGTGCCACCGTGGCGGCGGCGGGGGCTCAGCGCCCGGTGGTCCCGCCCGGCGGGTCGACGCTCAGCAGCCGCAGCGCGGAGTCGATCTCCGCGGCGAGCCGGGCCGCGTGGTCGGGGCCGCCGGAGGCCAGGCCACGGGCCTGGGCCACCCGCAGCGCGGCGAGCGCGACCGCGGCGAGGACCGGCGCGTCCCCGGCGGGTGCCCGGTCGGCGATCGCCGCGGCCAGCGCGGACTCCTGCTCCAGGAGGACCGCCATCTGCCGCGCCTGCAACGCCGGGTCGTGGTGGGCCAGGTGGAGTGCGGTCCGGGTGTCCGGGTCCCCGTCGTCGCCGGCGAGCACGCCGAGCGCGGCCTCGCGCACCGCGTCGAGCACCGGCTCGTCAACGGGTCGGGCGCGGAACGCCTCGACCAGGTCGGCGGCCCGGGCACGTACGACGGCGAGGACCGCGTCCTCCTTGCTGGGGAAGTGGTTGAAGAACGTCCGCACCGACACCCCGGCCTCGTCCGCGATCATCTCCACGGTGACGCCGTCGAGGCCGTGACGTTCCGACAGCCGGACCGCGGCGGAGCGCACCCCCTCGCGGGTGGCGAGCTTGCGCCGCGCACGCACACCGGGCGAGGGGGGCCGGTCGGAGGTGTCCATCCCGGGCATCCTGCCCTCCGGCCGGCGAGGCCTCAGCCCCAGGTCACGGGCAGCGCGTGCACACCGAAGATCAGCATCTCGTTGCGCAGCGGCACCTGCCCGGCCTCGACGGCCAGGCGCAGCGCGGGGATCCGGGTGAACAGACGCTCGAAGCCCACCTGCATCTCCACCCGGGCCAGCTGGGAGCCGATGCACTGGTGCACCCCGTGCCCGAACGCGAGGTGCGGGACGCGACGGCGGGACAGGTCCAGCTCGTCACCGGCCTCGACGGTGCGCGGGTCGCGGTTGACCTCCGGCACGGCGACGACCACGGTCGACCCGGCCGGGACGGTGACCCCGCCGACCTCCAGGTTCTCGGTGGCGACCCGGCTCACACCGAGCTGGATGATGCTGAGGTGGCGCAGCAGCTCCTCGACGGCGTCGTCGATGCGGTCGGGGTGCTCGCGGAGGAAGGCCAGCTGCCCGGGGTTGCGCAGCAGGGCGAACGCGCCCAGCCCGAGCATGTTCGCCGTCGTCTCGTGGCCCGCCCCCAGCAGCACGAGCGCGATGTCGACGAGCTGGTTGTCCGGTAGCGGCGGGTCGGTGTCGTGCACGAGCCCGGACAGCAGGTCGTCGGCCGGGTTCTCCTTCTTGTGCGCCACCAGCCCGGCCAGGAAGGTGTACAGCTCGCCCAGGGCGCGGGCCCGGTCGGCGTCGGACGAGGCGGAGCTGAGCCCGACCGTGGTGTTCTCCTGGAACCGGGCCCGGTCGGCGTAGTCGACGCCCAGCAGCTCGCAGATCATCTGCGACGGCAGCGGGAGCGCGTAGGCGGCCACCAGGTCCGCGCCGGGGCCCGCGGCGAGCATCGCGTCGATGTGCTCGTCCGCGATGGCCCGCATCCGCTCGGTCAGTGCCCGCATCCGGCGCACCGTGAACTGGCCCTGCAGGAGGCGCCGGATCCGGGTGTGCTCGGGCGGGTCCATGAAGACGAACATGCCGTCGGTGCGCTCGACGTCGGCCGGCCGGACCGGCTCGCCCCGCTCGGCCGCGGCGGCGAACTCGGCCACCTCGTGCGGCTGCAGGGCGGTGGCGTCCTTGAAGCGGACGCGGTCCGAGCTGAACCGGGTGTCGGCCAGCACCTCGCGGGCCTCCCCGAAACCGAGGACGAGGAACGCGCGTGCCCCGTTGCGGAGCTCGACGGTCTGCACGGCGCCACCACCGCGGCGGGCGGCCAGCCCCGGGGCGGGGTCGAACGGGCATCCGGGAGGCCGTTCGAGCAGGTCCTCGGGCACGATGCTGCGCAGCCCGACCGGCGAGCCGGTCGTGTCGGTCGTCCCGGGCGCGGCGGAGTCACTCGACATGGGTCTCCCTGCGGTGGGTCGGTCGGTCCGTGGAGGGGCGCCGCCGACGCTACCAACTCGTTGCACGGTGTGCAGCGAAATCGGAGCCCGGGTCAGCCGCGCAGGATCCGCGGGATCGCCTGCCGCACCGCGGCGAGGTCGGTGAGGACCTCGACGGCGCCGGCCGCGGTCAGCTCGTCGACACCCGCTCCGCCGGTGCGCACCGCGTAGGCGGGGTGCCCGGCGGCAGCGGCGGCGCGCACGTCCCACTCGGAGTCGCCCAGGACGAACGCGGTCGACCCGGCGACCCGGCGTACCGCCGCCTTGACCAGATCCGGGTCGGGCTTGGTTCGGCGCGCGTCGGACCGGGTGAGGCAGGCGTCGGCGAGGGTGCGTCCGTCGAACAGGTCCAGATAGGCCTCGACGTGCTCGGGATCGCCCGAGCTGGCCAGCACCACCTTCATCCCGAACCCGTCGCGCAGGTCGACGAGCAGCTCCGCCGCCTCGGGCAGGGCGACGACCTCGCCGAGCAGCGGGTCGAACTCCTCCTTCCAGGCGGCGCGGGCGTCGTCGCCGTGGGTGTCCTCGAACCCCTGACCGGCGACGGCGGGGACCAGCTGGTCCCCGCCCATCCCGACCGCACGGTGCAGCCGCCACAGCGGCACCGTGACGTCGAACCGGCGCAGGGCGCGGGACCAGGCGATGGTGTGGTGGTAGTTGGTGTCGACGAGCGTGCCGTCGACGTCGATCACCGCGGTGTCGGGGGTCGTCATCCGCGCGGGGTACCCACGCGCCCGGCGTCCACGCGGCGCCGGCCGGTGAGGTCGGACTCCGCGCGCCGCGCGGGTGTGGTCCGGCGCCCGGCGGGTACCCCGTGCGACACCGAGGACGGGATGTGCGCAGATGCCGCAGGTACGGGTGAAAGCCGTCGGCACCGACGCGGCCACGACCGACCGGGTCGTCCTGCTGGAGGAGACGTCCGGGGCGGGGCGGATCGTCGTCGTCGCGGTGGGGGAGGCCGAGGCGCTGGCCGCGGCGGCCGCGCTGGAGGGGGTGCAGAGCGCCCGCCCCGGTACCCACCGCCTGATCGGCGCCGTGCTGCGCGCCGCGGGCCGCCGCCTGGTCCGGGTCCGCGTGCACACCCTGCGCGACGCGGTGTTCCACGCCGAGCTCGACCTCGACGACGGCACCCGCGTCGACTCGCGCACCAGCGACGCGGTGGTCCTGGCGCTGCTGCTCGGCGCCGACATCGTCGTCGCCGACGCGGTGCTGACCGTGGCCGGGGTCGACCCGTCGACGGTCGTGGTCGAGGGGCTGGGCAGCGGCTCCGGCGAGCTGGAGGCGTTCCGCCGGTTCCTCGACACCGCCACGCCCGACGACTTCGACGGGCCGCCGCGCTGACCCCGGCGGCCACGCTCAGGCGACCGGCCTGCCCGCCCCGCCCGCGCCGACACCCGGCCCGGCCTGCGGGAGGGCCGGCGCACCGGCGTCGCGCAGCAGGTCGGCGAGCCCGCCACGGGCCCGGCCGCGGGTGCGGGCGCTGGTCCGCACCGTCGCGGGCGCACCCGCGACGACCCGGTAGCCGCCGGCCCGCAGCCGGGCGACGAGCCCGTGGTCCTCGCCGCAGGCCAGCGGCGGGAACCCGCCGACCGCGGCCCACGCGTCGGCGCGCACGCCGAGGTTCGCGCCGTACACCGGGTAGTCGGGCGGCGCGGGCTCGCCGGGCGGGCGCGGCAGCCCGGGCACGTCGAGCACCACCCCACCGGCGACGGCGTCGGCGCCGGCCGCGGCCAGCGCCAGGTGTGCGGCGACCCAGCCGGGGGCCACGGTGCCGTCGGCGTCGGTGCCGAGCAGCCAGGTCGTCGCCGGGGCGGCGCCGTCGGCGGCGAGCAGCGCGGCCAGGGTGACGGCGGCGAGCTGACGGACCGCCCCGATCGTGACCGGCCCGGCGACCTCGTGCGGCCGCGGCGCGGACCGGCAGCCGGGCAGCGGGGCCACCCCGGCGGTGGGTTCGAGCACCGTCACCCGCACCCGGTCCGCGGCCGGGTGCGTCGCGGCGGCGGCCCGGGCGAGCGCGGCGGTGGCGTCGGAGCAGCGGTCGGCGACCACGCACAGCGCCCGCGCGGTGAGCCCGGGCGTGTGGTCGAGGGCGGTCAGCACGGACCGGACGCAGGCGGTGATGGTGCCCGCCTCGTCGTGGGCGGGGACGAGCACGCCCGCGGCGGAGGGTGCGGTCCCCGACCGCGCGGTCCGGCTCACCGGCGCCGGACCACGTGCAGGAGGAACTGCTCGTCGGTGTGCTCGACGAGGGTGTCGAAGCGGTCGTCGGCCAGCACCCGCGCGTGCACGGTGGCGGCGTCGGCGGGCGCCTCGGCGGGCCACTGCCGCCAGTGCACCAGCACCAGGTCGCCGCCCGGCACCAGCGCGCCCGCGATGCGGTCGAGCACGGCGCCCACCCGCGCGGCGGGCAGGTAGTAGAGGAACTCGGCGAGGACGACGAGGTCGACGCCGCCGGGGACCGCCCGGTCGTCGTCGACGTCGGCCGCCAGGACCTCGACGCCCGGGGTCCCGCCGAGGGCGTCGGTGGTGGCGGCGACGGCCTCGTCGACCACGTCGGAGGCCACCACCCGGTCGCAGCGCGCCGCCAGGTCACGGGTCAGCTCGCCGAGCCCGCAGGCAGGTTCGGCGGCCAGCGCGTAGCGCTCCCGCGGCAGGCAGGCCAGCAGCACGTCGCGCTTGCGCCGCTCGTAGAACGACGTGCGCACGGCCCAGGGGTCGGCGCCGTCGCGGTAGAGACCGGCGAACAGCTCCGGTGGCGCCCCCGAGGGCGGCGGCTCCCGGAAGTAGACCTCGTGACCGCCGTGGAAGTGGGCGAGCGTCGCCGCGGACAGGACCGCGCGGGTCCCGCCGGGCGGCACGGCGGACTGCGAGGCGTGCGCGGCGATCGCGCGGCGCTTGGCGTCCCGGTCGTCGGCGGACAGCGTCAGCCGGTGGGCGCGGTCCCACGGCACGCCGGGATCGGTCGGCGCGATCCGGGTGCGGGCCCAGATCGGGAACCCGAAACCGTGCGCGGTCACCGGGGCCGCCGCTGGGCAGGCCCGGCCGACCGCGGCGTGGTCGGGGTGCGGGTCGCCCCGCCACGGGCTCGCCCACGCGTCGGCGCCGGCGAGCAGCCCGGTCAGCGGACCGACGAGCCGGTCCTCGTGCAGGGCCGAGTCGGGCAGCCCGAGCCGGTGCACCGTCGCGGGCACGCCCAGCTCGGCCAGCGCCGCGTCGAGCTCGGCGCGGCGGGTGCGGGCCAGCCCGGCCCGGTCGATCGACCCGACCTCGGGCAGGGCGGCCTCACCGTCGCTGGCCAGGACGATCTCGACGGTGCCGCCCGCGGCGACGACCCCGCGCATGAGCCCGGCCGCGCCGAGGGTCTCGTCGTCGGGGTGGGCGCACACCACGACCAGGCGGCCGAACGACGACGGGTCGAGACCGCGCCGGGCGAGGGTCGCGGCCGCGTCCTCCCAGACGTCCGGGGACTGCACGGGCTCCATCAGGTCGCCGGGGTGACCAGGGCGCGCCCGAGGGCGGCGAGGTCGCGTCCGCCGTGGTGCTGGCGCAGGTAGATCTGCAGGTCCGCGAGGCGTGCGGTGAGCAGCGGCGACCCGGCCAGCACGGCGACCCCGGCGATCTCCGGGGCGGCGTCGAGCACGCTCCGGCACGCCCGCTCCACCGCGGCCCGCACGGTGGCCACCGCGTCGTGGTGGGCGGTGGCCGGGTCGGCGTCGATCCGGGCCGCGGTGACGGCGAGCAGGGCGTCCGCGGCGGCGACGGCGGCGTGCACCGCCCCGAGCGCGGCCAGCCGGTGCGGATCCGGGTCGGCCGTGCGCAGCGGCGCCGCGACGTGGTCGACGATCGCGGCCGCCGCGCCCAGCCACACCGCGGCGACCCCGGCGCCGCCGTGGGCGAACCCGGGACGGTCGGTGTAGGCGTCCGGTCCGCCGACCACGGCCTCGGCCGGCAGGGGCACGTCGTGCAGGACGACGTCGTGGGTGTCGCTGGCGGCCATCCCGGCGGCGCGCCAGGCCGTCACCCGTTCCACCTGCGGGGCACGCAGGTCGAGGTCCACGAGCCGGGTGCCGGCTCCGGCCCCGGACCCGGCGACGACGAGTGCCCGGTCGAGCAGGTGGGTGCCCGAGCAGAACCGCACGGTGCCCGACAGACGGAGCCCGTCGTGACCGCCGTCGAGGCGGGCCCCGCCGCCGGACCGCGACGCCCAGACCCCGTAGCCGGCGTCCGGGACGGGGGAGCGGTGGTGGTCGGCGAGGATCGCGACGGCGTCGGCGTGCCCCTCGGCCAGCCGCGCGACCGGCAGGTCGCGTCGTGCGATCCGGGCCAGCCGCGCCCACCGGGTCGCGGTCGCCCCGGAACCGGGCAGCGGGAGGTCGAGCCCACCGCCGGCGACGGCGGCGGCGAACGTGGCCCCGGCTCCGCCCGGGAACGGCTCGGCGGGGCCTGCGGGTGCGGGCACCGGGTCCAGGACGCCGGTGGCGGGCCCGGATCGGCCACCCCGGTGGTCGGCGCCGGGGACGTCGGGTCGGTGGTCGAGGCTCACGGGCTGCCGTATGTCCGGTCCCGGCGGGTCCAAACCCGACCGCGGGGCGGGGGGCTCAGCCGTACAGCCGCCGGTGGGCGAACCGCACCGCGCCGCGGTAGAGCACCCCGGTCGCCCCGGACGCGGCCAGCGCGGCCCGCGCCGCGTTGGCGCCGGGCCCGCCGTGCACCGCGCCGCCCGGGTGCGCCGACGCCCCGGCCAGGAACAGCCCCGGCACCGGGGTGTCGGCGCGGCCCAGGCCCGGCACCGGGCGGAACACCAGCTGCTGGTGCACCGCGGAGGTGCCCGCGGTGATCGCCCCGTCGACGAGGTTGCCGTCGCGGCCCTGCAGGTCCGCGGGCCCGGCGACGGCGCGGGCCCGCACCCGCGACCCGAACCCCGGCGCGTGGTCCTCGACGACCTGCTGCATCCGGTCGGCCCAGCGCAGCACCTCGTCGCGGCCCCAGCCCAGGCCGCGCGGCACGTGGGTGTAGGCCCAGGCGGACTCGGTGCCGGGCGGGGAGCGGGTCGGGTCGGCCGTGGTCATCTGCCCGAACAGCAGGAACGGGTCGCGGGGCAGCCGGCCGGCGGTCAGGTCGGCGGCGTAGCGGCGCAGGCCGTCGACGTCGGCGCCGAGGTGCACGGTGCCCGCCGACCGGGCACCCGGCGCGGTCCAGGGCACCGGCCCGTCGAGCGCCCAGTCCAGCTTGACCGTGGAGAAGTCCCACTCGAACCGGGCGAGGTCGGCGACGAAGCGGGCTGGCAGGTGCTCCTCCCCGACGAGGTCGCGGTAGAGGCGGGGCGCGTCGACGTCGGCGAGCACCGCCCGGCGGGCGAGGACCCGCCGGCCGTCCGCGTCCACGACGCCGCAGGCCCGGCCGGACGGTCCGACCAGGACGGTCCGGATCGGCCGTCCGCAGTCGATCCGCCCGCCGCGGGCCGTCAGCCGGGCGACGAGCGCACCGGTCAGGGCCCCGGCCCCGCCCGCCGGGACCGGAAAGCCGACACGCTGGCCGAGCATCGCCAGCAGCCAGCCGTAGGCGGCGCCCGCCGCGGAGTCCGGCCCGAGGTCGGTGTGCAGGGCGTTGCCCGCCAGCAGCAGCGGGGCGGCCCGGCCCCCGAAGTGCTCCTGGGCCATCCGCGCCACCGGCTGCACCAGCATCCGGGCCAGTCGCAGGGCGTCGCCGGTGCCGAGCGTGCGCAGGAGCCGGGAGGCCGGCCGGACCGGGGGGAACGGGCGGAGCGCGGCGGCGACGACGTCGTCGCCGATCCGGTCCCACTGCGCGACCAGCGCGCGCCAGGCGTCGCCGTCGCCGGGGTGGTCGTCGTCGAGCGCGGCGGCGGTGTCGTCGAGGCGGCGGTGCAGCACCGCGCACCGGCCGTCGGGGGTGGGGTGGGCGAGGACGGTGGGGGCGTGGCGCCACTGCAGCCCGTGCGCGCCGAGGTCGAGCTCGCGCAGCACCGGTGAGGCGGCGCCGAGCGGGTGGAACGCGCTGGCCAGGTCGCTGACGAAGCCCGGCGCGGTGATCTCCGCCGAGCGCACGGCGCCGCCCGGCGCCTCGGCGGCCTCGCAGACCAGGACCTCCCAGCCGGCGTCGGCGAGCAGGTTCGCCGCGACGAGGCCGTTGTGCCCGGCCCCGACCACGACGGCGTCGACCCGTTCGGTCACCCGGTTCCCCCTCCCGTGCCGGCGGCCCGCGCGGGGCGCCGTGCACCGCGCTACCCGGGTCCGCGGGGGTCATGCCCGTCACGATCGGCATCCGCTGCTGGTGGGCGGGTAGCCGCGCCGTCACGCCGGACCGACCGGTGCCGCACCGCCCAGAGGACGAGTATGCCCACCCAGTCCCAGCACCACTCCCACGGCCACGCGGTGTTCCCCTGGCCGCAGCTGCTGGTGGTCGTCGCGGCGTTCCTGCTCCTGCTCTACGGGCTCCTCGGATTCCGCTACAGCGGACTTCCCGGGCTGCCCGCGGCGAGCGGGGAGCTGCTGGGCATCGGGGTGGACCCGCTGCGCGACCTGGTGCACCTCGTCCTCGGCGTGGCCGGGCTGCCGTGCGCCACGCGGCTGCCCTGGGCGCGGGGCTTCGGGGTGGTGCTCATGGTCCTGGGCACCGCCGAGGTCCTGCTCGGGCTCCTGACCGGCGTGCTGCGGCTGGTCCCGGCCGGGCCGTTCGCCACCAACACGGGTTCGGTGCTGGTGGGGGTCCTGCTGCTGGTGCTGGGCGCGGTCGCCGTGTTCGGACGCGCGTTCAGCGACGCCCCGTACGCGGGTCTCCAGCGCGCGGTGGAGGCGGCGGGCCGCCGGGTGACGGGGCTGCGCGACCGCAGCGTGCACGCGGGCACCGACGACGTGGGAACCGAGGACGGGGACCCCGCGGCGTGGACCGACGAGCCGGCCGGTGACGGCGACCGGCCCGGCGGGCGCGGCGCCGCCCGCGGGCCGCGGTGAGGCGGGCGGGGCGGGCGCGCGCTGCCGCGGCCTCAGGCGTCGAAGGGGAGCGTGCACCGCACGACGGCGTCGTACTCGACCAGTCGGTCCATCGCGGCCCGCGTGGTCTCCGGGGCGGCCCGGTCGCGGTGGGCGACGACGAACCGCTGACCACGGGTTCCCGGCGCACCCCGGTCCGCGGCGGAGAAACGCAGGAACGCCTCGGCGACCTCGCGGTAGCGGCGCCGCGTCGCCTCGTCGCCGACCTGTGTCGCGAGCCAGGCGACGTACGGCTCGAGGCGGTTCGTGACGCCGTCGGCTGGGCCGGCCGGGTCCTCGGTGACGGGCTGGGGCTCCATGGCGGTCCTCCGGTGGTGGGGGTGTGACCGCCGACGCCTACCCGCCGGCCGGACGCCCATGCCGGTTTCGCCGGGAGGCGGCCGGGTAGCCGGCGCCCGCACCACCGGCGACACCGAGGAGGACCCCATGCGTGCCCTGACCTGGCACGGCCGCCGCGACGTCCGGGTGGACACCGTCCCCGACCCGGTCGTCGAGCAGCCCGACGACGTGGTCGTGCAGATCACCAGCTCCGGCCTGTGCGGCTCCGACCTGCACCTCTACGAGGTGCTCACCCCGTTCCTGTCGCCCGGCGACGTCCTCGGCCACGAGCCGATGGGTGTGGTGGCCGAGGTGGGGCCCGCCGTCACCGAGCTGTCGGTCGGCGACCGCGTCGTGATCCCGTTCAACGTCAGCTGCGGGCACTGCTGGATGTGCGGGCGCGGCCTGCAGTCCCAGTGCGAGACCACGCAGAACCGCGACCAGGGGACCGGCGCGTCCCTGTTCGGCTACACCGCGCTCTACGGTCAGGTGCCCGGCGGACAGGCCGAGTACCTGCGGGTGCCGTTCGGCAACTCGTTGCCGATCCGGGTGCCCCAGGGGCCGCCGGACGACCGGTTCCTGTTCCTGTCCGACGTGCTGCCGACGGCGTACCAGGCCGTGCAGTACGCCGCGACCCCCGCCGACGGGACGCTGGTGGTGCTGGGGCTCGGACCGATCGGGGACATGTGCACCCGGATCGCCGCCCACCTGGGCGTGCGGCAGGTGGTCGGCGTCGACCTCGTGCCCGAGCGGCTGGCCCGGGTCGAGGCGCGTGGGATCCCGGCGCTGGACCTGAGCCACGGCGACGACGAGGTGCTCGGCGCGATCCGGTCGATGACCAGGGGCCGCGGTGCCGACGCCGTCATCGACGCGGTCGGCATGGAGGCCCACGGGTCCCCGGTCGCGGCCGCCGCACAGAAGGTGGTGGCCGCGATGCCCTCCGGGCTGGGCCGCACGGTCATGGAGACGGCGGGCAGCGACCGCACCGCGGCGCTGGAGCTGGCGATCGGCGCGGTGCGCCGGGGCGGCACGATCTCCCTGTCGGGGGTCTACGGCGGCAGCGCCACCCCGCTGCCGATGCTCACCCTGTTCGACAAGCAGGTGCAGATGCGGATGGGTCAGGCCAACGTGTGGCGGTGGGTCCCGGACCTGCTGCCGCTGCTCGGCGACGACGACCCGCTCGGCGTCGACCACTTCGCCACCCACCGGGTCCCGCTGGAGGAGGCCGCGCAGGCGTACTCGATGTTCCAGGACAAGACCGACGGTGCGGTGAAGGTGCTCTTCACCCCCTGAGCCCGGCACCGCCCCCGACGTCCGGTTCCCCGGGGCACGCTCCGCGCCCCGGGGAACCCGGTCAGCGGGCCTCGTCCTCGCGGTGGTCCTCGGCGAGCGCCTCCGCGCGGGCCTCGGCTCCGGTCCGGCCCGCGTAGCCCTCGTCGCGCCCGGCGACGCGGCCCACGAACTCGCCCGACGCGCCGGTGCCGGTGGTGGACGCCGCGTCGCCGTCCTCCCGGGGAAGGCCGCCGGTCTCGCGGGAGTTGGCCAGGTTCGGGTCGGGCTCGACGTCCTCGGCCGGGCCGCGTCCGCGCAGCCGGTCCACCAGTCGTCCCAGGAAGGAGGTCATACCGGGGGGTACCTCCGCGGGCCGCGTCCACACCCGCCCCGGCCGGGCGGGCGGCGAACGGCCGGGTGTGGAGCGCTCCACTGCTACGGTGACCGCCTCCCCGGATCGGACAAGGAGCACGCCGTGGCCGACGCCGCCCGCCGCCCGGCCCGACGGGCGGGCCGCCGCCCCACCCTCGACGACGTCGCGGCCGCCGCCGGGGTCTCCCGCGCCATGGTGTCGATCGTGCTGCGCGGCGCCCCGGGGTCGCGCCCGGAGACCCGGGAGCGCGTGCTCGCCGCGGCCGAGCGCGTCGGCTACCGGCCCGACACCCGGGCCCGGCTGCTGGCCAGCGGTAGCTCGCGCCAGCTCGGCGTCGTGCTGGGGATGTCCGGGCGCTTCCACGCCGAGCTCCTCGACGGCCTCTACGACGCCGCCGCGGCGTGCGGCTACGAGCTGTTCCTGTCCGCGCTCACCCCCCGCCGCGACGAGCGCACCGCCGTGGAGACGCTGCTCGACCTGCGCTGCGAGGCGGTCATCCTGCTCGGCTCGGGGCTCGACGGCGTCCCTGTCCTGGCCGGTCGGCTGCCGGTCACCGTCGTCGGCTGGCGGGTGCCCGACCCGGGCGTCGATGTCGTCCGGACCTCCGACACGGCCGGGCTGCGGCTGCTCACCGACCACCTGACCGGGCTGGGCCACCGCCGGATCGCCCACGTCGACGGCGGCCCCGGCCCGATCGGCGCCGCGCGCCGGACGGCGTTCCGCACCGCGCTGCGCCGGCACGGCCTGGCCGCGCACGGGCTGGTCGTGCCGGGCGGGGACAGCCTGGAGGCCGGGGTGCGCGCCGCCCGGGAGCTGCTCCGCCTGCCGGCGCTGCCGAGCGCCGTCGTCGGATTCAACGACGACGTCGCCGCCGGGCTCGCCGAGGGGCTCGGGGCGCACGGCGTCCGGGTCCCCGTCGACGTCTCGGTCACCGGCTGGGACGACAGCTCGCTGGCCCGGCTGCCGGAGCAGGGGCTGACGACGTTGCGGCAGGATCCGGTCGAGCTGGCCCGGCTCGCCGTGGAGCGCAGCGTGGCCCGACTGCGCGGCGAGGAGCCGGAGCGTCGCGAGATCGTCCTGGACCCCGAGCTCGTGGTCCGCGGCTCGACGGCGCCCCCGCCCGCGGCCTGACGCCCGGCGCGCGCCCGGTCGGAAGCATTGACGCGGTGCCCTTAGAGCGCTCTAATCGTTGCTATTGGAGCGCTTCAACCACCCGGCTGCGAGGAGGCCCCCATGACGGCGGTCGAGTACGACCCGTTCGACCCGAGCTTCTACACCGACGACCCGTTCGGGACCTACCGGCGGATGCGCGACGAGGAGCCGGTCCACCACAGCGAGCGGTACGGCTGGTACGCCCTGACCCGCTTCGACGACGTCCGCGCCGCCATCACCGACGCCGACACCTTCCTCAGCTTCGAGGGGATGGACATCGACGACTCGCGCCTCGAGCACGTCCCGCCGGGGTCGATCGGGTCGATGGACAACCCGCGCCACGACCAGGTCCGCCGGGTCGTGCAGCCGTTCTTCGTGCCGCGGCGGATCGCCCGCCTCGAGGAGGGGATCCGCGGCGTCGTCCGCGAGCTCGTCGGTTCCTGGGCCGGGCGCGACCGGGTCGACGTCGGCCGTGAGCTGGCCTGGCCGATGCCGTTCGACGTGTTCTTCCACCTCATGGGCTTCCCGAGCCGGGCCGAGGCGGACGACGCCGAGCGCGCCCGCCGCGAGCAGCTCGAGCACTGGAGCCACGAGCTGAAGGACCGGATCCCCGGCACCCCGCACCTGGGTCCGAAGGCGAGGGCCGCCACCCCGAAGGTGCAGCAGTACTTCGTCGACGTGCTGGAGTCCCGTCGCCGGGCCGGCCGTGACGACCTCATCACCTCGATGGTCACCGCCGACGTCGACGGCGAGCCGTTCGTCCCGGGGGAGATCACCCCGACCTCCGAGATCAGCGGCCTGATGATGATCCTCTTCCTGGGCGGGGTCGAGTCCACCGCCGGGCTGGTGACCACGCTGTTCAAGCTGCTCGCCGAGAACCCCGACCAGCTGGCCCTGTTGCGGGCGGACCCGTCTCTGGTCCCGGCCGCGGTCGAGGAGGCGATGCGCTGGGCGACCCCGCTGCAGCTGACCGCCCGCACCACCAGCCGCGAGGTGGACCTGCACGGCGTCACCCTCGCCGCGGGCTCGCGGGTCGTGCTTGTCCCCGGCGCCGCGAACCGCGACGAGCGCCGCTTCACCGACCCCGACCGGTTCGACGTCACCCGTCCACCGGGGCGCCACGTCGGCTTCGGCGAGGGCGTGCACGGCTGCCTCGGCGCGCCGCTGGCCCGGCTGGAGGCGCGGATCGCCCTGGAGGAGGCGCTGCCGCTGCTCGGCGACTTCGCCCTGGACGGGACGCCGCGGTTCTACGCCAGCTCACCCAACATGTACGTCTGGAAGTCGATGCCGCTCGCACTCGCGGCGCCGGTCCCCGACGCCGCGGCCGTGCCGGAGCCGCGCCGCCGCCCGCGGACGGGCGCCGAGGCCGAGACCGAGGCGACGGTCGTGGCCAAGGAGGCCGTCTCCGACGGCGTGGTCGCGCTCGTCCTGCAGGCCGCCGACGGGTCCCCGCTGCCGGCCTGGCAGCCCGGCGCCCACGCCGACCTGCTCTGCGGCGGGGCCGGCGCCCGCCAGTACTCGCTGTGCGGCGACCCGGCCGACACCACCACCTGGCGGCTGGGCGTGCTGCGCGAGGACGCCGGGCGCGGCACGTCGCGGCACGTCCACGACGCGCTCGCGGTGGGCGACACCGTGCGGCTGCGCGGCCCGCGCAACAACTTCTCGCTCGCCTGCTCCCCGCGCTACCTGTTCGTCGCGGGCGGCATCGGGATCACCGCGATCCTGCCGATGGTCGCCGCGGTGGACGCGCTGGGCGCCGACTGGCAGCTCGTCTACGGCGGCCGTCGCCGCGCGTCGATGGCCTTCCTCGACGAGCTCGCCCGCTTCGGTGACCGGGTCGTCGTCGCCCCGCAGGACGAGGTCGGCCTGCTCGACCTCGACACCCTGCTCGGCACCCCGCGCGAGGACACGCTGGTCTACTGCTGCGGCCCCGAACCGCTGCTGGCCGCGGTCGAGCAGCGCTGCGTGGCCTGGCCGGACGGCGCGCTGCACGTGGAGCGGTTCAGCCCGAAGCCGGTCGGCGAGCCGGCCCGGGCGGAGGCGTTCACCGTCGAGCTGGCCCGCACCGGGGTGAGGCTGGAGGTCCCGCCGGAGCGGACGGTGCTCGACGTCGTCGAACGGGCGGGGGTGACGGTGCTGTCGTCGTGCGCCGAGGGGACCTGCGGGACCTGCGAGACCCGGGTCCTCGACGGCGACGTCGACCACCGCGACTCCGTGCTCGACGACGCCGAGCGGGCCGCGGGGGACTGCATGATGATCTGCGTCTCCCGGGCCCGCTCGGCGCGGCTCGTGCTGGACCTGTAGCCCCCCGGTGTCCTCAGCCCAGGTCGACCCAGGCGCGCTTGTCCACCGACTCGGCGACGGCGTCCAGCACCCGGGCCGCGGCCAGCGCGTCGTCGATCGTCGCGCCGCCCGACCGGCCCTCGGCGATCCCGCGCACGAACGCGGCGCACTCGGAGACCTTGAGGTCGTCGAAGCCGGTGGGGTTGCCCGCCCCGGGCTGGAACAGTGCGAAGTCGCCGTCGCCGGGGGCGGCCGCCCAGGTCGTGGCGGGCTGGTCGACGTACGACCCGCCCGCGGCGACCACGAGCTCGCCGGGTCGCCGGAAGTCGAACGACAGGTACCCGCGGGTGCCGTGGATCTCGAAGCCGTAGTCGTTCTGGTCGCCGACGGCGACCCGGCTGGCCTCCAGCGTCACGATCGCCCCGCCGACGGCGCGGCCCAGCACCGAGACGAAGTCGAGGTTCTCGACCTCGCCGGTGGGGGCGTCGGCGGCGGCACGGACGTACTGGCTCGCCCCGGCGGGGGCGACCGGGCGGCGGGGGACGAACCGGTCGCCGTCGGCCACGACCGCACCGAGGTCGCCGACCAGGTGACGGATGAGGTCGACGCCGTGCACCGCGAGGTCGTTGAGGACCCCGGAGCCACCGTGCTCGCGAGTGAACCGCCAGCTCAGCACCCCCGACGGGTCGGCGGCGAAGTCGGTGAGCAGCCGGAACCGGGCGTGCGTGAGCGTGCCGAGGCGGCCGTCGTCGATCAGCCGCCTCGCCCGCGCGACGGCCGGCACCATCCGGTAGTTGAACCCGACGGTCGCCTGCACGCCCGCCGCGCGCACCGCCCCGGCGACGGCGGCGGTGTCGGTGGAGGACAGCCCGACCGGCTTCTCGATCCAGAGGTGTTTGCCCGCCTCGGCGACGGCGACACCGACCTCGCGGTGGGTGCTGTTCGGCGACGCGACGCTCACCGCCGCGATCGAGGGGTCGGCGACCAGCTCTCGCCAGTCGGTGACGGCGCGGGCGAAGCCGTAGCGGGTGACGTGGTCCGCCCCGGCGGCGGCTACCGGGTCCGCGACGGCGACCAGGCGCGGCCGCAGCGGCAGGTCGGTGACGTGGTGCGGCAGCCGGGCGTACGCGCGCGCGTGCAGGTGGCCCATCCACCCCGCGCCGACGACGCCCACCCCGATCTCGCTGGTCATGCGGTTCCCTCCGGTTTGACGGCCAGCACCGGGACCGGGCTGTCCAGCAGCAGTCGCTGCGACACGCTGCCGAGTAGCGCCTTGCTGACCCGGCTGCGCCGGCGCAGCCCGATGACGAGCCGCGCCACGTCTCCGCGCTCGGCGATCTCGTCGAGGACGGCGTCGACCGGGTCCCGGTCGCCGGGGCCGTTGCGTTCCAGCACGGCGGCCGCGGCCGGGAGCGGTCCCAGCGGGTCGAGCGTCAGGTTGACCACGACCAGGTCGGTGCCCAGCCGGTCGGCCTCGGCGGCCCCGGCGGCCAGGGCGGCGGCGCCCTCCGGGCCGGCGGCGACGGCGACGAGCACGCTCATGTGCACTCCGTTCCTGTCGGGCTCACGCGTAGCGGGTACGGAACTCGGCCTCGAGCTGCTCCAGCGACCGTCCGCGGGTCTCCGGGACCACCCGGTACACGAAGACGAGCGCGGCGAGCCCGAGGGCGACGAAGACGAAGAACGAGCTGGCGATGCCGATCGCGGCGACCATCGGCGGGAACAGCAGCGCGACCAGCGCGTTGGCGATCCACAGCACGAACACGCTGATGCCGATGGCCAGGCTGCGGATCTTCAGCGGGAAGATCTCGGACAGGATCAGCCACACGAGCGGGCCGATGGTGCCCTGCATGGAGAACACGAACAGCACGACGAACACCAGGACGAACCAGGCCTTGGCGGTGCCGTCCGGCAGCAGCAGCGCCGACAGCCCGACGAGCAGGTGGAAGGTGGTGGTGAGGGCGAACCCGCCGAGCAGCATCGTGCGGCGGTCGATCCGGTTGATCAGCAGCAGGCCGACGGTGACGCCCAGCACGGAGAACAGTCCGTTGAGGGTGTTCGCGACGACGGCGGCGTTCGCCGAGAAGCCGGCGTCACCCAGCAGCTGGGTGCCGTAGTACATGATCGAGTTGATGCCGGTGGCCTGCTGGAAGATCCCCAACCCGGCGCCGATGAGGATCAGCCGGCGGATCCAGCGCACCCCCAGGTCGGTGGCCCCGCCGGTGCGCGAGGTCCGCTCCTCGTCGGCGAGCCGGTGCACCTCGACCATCTCGGCGCGGGCCCGCTCGTCGGAACGGACCTGGCGCAGCACGGCCAGCGCCTCCTCCTCGCGGCCGCGGGAGACCAGCCAGCGCGGGCTCTCCGGCATCCGCAGCATCCCGACGAACAGCACGATCGCGGGCAGCAGCGCGACCAGCAGCATGACCCGCCAGATCGAGTCGACCTCGCCCCAGACGCTGTAGATGGCCGCGTTCACCACGAACGCGGCGAACTGGCCGGAGACGATCATGACCTCGTTGCGGGTGACGAGACCGCCGCGGCGCTCCACCGGGGCGATCTCGGCGAGGTAGACCGGGACGGTGGCCGACGCGCCGCCGACGGCCAGGCCGAGCACGAACCGGAAGACGGCGAGGACCTGCCAGCTCGGGGCCAGGACGCAGCCGACGGTGCCGACCATGAACACCAGCGCGAGCAGCAGGATGTTGTGCCGCCGGCCGTGCCGGTCGGACAGGGACCCGCCGACGATCGCGCCGACCGCCGCCCCGAAGATCAGGATGCTGACGACGAAGCCCTCGGTGACCGGGGTGAGCCCGAGGTCCCGGCTCATCGGCTCCAGGGCGCCGTTGATGACGCCGGTGTCGTAGCCGAAGAGCAGCCCGCCGAAGGTGGCGACGACCGTGATCAGGCCGAGCCGCGACGAGTGCGGTCCCCGGGTGTCGGGTGGCAGTCCGGCGGGGGCGCCGGTCGCTCCGTGCGTGGTCATGGTTCCTCCACGTCGAGGGTGCGCGGCCGGGCCCGGGCAGGTCGGGACCCCGGACGGCCGCGGACGGTGTCCGGTACACCGGCGCCGGGTGGCCGCGGGCGGCCACCCGGCGGGTGGGGTCAGGTGTTGGTCGGGAAGCCGAGGTTCAGCCCGGCGTGGCTGGGGTCGAGCCAGCGGGTGGTGACGACCTTGCCGCGGGTGAAGAAGTGCACGCCCTCGGTGCCGTGGGCGTGGGTGTCGCCGAACAGCGAGTTCTTCCAGCCGCCGAAGCTGTAGTAGGCCATCGGGACGGGGACCGGCACGTTGATGCCGATCATGCCGACCTCTACCTCGTTCTGGAAGCGGCGGGCGGCGCCGCCGTCGTTGGTGAACAGGGCCGTGCCGTTGCCGTAGGGGTTGGCGTTGATCAGCTCGACGGCCTCGGTGTAGGTCTCGACCCGCACGACCGACAGCACCGGGCCGAAGATCTCGTCGGTGTAGACGCTCATGTCCGGGGTGACGTGGTCGAGCAGGGTGGGGCCGACGAAGAAGCCCGACCCGTCGGCGTCGAACTCGCCCTGCCTGCCGTCGACGACGACGACGGCGCCCTCGGACTCACCGGCGTCGATGTAGCCCGACACCCGCTCCTGGGCGGCGCGGGTGACCAGCGGGCCCATGTCGCAGGAGCGGCGGCCGTCGCCGGTGCGCAGGGCGCGGGCCCGATCGGCGATCTTCGAGACCAGGGTGTCGGCGATGTCGCCGACGGCCACGAGCGCGGACACGGCCATGCAGCGCTCGCCCGCGGAGCCGAACCCGGCGTTGACCGCCTGGTCGGCGGCGAGGTCGAGGTCGGCGTCGGGCAGCACGACCATGTGGTTCTTCGCCCCGCCGAGCGCCTGGACGCGCTTGCCGTGCGCGGTGCCGGTCTCGTAGACGTAGCGGGCGATCGGGGTGGAGCCGACGAAGCTGACGGACTTGACGTCCGGGCTGGTCAGGAGCGCGTCGACGGCGGTCTTGTCGCCGTTGAGGACGTTGAACACGCCGTCGGGCAGGCCGGCCTCGGACCACAGCTCGGCGATCCACAGCGCGGCGGAGGGGACCTTCTCCGAGGGCTTGAGCACCACGGTGTTGCCGGTGGCGATCGCGACCGGGAAGAACCACATCGGGACCATCGCCGGGAAGTTGAACGGGCTTATGATCCCGACGACGCCCAGCGGCTGGCGGACCGAGTGCACGTCGACGCCGGTGGAGGCGTTCTCGGTCGCCGAGCCCTTGAGCAGGTGCGGCATCCCGCAGGCGAACTCGACGACCTCCTGGCCGCGCGCGACCTCGCCGGCGGCGTCGGAGAGCACCTTGCCGTGCTCGGCGGTGATCAGCGCGGCCAGCTCCGGTGCGCGGGCGTCGAGCAGCTCGCGGAACCGGAACAGGATCTGGGTGCGCTTGGTGAGCGAGGTGTCGCGCCAGGCCGGGAACGCGGCCTTCGCGGCGGCGATCACCGCGGCTGCCTCGTCGGCGCTCGCGAGGGGCAGGTGCGCGGTGACCTCGCCGGTGGCCGGGTCGGTGACCTCCGACGTCCGCCCGGAGGTGCCCTCGACCCGCGCTCCCGCGACCCAGTGGTGGAGCGTCTTCTGCAGCGTGCTCGTCATGGTCCTCTTCTCCCTCAGCTGCTCGGGCGCAGGAACGGGCGCTGCGTCGCCTTGTGCTCGTCGTAGACGGTGCGGGCGGCTCGGGTGGAGTCGAGACCGCTCACCTCCGACACCGGGACATCCCACCAGGACCGCGAGTCCGGCGCTCCGACGAGCGGGTCGGTCTCGACGTGGATCACGGTGGAGTCCTCGGCGGCCTTGGCGGTCTTGACCGCGTCGGCGAACTCGCCGGGGGTGGCGACCCGCAGCACACGCAGGCCGAAGCTCTCCGCGTTCGCCGCGAGGTCCAGCGGCAGGACGTCGCCGTCGAGCCGGCCCGAGCGCGCCGAGCGGTAGCGGTAGCGGGTGCCGAACCGCTGGGAGCCCAGCGACTCCGACAGCGCACCGATCGAGGCGAACCCGTGGTTCTGCACCAGCACGGTGATGATCTTGATGTCCTCCTGGACGGCGGTGGCCAGCTCGGTCGCCATCATCAGGTAGGAGCCGTCGCCGACCAGGACGAACACGTCCCGGTCCGGGCAGGCCAGCCGGACGCCGAGCCCGCCGGCGACCTCGTAGCCCATGCAGGAGTAGCCGTACTCGACGTGGTAGCCCTTCGCGTCCCGGGTCTGCCACAGCTTGTGCAGGTCACCGGGCATCGACCCGGCCGCGCACACCACGACGTCGCGCGGGTCGGACAGGTCGTTGACCATCCCGATGACCTCGCCCTGGGTCAGCAGCCCGCCGGCGCCGGCCGCCGGGACCGCCGGGTGGTAGGCGGTGTCGACGGTCGCGGTCCACGCGGCGTCGAGCCGGGTGTACTCCGCGACGTAGTCCTCGTCCACGCGGTGGCCGGCCAGCAGGGCGGTCAGCTCGGTGAGGGTCTCCCGGGCGTCGGCGACGACCGACACCCCGGAGTGTTTGACCGCGTCGATGGGCGCCACGTTGACGTTGACGAACCGGACGTCGGGGTGCGCGAAGGCGGTGCGGCTCGCGGTGGTGAAGTCCGAGTACCGGGTCCCGACACCGATGACCAGGTCGGCGTCACGGGCGATCGCATTGGCCGCGGTGGTGCCGGTCGACCCGATCGCGCCGAGGCACTGCGGGTGGTCCCAGACCAGCGTGCCCTTGCCGGCCTGGCTCTGCCCGACCGGGATCCCGGTGGCCGCGCAGAACGCGGCCAGCGCCGCGGTGGCGCCGCTGTAGTGCACCCCGCCCCCGGCGACGACGACCGGCCGCTCCGCCGAGCGGATCAGCTCCGCGGCGCGCTCCACGGCCCAGGTCTCCGGGCGGGGCCGGGCCACGTGCCAGGTGCGCTCGGCGAACAGCTCCACCGGCCAGTCGTGTGCCCGGGCCTGGACGTCCTGCGGGAGGCAGACGGTGACCGCGCCGGTCGCGGCGGGGTCGGTGAGCACCCGCATCGCCGACAGCAGAGCGGCGGGCAGCTGCTCCGGGCGCCAGACCCGGTCGAAGTAGGCCGAGACGGGCCGGAACGCGTCGTTGACGGTGACGTCGCCGGCGTCGGGGCGTTCCAGCTCCTGCAGCAGCGGCGACGCCGCTCGGTCGGCGAAGGTGTCGGCGGGCAGCAGCAGCACCGGCAGCCGGTTGATCGTGGCGAGCGCGGCGCCGGTGACCATGTTGGTCGCGCCGGGCCCGACGGACGAGGACACCGCCCACGTCCGGAGCCGGTCGCTCGCCCGGGCGTAGGCGACGGCGGTGTGCACCATCGCCTGCTCGTTGCGGCCCAGCACGTAGGGCAGCAGGTCCGGCTCGGTCAGCTCGGCCTGCAGCAGCGCCTGGCCCAGCCCCGCGACGTTGCCGTGGCCGAAGATGCCGAAGCAGCCCTCGAACAGCTTCTGCCGCACGCCGTCGCGCTCGCTGTACTGCGCGCCCAGGAACCGCACGGTCGCCTGGGCGACGGTCAGCCGGACGGTCCCCCCGGTCGCAGCGCTCATGTCAGTGGCCTCCGTGTCCGGTGAGACGGGGATCGACGGCCTGATCCGCCCACGTGCCGCGGACCCAGGCCTGGTCGGGGTGGTCGGTGATCCGCCAGGCGCGTTCCTCGCCGGGGCCGGCCATCACGTTGAGGTAGTACATGTCGTGCCCGGGCGCCGCGGCGCACGGCCCGTGCCAGCCCCACGGGATGAGCACGGTGTCGCGGTCGTGGATCTCGACGGTGATGTCGATGTCGTGTCCGGGGGAGCTGGACGTGCGGTGGAACCCGAGACCGGGCTGGCCGGCCGGACCGGGTGCGACCTCGAAGTAGTAGATCTCCTCGAGCTCGCACTCGTGCGCGGTCGTCTCGTCGTGCTTGTGCGCGGGGTAGCTCGACCAGTTGCCGCCCGGGGTGACCACCTCGACGCAGATGGCCGACGCGGCCTCGAACACCCCGGCCGCGCCGAAGTTGCGCACCTGCCGGGACGACTGCCCGGCGCCCCGCAGCTCGACCGGCACGTCGTCGCGGGGGCCGTACCGGAACGGCAGCGCGACCTCGGTGCGGGCGCCGCAGAGGGCGAATCGGCCACCGCCCGCGGAGGCGACGGTGACCGACGAGCCCACCGGGAGGTAGGCGAAGTCGGTCGGGCCCTCGAACACCCCGGCCCGGCCGGCGAGCTCGTGGGTCGTGCCGTCGCAGGTCACCGTCGCCGACCCGGACAGCGGCACCAGGAACATCTCCTCCCCGCCGGTCCCCACGACCCGCGACCCGCCCGGGTCGAGCGCGAGGATGCGCAGCGAGGAGTGCTCCCATCCCGCGGACCCCTGGGTGATCTCGAGCTCCCAGCCGTCGCCGGGGGAGCTGCCGGCGGGGCGGACGTAGCCGGTCACGCCGCCTTCACCTCCTGCGGGCGCACCAGCGACACCGCGGTGTCGACGGCCGCGGCCACGTCGCCGTCCTCGGGATACAACAGTGCGCGGCCGACGATCAGCCCGCGCACCGACGGCAGCTCCAGGGCCGCCTTCCAGGACGCGTAGGTCTCCTCGGGACGGGTGGTCGGATCACCGCCCAGCAGCAGGGTGGGCAGCGTCGTCGACTCCATCACCCGCTCCATCTCCTCGACCACGGGCAGCTTCATCCAGGTGTAGGCGCTGGACGCGCCGAGGCCCTGTGCGATGTGCACCGAGCGGATGACGGCCTCGGGGGACAGGTCGTTGACCACGCGGCCGTCGATGCGGCGCGACAGGAACGGCTCCACCATCGCGACCAGCCCGGCCCGGTTGGCCTCGCTGACGACCTCGGCGCAGGTCTCCAGGGTCCGGACGCTGGCCGGATCGGCCAGGTCGATCCGGGTCAGCATCTTGATGGCCTCGAAGCCGGCGTCGACGGTCCCGCGCACGTCGTAGCCGGTGAGCCGGTCGTCGAGCTCGAAGCTCGCGCCCTGCAGGCCGCCGCGGTTCATCGACGACACCACGACCTTGCCCTCCAGCGCACCCAGGAGAAGGAGGTCCTCGAGGATGTCGGCGGTGGCCAGCACGCCGTCGACGCCCGGGCGGGCCAGCGCGGTCCGCAGCCGGTCGAGCAGCTCCGGGCGGCTCGCCATCGCGTCCGCCCGGCCACGGGCGGCCAGCGCGCCGCGGGCCGGGTGGTCGGCGGCGACGATCATCAGCCGGCCGTCGGCGGGGACGAACGGACGGCGCCGTCGTGCCGCCAGCAGGGCGGGGATGCGCTCGGGCGCCGAGGCCCGGATCTCGCGGACCTCGTCGTAGTCGCGCGCGAAGCTCACGACGCCTCCTTCTGGTTCGGGTCGCCGCCGGCGAGCAGGACGTCGATCTCCGCGGCGGTGGGCATGGCGGTGGAGCACTCCAGGCGGGATGCGACGATCGCGCCCGCCGCGTTCGCCCGGGCCAGCACCGTCTCCAGCGGCCAGCCGGCGAGCAGGCCGTGCGCGAGCGAGCCGCCGAAGCTGTCGCCGGCACCGAGGCCGTTGTAGGGGGTGATCGGGATCGGAGGGCTCACGACGCGCTCGGTGCGCGACTTCGCGAGCACCCCCTCCGCGCCCTGCTTGACGACCGCCAGCCCGACGCCCGCGTCGAGCAGCGCGTCGGCCGCCCGTTCCGGGTCGGTCTCGCCGACCGCGACCGCGCACTCCTCGCGGTTGCCGACGGCCACGGTGACCTGGCCGAGGATCTTCTGCACCTGCTCGGTCGCTGCGGCGGGGGAGTCCCAGAACATCGGCCGGTAGTCCAGGTCGAGCACCGTCGGCCCGCTGCTCGCGGCCCGGGCGGCGAGCGCCTCGTGGTGCGCCGAGCGCGAGGGCTCCTCGGACAGCCCGGACACGCTGAGCCAGAACAGCCCGGCCGCGGCGATCGCGTCCCGGTCGAGGTCGGCGGGGGAGACCTGCAGGTCCGGGGCGGAGGGCCTGCGGTAGAAGTACAGCGGGAAGTCGTCCGGCGGGAGGATCTCGCAGAACGTCACCGGCGTCGGGAACGCGGAGTTCGTCACGACGTGCCGGTCGTCCACGCCCAGCCGGTTTAGCTCGCGACGCACGTAGCGGCCGAACGGGTCGTCACCGACCCCGGTGACGATCGCGGCACGCCGCCCGAGCCGGGCCGCGGCCACCGCGACGTTGGCGGTGGTGCCGCCGAGGAACTTCCCGAACGAGGTGACGTCCTCCAGACCGACACCGACCTGCAGCGGATAGATGTCCACCCCGGCGCGGCCGAAGGTGAGGATCTCAGCGGGGGCGTTCATGGTCCTCGGTGACCTCTCGTGGGCGGTGTGCGGCGGAACGGGCGACAAGGAGAACGGTAGGCCGCGTGCCCGCCGCGGTCAACAGTTTGTACAGACATAAGGACAAGCGAACCTGGGCCGGTAGAGTGGTGGACATGGCCACCCGCTCCGACGCCGTCCAGGTCGACGTCCGCCTCGACCGGACGAGTCCGGTGCCGCTCTACCACCAGCTCTCGCAGGCCATCGAGGCCGCGATCGACAACGGCGACCTGCGCCCCGGGGACCGGCTCGAGAACGAGCTGTCGCTCACCGAGCGCCTCGGGCTGGCCCGGCCGACCGCGCGCCAGGCGATCCAGGAGCTCGTCCGCAAGGGGCTGCTGGTGCGCCGCCGCGGTCTCGGCACCCAGGTGGTGCGCCCGGCCATCCACCGCGACGCCCGGCTGACCAGCCTCTACAGCGACCTCGCCTCGGGCGGGCGCGAGCCCGACACCCGGCTGCTCTCGCACGACACGACCACACCGACGGCGGCCGGCATCGACCTGGGCGACGTCATGGCGCCGGACGCGCCGCTGCACGTCGTCCGCCGGCTGCGGTGGGCCGACGGCGAGCCGCTGGCGATCATGACCAACTACGTGCCGGCCCGCTTCGAGCTCGACGACGTCGCCCTGGCGGGGCGCAGCCTCTACGACCTGCTCCGTGAGCAGGGGGCCCAGATCGCGATCGCGCACCAGACGATCGGGGCCCGCCTCGCCGACGCCGAGGAGGCGGGACTGCTGGAGCAGCCCCGCCCGCTGGCGTGCGTCACCGCCGAGCTGATCGTCTACGACGACGCCGGCGCCCTGGTCGAGGTCGGGCGGCACCTCTACCGCTCCGACCGCTACACCGTGCAGACCTCCCTGGTGGTCTGAGCACGGACCGTGCGGTGCTCCGGCCGCTCTCAGCGGCCGAGGGCCGTGCGCAGGTTCTGCACGCTGGTGTGCACATCGCCCGCCGGGCCGACGCCGGTGGGCGGGCCGTGCAGGATGGTGTCCTGCTCCAGGACGTGCCAGCCGTCGTAGCCGTGGGCGTCGAGGGTGGTGAGCACCCCCTCCAGGTCGACGTCGCCCTCGCCGAGCGGGCGGTACATGCCCGCGCCCACGGCCTCGGTGTAGGTCAGACGGCCGTCCTGCACCTGGCGGGCCAGGCCGAGGTCGACGTCCTTGAGATGGGTGTGCGCGACCCGTCCGGGGGCCTGGCGGGTCAGCTCTGCGGGGTCGGTGCCGCCGATGAGCAGGTGCCCGGTGTCCAGGCACAGCGCGATCGACGAGCCCTCCAGGACGCGCGCGACGTCGTCGCCGGTCTCGACCATCGTCCCGACGTGCGGGTGCAGCACGGCGACGACGCCGCGGGTCGCGGCGTACTCCGCGATCCGGTCCAGATGGGACAGCAGCAGTGCCCAGCCCGCGCCGTCGAGCTCGGGGCGCGAGTCGTAGCCGGTGCCGCCGGAGTCGGCGGACAGCACCAGGGTGCCGGCGTGCGCGGCGTCGTAGCCGGCGAGCAGCGCCTCGACGCCGGGCAGCGGGTCGTGGCCGGGCACGTGCAGCAGGGTCGGGGTGAACCCGCCGACGGCGGACAGGCCGTGGGCCTCCAGGGTCGCGGCCTTGGCGGCGGGCGCGGCGGGCAGGAAGCCGTCCGGGCCGAACTCGGTGGCCGACAGCCCGACCTCGCGCATCTCGGTGAGCACGCGCTCCGGATCGAGCTGGAAGCCCCAGCCCGGGACCTCGCAGACGCCCCAGGAGATGGGGGCGCCGGCGATCCGGGGACCGGTGGGACCGTTCATCGGACGACCTCGGAGAGGCGCACGGTGCGCCGGGACTGCAGCGATGCGGTGGCGGCCTCGGCGATCCAGCCCGCGGCCATGGCGTCGGCGACGGTGCACGGTGAGGGCGTGGTCCCGGCGACGAGCTCGGTGAATGCGGTCAGCTCGGCGCGGAAGGCGGGGGCGAGCCGGTCCATGAAGAACGCGTGCGGGGTGCCGCCGGGGAAGGTGACGCCCGGCTCGACCGAGCGCAGCGGCAGCCCGGCGTCGAGGCCGACGGCGACCGAGTCGGCGTCGCCGTGCAGCTCCAGGCGTACGTCGTAGCCGCGCGGGTTGTGGCGGGAGTTGGAGACCACGGCGTGGCTGCCGTCGTCGAGGGTCAGGATCGCCTGCGAGGTCGAGGCGTCGCCGATCTCGGCGAACACCGGATCGCCGTGGGTGTCGCCGGTGGCGTACACCTCGACGACCTCGCGGCCGGTGACCCAGCGGATCGCGTCGAAGTCGTGCACCGAGCAGTCGCGGAAGATCCCGCCGGAGACGCGCAGGTACTCGGCGGGCGGCGGGGCGGGGTCCAGGGTCGTGGCCCGGACCGTGTGCACCCGCCCCAGCTCACCGCCCGCGACGGCGGCCCGCGCGGCGGCGTAGCCGGCGTCGAAGCGGCGCGGGTAGCCGATCTGCACCCGATCGTCGCGGCCGGCCAGCTTGGCGGCGAGCGCGACGGCGTCGTCGATCCGGCCGGCCAGGGGCTTCTCGCAGAACACCGGCAGCCCGGCCTCGACCGCGGCGAGCAGCAGCTCCGGGTGCGCCGGGGTGGCGGCGGCGATGACGACCCCGTCGACGCCGGAGGCGAGCAGCTCCTCCGGCGAGCCCGCGGTGCGGGCGCCGACCTGCGCGGCGACGGCATCGGTGACGTCCGGGCGGGCGTCGTTGACGACCAGGGTGTCGACGGTGTCCAGCCCGGCCAGGGTCCGCGCGTGGAACGCGCCGATCCGGCCGAGGCCGATGAGTCCGATTCTCATGAGGTGTCCTTCGGGTCGTTCGTGGTCGGGTCGGTCGCGTGGCTCAGTCGTGGGCGCCGACGACCTGCTGGTCCCAGTCCAGGACGGAGCCGGTGACCACGCCGGAGCGGTCCGAGAGCAGGAAGACGACGGCCTCGGCCGCGTCCTGGGGTGCGGCGAGGCGGCCCATCGGGAGCCGGGCCGCGGCGCGCTCGCGCCAGTCGTCGCCCGCGCCGTGGAAGCGGCGCTGGGTGGCGTCCTCGCCCTCGGTGTCGGTCCAGCCGATGGCCAGGCCGTTGATCCGGATGCGGTCGAAGCGGTGCGCGTGCGCGGCGTTGCGGATCAGCCCGGCGAGCCCGGCCTTCGCCGCGACGTAGGGCGCGAGCACGGGGGCCCCGCCGTGTGCGGCCTCGGACACGATCGCGACGACGGTGCCCGGGGTGCCGCGGCGCACCATGTCGGCGACGGCGGCCTGCATCAGGAAGAACGGGCCGCGCAGGTTGACCGCGACGTGGGCGTCGAACAGGTCGGGCGTGGTGTCGAGCAGGGTGCCGCGGTCGGTCAGCCCGGCCGCGGTGACCAGGCAGTCGACCCGCCCGAACTCCGCGACGGTGGTGTCGACGGCGGCACGGCAGGCCTGTGGGTCGGCGACGTCACCGGGCACGGCCAGTGCGCGTACGCCCTGCTCGCCGAGCTCGGCGACGAGCTTCTCGCCCGGCTCCGGGCGGCGGCCGGTGACCACGACGCCCGCGGCACCCTCGCGGGCCGCGGTGCGGGCGCAGGCGGCGCCGACGCCGGTGGTGCCGCCGGCGACGAGCACGACCCGGCCGTCGAGCAGCCCGCTCACGAGTACACCCCGCGGCGGCGGGCGACCTGCCCGGCCAGCACGTCGTCGAGCCGCTCGGGGGTCCAGCCCTCGCGGACCGCGCGCAGCAGGACGTCGGCGGGCGAGGGCGGGGCGAGCTTGTCGACCGGCGGGTCGGCGTCGAGGTCGGTGGGGAAGGCGTAGCCCTCGGCGGCCGCGGCGACGGCGTTGGCGAGGAGGTCGTCGGCGACCCCGGCGGACCGCATCGCGGTGAGCGCGCCGAACACGGCGCGGGCGACGACGCCGCGGTCGACGCTCTCCATCGCCCGGCCGAACGCCGAGGAGACCTGCAGGAGGTTCGCCGTCCGCCGGACGTCGGCGGAGCGGTTGTGCCCGGCGCCGTGCAGGAGCGCGGGGTTGAAGAACACGGCATCGCCGCGGGACAGCGGCAGCTGCACGTGGTGCTCGGCGAAGTAGGCGCGGAAGTCCTCGCGGTCGGCGACGAGGTAGCCGTGCGGGAAGGTCTGCGAGCCGGGCAGGTACATCGTCGGTCCGGTATCGACCGGCATGTCGGTGTGCGCGACGGCGCCCTGCAGGGTCAGCGCGGGGGACAGACGGTGGACGTGCGCGGGGTAGCGGGCGGCGCCGCCGGCGTCCATGAATCCGAGGTGGTAGTCGCGGTGCGGGCTCTGCGCGGCCCCGCCCGGGTTGACCACGTTGACCTGGGAGGTCACCTGGTAGCCCGGACCGAGCCAGGCCTCGCAGACCAGCGCGGTCGCGGGGTTGGCGTAGTAGGCGGTGAACGCGGCGGGCGCGCGCACCGCGAGCTTCTCCAGGGCGTTCCAGATCCGGTCGTTGGCGCCCGCGGTCGCGAAGTGGTCGCCGACCGTCGCGCCGGACGCGCGCTGCTCGGAGACGATCGCCTCGAACTCGGCGGTGACGGGGTCGAGCTCGGCAGCGGGGAACGCCCCGGCCAGCACGACGACGCCCGGCCCGTCGGCCAGCGCCCCGGCGAGCTCGGCCTGCACGGCGCGACGCCCCGCGGGGCCGGTGGCGGCCTCGGCGACGAGCGCGGCGGCGTCGTAGACCGGGACGCCCTGGTCGATGTGCCGTGCGCGGGGGAGCGCCGCCGGATCGGCCGGGCGCTCGACGTGGGCCCGGAGGTCCTCGACACGGGCGTCGGCCGGGTCGAGCCAGGCGGCAGGGGTGGGGGTGACGGTGCGGGTCATACCGCTCTCCTCGGGCTCCGCGGTGAGCTACCGGTGGGCGCTTTAAAGCGCTTTAATGGTCCAAGTCTGCGACGCGAGGGAGATCATGTCAAGACAAAGTCCGGGGGTGGGGCGTCCGCGGCTGGCCGACGTCGCCGCACGGGTCGGGTTGTCCCCGGCGTCGGTGTCGCTGGTGCTCCGTGGCGCCCCGGGACCCAGCCCGGCGACCCGTGCGCGGGTGCTGGCCGCGGCCGACGCGCTCGGCTACCGGCCCGACCGCGCGGCGAGCATGCTCGCGAGCCGGCGCAGCGGCACCGTCGGCGTCGTGCTGGACATCCGTTCGACCTACCACGCCGAGCTGGTGGAGGAGCTGCTGGCCCTCGCCGAGCGGCGTGGCCGCGACCTGCTGCTGGGCGCCCGTTCCCCGGCCCGTGACGAGCGCCGCGCAGTCGAGTCCCTCGTCGACTCCCGCTGCGAGGCGTTGGTACTGCTCGGCAGCGACGCCCCGGCGGACCGGCTCGCCGAGCTGGGCGCGACGCTGCCGGTGGTGGCGGTCGGGCGGCGGCTGCCCGGTGCCGGGGTCGACGTCGTCCGGGTGCCCGACGACGACGGTGCCGCCGAGCAGACCCGGCACCTGCTCGACCTGGGACACCGCGAGGTCGTGCACGTCGACGGCGGCGCGGGCTCGATCGCCGCGGAGCGCCGCGACGGCTACCGGGCGGCGATGCGTGCCGCCGGGCTGCCCGGTCGGGTGGTGGCCGGCGGGCACGGCGAGGCCGACGGCGCCCGTGCGGCCCGCACCCTGCTGGCGGGGGAGTCCCTGCCGACCGCGGTCGCGGTGTTCAACGACCGCTGCGCGGTCGGCCTGCTCGACATCCTGGCCCGGGCCGGGGTCGACGTGCCCGCCATGGTGTCGGTGGCCGGCTACGACGACAGCCCGCTGTCCCGGCTCGCGCACGTGGACCTGACCACGGTCAGCCAGGACGTCCCGGGCACCGCCGAGCACGTGCTCGACCTGCTGGCCGAGCGGCTCGACGGCGGCCGGGACGCCGCGCGCGAGGTCGTCCTCGCACCGCGGCTGCTGCCCCGCGCCAGCACCGCCCCACCCCGGAGCTGAGCACGGCGGACGGGCCGCCCGCGCGTTCCGCGGAACGCGGTCGGGGCCGAGAGGACCGGCCCGGGGCGGCGGTCCCGTGCCCTCAGTGCACGGGCGCCGGCAGGCGCGGGTGCGGTGCCATCCCGGCGGCCGCGTAGGCGGCGTCGATCAGCTCCGCGTTGGCGACGGCGTCGTCGAGGTCCAGCGGGAACGGCACCCCCTCGCGCAGATGCGCCCGCAGAGCCTCCAGCTGGTAGAGGTAGGTCGGCCGGGTGCCGAGGTGCTCGGTGCGGGTGGTGCCGTCGACGGTGACCTCCACCCGGTCGTCGCGGGTGGGCAGGCCGAAGTTGCGGGCCAGGACCTCGCCGCGGTCGCCGACCACCCGGGCCGGCAGCGCGAACCCGTCGGCCTCCATGTCGCAGCGCGCCCGGCCGGTCGCCCCGCAGGGGAACTCCAGGTCCGCGGCGAGGCGGGCGTCGACGCCGGGCGAGCGCTGCGTCGCCTCCGCGGCGGTCACCCGCGGCTCGCCGCCCAGGACGGCGCGTCCGAGCGTGCGCTGCACGTGCAGGGCGTAGCAGCCGATGTCCATCACCGCGCCGCCGGCGAGGTCGGCCGACCAGCGCGGGTCGTCGTCGGCGGGGGCGGGCATCTCGAAGGTCGTCTCGACCCGGCGCACGGTGCCGATCTCGCCGGACGCGGCGATCTCCACGAGCCGGCGGAGCACCGGGTGGTGCACGTGGTGGAAACCCTCGACGACGACCACCCCGGCCGCCCGCGCCGCGGCGGCGACCTCGCGGGCCTCCTCGGCGTTGGCGGCGAACGGCTTCTCGCTCAGCACGTGCTTGCCGGCTGCGATCGCGGCCAGGTTCCACGGCCCGTGCAGCGCGTTGGCCAGCGGGTTGTAGACGACCTCGACGCACGCGTCGGCGAGCACGGCGCCGTAGTCGTCGTGCACCCGCTCGACGCCGTGCTCGGCGGCGAAGGCCTCGGCGCGCCCGCGGTCCCGTGCCGCGACGGCGACGAGCCGGTCACCGGTGACGGCCGCGGGGTCGACCAGCGCCTCGCGGGCGATCCGGGCTGCCCCCAGGATCCCGATGCGCAGCGGCTCCATCAGCGCTTCAGCTCGTGGGCGAGCTCGGCGAGCTCCTGGCCGCCCGCCATCTCGGCGGTCAGCTCCTCGAGGGTGACCTCGGAGCGCTTGCGGTCGAGCACCCGGCGACCGAGTTTCAGGATGATGAAGTGGTCGCCGACCATGTAGGCGTGGTGCGGGTTGTGGGTGATGAACACGACGCCCAGGCCCGCCGCGCGGGCGGCGGCGGTGTACTTGAGCACCACACCGGACTGCTTGACGCCCAGCGCCGCGGTCGGCTCGTCGAGGATGAGCACCCGGGCGCCGAAGTACACGGCGCGCGCGATCGCGACGCACTGGCGCTGGCCGCCGGACAGCGTGCCGATCGGCTGGTTGATGTCCTTGACGTGGATGCCCATCTTGCGCAGCTCGGTGTCGGCGATCTCGCGCATCCCGGTGATGTCGAGCGGGGCCAGGGGATAGTTGCCCTTGCGCAGCTCGGAGCCGAGGAAGAAGTTGCGCCAGACCTCCATCAGCCCGACGACGGCGAGGTCCTGGTAGACCGTCGCGATGCCGAGGTCCAGCGATTGGCGCGGCGAGGAGAACGTGGTGTCGCGCCCGTGCACGGTCAGGGTGCCCTCGGAGTGCGGGTGCAGCCCGGACATGATCTTGATGAGGGTGGACTTGCCGGCGCCGTTGTCCCCCAGCACGCAGGTGACCTCGCCGGCGTTGACGGTCAGGTCGATGCCCTCGAGGGCGCGGATGGCGCCGTAGGTCTTGCCCACCCCGCGCATCCGCACCAGGGGCTCGCCCGCGCGCAGGTCGGAGGCGGCGTTCTCGGTGATCGTGTCGGTCATCTCGGGCTCACTTCCGCGTCGTCGCGTAGTTCTTGATGTAGAGGTTCAGCACGACCGCGAGCAGCAGCATCGCGCCGAGGAAGGCGTAGAACCAGTTGGGGTCGAAGCCCGCGAACACGATGCCCTGGGTGGTCATGCCGAGGATGAACGCGCCGATCGCGGCGCCGATCGCGGAGCCGAAGCCACCGGTCAGCAGGCAGCCCCCGACGACCGCCGCGACGATGTAGATGAGCTCGTTGCCGACACCGAGGCCGGACTGCACGGAGCTGAAGTTGAACAGGATGTGCATTCCGAGGATCCAGCCGACGAAGCCGACGCCCATGAACAGGCCGATCTTGACCTTCTTCACCGGGACGCCGACGGCACGGGCGGACGGGGCGTTGCCGCCGACCGCGAAGATCCAGTTCCCGAGACGGGTGCGGAACAGGATCCAGGAGGCGACCGCGGCCAGCCCGAGCCACCACAGCACGGTGACCTTGACCGTCATGAAGCCCAGCGGGATGTCCGAGGCGAAGATCGCGTGCGCGGAGGCGAAGCCGTCCAGCTCGGAGGCGTTGTCGGTGGCCACCGTGCCGGTCACGGCCTTGGTGACACCGATGTTCGCGCCGCGCAGGACGAAGAACATCGACAGCGTGATCAGGAAGCTCGGGATGCCGGTGGTGACCACCAGCCAGCCGTTGATGAAGCCCACCAGCAGCGCCGCCACCAGGCTGAGCACCACGCCGACCCACATGTTCAACGAGAGCTGGTAGGTGAACAGCGCCGCGGTCAGCGCCGAGGTGGTGACCCCGACCCCGGACGACAGGTCGAACTCGCCGCCGATCATCAGCAGCGCCACGCCGACGGCAACGATCCCGATCGTCGAGGCGGCGTAGAGCACGGTCGCGAACGAGTCCAGCGTGCGGAACGGCTCGGCGATCGCGAAGAAGAACACGAAGATCACGACGGCGGCGATGATCGTCCCGAACTCGGGGCGGGTGAACAGCCTGGCCGAGAGCGAGCGGGACTGCGGTGCCGCGGGCGCCGGTTCGGCCGCGGGCGGGGTCGGGGTGGACGCGCCGGCCTCGCCGGCGGCGGTGGGTGTGCTCATGGGAGGCTCCTGGTCGAGGCGGACGTCCGGGGGCCGCCGGTGCGCGGGCCGCCCCCGGACGCGCCGGGTCAGCGCTTGTTGGCCTGGGTGTAGGGCAGGATCTGGCCGATGTTCGAGCTGTCCACCAGCGACGGGCCGGTGAGCACGGGCTTGCCGCCGCCGAGGTCGTTGCCGTTGGACAGGTTCAGCCACAGCGACTCGACGGCCATGTAGCCCTGGACGTAGGGCTGCTGGTCGACCGAGAAGAGGATCTTCCCGTCCTGGATGGCCTTGGCCGCGTCCTGGTTGAGGTCGAAGGTCGCGATCTTCGCGGTCGAGCCGGTGCCCTCCTGGGCCTGCATCGCGGCCAGCGCGATCGGGGCGCCGAGCGTGACGATGTCGGTGATCGACTTGTCCTCGGAGAGCTTGGCGTTCAGCGTCTGCTGCACCGACGGCAGGTCGGCGCCGTTGACCTGGATGTTCTCGGTGTTCGGATACGCCTTCTTGACGCCCTCGCAGCGGGTCTCCAGCGCGACCGAGCCCTGGGCCTGGATCACGCAGAGGACCTTGCCGCCGGGGTTGGTCTGGGCGAGTTTCTGGCCGACGGTCTGGCCGGCCAGGCTCTCGTCGGACCCGAAGTACATCTTCGCGCCGGCGGCCTTGTACTGGTCGATGCCCTGGTTGAAGGCGACGACGGGGATGCCCGCGTCGGCGGCCTTCTTGGCGACCGGGACGACGGCGTCGGCGGAGGAGAGGGTGACGGCGATTCCGTTCACCTTGGAGTCGATGGCGTTCTGGACGAGTGTGGCCTGCTCCGGGCCCTGCTCGTTGTTCGAGTACTTCAGGTCGATGCCGTGGGTGGCGGCGGCGTCCTCGGCCCCGGCGCGGATCTTGTCCCAGAAGGTGTCGCCCGCCTGCTCGTGGGTGATCATCGCGATCGTGTAGCGCTGTCCCTGGGTCGCCGCGGCGTCGTTCTGCGCGCCTCCCTGGCTGCTGCAGGCCGTCAGTCCGAGGACCAGCGACGCTGCGGCCAGTCCGGCGCCGATCTTCCGAATACTCCTCATCGAGCATCTCTCTCTGTGATCGCGACGCGGGTCGACCGGTCGCGGCGAGTGTGGCGGTCTCCCCCGAGGGCCCCGATGTCGGAGGGTGATGCGGACCACGCATAGATGTACGCTCACCGCTCTGTCTCGTCAATGGTTTGTCAGGACAAACTGACGCCCTCATCAGAAATGGGGAGTGCCGTGCCCGACCCGGTCGGCGTCCGCGTGGATCGCGGCAGCCCGGTGCCGCTGTACTTCCAGGTCGCGAGCCGGCTGCGGGCGATGGTGGAGTCCGGCGAGCTGCCCGCAGGGTCCCGCCTGCCCGGCGAGGCCGAGCTCGTCGGGTGCACCGGGGCGACCCGTCCGACGCTGCGCCGGGCGGTGTCCTACCTGGTGGAGCAGGGTGTGCTGGCGCGCAAGCGCGGCGCCGGCACCCGGGTGCTGCCGCCCCCGACGGCACGGCCCGCCGACCTGACGAGCCTGCACGACGACCTGCTGCGCGCCGGCCGGACGCCGGCGACGGTGCTGCGGCGCTGCACCACCGGGCCGGTCGACGACGGCGTCGCGCGTGCCCTCGGGGTACCGCCCGGCACTGTCGCCGCCCGCATCGAACGGCTGCGCCTGGCCGACGGCGAGCCGCTGGCCCTGCTGACCAACGTCGTGCCGGTGTCGGTCCTCGCACCGCGCGTGGAGGACCTCGTGGCGCACGGGCTCTACGCGCTGCTGCGCGCCGCCGGTCACGCTCCGCGACGGGCCCGACAGGTCGTCGGGGCCCGGGCGGCGACCGCGGACGAGGGGTCCGCGCTCGACGAGCGGCCCGGCGCGCCGCTGCTGACGTCGGTGCGCACCGCCTGGGACGACTCCGGGCACGCCGTCGAGTACGGCACGCACCTGTACCGGCCGAGCCGCTATGCCATCGAGGTCACGCTGCCCGCCGGGGCTGTCGCGCCGGCTCCGGTCTGACGGCCGTTCAGCGCGCGGGGCCGGTCGTGCCCCGCACCACCAGGTGCGGATCCAGCACCAACTCCACCGGCCCGGCCGACGGATCGTCGAGCCGGGCGCGGACGGCGTCGACCGCGCCCCGGGCCAGTGCGGCCGTGTCCTGGCGGACCGTCGTGAGGTCGACGTGCGCGAGCCGCGACACCCGGTCGTCGTTGTAGCCGGCGACCGACATCCGCCCGGGGACCTCGACCCCGGACCGGCGCAGCGTGTCCAGCAGCCCGATCGCGCACCGGTCGTTCCCGGCGACGACCGCCGTCGGCGGCGCGGGGTCGCCGGGCCCGCCGGCCAGCAGGCGGTGCGCGGCGGCGATGCCGGCCTCCTCGTCGTAGGCGCCGGGCAGGACGCGCACCTCGTCGGCGAGCCCGGCGGCGGTCATCGCGGCGGTGTAGCCGTCGCGGCGGGCCGCGGCGTTGGCGCCCGGGCCGCCGTCGACATGGGTGATCCGGCGGTGACCGGCGGCGATCAGGTGCTCGGTGACGGCGCGCAGGCCTGCCTCGTCGTCGGTGTGTGCGCTGTCCACCCCGCGCACCCCGCGCCCGACGACGACGAGTGCGGTCCGCCGGGCCAGTGCGGTCAGCTCCGCGTCCGGGGCCTCGGGGCCGAGCAGGACCAGCGCCTCGCAGCGGTGGGCGAGCAGCTCGTCGACCGCGGTCCGCTCGTCGTGTCCGGGGGTGCGGGCGCTGAGCAGCACGCCGTAGCCGTGGCGGCCGGCCTCGGCGTAGAGGCACTCGATCAGCGCCGCCTCGAACGGCTCGCCCACCGTGGTGAGCACGCCGATGGTGCGGCTGCGCCCGCGGGCGAGCAGCCGTGCGGCGCTGTCGGGGGTGTAGCCCAGCTCGGCGGCGGCGGCGCGCACCCGGGTCCGGGTCGCCTCAGAGGCTCCGGGGCGGTCGCGGAACACGATCGACACCAGGGCGCGCGATACCCCGGCGCGCGCGGCGACATCGGCCATCGTCGGCCGCCGCCGCGGCGCGGCCGAGCCGGGCGCGTCGACCGGGTCGGTGTCGGGCACGGGGCCTCCCGTTCGGACCGGGCGCCGGATCTTTGTCTTGACATAGTCGGCAACGCATCGGATAGTTCCCGCCGGAGCGTACTAGCGCGCTCTAGTGGACCGCCGGTGGTGACCCCGCCGGCCACCCGACGATCGGGAGAGACAGCGTGGTTACCCCTTCCAGGATCACCGTCGGTTCGGCACCGGACTCGTGGGGCGTGTGGTTCCCGTCCGACCCCGAGCAGACGACCGCGGACCGCTTCCTGCGCGAGGTGTCCGGCGCCGGGTACGACTGGATCGAGCTCGGCCCCTACGGCTTCCTGCCCACCGACCCGTCCGAGCTGGCCGACGCGCTGACCACCCACGGACTGCGCGTCTCGGCCGGGACCGTGTTCGAGCACCTGCACCGGCCGGACTCCTGGGAGGACGTCTGGAAGCAGGTCACCGACGTCGCCGCGCTGACCCGGGCGGTCGGCGGCGGGCACATCATCGTCATCCCCGAGCCGTGGCGCGACCACAGGACCGGTGGCGTGCTGGAGAGCTCCGAGCTGACCGCCGAGCAGTGGCGCGCGCTCACCACCGGCATGGACGAGCTGGGCCGGCGCATCCTCGACGAGTACGGCCTGCACGTGCAGTTCCACAGCCACGCCGACTCCCACGTGGGTCACCAGCGCGACATCGAGCGGTTCCTCGCCGACACCGACCCCCGGTACGTGAACCTCTGCCTCGACACCGGGCACGTGTCCTACTACCGCGGGGACAACGTCGACCTGATCCGCCGCCACCCCGACCGCATCGGCTACCTGCACCTCAAGCAGGTCGACCCGGCCGTGCTGGACCAGGTCGAGGCCGAGGACCTCACCTTCCCCGAGGCCGTGCGCCGCGGCGTCATGTGCGAGCCCCCGCACGGTGTGCCCGCGATGGAGCCGCTGCTCGAGGCCGTCGCCGCGCTCGGCCGCGACCTCTACGCGATCGTCGAGCAGGACATGTATCCCTGCGCGCCCGACGCGCCGCTGCCGATCGCCCGGCGCACCCACGCCTACCTCGCCGGCTGCGGGAACCGCGCCGTCGAGATCGGCACCCCGCGGGTCTGAGCCGGCCGGCTCGACCCCCGCCCGCACCGAGCAAGGAGGCTCACCATGTCCGAGCTGCGCGTCGCCGTGATCGGCGTCGGCAAGATGGGCGCGTTCCACGTGGACTCGCTCGCCCACCGTGTCCGGGGTGCCCGGGTCACCGTCGTCAGCGATGCCGACGCCGACCGGGCCTCCGAGGTCGCCGCCGCCGTGGGCGCGCGGGTCGAGACCGACCCGCTCGCCGCCGTCGCGGCGGACGACGTCGACGCCGTCGTCCTGGCCAGCCCCGGGTCCGCCCACGAGAAGCAGGTGCTCGCCTGCCTGGAGGCCGGCAGGCCGGTGCTCTGCGAGAAGCCGCTGACGATGGACGAGCCGAGCGCGCTCGCCGTCGTCCGCGCCGAGGCCGCGACCGGCCGCCGGCTGGTCCAGGTCGGGTTCATGCGCCGGTTCGACCCCGAGTACGCCGCGCTGCGGGAGCTGGTGGTCTCCGGTGAGATCGGCGAGGCGCTGATGCTGCACTGCGTGCACCGCAACCCGGCCGTGCCCGACACCTTCACCTCGGTGTTCGCGATGGCCGACTCGGTCGTGCACGAGGTCGACTGCACCCGGTTCCTGCTCGGTGAGGAGATCACCGCGGTCACCGCGCTGAAGCCCCGTGCCACCGGGTCCTCGCCCGAGGGCAACGCCGACCCGATGCTGGTGCTGTTCGAGACCGGGTCCGGCCGCCTGGTCGACGTCGAGTCCTTCGTCCGCACCGGGGTCGCCTACGAGGTCCGCACCGAGCTCGTCGCCGAGCGCGGCCAGGCCACCATCGGGCTGGACCAGAACCTCGTCCTGCGTTCCGCGGGACGCTGGGGCGGGTCCATCGCGCCGGACTTCGTCGTCCGCTTCGGGCAGGCCTACGACACCCAGATGCAGGCTTTCGTCGACGCCGCCGCGCAGGGCACCGTGACCGGCCCCGGCGCGTGGGACGGCTACGCCGCCGTCGCCGTCTGCGCCGCCGGCGTCGAGGCCGTCATCACCGGCCGTCGAGTCGAGGTACGGCTGGGGGAGCGGCCGTGAAGCTCGCCCTCGACCCCCAGATGTTCTACGCGACCCACTCGGTGCTGGAGCTGCCCGACGTCGTCGCGCGAGCCGGGTACTCCTGGATGGAGCTCTCGCCCAAGGACGACTTCGTCCCGTTCTTCCGGTACCCGCGGGCCGACGATGCCACCGTCGCGGCCCTGCGCAAGCGGGCCGCCGACGCCGGCGTCGGGATCGCCTCGGTGCTGCCCGTGCTGCGCTGGTCCGGGCCCGGTGAGGACGAGCGGCAGGCCGCGGTCCGGGCGTGGAAACGGGCCATCCGGATGACCGTGGACCTCGGCGTGGACGTCATGAACTCCGAGTTCAACGGCCGCCCCGAGTCCCCGGAGCACGCGGAGAGCCAGTTCCTGCGTTCGTTCGAGGAGCTCGCCCCGATGTTCGAGCGCGAGGGCGTGACCCTGGTGCTCGAGCCGCACCCGGACGACTTCATCGAGGACGGCCACGCCGCGGTGAACCTGGTCCGCGGACTCAACGCGGACTGGGTGAGGTTCCTGTACTGCACGCCGCACACCTTCCACCAGGGCAACGACCCGGCGGGCATCATCGGCGCGGCGGGGGACCGCCTCGCCTACGTCCACCTCGCCGACACGCTCGACCACACCGCGTCGCACGGGCTGCGCTACATCGTCAACCCGCCCGGCTCGACCGTCCGCGTGCACCAGCACGCCGAGATGGGCCGCGGCGAGGTCGACTTCGACGCCGTGTTCGCCGCCCTGGCGGCGAACGGGTTCGACGGCGTGGTGTCCAGCTGCGTCTTCGGCTGGGAGGAGCAGGCCACCGAGATCAGCGTGCGGCAGCGGGAGAAGGCCGTCGCGCTGGTCGAGAAGCACTACGGCGCCGACCGCCGCCCGGCCACCCGCTGAGAGGTCCGGCCGGGGGCGAGCCCGTGCTCCAGCGGCAGCCCCCGGTCGGCGACGACGTCCTTCATGACCAGCGTCGAGGACAGCCGCTGCACCCCGGGCAGGGTGGTGAGGCGCTCGTCGTAGAGCCGCTGGAACGCGGGCAGGTCCCGGGTGATGATCCGCAGCAGGTAGTCCGGGTCGCCGAACAGCCGCTGGGCGGCGACGACCTGCTCGATGTCCTCGACGGCCGACTCGAACGCCTGCACCGTGTCCTGCACGGCTTCGTGCATGGTCACGAACACCAGGGCGTCGAAGCCCAGGCCGAGCCGGTGCGCGTCGAGGTGGGCGCGGTAGCCCGCGATCGCCCCGGAGGACTCCAGGGCACGCAGCCTGCGGTGGCACGGCGACACCGACAGCCGCACCCGTTCGGCCAGCTCGGTGACGGTCAGCCGGCCGTCGGCCTGCAGTTCCGCAAGAATCTTCCGGTCGATCGCGTCCACGGAGAGAATTCTTGCACCACCCGGGGCGTGCGGTGGAATCATCGGGAACACCTGTCGGCGCATCCTGCCTAGCGTCGGGGCATGCCGATCGGAAGCGTGCTGGGGTTCTCCGGCCTGTCGTTGCTGCTGGTCCTCACACCCGGTGCGGACTGGGCGTACATGATCCGCGCGGGGCTGCGCGGGCGGACGGTGCTGCCGTCGCTGGCGGGTCTGCTCAGCGGGCACCTGGCGCTCGCCGCGCTCGTCGCGGCGGGGATCGCGGCGGTCGTCGCGCGCCGGCCAGAGGTCCTCACCGTGCTCACCGCCGTCGGTGCCGCGTACCTGCTGGTGCTCGGCGCGACGACGCTGCTCCGCCCGGCCGGCCCCGCCGCCGCGGCCGTGGACCGCGGCGGGTCCGGGCTCGGCGACCTGGTCCGCGGCGCCGGGGTCAGCGGGCTCAACCCGAAGGCGTTGCTGCTGTTCCTGGCGCTGCTGCCGCAGTTCACCGACCCGGCCGCCGCGGTCCCCGTCGGCGGGCAGATCCTCCTGCTCGGCCTCGTGCACGTGCTGGGCTGCGCCCTCGTCTACACCGGCGTGGGCGTCGGCGCCCGCACCGTCCTGGCCGCGCGGCCCGCCGCGGCGCGCGTCGTGTCCCGGGTCGCGGGCGCCGCGATGGTGACCCTCGGCGCCGTCCTGCTGGCGTCTCAGCTCATTACGGTGTAATCCTGTAATCATCGATGCAGGAGGTGCGCGATGACAGGACGAGGACGTGGACGGGGCGGCTGGCAGCAGGCCGACCTCCCCCCGGCCGACGACGCCGCGGCGTGGTTCACCGGACGGCTGCCCGACGGGTGGTTCACCGGCGCGCCGGAGGTGACGGTCGACCGGGACGAGATCGTCGTGGTGGGGGAGCTGCCCTCGCCGGGCGGCGACCACCCCGACACCGATGCGGGACGGGCGGACGCCGCGGCCGCCGAGACCGGGCGGATCTCGCGGTTCCGCGAGGAGACCCGGGACCGGCGGATCGAGATCGCCCGCGAGGCCGAGAGCCGCTACCGGCGCAAGGTCGCCTGGGGCGCGCGGATCGGCGGGACGCGCGAGCTGTTCACGACGATCTCGGTGCCGGTGATGACCCGGCTGCGCCAGCCCGAGCGGGCGGTGCTCGACACCCTCGTCGACGCCGGCGTGGCCCGGTCCCGGTCGGACGCGCTGGCCTGGTCGGTGCGGCTGGTCGGGCGGCACGCCGACGAGTGGCTGACCGAGCTGCGCGAGGCGATGGGACGGGTGGAGGAGCTGCGCTCCCGGGGCCCGGAGTGACCCCGCGCTGAGACGGTCGGCCGCTGCCGCTCGCCCGGACGTCGCGGCGGCTGCGGCCGTCCGTCGCAGCTGCGGGGCCGCCCGTCCCCTCGACCCGTCCCGTCGCGTGTGAGGGCGGTGCCGGCGGGACACGTCCCGGTCATGTCGATCCTCGCGTGCGCACACCGGGCCCTGACCCGCCGTGCGCGGCCGGGCCGGGCGTCGGACCTGTGCTACTCGTGCATGCGCCCGGTGCAGTTCTGCGCCTGCCCGCCCCGCACCGCCTGCTGAGACCCGGCCGGTCTCACCCGACCCGCAGCACGTCACGCCGCGGGTCGAACTCCACTGCGCCCGTCGCGTGCAGCTCGCGCAGCCAGCCCGCCATGGGCCACCACCCCCAGCGGTCGTGGAACAGCCGGGCGTTGCCGACGATCTCGGCGATCCGGGCCGGGTCGGTCCGGGCCGGCGGATGGTGCTGGTGGTACGCGTGCGCCCCGCCCACCCACACCAGCTCCAGCCCGCAGGAGAGCGCGAAGTCGGTGTCCTCGCCGCCGTAGCCGGCGTAGTCCTCGCAGAACCCGCCGCCGGCCCGCCACGCGTCGGCGGTGACGGCGAACGACAGCGACCAGAACAGCTCCCGGCGCGGCTCGGCGACCAGCGCCCCGTCGGCCGGCGCCGGGCGCGCCGGGTGCGGGTCGGTGTGGTGGTGCAGGTCCCGCTCCGGCAGCACCCCCGCCGGCAGGTAGGTGACCGGTCCGCACAGCAGTGCGTCCGGGCGTCGTGCCGCGGCGCGGAGGTAGCCGTCGACCAGGCCGTCCCCGGGCAGGCAGTCGACGTCGAGGAACACCAGCAGCGTCGCCCCGCCGGCGAGCGCGGCGCCCGCCCCGGCGTTGCGCGCCGCCGCCAGCGGCAACGGCCCCGGCGCGGGCACGGTGAGCACCCGGGTCGGCGGGCCCGCACCGTCGGTGGCGGGCTCGGCACCCATCCCGACGACGACGTGGGTCACCGGCGGTCCCGCGGCGAGCACCCGGCGCTGGCGGGCGAGGTGGCCGGCGCGGCCGCGGACCACGGTGACCACGGCGACCCGCGCTCCGGGCGCGCTCACCCGGCGATCCCGTCGAGCACCGCGGCCGCGCGTTCCGCGGCCCGCCCGTCGGACCAGCGCGACCAGCCCGCCCCGCCGCGGGACACCGCCTCGTCGAGCACCCCGGGCCAGTCGGCCGGTGCGGGCCAGCGGTCGCGGACCGTGGCGAGCCCGGCCGCCCGCAGCACCGCGCCCGTGGCGACCTGCTCGCCGTAGGGACGCTCGGCCGGGACGATGACGGCGGCGCGGCGGGCGGCGGCGATCTCGGCGACGACGTTCTGCCCGGCGTGCCCGACGACGACGTCGGCGTCCTGCAGCTCGGCCCACACCTCGCCCGTCCACCCGGCGCAGGCGAGGTTCGGCGGGGCGTCGCGCAGCGCGCCGGTCAGGCCGCCGGCGACCCGCCAGGTCCAGTCGGGGGTGGCGGACGCCGCGGCGGCGAGTGCGGCCGGGTCGGCGCCGCCGTCGCCGCCGCCGGTCAGGACCAGCACCCGGCGACGGCCCGGACCCGGGCGGGCGGTGCGGTCGTCGTAGCGGGACAGGCCGCCCAGGTGCACCGTCCGGCCGCTCAGCTCCGGGCGCCACGGCCGCGGCGGGTCGGCGGGCCACGGCGCGAGCAGGACCTCCGCCAGGTCGTAGGCGGTGCGGTGCGCCCGGTCGAGCCGTTCCCCGGGCTGCGCGACGACGGCGACCGGCACCCCGTGCAGCCGGGCCAGCAGCGCGATCTCCACCGACACGTCGGCGACGAGCAGCCGGGCCGGGCCCGCGGCGAGCAGCGCCGAGACCGCGGCGGTCCGGGCGCGCAGACCGTCGTGGTGGCGGGGCACCCAGTGCAGCGTCCCGCCCGCGGTCACGTCGGCCGTGTCGGCCGTGTCGGCCGTGTCGCCGTCGCCGGTGTCGCCGCCGCCGGTGTCGAGGGGCAGCTCGTGCCAGGCGCCGGGCCAGCCGTGCGGGGCGGGCCGGGACCCGACCCCGACGACCGGGGTGCGGCAGTGCGCGGCGATCGCGGCGGCGCGGTGGGCGTGCCCGCTGCCGTGGTGGTGCACGTAGTAGACGATCGTGCCGGCCGTGGCGCCCGGGCCGGTGCCGCCGGTCATGCCGCGGCCAGGGCCCGGTAGAGCCGCTCGTAGCCGTCGATCATGACCTCGGCCGAGCAGGTCGCCTCGGCGTGCCGGCGGGCGTCGGTGCGCGAGAGCAGCGACGCCGCGCGGATCGCCTCGGCCAGCCCCTCGACGTCGCCGGGCTCGGCCAGCACCCCGCTGAGCGGATCGACGATCTCGGGCAGCGCCCCCCGGGCGAACCCGGCGATCGGGGTGCCGCACGCCAGCGCCTCGGCGACGACCAGGCCGTAGGGCTCGTCCCAGCACGGCGACACCACGGCGACGGTCGCGTCCCCGACCAGGCGGGCCAGCGCCCGGTGGTCGAGGTGGCCGACGTAGTCGACGCCGTCACCGAGCAGCGGGGCGACGCAGGAGTCGAAGAACGCCCGGTCCGGGCACGGCCCGGCCAGGCGCAGCCCGGTCCCGGCCAGCCGCGCCGCCCGGATCGCCTCCACCGGGCCCTTCTCAGGGACGACGCGGCCCGACCACACCGGGACCCCACCGCCCGGCCCGTACTCCCAGGCCGCGGTGTCGACCCCGTTGCGGACCACCGTCGCGCGGGCACCGGTCGGCGCCCAGGCGCGCGCGGTGTGCGCGCTGACCGCGGCGAACCGCAGCCGCTGCGGGTCGCCGAGCCGCACCGCGGACTCCATCCACGGCGTCGGCGGGGTGTGCAGCGTGGTCAGGACGGGGGCGTCGAGGGTGTCGGCCAGCGCCAGCGGCAGGTAGTGCAGGGAGTTGTTGTGCACCACGTCGTAGCGGCCGCGTTCGCGCGAGAGCGCCAGCAGCAGCTCCAGGTAGGAGTGGTGCTCGGCGAGGAACCACTCCGGCGGCATGCCGACGTCGCTGCGGGCGGCACCCGAGATCGGGGGCAGCACCGCCATCTCCCGCACCCGCAGTCCGGGGTCGGAACCGGGCGCGCCGAAGACGGTCACGTCGTGACCGCGGCGTCGCAGCCGGGACGCGAGCCCGGCGGTGTGCGCCTCGAGCCCTCCCGGGAACGGTTCACGGATCGGGTAGCGGGCGGAGGCGATGAGGGCGATCCGGGCGGTCACCGGTGGAAGGCGGGCGGGGTCATGGGTCGACACGCTCCGAGGCTCGTAGGGCGGAACCGTGCGAGCTGGCGGCTGAACCCGGACGTTCCACCGATCATGCGGTGCCCCGGGCCCCCCCACAACTCGACCTTGGGCCCCCGGCCCGGCTACAGCCCCAGCAGCTCCAGCGTGTCGGCGTGCCGGGCCAGCCCGGCGTCCACCCATCCGGGGTGCGTGGCGTACCAGGCCCGTTGCGCGGCGGCGACCTCGTCCTCGCCGATCGCCCGGTCGGAGACGCACCAGTGCGGGCGCGGCGGCGTGTCCAGCCCGAGCGCGTCGACGACGTCGGCGCGCAGCGGGGACCGGATCCCGCCGAGCAGGGTGCGTCCGGGGTCACACACGACGCCCGGCATCCCGGCGGCGTCGAGGATCCGCCCGGCGAGCAGCATCAGCACCCCGTTGCCGGGGTGGTTGAGGGTGTGCGCGGCCGCCGCCCCGAACCCGGCGATCGCGTCGGACACCCCGGCGTCGGTGTCCCGGGCCTCCCGCCGGGCGAGCTCGGCGATCCCGCGGCGGCCCACCTCGCGCAACGCCTCCGGCGTCGGCGGCGGCCCCGGCTCGCGTCCCGCGGCGGCCGCGAGGGCCCGCAGGTCGTGGTAGGGCACCCCCGGCGGGACGGCGGCCGGGTCGGCCGCGTGGCGCACGATCGCCGACCACGGGTGCAGCGCGGGATGGCGGATCACCGGCCAGCGCACGACGACCGCCCCCGGCGCCAGCCCGGCGGCGACCTGGGCGGTGCCCAGGGGCAGGTCGCGGTAGTCGTCGCGGACCGGCTGGGACGCCAGCAGCCGGGTCCGGGACAGCAGCCGGCGCAGGTGGGGCAGGTCGTCGGCGGTGAGCTCGTGCACCGGCGGGATGCGCACGGGGGTGACCGGCAGGCCGTCGACGCCGGCGAGCAGCACCCGGACCGACTCGGCCTGGCAGTTGCCCCACACCAGGGCGAGCGGTCCCGGCGGCGGGGCCTCGAGGCCGTAGAGGACGCCGTAGTGGCGGCGGCGCGGATCGGTCACCCGGTCATCGTGACCCGTGCGGTTGATCCGCGCCCGGACGGGCATCCCGGGGGACCCGAGGAGAGGAGCCGTCGCGTGCGCGTGGCGTCCGTGCCCACCGCCCATCCCTACGTGGCGTCGCTGCACCACCCCGAGGTGGTCCGGCTCCCGGACCCGCCGGTCCCGGGTGCCCGTCCGGGGGTGTGGTGGCCCTCGCCGTGGCTCGACGCCGACCATCTGCGCGCGCACGCCGCGGACGTCGACCTGCTGCACGTGCACTTCGGCTTCGACGACCGCACCCCCGACCAGCTCCGCGCACTCGTCGCGGCACTGGGGGAGACGGGTGTCCCGCTGGTGCTGACCGTGCACGACCTGCGCAACCCGCACCACGCCGACCCCGCGCCGCACGCCGCGGCCCTCGACGTGCTGGTACCGGCCGCCGCCGGGCTCGTCACGCTGACCCCGGGGGCCGCCGCGCGGATCCGGGAACGCTGGGGGCGCGAGGCGCTGGTGCTGGGGCACCCGGCCGTCGTCGGGCCGGAGTGGCTGCGCCGTCCCCGGCCCCGCCGCGCCGACGGGTTCGTCGTCGGTCTGCACGCCAAGAGCCACCGCACCAACGCCGACCCGGTCGGGGTGGCCCGCGCGCTCGCCGCGACCGCCCCGCCCGACGTCCGGCTGCGGGTCGACGCGCACGACGACGCGCGTGGCCGCGCCGTGGCGCACGCGCTGCGTGACGAGCCCCGCCTCGAGCTGCGGGTGCACCCCCCGTTCGACGACGACGCCCTCCACACCTACCTCCAGGAGCTCGACGTGTCGGTGCTCCCGTACCGGTGGGGGACCCATTCCGGCTGGCTGGAGGCCTGCCACGACCTCGGCACGACCGCGCTGGTGCCCGACGTCGGACACTTCCGGGAGCAGGCGCCCTGCCTGACCTACACCCTCACCGACGACGGCCCCGACCGCGCCTCGCTCGGCGCCGCCGTCGCACTGGCGCACCGGACCCGTCCGGCCTGGCGGGCCGACCCCGTCGACCGGGAACGGCGCCGCGCCGAGGTCGCCGACGCCCACGCCCGCGAGTACCGCCGCGTCCTGGCCGGGGTGGCGCGGTGACCGTCACCGTGCGGGTCGTCGCGCCCGGGGCGTCCGGCCACGGCGTGGTCCGGCACGCCGCCGCCGTCGCCGCCGCGGTGGTCGCCGACGGCGTGGTCCCGGTCGGTTCCGGCCAGGCCGACCTCACCCACGCCCAGTTCACCGACGCACTGTGGGGTGCCGGGGTCGCCGCGGCCGCCGACGCCTTCGTCGCGCAGGCGGAGGTCCTGCCACGGCCGCTCGTCGTGACCCTGCACGACCTGCCCGGCGCCGACCCCGACCCGGCCCGCGACGTCCGCCGGTCCGACGGCTACCGGCGCGTGGTCGCCGTCGCCGACGCGGTCGTCGTGTCCGCGGGGCACGAGGCCGACAAGGCCCGCGCGCTCGGCGCGGCCGACCCGGTGACCGTGGCGCTGCCGCTGCCGGTCGTCGTGCCCGCCGAGCAGGCCCCGGGCTGGGCGGGGCGCCCCACGCTCGGCGTGCTCGGGTTCGTCTACCCCGGCAAGGGGCACGAGGCCGTGATCGACGCGGCGGCGGCGCACCCGGACCGGCCCGCGGTCGTCGCCGCGGGGGCGGTGTCCGACGGGCACGACGAGCTCGCCCGGTCCCTCGCCGGGTACGCCCGGTCCCGCGGGGTGGACTGGATCCTCACCGGACACCTGGAGCCGGCGGCGCTCGCCGCGGCCGCGGCGGCGGTCACCGTCCCGGTCGCGCCGAGCCGCACCGTCAGTGCCAGCGGCTCGCTGCTGGCGTGGCTGGCCCACGGCCGCTACCCGCTGGCCGCGGCCGGTGCCTACGCCCACGAGGTCGACGCCGCGGCCCCGGGCGCGGTGGCGCTCTACGACGACGACACCCGCCGCGACGCCCTCGTCGCCGACGCCCTGACCCGGCCCGGCGCGACCCGCGGCCCGGTCCCGGACTGGCCGGACGCCGGGGCCGGGCACGCCGCCCTCTACCGGAGGATGGTCGCCCGGTGAGCGTGCCGGGGAACCGCTGGGACCTGCTCGCGCCGCACATCGGGCCGCCGCCGTCGGTGGGGGTGGTGGTGTGCCACTACCGGCAGCCCGCACAGCTGGCCCGGACCGTCGCCGCGCTGCAGACGCAGACCCGACCGCCGGTGTCGGTGGTCGTCGCCGACGACGGGTCCCCGGAGCCGCCCGACCCGGCCGCGCTCGCGGGGCCGGTCCCGGTGCGGGTGGTGACCCAGGACGACCGCGGGTTCCGCGCCGCCGCCGCGCGCAACCGCGGCGCCGCGCAGGTCGAGGGTGACGTCCTGGTGTTCCTCGACGCCGACACCGTCCCCGGGCCCGGCTTCGTCGCAGCGCTCACCGCGCGGATCGCGGCCTGCCCGGACGTGCTCGCCGTCGGGCGTCGCCGGCACGCGGACCTGTCCGGCACCGCCCCCGGCGACGACCCGGCCGCCGCGCCGCAGCTGCCCGACCCGGCCTGGCTCGCCGACGGCTACCGCCGCACCCGCGACCTGCTCGACGCGTCGGGCACGGACTGGCAGCTGGTCATCAGCGCCGTGCTCGCCCTGCACCGCAGCCTGTTCGACGACCTCGGCGGCTTCGACGAGCGCTACGTCGGCTACGGCGGCGAGGACTGGGACCTGGCCTACCGGGCCTGGAACAACGGTGCGCTGCTCGTCCACGAACCGGATGCGGTGGCCTGGCACGACGGCCCCGACTGGGGCGGCCGCCCGGAGGACCACGACGCCGCCGGCGGTGGCAAGGACGGCGAACGCATCCGGATCGCCGCGCTCGTCCCCGACCCCGGCGTGCGCGGCGCACCGCTGCCCGGCGCGGTTCCGGACGTGCTCGCCACCGTCGACGGGGACGCGCACGGGTGGGAGCTGGTGGAGATCGTCGACGCGGTGCTGAACCAGACCCATCGCGACGTCCGGGTCCGGCTGCCCGGCGGCGACCCGCGGCTCGACGAGCTCTACCGCGGCGTCGCCGACACCGGCCCGTGGAGCCCCGACCGGCTGCGCCGCGCCCGGGCCCGGCTGCACGTCCACGCGCCGCTCCCGCCCGACGCGCTGGCCCGTGCCATGGACCTGCTCACCGGCCACGACCTCGGCCGCGTCGGGATCGCCGGTCCGGACGGGCGGACCCTGGCCGTACTCGTCTCCACCCGGGCGGCGGGCCGGGCCCGGCGCGGGCGGGTCGACGACGCCGTCGCCCAGCACCGGGAGGGCGTCGCGACTCTGCTCGCCGGGATGCCGTAGCCCTACGGAGGCCCGACCGCCCCGGATGGCCCTAGCCTCGCCGGCATGACCGCACCCGCTGCCTCCCCGGTCCGCGGGGCCCGCCGCGCGATGATCGTCGCGGTGGTCGCCTCGCTGCTCGTCGCCTCGCTCTGCGGGATCGTCGCCCTGCTCGGCGGTGGCTTCGGTGACCTGCAGGCCCGGATCGTCGCGACCACCCTGATCGTCGCCGCGTTCGGCACCTCGGCGCTCTGCCACCTCGCCGTCGTCACCCGCGCCGTACGGGCCCTCGGGTTCGCCGGACTGGCGGCGAGCGTCGGCGCCGCGGGAGCCGCGCTGTGGCTGGTCTGGGGCGGCGACGGGCTCCTCGAGGGCGACGGCGACGGCTCGGTGCTGAAGAGCCTGCTGGTGGCGACGATCGTCGCGATCAGCCTGGCACACGCGAACCTGCTCCTCCTGCTCGCCGAGCGGCGCCGCACCGTGATCCGTGCGGGCCTCGGGCTGACGCTGGCCGCGATCGCCGTCGTCGCGACGATGCTGGCGCTGCCGGTGATCACCGACGGCGAGGTCGGCGACAGCGAGTGGTACTGGCGCTGGTTCGGCGTCGCGGGGATCGTCGACGCGCTCGGCACCATCGCCCTGCCGGTGCTGGCCCTGGTCCTGCGCGGCCGGGGGCACGAGCCCGCCGCCACCGGGACCCGGCCCGCGTCCGACGGGAACACGGCCACGCGGGCACCGGCCCACGGCACCGCGTCGGCCGGTGCGCGGGCCGACGCGGCGGATCCGGCGGCACCCCCGGCCGCGGTGACGGGTTCCGACGGCGCCGGGGGCGACGGTGTCGGCAGCCCGAGCACGACGTCGGACGTGGCGCCGGTCCGGATCGTGCTCGACCTGCCCGCGGACCTGGTCGCCCGGCTCGACGCCGCCGCGGACGGGCAGGCGCGGGACGCCGCGGCGCTGCGCGTCCTGCGGAACGCCCTCGTCCAGGGCTGACCCGCCGGATCCACGCCGGTTCCGGTGCACCGCACCGCACCGCACCGCGGCCCCGGCGCGTCGCCGGTGCCGGTCAGGCCGGGGTGTCCCTGCCGCGGTCACCGTCGTCGGCCCGGTCCAGCCGCGCCCGCCGCTCCTGCTCCCGGCGGCTGTACGCGGCCTGGCGGACCGCGCCGTCGTCGGCGAACCCGGAACCCAGTGCCCCGGCGACCGTCCCCATGGACGTCGACAGCCAGGCGATCATGATCCAGTCGTCCGGACCGGACTCGCGCATCAGGGTCGAGGCGAGGTAGTCCGGCGGGATGACGAGGACCGCCGCGACCAGGGCCAGGACGAACAGCAGCGCGAACATCACCAGCACCCCGCACGCCACGGTGATCACCGTCGAGAGGTTCGACAGCAGCATCTCCTCGCGCAGCGAGCGGTGTCGCCGCGACTCCCACAGCCGGTTGTCGAGGATCAGCCACGCGGTCATCCCGACCAGGGCGATCAGCATGACCGTCACCTGCCGGGCGGTCCCGAGCGCGGTCGCCAGCTCCCAGATGTTGGAGTAGAAGATCCCGAACGCCGCCCCGGCCGCTGCCGCGGCGATGGCGGGGGACAGGCTCGGCACCAGCCGCCACGGACGGTTCGCGCGGACCATCCCGGCCAGCAGCCGGACCCGCCCGCGGAGCCCGGTCAGCGCGAGGCGGATGTCGATGTCGTCCTCCACCCCGCCGCTGCCGGCATCGGAGTCGTCCGCGCGCCCCCGGTCGCGGTCGCGGTCCTGGTGGCGGTGGTCGCCGTCGGTTCCGGCGCGGGTCCCCGGGTCGATCCGGGTCAGTGCCCCCGCATGACCGGTGTCCGGCGCTCCGCTCCCCTCGGCGCCCGCGCGGTCGGGGCGCACCAGGTGCCCGGTCACGAGACGGACCACCGTGTCGCGGCACCGCCGGTACTGGTTGATCGCGCCCAGCGCGGGCAGCGACACCAGGCCCACCCGGTGCCCGGTCCCGCCGTCGGCGACGACCGGGTCCGCCCCGGAGCGGCGCGGCAGGTCGGTGAGCAGCACGACGGCGTCGGCGCCGTCCCGCTCGCGCACCCGGTCGCCGATGTCGAGGGCGGGCAGCGCGCCGCGCTCGTCCAGGACGATCGGCTCGTCGGCGAGGCGGACCTCCCAGCGGGCGTCGTCGTGCTCCTCGAGCGCGGCGGGCAGGTCGCGGACGAGCCGGTGGGCGAGCTCGGTCGGCAGCCCGGGGTCGGCGACGAGGTCGAGCACGGTGGTACGGGTCGCGTCGGTCACGGCGCGCGAGGCTAGTTGCCGTCGGTCGCGGTCGGGTGGTGGGCGGTCGGGCGGTGCGGTCTCCCGCTCGAACGTGTGCTCGTACCGGTGCGGAGGAGGGGCCCGACTGCCCGGGGCGGGTCGGGAGGGGGACGGGGCTGTGGGGCCGCCACCGCCACCGATGGTGCCGGTCAGGACCCGGCGCGCAACCACCCCGCGGCGATCGAGGCCAGCGGCTCCAGCTCCTTGTACTCCGCCACCTCCGGCGGCAGCGTCTCCAGGACCGACGTGAGGCGCTCGCGCCAGGCCGGTACCCGCGCGACCTCGTCGAGCGGCAGCAGGCGGACATCGATCAGGAACAGCACCGCGCCGGTCAGCGGCAGCCGCACCAGGTGCTGCACCTCGGTGCGCAGGTGGATCTGCCGGCCGGGGTCGGTGAGGTCGAGCCGGGTCCGGGCGGGCTGCCACAGCGGGGCGGCGTCGAGGGAGAGGTCACGGCGGTCGTCGGGCTGCAGCCCCCAGTTCAGACGGCGGTAGGCCTCACCGGGGTGCAGGTGCAGCAGGAAGCGTTCGGCGCGCTCGAACACCCCGCCGGGACCGTTGCCGGGGACCGGGCCGTGCAGCTCCCGGAAGCTCATGCCGGCGTCGAACCCGAGCGACCAGACCGAGGCGAACGCGACGGCACCGGCGTCGAGCCACAGCGCGTCGTCGCGGGCGCCGAGCACCACCACGTCCTCCGCGACGAGCCGGGACACCCAGCGCAACGGGTGCTCGGGCAGGGTGGCGTCGTCGCCGAACACGAACTCCTGGTCGGTGCCGGTGGCCGCGTCACGGAACCGCCAACCGCCCGTTCCGCCGGTCCGGCCGGGGGCGCGGGTCAGGGTGCAGGTGCCGGGTTGCTCGGCGGCGAGGCGCCCGAGCAGGTACAGGCAGGCGTCCCAGCAGGACGCGCGGGCGTGCGGCGCGGCGACGAAGCGCGCGGGTCCACGGTCCAGGATCGACGCGCGCTCGGCGGCGACGGCGGGACGGTCCGGGCCGTCGTGCACGATCCGCGCGCCCCAGGAGCCGGCCTCGGTACGGCGCTCCACCCCGGCCGGCTCGACGTTCGCGCTGATCCGGTAGGTCGGGTGCGGCAGCGGGAACGGGTAGTCGTCGACGCCGGTCACAGGTCCAGCTCCAGTGCCGTCCCGGCGGCGCGGGACACGCAGAGCGCCATCCGGTCGGCGCGCTCGTCGGCGGTCAGGACCATGTCGCGGTGCTCCACCCGGCCGTCGACGACGGGTGTCACGCACTCGCCGCAGACCCCGCGCCGGCACATCGCGGGCGCGGCGACCCCGGCGCGGTGCACGGCGTCGAGCAGGGTCTCGCGGGCACCGACCTCGACCGTGCGGCCGCTGCGGCGCAGCACCGCACGGAACGGGGTACCGGGCCCGGGCCCGGGGACGAACGCCTCGGCGTGGACGCGGGCGTCGACCCAGTGCGCGGCGCGGGCGGTCCGCGCGGCCGCGGCGATCAGACCGGGCGGGCCGCAGGTGTGGACGTGGCTGCCGAACGGGGCCGTGGTCAGCAGCCGCTCCAGCGCGGCGTGGGCCTCGACGCGACCGGTGGCCTCGACCAGCCGGTCCCCGCAGAGCGCGCGCAGCTCGTCGCGATGTGGCGCGGGACCGGGGCGGTGGACGGTGAGCACCGTGAACGGGTTACCCCAGAACGCGTGCCAGCGGGCGTGGGACAGGACCGCGGTCACCCCGATCCCGCCCGCGACGAGCAGGTGGTGGCGTGCGGTGTCGACCGGCGGGAACGAGCTGCGCGGCGTCGTCGCCACGACCGCGTCGCCCGGGACGAGACCGTGCGCCCACACCGAGCCGCCGCGGGAGTCCGGACGCCGCGCGACCGAGACGTGCCAGCGGTCGGGTGCGGGGGACGGCGCGGTCAGCGAGTAGGAGTTCCAGCGGCCCGGCGCCCACTCGACGCCGATGTGGCCGCCGGGCGGGGCCGCGGGCAGCGGCCCGGTCCCCGGTGCGGCGGCGAGCTCCAGGGAACGGACGCCGGGCGCGGCGTCGGTGACCGCGGCGACCCGCAGGTGCACGGCGGGCCGGGTCACGGCGCCCGCTCCGGGGTGGGCGCGCCGAGGAACGCCGCGAGCCGGCGCGAGTGGTGCCCGGCGACGTGCAGCACGAGCCGGCAGCCGGGGCAGGCCACGGCGTCCCCGACGTCGGCGTGCACGACGACGCGGTGGTGGCAGTGTCCGCAGTGCACCGTCCGGTCCCGGGTGGAGCCGGTGATGTCGGTCGGGACCAGGACGAGCTCCTCGTCGAGGGCGCCCCGGTGCAGCGCCGCGGCGCGCACGGCCTGCACGACGGTCTCGGGGCCGGTGACCAGGATCCGGGTGCCGGTGACCAGCGTCGCGAGCTCCCGGTCCAGCAGGCCCGCCGCGTCCCCGCCGACGGGCAGCCGGACCAGGCGGTCGGCGGGACCGAGGTCGGGATCCGGCGCGGACCCGGCGACGACGACCAGGTGCGGCGCGTCGCCGCGGCCGGCCGGGCCGGCGTAGCGCGGCACCGTGGTCCGGCTCGGTGCGACGTGCGCGGACGGGGCGGCCGCGCCGGTGCGCAGCGGGCGGAGGGGATCGGCCATGACGGACGCGATGCTACGAGCGTCGGGTGAACGGCGGACGGCGCCCAGCGAATGCGCGGGTCGCCATTTCTGGTGAAACTGGCGGGGAGTCGGTGACGATCTCGGCGCCGGCGCGATGCACTGCGTGAAGCGCCCGCACGCCGGAGAGGGGGACGTCATGGACGGCACGTCGTACCGCCCGCGGCACGCCCTGCGTGAGACCCCGCCCACGATCGCCGTCCCGGCGCAGCGGGGCGCCCCGCGGGGCGAGGCCCTGACCCGGCCGGACGTCGACGGCCACCGCCCCGCCGCACCGCAGCAGGAGGTGTCCGCCCACCGGATCGCCGTCCCGCAGCCCCGCCCGATGCCGCCGACCACCGCGCCGCGGCACGGCACCGCGCCCTGGTGGGCGGCCGTCCCCGCACCCCGCGACGGAGCGGACCCCGCGCCGCCCGCCCCGGCCCCGGAGCGGCCCTGGTTCACCCCGGCCCCGGTCGTCGTCGAGCCCGCCGCCGGGCCCGGCGCCGACGGGAGGCTGCCCGGCTTCCCGGCCACGCTGCTGCCGCGCCGCCGTCGTCCGCTCGCGGTCGGCGCGGGCCTGGCCGCCGGGATCGCCGGGATGCTCGTCGTGTTCGCGGTGGTCGTCGGCGCCGCGGGTGCGGCGGGCCGCGGGATCGACGACGCCGCCACCGCGACGGCCGCGGTCGGCGACTGGCGCGCCGCGGGTGGTCAGGTGCACGTCACCGCGATCACCGAGGCCCTGCGCGACATCGCGCGTGCCGGGTCCGGCGGCGGGACCGTCGCGCTGGCCGAGGCCTGCCGCGACCTGCGCGACGAGGTCGCCTCCGCGCAGGCGTACCCGGCGATCCCGGACGCCGTCGCCCAGGTGTACTGGCGTGACGGGCTCGCCGCGGGCGCCGACGCCGCCCGGCACTGCATCGCGGGCGCCTCCCTCGGTGACCCCGGGCTGCTCGGCGACGCCGCCCAGGAGCTCAACGGGATGAGCACGCAGCTGGGCGCCGTCGCGGACCGGCTCACCCTGCTGTCGGGCGGCTGACCCCGCGGGCACCGCGGACCGTGCGCATCCACCCCACGACCCGCATGATCACGCCATGACCACCATCGCGATCGTCGGTGCCGGACCGGGACTCGGCGCGGCGACGGCCCGGCGCTTCGGGCACGAGGGGTTCGACGTCGCCCTGATCGGACGGCGCCGCGACCGCGCCGAGGCGCTGGCCGCCGGACTGGCCGACGACGGCGTCGCCGCGCACCCCTTCACCGCCGACGCCCGTGACCCCGCCGCCCTCGCCGCGACGCTGGAGCGGGTCGCGGAGACCGTCGGCCCGGTCGAGGTGCTGCAGTACAGCCCCGCACCGCAGAAGGACTTCCTGCGGCCGCTGCTCGAGACCACCCCGGCCGACCTCGTCGGACCGGTCGAGATGTCGGTGTACGGCCCGGTCGCGGCCGTGCACCAGGTGCTGCCCGGGATGCGCGCGCTGGGCCGCGGCACGGTGCTGTTCGTCAACGGCGGCAGCGGGGCCCGGCCGTCGTCGCGGGTGGCGGGCACCTCCATCGCCTTCGCCGGGCTCGGCGCGTTCGCGGCGATGCTGCACGACGAGCTCGCCGGCGACGGCGTGCACGTCGCCCAGCTGATCGTCCCCGGCGCGATCGAGCCCGGGCACCCCCGCAAGGACCCCGCCGCACTCGCCGCGACCCTGTGGGCGCTGCACCGCGACCGGCCCGCCGGGTTCCGCCATCTCGCCGACGACCTCTGAGCGCTCCCCGACGGGTGTGGTGTGGGCGTTGCGGCGGGCACCGGGGCTCCTGCGCCGCTAGGGTTCCCGCCGCAGGTCGACCGGTACGAACGGAGTGGGTCATGGATTCGGGGTCGCAACCGGCCGCGCGCGCCGAGAACCGTGGGGCGCGGCGGGACCCGGCGGGGGGCGGGCTGCTGAGCCCGTCGCCGACGGCCCCGGCCGCCAGCCGCGGCACCGTCATCGGCAACGGGCTCACCTGGCTGGCGGCGTGGAGCCTGCGGGTCGCGCTGATCGCCGTCGGACTGGTGATCGTCGGCTACGTCATCGGCATGCTGTGGGTCGTCGCCTGGCCCGTCGTGCTCGCGATCCTGCTGGCCACCGTCCTGCGTCCGCCCGCGGCGCTGCTCATCAGGTGGCGGGTCCCGGCCGCGGCGGCCTCGGCGATCGTGCTGCTCGTCGGCATCGCCGCGGTGACCGGGCTGTTCGTGAGCATCGCGCCGTCGATCGCCGGGCAGACCCAGCAGATCACCTCCGGGGTGATCGCGGCGCTCGGGCAGATCCAGCAGTGGGTGTCCGGGCCGCCGCTGAACCTCGGCGACAGCCAGATCGGTGACATCGTCGACCAGGTCACCCGGCAGCTGCAGCAGAGCGCCACCGCCATCGCCGGCGGCGTCCTGACCGGGGTGTCCACCCTGGCGTCCGGGCTGATCTCGCTGGTGCTGGCGCTGGTGCTGACGTTCTTCTTCGTGAAGGACGGGCCCCGGTTCCTGCCGTGGCTGACCTCGATCACCGGGCGCAGCGCGGGCGGGCACATCGCCGAGGTACTGCGCCGGATGTGGGACGTCCTCGGCGGCTTCATCCGCGTCCAGGCACTGGTGAGCCTCATCGACGCCGTGTTCATCGGCATCGGCCTGGTGCTGCTGGGCATCCCGCTGGCGCTGCCGCTCGCCGTGCTGACCTTCATCGGCGGGTTTATCCCGATCGTCGGTGCGGTCGTCGCGGGCTCGCTGGCCGTGCTCATCGCGCTGGTCACGCAGGGCTTCGGCACCGCGGTCGCGGTGGCGGTGCTGGTCGTGGCGGTGCAGCAGATCGAGGGCAACGTGCTGCAGCCCTTCCTGCAGGGGCAGAGCCTCAAGCTGCACGGTGCCGTCGTGCTGCTGGCGGTGACGGCGGGCGGGTCGCTCGCCGGGATCGCCGGTGCGTTCCTCGCGGTGCCGGTCGCGGCCGTCGTCGCGGTCCTGCTGCGCTACCTCGGTGAGCAGATCGACCTGCGGGACCGCCGGTTCGCCGGTGTGGACGACGTCGCCGCGGGCACCCCCGTCACCGCCGCCAACGGCACGGCCCCGGCCTCCGCCGCAAGCGGCACCGAGACCGGCACCGGCACGACGACCGGGACCGGGGACGGGAGCGAGACCGTCGGGGGCGGCGCCGTGCCCGCCCCACCGGACTCCGCCCGTCAGGACGGCGGCTGACCGACCCGCCCGGGCAGCCGGTCGGTCCCCAGCATCCGGTCCATCATCCGGAACCGCAGCACCACCCACATCAGGGCGAACCAGCAGACCAGGACCGGCAGCACCACCAGGAACACCGGCCGCGCCGCGCCGGTGAGCCCGAAGTACGACGACAGCGCCGGGGTCCCGACCACGCCCGCGAACACCACGGTCAGGCCCAGCACCAGCCAGGCCGGGCGACGGTCGGACACCGGCGCCGTCCACGCGGCGAGGAACCGGTGCGGCGGCAGCAGGAACAGGATCAGCACGAACGACGCCAGCCCCACGAACGTCGACAGCCCGGTCTGGGCGCCGAGCGTCGCGGCCGCACCGGCGAAGTCGGCGTCGGTGCCGTAGGTCAGCCCGGTGTAGCTCTGGAACTGCTCGATCACCTGCGCCGGGGTCTGTCCGCTGGTGAAGCCCTGCAGGATGCCCTGGTAGAGCACCGTGTAGACGACCGTCCCCGCCGCCGCGGTCACCACCGACGCCGGCACCACGAAGCGGGCGAGGTTGCTCAGCAGGTCCGGGTCCGGCTCGGACGGCGTCGCCCACAGCGTCAGGAACAGCGTGGGCACACCCACGGTCAGCAGCGTCAGCCCGACCTGGGTGGGGGAGTAGGGGAACCCGAGCCCGAGCATGGTCACGGCCATGATCACCAGGCCCTGGGTGGCGACCCGGGTGAGGAACACGTACATCGACACGGCGATGCCGTCGATGATCCGGCGGCCCTCGGTGCGCGCCGGCAGCAGCGCGGCGAACGAGTCGTCGACGAGCACGATGTCGGCGACGTCGCGGGTCACCGCCGAGCCGCTGCGCATCGCGACGCCGACGTGGGCCCGCTTGAGGGCACGCGCGTCGTTCACCCCGTCACCGAGCATCGCGACGTGCGCACCGCCCCGGCGCAGGCTCGCGACGACCCGCTCCTTCTGCTCCGGGGTGACCCGCCCGAACACCGTGGTCCGGGCGACGAGCGCGTCGAGCGCGGCCCGGCCCCCGGCGGAGTCGTCGAGCTCCTCGATCTCGGGCCCGGCGACCGCCTCGCCCACGTCGAGCCCGGCCTTCGCCGCGAGGGCGGCGACGGTGCGCGGGTCGTCGCCCGAGAGCACCTTCACCGCGACCCCGTCCGCGGCGAACCGCTCCAGGGCGTCGGCGACGCCGGGGCGCAGCTCGTCGGACAGCACCACCAGCGCCACCGGCTCCAGGCCGGGCAGGGCGGGACGGCCGTCGTCGTCGCGCAGCCCGGCGCCCGCCCGCGCGGCCCGGGCCAGCAGCAGCACCCGCAGCCCGGCTGCGGCGCGGGCCTCCACCCGGTCGGCGACGGCGTCCGGGTCACCCAGATGCGGCGCGAGCGCGTCCGGGGCGCCGAGCACGAACGCCTCCCCGCCGGTGGTGACCTGCCCGGACCAGCGCAGCGACGAGGTGAACGCGACCTCGTCGCGCAGCTCCCACGGCGTGCCGGGCAGCGCCGCGGCGAGCGCGGCGGAGGTGAGGTTCGGGTCGGCCACCGTCGCCGCGAACCGCGCGAGCACCGGCCCCGGGTCGGTCTCGTCGAGCGGGTCGAGCCCGTCCAGGCGCAGCGCGCCGGTGGTCAGGGTGCCGGTCTTGTCGGTGCAGACGACGTCGACGTGGGTGACCGCCTCCACCGCGTTGACCTGCTGCACCAGCGCACCGCGCCCGGCCAGCCGGGCCGCGCCGCGGGTGTAGGCGACGGCGATCAGGAAGAACAGGCCGTAGGGGACCAGCCCGGACAGCACCGCGGTGATCTGCACGACCCGCAGCAGCGAGAACCCCTCCAGGAACGCCTGGGCCAGGATCGCGCCGCTCATCAGCACGACCAGCACCATGGTCAGCCGGACGACGAAGTCGATGCGCCGCTGCAGCGGTGTCGCCTCGGTGGTGTCCGCGCGGGCCTGCAGCGTCAGCCGGCCGGCGTAGCTGTCGGCGCCGACGGCGGACGCGCGCTGGCGGGCGGTCCCGGCGACGCAGTGGCTGCCCGAGCGCAGCAGGTCGCCGGGGGTCCTGACGACCGGGTCGGACTCGCCGGTGAGCAGCGACTCGTCGGCCTCGGCCCGCCCGGTCAGCACCGGCCCGTCGACGACGACCTGCTCGCCCGCCCGCACCACCAGCACGTCCCCGGCGACGACGTCGGCGGCCGGCACCCGCTGCTCGGCCCCGTCCCGCACGACGGTGACCTCCGCGGCGTCGAGCAGCTGCAGCCGGTCCAGCTTCCGCTTGGCCCGCATCTCCTGCACCGCCCCGACGACGGCGTTGACCAGGCCGAGCCCGACGCTGGTCAGGGCGTCGCCGTAGCGGCCCAGCACCAGCAGGACCAGGCCGATCGCGAACAGGATCGTGTTGTAGGAGGAGAAGACGTTGGTGCGCAGGATCCGCCCGTAGCCGCGCGTCCCCGCGGTCACCGGCGCGTTCGTCCGGCCCGCCCGGCGCGCCGCGGCGACCTGCGCCGCACTCAGCCCCTGGTCGGCCGCCGCCTCCACGATCCCGGCCGCCACGCCGTCCCCTCCCCGCCGTCGGTCCCGTGCGTGGCGATCATGACAGGCCCCGATGTGTGCCGACTGTGCGTGGGCTGAGGGCTCACCAGCGTTCCAGGCCCCCGCGCTTGACGAGCTGGGCGGCGATCACGTTGCGCTGGATCTCGTTCGTGCCCTCCCCGACGATCATCAGCGGGGCGTCGCGGAAGTACCGCTCGACGTCGAACTCGGTCGAGTAGCCGTAGCCGCCGTGGATGCGCACCGCGTCGAGGGCGACCTCCATGGCGGTCTCGGAGGCGAACAGCTTCGCCATGCCCGCCTCCATGTCGCACCGCTGCCCGGACTCGTACCGCCGGGCGGCGTGCAGGATCAGGGTCCGTGCGGCGGTGATCTTCGTGGCCATGTCGGCGAGGTGGTTGCCGACCGACTGGTGCTGCCAGATCGGCTTGCCGAACGACTCGCGTTCCCGGGCGTAGGCCAGGGAGTCGGCCAGCGCGGCGTCGGCGACGCCGAGTGCGCGCGCGGCGACCTGGATCCGGCCGGTCTCCAGGCCCTTCATCATCTGGGCGAAGCCGCGGCCCTCGGTACCGCCGAGGACCGCGTCGGCGGGCACCCGCATGTCGTCGAAGGACAGCTCGCAGGACTCGACGCCCTTGTACCCGAGCTTGGGCAGGTCACGGGAGACGGTGAGCCCGGGTCCGTGCTCGACCAGCAGCACCGAGATGCCGCGGTGGCGCGGTTCGGCAGCCGGGTCGGTCTTGCACAGCAGCGCGATCAGCCCCGAGCGCCGCGAGTTGGTGATCCAGGTCTTGGACCCGTTGATCACGTAGTGGTCGCCGTCGCGGCGGGCGTGGGTGGTCATGGCCTGCAGGTCCGAGCCGCCGCCGGGCTCGGTCAGGGCCATCGTCGCGCGCAGCTCACCGGTCGCCATCCGCGGCAGGTACCGGTCCTGCTGCTCGCGGGTGCCGAAGGCGACCAGCAGCTTCGCGACGACGGTGTGCCCGCCCATCGCGCCGGCCAGGCTCATCCAGCCACGGGCCAGCTCGGCGGTGACCAGGGCGTAGCAGGGCATCGACACCGGGGCCTCGCCCCACGGCTCGGGAACGGCGAGCCCGAAGATCCCGAGCTGCTTCATCTGCTCGATGAGCTTCTCGGGATAGGTGTTCGCGTGCTCCAGTTCCCGCACCACCGGGCGGACGTCCCGGTCGACGAAGTCGCGCACCGTCTCCACGACGGCCTGTTCCTCGGTGGTCAGTTCCTCCGCGCCCGCTCCCATGTGTGTGAGCATCGGTCATCGGCGGGGCCGGCGCGAGACCGGGAGACCCGTCGTGCGCGACGGAACATCGGCGGTGCCCGCACCGTTGTAGCCGTCGAGACCCGATACAGGGAGGTTCAAGCCTGATGACCGAGACCGCGATCCTCGCCGGTGGGTGTTTCTGGGGTGTCCAGGAGCTGCTCCGCGAGCGCCCGGGCGTCGTGTCCACCCGGGTCGGCTACTCCGGCGACCCGAACACCCCGAACGCGACCTACCGGCGCCACGGCGACCACGCCGAGGCCGTCGAGATCGTCTTCGACCCGGAGCGGATCTCCTACCGCGAGATCCTGGAGTTCTTCTTCCAGATCCACGACCCGTCGACGAAGGACCGGCAGGGCAACGACATCGGCCGCAGCTACCGCTCCGCGATCTTCTACACGAGCGAGGAGCAGAAGGCGGTCGCCCTGGACACCATCGCCGACGTCGACGCGTCCGGCCTCTGGCCGGGCCGCGCGAGCACCGACGTCGAGCCGGCCGGTGACTTCTGGGAGGCCGAGCCGGAGCACCAGGACTACCTGCAGAAGTTCCCCTACGGCTACACCTGCCACTTCCCGCGCCCGAACTGGGTGCTGCCGCGGCGGGCGGCCAGCACGAGCTGACCCACCACCGCTCCCACCACATCCGGACCGGCCCGCGACCCGACGTCGCGGGCCGGTCCGGCGTGGTCTGCGCCGGACGGGGCTAACGACCGGCTCGCGGACGGCGAGGTCGCCGGGGACGGACGCGGGTCGCCCGCGTCGCTCCTCCGCACAGATCGGATCCCCGCCGATGACCCAGCCCCATCACCCGTCGGACCCGCACCGGCTCCACCCCGCCGGTCCGCAGCCGGTCGGACCCCCGCCCGCCGGTGACGCCGGGTACGGCGCACCCGCCGGGTACGGAGCTCCGGGGCCGCAGGCCCACCCGGCGCCCGGTCCCCACAGCGGCCCGGGCACGGGACTCGACCCGTGGCGCCCCGGCGAGCTCGCGGCGCCGCCGCACGCCCCGGTCGGGCTGGCGATGAAGCGCCGCAACCCGGTCGCGGTGTGGCTCGGCCTGCCGCTGATCACCCTCGGCATCTACGGGCTCGTCTGGTACTACAGGATCCACCGCGAGATGGCGGAGTTCGACCCGCGCCGCCAGGTGCCCGTGGCCGGGCCGCTGCTGGTGCTGCTGTTCCTGGGCTGGACGGTCGTGGCGCCGCTCGTGTCGTTCTACAACACGGGGCAGCGGATCGCCGACAGCCAGCGCTCCGCGGGCCTGCCCGTCACCTGCAGCCCGGTCGTCGGACTGCTGCTGTGCTTCGTGTTCGGCCTGCAGACCCTCTACTACCAGATCGAGCTGAACCGGGTGGTCGACGCCTACCGGGCGCCCGAGGGCACCCGGATCGTCCTGCCGGGCTGACCCGCGGACCGGGTCGGTGCGGCTCAGGCCCGGCCGTGGGCCTCCGCGCGGTGCCTGCGTTCCACCGACCCGTTCACGACCTGCACCTTGTCCCCGACCTGCAGGGTGTCGAAGAACCGCTGCGCGTCGCGGGCGCCGAGCTTGACGCAGCCCGCCGACTCGCGGCTGAGGTCGCCGCCGTGGAAGGCGATCCCGCCGTCGGCGAAGAACACCGACCACGGCATCCGCGCCGGGCGGCCGTCCGGGCCGGGGAACTCGCCGCTGCGGTGGTCGGCCTCCTTGCGGTACACCCGGAACGAGTGCCCGACCGGGGTGGCCTTCCCCTCGCCCCCGGTGGTGACCCGGAACGGTCCGCCGGTGACCTTCCCGTCGCGGACGAGCCACGCCTGCCGCGTCTCCAGGTCCACGCACGCCCGCACCGACGCCGCGCACGGTGTCCCGGGGACGGCGGGCTCGGCGTGGGCCTGTGTGGCGACCCGGCTCTGCTCCGGGTCGGCGGTGGCGATCGCGGTGCCACCCAGCCCCACCCCGGCCACGAGCACGAGCCCGGTCACCAGAACGCCACGACGGCGACGGAGCCGCTCGGTCCGGGACATGCCCACCTCCACGTCACAGATCACCCACCCGGGTGACATCGGGGCAGACGCCCGTCGGAGTGCCGCGGTTGCCCGGGCGCGCCCCGCGGCGGCGAATGGGCTGCGGTGCACGGCGAACGGGTGGGTGGCGGGCCCGGCGGCGGATCGTTGCGCGGCCGACCGCCCGGGTACGGAAGGGGACCGCACGGCGTCCGGTGGGCGTGATCTCCGTCCCGGGGGATGTCACGGGGCGATAACGGGGGTAGTCCTCGGTGATCGCCCCCTCACCCGCGGTGGTGGGGAGGATCCGTCGTGACCGACCCCAGGAGGAACGATGCGCGCAGCCGACCCGCCGGGCTCCGAGCCGGGACCCGCTGACCGGCTCCGTCGTCGGGCGTCCCGTCGCGAGGACCTGCTCGCGGTGGTGCTCGGGCTGCTCGCCGCCTGCGGGCTGGTCGTGGCGTGGCTCGCCGGTGCCGCGGCCCACGGGTCGGTCCTGGAGCGGGGCGCGGTCGAGGCCCGCGAGCGCGTGCCGGTCGCGGCGACGGTCACCGCGCGGGCGAGCGCGGTGGGCGACCTGCAGACCGGCCAGCAGTCGCTCACGCTGAGCTGGACCGGCCCCGACGGGCTGCCGCACTCGGGCGGCAGCACGCTGCCCGGCGTCCACGACGTCGGTGACCGGGTGCCGGCCTGGGTCGGCACCGACGGCCGGCTGGCGCCGCCGCCGTCGACCCCCGCCGACGCCGTCACGGTGGCCGTCGCCGCCGGGTTCCTCACCGCCGTGGTGTGGGCCGCCGTGGTGTGGGTCGCCGGGCGGCTGGTCTTCGCCTGGAACGGGCGTGCGTTCGCCCGTGCCTGGGCGGAGGACTGGGCGGCTGTCGAACCCGCGTGGTCGGGCCGTCGCACCCCCTGAGCCGGGCGCCCGGGCCGGCCGGTCGGGCCGGGGTCAGAACATCAGCCGCCGCACCCGCTCGGGGTGGATCACCAGCCGCACCTGGTCCTCGGCGAGGATCGCCGCGAGGTCCGCGGCGCGCGCGGGGTCGTCGAGGTCCCAGTAGCGCTGCGCCAGCCGCTGCGCCAGCGCGTGTGCCCCGTCGGTCTCGACGGTCGTGGAGCCGTCGACCGCGACCCAGCGCTCGCGTTCCCCGACCGGCGCGGCGACGACCAGCGAGGCCCGCGGGTCCCTGCGCCTGCGGCGGATGTGCAGCGACTCCGGCCCGGTGAACAGCTGCACGGTGCCGTCGTCGGTCGCCTCGAACCAGACCGGGCGGGGCTGCGGCGGCACCGGGCCGCCCGCGACGCTCAGGAAGCCGTGCAGCGGGCGGGCGAGGAAGACGCGGTCGTCGTCGGTGAGAGCGGTGCGGCTGTCGGTGGTGGGGGTGTCGGTGGTGGGCATGGGTCCACGACACCACCTCGGCGCGGACGACGACATGGGTGAGACGCCGGAACTCCTGTCCGGTCGTCTAACCTCGGTGCGGTGGACCCCTTCGGTGACCTGGTCCGCGGGCTGCGGTCGCACGGCTCGCTGTTCGGCAGCACCACCCTGACCCCGCCCTGGTCGCTGCACTTCGTCGACGGCGCACCGCTGACCCTGTGCGCCATGCTGACCGGCGCGGGGTGGATCCTCGTCCCCGGCGCCGACCCGGTGCGGCTGGCCGCGGGGGAGACCGCCGTCGTGCGCGGCCCGGCCGGTTTCCACGTGGTCGACGAGGTCGGCACCCCGGCCGAGCCGATCGTCTGCGGCGTGGACTGCGCGACGCCCGACCAGGGCGGCACCCGCCACCGGCTCGGCTGGCACGACCCGGCGCCGGCGCCGGGCAGCGACGCGAGCACCCTGATCACCGGGGCCTCCCCGGCCGGGGGCGAGGTCGGCGCCCGGCTGCTCGACTCGCTCCCGCCGGTCCTGCGGGTCGGTGCCGGCGGCAGCGGGGACACGGTGCTCGACCACGTGGCCGCCGAGGTCGCCGTCGACGCCCCCGGTCAGCAGGTTGTGCTCGACCGGCTCCTGGACTGGCTGCTGGTCTGCACCCTGCGCGAGTGGTTCGACCGGCCCGGCGGAAGCCGTCCGCGGTGGTGGACGGCCCAGCACGACCCGGTGGTCGGGCGGGCGCTGCGGCTCCTGCACGCCGACCCCGCCGCGGCCTGGACCGTCGCCGGGCTCGCCGCCGCCACCGGTGTGTCCCGGGCGACCCTGGCCAAGCGGTTCACCGACCGGGTGGGCGAGCCGCCGCTGACCTACCTCACCGGCTGGCGGATGACCCTGGCGGCGGACCTGCTGCTCGCCGAGCCCGGCGCGACGCTGGCCGGGATCGCGCGCCGGGTCGGGTACGCCGACCCGTTCGGCTTCAGCGCGGCCTTCACCCGGGTCCGCGGCGTCACCCCGAGCGCGTTCCGCCGGGGTGAGCGGCAGCGCGCACGGCACGGTGACCGGGTGGATGCTCCGGACGGGGTGAGCGGCTAGCCTGCGGCGCCGTGACGACCCCGCCGACGGTCCGGCTGGCCAACCTCGACCTCAACCTGCTCGTCTCGCTGCGCGAGCTGCTGCGCGAACGCAACGTCACCCGCGCCGCCGCCCGCATCGGCATCTCCCAGCCCGCCGCCAGCGCGGCCCTGTCCCGGCTGCGCCGTCACTTCGACGACGACCTGCTGTCCCGCCACCCCGGCGGCTACGTCCTCACCCCGCTCGCCGCCCAGCTCGTCGAGCAGGTCGAGGGCGTCTGCTCGGCCGCCGAGCGGCTGTTCGGCACCGGCCACGGCTTCGACCCGTCGAGCGCCCGGCGCGGGTTCACCCTGCTCGTCGCCGACTACACCGTCGCCGTGCTCGGGCCCGCGCTGTCCGCGGCGGCGGCCCGGCGCGCCCCCGGCGTCGAGCTGCGGCTGCGGCTGGTCCGCGAGTCCTTCTCCGCCGACATCGGCGAGACGATACGGCTCATCGACGGCCTCATCGCCCCGCCCGCCGCCCGCTTCGAACGGCCCGAGCTGCGCTCCACCGCCCTGTTCGACGACCGCTGGGTCTGCGTCGTCGACGCCGGCAACCCGGTCGCCGCCGGGCCGGACCCGACCCTGGACCTCGACGAGCTCGCCGCAATGCCCTGGGTGGTGCCGTTCGCCCCGGACCGCGGCATGTCGGCGGCCGCGCCGATGACCCGCCAGCTCGCCCGGCTCGGGGTCGAACCCGACATCAGGGTGCGGGTGGAGAGCTACCTGTCGGTGCCCTACCTGGTCGCCGGGACCGACCGCGTCGCGCTGCTGCAGGAGCGGCTCGCCCGCCAGGTCGCCGACCGCCTCGGGCTGGTCGTGCTGCCCTGCCCGGGCGATCCCGGACCGATCCGCGAGCGTCTCTGGTGGCACACCGACCTCGACCCGGACCCGGCCCACCGGTGGCTCCGCGAGCTCATCGTCGAACTGTCGGCCACCCTGTAGAGCTGCGACTATTCGTCCGGTCGATGGTCCGGCAGGCGAACGTTCTATTTCCGGGGCGGCGCGCGCCGTTCCTAGTGTGTGAGCCATGCCTCACCCGCTGACGCCCCTGCCGGTCCACACCGTGATCCGGGACGCCCCACTGCGCGCCGGCGACCCCGCCGAGCACGCGGTGACCGCCGACGTCTGCGTCGTCGGCTCCGGCATCGCCGGGCTCTCCGCCGCCGTCGAGTCCGCCCGCCTCGGCCGCGACGTCGTCCTCGTCGACGCCGCCCCCGTCCTCGGCGGGCAGATGGTCAACTCGCTGATCGGGCTGTTCTGCGGGGTCTACGGCAACGGCCCCGAGTTCCGGCAGCTGACCCACGGCCTGTTCGACACCATGTTCGCCGACCTCGAGGCCGGCGGGGACCTGTTCCGCCGCACCGGCCACACCCTCACCGTCGGCTACGACGAGGTGCGCCTCGGCCGCTGGGTCGAGGACACCGTCCGTGCCCACGGCATCCGGGTCCTCACCAACGCCACCCTCACCGGCGTCGAGCGTGACGGCGACCGTGTCCTCGGCGCCCGCTTCGCCACCCGCTACGGCGCCGTCGACGTCACCGCGGCCGGGTTCGTCGACGCCAGCGGCGACGCCGCGCTCGCCTGGGCCGCGGGCCTGGAGTGCCGGCTGCCCGACCGGGAGATCTACGGCAGCCAGCAGCTCGTCGTCGAGCACCTGGACACCAGTGCCGCACCGGAGCCCGGCGAGCTCGCGGCCCGGGTCGCGGCCAAGGCCGACCAGTACGGCCTGCTCCGTCGCGACGGCCTCGCCTTCTACTTCCCCGGCCGCGACACCGCGGTGCTCAACATGACCCACATCGAGGCGCCGCTGGACCCGATCGCCGCCGCCGAGGCCCAGCTGGAGGGCAAGGCGCAGGCCGACCGGGTCGTCGAGTTCCTGCGCGCGGAGTTCCCCGAGGTGTTCGGCAAGGCCACGGTGCGCTCCTACGGGCTGCCCGGCCGCCGCCAGACCCGCTGGATCGCCGCCGCCCACCAGCTCACCGTCGAGGAGGTGCGCGCCGGGGTCCGCTTCGACGACGCCGTCGCCCGCACCGCCTGGCCGATCGAGCTGCACGACAGCCCCGACGGCTACGTCTGGGAGACCTTCGACGCCGACCACCTGCACTACGTGCCGCTGCGCTCGATGCTGCCGCCCGCCGCGTCGAACCTGGTCGCCGCGGGCCGTTGCATCGACGGCGACGCCGCGGCGCTGTCGAGCGTGCGCGTCATGGGGCCGTGCGCGGCGATGGGCCACGCGGCCGCGCACGCCCTCGACCTCGCCGGACCGCAGGGCAGCCTGCACGACGTGCCCTCCGACGCCCTGACCGACCGGATCCGGGAGAACGTCGGGGACTGACCCGTCCCACCGCCACCACCACGAGGAGACAGGCAACGATGCCCGGAGGCGCCCCGTGATACTCACCGACGACGACCGCAGGATGCTCGACGGGGCCGAGGGGCCCGCCGTCGCCGCCGCGATGGACCTGCTCACCCGCTACGCCGAGGCACTGGACGCCGAGCGGCTCTGCTCGGTCCGCAACGTGGCCGGGACCGCCACCCAGCCCTCCCCGCTCAAGGCCCGCCTCGTCGCCGAGGGCGGCTGGGACCGCGCCTTCTCGGTGATCAACCTCGACAGCGACGAGACCCACGAGATCCCGCCGATGGCGGTGCCCACCTGCCAGCTCCAGCAGGGCTTCGGCGCCGACGCGGCGGCCGTCGCGCCGTACCCGGCGCAGTTCGTGGAGCTGCAGGCCGACGCGGAGACCTTCTACGGCCGGCGCGGCGTCTCCATCCTCGCCACCTGCACGCCGTACCAGGTCGGGAACCTCCCGGTCCGCGGCGAGCACTGCGCCTGGATGGAGTCCTCCGCGGTGGTCTACGCCAACTCGGTGCTCGGCGCCCGCACGAACTGCGAGGGCACCGCGTCGACCGGCGCGGCCGGCCTCACCGGGCGCGTCCCGTGCTGGGGCAACCACCACGACGAGCACCGGCGCGGCACCCACCTGGTCCGGGTCGACACCCCGGTCGGCGGGTTCCTCGACTGGGGCCTGCTCGGCTACTTCACCGGTGACGTCGTGCAGGAGGCCCGCCCGGTCGTCACCGGTGACCTCGCCCTGCCCGACCTCACCGACCTCAAGCACTTCGGCGCCGCGGCCGCCTCCTCCGGCGGGGTCGAGATGTACCACGTCCCCGGCGTCACCCCCGAGGCCCCGACGGTCGAGGCCGCGTTCGGCGGCGGTGTCCCGGCCGACGCGGTCGTCTACGGCGCCGCCGAGCGGGCCGCCACCTACGCCCGGCTCAACGACCAGGGCACGAGCACGCAGGTCGACTTCGTCCTGCTCGGCTGCCCGCACGCCTCGCTCGACCAGATCCGCGACGTCGCCCGGCTCCTCGACGGCCGCAGGCTGCACGACGGCACCTCGCTGTGGATCATGGCGCCGCGGGCGCTGGCCGCGGTGGCCGAGCGCAGCGGCTACACCGCCGTCATCGAGGCCGCCGGCGCGAAGGTCCTCACCGACTCCTGCCCGGCGATGTCCCGCCTGGCCCCGCCCGGGACCCGGGTGTTCGCCACCGACTCTGCCAAGCAGGCCCACTACCTGCCGGCGATCCTCGGGATCGAGGCGTGGTTCGGCACCACCGAGGACTGCGTGCAGGCCGCGGTCACCGGCCGCTGGTCGGGTGAGCTGCGATGACCGCGACGGTCGGGACCGTCCTGCGCGGACGGACCGTGGTGCCCGGCGTGGTCACCGGCGAGGCGCTGGTGTCGCCCGAGACCATCTCCGGCTGGGGCGGCATCGACCCGGCGACCGGCACGATCGTCGAGGCCCGGCACGCCCTGCAGGGCGTCTGCTTCACCGGGAAGATCCTCGTGTTCCCCGGCGCCAAGGGGTCCTCGGGCTGGTCGGCGTTCTTCCAGAGCACCCGGCTGCTCGGCACCGCCCCGCTCGGGATGGTCTTCACGGTCACCACGACGAAGGCCGCGCTCGGCGCCGTCGTCACCCGCGTCCCCGCCCTGGCCGACCTCGACGCCGACCCGGTGCAGGTGCTGCGCACCGGCGACCGCATCCGGCTCGACGCCACCGCGGGCACGGTCGAGCTGCTGGCCAGGGCGGGGGAGGGGACGTGAGGCTCGCCGTGCTGCCCGCCGACGAGCTCGCCCCCGGCGAGCACCGCGTCGTGCGGGTCGGCACCCGCTCGATCGGCGTCTTCCGGGTCGGCGACGACTACTACGCCCTCGCCGACCACTGCCCGCACCAGGGCGGCCCGCTGTGCCGCGGCTCCGTCGCCGGGGCCCCGGTGGCGACCGGTCCCTCGGACGTGCGGCTCGACGAGGGCCACGTGCTCGTCGCCTGCCCCTGGCACGGCTGGGAGTACGACGTGCGCACCGGCCTCTCCTACCAGCCCGGCGACGCGCCCGCCCGCAGCCTCCCGGCGTCGGTCGAGCCGGGTCCGCCGGGCATGACACCCGGTCCGTACACCGCCGAGACCTTCGAGGTGACCGTCGAGGACCGCTGGGTGGTCGTCGACACCGGCCGCCGTCCCACCACCGAGGAGGCGTCATGACCAGCACCGCACCCGTCACCGGCCGGGCCCCCGCCCGGCGTCGCGCCCGGACCCCGATCGTCGACGCCGACATCCACCCGGTCGTCACCGCCGACCGGCTCGCGGCCGCGCTGCCCGAGCCCTGGCGGCGCCGGTTCCTGCGCTTCGGGCTGCGCGGCGCGCCGCCGCCCGCGGTCTACCCCCGGGTCCGGCACGGCGGCATGCGCCGCGACTCCCATCCCGAGGCGGGCCCGCCCGGCAGCGCCGTCCGGCCCCCGGGCAGTGACCTGGACCTGATGCGCAGCCAGCTGCTCGACCCCTACGACGTCGTCGCCGGGGTGCTCATCCCGATGCAGGGCCACACCGCGGGCGCCGAGGAGCCCGCGTTCGCGGCTGCGCTGTGCCGCGCGTACAACGACGTGCTGGTCACCGACTGGCTCGACCCCGAGCCGCGGCTGCGGGCCAGCATCTGCATCCCGCACGAGTCGCCGGCGGAGGCCGTCGCCGAGATCGAGCGCCGCGCCGCGGACCCGCGGTTCGTGCAGGTCCTGTTCCCCAGCGGCACGTTCCTGCCGTGGTCGGACGCCAAGTACCGGCCGATCTACGCCGTGGCCGCCGCGCACGGGCTGCCGGTGGCGATCCACCTCGGCGGCACCGAGGGCCACCGCGGGGACGGCTGGCCGTCGTTCTACCTGGAGCAGCACGCGTGGTACGGCAACGCCGTCGCCGTCGCGCTGACCGGGCTGGTCGCCGGCGGCGTCCTCGAGGCGGTGCCGGACCTGCAGTTCGTGCTCGTCGAGGGCGGGGTGTCCTGGCTGCCGTCGCTGCTCTGGGGGCTCGACGACGCCTGGGAGCTGTGCCGCGACGACGTCCCGTGGCTGACCCGCCCGCCGTCGGAGGTCGTGCGCGAGCGGGTGTGGTTCACCACCCAGCCGATCGACGAGCCGCCGGTGCCCGCGCACCTGGCGACGACCTGGGAGCAGACCGGGATGACCGACCGGATCCTGTTCTCCTCCGACTACCCGCACTGGGACTTCGACGATCCGATCACCGCGCTGCGGGTGCTGCCCGCAGCGCTGCGCCGGCCGATGGCGGCCGCCAACGCCGCCCGCCTCTACGGCCTGACCCTGCCCGGGAGCGAGGCATGAGCGCCGACCCGCCCGAGGAGTTCTTCGACGCCGACACCCACGTCGCGCCGGCGTCGTTCGCCGACCTCGCGGAACTGCTCAGCCCGTACTGGCGCGACTACGCGGCGGGCGCCGCCCTGCGCGCCGACCCCGTCCAGGGTGGCGCCTACCCGCCCGCTTTGGTCGACGGGCCCGCCCCGCACGACGTCGCGGCCCTGCGTGCCGCGGTCCTCGACGCGCCCGCACCCGGGGGCGGCCGGGTCGGTACGGCGGTCCTGACCTGCACCACCGCGTTCGACGTCAGCCGCAACCACGCCTTCGAGGCCGCCCTGTGCCGGGCGGTGAACACCTGGACCGCGCAGCGGTTCCTCGACCACGAGCCCCGCGCCCGCGGCTCGGTCGCGGTGCCGCTCGGCGACCCGGCCGCGGCCGTCGCCGAGATCGAGCGCTGGGCGGACGACCCGCGCTTCGTGCAGGTGCTGCTCCCGGTGCGCGGACACGACCTGCGCTGGGGGCACCCGGTGTTCCGGCCGGTCCTCGCCGCGGCCGCCGCGGCCGGGCTGGTCGTCACCCTGCACGCCTGGGGCCGGGTCGGCAGCGCCCCGACCACGACCGGGTTCACCCACACCTACCTGCAGGACTACCTGTCCCACGGGCAGGTCGCCCAGTCCCAGCTGGTGTCGCTGGTCGCCGAGGGCGCCCTCGGCGCTCTGCCGGGGCTGCGGGTGACCGTCGCCGAGTGCGGCTCGTCCTGGCTGCCGCCGCTGCTGTGGCGCCTGGACAAGGAGTGGCGCGGCATCCGCCGCGAGGTGCCGTGGGTGGACCGGATGCCGTCGGAGTACGTCCGCGGGCAGGTCCGGTTCACCACCGCGCCGGTCCACCTGCCGCGCGACCCCGGCGAGCTGCACGACGCCCTGGACGTCCTGGGCGCCGCCGGGCTCCTGCTCTACGCGGGTGACCACCCGCACCGCCACGGCGACGGGGTGGCCCGTCTCCTCGCCGCCCTCGACCCCGCCGCCCGGGCCGCGGTCACCCACCACAACGCCGCTGCGTGGTACCGCGGCACGGACACCGTCGCCGCACCCGCGCCGTCCCTCGCGTCGACCCAGCACGCACCGGAGGTCCCCCGATGACCCGCACGACGACCCGGCTCGCCGCGGTCCTGCTCGCCGCCTGCCTCGTCCTCGCCGGATGCGGCGCGGGCGGCGGTGAGGACGGCCGCGACCGCATCACCTTCCTCAACATCCTGCCGATGGAGTCGCTCGGCTACGCCGCCGAGATGATCGCCGACACCAAGGGCTTCTTCGCCGCCCACGGTCTCGACGTGACCTTCGAGGCCACCCAGGGCTCGGCGCCGGCCATCCAGACCCTGCTCGCCGGGTCCGCGGAGATCTCCCGGATCGGCGACATCGAGACGATGGTCGCCGCGGGCGAGCGCGGCGCACCGCTGGTCGCGATCGGCGGCGTGGTGCACAACGGGCCGCTGCGTCTGGTCTCCTCGCAGCGGGCGCCGGTCACCGACGCCGCGCAGCTGCGCGGCAAGCTGGTCGGGACGCCGTCGGAGGGCGGCACCAGCTCGATCACCCTCGACCTCGTCGCCGGGTCGGCCGGGATCGCCCCCGCCGAGCTGCGCCGCCAGGTCGTCGGGCTCAGCCCCGGCGTGTTCGACCTGGTGAACACCGGCCGCGTCGACGCGTTCATCGTCTCGCTCGACACCGCGATGCTGCTGCAGGCGACCCGGCCCGAAGCCGTCGTCTACGACCCCAACGACGCCATCTCCGCCGGGTCGCAGATCTACGCCACCTCGAAGGCCACCGCCACCGACCCCCAGGAGCAGGACAAGCTGCGCCGCTACCTCGCGGCGATCGCCGACGCCACCGCGTTCATCACCGCCGACGAGGGAGGCGGCTTCGCTGAGACGATGCAGCTCATCGGCTCGAAGTACCAGGTCTCGGCGCTGGACCGGCCCGAGGTCGCCCGCGCCGCGCTCGCCTCCTATGTCGACGGCTACGCGGCGGGCCAGGGCCCGACCGGCATCTCCCCGCAGCGCTGGCAGGCCACCTACGACGAGGTGTCCTCGGTCGGTCAGGTCCCCGCCGGCCTGGACCCGGCGCAGTGGCTCGACGCCGGCCTCAACGGCACGGAGGGCGCCCGATGAGCACCCCGACGACACGACGGTCCCCGGCAGCGGAGCAGGAGACGAGCATGACCCAGGAGACAGCGACCCAGGCGACGGCGACCCGTTCCGGGGTGCACGCGGCCCCGACCGGGGGCGCGGTCGGCCTGCGGGTGTCCGGTGTGGACAAGGTGTACCCGACCCGGCGTGGGGAGGTGCGCGCACTGTCCGGGATCGACCTGGACGTCGCCCGCGGCGAGTTCGTCTCGCTGGTCGGGCGCTCGGGCTGCGGCAAGACGACGCTGCTGCGGATCCTGTCCGGCCTGCTCGCCCCGTCCGCGGGGCTGGTCGAGGCGGGCGGACGGCCCGCGTGGGCCGCCGGCCGTCGTGACGACGCGGTCTTCGCCGAGTTCGGCCTGGTGTTCCAGGAGGCGAACCTGTTCCCGTGGTTCACGATCACCGACAACGTCGCGCTGCCGCTCAAGCTGCGGGGGGTGCCGCGTGCCGAGCGTCGCGCCCGGGCCGCCGAGCTGTGCGCCACGGTCGGGCTCGGCGGGTTCGAGGACTCCTACCCGCGGGAGCTGTCCGGCGGCATGCGCCAGCGGGCCGCGATCGCCCGCGCCCTGGCCTGCGACCCGTCGGTGCTGCTGATGGACGAGCCGTTCGGTGCGCTGGACGCCCTGACCCGCGACCGGATGAACCTGGAGCTGCAGCAGATCCACGCGGTCTCCGGCGCCACCGTCGTGTTCGTGACCCACTCGATCCCCGAGGCGGTGTTCCTGGCCGACCGGGTCGTGCTGCTGACCCCGCGCCCGGGACGCATCCGGTCGATCACCACGATCGACCTGCCCCGGCCGCGGTCCGCGGCGACCGAGACGACACCGGAGTTCGGCGCGCTGGTCGCCGGGCTGCGCACCGAGCTGGACCGGGAGGACTGAACCGATGACCACGACCGAACGGCCCGCTCCGGCGACCGACCCCGCCACCCCCGTCACCGACCCCGGCGGCCCCGAGAAGGAGTCGCCCTGGCTGCGGCGCCTGCCGTGGATCTCCGGGCCGGTGCTCCTGCTGCTGCTCGTGGGGGCCTGGCAGTTCACCGTCTCGGTGGTCGGGGTCTCGGAGTTCATCCTGCCCGCACCGGCCGCCGTCGTCGGCGCGCTGGGGGAGCTGCTGGCCGACCCGGCGATCTGGGGCCACATCGGCGTGACGCTGCTCGAGGTCCTCGTCGGGTTCGGCGCCGCGCTCGTCGCCGGTGTGTGCGTCGGCGCACTGCTCGGGCGGATCGAGTGGCTGCGCCGCGCGGTGCAGCCCGCCCTGGTCGCGCTGCAGGTGGTGCCCAAGGTGGCGTTCGTGCCGATCTTCGTGATCTGGTTCGGCTTCGGCCCCACCTCGAAGATCATCATGGCCGGGCTGCTCGCGTTCTTCCCGATCATGCTCAACGTGATGCTCGGGGTGCGCTCGGTCGAGCGCGGGCACCGCGACGTCATGACCGGGCTGGGCGCCTCGCGCTGGGCGACGTTCCGGAACCTGGAGCTGCCCGCGACCCTGCCGTACGTGTTCGCCGGCGCCGAGGTCGCGATCGTGTTCTCGGTGATCGGCGCGATCGTCGGTGAGTACCTGGGCGGCAGCGCCGGGCTCGGCTACCTGGTGGTGTCGAGCCTCAACGCCCTCGACGCGCCCCGTCTGTTCGCGGTGATCGTGCTGCTCGCGGTGCTGGGGTCACTGCTCTACCTGATGGTGACCACCGCGAAACGCCTGGTCATCCCGTGGCACGAGTCGGTGAACACCGGGGTCTGAGCCGCAGCGCCCGCACGCCGACGCCGCCGGGGTCACGCCCCGGCGGCGTCGCGGGCCCAGCCGGTCAGCAGCGGTACGACGACGTCGAGTGCGGCCGGCTCGCGGGCCCACCCGACGTGCGGGCGTGCCGCGGGCACGTCGAGCCGGTGGCGGGTCACCGTGGCCGCGCCGAACATGCCCAGCAGCGCGTCGACCGAGGCGGGCGGGGCGAGCCCGTCGCGCTCGAACCCGATCCCGAGGACCGGCAGGTGCACCGCGGCGATCGACGGGGTGTGGTCGACCCGCGGCGTGCCGAACGCGAGCCGCCCGGTGCGGGCCCACCGGCCCCAGTCGCGCATCTGCCCGCGGGCCTCCCGCCCGGCGAAGCCGACCCGGTCGCCCGGGAAGTGCCCGATCAGCATCGCCGCGGCCACGACGGCCTGGGTCCGCAGCAGGTGGGCCGGCCCCCAGACCCGCCAGTCGACGCTGCCCGACCCGACGAGGGCGACACCGTCGACGCGGTCGGGGTGCCGTGCGGCGTACGCGGTGGCGAGGTGCCCGCCGAGGCTGTGCCCGACGACGAACACCGGCGCGCCGGGCCGCTCGGTGTGCACCGCCTCGACGGCGGCGGCGAGGTCGCCGACGAGGTCGTCGTAGCCGAAGTCGTGGCGGCGCCCGGGCGGGGGAGCGGGGCGTGCCTGGTGCCCGCGCAGCTCGGTGACCGCGGCGGCGACGCCGGCGTCGGCCAGCGCCCCCAGCAGCGGGGTGTAGAACGACGCCCGCATCCCCATCGCGGGCACGACCAGCAGCACGGGCGCACCGGGGTCGGGCACCGGGTGCAGGGTCAGCTCCAGCGGTGCCGGGGCCGGGCGGTCCAGGACGGTGGTGACGGGCACGCCGGTGATCCTCTCCCGGCCGCCCGCCGGGTCAGGCCGGGGCCCCCGCCAGGGCGCGCAGGCCGGCGTCGAACACGGCCATGGCCTCGTCCACCAGCTGGGTCAGCGACGGCGAGCGCGGGTCCGTGCCGTGGTCGCCCAGCCAGTGCTGCACCGCGACGCGCAGCCCGGTCACCGCGGCGGCCGCGGCGAGGGTCGGGTAGAGGTCGCGGGCCGGGTCGGACCCGGTCCGGGCGACGACGGCGTCGGCCAGCGCCCGCTCCTGGGCGGCGAACGCGGCCATCTGGTGCGCGACGATCGTCGGGTGCCCCCGCAGCGCCCGCAGTGCCTGCACCCGGTCGAGGTAGCCGGGGTCGGTGACCACGGCGCGCAGCGCGTGCCGCAGCGACTCGGTGACCGGCTCGTCGTCGGGGCGGGCGGCGAACGCGGTCAGCAGGGTGTCCGCCGACGACGCGTAGCCCGCGACGACCGCCTCCTCCTTCGAGGTGAAGTAGTTGAAGAAGGTGCGGGGCGCGACGTCGGCGGCGTCGGCGATCTGCTCGACGGTCACCGCGTCCGGGCCGTGCGTGCTGCACAGCCGCAGTGCGGCGCCGGCGAGCGCGGCCCGGGTGGCGGCCTTCTTGCGCTCGCGACGCCCGGGGGCGGCCTGCTCAGCCACGGTCGGCCCCCGTCCGCTCGCGCTCGGGCGCCTCGATGACCGAGACGAGCTCGTGCCGGCCCGGATGTCCGTCGGCGGTGCGTGTGGTGCCGTCGGCGGGTGTGCCGGCCGACAGGTCGACGTCGAGTCGGAGCCCGTCCGCGCCGACGGTCACCCGGCGCGCGGCCGGACGGCCCTCCCAGCGGTACACGGTGGACACGATGCCGGTGGCGACGCAGATCCGGTAGTGCCCGTCGGCGTCGGCGCGGGTGCGGCCGAGCTCGTCGCCGGTGCTGTCGAGGACGGTCAGCACGGCGCCGCCCGCCGGGGCGCCGTCGGCCCGCACGAACCCGTGCAGCACCGGACCGGTCGGCGGGGCCGGGGTGGTGGCCGGGGCACCGGCCGCAGGGTCGGCGGGCTTGGCGATGTCGAGGGTGTCGCGCAGCGGGACCTCGCGCAGGGCCAGGATCGCCAGCAGGGCCAGGAAGGCCAGCGGCGCGGCCACCAGGAAGATCATCGAGGTGGCGTGGCCGTAGGACTCCATGACGATCGAGCGCACCGGCTCGGGCAGGTCGGCCAGGTGCGGCACCTGCCCGCCGCCGACGGCCGCCCCGCCGTCGACGCCGGCGTCGGCCAGCCCGGCCGCGGTCCGGGACCCGACCACGGAGGCGAGCAGCGCGCCCAGCCCCGCGACGCCGGCCGAGCCGCCGAGCGAGCGGAAGAACGTCACCGTGGAGCTCGCGGCGCCCATGTGCCGCAGCGCGACGGTGTTCTGCACGGCGAGCACGAGGTTCTGCTGCGTGGTGCCGACGCCGATGCCGACCAGTGCCATCGCGACCGCGACCAGCCAGTACGGCGCGGTCGAGGAGATGACCGCCGCCCCGAGCGCCAGGCCCGCGGTCAGCGAGACCGCGCCGCCGACGAGGTAGCGCTTCCAGACGCCGGTGCGGGTGATCAGCTGGCCGGCCACGTTCGACGCGCCGAACATGCCGACGATCATGGGCAGGGTGAGCAGTCCGGCCTCGGTGGCGCTGGCGCCCCGGGCGAGCTGGAAGTACTGGGACAGGAAGATGGTGGAGCCGAACATCGCGACGCCGACGAACAGGCTCGCGACGGTGGCGAGCACGACGGTGCGGTCGCGGAACAGGAACGGCGGCACGACCGGGTCCTTGGCCCGTCGCTCGACGACGATCGCGCCCACCAGCAGCACCAGGCCGGCGCCGATCAGGCCGAACGAGGTCGGCGAGGCCCAGCCGAACTGCTTGCCGGCCAGCGAGGTCCACAGCAGCAGCGCCGACACCGCGGCGGCGATGAGGGTGGCGCCCAGGTAGTCGATGCTGGGGCGCTCGCCGTCGGCGCGGACGGGGGTGGGCACGTTCAGGGTGCGCTGCAGCACGAGCAGTGAGAGCGCGGCCAGCGGGACGCCGACGAAGAAGCACCAGCGCCAGCCCAGCGGGGAGTCGACGATGATGCCGCCGAGCAGCGGACCTCCGACGACGGCGATCGACATGATCCCCGAGAGGTAGCCCATGTAGCGGCCGCGCTCGCGCGGGGTGATGATCGCCGCGATCACGACCTGGGTCAGCGCCTGCAGCCCGCCCATGCCGAGGCCCTGCAGCACCCGGAAGCCGATGAGCTGCCCGGTGGAGACCGCCAGCCCGCAGAGCAGCGAGCCGATCAGGAAGATCCCGATCGCGGCCTGGACCAGCAGCTTCTTGGAGTAGAGGTCGGCGAGCTTGCCCCAGATCGGGGTCGAGGCCGTCATCGCCAGCAGTGACGCCGAGACCACCCACGTGTACTCGGCCTGGGTCCCGCCGAGGTCGCCCAGGATCCGGGGCAGCGCGTTCGACACGATCGTGCTGGACAGCACGCCGACGAACAGCGCCATCAGCAGGCCGGTCAGGGGGAGCAGTACGTCGCGGCGGTGGGCCGCGGCCTCCTCGGGGGTGCGCACGGGGCGGGTAGTTGACGTCACGCAACGAGTCTGGCCCAAAGATGCAGACTGTGCAACTTTGCCGAACGTGCGTCGGCGCACACCGTGCACCGATGCGGCGCGGCGGCCGGCTCAGCCGCGGCGGGGGAGCACGACGGTGACGGTGCTGCCCCGGTCCGGCGCGCTGCGGACCTCCAGGGTCCCGCCGGCGTCGGCCACCGCGCGGCGGACGAGCAGCAGCCCGATGTGGCCGGGCGCCGGGCCGCGGGCGGGGTCGAAACCGGTGCCGTCGTCGGTCACGGTGAGCCGGGCCCGGCCGGCCGCGACGTGCAGGCCGACCTCGACGGTGCGGGCACGGGCGTGCGCGCGGGCGTTGCGCAGCAGCTCCGAGGCGACGCGGTGCAGCAGGACCGCGCCGCGGTCGTCGAGTGTCCCGGCGGGGTCCCCGGTCGTGACGACTGCCGCGGGCGGGTCGCCGCCGGCGGCGAGCGCGGCCAGCGCGGCGGGCAGACCGGCGGCGTCGACGTCGGCCGGGTGCAGGGCGTCGAGCACCGACCGGATCCGGACGACGCCGTCGCCGACCGTGGCCCGGGCCCGGTCCAGCAGCTCGGGCCGGGCCGGGGCGAGGTCGAGCATCAGCCCGGCGCCGGCCAGGGTCGGCAGCACGTCGTCGTGCAGGCGGCGGGCCAGGTCGCGGCGGGCGAGCTCGCCGGCGGCCAGCCCGTACAGGGCGGCGTCGCGGCGCTCGGTCCGCTCGCGCTCGCGCCGCCGCGCCAGCGCCACCGACAGCGGCAGGACCGCGGCCGCGACGAGCAGCATCCCGGCCACCGCGGGTGGCAGCAGCAGCCCCACGGCGTGCGCGGTGGCCCCGTCGACGTCGACCGGGACGTAGACCTCCAGCCGGGCCGGGCGCCCGGCACCGTCGGTGAAACCGAGGAAGACCTCGCGGAGCCCGTCGCCGTGCTCGTAGCGGTGCTCGCCGTCGTCGGGGACGGGGAGCACCACCGCGGCGCCGCCGTCGAGCCGGGCGGCGAGGACGGGATCGAACCGGCGGGTCAGACCCTCGATGCGGGCCTCGTCGGAGAACACCAGCCGCGCCGTCGGGCCCTCGACCAGCCACACCTTGACCCGGCTGACCATCCCGGTCGCCCGGAACGGCGCGAGGTCCGCCAGCAGCCGTTCGCGCCCGGCGGTCCCGGCGGTGGCGAGGTCGCGGTCGGCCAGGCCGACGACGACGGCCGTCGCCACCCGTCGCGACACCTCCTCGGCGCGCCGCTCGGCCTCGGCGTGGGCCAGCCACCAGACCCCGGCGGCGACCAGCGCACACACCAGCGCGACCGCGGCGGCGGTGACGACCGCGTGCCGCGCCAGGGTGCGGGCCAGCAGCCGCCGGTCCGGACCGGCGACGACGTCCGGGCCCGCGGTACCGGGTGCGCTCACGGCACGGGCTGCCCGGCGGCCCGGGGGACCGGCTCGCCCCCGGGGTCCAGGGCGACGAGCCCGAGCCGCTCGGCGGCGACGACGGCCTCCAGCTGCGAGCGGGCGCCGAGCTTGCCGAGCAGCGCGCGGACGTGGTCGCGCACGGTGTGCGGCGACAGCCGGTGCGCCGCGGCGATCCGGGTGACGTCGTGGCCCCCGGCCAGCCCGCGCAGCACGTCGAGCTCGCGTGGGGTCAGCCGCGGCAGGGTCGCCCCGGTCGCTTCGGACGCCGCGGCGGACGGGTGCGCGGTGCCGCCCGCGGCGACCGTCCGCACGGCGGCGACGATCCCCGCCAGCGGGGTCTGCTTGCCCAGGAACCCGGCCGCGCCCGCCTCGAGGGCCTCGCGGGCCGGACCGGGCCGCGGGTGCGCGGTGAGCACCAGGGCGCGGGCCCCGGCGGCGTGGACGTCGCCGAGCAGGGTCAGGCCGCCCCCGGGCAGGCGCACGTCGAGGACCACGACCTGCGGCGCCCGCCGGGGGTCCCCGCCGGCCAGGGCGGCCCGGGCGGCCGCCGCGTCGTGCGCGACGCCGACGACCTCCGCGTCACCGTGGACGGCGAGGCCGAGCGCGAGCAGGTCGGTGTACGACCGGTGGTCGTCGACCAGCAGCACCCGCAGCACCTGCGCGCACCCCCTCAATTCTCGGGAGATCAGGACGTCCTCGCCAGAGGTTAGCCTCCCCTCGCTCGAAAAGGGACCGACCCGGCGAACCGGGCGGATCCCCCATGCACCCCGGAGGACCACGTGACCCCATCGACGACCCGACCGACCCGGCGCGGCGTGCTCACCGGCACCGTCCTGGCCGCCGCCCTGCTCGTGGCCGGCTGCGGCGGTGCCCCGGCCGACCCGGCCCCGGCGGCGGGCGACGGGCCGCGCACCCTGACCCTGTACTCGGGGCGGGAGGAGGACCTGGTCGGCCCGCTGCTGGCGCAGTTCCAGCAGCAGTCGGGGATCACCGTCGACACCCGCTACGGCTCGACCACCGAGCTCGCCGCGCAGCTCGCCGAGGAGGGCGCCGCGACCCCCGCCCAGGTGTTCCTCTCCCAGGACGCCGGCGCGCTGGGCGCGCTGGCCGGGGCGGGCGCCTTCGCGCCGCTGCCCGAGGAGGTGCGCGGCGCGGTCACCGCGCCCTACACCGCCACCGACGGCACCTGGACCGGGCTGACCGGCCGGGTCCGGGTCGCGGCCTACAACACCCGGGTGCCCGAGGCCGAGGTCCCCGCCGACGTCACCGAGCTCACCGACCCGCGCTGGCGCGGCCGGGTCGGCATCGCCCCGACCAACGCCTCGTTCCAGGCCTTCGTCACCGCGCTGCGCGTCCAGGAGGGCGACGACGCCGCCCGCGCGTTCCTGGAGGGACTGCGCGCCAACGAGGTACAGGTCTTCCCGCGCAACACCGCGATCCTGGAGGCCGTGGACAGCGGCGTCGTCGACGTCGGGCTCATCAACCACTACTACGTCGCCGCCGCCGAGACCCCGCCCGCGAACACCGCGCTGAAGTTCGGCGCGCCCGGCACCGCCAGCGCGCTGGTGAACGTCACCGGCGCCGGGGTCCTCGCCGGGGCCGCGGAGTCCACCGAGGCCCGGGAGCTGCTCCGGTTCCTGGTGTCGCCGCAGGCCCAGGAGTACTTCGCCCGCGAGACCGGCGAGTACCCGCTGGTGGCGGGCGTCGCCGGGCCCGCGGGGATGCCCGCGCTGGCCGACCTGCGGGCGCCGCGGCTCGACCTGGCCGACCTGGAGGACCTCGACGGCACGACGCAGCTCATGACACAGGTCGGGCTGCTCTGACCGTGCTGCTGCGCCGGTCCCCGCCCCGCACCGCGCCGGCCGGCCCGCCGGCCCCGGTGCGGCGCCGGCGACGACCACCCCGTGCCCTGCTGGGCGCGGCGGTGGTCGTCGCCGCGTGCGCCGCGCTGCCCCTGGTGTGGCTCGTCGTCCGGGTCGCGGGCGCCGACCCCGGGCGGGTCGCCGCGCTGCTCGCGCGCGAACGGACGCTCACCCTGGCGCTGAACTCGGCGGTGCTGGTCGCCGTCGTCGGCGCCGGCTGCCTGCTGCTGGGCCTCGCCACCGCGACGGCGCTGGTCCGCGTGCGGCTGCCCCGACCCGGGCTGTGGTGGGTGCTGGCCGCGCTGCCGCTGGCCGTGCCGTCCTACCTGCTCGCGTTCGCGGTGCTCGCGGTCCGGCCCGAGGCCCGCGGTCTCGGCCCGCTGGCCGTCGTGCTGGTGCTGGCCTGCACGCCGTACGTGACGCTGCCCGCGGCCGCCGCCCTGCGCGCCGCCGACACCGGGCCGGAGGACGCCGCCCGCACCCTCGGCCTCGGCCCGGTGAGCGCGTTCTGCCGGGTCACGCTTCCGCAGGCGCTGCCCGCCGCGCTGGCCGGGACGCTGCTCGCGGCGCTGTACACCCTCGCCGACTTCGGGGCGCCCGCGCTGCTGCGCTACGAGTCGTTCACCTGGGCGGTGCAGGCCGCCTACGAGGGGACCGTCGACCGGACCGGCGCGGCGGTGACCGCGCTGGTCCTGGCCGCCGCGACGCTCGGCCTGGTCGCGGCCGAGCGGGCCGCCCGGCGCCGCTTCACCGGGGCCAGGGCGGGCACCGCGCCGACCGCGGCCGCACCGGTGCGGCTGCGCCCGGCCGCCGGCGCCGCGGTCGTCGCCGGTCTGGGCGCGGTCGCGGCGGTGACGCTGGTCGGGCCGCCCGCCGTGCTGGTCGGCCGGGTCGTCGCCGCCGGCGGGGTGGACGCCGACCTGCCGCGGCTGGCCGTCGCGGCGGGGTGGACGCTGCTGCTGTCCGGCGCGGCCGCGCTGCTGGCGGTGGCGATGGCGCTGCCGGTCGGGGTGCTCGCGGCCCGGTACCGGTCCCGCGCGGTCGCCGCGACCGAGTCGGTGGCCTACCTCGGGCAGGGGCTGCCGGGGGTCGTCGTCGGGCTGGCCCTGGTGTTCCTGTCCCTCGTGCTGGTCCCGGCGCTCTACCAGACCGCGGCGGTGCTGGTGTTCGGGTACGCGATCCTGTTCCTGCCCAAGGCGCTCGGTGCGACCCGCGCGGCGGTCGAGCGGGTGCCGGTCGAGGCCGAGGAGGTCGCCCGCACCCTCGGCCGGACGCCGTGGTCGACCTGGTGGTCGGTGACGGCGCCGCAGGCCGCGCCCGGGGTGGCCGCCGGCGGGCTGCTCGTGGCGGTGACGGCGATGAAGGAGCTCCCGGCGACGCTCATGCTGCGCCCGACCGGGATCGACACCCTGGCCACCCGGTTGTGGTCGCAGACCTCGCTCGGGGCCTTCGGCGCGGCCGCCCCCGCGGCGCTGGCGCTGCTGCTGCTGGCGTGCGTCCCCGCGGCGCTGCTGGTCCGGGCCACCGCGGGCGGGCCGGGAGGAGAGCGATGAGGACCGGGTTGTCGGTGCGCGGGGTGCGGGCGGGCTACGGCCGGGACCCGGTGCTGCACGGGATCGACCTCGACGTCGCGCCGGGTGAGCTGGTGTCGGTGCTCGGCGCGTCGGGCAGCGGGAAGACGACGCTGCTGCGGGTGGTCGCCGGGCTGCACCGGCCCGCGGCCGGGACGGTGCACCTCGACGGCGACGACGTCACCGCCGTCGCGCCGGAGCGGCGCCGGGTCGGGCTCGTCCCGCAGGAGGGGGCGCTGTTCGCGCACCTGACCGTGGCCGGCAACGTCGGGTTCGGGCTGCGTCGCGGGCCCGGCCGGCGCCCGGCCGCCGCCGCGCGCGGGCGCGTCGCGGAGCTGCTGGCGCTGGTCGGCCTGACCGCCGAGGCCGACCGGCTGCCACACGCCCTGTCCGGCGGGGAGCGCCGCCGGGTCGCCCTGGCCCGGGCACTTGCGCCGGACCCCCGGGTGGTGCTGCTCGACGAGCCGTTCTCCGCGCTCGACGCCGGGCTGCGCGAGCAGGTCCGCGGGGAGGTCGTCGCGGCGCTGCGGGCCGCGGACGCCACCGGGGTGCTCATCACCCACGACCGGCGGGAGGCGCTGGCGGTCAGCGACCGCGTCGCCGTTCTGCACGACGGCCGCCTGGAGCAGACCGCACCGCCGCGCGAGCTCTACGCCGCCCCCGCCTCGGCCCGGGTCGCCGGCTTCGTCGGCGACGCGGTGCTGCTGCCCGCCCGGGTGGCGGACGGCACGGTCACGACCGCGCTGGGCGCCGCACCCTGCCGCACCGCGGACGTCCCGGCGGCACCGCTGGTGGCGGTGCTGCGCCCCGAGGAGCTGGAGCTGGCCGGCGCCGACGGTCCCGGCGCGCCCGCCCGGGTCGGCACCGTCGACTTCGTCGGCGACGCCGTGCTGGTCACCGTGCTGCTCGACGGACGGGTCCCGGACCGGGGCACCGTGGTGCGGGTGCGGGCCGGGACGGACCGGGTGCCGCACCCCGGCGACCGGTGCCGCGTGCGGTCGCGGGGTGCCGTGCACGTCGTGCCCGCCGTCCCGGGACCCCGCTGAGCGGGACCCCGGGGCCGGGCTCAGGCGGCGGCCGGCTCGTCCGGCCGGGCGGCCAGCTTCGCCAGCCGCTTCTCGGTCGGCCAGCGGACGTTCCACGCCCACCCGAGCTTCTCGAACAGCCGGATCGTCCCGGCCGAGATGTCGATCTCGCCGCGGCCGACGCCGTGCCGGGCCGAGGTGGGGTCGGCGTGGTGCAGGTTGTGCCAGGACTCGCCCATGCTCGGGACGGCGAGCAGCCAGACGTTGGTGGAGCGGTCCCGGGCCCGGTACGGCCGCTCACCGACGAGGTGGCAGATCGAGTTGGTCGACCACGCGACGTGGTGCGACACCGCGACCCGGACCAGCCCGGCCCAGAAGAACGCGGTGAACGCGCCCCACCAGGACCAGGTCAGCAGGCCGCCGACGACGCCGGGCCCGAACACGGAAAGGATCGTCAGGACGGTGAAGCCGCGGTGGACCCGGTCGATGTCGGGGTCGGCGAGCAGGTCCGGGGCGAAGCGGCGCTGGTCGGTCAGCGACCGGTCGAAGATCCAGCCCATGTGGGCGTGCCAGAAGCCGCGGACCAGCGCGGCGGGGGAGGTGCCGTAGCGCCACGGCGAGTGCGGGTCGCCCTCGGCGTCGGCGTAGGCGTGGTGACGGCGGTGGTCGGCCACCCAGTGCCGGACCGGCCCCTGGACGGCGAGGCTGCCCGCGACGGCGAGCGCGATCCTCAGGGGCCGGTTCGCGGTGAACGACCCGTGGGTGAAGTAGCGGTGGAAACCGACGGTCACCCCCAGCATGGACACGACGTAGAGGCCGAGTGCGAGGCCGGCGTCGAGCCAGGTCAGACCCCAGCCCCATGCGAGCGGGACCGCGGCGACGAGCGCGACCGCCGGGACGATCGCGAACGCGTAGACGAACAGGTGCGGAACGGGATGCCGGAGCCGGTCGGAGAAGTCGGAGCGCGGCGCGGGCCGGGTGTCGGTCACACCCCCCGATGGTTCCGGCTCGCACCAGAACGGACAGTGGGGACAGCCCCCCTCACGCACCGTGAGTGGGGACTCCTCAGGCCGTGGCGGGCTGGGCGGCCTCCCGCAGCAGCGGCTTCACGCGCTCGCCGAACTTGGTGACGCCGTCGACGAAGTCGGGCCAGGTGAGCAGCGCCCCGTCGATGCCGGTGGTCGCGGCGATCTCGTCGAGCTGGGCCGCGACCCGCTCGTAGGAGCCCTTCACCACCGGCAGTGACAGGAACGCCATGTTCCCCTCCGAGGCGGGGCGCTCCAGCGACGCCAGCAGCTGGGCCGAGGTGCCGTCCGGGTTGGTGTCCAGCGACGCCCCGGTGGTCATGTAGCTGATGGCCTCGAGGTCGGCGTTCTCGACGATGTGCGCGCACAGCCGGTCGGCCTCGTCGTCGGTCTCCTCGGCGATGATGCAGTACAGCGCGTAGGTGCCGACGTCGCGGCCCGCCTCGTCGCCGAGCCGGCGCACCCCGGCGGCGATGTCCCCGACCTTCGAGCGCTCGGCCATGATGAAGTTCCGGTCGCCGTGCTCGGCGGTGAACGCCTGGCCCGCCGGCGACTGGCCCGCGCAGACGATCGTCGGGGTGTGCAGCGGCTTGGGGCGCATGTCGGCGTCGTCGAAGGAGAAGAACTCGCCGGAGAAGGTCGCGGTCCCCTCGCTCCACAGCGCGCGCAGCGCCCGGACGTACTCGGCGGCGTAGGCGTAGCGGCGTTCGAAGTACTCGTCGCCGGGCCACAGCCCCATCTGCGTGTACTCGGGCTTGTTCCAGCCGGTCACGATGTTGAGCCCGCAGCGTCCGCCGGAGATCTCGTCGATCGTCGCGACCATCCGGGCGGCCATGATCGGGTGGGTGGCCAGCGTGGTCACCGACGGGTAGAGCCCGATCCGCTCGGTCACCGCGGCGAGCCCGCCGAACAGGGTGAACGACTCCAGGCACTCGCCCCAGAAGTCGCTCGGCCCGCCCGCCCCGCGGTGCTTCATCATCGAGAGCACGAAGTCGAGGCCCTGGCGCTCGGCCTCCTGGGTGATCGCCACGTTGTGGGCGAAGCTCGGCCGGTACTGCGGGCTGCCGGTGGACAGGATGTAGCCGTTGGTCGCGTTCGGGATGAAGACGCCGTAGTGCACTCAGACCTCCGGGGTGGACAGCTGTGTGACGGTGCTGGGCAGGTCGGCGACGTCGGCGTACTTGGCGTCGAGGTCGGCCAGGTTGCGGGCGTGGACGCCGGCGTCGCGGTCGGCGCAGGCGTCGTCGACGACGACCGGGCGGAACCCGGCGGCGAGCGCGTCGGTGGCGGTGGCGCGGACGCAGCCCGACGTCGACACCCCCGTGACGACGACGGTGTCGACCCCGCGGGCCCGCAGCGTCGCGGCGAGCGAGGTCCCGGCGAAGGCGGACGCGTGCTGCTTGGCCAGCAGCGCCTCGCCCGGCGCCGGGTCGAGGACGAGCCGGCCCCAGTCCCCGGGGGCGCCCTCGGCGAAGCAGGACAGGGCGGGGACCTTCGCGGCGAAGAACCCGGCGTCGGCGAGGTCGGCGGCGTAGCGCACGACGGTCCAGACGACCGGGTGCCCGCCCGCGCGGGCCGCGGCGACCACGGCGTCGCAGCCGCCGGTGACGCGCTCCGCGGTGGCGGCGTCCCCGAGGAAGAAGGGCCCGTCCGGCTCGGTGTAGGCGGCCACGAGGTCCACCACGACGACGGCCGGTGCCGCGCCCCAGCCGACCCGGCCCGAGAACGGCGCACCGTGCGGTCCCGCCCCGGCCCCGGTCACCGGCGGTCCCCGGTCATCACGGCGCGGGCGTTGGCGATGTGGCTGACCATCACCGCGGAGGCCCAGCCGCCGTCGCCGGCGCGCAGTGCGGCGACGATCTCGGCGTGGTGGGCGAGGCTGCGGGCCAGCGACGCCGCGTCGTAGGTGTGGAAGGTGCGCAGCACGACCGGGGCGTGCACGACGCCGGCCAGCGCGGAGGCGAGCGCGGGGGTGTCGGCGATCTCGAGCAGCCGGGCGTGGAACCGCCGGTTCAGGGCGACCAGGGCGTCGAGGTCCTGCCCGGGGCCGGGGCCGCCGACGGCGAGCATGCGGCCGGCGAGGTCGTCGAGCTCGTCGAGGTCGGCGGCGGTCGCGCGGGCGGCGGCCAGCGCGGTGGCCCGCGGCTCCAGCGCGGTGCGGACCCCGAAGATGTCGTCGAGGTCGGCCTCGGAGAACGTGGCGACCCGCGCACCGCGGTGCGGGTGCAGCTCGACCAGCCCCTCCGCGGCGAGCCGGGACAGCGCCTCGCGGACCGGGGTGCGCGACACCCCGAGGCGGTCGGCGAGCTCGACCTCGCCCAGGTGGGCGCCCGCGGCCAGCGCGCCGGTGAGGATCTCCTCGCGCAGCGCAGCCTGGGCGCGCTCGGAGGCGCGCCGGGGGGTCGTGTCGACCATCGTCACCTCCGGCGTCGGGCTGTATGCAACCTACGAGTGCCGCCGGTCACGCACAAGGCTCCACCTGTTGTTACGTCCGGATGACGGGCAGAGTGGACGACACACGTGTACACAATCCAGCTCGACGAAGGGACCCCGCCGTGGCCGACCTCCTCAGCCGACCCGGGAACCGCCGGGCGCGCCTGCGTGCCCTGCTCGACGCCGGCACCCCGGTGCTCGCCCCCGGCGCCTACGACGCGCTGTCCGCGCGGCTGGTCGAGCAGGCCGGGTTCGACGTCGTCTACATGACCGGGTTCGGGACGACGGCCGGGCTCCTCGGCCGGCCCGACGTCGGCCTGCTCGGGGGTGCGGAGATGGCCGCGCATGCGGGCAGGCTGGCCGACGCCGTCGACCTGCCGCTGATCGCCGACGCGGACACCGGCTACGGCAATCCGCTCAACGTCATCCGCACGGTCCGCGACTACGAGCGGGCCGGGGTCGCCGCGCTGCACCTGGAGGACCAGGTCATGCCCAAGCGGTGCGGGCACCTCGCGGGCAAGCAGGTGGTGCCCGCCGCGGAGATGGCCGCGAAGGTGCGGGCCGCCGTCGACGCCCGCACCGACCCGGACCTGCTGGTGATCGCGCGGACCGACGCCGCCGCCGTCGACGGGCTGGACGCGGCGATCGACCGGGCCCGCCGGTTCGCCGACGCCGGCGCCGACCTGCTGTTCGTGGAGGCGCCGACGTCCGAGCGCGACATCGAGACCGTCGCGACCGCGCTGGCCGGGCACCGGCTGGTGTTCAACTGGGCCGAGGGCGGCCGCACCCCGCCGCTGTCGCGCGACCGGCTCGCCGAGCTCGGGTTCGCCCTGGTCCTGTTCCCCGTGGGCACCCTGCTCGCGGCGACGGCCGGGATGCGGGAGCTGCTGGAGCGGCTGCGGGCCGAGGGCACCCCGGCGTCGCTGATCGACCGGCTCGGCGGCCTCGACGCGTTCGCCGAGCTCGCCGGGATCGGGGAGGTCCGTGAGCTGGAGCAGCGTTACCGCGCGGAGGGGGAGTGAGAGTTCCCGGTCGCCCCGCGCCGTACACGTCCCGCTACGGAAGGGTTGGCGATACACGGTCAGGAGTGGCGGGTCGATATGTCGTCCACCACACTCAGGAGAGATGACCTTGCCGACCTGCGGACGTCGACCGGAACGGGCGGGCGGGCAGGGTCCCGGAATCGCCCCAGGCGGTGGATCGTGCAGCAGAACACTCCCCGGCTCCGCATCTGCGAACGATGCTGGTCGTCGGTCGCGGACGGCTCGGTCTGTCGGATCTTCCGGCACTCCGACCCCGCGACCCCGCTGGAGAGGCCCGCCTTCTCCTACCGGCACCTCGACGGTGACCCGGCGTGCAGCGGGGCGCAGCAGCCCGAGCTGGAGACGGGGTGGGCCGCGTGAGCGCACCCCCCGTGCCGGGACGCGCGCTGCGCCCGGTCCCCGCGCCGGTGCCCGCCGCCCGGACCGCGTTGTCGCCGGTCGACCCGCTGCCGGTGTCGTCGGGTGACCTGGAGCGGCTGCGCGAGAACCTCGGACGCGTGCTGGCCGGTCTGCGCTGGCCCGCCCACCGCTGGCAGGTCCTCGCCGAGGCCGAGGCGTGGGGGGTGAGCGGCGTGGTCCGCCAGCAGCTCCTCCCGCTGCCCGACGGGCGGTACCCGTCGTTCGAGGCCGTCGTCGAGGTGCTCACGGCCGCGGCGCGTGGCCGGCTGCGCCCGGTGCCGGTCCGGCCCGCGATCGGCGCGGACCGGCTGCACCCCGCCGAGCGGGCCGGTGTCCCGCCGCGCGTGCCGCGTGCCCACGGCAGGCCCGCACCCGCGCCGGGGCACCGCCCGGCCTGACCTCCGACGGGGCCGTGCGACCGCCCCGGACGGTGGTGGGTGGGGCCGAGTCGGCCGGGGTCGGCGGTCCCGAATCCGCCGGCCCCGGCCGGGGCGACCACCCGTCCGCTCCCCAGCGACGGGTGGTGGGTCCTCGGGGTGCGTGGCCCGCGACGAGGCGGGTGCGTGCCGGTGGCTCACGCGAGGTGATGTATATCACGCGGAACGGCCGGATTGGTCCGGTTTCCCCGAACCGGGCGACGGTATCGATCAAGCCCTCCGTGCGCGTGTAGACCCCGGAGCACCGGGAAGGCCGCGCGTATCCGGGCCCGGGCGGGCCCGGCGCGGCGAGGAGGCGGACGTGGCGGGGCAGACGGCGATCGGACTGGCGGTCGAGACGGCGGGACCGGGGGTGCGGCTGGTCCGGGTGTCCGGGCGGCTGGACCGTGCGGGGGTGGAGGCGCTGGCGCGGATGCTCGACGCGCAGGCGCGGTGCGGCCGGACCCCGGGTCACGTCGTCGTCGACCTCTCCGGGGTCAACGCCTTCGACGGGCCCGCCACCGAGCGGCTCGGTGCGGTCGTCGCCCGCTCGCGTGCCGACGGCGTGCGGCTGCACCTGGCCGGGTGCGGCGGCCGGGCGGAGCTGCTGCCGCTGCGCGCCCGCCAGGTCCTGCAGCGCTGCAGCGCCTTCCCCTCCGCCGAGGTCGCCGTCCGGACGCTGACCGCGGCCCGTGCCGACACCGCCGGTGGAACCGGGACCGTGCCCGGGCCGCGCCGGGCCGGCGACGACCGCACGGGTGGCAGGCCGGTCTCGGCCGGTACCTGACCCCGACCGGCCCCGGGCCGTCAGCCCGCCGCGTCGAGGGCGCGGCGCACGGCGGCCGCGCCGTCCTCGTCGAGCTCGCCCCAGCACCGCAGCCGGGACAGCCCGCCGTCGGGGAACACGTCCAGACGCAGGTGGGTGGCCGGTGCGGCGCCGGGCAGCAGGAAACGGTGCCGGGTGTCGGGCTGCACCCGCTCGCGGTCGCGCAGCACGGTCCACGACCCGCCGGTGCGCTCGTCGCGGGTGCTGATCGAGACCCAGCCCGGCGCGTTCCCGACGAACCAGGTCGTGTCGACCTCCACGTGCCGCGGGACCCCGCCCGCGGCGAGCGCGAACTCGACCCAGTCGTTGCCGCCGTCGCGGCGCCGCGCGTTCTCCCAGCCCTCGCCCATGTGCCGCGCCTTCCCGGGCAGCAGCAGGTTGCCGGGGGAGGAGTAGAACTCGTCGGAGCAGCCGGTGACGTGCCCGCCGTTCTCCGCCGCGAGCAGGTCCACGGTGCCCTCGAGGAACCGCGGGTCGGGCAGCACCCGGCCGAGCACCCGGAACCGGGCGATCCCGCCGTCCGGGTGCATGATCAGCCGCAGGTGGGTGGCCCGGCGGGTGTCGGTCACCGGATAGACGTTGGCGGTGTGCCCGGCGCACGCCGAGCGCGGCACGATCTCGTGCCAGGGCGCCTTCTCCAGCTCGTCGGGGGAGGGGTGGCCGTCGACGGCGGTCGCCTCGACGGCGATCTCCGGCGGGTAGTTGCCCTTGAACCAGGAGGTGTCGACGACGACGTGGTCCACCACGCCCGGCGCGCCCAGGCGGACCAGGGCCCAGTCGTGGCCGGGCTCGCGGCGGCGCCGGGTCTCCCAGCCGTCGTAGACCTTGCCCTTCAGACCGAACTCGTCGGGGTCGAAGCGCGGCGGGGCGGCGGTGATGAGGTTCTCGCGCTGGGCGAAGAACTCGTCGTTCGCGGCGACGACCGAGCCGCCGAGCGCGCGGGAGGCGAGGTCGATGAGCGAGGGGTCGGTCACGGTCTGCTCCTGATCATCGGGCGGGTGGGGGACGGGTGGTCGGTGGCGATCCGGGCGCCGAGCAGACGCAGCAGCTCGGCGGCGCGGTCGACCGCGTCGCGGTGGTCGAGGGCGGTGTCGGTGAGGGCGTAGGTCGCGACGAAACCCGCGGCCCGCAGTGCGGCCGGGCCGAGGGTCACCTGCCCGGCGACGGCGACGACCGGGGTCCCGGCCGCGCGGGCGGCGGCGGCGACCCCGGCCGGGGCCTTGCCGTGCAGGGTCTGGGCGTCCAGCCTGCCCTCCCCGGTGACGACGAGACCGGCGCCGGCCAGCTCGTCGCCGAAGCCGGTCAGCTCCAGGACCGTACCGACACCGGGTGCGACGCGCGCCCCGCAGACGGCGGTCAGCGCGAGCCCCGCCCCGCCCGCGGCACCGGCGCCGCGCGCCGCGGCGAGCGCGTCGGCGTCGGTGCCGGTGGCGGCGGCGAGCACCCGTACCCAGCGGGCCAGCGCGTCGTCGAGCGCGGCGACCCCGGCGGCGTCGGCGCCCTTCTGCGGGCCGTAGACGGCCGCGGCGCCGTGCGGGCCGAGCAGCGGGTTGTCGACGTCGGCGGCGAGCCGGACCCGCACGGCCGGGTCCCGCAGCCGTGGGTGCAGCCCGGCCAGGTCGAGCCGGTCGGCCCGGGCCAGCGCCGCGCCGCCCCGCCCGACCTCGGCGCCACCGGCGTCCAGGACCCGGGCGCCGAGCCCGCGCAGCAGCCCGGCGCCGCCGTCGGTGGTGGCACTGCCCCCGAGCCCGACGACGACGTCGGTGCACCCGGCGTCGAGCACCGCGGCGAGCACGGTGCCGAGCCCCTCGGTGCCCGCGCCGCCCGGGGCGCGCTCCCCGCCGGGCAGGACCGCGAGCCCGGCCGTCGAGGCCAGCTCCACCAGCGCGGACACGCCGTCGCGGGCCCAGACGGCCGTCAGCGGAGCCCCGGTGGGGCCGGTCGTGGCGGTCGTGACCGGCTCCCACCCGGCGGCGAGAGCCGCGGCGACGGTGCCCTCGCCGCCGTCGGCGACCGGGCAGCGGCGCACCGGACGGCCCGGGTCGACGTCGGCGATCCCGGCCGCGAGCGCGTCGGCGACGGCGGCGGCGTCCAGCGAGCCCTTGAACTTGTCCGGGGCCAGCAGGATCGCGCTCACCGGCGGTGGGCCAGCGCGGTGGGGGCGTCGGCGGGGGTCTCGGCGAGGTCCTCGAACTCGGTGACGGCGTCGATCTCGGTGCCCATCGCGATGTTCGTGACCCGCTCCAGCACCACTTCGACCACGACGGGCACCTTGTGCTCCGAGGCCAGCTGCGACGCCCGGCGCAGGGTCGTGGCGATCTCGTCGGGCTCGGTGACCCGCAGCCCCACGCAGCCCAGCCCCTCCGCGACGCGGACGTGGTCGACGCCGTAGCCCTTGGGCAGCCCGGTCAGCTCCTCGTCGGCGTGCATGTTGTCGAAGGCCAGGGAGACCTGGAAGTCCATGTCGAACGCGCGCTGTGCCTGCCGGATCAGGCCCAGGTAGGAGTTGTTGACCACGACGTGCACATAGGGCAGTCCGAACTGGGCGCCGACCGCGAGCTCCTCCAGCATGAACTGGAAGTCGTAGTCGCCCGAGAGCGCGACGACCGGGGTCGACGGGTCGGCGACGACGGCGCCCAGCGCGGCCGGGATGGTCCAGCCGAGCGGTCCGGCCTGACCGCAGTTGACCCAGTGCCGGGGCCGGTAGACGTGCAGGAACTGGCCGGCCGCGATCTGGGACAGCCCGATCGTCGTCACGTAGCGGGTCTCCGGGCCGAAGACCCGGTTCATCTCCTGGTACACCCGCTGCGGCTTGATGGGGACGCAGCCGAAGTCGGTGCGCCGCAGCAGCGTCGCCTTCCGCTCGCGGCACGACTCCGCCCACGCGCTGCGGTCCGGCAGCGTCCCGGCGTCGCGGCGGCGGCGGGCCTCGGCCAGCAGGACGCGCAGCGCGGCCCCGGCGTCGGAGACCACGCCGTAGTCGGGGGCGAACACCCGCCCGATCTGGGTGGGCTCGATGTCGACGTGCACGAACCGGCGCCCGCGCCGGTAGGTGTCCAGCCCACCGGTGTGCCGGTTGGCCCAGCGGTTCCCGATCCCGACGACGACGTCGGAGGCCAGGAAGGTGGCGTTGCCGTAGCGGTGCGCGGTCTGCAGCCCGACCATCCCCGCGGCGAGCGGGTGGTCGTCGGGGATCGTGCCCCAGCCCATCAGGGTCGGCACGACCGGGACGCCGAGGATCTCGGCCAGCTCGACGAGCTCGGCGGAGGCGTCGGCGTTGACGATGCCGCCGCCCGCGACGATCAGCGGCCGTTCGCCCTCGGCGAGCAGGTCCAGCACCCGCGACGCCTGCGGGCCGGTCATCGCGGGGCGGTGCACCGGCAGCGGGGCGTAGGTGTCGGGGTCGAAGTCGATGACGGTCTGCTGCACGTCGATCGGCAGGTCGATCAGCACGGGACCGGGCCGGCCGGACCGCATGAGGTGGAACGCCTGGGCGAACGCGCCCGGCACCTGCGCGGCCTCGCGCACGGTCATCGCCATCTTGGTGACCGGTGCCGCGATGGCCGCGATGTCGACGGCCTGGAAGTCCTCCTTGTGCAGCCGCGCGACCGGCGCCTGCCCGGTGATCGCCAGGATCGGGATCGAGTCCGCCGACGCCGAGTACAGCCCGGTCACCATGTCGGTGCCCGCCGGGCCGGAGGTGCCGATGCAGACGCCGATGTTCCCCGGGCGCGCGCGGGTGAAGCCCTCGGCCATGTGCGAGGCGCCCTCGACGTGGCGGGCCAGGACGTGGCCGATCGTGCCGCGGGCGCGCATCGCGGCGTAGAAGGGGTTGATCGCCGCACCCGGCACGCCGAACGCCTGCGTGGCACCCTCGGCCTCCAGGATGCGGACGGCGGCCTCGGCCGCGGTCATCCGGGTCATGACGACTCCCCGTTCAGGCGGCGGACGGTGCGGTGCAGGGCGGAGTGGTCGAGGCCGCCGTCCCCGGCGGCCCGGGTGGCGGCGACGAGCTGGGCGACGAGCGCGGCCACCGGGGCGACCACCCCGGCCTCGCGGGCGGAGTCGGCAACGATGCCCATGTCCTTGTGGTGCAGGTCGATCCGGAAGCCGGGGGCGTAGTCCCCGGCCAGCATCTTCGGGGCCTTCTGGTCGAGGACCTTCGAGCCGGCGAGCCCGCCGCCGAGCACACGGACGGCGGCGTCGAGGTCGGCGCCGTGCGCGCGCAGGAACTCGATCGCCTCGGCGAGCAGGGCGATGTTCCCGGCGACGATCAGCTGGTTCGCGGCCTTGACGGTCTGCCCGGCCCCGGACGGGCCGACGTGCACGACGGTGCTCCCGACGACGTCGAGCAGCGGGCGGGCGGCGGCCACGTCGGCCTCCTCCCCGCCGACCATGATCGACAGGGCGGCGTTCTCGGCGCCCGCCTGGCCGCCGGAGACCGGGGCGTCGAGCATCCGCAGGCCGCGCTCGGCCGCGCGGGCGGCGAGGTCACGGGCGACGTCGGGGCGGATCGTGGAGAAGTCCACCACCAGGGTGCCGGGCTCCGCGGTGTCGAACACGCCGCCGTCGCGCGTGCAGACGTCGACGACGTCGGGGGAGTCGGGCAGCATCAGCGCGACCACGTCGGCGCCGGTCACCGCCTCGGTGACCGTCGCGGCGGCCCGGCCTCCGTCGGCGGCGAGGGCCTCGGCCTTCCCCGTGCTTCGGTTGTGGCCGACGACGTCGTGCCCGGCTTTCACGAGGTGGCGGGCCATCGGGCCGCCCATGATCCCGAGGCCGACGAAGGCGATGGTGCTCATGCGGGGGCTCCTTCCCTGGTCAGCCAGCCGAACGGGTCGGCGGTGACGGGCTTGTACTCGAGGCTGACCGGGCCGTCGTAGCCGGCGGCGGCGACCCGGGCGAGCAGGTCGGCGATCGGCAGGTCCCCGGTGCCGGGTTCGCCGCGGCCGGGGGCGTCGGCGATCTGGACGTGGCCGATCCGGTCGGCGTGGCGGTCGATCGCGGCCGCGGGGTCGTCGCCGTTCACGGCGAGGTGGTAGACGTCGAGCAGCAGCCGCAGGTGCGGCGACCCGACCCGGTCGAGCACGGCGACGGCGTCGTCGGCGGTCTTCAGGGGGTAGGCGCCGACGCCGCTGACCGGTTCGAGCAGCGCGACGGCGCCGATGCGGGCGGCCGCGTCGGCGGCCAGTGCGAGGCTGCGGACGGCGGTCTCGTCCTGGACGCGCGGGTCCAGGTCGTCGCGCCGGTTGCCGTGGAGGGCGTTGAAGCCGAGCGTGCCGAGCCGCTCGCCGATGCCGACGGCGACGGCGACGTTGTCGGCGAACTCGCTCGCGCGGGCCGGGTCGGACAGGATGCCGCGCTCGCCCGCGGGCATGTCGCCCGCGGTGAAGTTGAGCCCGGTGAGGGTGACGCCGGCGTCGGCGACGGCGGTGACGAAGGCGTCGACCTCGTGGTCGCCGGGCACGGAGTCGGTGAACGGCCACCAGAACTCGACGGCGTCGAAGCCGGCCGCCGCGGCGGCCGCGGGCCGGTCGAGCAGCGGCAGGTCGGGGAACACGATGGAGCAGTTGACGGTGTAGCGCACTTCAGGGGCCTCCTCGGTCCTCAGGCGGGCTCGGGCAGTCCCCGGTAGGCCCGCCACCCGCCGTGGGCGGTGATGTCGGTGAGCTCGTCGCGCTGGCGCTCCAGCACACCGGGCCGCAGCCCGACGGCGAGGACGTCGCGGCCGTCGTCGAGCTCGATGACGGTGAGCTCGAGCTCCGGCGGCTCGTCGGGGAGGAAGTCGGTGCGGATCGCCGAGAGCGGGACGTCGTAGATCTCCCCGGCCAGCGGCACGCCCCCGGAGGGGTCCTCCAGCAGGGCCGGGAACTGGTCGCGTACCGAGTACATGCGGTAGTGCGGAGCGGTCCGGACCCCGCCCAGGAACGGGTGGGCGGACACGTTGTGGTGGAGCCGGCCGCCGCGCATCGCGTCACCGGAACAGAAGAGGGCAGTCACCGGAGCCTCCGATCATTCCGCAATGCGGAAAAGTGATTCCGTTGTGCGGTGTGAATCGGACCACGGCATCGGGGGGCTGTCAAGCATCGTCGTCGGCGGCGACCCCTTGACGCTTGCGTGACCGGCGCCATAGCGTGATTCCGCAACGTAAGAGATTCGTTTCACATCGCGGAAATCAGCGCGTTACGTTGGACGCGCCACGACGTGGGAACCGAGGTGGCCCCGATGACGGGACCCGGAACGAGCGACCGATCCGCAGCAGCGCCGACCGGTGAGCGGGTGGCCGCCGTGCCCGTCACGCAGGACGGCGCCGACGCACCGAGCCCCCGGCTCTACAACCGCGACCTCGCGCCGACCACCGTCGAGGGACGGTCGTGGAAGGCCTACAACATCTTCACCCTGTGGGCCGTCGACGTGCACAGCCTGGGCAACTACGGCTTCGCGCTCGGCCTGTTCGCGCTCGGCCTCGGCGCCTGGCAGATCCTGGTCTCGCTCGGCATCGGCGCGCTGGTGCTGTTCGTGCTGCTCACCGTCGCCGGGTACATGGGCTACCGCACCGGGCTGCCGTTCCCGGTGATGAGCCGGATCGCCTTCGGCGTGCGCGGTGCCCAGCTCCCGGCCCTGGTGCGGGGCGCGGTCGCGATCGCCTGGTTCGGCATCCAGACCTATCTCGCCACCCGGGTGCTCGTCGTGATGGTCCTGGCCGTGGCGCCGTCGGCCGGTGCGCTGGAGCAGGTGTCGTTCCTGGGGCTGTCGGTGCTGGGCTGGATCTGCTTCGTCGTCCTGTGGGTCGTGCAGGTGGCGATCCTGCTGCGCGGCATGGACGGCATCCGCCGCTACGAGGCCGTCGCCGGCCCGATCGTGCTGGTGACCCTCGCCGTGCTCGCGGGCTGGGTGCTGTGGCAGACCGGTGGTGACATCGCGCTGTCGGTGCCCGAGCCGCTGACCGGCGGGGCGATGTGGGTGCAGATCCTCGCCGGGGCGTCGCTGTGGACGGCGATCTACGGCACCTTCGTCCTCAACTTCTGCGACTTCACCCGCGGCGCGGTGTCCACCGGAGCGGTCCGGCGTGGCAGCTTCTGGGGGATCCTGCCGAACACCCTGTTCTTCGGTGTCGTCGTCGTGGTGCTGGCGGGCGGCCAGCTGCGGATCGGCGGCCAGGTGATCTCCAGCCCGGCCGACGTCGTCAACACCATCCCCAACACCCCGCTGCTGCTGGTCGCCTCCGCGGCGCTGCTGATCCTGACGATCGCGGTCAACCTGATGGCGAACTTCGTGGCCCCCTGCTACGCCCTGTCGAACCTGTTTCCGCGGGTGCTCGACTTCCGCCGGGCCGGGGTGGTGAGCGCGCTGATCGGGCTGATCATCCTGCCCTGGAACCTGTACGACTCCCCGGTGGTGATCACCTACTTCCTGGGTGTGCTCGGTGCGCTGCTCGGCCCGCTGTTCGGGATCGTGATGGCCGACTACTGGCTGGTGCGGCGCGGACGCATCGACGTCCCCGCGCTCTACACCGAGGCGAGCACCGGCGCCTACCACTACCGCGGCGGGGTCAACCGGCGCGCGGTCGCGGTGTTCGTGCCCTCCGCGGTGGTCGCCGTCGCCGTCGGGTTCGTCCCCGCGCTGGAGCCCGTCGCGCCGTTCAGCTGGTTCCTCGGCGCCGGGATCGCGGCGCTGCTGACCGTGCTCGTCGCCCCGCGCGGACGGACCCACCACGCGGTCTCCGGGGAGTCGCTGGCCGTCGCACCGACCGGGGGGCACTGATGCGCGTCGTCGTCGTCAACGTCAACACCACCGCGTCGGTGACGGAGGCCATCGCCGCCTCCGCCCGCTCCGTCGCGGCGCCGGGCACCGAGATCGTCGGGCTGACGCCCCGGTTCGGCGCCGAGTCGGTCGAGGGCAACCTGGAGAGCTACCTGGCCGCGGTCGGGGTCGCCGACGCCGTCGCGCGCTACGCCGCCTCCGGCGAGCGGTTCGACGCGGTGATCCAGGCAGGCTACGGCGAGCACGGCCGTGAGGGCCTGCAGGAGATGCTCGACGTGCCCGTCGTCGACATCACCGAGGCCGCCGCGACCACCGCGATGTACCTCGGCCACCGCTACTCGGTGGTGACCACCCTGGACCGCACCGTGCCGCTGATCTCCGACCGCCTGCTGCTGGCCGGCCTGGACCGGCGCTGCGCCTCGGTGCGCGCCTCCGGGCTCGCGGTGCTGGAGCTCGAGCAGGACCCGGACCGCGCGGTCGCCGCGATCGTCGAGCAGGCCCGGGCCGCGGTCGAGCAGGACCACGCCGAGGTGATCTGCCTCGGCTGCGGCGGCATGGCCGGGCTGGATGCGAAGGTGCGCGCGGAGACCGGGGTGCCCGTCGTCGACGGGGTGCAGGCCGCGGTCACCGTCGCCGAGTCGCTGGTCCGGCTCGGCCTGACCACCTCGACGAGCCGCACCTACGCGGCGCCCCGTACCAAGAAGATCACCGGATTCCCCCTGGAGATGTCATGACCAGCTACGACCTGGTGGTCCGCGGGAAGCGGATCATGACCACGGCGGGCGAGCAGCCCCGCGAGATCGGCGTGACCGGCGGGCGGATCGTCGCCATCGAGCCGCTCGGCAACGGCCTCGACGGGGCCCGGGTGATCGACCTCGCCGACGACGAGGTGCTGCTGCCCGGCCTCGTCGACACCCACGTGCACGTCAACGAGCCCGGCCGCACCGAGTGGGAGGGCTTCGCCTCGGCGACCCGGGCCGCCGCGGCGGGCGGGGTCACCACGATCGTCGACATGCCGCTGAACTCGATCCCGCCGACCGTCGACGTCGCGGCACTGGAGGTGAAGCGCAAGGTCGCCGAGCACCAGGCGTTCGTCGACGTCGGGTTCTGGGGCGGCGCCGTGCCCGGCAACCTCGGTGACCTGCGCGGCCTGCACGACGAGGGCGTCTTCGGGTTCAAGTGCTTCCTGCTGCACTCCGGCGTCGACGAGTTCCCGCCGCTCGACGCCGACGAGATGGAACGCGACATGGCCGAGCTGGCCACCTTCGACGCCGTCATGATCGTGCACGCCGAGGACTCCCGGGCCATCGAGAAGGCCCCCACCCCGCACGGCGCGAAGTACGACACCTTCCTGCGCTCGCGTCCGCGCGGCGCGGAGAACCTGGCGATCGCCGAGGTCATCGAGCGGGCCCGCTGGACCGGGGCACGCGCGCACGTGCTGCACGTGTCCTCCTCCGACGCGCTCCCGATGATCGCGACCGCGCGGCGCGACGGCGTCCGGATCACCGCCGAGACCTGCCCGCACTACCTCACGCTGTTCGCCGAGGAGATCCCCGACGGCGCCACCACGCACAAGTGCTGCCCGCCGATCCGCGAGGCGTCGAACCGGGAACTGCTGTGGGAGGGGCTGCTCGACGGGACGATCGACTGCATCGTCAGCGACCACTCGCCCAGCACCGCCGAGCTGAAGCTGCTCGACTCCGGGGACTTCGGGCTCGCCTGGGGCGGGGTGTCGTCGCTGCAGCTGGGGCTGTCGCTGGTGTGGAGCGAGGCCCGCCGGCGCGGCATCGGGCTCGCGCAGGTGGTCCAGTGGATGGCGTCGAAGCCCGCCGACCTGGTCGGGCTGCGCTCCAAGGGCCGGATCGCGCTCGGCTACGACGCCGACCTCGCCGTCTTCGCCCCCGACGCCGCCTTCGTCGTCGACCCGGACCGGCTGCACCACAAGAACAAGGTGAGTGCCTACGCCGGCCGGTCGCTGTCCGGCGTGGTCCGGCGCACCGTCCTGGGCGGTCGCGACGTCGACGTGTCCGGTGAGCCGCACGGCAGGCTGCTGCGCCGCGGCTCGGTGGAGCGGATGACGGGTGCACCCGGCGCCCCGGACGGCACCGAGGTCCCGGCCGCACCGCCCGAGCAGGGCTAGACTTCCGTCATGCGGAAGAACGATCCCGACAGTCGCGTCGGTGCCGCCGCGGACGTCGCCGCGGCGGCACCGGCCCGCTCGGGGACCGTGCAGTCCGTGGAACGGGCCGTGGACCTGCTGGAGGCGATGGCCGACGCGGGTGGCACGGTCAGCCTGTCCCACCTCGCGGCCACCTCCGGGCTCCCGCTGCCGACCATCCACCGGCTCGTCCGGACCCTGGCCGGGCGCGGCTACGTCCGCCAGCAGTCCTCGCGCGAGTACGCCCTCGGCCCCCGCCTGGTGCGCCTCGGCGACACCGCCGGACGCCTGGTGGGCATGTGGGCGCGCCCGCGGCTCGCCGGCCTGGTCGACGACCTGGGGGAGAGCGCCAACCTGGCGCTGCTGGAGGGGAACCAGGTCGTCTACGTCGCCCAGGAGCCCGGCCGTCACTCGATGCGGATGTTCACCGAGGTCGGGCGACGGGTGTCGCCGCACTGCACCGCCGTCGGGAAGGCGCTGCTGTCCCGGATGCCGGTCGAGCGGGCGCGGGAGGTGCTGCGGCACACCGACTTCGTGCGGCACACCGACAACACGATCACCTCGCCCGAGGAGTACTTCGCCGAGCTCGACAAGGTCCGTGCCGCCGGGTACGCCGTCGACGAGGGCGAGCAGGAGCTGGGGGTGCGGTGCGTGGCCGTCGCGCTCGACGGGCCGCTGCCCGCCGCGGTGTCCATCTCCGGCCCGACGACCCGGATGACCGACGCGCTCCTCGACTCCGCCGTGCCGAAGCTGCGGTCCGTGGCCGACGCGCTGGTGGCCGAGCTGGCCCGGCAGGACGCCGCAGGGGTCTGAGGCCGGGCCTCCTGTCGGCGTCGGCCACACCGCGGCCGACGCCGTCGGACTCCGACGGGCCCGACCATGATCGGAGATCCGGAAGGGATCGGTGCCACTGCCGGCACCGATCCCTTCCGAGTCCTCGATCACCACGGGGATGCGGTTCGCGATCGCCACCGGAACGGAGCGAACGGGCCCGGCCGGGGCGCCGCGGCCGGATGCTCCGGCGATGACCGAGAGCCCGGACAGCGGCCACGACATCCCCTCCGCCGGTCCCTCCGGCGTGGCCGGAGGGCTCGCCGCGTTGCTGGTCCGGCAGGCCGGCGTCATCAGCCGGGCCCAGGCCATCGCCTGCGGTATGTCGGGGCGCACCGTCGCCCGCCGGGCGTCGACCGGGGCATGGTGCGTGATACACCCCGGGGTCTACCTGGTCGCCGGGCACCGACCGGGACACGAGAGCAGGGTCCGAGCGGCGGCGCTCTGGGCGGGTCCGCGGGCGACGTTGAGCGGACCCGCAGCCGCGTTCTGGCACCGGATGCTCGACGAGCCACCCGGCACGATCGGGTTCACGGTCCCGCGCACGATGCACCGGGTCCCCGCCCCCGGGGTGACGCTGCGGAGGCGGGTCCTGGACCCGGCCGACCGGACGGTCCTGCACGGCGTCGCGGTGACGACGCCGACGTGCACCGTGCTCGAGACCGCCCCGGTGGCGGGACCTCGCTTCCTCGACCGCGCCCTGCAACGTCACGTCGGCTTCGCCGAGCTGCACGCGGCCTACTGCCGGCACATGGGTGCCCGCGGGAACCGGGGGATGGGGGAGCTCCTCGTCGCATGCGCCGACCGTGCCGACTCGGTGGCCGAGCGCCGGATGATGCGGTTGCTCCGGGAGGCGGGTGTGACCGGGTGGGTGCACGGCCACCGGTTCGGCCCGTGGACGCTGGACCTGGCGTTCCCGGAGCGCAGGCTGGCGATCGAGGTCGACGGCTGGGCCTGGCACGTGGACGCCGAGCGCTTCGCCGCGGACCGGCGCAAGGGCAACGCGCTCGGCACCGCGGGGTGGGTCCTGCTGCGGTTCACCTGGGCGGACCTGACCGGAGCACCGGAGCTCGTCGTGCGCCGTGTCCGTGAGGTCCTGGCCGCCGCAGCGTGACCGGCCCCTGACCGGCAGCGGTGATCGTCGTCCCGGAAGGGATCCGTGCCACGGACGGCACCGGACCCTTCCGGAACGACGATCATGCCGCGGCGCTCAGTCGTCCCTGACCTGGGTGCCCGGCTTCGCCGTGACCGGCTCGTAGGACTCGGGGCCCAGCACCTCGCCCGAGGCCAGGATCCGGATCTCCCCGGTCTGCACCAGCACCGGCGGGCCCGCCGCGACGACCGACGGCGCCGACGGCCGGCCGGGGGCGAACACGTTGAAGAACAGGTTGAGCAGCACCGCGACGATCGCCGCCGAGCTGATGCCGGAGTGGAAGATCGTCGCGAACCAGTCCGGGAAGTTCGCCCAGAAGTCCGGCGAGACCACCGGGACCAGGCCGAACGCCACCGACGCCGCGACGATCACCATGTTGTTGGTCCCGCGGTACTCGACGGCGGCGAGTGTCCGGATCCCGCTGGCGGCGACCGTGCCGAACAGCACGATGCCCGCCCCGCCGAGCACCGGCTGCGGGATCGCCGAGAACACCGCGGACGCCATCGGGGAGAGCCCCAGGACGAGCAGGAGCAACCCCCCGGCGGCGACGGCGAACCGGCTCCGGATCCCGGTCAGCGCGACGAGCCCGACGTTCTGGGCGAACGCCGTCGCCGGGAAGGAGTTGAACACCGGCGCGACCACCGAGGCAGCCATGTCGGCGCGCAGCCCGTCGCCGACCCGGCGGGCGTCGACCCGGGTCTCGACGACCTCGCCGACCGCGAGGATGTCGGCGGTGGTCTCCACCATGATCACCAGGACCACGATGACCATCGAGACGGTCGCCCCGACCGTGAACAGCGGGGTGCCGAAGGCGAACGGCGCGGGCAGCGCGGCGACGCTCGCCCCGCCGACGCCGGAGAAGTCGCTCAGCCCGGCCACCAGTGCGACGACGGTCCCGACCAGCAGCCCGAGCAGCACCGACAGCCGCGAGAGCACCGCGATCTTCCCGGCGACGACCACCACCAGGAAGGTGAACCCGGCCAGCGCGATCGAGGGCAGGGCGGCGAACTCGGGGTTGGGCACCGTCGCCCCGCCCACGGTGACGGTCTCCCGGCCGGTGATCCAGCCGGTCGCCACCGGCATCAGCGACAGCCCGATCACGGTGATGATCGACCCGGTCACCACCGGCGGGAACAGCCGTACCACCCGGGCGAAGAACGGGGTGATGAGAAGCCCGACCGCGGCCGCGACGATCACCGCGCCGTAGACGGTGCGCAGGCCGTCGGTGCCGTCGTCGCCGACGATCGCGATCATCGTCGACACCGACGCGAACGAGGTGCCCTGCACCAGCGGCAGCTGCGATCCGAAGAACGGTAGGCCGAGGGTCTGCAGCAGGGTGGCGAGCCCGCTGACGAACAGCCCGGAGGCGACGAGCACGGCGCTCTGCGCGGGGGTGAGCCCGGCCGCACCGCCGATGATGATCGGTACCGCGATCACGCCCCCGAACATCGCGAGGATGTGCTGGACGCCGTAGCCGAGCGTCGGCCCGATGCCGAGCCGTTCGTCCTCCGGACGTACTGCCTGTTCCGTGCTCATGGCGGATCCCCTCGGTGGGAGTGGCGGGTCAGACGGAGGACGGCACGTCGGTCCACGCCTCCGGCGCCGGGGTCACGCCGTCGCGGACGACGGTGCCCTCGATCAGGCCGTAGGGGCGGTCGGCGGCGTGGAAGACCTCGTTCGGGTTCTTGAGCCCGAACGGCGACAGGTCGGACAGGAAGTGGTGCTTGTTGGGCATCGCGAACCGGATCTCGGCGACGCCGTCGCAGGCCTCGATCGCGGCCCGGCCCATCTCGTAGAGCGACTGCTGCAGCGCGAGCGAGTGGGTGGTGGCGAACGCCGACAGCATCGCCGCGCCGATCGCGTCGTAGGCGCCGTTGAAGTCGATCCCGGCGGCGACGGCCTCGGGCAGGTAGCGCCAGCGCGCGGTCACCGAGGTGGCGAGGATGCGGTCGTCGGTCTCGACCAGGGTGGTGTAGCGGTCGCGCGGGAAGCCGTGGAACTCGCTGCCGGTGGACTTCAGCACGGTCAGGTCCTTCAGCCCGGCGGTGACGTGGGTGGCGCCGCCGGTCTTCTGCACCGTCGCCAGCCGGGTGGCCCGGCCCTTCCGGACGAACGAGTGGTCGTGCCCGGCGCCGTCGACGACGATCCGCTCCCACTCGTACAGCTCGGCCTGCCAGAGCCCGCCGGTGATCCAGTCGAACTCGCCGGTGAAGTGGTCGCCGAGCAGCAGCAGGAACTCCTCGGGCGAGGTGATCCCGTGCTCGGAGGCGAAGGCGTACACCACGTTCTTCTGGGTGTCGGTGGCGACGACCTTGGAGTTGTCGCCGGTCAGGTAGCTGCTCTCCAGGGCGGCGCCGCGCAGCTGGCTGGTCACGTTGAGGTCGGTGATCTCGTGCCGGGCGGTGTCGCGCACGACCCGCACTACGCGGACCTCCGCCTTGCCGTACTTGTTGTCGCCGAGGTGGACCGAGACGGACATGATCAGCTCCCGAGGTAGGTGGAGTAGGAGTAGGGCGACAGCAGCAGCGGGACGTGGTGGTGGCGGTCGGTGCGCTCCGGGCGGAACGCGATCGACACCTCCGGGAAGAACGGGCTCGGCGTCGTGAACGTGATCCGGTGCAGCACCCCCGCGGTGAGCGTGGCGGACTCCGGGGCGCGCCAGCGACCGTCGTCGTCGGTGGTGCCCGACGCCAGCACGGTCCCGTCCGCGCCGGTCAGGGTGACCGGGACGCCGGTGGCCGGGCGGCCCGCCGCGGCGTCGAGGACGTGGGTGGAGAAGCTGCTCATGCCAGCACCTGCCGCATCCGCAGGGCGGTGATCTCGGCCAGCTGACCGGCGGCCTCGGCGCGCTCGGCGGCCGGGTCGTTGCCCAGCCTGCGCTCCAGCTCGGCGAGGATCTGCCCGGCGTCGCGGCCGGCGGCCCGGATCAGGAAGACGTGGCCGAAGCGCTGCTCGTAGGCGGCGTTGCCGGCGGCGAGCCGGGCGGCGGTGTCCGCACCGGTGTCCACACCGGACTGTTCGGAACGGGAGAACGCGGCGCCGTCGGAATGGGCGCCGCCGGGGCGCTCGCCGATGCGGGGGTGCCCGGCCAGCGCGGCGTCGATCTCGGCGCTGTCCAGGGCGAGGACCGCCTTCTCCGCCGCGGCGACGGCGTCGTCGACGCTGCCGTAGGGGCGACCGGCCAGCAGCCGGTCCGCCCACCCCGGCGAGGTGGCGCAGGCACGCAGGGCCGGGCGCAGCTCGTCGGGTGGGGCGGTGTTGAGTCGGTCGAGGGTCAGGTCGTCCGGCATGGGTCCTGCTTCCGTACTGGTCCGTGAAGTTTCACGATGCGGAATCGTGGTTCCGAAGTGTCATCAGTGTTGGTTTCGCGACGGCAGGGTGTCAAGGGTCACCCGGCCGAACGGCCCTGCCGGAGCACGCGGGACCGGCGGACCATCCCCGGTCATGGCCACCGAGACGCTCACCACCGGCTGGGAGCCGGACAGCCCGGTCGGCGACAGCCTCGCGCGCCGGTTTGTGCACGCCTACGCCGACCGGACCACCGCCATGGCGGCCCGGTCCGGCGGGCGGGCGCGACGGGTGGCCGGTGCCGTCCTGGCCGACCCCGGGTCCCCGTTCGGCTACGACAACGCGGTCGTCCTGACCGCCCCGCCGGGCCCCGGCGACCTGCGCCGGGTGCTCGACGACGCGGCCGGGTTCTTCCCGCCGCACCGCTGGTGGGTGCTGCTCTCGCTGTTCGCGCTGCCCGACCTGGGCGGGTACGGGCTGGTGCGGGTCGGCCATCCGCCGCTGATGTTCCGCCCGCCGGGACCGCTGCCGCCGCCCCCGCCGGGCCTGCGGATCCGGACGGTGCCCGACGCCGACCCGGCCGACTTCGAGCGCGTCCTGGTCGCCGGCTACGGCCTCGCCGAGGTGGGGCGGCCGGCCGTCGCGGACCCGCGGTCCGCGGACCTGCTGCACCTGGTCGTCGGGTACGCCGGGGACGAGCCGGTCGCGACGGCCGGGGCGGGCGTGCACCACGGCGTGGTCGAGGTCGACTGGGTGTCGGTGCTGCCGGAGCACCGGGGCCGCGGGTTCGGCGGGGCGGTCACCGCGGCCGTCTGCGCGGCCGCGCCCGGGCTGCCGTCGCTGCTGATCTCCAGCGACGACGGCCACCCGGTCTACCGCCGGCTGGGTTTCTGGGACCTGTTCCGCACGACGATGTGGGAACACCCGCCCTCCTGACCGGTCGCCCAGCGTCCCCGCCCGCCCTCGCCCGTCGCCACCGTCGTCACGGGGCCGCCGTCCGCCCCGGCCACCCCGTCCACCACGGTGGCCGGTCCGGCGCGGGGACGCACCCGTCGTGCCCGGATCGTCACGCAGTCGTCCCGGCCGGTCCGCCGGCCGTCACGCGGCGCCCGGATCGTCCGGGGCCGGTGTCACGCAGTCGTCACCCGACGGCAACCGGCGCCGTCGTTGCGGAACGCAGCATTCCTCAGCGGTGGTCCTCCGACCCGGCCACCGTGGGGGCATCGATGACGCAGGAGATGGACCGGACCGCGGCGGCGCCGGCGGGAGCCGCGCGCGAGACGCTGGAGGACTACACGCTGCGGTTCGCGCCGCGCAGCTACCGCCGGTGGTCGCCCGGCGTCGTCGGGGTGACCGCGCTCGGCGGGATCGCCTACCTCGCCGACTTCGCGATCGGCGCGAACATCGGCATCGCCTACGGCACGGTCAACGCCCTGTGGGGCATCGCCGTGTTCGCGTTGGTGATCATCGCGACCGGGCTGCCGCTGGCGTACTACGCGGCCCGCTACAACCTGGACCTGGACCTGATCACCCGCGGCAGCGGCTTCGGCTACTACGGCTCGATCCTGACCAACGTCATCTTCGCGACCTTCACCTTCATCTTCTTCGCCCTCGAGGGCTCGATCATGGCCCAGGGGCTCGAGCTGGGCCTGGGGCTGCCGCTGTGGGCGGGCTACGCCGTGTCCACGGTGATCATCTTCCCGCTGGTCGTGTACGGGATGTCGCTGCTGTCCACGCTGCAGGTGTGGACGACGCCGCTGTGGCTGGTCCTGATGGTGCTGCCCTTCGGCTACCTGCTCCTTGCGCACCCGGACTCGGTGTCGACGTTCCTGGCCTACCAGGGCGAGGACGGCGCGGGCGCCCCGAGTCTCGGCTCGGTCATGCTCGCCGCCGGGGTGTGCCTGTCGCTGATCGCCCAGATCGCCGAGCAGATCGACTACCTGCGGTTCATGCCACCCAGGACCCCGGAGAACGCCCGCCGCTGGTGGGCCGCGACGCTGCTCGCCGGACCGGGCTGGGTGCTGTTCGGGGCGGCGAAGCAGGTCGTCGGGCTGTTCCTCGCCGTCTACCTGATCGCGAACCTGGCCGACGGCGCGACGGTGGCCAACGAGCCGGTGCACCAGTTCCTGGCCATCTACCAGGAGCTCATGCCCGCGTGGCTGGCCATCACCCTGGCCGTGGTGCTCGTCGTCATCAGCCAGATCAAGATCAACGTCACCAACGCCTACTCCGGCTCGCTGGCCTGGACCAACTCCTTCACCCGGGTCACCGGCACCTACCCCGGGCGGCTGGTGTTCCTCGGCGTCAACCTGGTGATCGCGCTCGTGCTGATGGAGGCGAACATGTTCGACTTCCTCAACGCGATCCTCGGGTTCTACGCCAACATGGGCATCGCCTGGATCGTCGTGGTCGCCACCGACATCGTGGTGAACAAGTACCTGCTCGGCATCTCGCCGAAGGTCCCGGAGTTCCGCCGCGGCATGCTGTACGCGGTCAACCCGGTCGGGTTCGGCTCGGTGGTCGTCGCGGGCGGGCTGTCCATCGCGGCGTTCTTCGGGCTGCTGGGCCAGGCGATCGCCCCGTTCTCGCCGCTGGTCGCGATCGTGCTCGGGGTGGTGCTGCCCCCGGTGATCGCGCTGGCCACCCGGGGCCGCTGGTACCTGCGCCGCACCGACGACGGCATCGACCTGCCGATGCTCGACGAGCACGGCAACCCCTCGGCCGTCACCGTGCCGTGCCACGTGTGCGGTCAGGACCTGGAACGACCGGACATGGCGGCCTGCCCCGCGCACGACGCCTACGTGTGCTCGCTGTGCCTGAGCACCGACCGGACGGGCGAGCACCTGCTCCCGGCCCAGGTGTGACCGCCACCGGTGGGGGGAGCGGCACCCGGCCCCTCACCGGTGCCGGTCACCCGACGGCTCAGGAGGCGGCGCGGACCGCCTCGGCGAGGCGGCGGGCGGCGGTGACGGCGTCGTGCGCGACGGCCGTCGCGAGCGCCCCGCGTCCCGGCAGCGGGGACAGGCTCCAGCCGTCCCCGCAGGTCGCGGGGACCTGCTCGCGGGCGGGCCCGACCAGGACCTCGGTGCCCAGGACCCGGTGCCCGGCGAGGTGGGCGGGGGAGGCGTCGAGCAGCGGGTCGCCGATCTCCTGGGTCTGCACCAGCAGCGGCCGGCCGGGCGCGGGACCGTTCCCGGCGGCACTGCACTCGGTGACCCGGACGGTCCCGCGGCAGCGGCCCGGCCGCTCCCCGGTGCGGCCGGCGACCAGCAGGTCCCGGGCGCGCAACGCGGCGGTCGGGGCGAGCACCACGTCGAGCACGGTCTCGTGGTGGGCCCGCCCGGTCACCACGGTCGGCTCCGGCAGGTAGGTCAGCGACCCGCCGTCGCCGACGCTGCAGCGCAGCACGGTCCGGCTCGGCCGGGCCGCGCGGTCGGCACTGCGGCCACCCGGCAGGGCGACGGCCGCGGCGACCCCGGTCAGGGTCAGGTGCGCCCCCGCGCCGACGGTCACGGTGAGGGTGACGTCGTCGCCGGCCAGCGGGGTCGAGGCCGACCCCACCAGGTGCACGACGGCGTCGGACCGGCTCGCAGCGGTGACGCCACGACGGGGGACCAGGGCCAGCGGGGACTGCGCCCGCAGCGTCGTGACGACCGACCGGCCCTCCCGCGCGACGACCACGAGCTCCGCGCAGGCCAGCACCTCAGACGCTCGCCCGGACCGCGGCGACCTGCTCGAGGACCCAGGCACCGACGTCGCCGGCGCCCGGGTCCTCGACCAGCGACTGCGCGATCACCGGCAGCTCCCCGCGGATGCGTGCGGCGTCGCCGGTCATGACCCCGAGGTCGGCGCCGACCAGCGGCGCCAGGTCGGTCTTGTTGATCACGAGCAGGTCCGCGGTGGTGACGCCGGGGCCGCCCTTGCGGGGCACCTTGTCCCCGCCCGCGACGTCGACGACGAAGATCTGCCGGTCGACCAGGCCGCGGGAGAACACCGCGGTGAGGTTGTCCCCGCCGGACTCCACGAGCACCAGGTCCAGGTCGCCGAAGCGCTCCTCCAGCAGCTCGACGGCGTCGAGGTTGGCGGTGATGTCGTCGCGGATCGCGGTGTGCGGGCAGCAGCCGGTCTGCACGGCCTCGACCCGCTCCGGCGGCAGCACGGCGTTGCGGCGCAGGAAGTCCGCGTCCTCGGTGGTGTAGATGTCGTTGGTGACCACGGCCAGGCGGACCCGCTCGCCGAGGCTGCGGGCCAGCGCCGCGACCAGCGCGGTCTTGCCCGACCCGACCGGGCCGCCGATGCCGATCCGCACCGCGCGGCCGCCGGCCGGGGCCGGGTCGTGGTGGTCGTGGTCGGTGACCGTCGGGTCGAAGCTGATCACATGACCGTGGCCGTGCCCGGTCTGCCCGGTCGGCGGGCTCTGTTCAGGAGGCAAAGAGACGCACCCTCTCGCGGTGGTGGTGGACGTGGGACTCGGCCATGAGGTCGAGGACCGGCGCGCCGGGCGCCGGGAGGTCGGCGGGGTCGCCCGCCGCGAGGGCCGCGGCCTCGTCGACGACGACGGCCAGGTCGTCGTCCAGGGCGACGAGCGCGGCGTTGACGGCGAACGGGTCCAGCCCGAGCAGCCGGACCGCCGCCGACGCGGGCCCGGAGACGGCGAGGTAGCCGACGCAGCGGGCCGCGGCGGACGGGGACTCGCCGGCGACGCCGACGACGACGCCGACGAGCAGCGGGTGGTGCGGCCGCCGGTCGACCGCGACGAGCGTGTCGAGCTCCGGCGACGGCCACGCCGCCCGCGCCGCCCGCAGGGCTGCCTTCCCCTGCACCCGCGACGCCTCGCGCTGCGCGAGCGACGGCGTGCGCGCGTCGAGTGCCGCGTCCAGCGCCCCGAGCCGGTCCCGGCCCGCGGGGTGCGCGGCGGCCGCGGCGACGCAGGCCGCGACCCGGCCCGCGGTGCGCAGCCGCCCGCGCAGGAACGCGTGCAGCGACGCGACGTCGGTGACCAGCCCCCGCTCGGCGGCCTCCTCCAGCCCGCCGGAGTGCACGTGCCCGCCCCCGGGGAACCGGGCGTCGGCGAGCACCAGCGACGCGAGACCCGCCATCAGAACAGGAAGTACCGCTGCGCCATCGGCAGCTCGCTCACCGGCGCGGGCTCGACGACGGCGCCGTCGATCGTCACCTCGAACGAGTCCGGGTCGACGCGCACGTCCGGGGTGGCGTCGTTGCGCAGCATCCCGGCCTTGCGCACCGAGCGGGTGTCGGCCACCGGCACCGCGGGCGTCGCCAGCCCGAGCCGCTCGGGAACGGCCGCCTCCAGCGCGGACGGCGCCATGAAGGTGAGCGAGCCTAGCGCGGCGGGGGTGTGGGCGTAGCCGAACATCGGGCGTCCGTAGACCGGGCCGGGTGTGGGGATGGAGGCGTTCGCGTCGCCCATCTGCGCCCACACCGCGAAGCCGCCCTTGAGGACGACCTCCGGCCGCACCCCGAAGAACTTCGGCTCCCACAGCACCAGGTCGGCGAGCTTGCCGACCTCGACCGACCCGATGTGCTCGGCGGCGCCGTGGGCGAGTGCGGGGTTGATCGTGTACTTCGCGACGTAGCGCTGCGCACGCAGGTTGTCCGCCCGCTCGGAGTCACCGGGCAGCGGGCCGCGGGCGGCCTTCATGACGTGTGCGGTCTGCCAGGTCCGGATGACGACCTCGCCGATCCGGCCCATCGCCTGCGAGTCGCTCGACATCATCGAGATCGCGCCCAGGTCGTGCAGCACGTCCTCGGCGGCGATCGTCGTCGGGCGGATGCGGGACTCGGCGAAGGCCAGGTCCTCGGGCACCGACGGGTTCAGGTGGTGGCACACCATCAGCATGTCGAGGTGCTCGTCGAGGGTGTTGACGGTGTGCGGGCGGGTCGGGTTGGTCGACGACGGCAGCACGTGCGAGGTGCCGACGACCTCGATGATGTCCGGGGCGTGCCCGCCGCCGGCGCCCTCGGTGTGGAAGGCGTTGATCGAGCGGCCGTCGATCGCGGCCAGGGTGGACTGCAGGAACCCCGCCTCGTTGAGGGTGTCGGTGTGGATCGCGGCCTGCACGCCGGTCTCCTCGCACACCCGCAGACAGGCGTCGATCGCCGACGGGGTGGTGCCCCAGTCCTCGTGCAGCTTGAACCCGCCCGCCCCGGCGCGCAGCTGCTCGTGCAGCGCCTCGGCCGAGACCGTGTTGCCCTTGCCCATCAGCAGCAGGTTCACCGGCTGGTGGTCCATCGCCTGCAGCATCCGGCCGATGTTCCAGGGGCCGGGCGTGACGGTGGTGGCCTTCGACCCGTCGACCGGGCCGGTGCCGCCGCCGAACAGCGTCGTGACCCCGGACGCGAGCGCGGTCTCGACCAGCTGCGGGCAGATGAAGTGCACGTGCGCGTCGATCGCACCGGCGGTGAGGATGCGCCCGTTGCCCGCCAGCACCTCGGTGCCGGGCCCGATCACCAGCGCCGGGTCGACCCCGTCCATCGTGTCGGGGTTGCCGGCCTTGCCGATGCCGACGATCCGGCCGTCCTTCACCCCGACGTCGGCCTTCACCACGCCCCAGTGGTCGAGCACGACGGCGCCGGTGATCACCAGGTCCGGGCAGTCCGCGGCCAGGACGGCCGCCTGCCCCATCGACTCCCGGATCACCTTGCCGCCGCCGAACATGACCTCGTCACCGGACGCCGGGCCGCGCGAGCGGTCCTCGGTGACCTCGATCAGCAGGTTCGTGTCGGCGAGCCGGACCCGGTCCCCGACGGTCGGGCCGTACAGGTCGGCGTAGCGCGCGCGGTCGATGTTCACTGCTCGTAGCTCCGCTCGTCGAGGGCACCGGCCCGCTCGGGACGCAGGCCGGGGACCCGGCGCGCCCCGGCGATCGGCACCAGCGTCACCTCGCGCTCCACCCCGGGCTCGAACCGCACCGACGTCCCGGCGGGGACGTCGAGCCGGTGTCCCCACGCGGCGTCGCGGTCGAAGGACAGGCCGGGGTTCGCGGCGGCGAAGTGGTAGTGCGACCCGACCTGCACCGGGCGGTCCGCGGCGTCGACCACGGTCAGCGTCAGCCGGGGGCGGCCGGGGTGCAGCTCGACCGGCTCGGTGCCGACGAGGATCTCGCCGGGGATCACGCGATCGGCCCGTGGACGGTGACGAGCTTCGTGCCGTCCGGGAAGGTGGCCTCCACCTGCACCGAGTCGAGCATCTCCGGGACGCCGTCGAGGACGTCGTCGCGGGTCAGGACCTCACGGCCGCTGCTCATCAGCTCGCTGACGGTGCGGCCGTCGCGGGCGCCCTCCAGGACGTGCTCGGTGATCAGCGCGACCGACTCCGGGTAGTTCATCCGCAGACCCCGCTCGCGACGCCTGCGGGCGACGTCGGCGGCGACGTGGACGAGGAGCTTGTCGCGCTCGCTCGGACTGAGGTGCATGCCCCGCATTGTGTCCGGTCCCGGGTTGCGACGGGATTGCCGGGAGGTTCCGAACGGTGTCCCGCCGGGGGCCCGATGTCCGGGTCGACTGTCGGAACCTACGAAAGCCCCGCGACGAGCGGCCCGGGGTTCGTCGGAGACGGCGGTGCCGGGCGGTCCCGGCCCGGGCGCATGGTGATGCAGGTCGCAATCCGGCCCCCTCCGCGCGCCCTGCCCCGTCACACCCTCCGGCTCCCATCGAGGTCACCGATGCGCCTGCGCCGATCCACCGGCCGAACCACCGATCCCGCCCACCCCGTCCACCCGGTCGACCGGGTGCCGCCCGCCGGACGGCTCGCCGTCTACGGCATGCAGCACGTGCTGGCGTTCTACGCCGGTGCCGTCGTCGTGCCGATCCTGCTCGCCAACGCCATCGGTCTCGACGAGCGCCAGCTCATCCACCTGATCAACGCCGACCTGTTCACCTGCGGCATCGCCTCGATCCTGCAGTCGGTCGGGATCGGCCGGATCGGGGTGCGGCTGCCGCTGCTGCAGGGCGTCACGTTCACCGCGGTCTCGCCGATGATCGCGATCGGGCTGGCCGCGGGTGGTGGCACCGCCGGGCTCACCACCATCTACGGCGCGGTGATCGTCGCCGGGCTGGTGACCTTCCTCGCCGCGCCCTACGTCGCGCGGCTGCTGCGGTTCTTCCCGCCGGTCGTCACCGGCACGGTGATCACCGTGATCGGGCTGGCGCTGCTGCCGGTCGCCGCGACCGACGCCGTCGGCGGCGCGAACGCCCCCGACCCCGGCAACCCGCTGTACCTCGGGCTCGCCCTCGGCACGCTCGCGGTGATCGTGCTGATCCAGCGGCTGTTCCGCGGCTTCCTCGCCACCGTCGCCGTGCTCGCCGGGCTCGTGCTCGGGACGCTGGCCGCGGTGCCGTTCGGCCTGGTCGACCTGTCCGCGGTGGGGGAGTCGGACTGGGTCGGGGTCACCACGCCGTTCCACTTCGGCTGGCCGCAGTTCTCGATCGCCGCGATCCTGTCGATGATCGTCGTCATGATGATCACCGCGGTCGAGACGACCGGTGACGTGATCGCCACCGGCGAGATCGTGGACAAGAAGGTCGGACCGGACGACGTCGCCCGCGCCCTGCGCGCCGACGGCGCCGCCACCACCCTGGGCGGTGTCCTGAACTCCTTCCCCTACACCTGCTTCGCCGAGAACGTCGGCCTCGTCCGGCTCACCCGGGTCTCCAGCCGCTGGGTGGTCGCCGCCGCGGGCGGTTTCATGATCCTCATCGGGCTGGTGCCGAAGGCCGGGGCGCTGGTCGCGGCCGTGCCGCACCCGGTGCTGGGCGGGGCGGCGCTGGCGATGTTCGCGACCGTCGCCGTCGTCGGGATCCAGACGTTGTCGCGGGTCGACTTCCGCGACCACCGCAACGTCGTCGTGGTCGGGTCCGGGCTCGGGGTCGCGCTGTTCGTGACGGTGCAGCCGGACGTGGCGCAGGCCCTGCCGCAGTGGGCGGGCATCGTGCTCGGCTCCGGGATCACCGCGGGCAGCGTCGTCGCGATCGGGCTCAACCTGCTGTTCTTCCACACCGGGCGCCGCCGCGGCGCCGCCCCCGCGACGGCCGGCGGGGACACCGTGACCTTCGACCGGCTCGCCGCCGCCGACGCCGGGGAGTTCGCCGCGGTCCTCGGACGGCTGTTCGAGGGCCCGACCGCGGTGCCCGGGAGGGTGCACGCCCGCGGCCCCTTCGCCGACGCCACGGCGCTGCGCGCCGCGGTGCAGGACGAGCTGTTCGCCGCGCCGCCCGAGGAGCAGCGGGCGCTGATGGGCCACTACCCCGATCTGGGCGGCCTGGTGGGCACCGGCTCCGCCGCGCCGGCGTCCGCCCGCGACGGGGGCACCGCGACCACGGGCGCCGGCGCGGCGGCACTGCGCGACCGGGCCGGTCTGGCCCTGCTCGACGGCGACGACCGCGCCGAGCTCGGCCGGCTCGCCGCGGCCTACCGGGAGCGGTTCGGCTTCCCGCTGATCGTGTGCCTGCGCGACGCCGGGGACCGCGGCGCCCTGCTCGCGACCGCGCGGCGCCGGCTCACCCACCCGCCGGCGCAGGAGCACGCGGCCGCGCTCGTCGCCGTCGCGACCGTCGCCGGGCACCGCTTCGACGACCTCGTGTCCGGCTGAGCGTCCGGCCGGGCCGCCCGGCCGGCGCGGGACGTCCGCGCCGGCGCCGGAACGCAGCCGGGAGCCGGGCCGGTGCCGCCGCCCCGCCGGTGCCCGCCGCTGAGCCGCCGTCAGCGCGAGCGCAGCGCCAGGTAGAGGTCGACGCGGTCGGCGAACGACGACGGGTCGCGCCCGGTCAGCTCCGCCACCCGGCCGATCCGGTACCGGACGGTGTTGACGTGCAGGTGCAGCCGGGCCGCGGTCCGGTTCCACGACCCGGACTCGTCGAGGAAGACCTCCAGGGTCTCCAGCAGCCCGGTGCCCGACCGCGCGTCGTGGTCGAGCACCGGGCCGAGGACCTGGGCGGCGAAGCCGCGCCGCACGTCGTCGGGGACCCCGGCCAGCAGCGCGACGTGCGAGGTGATCTCCCCGGCCCGCACCGAGGTCACCGGGCCGGACCGGCCCGCCGCCAGCCCCGCGGCGTGCCCGGCCTCGGCGAGCGCACCGGACAGCGCGTCCGCCGCCGACGGCCGCGACACCCCGGCCGAGAGCCGTCCGCCGGCCAGGCCCGGTCCGAGCCGGTGCACCGCGGCGAGCACCTGCTCCACCGGGTCCGGGGCGTCCCGGGCCCCGGGCACCGCGACGACGGCGACCGCGTCGCCGCCCTGCACGCCGACCGCGGCCGGGCCGGTGCCGACCAGCGCGTCGAGCAGCACGGTGTGCGCGGTGTCGGCCGGGTCCGCGACGCCCGAGGCGCGCAGCACGACCACGGCGAGGGTCCCGTCCGGCTCGACCCCGGCCTGGCGCAGCCGCACCCGGGTCTCGGGGCGGTCCCCGGTGTCGGCGGCGATCCGGGCCAGCGCGTCGTCGGCGATCGGGCGGGCCACCGCAGCACCCTCCCGGCGCCGGGACCGGTCCAGCGCGGCGATCGCGGCCAGCTCGCCGACGGCGTCGACGGCGTCGGTCCCCGCCTGCGCCGTGCCCGGCGGCAGCTGCGCCGCGACCAGCCAGCCGGTGGCCCGGGCCGTCCCCGGTGCCGCGGGCACCACCAGGTGCGCCGCACCCGCCGGGCCGGCCGGGACGGTCACCGGCAACCGGCCCGCGGTCAGGAACCCGGCGACGACGGCGTCGCGCTCGGCCTCGGGCAGGGCCGGACCGGCGAGCAGGCCGCCCGCCGCGGTCAGCACCCGGCAGACCAGGCCGGTGCCCGCCGACACCGCCGCGGCGAGGTCGGCCAGCTCCGCGCCGCCGGCGAACGCGGCGAGCAGCCGCCGGTGCCGGCCCAGGGTGTGGGCGAGCCGGTCCCCGCGGGCCGCGGACAGCGCCCCGATCACCGCCTCGGTCACCGCGCCGAACGACACGTCCACCGGCACCGCGACCAGCACGAGGTCGTGGCGGCGGCAGGCGTCGACGACGTCGGCCGGGATGTCGCCGAACACGGCCTCCCCGGCCACCAGCGCCGCCGCCCCGGACCGCGCGACCGCCGCGACGAACCGCTCCGAGTCCGCGGGCGTCCGCCGCCACACCAGGCCGGACACGACCAGCTCACCGCCGCCCAGGTAGCGCGACGGGTCGGGCAGGTCGGTCGGGTACACCCAGCGCACGGACCGGTCCAGGTCGGCCGCCGAGCCGTGCAGGACCCGCAGCCGCAGCTCCGGGCGAGCGACGAGCTCCGAGAGCAGCATGGGAGAAACCTACAACTCGGTGCGCCGCGGGGGACCCCGATTCGTCACGGCGGTGCCTTCTCCCGGTGACCGGCGCGCGGTGCACTGGGTCCATGCAGCAGCCGAGCGCCGGCCGGACCGCACACCGGATCGCCATCGAGGGTGCCCACGTCGTCACCGTCACCGGGGAGGAGCTCCCCGGCGGGCACGTCGTCGTCGAGGGGGAACGGATCGCGGGCGTCGGGCCCGGTCCCGCCCCGGCGGGGTCCTACGACCGCCGGGTCGACGCCCGCGGCTGCCTGCTCACCCCGGGCCTGGTCAACACCCACCACCACCTCTACCAGTGGGTGACCCGCGGGCTCGCCGTCGACCACACGCTGTTCGAGTGGCTGACCACGCTGTACCCGGTGTGGGCGGGCATCGACGAGCACGCCGTGCACACCGGCGCCACCGGCGCGCTGTCCGCGCTCGCGTTGTCGGGCTGCACCACCACGACCGACCACCACTACGTCTTCCCCCGCGAGGGCGGGGACGTGCTCGGCGCCGAGATCCGCGCCGCACAGCAGGTGGGGCTGCGGTTCCACCCGACCCGCGGCTCGATGGACCTCGGGCGCAGCGCGGGTGGGCTGCCGCCGGACCACGTCGTCTCCGACCGCGACGAGATCCTCGCCGCCTCCGCCGACGCCGTCGCCCGCTGGCACGACCCGTCGCCGGGGTCGATGCTGCGGATCGCGCTGGCCCCCTGCTCGCCGTTCTCGGTGACGCCGGAGCTGATGCGCGAGTCCGCGACGCTGGCCCGCGAGCTCGGGGTGCGGCTGCACACCCACCTCGCCGAGACCGACGACGAGGAGGCGTACTGCCGGGAGCGCTTCGGTGCCACCCCCACCGAGTACGTCGCCGACCTGGGCTGGACCGGGCCCGACGTGTGGTTCGCCCACACCGTGCACCTCGACGACGACGCGGTGAAGACGATCGGTGCGACCGGCACCGGCGTCGCGCACTGCCCCACCTCCAACGGCCGTCTCGGCGCGGGCATCGCGCGGGTCCGCGACCTCGTCGACGCGGGCGCGCGGGTCGGGATCGGCGTCGACGGCGCCGCCTCCAACGAGGGCACACACCTGCTGGAGGACGTCAAGCACGCCGTCCTGTTCGCCCGTGCCGCGGGCGGCCCCCGTGCCCTGTCGGTGCGCGAGGCCCTGGAGCTCGGCACGCTCGGCGGTGCCCGGGTGCTCGGTCGCGAGGACGAGATCGGGTCGATCGAGACCGGCAAGCTCGCCGACCTCGCCCTGTGGCGGCTCGACGGGTTCCGGCACCGCGACGTCGCCGACCCGGTCGCCGCACTCGTCCTGGGCACCCCGCCGCCGCTGGAGCTGCTGCTCGTGCACGGGCGCCCGGTCGTCGAACGGGACACCGTGCTCACTGTCGACACCGACGCCGTCGCCGCCGAGTGCGCCGCCGTGCACCGCGCCCTCGTGGCCAAGGCCGGGTGAGCGGATGGACCTGCACACCGTCACCGGGTTCCGGCGCGCCCGCGAGCGCGCCGACCTGGCGCTGGCTCCGGGGGAGCGGATCCTCGCCGGCGGGACGTGGCTGTTCTCCGAGCCGCAGCCCGGCGTCACCGGCCTGGTCGACCTCACCACGATGGGCTGGGAGCCCCTCTCCGACCTGCCCGACGGCGGCCTGTCGGTCGCCGCGACCTGCCCGATCGCCGACCTCGCCGCGTACGGCGAGCGCACCGGCACCCCGCTGTTCGCCGAGTGCGCGCACGCCCTTCTCGCGTCGTGGAAGATCTGGCACACCGCGACCGTCGGCGGGAACGTGTGCCGCGCCTACGCCGCCGCCGGGATGGTCGCGCTCGCCGCGACGCTCGACGGGCTCGCCGTCGTCTGGACCCCCGACGGCGAGGAGTACCGCGTCCCGGTCGCATCGCTCGTCACCGGCAACGGCACCACCGCGCTGCGCCCCGGCGAGGTCCTGCGCGCGGTCGAGCTGCCCGGCGCCGCACTCCGCGCCCGCACCGCCTTCCGCAAGATCGCACTCGCCGAGTTCGGCCGCTCCGGCGCCGTGCTCACCGGGCGGGTCGACACCGCACCCGACGGCGGCGCCGCCACGTTCGTGATCACCGCCGCGACCGAGGCGCCCACCGTCCTGCGCTACCCGGCCGGCGTGCCCGACGCGGACCGGTTGCGCGCCGACGTCGACGCCGTCGACGGCTGGTACACCGACCCGCTCGGTTCCGCGGACTGGCGCCACGGTGTCAGCGCGGTGCTGCTGGAGCAGATCCGGGAGGAGCTGTCGTGAAACTGCACGTCAACGACACCGAGCTGGAGGCGGAGCCCGCCCCGGGGCAGTGCACCCGCACGTTCCTGCGCGAGCACGGGCACCTCGAGGTGAAGAAGGGGTGCGACGCCGGGGACTGCGGCGCCTGCACCGTCCTGCTCGACGACCGGCCCGTGCACTCGTGCCTGATCCCCGCCCAGCGCCTCGACGGCGCGCGGGTCACCACCGTCGCCGGGCTGGCCGGGCCGGACGGGGAGCTGCACCCGGTCCAGGCCGCGTTCGTCGAGAAGTTCGGGTTCCAGTGCGGGTTCTGCACGGCCGGCCAGATCGTCACCGCCACCGCGCTCACCCCCGACGACCTCGACGACCTGCCGCGGCGGATGAAGGGCAACCTGTGCCGCTGCACCGGCTACCGCAGCATCCGGGAGGCGATCGAGACCGGCGTCCGTGGCGGCTGCACCCCGCGCGCCCCGGGCGGGACCACCGGCACCGTCGGCTGCTCGGCGCGGCCCCCGGCCGCGGAGCGCATCGTCACCGGCAGCGAGCCGTTCACCTTCGACACCGACCTCACCGGGGCTCTGCACCTGCGGATCCTCGGCTCCCCGCACGCCCACGCCCGCATCCGGTCGATCGACACCACCGCGGCCGCAGCCGCACCGGGCGTCGCGCTGGTGCTGACCCACCACGACGTGCCGGACCTGCGCTACTCCACCGCCCGGCACGAGCACCGCACCGACGACCCCGACGACACCCGGATGCTCGACGACGTCGTCCGCCACGTCGGGCAGCGGGTCGCCGCCGTCGTCGCGCAGACCCCGGCGCAGGCCGAGGCGGCCTGCGCGCTGGTCGCCGTCGACTACGAGGTGCTGCCCGCCGTGCTCGACCCGGAGGCGGCGCGGCGGCCCGGTGCGTCGTCGGTGCACCCGGACCGGACGCCTGCCGACCGCGTCGACGACGCCGGGCGCAACGTCGTGCTCGCCCTGCACGGCGGGCACGGCGGCGACGTCGACGCCGCACTGCGCGCCTCCGCGCACACCGTCACCGGCACCTGGCGCACCAGCCGGGTCTCCCACGCCCAGCTGGAGTGCCACGGCGCGATCGGCTCGCTCGACGACGACGGCAGGCTCGTCGTGCGGTCGGGCACCCAGGTCCCGTTCCTCACCCGCGGCGAGCTCGCCCGCGTCCTCGGACTCGACCCGGACCGGGTCCGGGTGCACACCGCGCGGGTCGGTGGCGGGTTCGGCGGCAAGCAGGAGATGTTCGCCGAGGACCTCGTCGGGCTCGCCGTGCTGCGGACCGGGCGTACCGTCGTCCACGAGTTCACCCGGTCCGAGGAGTTCACCCGCACCGCGCTGCGCCACCCGATGCGGGTCGCGGTCACCCTCGGCGCCGACGACGACGGCCGCCTCACCGCGATGAAGCTCGACGTCCTGTCCGACACCGGCGCCTACGGCAACCACTCCCGCGGGGTGCTGTTCCACTCCGTCGCCGAGTCGGTCAGCGTCTACAACTGCCCGGTCAAGCACCTCGACGCCGAGGTCGTCTACACCCACAACGTGCCCAGCGGCGCGTTCCGCGGCTACGGCCTGGGCCAGGTGATGTTCGCCGTCGAGTCCGCGATGGACGAGCTCGCGATCGCGACCGGCCTCGACCCGTTCGAGCTGCGCCGGCGCAACATGGTGCGCGCCGGGGACCCGCTGCACGTCGCCCACCACGGCGAGCCGGAGCACGACCTGCACTGGACCAGCTACGGCATGGACCAGTGCCTCGACCTCGTCCGGGACGCCCTGGCCGACGGCACCGGCGACCCGGTCCCCGACGGCCCGTCATGGCGGGTCGGCGAGGGGGTCGCCCTGGGCATGATGACGACGATGGCCCCGTTCGGGCACGCCGCCACCACCACGGTGACCTTGCTGCCCGGCGGGCGCTACCGGCTCGGCGCCGGCACCGTCGAGTTCGGCAACGGCACCACGACCACGCACCGCCAGGTCGTCGCGACCGTGCTCGGCACGACCCCGGACCGCGTCGACGCCCACCACGGCGACACCGACGCCTGCGGCTACGACACCGGGGCGTTCGCCTCGGCGGGCACCACCGTCGCGGGCAAGGCACTGCACGCCGCGGCGACCGCGCTGCGGGAGCGGATCCTCACCGTGACCGGCGGCGGGGAGCTGCACGCGGCCGGGGTCACGGCGCCCGGCGGCGAGTGGACGCTCGACGACGTGCTGGCCGCCGCGTCCTCGCCCGGGGGGCTGGCGGCCACGGGGGAGGAGCCCGGCACCGCGCGGGCGATCACCGCGAACTGCCACGGCGTGCGCGTCGCGGTGGACACCGCCACCGGCGAGGTCCGGGTGCTGCGCTCGGTGCAGGCCGTCGACGCCGGCACCGTCCTGAACCCCGAGCAGCTGCGCGGGCAGGTCGAGGGCGGCGCCGCGATGGGGCTGGGCAGCGCGCTCTACGAGGAGGTGTACGTGGGGGAGTCCGGGGAGGTCCTCAACCCGGTGTTCCGCACCTACCGGGTGCCGCAGATGGCGGACGTCCCGGACACCGAGGTGCGGTACGCCCGCACCCACGACGCGCTCGGCACCTACGGCGCGAAGTCGATGAGCGAGGCGCCCTACAACCCGGTCGCGCCCGCGGTCGCGAACGCGATCCGCCGGGCGCTGGGGGTGCGGCCGTACCACCAGCCGTTCAGCCGTGACCGGGTGTGGCGGCTCGCGGCCGGTGGTACGGCGCCCTGAGCCGCATGGTCAGCCGCGGCGGCGCGCGTGCTCCAGCAGCGCCGTCGCGGTGAGCCGCCCCAGCTCGTTCGCGGCGAGGGGGCTGTCGCCGGTGATGACGTTGCGGTCGGTGGTGCAGCGACCGGTCATGTCGTCGTTGACCACACGGACGCCCTCGTCCTGGAGGGCCTTGCCGAGCAGCCAGGGCATCTCGCCGGGCAGGTAGCCGATGTCGATGTTGGCACCGGCGTCGAGGGCGTCGGGGAACACGCACATCTCGTAGCCCTCGAACACCGACCGGCCGCGGCCGATGCGGGTGGAGAGGAACGCGGCGGGCCCGTGGCACAGCGACACCACGAGCCGGTCGGTGCGCATCGCCCACTCCAGGGTGTCGCGGACGTCGGTGGAGAACGGCAGCCCGGACAGCGCGCCGTGCCCGCCGGGGACGAACACCGCGAGGTAGTCCGAGTCCTCGCCCAGCTCGCGCTCGACGACCTCGGCCAGCGACTTCGGGGCCCGCCACTGCGCGAGCAGCGTGTCGCGGGCGCTGCCGACCGCCTCGTCCTCGCCGGGGTAGGCCCACCACTCGAACTTCGCCGGATTGCCGGTGAGCGTCGCGATCTCGACGCCGAACCCGGCCTCCAGGACGTGGTGCAGGGGGAGCAGGGTCTCCACCGGGTGGTTGCCGGTGGAGAAGAAGGTGCCATTGCCCATGCGCAGGTAGCGCTCGTCGGTGGCCAGCACGAGCACCTTCCAGCGTCCGCCGGACCAGGCGTTCCGCTCGGTGGCGAGACCGTCGAAGTCGGTCCTCGGCGCGGTGTAGGCGTCCAGCGAGTACGGCGACGGGAAGTACGCCTCGTGCTCCGCCGGGTCCGCGGTCGGGTCCTTGCTGAGCGTGCTGTCGGACATCGGGGTGCCTCCGGGTCGTTCGTGCGGTGCCCGCACGGCGTACCCCCGCCCGGTGTCGGCGAACCGCGCCGCCGTGCGTTCACCAACTTGTCCATACAGGGTGGTGGACGGGCCGGCGAGGTGGTGCGACCGTCGCGGGCATGGCAGCTCCCGTGACGACCGCCCGCTACGCCCGTTGGGACGGTGTCGGCGCCCCGTTCCGCCTGGTCACGACCGCGCTCGGCGAGCCGGGGCCGGGTGAGGTCCTGGTGGCGGTCGACCTGGCGACGGTGTGCGGTTCGGACCTGCACACGACCCGCGGCCACCGCTCGTCGCCGGTGCCGGGGGTGCTCGGGCACGAGCAGGTCGGGCGGGTCGTCGCGACGGCGCCGGGCCTGCGCCACGTCGACGGCGCGCCGGTCCGGACCGGCGACCGGATCGTCTTCTCGGTCGCCGCGTCCTGCGGGGAGTGCCGCCGCTGCCGTCGCGGGATCCCCCAGAAGTGCACCGACCTGCACAAGTACGGCCACGCCCCGCTGGACGAGGCCCGCCCGCTGACCGGCGGTTTCGCCACCCACTGCCTGCTCACCCCGGGCACGGCGACGGTGGTCGTCCCCGACGCGGTGCCCGACGAGGTCGCCGCACCCGCCTCGTGCGCGACGGCCACGGTCGCCGCGGTCCTCGACGCCGCCGGCTCGCCGGGCCCGGGAGCGCGAGTGCTGGTGACGGGTGCGGGCATGCTCGGTGTGACCGCGGCGGCGATGGCCTCCCGCGCGGGCGCCGAGGTCGTGGTCGCCGACCCGCACGCCGACCGCCGCGACCGGGCCCGCCGCTTCGGCGCCGCGGACACGGTCGGGACCCCGCCGGAGCGGGCGTTCGACGTAGCGCTGGAGCTGTCCGGTGCACCCGCCGCCGTGCGCGCCTGCCTCGACGCGCTCGACGTCGGCGGCACCGCCGTCCTCGCCGGGTCGGTCTCGCCCGGCCCCGCGGTGGGACTCGACCCGGAACGCCTGGTCCGCGGGCTGCACACGGTCGTCGGCGTGCACAACTACGCCCCCCGTCACCTCGCCGCCGCGGTCGCGTTCCTCGTCGCGGAGCACACGCGGTTCCCGTTCGCCGAGCTGACCGGTGGCCCGTGGTCCCTCGACGCGCTCGACGACGCCTTCGCCGCCGCCGGGGCGCCGGGTGCGGAGCCGCGCCAGGCCGTGCGTCCCTGACGTCGCTCCCGGTCGCCGGGCGCGGGCCGGGCCATCGCACGAACCGATGCGGCAGTGCGGTCCTTCTCCCGGATCCGGAGGGGATGTGTGTCGATCCGCTTACCCGGTAAGCGAGTTCAGGACAGGGGCACCTCCGGGCGGCGGCGACGGTGGCGGTGCGACTCCCGGCCCGGGCCCCGCCGTCGCCGGCGGGAGCGCGTCGCCGCCCACCCGCGGGTCAACCCGCTCCCGCCCGCTCACTCCCGCGCGAACCCACCCCGCCCGCTGCGGGTGTTCGTCACCGTCACGGTCGCGACGTCCGGGCGGTAGCGGTCCTCCGACCACTCGAGGGCGTCCCCGGCGGAGTCCCAGGTCAGCCGCCGTTCGCGGAGCAGGGGGTGTCCGACCTCGACGTCGAGCAGGGACGCGTCGAGCTCGTCGGCGGCGACGGCGTCGAAGGTGTGCCGGGCCGCGTGCAGGTCGACGCCCTGGCCGGTGAGCAGGGCGTAGATCGACCCGGCGTTGAGGTCGGCATCGAGCAGGGCGCGCCCGACCTTCTCCACGTAGGTCATCCGCTCCAGCATCGCGGGACGGTCGTCGAGCAGGCGCAGCCGGATCAGCTGGACCGCGTAGTCCTCGGGCTCCAGGCCCAGCGCCGCCGCGACCGCGGGCGACGGGTGCCGCAGCGCGATCTCGTGCAGGCGCTGGCCCGGGACGTGGCCGGTCAGCTCCGCACGCCGGGTGAAGGACAGGAACGACTCGAACGGCTGGGCGGGTACCGCGTCGAGCACCACCGGGCGCCGGCCCTGCCCGCCGCCGATCAGGCCCTCGTCGCGCAGGGCGGCCAGGGCCTGGCGGACGGGGCCGCGCGACGCCGAGAACTCCCGGCACAGCTCGGCCTCGGACGGCAGCGCCTCCCCGACACCGATCGCGCCGCTGCGGATCCGGGTGCGCAGCTCGTCGGCCAGCGTGCGGTGCAACGGGGTCCCCACGGATGGTGACTCTACAAGCGACAGGCGGCTGAGCACGACGTCCAGAGGTCGGGCAGGTGAACGGATGCCGACTTGTATCGACAAGTCATTGCGGTCCGGGACATCCGGCTGGCACCGTCGCCGCCGTGACCCGGACGAGTGACCTCCTGATCGTCGGGGCCGGCGTCGTCGGCCTCGCCCACGCCGTCGAGGCCGTCGAGCGCGGCCTGGACGTGACCGTGCTCGAGCGCGACGAGCACGCCGTCGGGGCCACGGTGCGCAACTTCGGCCACGGCTGCCTCACCGCCCAGACCGGCGACGCGCTGGAGTTCGCCACCCGCGGCCGCGGCACCTGGTTGCGACTGGGTGCCGCGGCCGGGTTCGGCGTCGCCGAGTGCGGCACCGTGGTCGTCGCCCGGTCGGCCGAGGAGCGCGCCGCGCTCGAGGAGCTCGCGGCCACCCGGGGTGACGACGTCGAGCTGCTCGACCCGGCGCAGGTCGTCGACCGGGTCCCGGTCGCCCAGGACGGCCTGCACGGCGGGGCGTTCCTGCCGCGCGACCTGCGGGTCGAGCAGCGCCGGGCGGCCGGGGCGATCGCGGTGTGGCTCGCGGCCCGGCCCGGTGCCGAGATCCACTTCGGCTGCCCGGTACACGGCATCGACGGGGCCGGCGCCGGGTCCGGTGAGACCGGGGCGGGCGGGATCGGGGACGCGAGCGGTGACGGCCCGGTGGTCGTCCGCACCGGGCGTGGGGAGTTCCGGGCCCACCGGGTCCTCCTCTGCGTCGGTCACGACCTGGACCGCCTCGTCCCCGGCCTCGCCGACGACGCGGGCCTGCGGCGCTGCGTCCTGCAGATGCTGCAGGTCCGCCCGCACACCCCGCTCACGATCGGCCCGGCCGTGCTCACCGGCAGCTCGATGCTGCGCTACCCGGCCCTGTCGGGCACCGCGGGCGCCGCAGCGCTGCGCGAGCGCTGGCGCACCGAGCGCCCGGACCTGCTCGACGCGGGCGTCAACCACATGCTCACCCAGCTGCCCGGCGGCGACCTCGTCGTCGGCGACACCCACCACTACGACCGCACGCCCGAGCCCTGGACCGACGAGACCCTCGACGACCTGCTGCTCGCCGAGACCCGGGCGCTGCTCGGGACCGGCGTCGACGTCGTCCGCCGCTGGCGGGGCGTCTACGCCGACGCCCCCGGCGAGTTCCTGATCCGCCCGGTCGCACCGGCGACGACCGCCGTCGCGGTCACCTCCGGCATCGGCATGACCACCGCGTTCGGCCTCGCACCGGCCGTGCTCGACCGCGTCCTCTGAAACGGGAGACCCCCCATGCGCCGCCCCCGCCTGCTCGTCGTCGCCGCACTGGCCGCGAGCCTCGCCCTCACCGCCTGCTCCGGCCCGTCCGGCCCCGCCGCCGCCGAGTCGCCCACCTGCCCCAATGGGCAGATCCGGATGGGCATCGAACCCTTCGAGGACCCGGCGAAGCTCGTGCCCGCCGCGGAGATCCTCGGCGACGCCCTCGAACGCCGGCTGAGCTGCCCGGTCCGGGTTCAGGTCACCGACGACTACGCGGCCGAGGTCCTCGCCATGCGCAACGACCGCCTGGAGATCGGGATCTTCGGCCCGCTCGGCTACGTCTTCGCCTCCGAGCGCGCCGGGGCCGAACCGGTCGCCTCGTTCGGCACCGCGACCGGTGAGCTGTCCGCCTACACCGCCGGGATCTGGGTGCCGCGCGGTTCCGACGTCACCACGGTGGCCCAGCTGCGCGGCCGCACCCTCGCCCTGGGGTCGGTCGGCTCCACCTCCGGCGACGCCCTCCCCCGCAAGGCGCTCCTCGACGCCGGGCTCGCCCCCGCCGACGTCCGGGTCGACTACGCCGGCGGCCACCCCGAGGCGCTGCTCGCGCTGACCAACGGCACCGTCGACGCCGCCGAGATCAACTCCCAGCAGCTGGCCTCGGCCACCGCGTCGGGGACGTTCGACCCGGCCGGGTTCCGCCGGGTCTGGACCTCCGCGCCGATCCCCAACGACCCGGTGACCGTGCGCGGCAACCTCGACCCGGCCTTCAAGGCCGCCGTCACCGACGCCCTGCTGAACCTCGACCCGCAGGCGGTGGGGGAGATCGGCGCGCTGCTCGACGTCACCCCGCCCGGGAAGCTCGTCCCGGTCACCCGCGACACCTACGCACCGCTGTTCGAGCTGGCCCGCACGCTCGGCCTGACCGAGAAGGACGTCCAGTGAGCGCGCTGCTGGCGGTCCGCGGCGCCCGGGTGCGCTACGGCGACCGCGAGGTCCTCCCCGGCGTCGACGTCGACGTCCACGCCGGGGAGCTGCTCGCCGTCCTTGGCGCCAACGGATCGGGCAAGTCGACGCTGCTGCGCGCCGCCGCCGGGCTGACCCCGCACCTCGGCCGGGTGCTCGTCGACGGCAGGCCGCGCGGACGACTCGACGTCGCCCTGGTCTTCCAGCGGATCCACCTCGTCACCCGGCGCACCGTGCTCGACAACGTCTGCGCCGGCGCTCTGGGACGGCTCCCGCTGCGGTCCTCGCTGGTCCCGGCCCTGTTCCCGCGGGAGCTGCGGGAGGAGGCGATGGGCTGCCTGGACCGCGTCGGCCTCGCCGACCGCGCCCACGACCGCGCCGGGTCGCTGTCCGGCGGGCAGCAGCAGCGGGTCGCCGTCGCCCGCGCGCTGTGCCAGCGCGCCCGGGTCCTGCTCGCCGACGAGCCGGTGTCCGCGCTCGACCCGGCCGCCGCCGAGCAGGTGCTCGGCCTGCTCGCCGCGCTCGCCCACACCGAGCACCTCGCCGTGCTCGCCGTCCTGCACCAGCCCGACCTCGCCGCCCGGCACGCCGACCGCGTCGTCGGGCTGCGGTCCGGGCACGTCGTCCTCGACGGACCACCCGGCGGCGACGTCCGCGCGCTCTACCCCGACACCGCCGACCAACGTGAGCCGGCGGCCGCCCTGGAGGCCGCACCGTGACCACCACCGAACCGGACGTCCGCCGCGTGCCCGTCCCGCCGCGGCGCCGCGACCCGCGCACCCTCGCCCTGGCCGCGACGGTCGTCGTCGTGCTGCTCGTCGTGCACGTCATCGCCTGGCGCACCACCGAGATGTCGTTCGCGACGCTGCTCGGCGGCGCCGACGGCATGGCCGAGTTCCTCACCGAGGCGATCCCGCCCGACCTGTCCTGGGCGGTCCTGGGGCCGAGCCTGCAGGGGGCCCTGGTCACCCTGTGGATCGGGCTGCTGGGCACCACCCTGTCGATCCCGTTCGCTCTGGCGCTCGCCCTGGCCGCCGCGCGCGGCACCGCCCCCGGGCCGGTCACCTACCAGGCCGCCCGTGGCCTGCTGTCGTTCCTGCGTGCCGTGCCCGACGTCGTGTTCGCACTGGTCTTCGTCACCGCGGTCGGGCTCGGCCCGTTCCCCGGGGTGCTCGCGCTGGTCCTGCACAACATCGGCGTGATGGGAAAGCTCTGGGCCGAGACCGTCGAGGACGCCGACCCCGGCCCGCCCACCGCGCTGCGCTCCGCGGGCGCCGGACGGCTGCAGGTCGCCGTGCACGCGCTGCTGCCGTCGGTCACCCCGCAGCTGGTGGGGCTGCTGCTCTACCGCTTCGACGTCAACGTCCGCTCGTCGCTGGTGCTCGGCCTGGTCGGCGCCGGCGGCATCGGGTTCCTCATCAACCAGTCCATCCAGCTGTTCCGGTTCGACGAGATGCTCACCCACATCCTCGTCGTACTGGTGCTGATCGTCGCGGTCGACCAGCTGTCCGCGCTGGTCCGCCGCCGTCTCGGGAGTGACACGTGATCCGCCTCGCCGCACTGGACATCGCCGGGACCACCGTCGACGAGGGGGGAGCGGTCTACCGGGTCCTCGCCGACGTCGTCGCCCGCGCCGGGCATCCGGCCGACGACGTCGCGATCCGCCGCTGGATGGGGGCCGACAAGCGCGAGGCCCTCGGCGCGCTCACCGGCGTCCGCGACGCCCGCGCCGTCGAGGGCCTGCACGACGCCTTCGTCGCCCGCCTCGCCGACGCCTACGCCGCGTCCCCGCCGCGTCCCCTGCCCGGGGTCCCCGAGGCGCTGGCCGCGCTGCGCGCGGCCGGGATCGCGGTGGTGCTGACCACCGGGTTCGACCGGCAGGTCACCGACCCGCTGCTGGCCGCGCTCCCCGGGCGCTTCACCGGGCAGCTCGACGCCGTGGTCTGTGCCGAGGAGGTCGCGGCCGGACGGCCCGACCCGGCGATGATCCGGCGCGCGATGGCGCTGACCGGGGTCGCCGACCCGGCGGCGGTCCTGACAGCGGGGGACACCGTGCTCGACGTCGAGGCCGGCCGCAACGCCCGGGCCGGGCGGGTCGTCGCGGTGCTCACCGGGGCGCAGGGCCGCGCCGAGCTCCGCGCGGCGGGGCCGACCGACGTCGTCGACGGGGTCGCGGTGCTCCCCGGTCTGCTCGGGGACACCCGGCGGGCGGGCTGAGCGGGACGGGTCAGAAGTCGTGGCCCGCCTCCGGCGGCGCCCCGGTGAGCCGCCGCAGGTGCACCCGGCGCGCGAGCCGGATCACCGGGCGGATCATCAGCTCGATCGAGCCGATGAGGAACAGCCAGGTCCCCGCGTAGGTGGTGGCCTCGTGGAAGAACAGCACGCTGCCGATCACGAACCACAGCGCGACCAGGATGTCGTTGACGATGCTGAGCACCTCGTACCGCTGCCGGACGACGAGCTCCTCGCGCCCGATGGTGAACGTCAGCGGCCGGTCGTGCGCGGTCTGTCCCATGAGCCGCCGGGTACCCCGCCGACCGGCCGGTCGCACGCGGGGGAAGGGTGAGCACGTGCACACGACCCCGCAGCGCCGGCTCGGTACCGGCGACGCCGTCGTCCTCGGTGTCGGCTCCATGCTCGGTGCGGGGGTGTTCGCGGTGTTCGGGCCCGCCGCGGCGATCGCCGGGACCGCGCTGCTCCCGGCGCTGCTGGTGGCCGGGGCGATCGCGACGGCGAACGCGATGTCCTCGGCCTGGCTCGCCGCCCGGTACCCGGAGTCCGGGGGCGCCTACGTGTACGGGCGTCGCAGGCTGGGGGAGACGTGGGGGTTCCTCGCCGGGTGGGCGTTCGTCACCGGCAAGACCGCCTCGTGCGCCGCGATGGCCCTGACGCTGGGCTCCTACGCGTGGCCGGAGCACGCCCGCGCGGTCGCGGCGGCGGCCGTCGTCGCGATGGTGGCGGTCAACCTGCGCGGCATCACCCGCACCGCGCTCGTCACCCGGCTGCTGGTCGTGTGCACCGTCGCCGTGCTGGCCGCGGTGGTCGTCGCCGCGTTCTCCCGGCCGGCCGTCGTCTCCCCGTTCGACGGCTGGGCCGGCGCCGGTCCGCTCGCGGTGCTGCAGGCGGCCGGGCTGCTGTTCTTCGCCTTCGCCGGGTACGCCCGCATCGCCACCCTCGGTGAGGAGGTGCGCGACCCCGCCCGCACCATCCCGCGGGCGATCCCGCTCGCGCTCGGCCTGGTGCTGGTGGTCTACGCCGTCGTCGCGGTCGCGGCGCTGCGGGCCGCCGGTCCGGACGCACTGGCGGCCTCCGCTGCGCCGCTGGCCACCGCGGCCGGGGACCCGACGGCGCCGCTCGTCCGGGTCGGGGGTGCCCTCGCCTCGGCCGGGGTGCTGCTGGCACTGGTCGCCGGGGTGGGCCGCACCGTGCTGGCGATGGCGCGCGACCGGGAGCTGCCGGGCGCGCTGGCCGCGGTGCACCCGCGGTTCGCGGTGCCGCACCGCGCCGAGCTGGCCACCGGCGCCGTCGTGCTGCTGCTGGTCCTGACCGCCGCCCCGGTCACCGCGATCGGTCTGTCCGGGTTCGCGGTGCTGCTGTACTACGCGGTCGCGAACGCCGCGGCGCTGACCCTGCACCGCGACCGGCCGTGGCGACGGGCGCTGTCGGGGTCCGGGCTGCTCGGCTGCGTGCTGCTGGCGGTGCTGCTGCCCCCGGTGTCGGTGCTCACCGGGGCGGTGGTCCTGGCGGCCGGGACGGCGGTGCGGGCCGTGGTCCGGACCGGGCGCGACCGGGGGTCGCGGCCGCCGACGGGGTGCGGCCGGTCGGACCCCACCGGGCCCTGAGCCCGGCGACCCGGCCTCGCCCGGGAGCGGCGGACCACGCCGGCGCTCAGCAGGGGCGGTGCCCGTCGGTCCCGTCGCGCAGGACGCCGAGGATCCGGGTCAGCTCGCGACGGTCGGCATCGGACAGCCGGGCGAACAGGGCCTCGGCGCCGTCGGCCCGAGCGGCCCGCACGGCCTGCGTCGTCGCCGCGCCCTTGTCCGTGACCCGCACCAGCACCGCCCGCCGGTCCGCAGGGTCGGTGGCCCGCTCGACCATCCCGAGCCCGGCCAGTGCGTCGACGACCTCGGTCGCCGAGCGCGGGGTGATGCGCAGGTGCCCGGCCAGTGCGCCCGGGCGCATCTCGCCGTGACGGACGAGCGTGCCGAGCGCCCGGGCCTGCGACGGCGTCAGGCCCCAGCCCGCCAGCCGCTCGGCCGAGGCGTGGCGCAGCGAGCGCGCCACCGACCAGAACGTGTCGACGAGGTCGCTGCGCGAGGTCCTGGTCTGGTCCCGGTCCGGCACGGGAACAGACTAGCAAGCGATGCTGTTGCTGCCTCATAGTGAGGTAACCACAGCATCGTGAGGAGCACTCCTTGGACCCCCGACCCCCGAACCGGCCCGGCCGGCCCGACACCCGTACCTCCTCCCCGGAGGAGAAGGAACAGGCCCGCGCGGTCTCGCTGCGGCGCATCGGCGCCCTGTTCGCCCCGCACCGGGGCCCGCTCTCGGTCGTCGTCGCGACGATCGTCGCCTCGTCGATCGTCGGGATGGCCTCGCCGTTCCTGCTGCGCGAGGTCATCGACGTGGCGCTGCCGCAGCGCGACGTCGCCCTGCTCGCCTGGCTCGCCGGCGGGATGGTCGCGGTCGCCGCGGTCACCGCCGCACTCGGCGTCGCCCAGACCTGGATCTCCACCCGCATCGGCCAGGAGGTCATGCACGGGCTGCGCACCGGCGTCTTCGCCCACCTGCAGCGCCAGAGCTTGGCCTTCTTCACCCGCACCCGCACCGGTGAGGTGCAGTCGCGCATCACCAACGACATCGGCGGCATGCAGTCGGTGGTCACGAACACCGCGACCTCGGTCGCGTCCAACCTGACCACCACCGTCGCGACCCTGGTCGCCATGCTCGCACTGTCCTGGCAGCTCACCCTGGTCTCGCTCGTCGTGCTGCCCCCGGCGATCCTGCTGACCCGCCGGGTCGCCCGCACCCGCCGCGCGATCACCGCCGCCCAGCAGCGGGAGCTGGCCGACCTCAACGTCACCGTCGAGGAGAGCCTGTCCGTCGACGGCGTCGCCCTGTCCAAGACCCTCGGCAGCGGACCGGAGCTGACCCGGCGGTTCACCGACTCCTCGTCGCGCCTGATCGGGCTGGAGCTGCGCTCCCAGCTCGCCGGACGCTGGACGATGGCCGTCACCCAGGTCGTGTTCGCCGCCGTCCCGGCGGTCATCTACCTCGCCGCCGGCCTGCCCTTCGCGGCCGGGACGATGAGCATCGGCACCCTGGTCGCGTTCACCGCGCTGCAGGGCGGGCTGTTCCGGCCGGTCATGGGGCTGCTGAGCGTCGGGGTCCAGATCGTGGCGTCGCTGGCGCTGTTCGCCCGGATCTTCGAGTACCTGGACCTGACCGTCGACGTCGTGGAGCCCGAGCACCCGGTCGCGGTGGACCACGACCGCGTCCGCGGGCACGTGCGCCTCGAGGGCGTCACCTTCGCCTACCCGGGCAGCGACGCCGCCGCCGTCGCCGGGATCGACCTCGACGTCCCGGCCGGGACCACCCTGGCGCTGGTCGGCGAGACCGGCTCCGGCAAGACCACCCTGGCGGGGCTGGTCGCGCGGCTGCACGACCCGACCGCGGGCCGGGTCACCATCGACGGCGTGGACCTGCGGGACATGGCCGCCGCCGACCTCACCCGGATCGTCGGCGTCGTCGGGCAGGACACCTACCTGCTGCACGCCACCGTGCGGGAGAACCTGCGCCACGCCCGTCCGGACGCCACCGACGCCGAGATCGAGGCCGCCGCGCGCGCCGCACAGGTCCACGACCTGATCACCGGCCTGCCGGACGGCTACGACACCGTCGTCGGGTCGCGCGGGCACCGCTTCTCCGGCGGGGAGAAGCAGCGCATCGCCATCGCCCGGACGCTGCTGCGCGACCCGAAGGTGCTGGTCCTCGACGAGGCCACCAGCGCGCTGGACACCCGCACCGAGCGGGCCGTGCAGGCCGCGTTCGACGCGCTGGCCCACGGCCGCACGACGATCACCATCGCGCACCGGCTGTCGACGGTGCGCGACGCCGACCGGATCGCCGTCGTCGACCACGGCCGGATCGTCGAGTCCGGCAGCCACGACGAGCTGCTCGCCGACGCGGGCCGCTACGCCGCGCTGGCTGTCGCGTGAGACCGGTGCCGGCGTCCTGAGCCGGACGACCCGCCCGCGCGCCCGGTCAGGACGTGGTCCGGGTGTGGCCTCCCGGACCCTTCGGCCCTACCGGCGTCCCGGACGCCGTCCTACCGTGGACGTCCCGAGCCACAGGGACGGCGGAGGCCCGCTATGACCGGAACGATCGCGGACCGACTGGCCGCCGGAGCGGCCCCGCGGTTCTTCGGGCGGCGGCGCGAGATCGCCGCCCTGGACGCGTTCCTGGCACCGTCGGAACCCGCGTCGCTGGTCGCGTTCGTCCACGGTCCGGGTGGGATCGGCAAGTCGACGCTGCTCGGACGCTTCGTGGACCGTGCCGCGGTCGCCGGGGTGGCGGCCGTCGTCCTGGACGGGCGGGACGTGGAGCCGACCCCGCGGGGATTCCGGCGGGCGATGGCGACCGCGCTCGGGATCCGGCAGGTCGACCCGGGCACGGCGGACATCGTCGGGGTGCTCCGGGAGCACGTCCGGACGGTGCTGGTCGTCGACACCTACGAGGTGCTCGGTCTGCTCGACGGCTGGCTGCGCACCCGGTTCCTACCGGCACTGCCGACCTCGGTCGTGACCGTGATCGCCGGACGAGATCGACCTGCGGCCGCGTGGCACACCGCGGCCGGCTGGACGGGTCTGGTCGCCGAGATCCGGCTCGACGCCCTGGACGAGGCGGACGCGTCGGCGATGCTGCGCCACCGTGGACTCGACGGCCCCGCGGCGCGGCGGCTCAACGCCTTCGCCCGGGGCCACCCGCTCGCCCTGGAGCTGGGGGCGGCGGTCGCTCGTGCGGGTGCGGACGGCACGGCCGTGCTGCCGGAGCTGCTGGACGCCTTCCTCGGAGGGCTGCCCGCGGCCACCGTCACCGCGGTGGAGGCGGCCTCGACCGTCCGCCGTGTCACCGAGCCGGTCCTGCGGGCGATGGTCGGCGACGAGCACGCGGGAGCCGCGTTCGGTGCGTTGCGCGCCCTGCCGATCACCGAGGTCGCACAGGACGGCCTGCTCCTGCACGATGTCGTGCGGGACACCGTGGGGCGGGAGCTCGCCCTGCGCGACCCCGACGCCCGCCGCGAGTACCGGCAGCGTGCGGTCCGCCACTACGCCGCCCGACCGGCACCCCCGGGCGGGCGGCTGTGGCAGTACACCGCGGACCTGATGTTCCTGATCGAGAACCCGGTGGTCCGCGACGCCTGCTTCCCGAGCGCACGACCCGAGCACTCGGTGGAGCCGGCGCGCGCCCACGACGGGCCCGCGGTGCTGGCGATCGCGGCCCGGCACGAGACACCGGATGGCGTGCGGGCGCTGACCCGCTGGTGGGACCGGCACCCCGAGACGTTCGCCGTGGCCCGGGGCGCGGACGGCGCGGTGGCCGCCTTCGTGCAGATCGTCGAGCTGGCAGCGGCCGCCCCGGACGTGCTGGCCGCCGACCCGGTGACCCGCCCCTGGCGCGAGCACCTCCTGGCGAGTCCGCCGGGACCGGACGACCGGGTACTGCTGATGCGGAGGTGGCTCGGCCGCGACTCCGGCGAGCTGCGGTCGGCGGCGGTCTCGGCCTGCTGGCTGGACGTCAAGCGCGTCTACGTGGAGCTGCGTCCGCGCCTGCGGCGGTTGTACTCCACGGTCGTCGACCTCGCCGAGCTCGGGCCGGTGTTCCTGCCCCTCGGTTTCGCCCCGGTCGGTGACCCGGTGGTCGTCGAGGGGGTGGCCCACCAGGCGGTCGTCCTGGACTTCGGTCCGCGCAGCGTCGACGGCTGGCTGGCCGGACTCGTCGAGGCCGAGACCGAGGCCGGGACGCAGGCCCCGGCCGCGGGACTGTCACCCCGCGAGACGCAGGTGCTGCGGCTCGTCGCGGGCGGGTGCTCCAACCGCGCGATCGGGTCGACCCTGCACATCAGCGAGCGCACGGCGAGCCGTCACGTGTCGAACCTGCTCCTGAAGCTGGGCGTCCGTACGCGGACCGAGGCGGCGCGGATCGCGGCCGAGCGCGGCATCACCGGCGGTTGAGCCGAACGGGCTGGGCCGGTCACGCCACCGGGATCGGCGCGACCGGCCGACGAGCCAGGGGCGTCCGGAAGCCGAGCATGGTCGCCGTGCAGACCTTCCTCATCACCCACCGGCTCCGCGACCTGACCGCCGACGGCTACCGCGCGTTCTGCGGCGAGCTGGCCCCGGCCCTCGCCGAGACCCCGGGCCTGCTGGCCACGATCTGGCTCGGGAACCCCGGAGACGGCACCCACGGCTCGGTACATCTCTTCGCCCACGCCGGGGCCGCGGACGCGTTCGTCGAGTCCCGGCTGTTCCGGACCCTGGTGCTGTGTCCCCATCTCGCCGACCTCGTGGTGCAGCGGTTCACCGTCGACGAGGCCGCCACCCGGCGGACCCAGCCCGGCCTGGGGATCGTCCCCGCCCGCGCCGTGACGCTCTGGCCGACCATGTCGCCGGCCGGGTGCGACACGGCCGTCGCGGGAGCGCGGAGGTGACGGCGACGGATCCCGCGGAGGCCGTCGCGGCACGGTTGTTCGACGCCTCGCTGGCGACCATGGACATCCTCGCGGTGGCCCTGGGCGACCGGCTGGGCCTCTACCGGTGCCTGGCCGGGACCGGCGGCCTGACGGCCGCCGAGCTGGCCGCGAAGAGCGGCACGGCTCCGCGCTGGGTCCGCGAATGGCTCGAACAGCAGGCCGCCACCGGACTGCTCCGGGTGCGCACCGGACCCGGACCGACCCCGGAGGACGACCCGCAGCTCCGCCGCTACGAGCCCGCAGCGGGGGTCGACGAGGTCCTGACCGAGGCCGACGGTCTCCGATTCCTGGCGCCGCTGGCCCGCCAGCTGGCGGCCGCGGCGCGGTCGTTACCGGCTGTCGCGGACTGCGCCCGTGACGGAGGGGGAGTGCCCTGGGCCGAGTACGGGGCCGACATGCGCGAGTCCGAGGCGGACCTCAACCGGCCGGCCTACCTGCGGCTGCTGGCACAGGACTGGCTGCCGGTGGTACCCGGCGTCGTGGAGCGCCTGCGGTCGGACCCCCCGGCCCGGATCGCCGACGTCGGCTGCGGAGCGGGCTGGGCGGCGATCGGCATGGCTCGCGCCTTTCCACGGGTTCTCGTCGACGCCTACGACGTCGACCCCGAGTCGGTGCGGCTCGCCCGGGCCAACGTCGCCGCCCACGGTCTGGCCGACCGGATCACGGTCCACGAGTGCGACATCGCCCGCGCCGTGGGCGACGGGACGTGCGCGCTGGTGACGGCGTTCGAGTGCCTGCACGACCTGCCGCACCCGGTGGCGGCGCTGCGGGCCGTGCGGCGCCTCGCCGGTCCGGGCGGAACGGTCCTGGTCGGGGACCTGCGGACCGCCGACCGGTTCACCGCCCCCGCCGGCGACGTCGACCGCCTCGGATACGGCTTCAGCGTCCTGGTGTGCCTCCCCGACAGCCTCAGCAGCCGGGACTCGGCGGCGACCGGGGCGGTCATGCGGATGGACACGCTGCGGAGCTACGCCGGGGCGGCGGGATTCGCCGACGTCGAGATCCTGCCGATCGACCACGAGCTCTGGCGGTTCCACCGTCTGGTCCCGCCCTCCTGAGCTGCGTCGCCCGAGGACGACCGTCCGTGCTCAGCCCAGCCCGGGCGCGGTGACGACCTCGACCAGCCGCGGCCCGTCGGCAGCGAACGCGTCCTTCAGCGCGGCCGCCGCCGACGCGGCGTCGGACACCGACACCGCCGGGACGCCGTAGCCCTCGGAGATCTTCACGAAGTCCAGGCCGGGGACGTCCAGGCCCGGTGTCTCCCCGGTGCCCAGCAGCCCCGCGAAGCCGCGCAGCGCACCGTAGGTGCCGTTGCGCAGGATCACGAAGACCACCGGCACCCGGTACTGCGCCGCCGTCCACAGCGCGGTGATGCCGTAGTTGGCCGACCCGTCGCCGACGAGTGCGACCACCCGGCGCGCCTCGCCGTGGGCCAGCTGCGCCCCGACGGCGGCGGGCAGCCCGAACCCCAGCCCGCCGGAGGCGGGGAACAGGTAGCTGCCCGGCTCGGTGAGATCGGCCTGGGCGACGAAGTCGTCGATGGTCGAGGTGGACTCGCAGACGTGCACGGTCCCGGCCGGGGCCGCGTCGCGGACCAGCGCGAACAGCTGCTGCGGCGGCACGTGGTCCTCGGCGCCCTGCGGTGCGGGCGGCCCGGACCGGGGCGGCAGCGGCTCCCGCCCGGAGGCGGGCACCCGTCCGGCGAGCGCGGCCAGCGCCGGGCCGACCGGGCCGACCCACGCCTCGCCCATCGGGGCCCGCGCGGCCTCGGCCGGGTCCGCGGTCAGGTGCAGCAGCCGGGTGCCCGCCGGCAGCAGGTCACCGGGGACCCACTGGTGGTAACGGAACACCGGCGCGCCCGCGACGAGCACGACGTCGTGCCCGGCCAGCCGGTCGGACACGTCGCGCACCGAGGCCGGGAGGATCCCGCGGAACGCCGGGTGCCGGGTCGGGAACGGGCACCGCGACGCCGACGGTGCGATCCAGACCGGGCAGGCGAGCCGCTCGGCGAGGGCGACGGCGTGGTCGTTGGCCCGGTCCGCGTCGACCTGCGGGCCCAGCACCAGCACCGGGTTCGCCGCCCCGGCCAGCGCCCCGGCCAGCTCGGAGAGCGCCACCTCGCCGAGCTCGGCGGCGGCGGTCGCACGCCGGGACGGCAGGTGCGCGGCGTCCGGGCCCGCCTCGCGGGACCAGTCGTCGTAGGGGATCGAGAGGTAGACCGGCCCCCGGGGGGCCAGCAGCGCGGTGTGCACCGCCTGGGACAGCGCACGCGGCACGTCCTGGGCCGACGCGGGCTCGGCGGCGTACTTGACCAGCGGGCGTGGCAGCGCGGCCGCGTCCACGTTGGTCAGCATGACCTCCTGGCCGACGGTGGACCGCACCTGCTGGCCCGCGGTCAGCACGAGCGGGGAGTGGGAGTAGACGGCGTTGGTGAGCGCGCCCATCGCGTTGCCCGACCCGGACGCCGCGTGCAGGTTGACCAGCGCCGGGCCGCCGGTGGCCAGGGCGTAGCCGTCGGCCATGCCCAGTACGGCACCCTCGTGCAGGCCGAGCACGTAGCGCACCCCGTCGGGCATCGCCGCGAGGAAGGGCAGCTCGTTCGAGCCGGGGTTGCCGAACACGGTGTCGATGCCGTGGGCGGTCAGCACCTGCCAGCCGGCCTCGCCGACGGTCGTCATGGGGCTCCTCGGGTCGCGGGACCCCACCGTAGGTGCCCTCAGCGGTGTGCGGCGACCCGCTCGGCCCGGGCGCCGCGGCGCACGTGGGCGACGACCAGCGGCCGTACGGCCAGCGCGGCGGCGGCCAGGACCAGGGTGACGGCGGTGGGTGCCAGCGGCACGGAGACGATCGTGGCGACGGCCAGCAGCACCATGAGCACACCGGCGAGCACGACCGTGCGCACCTCGGTCGACCGCGACTGCGGAGCGGCTCGGAACATGGCGTCCACCTCCTGATCGGCGCCCGGGCCCCCTGCTCGCTCCGTGCGCCCCGAACACCGGAGTTCGGTCCGGCTAACTCTACTCCTCGGCGCGCCTGAACAACAGCGTCGGGTCGCCGGGGAACCCGTGATCACTTATCGTGTACGCAGCGTCACACCTGTCGGGGGGCCGTCGGGGACGCCGCGACGGGGGTGACGTGTGACCGCACGGGTACGGGATCCCCGCCGGCACGTGCTGACCGTGCCGGTCAGCGACGAGCAGCTCGCCGAGGACGTCGCCGCGTTCCTGGCCGAGGGGCTCACGGCGGGGGAGCGGGTCGCCTACTTCGACGACGACACCGCCGGGCTGGTGCTGTCCCGCCTGGCCGACGACGGCGTCGACGTGACCGGCCCGCTGCGGTCCGGGCAGTTCCAGCTCGTCCCGGGCGACTTCACCCGCGCCGCCCTGCACGCCCCGCTCGACGAGCTCACCGGGGTGATGGAGCAGAACATCACCTCCGCCCTCGACGACGGCTGGGCCGGGCTGCGCTTCAGCGGCCAGATGGACCACGGGTTGCGCCGGCCCGGGGGACAGGTGCTCGACGAGTACGACCGCAGGCTCGACGACGCCGTCCGCGACCACCCGCTGCGCGCGCTGTGCGTCTACGACCACCTGCGCTACCCCGACGAGCTCATCGCGACGATGCGCAGCCTGCACCCCGCCGAGCTGACCGCCGCCCCGCTCTACGACGACAGCCTGCTGCGCGTCACCGAGATCGGCCCGGCCCGGGTCCGGCTGGCCGGCGAGGTCGACCACGCCAACCGGCCCCAGGTCCGCCGGGTGCTGGCCAGGCTGATCGACCAGGTCGTGCGCGGCGACGTCGGCGAGGGGACGCTGACCGCGGACCTGTCCGCGCTGCGGTTCGTCGACGTCGCCGGTGCGGTCAGCCTCGTGCACGCCGCCGACGAGCTCCCGGTCAGCGTGCGGCTGCGGCTGGTGAACCTGCGCCCCGGTGTGGCCCGGCTGCTCGAACGCTGCGGTGCGGGGTTCGCCCCGCAGCTGGAGATGAGCACCCGCGAGCGGCACGTCCTCTGCCCCGCCGACGCGCTGGGCCTCGCCGGGGGTGCGGCGGAGTGACCGGGCTGGTGCACGCCCTGTGCCGGCACGGCGGCGACGACGACCTGACCGACCGGCTCGCCGACACCGTGCTCGACGCGCTCGCCGCGGGCGGGTCGGTGGCGACCCTGCTCCGCCCGGTCACCGAGGTCGCGCTGCGCGGCCGGGTCGCCGAGGCCCTCGGCGCGGACGCCGTCGCCGGGCTGCTGCGGCTGCGCCGCGACTGCGGGCCCGACGGCCCGTCGGGCCAGACCGAGGCGGCGCGGCTGGCCCGGGTCCTGCGCGCCCGCCACCGGGCTGTCGCGGGGCCCGTGACCGTCGTCGTCGAGCACTCCGCGGACCTCGACGACCCGCGCGGCGCCTACTGGGGCGAGGTCGAGGCGGCCGCGGCGCTCGCCCTGGCCGACCTGCCGCTGCGGCTGCTCTGCTTCTTCCCGGCCGACCTGCCCGGGCCCCTCGCCGAGGTCGTGCGGCGCGCGCACCCCTTCGTCCTCGACGACGGCAGACCCGTCCCGACCGGCGTCGACGCCGACCCGCGCCGGCTGCTCGACGGCCTCGGCGCCCCGGTGCCCGCCGAGCTCGGCGCCCCCGCACGGGAGTTCCGCTTCGACGCCACGCAGCTGCGCGACGTGCGCCGCGCCGTCGACGGGGCACTGCGCGGCCAGGGGTTCCCCGACAGCCGCGCGGAGGACGTCACCGTCGCGGTGAACGAGGTCGCCACCAACGCCGTCCACCACGGGACGCACACGGCGCGGCTCATGCTGTGGACGCCCGAGCAGGATGTCGTCTGCGAGATCCACGACGGCGGACGGCTCGCCGACCCGCTGCCCGGCCTGGCCCCGCCGGACCCGGGCCGCGCGCACGGGCGCGGGATCTGGATCGCCCGCCAGCTCTGCGACCTGCTGCACGTCTGGGGCGACGACGCGGGCACCCACGTCCGCATCCGCGCCGCCGCCTGAGCCCACCCGGGCCCGGGGGTCTCAGCGCGTGTCGAGCGCGTGGAAGGACTCCACCAGGCGACCGGACGGGAACCCGGCCCGCTTCGCCAGCGACCCGGACCACTGCCCGATCATGTCCTCCAGGCCGGTCATGTGCGCGGTCTGGCTCGCGTGCGCGCGCAGCGCCGCGAGCTTCACGTCGATCGTGTCGGTGATGTCGACGTGTCGTGCCCCCTCGGGGTCGTCGGCCGGGGCCGGACCCAGGACCCACACCTCGCCGACCGTGTGTGCCTCGTACCCGGCCTCGGCCAGCTCGGGGAAGGCGTAGGGGTTGCGTGCGTCGGGGTAGACCGCGCACAGGGCCGCCTCGCCGGTCGCGGTGTGGTCGGGGTGGCTGCCGTACATGCTGCGCAGGTCGCGCACCGGCTGCGGGACGACGACCCGGTCCGGCCGGACCTGCCGGATCACCCGGGCCAGGTCCCGGCGCAGCTCCAGGGTGACGGTCAGCCGCCCGTCGGGGTGGCCGAGGAACACCAGGTCGGTGACGCCGGCCTCGGCGGCCGCGGCGGTCTGCTCGGCCCGGCGGATGCCCGCGATGTCGCTGCGCGGCACGGCCGGGTCGAAGCCGCCCGCGTCGCCGTCGGTCACCAGGCAGTAGGTCACCGCGACCCCGGCCGCGGTCCACACCGCGACGGTGCCGCTGCAGGAGAAGTCGATGTCGTCGGGGTGCGCGGCGATCACCAGCACGCGGTCCACCCCGGTGTGCGCGCGGTCGTCGGTCGCCGTGCGCTCGTCCTCGGTCGCAGTCACCCGGCCATCCTGGGTCACGCGCCGGAGGCGGTCGTCAGCAGGACCCCCGCCACGGACCCGGCCGACCACACGAGCGCACGGACCAGGTTGACCCGCAGCAGCCGACGCAGGTCCCCCGGGTGCGCGGCCGGGTCGAGCCGGCCGTGCAGCGACACCGCGGGCAGCGTCACCGCGACACCCGCGGCGGCCGCCACCGCGGCCACCCACACCAGCGGCTCGCCGGGCGCGAGGATCAGCAGCGCCGCCGTCGCGAGCCCCTGCGCGACCCACGGCGGACCGACGACGAGCGTGATCGCCCGGCTGTGCGCGGCGTGGTAGCGGGCCCACGACCCGGCCGGGACCAGCGCGAAGGCCGGGTAGACCACCATCTGCACGGTCCAGGCGATCCCGGCCAGCAGCACGGTCGCGACGGTCTGGACGAGGGCGGCGATCAGCACCGCCCGATTCTCGGGTGAACCGGCGCCGCGCGCGTGCCAGGCTGCCGGGGTGATCACCACCGCGATCGGGCCCGAGCTGCTGCACGGCGTCCTCGACGCCGTCGACGGCGAACGGGGCCTGCTCCCGCAGCGGCTGCCCGCCCCCGCCCGCGCCCGCAACACCGACCCGCAGCTGGCCGGTGCGCAGAGCCAGCCGTCCGGGGTGCGTGTCGTGTTCCGCACCGCCGCGCGGACCGTCGAGCTGGAGACCCTGCGCACCCGGATCGGTCTCGTCGGTGCCCCGCTGCGGCCCGACGGCGCCTACGACCTGATCGTCGACGGCCGGCCGGCGGGCAGCGCCACGACCTCCGGCGGGAAGCTCCTGATGACCGATCCGGCGACGGGGGAGGTCGCGGTCACCGACGGCCCACCCGGTCCGGTGCGGTTCACCCTGCCCGGCCGCGACGCGCTCGTGGAGATCTGGCTGCCGCACAACGAGATCACCGAGGTCGTCGCGCTGCGTACCGACGCGCCGGTCGCCGTCGTCCCGACCGGTGGGCGCCCGGTGTGGCTGCACCACGGCAGCTCGATCAGCCAGGGCAGCAACGCCGCGGGGCCCAGCACCACCTGGCCCGCGCTCGCCGCACGCACCGCCGGGGTCGAGCTGGTCAACCTGGGGTTCTCCGGCAGCGCGATGCTGGACCCGTTCGTCGCCCGCACGCTGCGCGACGCCCCCGCCGCCATGATCAGCGTCAAGATCGGGATCAACGTCGTCAACGCCGACCTGATGCGCCGGCGGGCGTTCGCCCCCGCCGTGCACGGGTTCCTCGACACGATCCGCGACGGGCACCCCGACACACCGCTGCTGGTGGTGTCCCCGGTGCTGTGCCCGATCCACGAGCACACCCCGGGCCCGGGCGCGCCGGAGGTCGTCGACGGGCGGCTGCGGTTCCGCGCGACCGGCGACCCGGCCGAGGTGGCGGCGGGGAAGCTGACGCTGTCGGTGATCCGCGAGGAGCTCGCCCGGGTCGTGGCCGGCCGCACCCCGCAGGACCCGGCGCTGTCCCACCTCGACGGCCGTGAGCTCTACGGGGACGCCGACGCGGCCGAGCTGCCGCTGCCCGACCGGCTGCACCCGTGTCCCGAGGCGCACCGGCGGATGGGGGAGCGGTTCGCCCGGCTGGTGTTCGGTGCGGGGGGTGCGTTCCACGCCGCGGGCCCGCGTGACCGGTGACCGGCCACGGGGCCCGCGGGCGCGGGGTCAGTTGCCGTCCTGGTCCAGCTGCCCCTGGAGGCGGTCCTCGAAGTCCTGCTGGCACTGCGCGATGGCGGACTGGTCGGTGCCCGCCTGCTGCACGCAGCTGACGTACTCGTCCCCGCCGACCTGGCTGAACACGCTGAGACCGAAGGCGACGACGGCGATCGCGATGACGATGCCGACCAGGCCGAGCACGAGCCCGGTGATCGCGACCCCGCGGTTGGTGGCGGCGCCCTTGGACGCCCGGCTGATCCCGACGATGCCGAGCGCGACCGCGACGACACCGAACAGGGCGCCGACCAGGAAGAACCCGAGCAGCACGGCGAGGATGCCGAGCACCAGCGCGGCGATCCCGATGCCGTTGCGCGGCGGGGTCGTGGGCGCCCCGCCCTGCGGCCACCCCGGCGGCCCGGCGGGCGGACGGTCCGGGTAGGCGGCCGGGTCGTGGCCCTGCGCGCCGTAGGGCTGCTGTCCGTACTGCTGCTGACCGTAGGGCTGCTGCCCGTACTGCTGGCCGGTGGGCTGCTCGCCGTACTGCGGCTGCTGACCGTAGGGCTGCTGCCCGTACGGCTGACCGGGCTGTTCGCCGTACTGCTGCCCGCCGTAGGGCTGGTTCTGCTGCGTCGGCTGGTCCAGGTTGTGCGGGTCCTGCGGGTCCCCGGGGCGACCCGGGTACGGGGGTGGGCTGCTCACGCTCGTCCTCTCCTCACCGACGCACCGGGTGGTTCCCGGTGCCGGCGGTGCCGTCCGGCGGAGTCGCCGTGACCGTCGTCGCCGTCGTGTCCGGTTCGATGATCCCCAGGTGCCCGGGCTCGGTCCAGGCAAAACACCCATGGGACGGCACAGGGGCCCCGGTCGTGGTGGGATCGGTGCCCGTGAGCGGTATCGACGAGATCGAGGAGTGGACCCGGGCGCAACGCCGGGTCATCGACCTGGTGCGGGACCTGCCGCCCGAGCGCGCGGAGCTGACGGTCCCGTCCTGCCCGGACTGGTCGGTGCGCGACCTGTTCTCGCACATGGTCGGCCTGGGCGCGGACGTGGTGCGTGGCGACGAGCCCGACGACCACAACGAGGAGTGGACGGACCGGCAGGTGCGGGCGCGGCGGGACCACGACGTGGCGGCACTCGTCGCGGAGTGGGAGTCGCTGACCGGCCCGCTGCGCGACTGGATGGCGGCCCACAACACCCGCCCGCTCGGCGACGTGATCATCCACGAGCAGGACCTGCGCGGTGCCCTGCGCGAGCCCGGCGGGCAGCACACCCCCGGCCTCTACGCGGTCATGGACACGTTCCTGGGCCGGTTCGCCGGCGCGGTCGGTGACCGGGCGCCGATCGCCCTGGTCGGTGACGGCCGCCGCTGGGTGTCCGCGGGCGACGAGGCGGGGGCCGCGGTCGTCGTGCGGGCCCCGGACTTCGAGCTGGCCCGTGCCCTGGTCACCCGCCGGTCGGCGGCGCAGCTGCGGGCCTGGACCGAGCGCGGCGACGTCGAGCCCTATCTGGACGCGTTCGCCCTGCTCGGGCCGCTGCCCGGCACCGACCTCACGGAGTCCTGACCGCGGTCGTCACCGGATTGTCAGCACCGTCGACGTGACACGGTCCTGACAGTGGGTCCAGACTGGGCGGGTGAGCGTGCACCCCACCCACCCCGTCCCCGCCCTCGACGACGCGCTGACCGGGCGCGCCGTCGAGCGCGTCCGCCGCTGGACCGAGCGCACCGGTACCGCACCGTCGTCGGGCTCCGGCCGCGGAGCGGACCCGACGCAGCGGCTGGCCGCGCTGATGCACGACCCCGCCGGGGTCGACTTCACGCTGCGCTTCGTCGACCGCGTCGCCCGCCCCGCCGACGACCGGGTCGCGGCCCGTGAGCTGGCCCGGCTCGCCGGGGCGGGCGCATCACTGCCCGCGTTCGTCACCGGCACCGACCGGTTGCTGCTGCGGGCCGGCGGCCGGCTGGCGACGGCGCTGCCGCACGTCGTCGTGCCCGCGGCGCGGTCGCGGCTGCGCAGCCTGGTCGGGCACCTGATCGTCGACGCGGGCGGGCGCGGCCTGGACCGCCGCCTTGCCGCGGCCCGGCGCGACGGGCACCGGCTGAACCTCAACCTGCTCGGCGAGGCGGTCCTCGGCCACGACGAGGCGGACCGGCGCCTCGCCCGCACGATCGCGCTGCTGCGCCGGCCGGGCGTCGACCACGTGTCGGTGAAGGCGTCCTCGGTCGTCGCCCAGCTCGTGCCGTGGGACCTCGAGGGCAGCCGCGACCTGCTCGTGGACCGGCTGCTGCCGCTCTACCGGGCCGCCCGCGAGCACGGCGTGTTCGTGAACCTCGACATGGAGGAGTACAAGGACCTCCACCTCACCGTCGCGCTGTTCACCACGCTGCTGGCGCGCCCGGAGTTCCACGACCTGCCCGCCGGGATCGTCCTGCAGGCCTACCTGCCCGACTCCGTCGCCGCGCTCGACGAGCTCGGGGAGTTCGCCGCCCGCCGTGCCGCCGCGGGCGGGGCGCCGATCAAGGTGCGCCTGGTCAAGGGCGCGAACCTGGCGATGGAACGGGTCGACGCCGAGCTGCACGACTGGCCGCAGGCGCCCTACGCCACCAAGGCCGAGGTCGACGCCAACTACGTACGGCTCCTCGACCGCGGCATCGGCGGCCCGCACGCCGACGGGATGCGCCTAGGCGTCGCGTCGCACCACCTGCACCACGTCGCGCTCGCCCTGGAGCTGGCCGACGCCCGCGGTGCCCGGGCCCAGCTGGACCTGGAGATGCTGCAGGGCATGGCCCCGGCGTTCGCCGACGCCGTCGCGGGCGACCTGCCGGAGTCCGGGCCGGGCTCGCAGCTGGTGCTCTACACCCCCGTCGTGCACCGCGGCGACTTCGACACCGCCGTGTCGTACCTGGTCCGGCGACTGGAGGAGAACGCCTCGCCGGAGGGCTACCTGTACACGCTGTTCGCCCCCGGATCGGGCGGTCCGGCGACCTACCAGGAGCGGTTCCTCGCCTCGGTGCGCGACCGCGACGCCGTCGCCGACACCCCGCGCCGCACCCAGGACCGCACCGTGTCCGCACCCGTCGGGACCGACGGCCCGCTGCCCGGGGACCCGGTGCCGGCCGGATTCCGCGCCGAGCCCGACACCGACCCGTCACTGCCCGCGAACCGGGAGTGGGCCCGTCGCGCCGCGACGACCGCCGTCGCCCGGACCGAGGTCCCCGTCGTCACCGACCCGGCCGCGGTCGACGCCGCGGTCGAGCGCGCCCGCACCTGCGGCTGGCGCGACGTCCCCGCCGCGGAGCGGGCCGCGACGCTGCACCGCGCCGCCCGCGCGCTGGCCGCCGCCCGCGGAACGCTGCTGTCGGTGATGCTGCACGAGGCGGGCAAGACCGTCGCCGAGGCCGACCCCGAGATCTCCGAGGCCGTCGACTTCGCCGCCTACTACGCCGAGCGCGCCGCCGAGCTCGACGGCGCCCCGTTCGCCCCGGACCGGGTCGTGGTCGTGACCCCGCCCTGGAACTTCCCGGTCGCGATCCCGCTCGGCGGCTGCCTCGCCGCGCTCGCCGCGGGCGCCCCGGTGCTGCTCAAGCCCGCCCCGCAGGTCCGCGAGTGCGCCGAGGCCGGCGTGGCCGCGCTGCACCGCGGCGGGATCCCGCGCGAGGCACTGCAGCTGCTGCCCACCGACGAGGCCGACGCCGGACGCCGGCTCGTCACCCACCCCGGGGTCGACCGCGTCGTGCTCACCGGCTCGTCGGAGACCGCCGCGCTGTTCCGGTCCTGGCGGCCCGACCTGAACCTCGTCGCCGAGACCAGCGGCAAGAACGCACTGGTCATCACCCCCGCCGCCGACCCGGACCTCGCCGTCGCCGACCTCGTGCGCTCGGCGTTCGGGCACGCCGGGCAGAAGTGCTCCGCGGCGTCGCTGGCCATCCTCGTCGGCCCCGCCGCGACCGGCTCGGCCACCGGGAGGCGGCTGCGCCGCCAGCTCGTCGACGCCGTCACCACCCTGCGCGTCGGCCCGGGAACCGACCTCGCGACGACCATGGGCCCGCTCATCGAGGCGCCCTCGGCGAAGCTGCACCGGGCGCTCACCACGCTGGAGCCGGGGGAGCGATGGCTGGTGCGCCCGCGCCGGGTCTCGGAGACGGTGTGGACACCGGGCGTGCGGGCCTGGGTGTCGCCGGGCAGCTGGTTCCACCGCACCGAGTGCTTCGGCCCGGTGCTCGGCCTGATGGCAGCCCGCGACCTCGACGAGGCGATCGCCTGGCAGAACGACACCGGCTTCGGCCTCACCGGCGGCATCCACTCCCTGGACTCCGACGAGATCGCGCACTGGCTCGACCGCGTCGAGGTCGGAAACGCCTACGTCAACCGGCACATCACCGGCGCGATCGTGCAGCGCCAGTCCTTCGGCGGCTGGAAGGGCTCGGTGCTCGGCCCGGGCGCCAAGCCCGGCGGACCCAACTACGTCGCCCAGTTCGGTACCTGGCACGACGGCGACCTCCCCGGGCCGGGACCGACGTCCGGCCCGGCCGCGGACCGCGTCCTGGCCGCGGCGGCCGACCTCGACCCGGCCGCCCGCGACCGCCTCGCCCGCGCCGCCGCCTCCGACGCCCGCGCGTGGGACACCGAGTTCGGGATCGAGCACGACCCGACCGGGCTGGCCGCGGAGTCCAACGTGTTCCGCTACCGGCCCGCCCCGTCGGCGACGCTGTGGTGCGGCGCCGGTGCCGCCCGCGCCGACGTCCTGCGGGTGCTGCTCGCCGCGGCCACCGCGGGGGTCCCGGTCCGGCTGCACGGGCCGGGGGTCCCGCCGGGCGAGGTCCCGGGCGGGGTGCACGGCGGCGACGGGCTCGTCCCCGTCGCGGGCGAGCGGATCCGGGCCCTGGGCACCGTGCCCGACGGTCTGCGGGCGGCCGCCGCCCAGGTGGGCGCGTCGGTCGTGGACACCCCGGTGGTGCTGGACGGACGCCGGGAGATGCCGTCCGTGCTGCGGGAGCAGGCGGTCAGCCGCACCCGGCACCGGTTCGGCCACCTCGAACGGTGAGCGATGGCGGACGCACCGTCGCCGTGGTTACGGTGCGTCCATGGTGGTGCGTGCCCGCGATGTCATGACCGAACGCGTCGTCACGATCTGGGCGGACGCACCGCTGGCCCGGGCGCAGGAGCGGATGGCGGAGTCCCGGTTCTCCGCCCTGCCCGTGGTCGACCGGCGGTTCTCCCTGGTCGGGGTGATCTCGCTGGTCGACGTGCTGCGCCACCGCGACGACCCGCACGCCGTCGTCGGCGACGCGATGACCGAGCAGGTCGTGTCGGTGCTCCCGACGACGAACGTCTCGATCGTCGCGCACCGCATGCGGGTCTACGGCGAGCTGCGGCTGGTGCCCGTCGTCGACAAGGGCATCCTGGTCGGTGTGATCACCCGCAGCGACCTGCTGCGGCACCGGCACTCCGGTGGGCGGCTGCGCCGCACCGCCCGCCGGATCGGCGGTGTCGTGCCGGTGGCGCCGCTGCCGGAGGCGATGGCGCCGCGCGGTGCGGGCCGGATCGGCGGCCGGCCGACGTCGTCGCTGCGGGTCGCGGACGTGATGACCGACGGCGGGCTGGTCGCGATCCCGCCGGAGCTGGCCCTCGACGAGACCGCCGAGGTCCTGCTGTCCTACCGGTTCACCGCGGTCCCGGTCGTCGACGACCGCGACCACCTGCTGGGCATCGTCTCCGAGGCCGACCTCATGCACGGCTCCCTCGACGGCGGCCGGCGGCTGCGGGCCCGCACCGTCTCGGAGGTGATGACCCGCGACGTCGAGGTCGTGCACCCGGGCGACCCGCTCACCGACGCCGAGGACCTGCTGTCCCGGCGCGGGTTCCGGGTCGTCCCGGTCGTCGACGCCGAGGACGTGCTGGTCGGGTTGCTCAGCCGCAGCGACCTGCTCTGACCCGCGGTCAGGCCCCCGGGACCGGGGCGGCGGGAGCGGCCGGTGCCCGGACCGCGTCGCACTCCTGGGCGGCCTTCGCGACCAGCAGCGAGAACGCCACCGGGTCCTCCAGCGACTGCCCCGGCAGCGCCCCGAAGTCGAGGTACTTCTGCAGGCAGGCGAACTGGGCGGCCTGGTCGGCGGGGCTCAGCGGCGGCTCGGCGGGCGGCGCGGGCTGCGCCGACGCGGTCCCGGCGGTGACGGCGGCCAGGGCGAGTGCGGCGGCGACGGCGCCCGCCGCGGTGGTGGCGGCACGCAGGGCGGTCCTCACGATGTGCTCGCTTCCTGCGCCGGTGGCCGGCGCGGTCGGGGTCCTACCGCCCTCCGCGTGACGTCCCGGCCGAGCCCGGCGTCCGCGGTGGCACGATCCTGCGGCCCCGGCGGCACCCGGCGCGCCCCGACGGGCACGGGTCGACCCGGAGGTGTGACCCCCGGTCGGGTCAGCGCAGACCGTAGGGCCGCATCCGCCGGGCCAGCGCGGAGTGTTCGGCAGCGCGTTCCGCGGGACCGTCCGGCGGGCCGAGCGCCGAGGCGGTGTCACCGATCCCGTACAGGACACGGTGGGTCAGGAGCGCGACGGCGGTCTCGTACCAGTCCTCCGGTGGTGCGGGCGGGCCCGAGCCCAGTGCCGTCGTGAACCACGGCGGGAGCCGGTGCCCCGCGTCGACGGCGGCGACGAGCCGCTCCCGCAGCCGTCCGGTCAGCGCGGTCCCGGCGTCGCGGCCCTCGGCGACGACGGTGCCGTCCCGCAGCTCCCGCTCCGCGTCAGCGTCCAGCTCGGTCCGGGCGCGGTCCGCGGCCGCGCGGACGTCGCCCTCGGCCGCGCGGACGGTGTCGAGGCGGTCCCGGGCGGCCCGGAACCGGCCGGCGAGGGCGGCGGTCCCGTCCGTCCCGTCGGCGACGGCGCGGCTGGCGTCGAGCACCGCTCGGACCGCCGCGGCGCGCTCGCGCTCCCACCGCTCCGGGCCCGCGGCGTCGTGCCGTCGTGCGGCGCGGTCGGCGTCGCCGAGCCGGGCGCGGTCGTGTTCCCGGCCGCGCAGGACCGTCGCGGCCAGCTCCCGGTCGGCGCCGGTGGGGGTGAGATCGGCGTCCGGGACGCCGGTCGCGACCCGCATCCGGTCGTCGAGCCGGACGAGCTCGCCGTGCAGCCGCTCGATCCGCCCGGCCTGGTCGGCGACGGTCGTGGTGAGCTCGTCGACCCGGGCCGCGGCGTCCTTCGCGGCGCGCACCGACCGGCGGCGCACCGCCTCCAGGGCCGCACCCAGCTCCTCGACCTCGCGGGCCAGCGTCCCCAGTCTCCGCTCGTGCCGCTCGACCTGCTGGACCTGCCGCCCCTGGCCGTCGCGCAGGGCCGCGAGGTCCTTGCGGGTGGGACGGTGGGTCAGTTCGCCCTCGATCCGGTCCAGTCTGCGGCCGGTGTCGGCCGTGGTGTCGCGCGGGCTCACCGCACACCGCCGCGGGCGGTGACGGTCCCGGCCAGCAGGAGCAGAGCGACCACCGCGGCCGCCGCCGGCACGAACCGCACCGGGCCCGGGGCCCCGATCGCGACGGCGAGCAGCCCCGCGGTCCCGGCCGCGGCGACGACCGGTGCGAGCACGGCGCGCCGCCGGTGCCCGCCGGCCCCGGACCGCAGGTGCAGCACCAGGGTCCCGCCCGCGAGCAGCAGCCCACCGGCACCGGCCCCGACCTCCGCGGGCCCCACCCCGCCGACGACGAGCAGCACCACCAGGACCAGCACCACCGCGGCCGCGAGGCCCGACGCCGCGACCACGACGACCCGGGTGCTGCGCCGGTGGGCGGCGTCCTCCCCGAGGGCGGCAGCGGCCTCGTCGTCGGCCAGCGCCTGCTCGGTCAGCTCCAGCATCCGCGCCAGGTCCTCCGCCGCGGGCTCCGCCCCGGCCGGGAGCCGTGTGTGCAGCTCCCGGAGCCGCTCGCGGGCGGAAGCGGCGGCCGGCGGGGAGTCCTCCGTGGTGGGCATGTACACATCGTCGCCGGGCGCGGCCGCACCGGGACCGCACGTACCCAGAACTGACGATCCACTGTGTGCGGCCGGCGCCGTGGGACCCTTCCGCGGTGAGCCCCCACGACCACACCCCCGCCCGCGAGCTGCTCTGCACCTGGTCCCGCCGGATGGTCCGCGACGGACTCGTCGTCGGCACCTCGGGGAACCTGTCGCTGCGCACCGGGGACCTGATCGCGGTCACCCCGTCCGGTGTGGACTACGAGACGATGACCGCCGCGGACGTCGTGCTCGTCGATGCGGAGGGCACGGTCGTCGACGGCACCCGGGAGCCGACCAGCGAACTCGCGCTGCACGTGGCCGCGCAGGCCCGGCCCGGCACCGTCGCGGTGGTCCACACGCACTCCCCGGCGGCGGTCGCGCTGTCGACGCTGTCCGACCACGTCCCGGCCGTGCACTACCAGCTCGCGATGTTCGGCGACGGCGTGCGGGTGTCGGAGTACGCGCCGTTCGGCAGCCGTGAGCTGGTCGTGAACGCGCTCGCGGCGCTGGGGGAGTCCACCGCCGTCGTCCTGGGCCACCACGGCACGCTCGTGCTCGGCGACACCCTCGGCGCCGCCTACGACGGCGCCCGCCAGCTGGAGTGGCTCTGCGACGTCTGGCTGCGCGCCCGCGCCGTCGGCGAGCCGCGGCTGCTGCCCGACGCCGAGATCAGCGCGGTGCGAGGGCGGTTCGCGGCCCAGTGGTCGAAGGTGCGGGCGACGAGCCCGGTCCCCACGCCCGCTCCTCGGTGACGATCGCGGTCACCAGGTCGAACGGCGTCACGTCGAACGCCGGGTTGTAGACCGGGGTCCCGGGCAGGGTGAGCAGGGTGCCGCCGTGCTCACGGACCTCCTCGGCCCCCCGCTGCTCGACGACGATGTCGGCCCCGGTCGGGGTGTGCGGGTCGATCGTCTCTTCCGGCGCGACCACCACGAACGGGATCCCGGACCGGGCCGCGGCGCAGGCCAGCATGTAGGTCCCGATCTTGTTCGCGACGTCGCCGTTGGCCGCGATCCGGTCGGCACCGACGAACACCGCGTCGACCAGCCCGGACGCGATCGCCGCGGGACCGGCCGAGTCGACGCACAGCCGGTGCGGCGCCCCGGCCGCGGCGAGCTCCCAGACGGTCAGCCGCGCGCCCTGCAGCAGCGGGCGCGTCTCGCACGCCAGCACCTCGGCCAGTGCGCCGCGCTCGTGCAGCCGCAGGACCGCCCCCAGCGCGGTGCCGCCGTCGCCGGTGGCCAGGGGGCCGGTGTTGCACACCGTCAGCGCCCGCAGCGGGCGGTCCGCGCACAGCTCCTGCGCCAGGTCCGCGGCCCGGGCGGTCGCCGCGGCGTTGACCCGCGCGGCCTCCGCGGCGACGGCGCGGGCCTGCGCGAGCACCGCGGCCGGGCCGTCGTCGAGCGACTCCAGGGCCCGGGCCACGCCCAGCCCCAGCGGGACGGCGGTGGGCCGGGCGACGGCGATCCGCCCGGCCGCGGCCCGCACCGCGGCGACGGCGACCGGCGTCGCCGTGCCGTGCAGGTGCGCGGCCAGCGCGACCCCGAAGGCGCCGGTGATGCCCAGGCTCGGGGCACCGCGCACGGCCAGCGACCGGATCGCCTCTATCAGCTCGTCGACGGTGCGCAGGTACAGGTGCTCGGTCGCGCCGGGCAGTGCGCGCTGGTCGAGCAGGACCACCGCCGGGCCGCCCTCGTCGTCGCCGGCCCAGTCCACGATCCGCATCGGCCCGTACCCTCCCCGGTCGTCCGCCCTCGGGTGACCGGGGTGAACCTACCCCGGCGCCGCGGGCGGCCGGGCCGACTGCGGTCCCGGTCACGGGCGGGTGCTCAGCGTCCGGGCGGGGCCACCCGGTAGACCGCACCGGCGTCGTCGTCGGTCACGTAGACCGCGCCGTCCGGCCCGGCGACGGCCGCGACCGGCCTGCCCCAGCGCGCTCCGGACGGGTCCTGGAACCCGCCGACCAGCGTCTGCTGCGCGCCGAGGCGCCCGTCCCGCCAGGGGAAGAACGACACCTCGGGGGCCCTCGGCGGGTCGGCGTTCCAGGAGCCGTGCACCCCGGCCAGGGCCCCGGCCGCGTACGGCGCGGGCAGCACCCCGTCGGTGAACGACAGCCCCAGCGGTGCCGAGTGCGCCGGGAAGGACTGCTCCACGGGGGCCAGCGCCGCACAGTCCATCGCGCGCCCGCCGGGGTTCAGCTCGGCGTCGGCGACCAGACCGACGTCGGTGAAGTCCTGCGCGGAGCCGGCGACGCCCGGGTCGGTGTCCGGGTCCGGGTTGCAGAACGGCCAGCCCAGCTCGCGGCCCGGGGTGAGCCGGGCCAGCGGCTCGGCCGGATGGTCGGTGACGTAGGCGTCGACGACCTTCCCGAACGACGAGGCGCCGGCGTCGCCGTAGGGTCGGTCGTAGGGGTAGGGCACGTTGTCGCGGCCGTTGACCGCGGTCCAGACCGAGCCGTCGGGCGCGGTGGCCAGCCCGGTGCCGTTGCGGACACCGGTCGCGAACGGCGCGGCGGGCCCGCCGGTGGGCGGCATCCGCAGGATCGACGCGCGCGGGGGAGTGGCGTCCCGGTCGGCGACCGAGATGTTGCCGGTCGACCCGACCGAGACGTAGACCGCGCCGTCCGGGCCGACGGTGACCGACTTCAGCTCGTGGCCGTAGGCGCCGCGCAGGTCGGGGGAGTTGGCATCGGGCAGGCCGGGGACGACGACCCGCCGCCCGGTCGCCGCGCCGCGGGCCCAGGCGTACGCCGACACCTGGTTCGACTCGGCGACGTAGAGGGTGCCGCCGTCCGGGGAGAACGCGAGCCCGTGCGGCTGGGTGAGCCCGTCGAGCAGCGGCCGCTGCTCACCGGTGCGCGACAGTGCCAGCACCCGGCCGTCGTCGGGCACCGAGACGAGCAGCTCGCCGTCCGGGGTCCAGACGGCCAGCCGGGCGTTCGGGACGCGGGCGAGGACCGACACCGTCCACCCGGCCGGAACGAGCGCCTCGCGGGGCTCGTCGAACGGGGCGGTCGCGGCCCCGGGCGGCACCGACACCGTGACCGGCACGAGGTCCGCGCCCGCCGCGGCGACCGGGGCCTCGGCGCCGGACAGCGCGTTGGTCACCGGGTTGGGGCCGGTGCCGCAGGCGGCGAGCAGGGGGAGCGTGACCAGGGCGGCCAGCCAGGGGGCGATCCGCATGAACCCGACGCTACGGCCGCAACCGGCCCGTCGCGCGGCGGGGGCGCGCAGCCGTCAGGATCGTCGTCGATGCGCCTGACACTGCACGCCCGCGGACCGCAGCCCGCCGACGAGGTCTGGGAGCGCTACTCCGTGCCCGCCCGCTGGCCGGAGTGGGCGCCCTACATCCTCGGTGTCGACACCGCGGCGGACCGGATACGCCCCGGGGTGACCGGGCAGGTCCGCGGCCCGCTCGGCGTCACGGTGTCGTTCGCGGTCACCGAGGTCGACGAGCGCGCCCGCACCTGGGCCTGGGACGTCGCCCTCGGCGGCAGTGCCTCCCCGCTGAACCGGGTGCGGCTGAGCCTGGACCACGGCGTGCGGCCGTCCGGGGCCGGTACCCGGACCTGGCTGACCGTGTACGGCCCGCCCGCCGTGGTCCTGCCCTACCTGGTGCCGGCGCGGCTGTCGCTGGAGATGCTGGTCCGCCGCCCCGCCCGGGCGAGGTGATCGCACGCCAGCGTCGCGAACGCGCCGGGCACCTCGATCTGGGGCATGTGTCCCACCCGGCCGAACACGTGCGTCGTGACCTGCGGGAGCCGGCCCGCCGCGCGCAGCTGGGCCGCGGGCAGGATCAGGTCCCGCTCACCCCACACGACCAGGGTCGGCTTCGGGGCGCGGGCGAACGCGTCGAGCAGCGCGCGCCGCCAGCCCGGCCGGACCCCGCGGACGGTGCCCAGCTCGGCCGCGACCTCGGCGAAGGTCCGGGCGAACTCCGGCCGCCGCGCGATCTCCACGGCGCGGGCGACCCGCTCGTCGGTGACCAGGGAGCCGTCGACGAACAGGGACCGCTCCGAGCGTCGCGCCGCTCTGGCGTCCAGGTGGCCGAGCAGGAACCGGCCCAGCAGCGGCACCCCGATGACCCGCAGCGCCGGGGTCACCTCGGCACCGAACCCGGCGGGGTCGGCCAGCACCAGGGAGACGACCCGCTCGGGGTGCCGGGTGGAGATCAGCAGCGCGACGGCGCCGCCGAGCGAGTTGCCCATGACGTGCGCCGGGCGGGACTCGCCGAGCGCGTCGAGGGTGGCGAGCGCGGTGTCGGCGAGCTTCTCCAGCGTCGCCGGGCCGGGCACCCGGTCGGAGTGGCCGAACCCGGCCAGGTCGAGCGCGACCACCCGGTACCGGGACAGGAACTCGTGCTGCGGGTCCCAGTCCTCCAGGCTGCGGCCGATCCCGTGCAGCAGCAGGACCGGCTCACCGGCGGGGTCGCCGGTCTCGCGGACCCGGATCCGGGTGCCGCCGACGTCGACGAAGCGGGTCTGCGGGAGGGTCATCGCGTGCGCGCCGCCTTCGCGTTCCCGGAGGCGCCCACCAGCTTCGCGAAGATCCGGATGCTGTTCGCCGGGGCGAGCCGGGCCAGCAGGTCCGGGACCTTCGCGCTGATCCCGATGAGCAGCCGCGGGCGGCGCTTCGCGATCGCGTCGACGATCAGCTCGGCGGCCTTCTCCGCGGGGAAGGTCAGCAGCTTCTCGAAGTCCTTCTTGCCGCGCTCGGCCTCCTCGGCCGGGATGTTGACCCCGACCCGGGCGCCGGCGGCGATCCCGGTCCTGATGCCGCCCGGGTGCACCGTGGTGACGGTGGTGCCGACCTGGGCGAGCTCGGCGCGCAGCGCCTCGGAGAAGCCGCGGATCGCGAACTTCGACGACGAGTACGCCGACTGCCCGGGCGGGGCGATCAGCCCGAACAGGCTGGACACGTTGACCACGTGCGCGCCGGGCCGTGCGGTCAGTGCGGGCAGCAGGGCGTGGGTCAGCCGCACCGGCGCGCGGAAGTTGACGTCCATGACCCAGTCGAACTCGTCGAGGGTCAGCCGGGCGAAGTCCCCGCCGAGCGCGACGCCGGCGTTGTTGACCAGCAGCCTGATCTCCGGGTGACCGGCGAGGATCCGGCTCGACAGCGCGTCGACGGCGTCGCGGTCGGCCAGGTCGACGGTCTCGGTGGTCACCGACAGGCCGGGATGCTTCGCGCGGATCGCCGACGCGACGGTGCCGAGCCGGTCGCCGTCGCGGTCGACGAGCACGAGGTCGCTGCCGCGCTCGGCGAGCAGTCGGGCCACGTGCTCGCCCATGCCACCGGCGGCACCGGTGACGACGGCGGTGCCCTCGGCGAAGCGGAACGGTGAGCGGGCCATCAGGAGGCCACCTCCTGCTGTGCGGTCGCCGGGGTGGCGGCCCTGTCCGCGGCGATGCCGGACGCGGTCGGGGTGGGGACGCGGGCGTCGCGGGCCCCCAGCGCCGAGGCGGGGGTGAGGATCATGTCCCGCTTGAGGTCGGCGCGGCCGAGCCCGACGGCGTCGAGGAAGAAGTTCTGGTGCAGCCGCCACGGGTCCTTGCGGCCCTGGCGCGGGAACAGGTGCTCCGAGCGCTTCACGTAGTTCGACTCGATGTCGAGCAGCGGCCGGTCCGGGGACGCGGTCGGCGCCGGCGTGGCGACGGCGATCCGCTCGCGGTCCATCAGCGCGAGCAGCTTGGGCACGTAGCGGGCGACGAGGTCGGCGCGCAGCGTCCAGGACGCGTTGATGTAGCCGATGCAGAACGCCAGGTTCGGCAGGCCCGACAGCATCAGACCGCGGTAGGTGACGGTCTTGCCGATGTCGACCTGCTCGCCGTCGACGTGGATCGTGATGCCGCCCAGCGGGCTCAGCGACAGGCCGGTCGCCGAGACGATCACGTCGGCCTCCAGCTCCTCGCCCGACCGGAGCCGGATGCCCTTCTCGGTGATCCGCTCGATGTGGTCGGTGACGACCGAGGCCTCACCCCGGTTGATCGACTTGTAGAAGTCGCCCTCCGGGATGACGCACAGGCGCTGGTCCCACGGGTCGTAGCTCGGGGTGAAGTGCTGGTCCACGTAGGACTCGTCCTTCAGGAACTTCAGGGCGAGGCCGCGCAGCACCTTCTTCACACGCTCCGGGCGGCGCCGCGCGAGCTGGTAGAACGCCTGGGTCAGCGTCACGTACTGCAGGCGCAGGATCGCGTGCGCGACCTTCGCGGGCAGGAAGCGGCGCAGCTGGTCGGCGACCGGGTCCTTGCTGGGCAGCACCGTCAGGTACGACGGCGAGCGCTGCAGCATCGTGACGTGCCCGGCCTTCGCGGCCAGCGAGGGGATCAGCGTGACGGCGGTGGCGCCGGACCCGATGACGACGACCTTCTTGCCGGTGTAGTCGAGGTCCTCCGGCCAGAACTGCGGGTGCACCCAGGTGCCGGCGAAGTCCTCCCGGCCCGGGAACTCCGGCTGGAAGCCCTTGTCGTAGTCGTAGTAGCCCGAGCACATGAACAGGAACGAGCAGGTGTAGCGCTTCGGGCCCTGCGCGGTGGTGGTGTCCACCGTCCAGCGCGCGGTGGCCGAGTCCCAGGACGCACCGACGACCTTCGTGCCGAAGCGGATCCGCTCGGTCACGCCGTACTCGCGGGCGGTCTCGGTGATGTAGCGGCGGATGTCGGCGCCGTCGGCGATCGACTTCGGCTCGCGCCACGGCCGGAACGGGTAGGCCAGGGTGAACATGTCCGAGTCCGAGCGGATGCCCGGGTAGCGGAACAGGTCCCAGGTGCCGCCGATGTTCTCGCGGCCCTCGAGGATCGCGTAGTCCTTGCCGGGCAGCTCCTGGTGCAGCCGGGCCGCGGCGCCGATGCCGGAGAGCCCGGCTCCGACGATGATCACGTCGCGGTGCTCGACGGCGGTGCTGTCCGGAGCGGGCGTCGTGTCGGCCTGCGTCATGTGGTCCTCCTCATCGGGCGCGTCCGCGCTGACTACCTCTTCGACCGAGATCCAGTCTGCCCCAAACCTACCCGGAGTAACTTGACCCGGCGCGACAACAACTTACCCTCGTACGACATGGGCACCGGATCACTCACCCGGGCGAGGGCGTTGCGGGGGCTCGTCGCGCTGGTCGGCGAGCTGGGCGGCGACGGAGCGGAGCTGTTCGCGCGGTTCCGCATCCCGATCGACGCCGTCGAGGGGGCCGACCCGGACGCGCTGGTCCCGACCCGGTCGGTGGCCCGGGTGCTGGAGACCGCGGCCGCCGAGCTCGGGTGCGGCGACCTGGGCCTGCGCCTCGCGCAGCGGCAGGGCCCGGAGATCCTCGGGCCGCTCGCCGTCGCCGTCCAGAACTCGGCGACCCTCGGCGACGCGCTCGACTGCGCCTCGCGCTACCTCTACGTGCACAGCCCGGCACTGACGATCGGCGCCGTCGCCGACCCGGAGGGCGTCGCCGGGGTGACCGGGCTGGAGTACGGCAGCACCGACCCGCTCCCGCCGCAGGTCGCCGACCTGGGGGTGGGGGTGCTGCACCGGATCGTCGGGCTGCTGTCGGGCGGGCCCTACGGGCTGCGGTCGGTGCACCTGCCGCACACCGCTCCCGCCGACGCCGACCGCTTCCGGGAGTTCTTCGGCGCCGAGGTCCGCTTCGACCGGCCCGCCGCCGTGCTGCGGGTGCCCGCCGACCTCGTGCGACGCCCGCTGGCCGGCGGCGACGAGACCGTGCGCGCCATCGCCATCGAGTACCTGGAGACCCACTTCGACCGGCCCGGGCGCACCGTCACCGACCGGGTGCGCGCCGCCGTCGACCGGTCGCTGGCGTCGGGCCCGGTGCGGATCGGCTCCGTCGCCCGGCTGCTGCGGGTCCACCCCCGCACGCTGCAGCGTCACCTCGCGGTGGAGGGGACGACGTTCGAGCAGGTCGTCGACGACGCCCGCCGGGACACCGCCGAGCGCCTGATCCTGCGGACCGACCTGCCGTTCACCCAGGTCGCGGCGATGATCGGGCTGGCGGAGCAGTCGGCGCTGTCCCGTGCGTCGAGGCGCTGGTTCGGGACGCCTCCGCGAGAGCTGCGCAAGGCCGGGCCGGCCGGGCTGCCGGTGGGCTGACGACTCCGCGGGCCCTGCCGCGTCCACCGGTCCGGCCGTGCCCCACCCGCTCCCGCGCCCGGACCGCCAACCACATCCAGAATGACTCTTACCTACATCCGAAATATCGGATACCGTCGAGCCATGCCCATCCCGTCCCGTGCCGCCGGAACCGACCGCATGCTGTTGCGCGACCAGGCGTTCCGGACGCTGCGTGCGGCGATCGTCGACGGCACGCTCGAACCGGGGGAGCGCCTCAACGACGCCGAGCTGTGCGAGTGGCTCGGCGTCTCCCGCACCCCCGTGCGCGAGGCGATCGCCCGGCTCGAGCAGATCGGGCTGGTCAGCGTCCGCCCCGGCAGCTCGACCACGGTGAGTGCGCTCGACGTGCGCGCCACCGTCGAGGCGCAGGCGGTGGCGGCCGCGATGCACGAGCTCGCCGCCCGCGAGGCGGTGCCCGTGCTGACCCCGGCCGACCTCGACGCGATGGTCGCGGCCAACGACGCCTTCGCCGCGGCACTGGCCGCCGGTGAGGTCGACGCGGCGATCGCCGCCGACGACGCGTTCCACGGCGTGCTGGTCGTCCGGTGCGGCAACCGGCGGGTGACCAGCGTGCTCGACGACGTCACGCCGCTGCTGCGGCGGATGGAGCGGTCGCGGTTCGCGTCGCTGACCGGCCGATCCTCGGTCGCCCAGCACGCCGCGATCGTCGAGCTCGCCCGCGCGGGGGACGCCGACGGCGCCGCCCACGCGAACCGCGACAACTGGCTGACGCTGCGTCCCTGAGCGGACGCGGCACCCGGAGCCCACCCACCCCGACCAGGTCAGGAGACCGACGTGTCACTGGACGACTTCGCACGCCACCCGCTGCTGTTCGGCCCGAGCCCGGTCCACCCGCTGGACCGGATGACCGCCCACCTCGGCGGGGCCTCGATCTGGGCCAAGCGCGAGGACTGCAACTCCGGGCTGGCCTACGGCGGCAACAAGACCCGCAAGCTCGAGTACATCGTCCCCGACGCGCTCGCCGCCGGGGCGGACACGCTCGTCTCGATCGGCGGCTACCAGTCCAACCACACCCGCCAGGTCGCCGCCGTCGCGGCGAAGCTCGGGCTCAAGGCCCGGCTGGTGCAGGAGAAGTGGGTCGACTGGCCGGACGCGGTCAACGACAAGGTCGGCAACATCCTGCTGTCCCGGATCATGGGCGCCGACGTGCGGCTCGACCCGGCCGGGTTCGACATCGGCATCCGCGACTCCTGGGAGCGGGCCATGGAGGAGGTCCGGGCCGCGGGTGGCACGCCCTACGGCATCCCGGCCGGCGCCTCCGAGCACCCGCTGGGCGGGCTGGGCTTCGCCAACTGGGCCCGGGAGGTCGCACAGCAGGAGGCCGAGCTGGGCGTCTTCTTCGACACGATCGTCGTCTGCTCGGTCACCGGGTCCACCCACGCGGGGATGATCGCCGGGTTCGCCGAGCAGGACCGGCCGCGCCGGGTGATCGGCATCGACGCCTCCGCGACCATCGAGAAGACCCGTGACCAGGTCGGGCGGATCGCGCGCAGCACCGCGAAGCTCATCGGGCTGGACCGCGAGCTGCGCGCCGACGAGATCTCGGTGCTGGAGGGCTGGGCCGGCGACCTCTACGGCATCCCCGTGCAGTCCACGATCGACGCGATCCGGCTCACCGGCGAGCTCGAAGGCATGATCATCGACCCGGTCTACGAGGGGAAGTCGATGGCCGGGCTGATCGACCTGGTCACCTCCGGCGAGATCGGGCCGAACTCGACCGTGCTCTACGCCCACCTCGGCGGGCAGCCGGCGCTCAACGCCTACGCGGGCGCGTTCTGAGCGCCGCCGGGACCGGCCCGTGAGCACCGTGGGCGGCGAGACGCAGCGGGCGGCCCGGCGGACGCGCGACGGCCCGCCCGGCGCCGCTCCGCCCGGCGCCGACGGTCCTACCGGGCGCGCAGCGCGTAGCGGCGCTCGGCGTAGTCGAGGTCGTCGCGCCACAGCCGGGTGGCGGCCGCGGCCATCGCCGGGCGGATCGCCGGGGCGAGCTTCGAGGCGACGGAGAACCCGGGCCGGTCCGACCCGGCGACGACGGCCTCGATCACCGCGGTCCGGGGCCGCCCGTCGCGGTCGGTGCCGCGCGGGGTCGCGTGGGTCTCGACGACCGAGCCGACGCCCTCGCCCTCCACGATGCGCATCACGACCGTCCGCGGCTCCGGGCACACGAACTCCGCCCGCACCGGGACGCCGAGCCCCGGACCGACCTTGAAGGTGACGGTGACCAGGAAGCGGTCGTCGGACTCGTCGACGTCGGTGACGGCGGGCGCGGAGTCCACCGTCAGCTTCTGGAACGAGTACGGGTGGAACCAGGCGCCGTGCCACGGGTCGAGCCGGTTGGCGACGATGTCCTCGGGCTCGCACACCCCGACCAGGGTGGTCACGGCGTCGAGGACCGCGCCGGCCGGGCGGGCCGGGACGACCGGGGCGTCGGTCGGCTCCTCACCGCCGACGTCGTCGAGCCGCGCCCAGACGAGCACCCCGTCGTCGTGGACGGGGTGCACCGCCCAGCCGGGGCCGGACCGGGCGCCCAGGCGCAGCCCGTGCCAGCGGCACACCAGCTCGCCGCAGTCGACGGCCGCCAGCGCCATCGGCGCACCGAGGTGCGGGCAGGCGCCGGGACCCACGCGCACCGTCCCGTCCTCCTCCCGCCACGCGACGAGCTCGACCCCGCCGATGCACACGCCGAGCGGACGGTCGCCGCGGATCTCCCGGCTCGCGGCGACCACGAACCAGTTCCCCGACGGGCGCGCCTGCGCCCGCTCCAGTGCGGCCGAGATCAGCTTCGGGTCCGCGCCGGCGTAGGTCGGCTTCTGCGCCGCCCACTTCTGCGACGGCAGCGGCTGCAGCGGCCAGTGGGACGGCCAGTGCGCGGTGAGACGGGAGAGCAGGGTCATGACGTGGTGTCCTTCGACGGGTGTCAGGTGCGCATCGCGTACTCGGCGGCGCGCCGCAGCGGACCGAGGCGGCCGCTGGTGGGGACGGTCTCGAGGGGGTGGCCGGCCAGGCCCCAGCCGGCGAGCAGCCGGTTCGCCGCCTGCCAGCCGGTGCTCGCGGCGCGCTCCATGAGCGCGACCGGCAGGTCGATCCGGATGCCGTCGCCGGCCAGCACCAGGCCGTCCACGGGAGTGGCGACGGTGGGCCGCCGCGCGAAGTCGCCGACGCCGAACATCGGGCAGTCCGCCCGCCACTGCACGAGCTCGCCGACCACCCCGGCGCCGGCGGTCTCCGGGTAGAGCTCGTGCAGCCGGGCGACCGAGCGCCGGCGCAGGTCGGCGGTCCAGGTGTCGTCGTCGACGCCCGGGGGCGGAGCCGCGGAGTAGGCGTGCAGCTCCACGACGGACCCGCCGTGCCGGGCGGCCCAGCCCGCGGCGTCCCGCTCGTAGCGGTCCAGCACGGAGACGTTGTCGAGCGGGTCGAGCCCGCCGGTGCCGAGGAACGGCGGCCGGGTCGCGTCGACGGGCCGGTCGAGCCAGAGCCGTTGCACGAGGAACGGCGGGGCGCTGCCCAGCGCGGCGACGTCGTCGCGCCACCGGGCGAGCGCGTCCGGACCGTCGACGGCCGACGCGGGGTCGCCCAGGCCGGGGGAGGCGGCGACGATGTCGCGCAGCCCCCGCACGTCGGTGGCCAGCACGACCGCGTCCGCCTCGCTGCCGCCGCCGTCGCGATGATTCACGTGGAACCGTCCACTGCCGACACCGTCCACCGGGGACCGCTCCACCGAGGACACCGCGACCCCGGTCCGGAACGTGACACCGCGGGTGGTCAGGTAGTGGCGCAGCGGCTCCCACAGCGCGGTGTCGAAGCCGGCGTCGGGCACGTCGAACATCAGGCCCTCGGAGGAGCCGAGGAAGTAGATGTGGAACATCGTCGCGAGCTCGGCGGCCGACATCGTCGAGGGCGGCGCGAAGAAGCTGCGGGAGAACACCTCGAACGCCAGGTGCCGGGCCGCGGGCGGGAAGTTGATCGACTCGACGAAGCTCTGCGCGTCGAGGTGGTCGATCGCCTCGTAGATGCCGGGCACGCTGACCGCGGCCAGCGGCGCGGCGGCGCGGGCGTCGAGCCGCAGCAGGTCCGACGGGCGGAACGTAGGGCTGCGCAGCGCGAACAGCACGGCGTTCCACGGGGGCGTGCGCGGCAACCCGCGGAAGGTGTCCCGGCGCCCCTGGGCGTCGACGAGCGGGTAGTCCTCCAGCGGCACCAGCCGCTCCAGTCCGGGGTCGCCGCGGCGCAGCAGGGCGCGCAGGTTGTAGTACTGCCGGAAGAACGCGTGGAAGCCGCGGCTCATCGACACCGGCGTGCCGTCGGGCAGGGTCTCCGACCAGCCACCGACCCGGCCGCCGAGGTAGGGCTCGCGTTCCAGCACCTCGACGACGACGCCGCGCTCGGCCAGCCCGGTCGCCGCGGCCAGCCCGGCGATCCCGCCCCCGACGACGACCGCCCGCGGCCGCCGCCCCAGCTGCCCGGCGTCGCCGAGGCCACCGGCGGGCTCGTGGCGGACGCGGCGCGGGTCGGTCGGGCGGGCGGTCACGACCGCGTCCCGAGCACGGTGTGCACGACGCCGTTCTGCCAGCCGGTCATGGTCTCGGAGTGCACGGCGTCGAACCCGGCGGCGCGCACCCGGTCGCGCAGGCGGCCGATGCCGTCGAAGGTGTTCACGCTGCGCCACAGGTGCCGGTACAGCGCGGTCTCGCCGGTCGTCATCCGGCCGAGCGGCACGATGATCCCCCAGCAGACCGCGTGCCAGGACAGCCGGGCGCGGGGGGAGTCGGCGACCGAGTACTCGTGCAGTGCGAGCACCCCGCCCGGGCGCAGCAGGTCGTGGAAACGGCGCAGCTGGGCGTCCGGGTCGTCGAGGTTGCGCAGCAGGTAGGCGGCGAGGATCCCGTCGAACGGGCCCTCGACCCCGTTCTCGGCGAGGGCCTCGGCGGTCGAGTGCACGAACCGCACCGACGCCGGCCACGGCTTGGTGCGGGCGCGCTCGAGCATCCCGGCCGAGGCGTCGACGGCGACGATCTCGGCGCGCGGGGCGACACCGAGCAGCGCCGCGGTGGAGGCCCCGGTGCCGCAGCCCGCGTCGAGCAGACGCAGCCCGGCGCCGTCACGGGGGAGCCGCATCCGGGCCGCGGAGGCGCGCAGGTGGTCGTGGTAGCCGGGGTTCATCCCGACCAGGCGGTCGTAGTCGGCCGCGCCGTCGTCGAAGTGCGAGGGGACCTGCTCGCGGGGCAGGCCCGCACGGCCGACGGTTCCGGGGCGGGTGGGACGGGACGGGGAACGGTCGACCATGTCCGCGAGCCTAGGACCGCCGGCGTCGCACGGCGCGTCGGGTCGCATCGTGTTGCACCGCAGCCACTCGCGGGGGCCGACCCCGGTCAGGAGACCCGGTCGGCGCAGCGCACGGCCATCGCGCGCAGCACCGCGGCGACGTCGTCGCCGAGCACCCCGTCGGCGACCGCGCCGTCGACCAGCCGCAGTGCACCCTGGACCCGGGTGGCGATGAGCTCCTCGATGCGGCGGCGGGCCCCGGTCGACTCGATCGCCACCCGCGCCGCGGCGACGTCGACCGGGCCGTCGGCCTCGTCCGAGCCGTGCAGCAGCGCGTCGAGGGCGCCCCGGGTGGCCGGTCCGGCGACCTCGCGGGCCAGCACGACCAGGCTGGTGGCCTTGCGCTCGGCCAGGTCGTCGCCCGCGGACTTGCCGGTGGCGTCGGTACCGAACACGCCCAGCACGTCGTCGCGCATCTGGAAGGCCTCGCCGACCATCGTCCCGTAGTCGCCGAGCGCCGCGAGCAGCTCCGGCCCGGCCCCGGCCATCGCGGCGCCGAGCTCCAGCGGGCGCCGGACGGTGTAGTTGCCGGACTTGCGGCGCAGCACGTCCATCACCTCGTCGAGGGTGGGGACGCGGCGGGCCTCGTTGAGCAGGTCGGCGAACTGTCCGACGGCCAGCTCCGAGCGCATCTCGTCGTAGCGCGGCCAGCCGCGCTCGAGCACCGCACGCGGCAGCCCGCTCTCCCGCATCGCCTGCTCGGCCCACACCAGGCACAGGTCGCCCAGCAGCACCGCACCGGACTCGCCGAACCGGTCCGGGCAGCCGGACATGCCCTGGCCGCGGTGCCAGGAGGCGAGCTGGACGTGCACCGTCGGGCGGCCGCGGCGCATCTGCGAACGGTCCATGACGTCGTCCTGGAGCAGGGCGAAGGCGTGCAGCAGCTCCAGCCCGGACACGGCCGCCAGCGCGGCGGGGGAGTCCGGGGCGGCGGCCCGCCAGCCCAGGTAGCCGAACAGCGACCGCAGGTACTTGCCCCGGCCGACGAAGTCGCTCAGGACCCCGGCGACGAAGTCCGCGCCGCGCATCGAGTGCACGTGCTCGGCGCACCGGAGCCGCACGGTCTCGTCGACGTGGGCCCGGACCCGGCCGCGGATCTCCGCGACCCAGTCCGGGTGGGTGGGGACGTGCTCGAGCCGCCGGTCCTGCCCGGTCTCCACGAACATCGCGCGGCCTCCCGTCGGGTCGCCTGGGGTGGTGAGCGGCCGGACGTCGGCGTCCGGACCCGGTCGGGGGCCGAGGGCACAACCCGGGCCGGGTCCTGTCGAGGGTATGGGGGGTGTCGTGATCGCGCGCGCCGAATCGGACGGACCGCCCCGGTCGGGTTCGGACGGAGCGGCCACGTGGTTCGGGTGACCCACGTCACCGGCCGTCCGGGCCGTCAGCCGGTCCGGAGGAACGACCAGGCGGCCAGCCACACCGACCCGGCCACGAGTGCCATCGCCCCGGGCACGTGCACGATCAGGCCCGGGATGTCGCCGAACCACGCCTGGACGAAGGTGAACGCGAAGACCGCCGCGGCGAGGACCGACGGCCACCACGCGCCGGCGGTGACGACACGCAGCCACACCGCGGCCGCCGCGGCGAGCCCGGTGACGACGTGCAGCACGATCGCGCCGGTGCCGTGCGGACCGACGTCGCCGCCGGTGAACAGGCCGGCGGCGGTCACGAACTGCCAGGCCAGGACGACGACCGACGCGGTCGCGAGCACCCGCAGGGCCAGGACGGGGGTGGAGCGGATCACGTCGGGCGCGGCGTGGCGGTGTGGGGCGGACATCCTCGCAGTCTGCCGACAACCGGCCGCAGGTGCACGAACCGGTCGTTCAGGCCATCGCGGGCGCGAGCTCCCGCGCGCCGACGACGGCGGCCCAGGCCGGGAGGAAGTGCCGCACCGGGTCGAGCGCGGGGGAGCCGGTGACCGGGGTGAAGTGGTGGTCCACGAACGCGCGCAGCGCCGCGGAGTGGCCGAGCCGGTCCGGGACGAACGCGACGTCGTCGCGCCACCCGCACTCGCAGGCCGCGCGGTAGGCCACGGCCGGGGCGCGGCGTGCGTCGCTCCAGATACCCGTCGCGCGGCCGTCGGCGGTGTCCGCGCTGACGAACCCCTCGTGGTCGTCCGACCCGGGAATCTCCACCGGTCCGATGTAGAGCACGCGGTGATCATCCCCGGGAGCCGGTGGTGCGCAACCCGCGGCGGGACGGGTGGGCCCTCCGGTTCGTCCGGCGGTCGTCCGACGGCCCCGCGTGGCAGGCTGGACCGGTGGCGGACGACGAGCGGGGTGAGGCGGTGCTGGCCGCCGCGACCGACGCGGCCCGCCGCGAGTTCGGTGGCGAGCTGGTGGCGGCCTACACGCTCGGCAGCCTCGCGCACGGCGGGTTCGCCCCCGCCGTCAGCGACGTCGACCTGGCCCTGGTGCTGCGGGAGACCGGCGGCGGCACGGCCTCGCGGGTGCACGACGTCGTCGCCGCGGCCCGGGACGCGGCCGCGGGCACCGACGGGCTCGCCGAGCGGCTCTCGGTGTTCTGGGCCGACCCGGACACCGTGCGCCACGGGACCGGGCGCCGACCGGCCCGCCTGCCCGCCGTCGACCGGCTCGACCTGCTCGACTCCGGCGTGCTGCGCCACGGCACCGACGTCCGCGACGGGGCCGTCCCGCCCGGCCACGACGAGCTGGTCCGCGGCTCGGCCGGGTTCCTCGTCGAGCGGGTCGACGACGCCTGGCTCGCCGGGGTCGCCGACCCGGCCGCACTGCTGGCCCGCGGGCCGCGCGCGGTCACCAAGACGGTGCTGTTCCCGGTCCGGTTCCTGCACACCCTCACGACCGGGGAGATCGGCCGCAACGACGCCGCCGTCACCTCCTACGACGGCGCCCACCGCGACCTGGCCCGGGCCGCCCTGCGGTGGCGCGACGGGGCGCTCGGCGAGCGGGTGGCGGCCTGGACCCTGCTGACCGACCACCTGGCGGGCCTGTACCGGGAGTGCGTCGACGCCCATCTCGCGGCGCTGCCCGGTGACGACCCCGCCGTCACCGGGCTGCGGGCGCTGCGCGACGCCCTGGCGGTGCTCAGTGCTTCGCGGGCCTCCGTCCCACGAACGCCCCGATCCCGGTGACCGCGCGCCCCACGACCAGGGTGTTGATCTCCTTGGTGCCCTCGTAGGAGTAGAGGGCCTCCGCGTCGTTGAAGAACCGGCCGACCTTGTTCTCCAGCAGGATCCCGTTGCCGCCGAACACCTCCCGGGCCCGGGCGACCGCGTCGCGCAGCATCAGGGTGGCCTGTCGCTTGGCCAGGGCCGCCTGCTCGTCGCGGAAGGTGCCGTCGTCCTGCATCTGGGCGACCCTGACCGCCATGCCGAGCGAGGCGACGACGGCGCCCAGGATCGACACGAGGTGGTCCTGGACCAGCTGGAAGGACGCGATCGGCTGCCCGAACTGGACGCGCTCGACCGCGTAGTCGCGGGCCAGCTCGAAGACTCCCGCCATCGCGCCGACCGCGTTCCAGGCGACGCCGCCACGGGTCACCCGCAGTACCCGGTTCGTGTCGGCGAAGGTCTGTGCGCCGGGCAGCCGGTTCGCCTCCGGGACGCGCACGCCGTCGAAGGTGAGGTCGGCGTTCTGCACGGTGCGCAGCGCGAGCTTGCCCTCCATCTTGGTGGCGGTGAACCCGGGCGTGCCCTTCTCGACGACGAAGCCCTTGACCGAGTCGTCCGCCACGTCGCGGGCCCACACGATCACCAGGTCGGCGAAGGTCCCGTTGCCGATCCAGCGCTTGGCGCCGTCCAGCACCCACTCGTCGCCGTCGCGGCGGGCGGTGGTCTCCAGCCCGCCCGCGACGTCGGATCCGCCGTGCGGCTCGGACAGCGCGAACGCGCCGATCTTCTCCATCCGGCGCATGGCAGGGAGCCAGCGGTCCTTCTGCTCCTGCGACCCGCACAGGTCGATCGAGGTCAGCGCGAGCCCGGCGTGCACGCCGAAGAAGGTCGCCATCGACGGGTCGACGCGGGACAGCTCCATCGACACGAACGAGGTGAGCAGCCGCGAGTAGGCGGGCCGGTCCGGCCACTCCCGCGCCAGCCCGACGACGTCGAGCTCGGCGAACCCCGGGAGCAGATCGTGCGGGAACTCCGCGCGGTCCCAGCAGGCGTCGGCGATCGGGGCGATCTGCTCCTCGGCGAAGGAGCGGACCCGGGAGAGGATCTGCTGCTCCTCGGGGGCGAGCAGGTCGACGTAGCCGAAGAGGTCGGCGGGAAGCGGTGCGGTCATGACTCCTCCATCTCCGACCGGGCGGCGAGCACGGAGGTCTCGGCGCGGTCGCGTGCGGTGGTGAGGGCCTCGCGGCTGGGGCCGTAGGCGTCCTCGGTGGCGGTGCTGATCGCCTCGACGGTGTCCGGGTCGAGGGTGGGGTCCCCCAGGTCGGCCCATCGGCGCGCCATCCCCGGGCCGAGGTGCTCCAGCAGGTGGCGCAGGCCGCCATCGCCGCCGCCGAGGTGGAAGCTCAGGAACGGTCCGCCGGTCGCCCAGCGCGGACCGAGCGCCCCGGTGACCACGCGGTCGAGCTCGGCGGGGGAGACCACACCGTCACGGACGAGGGAGACGGCCTCGCGGAACAGCGCCGACTGCAGCCGGTTGCCGACGAAGCCGTACACCTCCTTGTGGATCTCGACCGGGTCCTTGCCGACCGAGCGCAGGAACTCCGCGGCCCGCGCGACGTTGTCGCGCGCGGTGCGCCTCCCGGCGACGAGCTCCACCAGCGGCAGGACGTGCGGCGGGTTGAACGGGTGCGCGACGAGCAACCGGGCGGCGGCGGCGTCGTCGAGCCGGGCGGCGACGTCGGTGGGCAGGATCCCCGAGGTGGAGCTGAGCAGCAGCGCACCGGCGGGGGCGTGCGCGGCCGCGGTCGCCCAGATGTCCTGCTTCACCTCCAGGCGCTCGGGTCCCTGCTCCTGGACGACGTCGGCACCGGCCACGGCGCGGGCGAGGTCCGGTTCGCAGGCGACCCGCTCGAGCAGGTCCGCCGACCCGAACCGGCGCACACCGGCGTCGACGACCTCGGCCAGGTCCGGCCGCGGGTCGGTGACGACGACGTCGTGTCCGGCCGCGGCCAGCAGCACGGTCCAGGAGACACCGATGGTGCCCGGCACCGATCTCGGTGATCCTCACGATTCCTCCAGGTAGTCGTGCACGGTGGTGATCGGCGCGAGCGTGAGGTCGGTCAACACGTGTGATGCGGAGACGATCTCGCGCACCGGCAGGTCCGCCAGCGGCGCGAGGACGTGGTCGAACAGCTGCAGCCGGGCCGGTCCGGTGAACGCCCGCTTCACGGTCAGGTCGGTGATCCGGGTGCGGACCAGCCGGGCGTCGACCGGTCCGGATCGGCCCGGCACGAGCTTGACCATGAAGGTCGGCACGCCGACCTGCGCGGCGGCCTCCGCCGGATCGAGCTCGGTGTGCTGGTAGGCCATGGTCGCGACGGCCACCGGCAGCGAGCCCTTGTGCAGGGTGCCGACGAGCGCACCGTCCTCGACGCCCAGTCGTGGTGTGCCGAACGCCTTCGGGTAGGCGCTCTGCTCGCGCCCGGCGAAGGTCGCCGGTGCGTTGTCCAGCCACATGCCGTGCAGGTACTCACCGTCCTCGCCGTCGAAGGAGCACGCCAGCGCCTGCCCGGACTCGGTGTAGGGGCCGAACCCGTCGACGTCGCCCATGTGCATGACCTCGAACCGGACTAGCGGCTCCCCGGCCACCAACGGCTCGGGCAGCGCGCGACGGAACGCGTCGGGATCGGTGCGGTAGACGACGTTCAGGTACTCGCGGTCGGTGAACCGGTGCGATCCCGGCGTGAACGCGGGCGCGGTCAGCGGGGTGGTCCCGGCGGCGAGGACGTCGGCGGCCCTCATCGGGCGAGCACCCCGTCGGCGACCAGCGCGGCGATCTCCTCGTCGGTGCGGCCCAGCTCGCGCAGCACGTCGGCGCCGTCGGCGCCCAGCGTGGGGGCCGGGGTGCGCATCCCGCCCGGGGTGGCGGTGAACCGGACCGGGAAGCCGATGGACCGGTAGCGGCCCTCGGTGGGGTGCTCGGCCTCGGTGAGCAGGCCGCCGTCGGTGACGTAGGGGTCGGTCTCGGCGTCGTCGACGGCGAGGACGGGCGCGAACGGGACCGAGTGCTGCGCGCACAGCTGCGCCCACTCGTCGGTGGTGCGCCGGGGGGCCAGCTCGGCGATCAGCGCGTACAGCTCGGGCTGGTGTGCGGCCATCGCGGGGGAGGTGGCGAACCGCTCGTCGGCGGCGAGGTCGTCGCGGCCGGCCGCGGTGAAGAAGTCGGCGATGTTGCGCGGGGTGTAGGGCAGGATGCAGGCCCAGCCGTCCTTCGTCGCGACGGCCTCGTGCCCGGCGGCCATCGACCGGTTGAACCCGGTCGGGCCCTCCGCGGGCACGAAGGTGTGCCCGGACAGGTGCTCCACCAGGTTGAACGCGAGGAGCGTGTCGGTCATCGGCACCTCGACCAGCTGCCCCTCGCCGGTGGCCCGCTGGTGGATCACCGCGGCCAGCGTGGAGTAGGCGATCGTCAGCGCACAGACCTTGTCGGCCAGGATCGTCGGCGCGTAGGAGGGGGTGCCGGTCGCCCGGCGCATCAGGTCCACCATCCCCGACGACGCCTGCACGATCTCGTCGTAGGCGGCGCGGTCGGCGAGCTCGGAGTCGCTGCGGAAGCCCTGCGCGCGGACCTGGACCAGGCGCGGGAAGCGCTCGGCGACCCGCCCGGGGTCGAGTCCGAGCCGGTCCAGCGCACCCGGGCGCATGTTCGTCACGAGGACGTCGGCGGTGTCGAGCAGGTCGTCGAGCACCGCGCGGCCGGCGTCGGTCTTGAGGTCGAGCGCCACCGAACGCTTGTTGCGGTTCACGTTCAGCGCGAGCGCGCCCATCCCGGGGTTGCGCTGCGGCAGGGTGCGGCGGGTCATGTCCCCGGCCGGCGGCTCGATCTTGATCACCTCCGCGCCCAGGTCGCCCAGGATCTGGCAGGCGTACGGGCCCATGACCACCGACGCCAGGTCGATCACCCGCAGCCCGTCCAGTGCGCCACCCATGTCGTGCTCCTTCCGCTCGCTCGCCGTCACGTTCTCCATGAGCATGGCTAACTTTCCTCGCTCCTGCGAGCTAGGCTTACCCATATGCGTAACCACCACCGGACCGTGGACCGGGTGGCCGGTCTGCTGGAGGCCGCCGCCCGCCGTCCCGGCGGCAGCTCCCTGTCGGCGCTGGCCCGCCGCGTCGGCGCCCCGGTGTCCTCGGTGCAGAAGCTCGTCGACGGTCTGGTCGCCACCGGCTACCTCGACGAGCGCGACCGTCGGTACACCCTGGGCCCCGCGCCCTGGATGCTCGCGGCGAGGGCGGGGGAACCACCCGTCCCGGCGATCCCGCACGAGGCGCTCGACCAGCTCGCCCGGCACACCGGGCTGCCGGTGCTGCTCGCCGCCCGGATCGGCGACGACGCCGTCTACCTCGACTGGGCGGGCGCCGACGAGGGATTCGACGTGGCGCTGTCGGCGCGGGTCCGCGCGCCGCTGCCCGACACCGCGGCCGGCCGGGTCCTGCTCGCCCACCTCGGCCAGGCCCAGCGCAAGCGGGTCGCGCTCGCCGCGCACGAGGGCGATCCCGGCGCCGCCGCCGCGCTCCTCGACACCTGCGCCCGGATCCGTGCCGACGGGTTCGAACGCGGCGCGAGCGGCGCCCTGCTGCCCGGGGCGGTCGCCGTCGCGGTCGCGCTGCGCCACGACGGCCGGGTCACCGGTGCGCTCTCGGCCGCCGACCGCGGGAACGGGCCGCTGCCCGCCGGCGTCGCCGAGGCCCTCGCCGACGCCGCGGGGGCCTGGTCGACCTGACCCGGCGCGACGTTTGCCGCCCGGTGTGCCGGGAAGGCGGCGGATGATGCGTACCGACTGGATCCGAACCCTGAACGACAGCGACGGTCCCTTCGCGACCGTCGTGCTCGACGCCACGCACGACACCGCCGACGCCACCGAGCAGTACCGCCTGCGCTGGCGCGAGCTGCGGGAGCGCCTGGCCGACGACGGTGCCGACGAGTCGGCACTCACCGTCCTCGACGAGGCCGTGACAGCCGCCGACGCCCCCGACGGCACGGCCGGGCGGGTCCTCGTCGCCGACGCCGCGCGGGTCCTGCTCGACCGGCACACCGAGTTCCCGCCCGAGCGCGGGACCGCGGCCTGGGGTGCGGTCCCGGACCTGCTGGGCGTGCTCGGCGCGGTGGGGGAGGACGTGGCGACGGTCGTCGTCGCGGTCGATCGGACCGGTGGCCGGGTCCGCGGTGTGGACGGCACGGTCTCCGAGGTGTCGACCGACTCGGGCGGCCCGGTCCACAAGGCGAGCACCGCGGGCCCCGGCGAGGGCACCGCGGACGCCCGGGTCGAGGAGACCTGGAAGCGCAACGCCCAGGCCGTCGCCGAGCAGGTCGAGAAGTCCGTCCGGGCCGGCAACGCGGGCCTGCTCGTCGTCGTCGGGGACGCGGAGTCCCGGTCCCGCCTGCGCGACGAGCTCCCGCCGGCCTCGGCCGGGATCATGGCCGAGATCGAGAACACCGGTGGCACGGTGCCCGAGCAGGTCGACGACACCGTCCGTGCCGCGGCCGACGAGGTCCGCGAGACCCGCCGCGGCGAGGCCCTCTCGAGCTTCGCGACCGCGTCCGGGCGCGGCGACGGGCTCGCTGTCACCGGGCTCGGCGAGGTCACCGGGGCCACCCGCGCGCACGCCGTCGAGACCCTGCTGGTCGACCCGGCCGCGGTGCCCGGCACCGACCTGGTCGCCGGCTCCGACCCGGCCGCGGTGGGGGAGAAGGCCGACGAGCTCGTCGGCGACACCCCGACGCTGTCCGGTCCGGCCGCGAACGTCCTGGTCCGCGCCGCCGCCGCGACCGGTGCGGCCGTCGTGCTGGTCCACCCCGGCGACGACGTCACGCTCACCGACGGCGTCGGCGCCGTCCTGCGCTTCCCGGTCGGCCCCGCCTCCTGACCGCGCCACCGTCGTGCCCCGTCCCCGGCCGGACCGGCCGGGACGGGGCATGATCGGGTCCATGAGCGACCAGCGGATCGAGACCTCGCGCATCGTCGACGCGAGCCCGTCCGAGATCTTCGCCGTGCTCCGTGACCCGCGCGGGCACGTGGCCGTCGACAGCTCCGGGATGCTGATGTCGGCCGAGGGCGGGCCGGTCTCGGCGGCCGGGGACACCTTCGTCGTGCACATGGACCGCGAGTCGCTCGGCGACCGCCCGATGGGCCGCTACGACGTCACCGTGCACATCGCGAGCTACGTGCCCGACCGCGAGATCTCCTGGACCGTCGTGGGTGTCATGCGCCCGCCGGTCGGCCACGTCTACGGCTACCGGCTGGAGCCGGTCGCCGAGGCCGACGGCGGCGGCACCCGGGTCGTCTCGTGGTGCGACTGGTCCGACATCCACCCGCAGTACCGCGACTCCGACCTGTTCCCGGTGATCTCCGCCGCGTCGCTCAAGGCGACCCTGGGCATCCTCGCCCGGACCGTGCAGACCTCCTAGGCAATACTGCGGCGGCCCCGCCGCAGCAGGGCACCGGAGCCGCACGCCCACAGGGCCCACACCACCAGCAGCGGCTGGAACAGCAACCGGGTCGCGCGGGCGCCGTCGCTGTCGAGGCCGAACGCGTCGGTGCCGGTGACGTACTGCGCCACGTTGCCGGGGAACACCAGCACGAACAGCGCCGCCGCGACCAGCCCCGCGTGCGGGCGCAGCCGGGCCGGTGCGAGGAGCACCGCGGCCCCGACCGCGATCTCGACGAGCCCGGACACGAGCACCACCGCGCCGGGCGCGGGCAGGAACGGTGGCACCTGGGCCAGGAACTCGGCCGGGACGAGCAGGTGGGCGACGCCCGCGGCGACCAGGAACGCGCCCAGCAGGAGCCGGGCGGTGGTGCGGACCGCGTGCACGGTGCCTCCGGACGTCATCGATTCTGGGTATCCGCGGCCCCCGGCCGAACCGGGGACGGGACGGGGTGCGGACACCCCGGGACCACCCTTCCACGGAGGCCCCGACATGACCGCTCCCGAGTCCGTCCCGCCACCCGGTGACTACGGCGACGGCCCGGTGTTCCTGCGCGTGCACCGCGTCCGTGCCGCCGGGCACTGGCCGGTACCCGGTTTCGACCGCGAGGTGAACGACCGCGTCCTGGCCGCCGACCCGGACCACGACTGGATCCGCGTCCCGCAGGGCAACAGCCGGTGCGGGCACGCCGACCGCGACCGGCTGGTCGCCGACCACGCGCTCCCCGATGACGCGGTCGAGGTGGTGCGGTTCCGTCCGCCACCCGGCCGCCGACGCTGACGGGCGGTCGCGGTACCGCCGTGGTACCGACCCGCCGTCACCCCGTTGTCGCAGCGGGATACCGGCGACCGGGTCACGGTGCGCGCCGACACTGGGCGCTGCGGGTGAACCGGAGCTGTTTGCGATTGAGGCGCGCAGAGTCGGGGAATCCGGGGTGCACAACAGAACGACACGGACTTCTGCACGGACCGGGCGCTGGGGAGCCTTCCGGTCCGTCGGCCCCGGGTCCGGGGTGCGACCGCTTCGGGGGTGGTCGCACCCCGGACCCGTTCCTCGACATCCCCGACCTGCGGGCGGTCGCGGCGCGCCCGATCCTGCGGGCTCGGATGAACTCCCGACATCGAGCGCTTACCCTGTGGGAATGACCGAGCCCGGAACCGTTGCGCCGCTGGCGCTCGACGAGCAGCTCTGTTTCGCGCTCCACTCCGCGTCCCGTGCGATGACCGGGTGCTACCGCCCGATCCTCGACTCCATCGGCCTGACCTACAGCCAGTACGCGGTTCTGCTCGTGCTGTGGGCCGAGGAGACGGTGCCCCAGCGGGAGCTCGGCGAGCGGATGTTCCTCGACAGCGGCACGTTGTCGCCGATGCTGACCCGGCTGGAGGGTCACGGGCTGGTCACCCGCGCCCGTCGCCCGGACGACGAGCGCACCGTGCAGGTGTCGCTGACCGAGAAGGGCAAGGCGCTGCGCGAGCAGGCCGCGGCCGCGCAGGACCAGGTCATCAAGGCCACCGGCATGTCGATGGACGAGCTGTTCCGCCTCCGCGACGACCTGCAGCGGCTCGCGTCCCGGCTCCGGTCCGCCGAGCCGGAGGCCGCTCCCGCCTGACCGTCGCGCCGCCCCGTCCGACCGCGGCCGGCGTGGATCGTTGCGCGGGTATATGCTTGCCGACAGGCAAACATATGGAGCGTGCATGAGCGGCCTCGACCCCGACGAGCTGGCGCGGCTGCGCACGGACCTGGCCCGGATCGCCCGGGGCCTGGACCGGGCCACCCGCGGCTCCGACCTCACCCGCAGCGCCCTGTCGGTACTCGGCACCGTCGCCGTCCGCGGCCCGATCGGGATGGGGGAGCTCGCCGCCGTCGAGGGCGTCAACCCCACCATGCTGTCGCGTCTGGCGGGCAAGCTGGAGGCCGCCGGGCTGCTCGTCCGCGACACCGACCCCGACGACGGTCGCGCCGTACGCGTCGCGGTCACCGAGGCCGGTGCTGCCGAGCACCGCCGACGCCGCGAGGAACGCACCCGGCTGCTCGCCGCCCACGTCGACGCCCTGACCTCCGACCACACCGCGCGGCTGCGGGCCGCGCTGCCCGCGCTCGACGCGCTCGCCGGGGCCCTGCGGGACGCCCGGTGAGCGCCGGCCCGGACCAGGTGTCCCGCCGGGCGCTCGCCCGCACCTTCGCCGCGCTGTCCGGTCACAACTACCGGCTCTGGATCGGCGGCCAGTCGATCTCGCTGGTCGGTACCTGGATGCAGTCGATCGCCCAGTCCTGGCTGGTGTACGAGCTGACCGGGTCCGCCGCGGTGCTCGGCACCGTCGTCGCCGTGCAGACCGTGCCCACCCTGCTCCTGGGCCCCTACGCCGGGGTGTGGGTGGACCGCCTCGACCGGCGACGGCTGATGGTCGGCCTGCAGACGATGATGGGCCTGCAGGCCGCCGCACTCGCCGTGCTCACCCTCACCGGCACCGTCGCGCTCTGGCACGTCTACGTGCTGGCCGCGGTGCTCGGGCTGAACAAGGCCGTCGAGAACCCGGCCCGGCAGACCTTCGTGCACGAGCTGGTCGGGCCCGGGGACCTGCGCAACGCGGTCACCCTCAACTCGGTCCTGGTCAACGCCGCGCGCGCGGTCGGACCGGCCGTCGCCGGGCTGGTCATCGTCGCGGGCGGGACCGGTATCTGCTTCGCGGTGAACGCGATCAGCTTCGTCGCCGTCGTGACCTCGCTGCTGCGCCTGGACACCTCCGCGCTCATGCCCACCGCTCCGGCGCCCCGGGCGCCCGGGCAGCTGCGTGAGGGGTTCGCCCACGTGCGCGACAACCCCGAGCTACGGGTGCCGCTGGTGATGATGGCGCTGATCGGATGCCTGGCCTACGAGTTCCCGGTGGTGCTGCCGGTGGTGGCCTCGCAGACCTTCGGCGGCGACGCGGCCACCTACGGCTGGCTCACCGGCGCGATGGGCGTCGGGGCGGTCGTCGGGGGGCTCGTCGTCGCCGGGCACGGACGGACCGGGGTGCCGATGCTGGTGCGGACCGCGCTGCTGTTCGGCCTGGTCCTGGGCCTGGCCGCGGTCGCGCCGTCGCTGTGGGTCGCGCTGGTCGCGATGGGGCTGGTCGGGATGGCCAGCGTCGCGTTCATGGCCGGCGGCAACTCGACGCTGCAGCTGGCGTCGGCCCCGCACATGCGGGGCCGGGTGATGGCGCTGTGGTCGGTGGCCTTCCTCGGGTCCACCCCGATCGGCGGTCCGGTCGCCGGCTGGGTCAGCGAGCAGTGGGGCGGTCGCGGCGGGCTCGCCCTGGGTGCGGCGGCCTGCCTGGTCGCGGCCGCGATCGGCCTGCCCACGGCGCGCCGCGCCGCCCGGGCGGAGGCCGCCGGGTGAGCACGCCCGGCCGGCCCGCGGTGCTCGCGGCGGTCGCCGCCGGCGGGGTGGTGGGCGCCGAGGCGCGCTGGCTGCTCGGGCTCGTCGGCCCGCCCGCCCCGTGGACGACGCTGCTCATCAACGTCACCGGCTGCCTGCTGATGGGGGTGCTGATGGTGCTGGTCACCGAGCGGTTCCGGGCCCACCCGCTCGTCCGCCCGGCGCTGGGCGTCGGGGTGCTCGGGGGCTACACCACGTTCTCCACCTACGCCGTCGACGTCGCCGCGCCGGCGTTCGGCTCGCCGGGGTCGACGGCGCTGATGGTCGGCACCCCGGTGCTCGCCGTCGCCGCGACGGCGCTCGGCGCGGCGCTGACCCGCGCGTTCGCCGGGGACGGAGCCCGGTGACGGCGCTGCTCGTCGCCCTCGGTGCGGCCGTCGGGGCGCCGCTGCGCTACCTCGTCGACACCGCGGTGAAGGCACGCACGCCCTCGGCGTTCCCGTGGGGCACCTGGGTGATCAACGTGGCCGGGTCCTTCGTGCTCGGCGGCGTGGTGGCGCTGACCCCGCTGTTCGGGCCGGGGTTCGCCGCGCTGCTCGGCACCGGGTTCTGCGGGGCGTTCACCACCTACAGCACCTTCGGCTGGGAGACGCTGTCGCTGCTCGAACGCGGCCGCACCGCGCTCGCCGTGGGCTACGCGGCGGCGAGCGCGGTCGTCGGCGTCGCGGCCGCACTGGCCGGGCACGCGCTGCTCACCGTCGTCGCCGGCTGAACCGGGTCGGGTCCGGCCGGGTCAGCGGATCCGGCCGCCGGTGGCGATCCGCAGCAGGTCACGGGCGGTGCCGCGGGGTGAGGTGCCCTCCCGCCAGACGGCGCGGAACTCCCGGGTCAGGTCCAGACCGCGGACGTCGACGACGACCAGCGACCCGGCCGCGACGTCGGCGCCGACCACCGCCCGCCCCAGCACCGCGGGGCCCTCACCGGCGCGGACCGCCGCACGCAGGGCGGCGTCCGCGGCGTACTCGCGCCGCGGCGGCACGGGCTCACCGGCACCGGCGGCGTCGAGCACGGCCTCCAGCGCGGGCCGGGCCCCGGCACCCGGCGGACGGGTGAGCAGCGGGGTGCGGGCCAGCTGTGCGGCGTCGACGCCCTCGGACCCGGCCCACGGGTGGCCGGGGGCGACGACGAGCACCAGCGGGTCCGATCCCACCGTCGCCGCGTGCAGGTCCTCCAGCGGGCCGGGCGTGGACACCACACCGACCGCCGCGTCACCGGACCGGACCGCCGCCGCCGGATCCGGCGTGTCGCGCAGCACGACCCGCCCGCCCGGACCGTCGCGCAGCTCGACCAGCCAGGCCTGCAGCAGACACTCCGCCACCACCGGGTTCGCGGCCAGGACGACGGTGTCCTCCCCGGCCGGCTCGTCGCGCAGCGCCGCGACCGCGACGTCCAGGTCGGACGCGGCTGCCAGCAGCGGGCCCGCCCACTCCACGAGCAGGACCCCGCGGGTGGTGAGCCTGCTGGACCGCCGCCCCCGGCGTGCACGTTCGAGCACCGGGCCCCCGGCCTGCTGCTCGGCGGCCCGGATCCGCGCGGACGCGGCCTGCACCGTCAGCCCGAGCCCCTCGGCCGCGGCGGACATGCTCCCGGTGCAGGCGATGTCACGGAGCAGGGCGAGAGCGGTCAGGTCGGGGACGCGTGCGGGTGCGGTGGCCATCGGGACCAGCCTAGGTGGCGGGCGGGGTCACACTCCGAGCAGCCCGCGCAGGTAGGCCGCCTGGCCGGCGTGCTGGAGGTCGTCGCCGACCACGCTGACCAGGCGTTCGCCGAGGGTCACGTTCTCCCCCCAGGTGGGCGGCAGGACGCGGGACAGGTCGTCGTCGGCGAGGCCCGCGAGGTGTCCGACGGTGCGCTCGTGCACCGCCGCGCCGTAGCCGGCCAGCAGGTCCGCGGTCGTGCGCACGGCGTCGACCTGCGACGACGTGTGCCCGAACCCGGTGTCGGCGACGTCGAGGTCCAGTCCGAAGCGTTGCGCCCAGCCCTCGCCGGTCCAGACCTGGTCGGACCCGAACGCCTCGGCGACGTGGTCGTCCTGCACCCGCAGCAGGTGCCACACCAGCCAGCCGATCGGGTTGCCGGGGCCGTCCGCACCCTCCGGGCGGCGGGCGAGGTCGGCCTCGGACAGGCCGTCCACCACCTCGCGCACGAGCTCGTCGATCCGGCCGACGTGGTCGGTCAGCAGTTCCGCGGTCGTCGTCATGGGGCGGGCTTTCCCGTATGCGGGCCCCCGCATGCGGGTTACGGTGGTCGGCGGTGACCGAGAACGTGAGGACCCACAGCGCGCACTGGGGCGTGTTCCACGCCCGCTGGGACGGCAGCAGGCTGCGGGTCCGCCCGCACCCGGGCGACCCGGACCCGTCCCCGGTGCTGGACAACATCCCCGCGGCCGTCGGGCACGCCGCCCGGGTCGCCGCGCCCGCGGTGCGCCGCGGCTGGTGGGACCGCGGCCCGGGCCGTGACCCCGGTCGTGGGCGCGACGGCTACCGCACCGTGTCCTGGGACGCCGTGCTCGACCGGCTCGCCGAGGAGACCCACCGGGTCCGCTCCACCCACGGCGACGAGGCCGTCTACGGCGGCTCCTACGGCTGGGCGTCGGCCGGTCGCTTCCACCACGCCCAGGGCCAGCTGCACCGGTTCCTCGCGCTGACCGGGGGCTACACCCGCTCGGTCAACACCTACTCCGGCGGCGCCGCCGAGGTGGTGCTGCCGCACGTGCTGGGCACCTTCGACGCGGTGACCCGCTACGCGGTGACCTGGGACCAGGTCGCGGCGCACACCGACACCGTCGTCGCGTTCGGCGGGATGGCGCTGAAGAACTCCGCGATCGCCGCGGGCGGGGTCAGCCGGCACGTCGAGCGCGGGGCCATGCGCGCCGCCCGCGACCGGGGCGCGGTGTTCGTGCTGGTCAGCCCGCTGCGTCCGGACCTGCCGGAGGAGGTCGACGCCACCTGGCTGCCGATCCGGCCCGGCACCGACGTCGCGCTGATGCTGGCGCTCATGCACACCGTCGTGGCGGCGGGGCGGGCCGACACCGACTTCCTCGCCTCGCACTGCGACGGCTGGGACCGGCTGCGCGAGTACCTGTTCGCCGCCCCGGCGCGCGACGCCGGATGGGCCGAGGGCGTCACCGGCATCCCCGCGGCGACGATCCGCGAGCTGGCCTGGCGGATCGCGCACGGCCGCACCCTGGTGACCGTCGCGCAGTCGCTGCAGCGCGCCGAGCACGGCGAGCAGCCGGTCTGGGGCGGGACGGCGCTCGCCGCGGTGCTCGGCCAGATCGGCCTGCCCGGCGGCGGCTTCAACTACGGCCTCGGGTCGCTCGGGCACTACGGGCGCCCGCGCAACGCGGTGCCGGTGCCCACGTTCTCCCGGGCGCCGAACCCGGTGACCTCGTTCATCCCGGTCGCGCGGGTCGCGGACATGCTGCTGCACCCGGGGGAGACCTACTCCTACCAGGGCGTCGGGCACACCTACCCGCACGTGCGGATGGCGTGGTGGGCCGGCGGCAACCCGTTCCACCACCACCAGGACCTGCGCCGGATGCGGCGCGCGGTCGCCGAGCTGGACACGTTCGTCGTCCACGACCCGATGTGGACGGCCACCGCGCGGCACGCCGACGTCGTGCTGCCGTCCACGACGACCCTCGAACGCGACGACATCGGCGCCACCAGCTCCGACCCGCTCGTCGTCGCGATGAAGCAGCTGGTGCCCCGGCACGGCGAGGCCCGCGACGACTACGACGTGCTCGCCGACCTGGCCGTGCGGCTCGGGCACGGCGAGGCCTTCACCGAGGGCCGGACGTCGCACGAGTGGCTGGTCCACATGTACGACCGCACCCGCAAGGGCCTGGCCGACCGCGGGCTCGACGCGCCGTCGTTCGAGGAGTTCTGGGAGCGCGGCGAGCTGGAGCTGCCCCAGCGCCCCGACGACGGCGGGGTGCTGGCCCGCTTCCGCGCCGACCCCGTCGCGCACCCGCTGCCGACGGCCTCCGGCCGCGTCCAGGTCGGGTCCGGCCCGATCGCCGCGCTCGGGCTGCCCGACCACCCCGGTCACCCGGCGTGGATCGAGCCGACCGAGGTCCCCGACGACCGGCACCCGTTCTGGCTGGTCTCCAACCAGCCGGCGACCCGGCTGCACTCCCAGCTCGACTTCGGCGCCCACTCGGCCGGGTCGAAACGCTCCGGGCGCGAGGTCGTGCGCATCCACCCCGACGACGCCGCCCGGCTCGGCATCGGCGACGGCGACGTCGTCCGCCTCCACAACGACCGGGGCGCCTGCCTGGCCGCGGCGCGGGTCACCGACGACATCCGGCCCGGCGTGCTCCAGCTGCCGACCGGGGCGTGGTGGGACCCGCGCCCCGACCCGGACCGTCCCGAGCTCGGCGACGACGGCCTCTGCGTGCACGGCAACCCGAACGCCGTGACCCGCGACCGGGGGACGTCGGGCTTCGCGCAGGGGTGCAGCGGTCAGCTGTGCGCGGTCGCGGTGGAGCCGTACCGCCACGAGGCCCCGGAGGTCACCGCGCACACCCCGCCGGTCACACCGGCTTCGCCGTGACCGGCTGGGCCAGGTCCCGCTCGATCTCCTCCAGGCTCCGGCCCTTCGTCTCGGGTAGCAGCCGGGTCGCGTAGACGTAGGCGGCCGCCGTCGTCACCGCGAAGAACAGGAAGTTCCAGCCCGCGCCGAACGCCTCGAGCAGCGACGGGAACAGCAGCGCGACGGTCATGTTGAACAGCCAGTTGAACGTCACACAGAACGCGACCGCGCCGGCGCGGACCCGCAGCGGGAACAGCTCCGGCAGCAGCACCCACTGCACCGGGCCCCAGGAGATCGAGAACGAGGCGATGTAGACGACGATCCCGCCCAGCGTCAGCCCGAGCAGCAGCGGTCCCTGCTCCAGCCCGACCAGGTTGGTGACGGCCAGGACGATCATCGCCAGGCACATGCCGACCGCGCCCCAGCGCAGCAGCGGGCGTCGCCCGGCGCGGTCGATCAGCCACATCCCGGGCAGCGTCATCAGCATGTTCACCGCGCCGATGCCCACGTTGGCGCCGATCGCGCCGGTCGCCCCGAAGCCGACGTCGGTGAGCAGGGTCGGCGCGTAGTAGATGATCGTGTTGATGCCGACGAAGTTCTGGAAGAAGACCAGCAGCATCCCGATGAGGGTCAGCCGCCGCAGCCGCGGGGAGAACAGCGTCCCGATCGCGACCTTCTCGGTGTTCTCCCGCTCGACGCGCACGCTCTCCCGGATCTCCGACAGCTCGGCCTCGGCCGCCTCCGGGGTGCCGCGCAGCCGCTCCAGGACGACCCGCGCGTCCTCCTCGCCGCCGTCGGGCTTCTGCGCGACTAGCCAGCGGGGGCTCTCGGGCTGGGTGTAGATGCCGATGGCGAGGATGACCGCGGGGATCACGCCGAGACCGATCATCCAGCGCCAGTCCCGGGACTCGGCGAAGGCGAAGTCGGTGACGTAGGCCAGGAAGATCCCGACGGTCACCAGCAGCTGCATCAGCGACGTCAGCCGTCCGCGGATGCGGGCCGGGGCCAGCTCGGACAGGTACATCGGCACGACCACCGACACGATGCCGACGCCGACGCCCATCACGAACCGGAACCCGACGAGCATCGCGACGTTCACCCCGAGGGCGGCGCCGAGCGTGCCGATGACGAACACGATCCCGCCGAGCAGGATCAGCAGCCGCCGGCCGAGGGTGTCGGCGAGCTTGCCGGAGACGCCCGCCCCGAGCATCGCGCCGACCAGCAGCCCGGACACCACCGTGCCCTGTTCCAGCGACGACAGCGGGATGTCGTCGGGGATGAACAGGATCGCCCCGGAGATGACGCCCGTGTCGTACCCCCACAGGATTCCGCCGAGTGCCCCGAAGAACCAGATCGCCCACTGCGACGGCCGCTTCGCCGTCTGTGCCCCCGAACCCATCGGCCGATCCTCCGGTGGCCCGTTACGGCCCGCAACAGGAGACGTCAGGCGACGTGTCGTGAGGCGTCCAGCCGGCGGCATGTCGCCGTAGATCGTCTGGAACTATCCGTTCTGGTCGAGCCAGGCCCGGACCTCGGCGGAGTCGGCGCCCAGCGGCGGGGGAGAGCGGCGGTAGGACGGTGGGGTGGCCGACCAGGTGACCGGGTTGCGGACGGTCGGGACGGCGGCGGCGTCGTCGGCCCGGACGACCGGGTCGAGGCCGAGCTCCTCGGCGAGGGCGACACCGCCGTCGACGGTGTTGATCGGGCCGCAGGGCACGCCTGCGGCGGTGATCGCGTCGTACCACTCCTGGGCGGTGCGGGTGGCGAGGCGGGCGCGCAGCCGCTGCTCGATCTCCTCCCGGTGGCCGATCCGGTCGGACATGCTCGCGAAGCGCGGGTCCTCGGCCATGGCCGGGTCGCCGAGGACGGTCGCGAGCTTGCGGAACTGGCCGTCGTTGCCGGCGATGACGATGAGGTCGCCGTCCGCGGTGGGCATCGGCTGGTACGGGAAGACGCTGGGATGGGCGTTGCCCATCCGGCGGCCGACCGCGCCCGCGGCGACGTAGGCCTCGGTCTGGTTGACCAGGGTGGACATCGCGACCGACAGCAGGTTGGTCTCCAGCAGCTGGCCCTGCCCGGTCCGCTCGCGGTGCCGCAGCGCCGCGCCGACCGCGAGTGCGGCGTGGAGCCCGGTCAGGACGTCGAACACCGCGACCCCTGCGCGGAACGGCGGCCCGTCGACGTCGCCGGTCAGGCTCATCAGCCCGGACACCGCCTGGACGAGCAGGTCGTAGCCGGCCAGGTGGGCGCCGCCGCGGGCGCCGAACCCGGTGATCGAGCAGTACACGACCCCCGGGTTGCCGGCCGAGACGCTGTCGTGGTCCAGCCCGAACCGCGCCGCCCCGCCCGGCCGGAAGTTCTCGACGACGACGTCGGCCCGCCGCGCCAGCTCGCGTGCCGCCGCGAGGTCGCCCGGGTCGGTCAGGTCGAGCACCACGGACCGCTTGTTCCGGTTGATCGACAGGTAGTAGGTGGAGATGTCGCCCTGCTCGGGGTCGCTGACCACCGGCGGCTTCCAGGTGCGGGTGTCGTCGCCGCCCGGACCCTCGACCTTGATCACCGTCGCGCCGAGGTCGGCCAGCATCATCGTGGCGTAGGGCCCGGCGAGGACGCGGGAGAAGTCGGCGACCAGAACGCCGTCCAGCGGTCCGCCGGTGGGGTCGTCGCCGAGCGGGGAATGATCCACGTCCCGGCACGCTAGCCGCGTCGCCGCACCGGCGACAGTCGCGACGCGGCTCACGGTGGGTCGGGTGCGAGGTAGGTGTGTCCGGTGGGACTGGTGGTCGTGACCCCGTCCGGGCCACGGGCCACGTGCCAGCCGGGTTGTTCGCGGACGTGGTCGGTGCAGTCGCCGCAGTGGTGAGGCCGTTCGCCGACCTCGGGGGCCGGGCCTCAGCTCCGAGCGGCGTCGCGGGCCACCGCATCGGCGAGCCGCGATGCCACGGCCGAGGCACCGACCGGCTCGGCCTGGGCGTTCACGACCGTCACGTCGTCGCGTCCCGACGTGTAGTGGCGCCCCGTCCAGCGCACCCCATCCGGTGTCCGCAGCTCCCGGACGTTGCCGGTGCCGTAGGTGTCGACGAGCCTCTTCAACCCGATCGCGTCGGCCGTCTCTGGCATCTCGACCGCGGCGACGGCGACCACCACCCGGGCGCCGCCCTCCCGCACCTCGAAGGACGCCCGGCCGACCCCGACACACGGGGTCCCGGCGAAGAAGTCGCGCACGCGTCCATAGGACACGGATGCGCAGTCGGTCCGGACGTCGCCGTCGAGCCGGCGGACCTCCCGCCCCGCGCGGGACAGCCGTCGTGCCGTGCCGTCCTGGCTCCGGTTCTTCGCCCGGACGCTTCGCGGGGCTGATGCGCCGGACCCTGACGAACCGGCCGCGGCCGTCGAACCCGACCCGGCGACCCCGCCGGCCGCGCCGCTGCCCAGGCCTCCGCCGGACACGGCGAGCCACAGGGCCAACAGCAACGCGCCGACGCCCGTGCTCGCCTTCACGAACCGCCCGTCCGGGCCGCGCTCCTTGTGCCGTGCCAACCGTCCCCCACCCGTCGGTCCACGCGGAGTCGTCGCGGGGGGACGGGGCGTTACCTACTCCACGTCCCCGTCGACGTAGAACCACCGCCCGTCCTCCCGGACGAACCGGCTGCGCTCGGCCAGCACCCCGTCCGTCCGATGCGCCCGGAACTCGACGGTCCCGTCGGCGGAGAACATCGTCCCGCCCGAGCGCGCCACGATCTCCAGCCCCGTCCACACCGACCCCGGCTCCAGCCGCAACCGTCGCGGCCGCGTCGACGGGTGCCACGACGCCAGCAGGTACGCACGGTCGCCCCGCACGAAGGCGGTGTAGCGGCTGCGCATCAGCGCCTCCGCCGTGGCGGCGGGGCGCCCGGCGAGCACGGGGGCGCAGCAGGTGTCCTCGGGGCGGCCGGTACCGCAGGGGCAGAGCACGGTCGTCGAGCATGCACCATCCGGCACGTGTGAGGTGCCCGACCGACCCGGAGGGACAGTTGACCACCTCTGCGGACGTGTGGTCGTCTCATCCGTCGCCGTGCCGTGTACCGCAGGAGGATTGCCGACGTGACGGACTTCTACGATGTCTTGCACTCCCGCCGCGACGTCCGCACCGGCTTCCGGCCCGACCCGGTCGACGACGAGGTCCTCACCCGCGTCCTGCAGGCCGCGCACGCCGCCCCGAGCGTCGGGTTCTCCCAGCCCTGGGACTTCGTCCTGGTCCGCGACGCGGGCGTCCGCGAGCGCGTGCACGCCCTCGTCTCCGCCCAGCGCGACCGTTACGCGGCGTCGCTGCCCGCCGCCCGTGCCGAGGCGCTGCGCGCGATCCGGGTGGAGGCGATCCGCGAGACCCCGCTGAACGTCGTCGTGACCGCCGACGCCACCCGCGGCGGCCGGCACACCCTCGGTCGCCACGAACGCCCCGAGATGGGCCCGTACTCCGCCGCGCTCGCGGTGCAGAACCTGTGGCTGGCCGCCCGCGCCGAGGGCCTCGGGGTCGGCTGGGTGTCGTTCTTCGGCGACGACGGTCTCACCGAGCTCGGCGCGCTGCTCGGGCTGCCCGCGCACGTCGAGGTCGTCGCCTACCTGTGCGTCGGGCACGTCGACGCCTTCCCCGACCGGCCCGAGCTGGAGCAGCACGGCTGGGCCCGGCGGCGCCCGCTGGACTGGGCGGTGCACCAGGACACCTGGGGCGCCCGCGGGCTGCCCGGCGCCGCGCCCACCGCCCTGCTGGAGTCCACCGTGGACGCCGTCGCACCGGTCGACGGGGTCGCCCGGGCCGCGGCCCGCGACCGGCTCGACCGGATGACCAAGCCGCGCGGCGCGCTCGGCCGGGTGGAGGACGTGGCCGTCGCGCTCGCCGGGATCGCCGGGGCCGAGGTGCCGCCGGTGCCGTCCCCGGCCGCCGTCGCGATCTTCGCCGGCGACCACGGCGTGCACGCCCAGGGCGTCACCCCGTGGCCGCAGGAGGTCACCGCACAGATGGTCGCGAACTTCACCGCGGGCGGTGCGGTGGTGAACGCGTTCGCCCGCCAGCTCGGGGCGGAGGTCCTCGTCGTCGACGTCGGGGTGGCCGCCGAGCTCGACCCGGTGCCCGGCCTGCTGCCCCGCAAGGTCGCCCGCGGCACCGCCGACATGACCACCGGCCCGGCCATGACCCGCGAGCAGGCCCGCGCCGCGCTCGAGCACGGTATCGAGGTCGCCCGCGACCTGGTCGCCGCCGGGAACCGCTGCCTGCTCACCGGGGACATGGGCATCGCCAACACCACCGCCGCGGCCGCGCTGGTGTGCGCGTTCACCGGCGCCGAGCCGGCCGTCGCGACCGGGCGCGGCACCGGCGTCGACGACGAGACCCTGGCCCGCAAGACCGACGTCGTCCGCCGCGCCCTGGAGCTGCACCGGCCCGACCCGGGCGACCCGCTCGGGGTGCTCGCCGCCGTCGGCGGGCTGGAGCACGCGGGGCTGGCCGGGTTCGTCCTGGGCGCCGCCGCGCTGCGCGTCCCGGTGGTGCTCGACGGCGTCATCGCCGGCTCCGCCGCCCTGGTCGCCGCCGCGTTCACCCCGGACGTCGCCGGCTACTGCCTGGGCGGGCACCGCTCCGCCGAGCCGGGCGGCGCGCTCGCCCTGGACCACCTCGGCCTCGCGCCGCTGCTGGAGCTCGACATGCGCCTCGGCGAGGGCACCGGCGCGCTGCTCGCGCTGCCGGTGCTGCAGGGCGCGGCGCGGGCGATGGCCGACGTCGCCACCTTCGACGCCGCCGGGGTCACGGACAAGACCGGTGGGTGACCCGCTCACCGTCGTCGGGGTCGGCGCCGACGGCTGGGCCGGGCTGCCGGAGACCCACCGCGACGCGCTGCGCGACGCCGAGGTGCTGCTCGGCGGGCCCCGCCAGCTCGACCTGCTGCCCGCCGACGTGGCGGGGGAGCGGCAGGCGTGGCCGTCGCCGCTGGTCCCGGCGCTGCCGGGGATCCTCGACTCCCTCGCCGACCGGCGCGTCGCGGTGCTCGCCTCCGGCGACCCGATGTTCTTCGGGATCGGCGCCACGCTGGCCCGCGTCGCCGGGCCGGACCGGCTGCGGGTGCTGACCCACCCGTCGTCGGTGGCGCTGGCCTGCGCCCGGCTGGGCTGGGGCTCGGAGCACGTGGCGGTGCTGAGCGTCGTCGGCCGCCCGCTCGACGCGCTGCGCCGGGCGCTGGCCGCGGGCGCCCGGCTGGTCGTGCTCTCGGCCGGAGCCGGGTCACCCACCGAGATCGCCGGGCTGCTCTCCGGCGCCGGATGGGGCGGCTCGCGGATGACGGTGCTGGAGCGGCTCGGCGCGCCCGACGAGCGCCGGGTGTCCACCACCGCCGCGGCCTGGCGGGGCGACGCGGACGCGCTGAACGTCGTCGCGCTCGAGTGCGTCCCCGACGCCGGGCTCGTCCCGCCGGGGGAGACGCCCGGCCTGCCCGACGACACCTACGACCACGACGGTCAGCTCACCAAGCGCGAGGTCCGCGCCGTCACCCTCGCCCACCTCGCGCCGCGCGCGGGGGAGCTGCTGTGGGACATCGGCGCCGGGTCCGGGTCGATCGGCATCGAGTGGATGCGGGCGCACCCGCGGTGCCGCGCGATCGCCGTCGAGACCCGCCCCGAGCGCGCCGACCGGGTCGCCGCCAACGCCGCGGCGCTCGGTGTCCCCGGCCTGCGGGTGGTGACCGGTCCCGCGCCGGACGTGCTGACCGGGCTGGAACGGCCCGACGTCGTGTTCGTCGGCGGCGGGCTGACCCGGGAGGGTGTCCTCGACGCCTGTCTGGCCGCGCTGGGCCCGGGCGGTCGCCTGGTCGCCAACGCGGTCACCGTCCAGACCGAGGCGGCCCTGGCCGCCGCCCACGCCGCCCACGGCGGGGACCTTGTACGGGTGCAGGTCGCCCGCGCCGTCCCCGTCGGCGGCTTCCACGGATGGCGCCCCGCCATGCCCGTGACCCTGTGGAGCTGGAGGAACGTGCTGTGAGGACCGAGCTGTGACGGTGCACTTCATCGGGGCCGGACCCGGTGCGGTCGACCTGCTGACGCTGCGGGCCCGCGACCTCATCGCGGCCGCGCCGGTCTGCCTCTACGCGGGCAGCCTGGTGCCGCCGGAGATGCTGGAGATCTGCCCGCCCGGGGCCCGCACCGTCGACACCGCGCTGATGACGCTCGACGAGATCACGGGCGAGATGGTGCGCGCGCACCGGCACGGGCTCGACGTCGCCCGCCTCGCCTCGGGGGACCCGTCGGTGTTCTCGGCGATGGCCGAGCAGATGCGCCGCCTGGAGGCCGAGGGCGTGCCCTACGACGTGTGCCCCGGCGTCCCCGCCTACGCGGCGGCGGCCGCGGCCCTGGGCCGCGAGCTCACCGTCCCCACGGTCGCCCAGACCGTCACCCTCACCCGGATCGCCGCGCGCGCGACCCCGATGCCGGAGAACGAGGGACTCGACAAGCTGGGCGCCGCCGGCGGCACCGTGGTGCTGCACCTGGCCGTGCACCGGATCGCCGAGGTCGTCGACGCCCTGGCCCCCTCCTACGGCGGCGACTGCCCGGCCGCGGTGGTGGCACACGCGTCGCGTGCGCACGAGATCGTGCTGCGGGGGACCCTGGAGCAGATGCCCAAGGCCGTCGACGAGGCCGGGATCCAGCGTACCGCCGTGATCATCGTCGGTGAGGCGCTGGCGGCCCGGCACTTCCCGGACTCGCATCTCTACAGCTCGGACCGCTGCCGGAGCTGAGGCCCGACCGTTCGTCCCCCGCTCGCCGCGCGCAGCCGCGATCTCGCCGCGCAAAGATCATCCGATGCGTCTGCGCATGGCCCACTTGACACACCCGATCGGTGGATCGGATCCGTGTGGGAAGGGGAGAGCCGTGCACATCAGGAGTGTCGTCACCGGGGTCGTGGCCGCGGTCGGGATCGCGCTGGCCGGTGTCGTCGCCGCGCCCACGGCGGCCGCCGCGCCCGCCCCGCCGACCGGGTGCCCGCAGATCGAGGCGATCGCCGTGCGCGCCAGCACCGAGGCCCAGGGCGGCGGGAGCATCGCCGGTCCGCTGGCGTCGTCGATCCAGTCACGGTCGACACAGACCGTCCGGACCCACGACCTGGTCTACCCGGCGACGCTGAGCAACTACGCGAGCAGCGTGCGCCAGGGGGTGTCCGCGCTGCGCAGCCGGCTGTCGTCGACGTCGTCGCAGTGCCCGTCCACCCGGTTCGTGCTGATCGGGTACTCGCAGGGCGCCCAGGTCGTCGGGGACACCCTGGCCGGCGGGGGCGTCCCCGGAGCCGACCGGATCCCGGCGGTGGTGCTGTTCGGCGACCCGACCTTCAACGGCCGTGAGAGCTACAACACCGGCAGCTACTCCGCGGCCCGCAACGGCGTGTTCCCGCGCTCGCGCGGCGCGCTATCGGCCTACGCGTCGTCGATCCGTTCCTACTGCAACGCCACCGACAACTTCTGCCAGAACGGGGCGAGCGGCGCCGGCCACTACCGCTACGCGAGCGACCGCACCGCCGCCACCACGTTCGCCCTGGGGCGGATCGGGGGCTGACCCGGCTCAGTAGTCCTCGTGCCAGGCCCGGCCGTCGCGCTCGATCAGCGCGGTGGCCGAGGCCGGGCCGTGGCTGCCCGCGGTGTAGGGGCGCGGCCGCTGATCGGTGGCCTCCCAGGTCCGCAGGATCGGCTCGGCCCAGCGCCACGCGGCCTCGATCTCGTCGCGGCGCATGAACAGCGTCGGGTTGCCGCGCAGCACGTCCATGAGCAGCCGCTCGTAGGCGTCGGGCAGCCGGTCGCCGAAGGTGCGGGCGAAGCTCAGGTCCAGCGGTGCCGGGATCGGGCGGATCCCGCCGGGGCCGGGCTGCTTGGCCGTCATGTGCAGGCGGACGCCCTCGTCGGGCTGCAGCCGCAGGACGAGCCGGTTGGCCGGGATCTCCTCGCCGAACGCCGGGAAGATCGAGTGCGGGACCGGCTTGAACTGCACCACGATCTCCGACGCGTGCGTCGCCAGTCGCTTGCCGGTGCGCAGGTAGAACGGCACCCCGGCCCAGCGCCAGTTGGCGACCTCGGCGCGCAGGGCCACGAAGGTCTCGGTCGAGGAGCGCTCCCGCTCACGCGGGGTCCCGGCGCGGGACTCGGCCAGCTCGGTGGCGTAGCCGGGCACGGCGGTGCCGTCGACGAGGCCCTCGGCGTACTGCCCGCGCACGGTGTCGCGCACGACGTCGGGACCGTCGAGCGGCCGCAGCGACTGCAGGACCTTGAGCTTCTCGTCGCGCACGCCCTCGCCGTCGATCTTGGCCGGCGGCTCCATCGCGACCAGGCACAGCAGCTGCAGCAGGTGGTTCTGCACCATGTCGCGCAGCGCGCCGGAGCCGTCGTAGTAGTCGGCGCGGTTCCCGACGCCGATCGACTCGGCGACGGTGATCTGCACGTGGTCGATCTGCGAGGCGTTCCACAGCGGCTCGAACAGGGAGTTGCCGAAGCGCAGGACCAGCAGGTTCTGCACCGTCTCCTTCCCGAGGTAGTGGTCGATCCGGTAGATCTGCTCCTCGGCGAAGACCGAGCCGACCTCGTCGTTGATCGCCTGCGCCGAGGCCAGGTCGGTGCCCAGCGGCTTCTCCAGCACGACGCGGGTGCGGTCGTCGACGATGCCGGCGGCCGCGCTGCCGACGCAGATCCGCCCGAACAGCTGCGGGGCGGAGGCGAGGTAGAGCACCCGGGTGCGCCCCGGGGAGGGTGCCCCGATCAGCTCCGACAGCAGCGACCAGTCGTCGTCGGCGACGTCGAGGGTCACGTGGTGCAGCCGGTCCAGGAAGCGGTGGTGCTGCGCGTCGTCGGCGCAGGCGTCGGGTCCGGCCCAGCGCGGCGCGGTGCGCCGCAGCTCGGAGTCGACCTTGTCGCGGTAGCCGGGGTCGTCGAGCCCGGATCGGGACACGGCGACGATGCGGGTGTCGTCGGCGAGCTGGCCGTCGCGGTCGCGGAGGTAGAGCGCGGGCAGCAGCTTGCGCATCGCGAGATCGCCGGTGCCGCCGAACACGACGACGTCGGCGGGGTCCATGACGGGAAGGGGGTGCGGCACGAGCCGTCTCCTCGGTAAGCGAACGGGTTCGGGTCGAGCGGTGCCAGGGCCCGCGTGACGGGGCACTTCCGTACTGTACCGATTCCGTTCCGCTCGCGAAAGGCGGAAGGGTCTCGGTCAGGCCAGCCGGCCCGCGCCGTCCGACGGCGTGCCCGGGAACACGATCGGCTCGGCCCAGCCGCGCTGCGCGAAGGCCTCCCGCACCGAGGCGGTGACCGCGGCCGCCCCGTCGGCCTCGACCAGCGCGATCACGCAGCCGCCGAAGCCGCCGCCGGTCATCCGCGCGCCGGTCGCGCCGCCGTCGCGGGCCGCCTCGACGGCCACGTCGACGTGCGGGACGGTGATCTCGAAGTCGTCGCGCATCGAGGTGTGCGAGGCGTCGAGCAGCGGCCCGATCGCCCGCGGGTCCGCGCCGCCCGACAGCAGCCGCACGGTCTCGACGACCCGGGCGTTCTCGGTCACGATGTGCCGGGCCCGGCGCCGGATCCGCTCGTCGGCGATCCGGGGCAGGTCGTCCGGGCCCGCGTCCCGCAGGGCCGGGACGCCGAGGGCGGCGGCCGCGGCCTCGCAGTCGGCGCGCCGGGCGCCGTACTCGCCCGAGGCGTGCGCGTGCGGCGCCCGGGTGTCGACGACCAGCAGCTCCAGGTCGTGCGCCGGCAGGTCGAACGGGACCAGCTCGACGGTGTCACCGCGGGTGTCGAGGAACACCAGCCGGCCGGCGCGCCCGTGCATCGAGGCCATCTGGTCCATGCCGCCGGTGGGGGCGCCGACGAACTCGTTCTCCGCGCGCCGCGCGATCCGGGCCAGCGTGGTCGGGTCGACGTCGGCCCCGGCGAGCCCGGCGAGCGCGACGCCGACCGCGCACTCCACCGCCGCCGACGACGACAGCCCGGCCCCGACCGGCACGTCGGAGTCCAGCTCCAGCTCCACCTCGCCCACCGGGTAGCCGGCCTCGCGGAACGCCCAGCAGGTTCCGGCCACGTAGGCCGCCCAGCCGGGCACCTCGCCGGGCACCACCGAGGCCGCGGAGAACTCCACCGGGGCGCCCGGCTCCTGCACCGACCGGACCCGGCTGCGGCCCCCGGCCGCGGGTGCCGCGGCGACGACGGCCCGGTGCGGCAGCGCGAAGGGCAGCACGAAGCCGTCGTTGTAGTCGGTGTGCTCGCCGATCAGGTTGACCCGCCCGGGGGCGAACCAGACCCCGGTCGGGGCCGCCCCGTGACGGGTGGTGAAGGCGTCGGCGACGGTGGACATGGCAGCTCCGGACGTACTGGTGCGTGGTCGGTGGCATGGTCGGGACGGATCCCGCGGCGGGTGGCCGGGGGCGCGGGCACGGTAGCCGACCCCTGCGCCGGGTGGCCGGGGCGCCGGGGCACGATGACGGCCGTGCCCGACACCGCCGCCCGCCTCGACACCGCCCTGACCGACCCGGTGGCCTCCGCCCTGCGCGGGCGGCTGGCCGGCTTCGGCGCGACCCGTGGTGCCGCGGTGCGCTTCGACCCGGAGGTGTCGCCGTTCGCGGCGCTCCCGCTCGACGCCGACGGGCACGGCAGCGCCGGGGACTGGGCCGACCTCGCGGCGCTCTGCGCGCCGGGAAGCGAGGTCGTGGTGGTGCGCGCCGCCGCCGGGCCGCCGCGGATCCCGGCGGGCTGGGAGCTGCTGCGCGCGTTCCCCGGGGTGCAGATGGACGGCGTCGCCGTGCCGGGCGCGGCCGCGGACGACCTCGTCGAGCTGGGGCCGTCGGACCGGGCGGAGATGGCGGAGCTGACCGGTCGTACCCGGCCCGGGCCCTGGCTGGCGCGCACCGCCGAGCTGGGCCGCTACCTCGGCGTCCGCCACGACGGCCGGCTGGTCGCGATGGCGGGGGAGCGCATGCGCATCGGCGGCGACGGCGCCGCCGGGGCGACCGAGATCAGCGCTGTCTGCACCGCGCCGGAGTTCCGGGGCCGGGGGCTGGCCCGCCGCCTGGTCGACGCCGTCGCCGCCGGGATCGTCGCCCGCGGCGAGCGCCCGGTGCTGCACGCGGCCGCGGACAACCGCGGCGCGATCCGGCTCTACGAGGCGATGGGGTTCACGCTGTCGCGCACGATGCGGTTCGACCTGCTCCGCGCGCCGCACCGCTGAGCGGCTCAGGCCGACAGGGCGGTGTCGACGGAGCCGGGGGAGAGCACCTCGTCGAGCACCAGGATCGCGCAGCCCATCACGCCCGACCGCCCGCTGAGCAGGCCCGGCTCGATGCGCAGGTTCTGGGTGGCCGCGGCCATCGAGCGCCGGTAGATCGCCTCCCGCACGCCCGCGACGAGTGGGTCGAACGCCCCGACCAGGTCCCCGCCGATCGCGACCAGCGCGGGGTTGACCAGGTTCACCGCGGCGGCGAGGACCTCGCCGAGCCGGCGCCCGGCGATGCGCACCAGCCGCACCGCGTCCGGGTCGCCCTGCTTGACCAGGGCGACGACGTCGGCGATCGCGGTGACCGGCTGCCCGCACTCGGCGAGGTCGCGCACCAGGGCGCGGCCCGAGGCCAGCACCTCCAGGCAGTCGATGTTGCCGCAGCCGCAGCCGATGCCCGGCCCGTCGTGGACCGGGGTGTGCCCGATCTCGCCGGCCGCGCCCCAGGCGCCGCGCTGCAGCACCCCGCCGCAGACGAGCCCGGCGCCGACCCCGGAACCGATCTTGACCATCAGCAGGTCGTCGACGTCGGGGTGGGCGTCGTGCTCGGCCAGGGCCATGACGTTCACGTCGTTGTCGACCAGCACCGGGGCGGGGAAGCGGGCGGTGAGCAGCGGCGGCAGCGCGATCCGCTCCCAGCCGGGCAGCGCGGGGACACCCACCGACCAGCCGCGCGCGCCGTCGACGGTGCCGGGGATCGACAGCCCGATGCCGCGGATCGTGGCGTCGTCGACCCCGGCGGTGAGCAGCAGCTTCTCCAGCCGGATGACCGCCTCGGAGAGCAGGTGCTCCGGCCCGGCGGAGGCGGGGATGTCCACGACCTCCTCGGCGAGCACCGCGCCGGACAGGTCGCACACGGCGGCCTTGGACCGGCTGACGCCGACCGACAGCGCCAGCACGGTGCCGCCCGCGGCGTTGAACTCCAGGCGCGCGGCGGGCCGACCGCCGGTCGCGGCGGCGCCGACCACCTCGGTGACCAGGCCGTCGGCGAGCAGCCGGTCGACGCGTGCGGCGACCGCGGTCCGGGACAGGCCGGTCTCGCGACCGATCTCGGTCCGGGTCCCGGCCACGCCGTCCCGGACCAGCCGGAAGATCTCGCCCGCCGTGGCGGGCGCGCTGGTCGGGGTGCGTCCTCGCATTCGTCCAGTGAACCACAGGGCTTCGACCTGGTGAAACGCTGATCGGGTCTCACTAACGTCTTGTGAGTACATAAGTCAGTCGGTAGAGTGCTTATCGAACGGTTCGCCACGCACCCCACCACCTGGAGATCGACGTACCGTGACCGCTTCCGTGCCGCTGCACCCCGTCGTCGACGCCGTCACCCGGCGGGTCACCGCCCGCTCGGCCACCACCCGCGCCGCCTACCTCGAGCGCATCCGCGCGGCGGCCGCCGCGGGGCCCGCGGCCGGCCCCGGCCGCGCCGACCTCGGCTGCGCCAACCTCGCCCACGCGGTCGCCGCGTGCGGGCCGGACAAGCTGACCCTCACCGCGTCGCCCGCCCGCAACATCGGCATCGTCACCGCCTACAACGACATGCTCTCGGCCCACCAGCCGTTCGAGACCTACCCCGGGCGGATCAAGGCCGCGGCCCGTGCCGCGGGCGGGGTCGCCCAGGTCGCCGGCGGGGTCCCCGCCATGTGCGACGGCATCACCCAGGGCCGCGCCGGCATGGAGCTGTCGCTGTTCTCCCGCGACGTCATCGCCCTGTCCACCGCCGTCGCGCTGAGCCACGACATGTTCGACGCCGCGGTGCTGCTCGGGGTCTGCGACAAGATCGTCCCCGGGCTGGTGATGGGCGCGCTGTCCTTCGGGCACCTGCCGGTGCTGCTCGCACCCGCCGGTCCGATGACCTCGGGCCTGCCGAACAAGGAGAAGGCCCGCGTCCGGCAGGCGTTCGCCGCGGGCGAGGCCGACCGCGCCGAGCTGCTCGAGGCGGAGTCGGCCAGCTACCACGGACCCGGGACCTGCACCTTCTTCGGCACCGCGAACTCCAACCAGCTGCTGATGGAGGTCATGGGCCTGCACCTGCCGGGGTCGTCGTTCGTCAACCCCGGCACCGCGCTGCGCGACGCCCTGACCGACGAGGTCGCCCGCCGCGCGCTCGACGCCGCGGGTGACCCGGACAAGGCGATGGGTGCGGTTGTCGACGAGAAGGCGGTGGTCAACGGGATCGTCGCGCTGCTGGCCACCGGCGGCTCCACCAACCACACGATGCACCTGGTCGCGATGGCCGCCGCCGCGGGCGTGCAGATCACCTGGGACGACTTCTCGGACCTGTCCACCGTCGTGCCGCTGCTGGCCCGGATCTACCCCAACGGCACGGCGGACGTGAACCACTTCCACGCCGCCGGCGGGATGCAGTTGCTCATCCGCGAGCTGCTCGACCACGGCCTGGCCCACGACGACGTCCGCACCGTCGACGGCCCCGGCCTGTCCCGCTACACCCGCGAGCCCTTCCTCGACGGGGACACCCTCGTGTGGCGTGAGGGCGCCACGGAGAGCCTGGACAAGTCGGTGCTGCGCTCGGTCGCCGACCCGTTCTCCCCGGACGGCGGGCTGCGCGTGCTGCACGGCAACCTGGGCCGCTCGGTGGTCAAGACCTCCGCCGTCGAGCCCGACCACCGCGTCGTCGAGGCGCCGGCCGTGGTCTTCGACGACCAGGACGACCTGCTGGCCGCGTTCGCCGCGGGCGAGCTCGACGGGCGGGACCTGGTCGCCGTCGTCCGGTACCAGGGACCGCGCGCCAACGGCATGCCCGAGCTGCACAAGCTGACCCCCGCGCTGGGGCTGCTGCAGGACCGCGGGCACCAGGTCGCGATCGTCACCGACGGCCGCATGTCCGGCGCCTCGGGCAAGGTGCCCGCCGCGCTGCACGTCACCCCGGAGGCCGCGCAGGGCGGACCGCTGCGGAACGTGCGCGACGGCGACCCGGTACGCCTGGACACCCTGAACGGCACCCTGTCCCTGCTGGTCGACGCCGACGAGTTCGACGCCCGCGAGCCCGCCCGGCCCGCCGGCCCGTCCGGTCCGACGACGGGCACCGGACGTGAGCTGTTCGCGGCGTTCCGCGCCGCGGTCGGACCCGCCGACACCGGTGCGACCGTCGTCCTGCCCCACTGAGGGACCGGTCGAGAGACCGTCCCGTCCGAGAGGAACCATGAGCGAGAAGCTGCTGGAGCTGGCCCCCGTCGTCCCCGTCGTCGTGCTGCACGACGCCACGACGGCCGTCCCGCTCGCCCGTGCCCTGGTGGACGGCGGGCTGCCGGTCATCGAGGTGACCCTGCGGACCCCGGCCGCGCTCGAGGCCGTCCGCCGGATCGCGGCCGAGGTGCCCGACGCGGTCGTCGGCACCGGGACCGTCCGCACCCCCGACGACGTGCGTGCCTCGGTCGACGCGGGCGCCCGCTTCCTGGTCAGCCCCGGTGCGACGCCGCGGCTGCTCGACGCGATGGAGGACTCCGGGCTGGACTTCCTCCCCGGCACCGCGACGATCTCGGAGATGATGGCCGTCGCCGAGCGCGGCCACACCGCCTGCAAGTTCTTCCCCGCCGAGGCCGCGGGCGGGCGCCCGTTCCTGGCATCGGTCGCCGGGCCGCTGCCGGACCTGCGGTTCTGCCCGACCGGTGGGATCACCGTCGACTCGGCACCGGGCTACCTGACCCTGCCCAACGTCTCCTGCGTCGGGGGCTCCTGGCTCACCCCGGCCGACGCCGTCGCCGCGGGGGAGTTCGACCGGATCCGCGGTCTCGCCGCGGCCGCCGCCGCGCTGGGCTGACGGCGCGGGACCACGAGCACGGCCCTGGCCGCCGCCACGGCCAGCAGGAGGTAGACCAGGATCAGCGCCCACCCGGCGATGTCGCTCATCGCGTCATCGTGCGCCCGCGGCGACACCGACGGGCCGGGTCCTGACGCGATCCTGACGCCCGGGGACGGCACGAGGGGGCCGCCCCCGGGCGTCCGGCGAGGAGGTGGCGAGCGCCTCGAACGGGCTGACGCGGGGGCCCGGGACCGTTAAGATCCCGTTCCGGTGTGCCGGGAAGTCTGGTCGGCGAGCGCTGCCCCCTGCCCTCCCGACCTCCCCGGAGCCCCGTGAACACCACCCCCGCCCCCCGCCGCCTGTTCTCCCGCGGTTCGTGGGCACAGGCCCGTCGCGTCGCCGACGTGCTGCGCACCGAGACCGTCGGCGGCGTCCTGCTCGTCATCGCGGCCGCGGCGGCGCTGCTGTTCGCCAACTCGCCCTGGCGCGACGCCTACACCGCGCTCGCCGGGTTCACCGTCGGCCCCGCCGCGCTGCATCTGGACCTGTCGCTCGCGACCTGGGCCGCCGACGGCCTGCTGGCGATCTTCTTCTTCGTCGTCGGGCTGGAGCTCAAACGCGAGTTCCTGGCCGGGGACCTGCGCGACCCGCGCACGGCGCTGCTGCCGGTCGCGGCGGCCGTCGGCGGCATGGCGGCGCCCGCACTGATCTATGTCGCGATCAACCTCGCGAACCCCGACGCGCTGGTCGGCTGGGCGATCCCGACCGCCACCGACATCGCGTTCGCGCTCGCGGTGCTCGCCGTCATCGGGACGCACCTGCCCACCGCGCTGCGGACCTTCCTGCTGACCCTCGCCGTCGTCGACGACCTGCTGGCCATCACGATCATCGCGGTCTTCTACACCGACCGGCTGTCGGTGCCCGCCCTGCTCGGCGCCCTCGTCCCGCTGGCGCTGTTCACCCTCGCGGTGCAGCGCGGGATCCGCTCCTGGTGGGTGCTGCTGCCGCTCGCCGCGATCACCTGGGTGCTCGTGCACGAGTCCGGGGTACACGCCACCGTCGCCGGTGTCCTGCTCGGCTTCGCGGTGCCGGTCCTGGGGCGCCGCCGGGTGCACGGGGTGTCGCTGTCGGAGCACTTCGAGCACCGCTGGCGCCCGTTGTCGGCCGGGTTCGCGGTGCCGGTGTTCGCGTTCTTCGCCGCCGGAGTCACGGTGGTCGGCGGCGACGGTGACGGCGGTGGGTTCGGCGCGGCCCTGGTCGACACCGTCACCCTCGGCATCGTCGCCGGCCTGGTGGTCGGCAAGACCGTGGGCGTGCTCGGCTCGACCTGGCTGGTGCAGCGGTTCACCCGGGCCGAGCTGTCCGACGACCTGTCCTGGTGGGACCTGCTCGGTCTCGCCCAGCTCGCCGGGATCGGTTTCACCGTGTCGTTGCTGGTCGGTGAGCTGGCGTTCGGGACCGGCACCCCGCAGGACGACCACGTCAAGATCGGGGTGCTGTGCGGCTCGCTGCTCGCGGCGCTGCTGGCGACGGTGGTCCTGCGCTCCCGCAACGCCCACTACCGGCGTCTCCAGGAGGTCGAGACGCGCGACGACGACGGTGACGGGGTGCCGGACGTCTACCAGGAGGGCGAACCCCGCCGGGACGGCTGAGCGCCGGGTCAGCGGTGGTCGGCGCGGGCCGCGGCGTGCCGCACCGCGGCCGGCGAGAGACCGCGCCGCCCGCGGTCCCAGTCACCGGTGTCCGGGCGCACACACGGCAGGGCGTGCACGAAGCTGCGGGCCGGTCCGCCGTCGGCCGCGGTCCCGCCGTGGGTGCGCATCCGCAGCGGCTCGCGGGTCGGGTCGATCGGGTTGAGGCAGCGCTCGCACAGCGCGTCCCGGATCACGCGGCCCACCGCCCGGCCGGGACGACGGTGCCCGCGGGGACACACGCCGCGACGTGCACGACGGCCTCGCGCCAGGTCACCTCGCCGGCCGCGTCGGCCGACTCGATGTGGGACAACCGGTAGACGCGTTCGGTCGCGGCGTCGACGGGGGCGTAGCAGCGCTCGCAGAGCTGGATCATCGGGCTCGACCTCGCGGCTCTCTCTCGGGATCGGACGGCCAGGATCCACCCACCGGCCGTCGTCCGGACACCGGAACGTGACCGGCGCCGCTGTGTGGTCCGCCCCACCTGACCTGCGGCGTCGTCATCGGTGAGCGGGCGGGCGGTGTCGCGGCGGGGAACGGTGGGGGCCCCGTCCTAGACTCGGCGGTTCCCCGTACCCGACCGCTCCGGGAGTTCCTCCGTGCGCTTCGTGCACGCCGCCGACCTGCACCTCGACAGCCCGCTGCGCGGCCTGTCGCGGCTCGGCGACTCCGGGCTCGCCACGACGCTGCGCGCGGCGACCCGGCGGGCCTGCGAGAACCTCGTCGACGCGGTCGTCGACTCCGGGGCCGAGGCGCTCGTGCTGCCCGGTGACGTCTACGACGGGGACTGGAAGGACTACGCGACCGGCGCGTTCTTCGTCCGGCAGCTCTCGCGGCTGCACGACGAGGGCATCCCGGTGTTCCTCATCAGCGGCAACCACGACGCCGAGTCCGAGATCACCCGCTCGCTGCGGCTGCCGCCCAACACCCACCGGCTCTCGGTGGACGCGCCCGAGACCGTCGTCGACGACGACCTCGGCCTCGCCGTGCACGGCCAGGGCTTCGCCCGCCGCGCGGTGCTGGAGAACCTCGTCCCCGCCTACCCCGACCGGATCCCCGGTCTGGTCAACGTCGGCATGCTGCACACCTCGGTGCAGGGCGACGACCGGCACGACACCTACGCCCCCTGCCGCCCCGAGGACCTGTCCGGCTGCGGCTACGAGTACTTCGCCCTCGGCCACGTGCACGAGCAGCGCGCCGTCTGCGACGGCCCGCACCCGGCCTGGTTCTCCGGGAACCTGCAGGGCCGCCACCCGCAGGAGCGCGGCGCGAAGGGCGCCCTGCTCGTCGACGCGGCCCCCGAGCGGTGGGCGACGGTCACCCCGCTGGTCCTCGACGTCGCCCGCTGGGAGCTCGTCGAGGTCGACATCGCCGGGCTCGGCGGCGCGGACGAGGTCTACGAGGCCGTCGAGTCCGCGCTGCGCGAGCGGTGCGCCGCCGCCGCGCCGCGCACCGTCGTCGCCCAGGTGACGCTGCACGGCGCCGGGCCGGCCGCCGGGGACCTCACCTCGGCCGAGGGGGTCCGCACCGAGCTGGAGCTGCTCGCCGAGCGCTGCGGAGCGGTGCTGGAGAAGGTCCGCAACCGCACCCGCCCGCCCGCCGGGGCGCTCGCCGTCGACCCGGAGCTGACCGCCGCGGTGTCCGCCGCCGCCGCCGGTCTGGCCGCCGACCCGGACCGCATCCGCGAGCTCGCCGCCCCGCTGGAACGCGAGGTCGGCCGCCGGCTGCGCGAGGCGGGCCTGCTGGACCTGCGCGACGACGAGCGCCTCGCCGCGCTGGCCCGCCAGGCCGAGCAGCAGCTGCTGGCCCGGATGGCCGGGTCGTGACCACGACCGCGCGGCTGCGCACGCTGGTCCTGGAGCGCTACGGCGCCTACGAGGGCCGCGAGCTGACCCTCGGCGACGGTCTGACGATCGTGTCCGGACCCAACGAGGCCGGCAAGACCACCCTGCTCGACGCCCTGTCCGACCTGCTGTGGGGGATGCCCCGCCCGGTGCGCCACGCCTACGCCGTCGGCCCGTCGCGGCTGGCCGTCTCGGCCCGGGTCGCCGGTGCGGGTGCCGCGGGTACTGCGGGGGCCGAGACCGTGCTGCGCCGCACCACCCGCGGCCTGCACGACGACACCGGCGCGGTCGCCGACCCGCCCTGGGGCGAGTCCGGTGCCGACGCCCGGCGCCGCTGGCGGGAGGGGTTCGGGCTCGGCCACGAGGAGCTGCGCGAGGGCGGCCGGGCACTGTGCGCGGGGGAGGGGGACCTCGCCGAGCTGGTGTTCACCGCCCGCAGCGGCCGCGACGCCCGCGCCCTGATCGCCGCGCTGGACACCGAGGCCGACGCCCTGTTCAAGGACCACCGGGGCAACCGGTCGGTCGAGGTGCGCGCGGCGTTCGCCCGGTTCACCGAGACCGAGAAGGCCGTGGGGGAGCGGGTGTCGCGGGCCGGTGAGGTGACGGCGCTGGCCGAGGAGATCGCCCGGCTGGAACGCCGCGCCGCGGAGCTGACCCGCACCCGTCGCGGGGCGGCAGGGGCGGCGGAGGCGGCCCGGCAGGCCGTCCGCGGCCAGGAGCCGGCCCGGGAGCTGGCCGCGCTGCGCGCCGAACGCGCCGCACTGTGCGCGACCGGCGCCGCCCTCGACGCGGCCTCGCTGGAGGAGTACACCCGCGCCACCGCCGCGCTGGCCGACGCCGAGACCGCCCGCGACGAGCACCGCGCCACCGCCGACGCACTGCGGGCCCGCCGCGCCGAGCTCGACCTCGACGAGGACCTGCTCGCCGACGCCACCCGGGTCCGCGAGCTGGAGTCCGCCGCCCAGGCCCGCCGCGGCGACGCCGAGCGGGCGGCCCGGCTGCGCGCCGACGCCGCCGAGGCCCACCGCCGTGCCGAGACCGCGCTGGCCGGGCTGGTCGCCGAGGACGGGCGCAGCCCCGCCGACCGGCTCGCCGCCGTCCACCTGCCGGCCGACCGGGCCCGCGACCTCGACGAGCACGCCCGCCGCCTCACCGAGGCGATCGCCGAGCAGGCCCGTGCGGAGCGGCTGCACACCGACGCGCTCGCCGAGGTCCGCGAGGTGGCCGACGTCCCGGGCGGTCTCGACGCCGACCGGGTCGGCCGGGTCGCCGAGGTCCGCCGCGCGATCGAGGCCGAGGGGTCGGCCGCCGCGCTGTGCCGGGCCGCCGTCGCCGACGGCGACGCCGCCCGCAGCCGGCGCGCCGAGGCGCTCGTCGCGGCCGGGTACCGGGGCACCTCCGACGACCCCGCCGTCGACGGTCGCGGTGTGCTGGCCCCGCCGCGCCGCGAGGTCCGGGAGCTGCGGGCCGCACTGCGCACCGCCGAGCAGGACCAGCGCGGCGCCGAGCGGGCCGCCGCGGACGCCGCGGACCGTGCGCACCGCGCCCGGGCCGCCCGCGACGGGGTGGCCGCCGACGGCCGCCCGGTCGGCGCGGACGCGCTCGCCGCGGCCCGCGCCACCCGTGACGCCGCGCTGGAGCAGCTGCTCGCCGCGGGGCCGGGCGGCGCCGCCGCGGCCGCGGGCAGGCTGTCCGCCGCGCTCGCCGGGGCCGACCGGGTCGCCGACGACATGATCGCCTCCGCGGACCGGGTCGCCGAGCTGGCCCACCGGGACGCCGAGCTCGACACCGCCGACGCCGAGGCCGCCCGCACCGCGGCCGCCGCCGCCGCGGCCGGGGAGCGCACCGCCGCCGCGGCCGCTGCCTGGGCGACGCTGTGGCGGGCGCACGGCGTCGCCGTCCCGGACCCGGACGACGCCGACGCCGTCGTCGCCGCGCTGGCCGAGGCCGCCCGCGCCGAGGACGACGCCGCCCGCGCCGACGAGCGCCTGGCCCGGCTGCGCGACCAGGCCGAGGTGCAGGAACGGGCGCTGGGCTCCGCGCTCGCCGCGGCCGGGCGCCCACGCGACGGCGCCCCGCTGGACGTGCTGCTCGTCGCCGCCGCCGACCTCGCGACCGAGGCCGAGCACGCCCGCGACCGGCGGGTGCTGCTGGCCCGGCTGCGCAGCGAGGCCGAACGCGCCGGGGGAGCGGCCGACGCCGCCCGCCACGAACGGGAGCTGGCCACCCAGCGCTGGCGGTTCGCGCTGCGCGGCGCCGGTCTGCCCACCGACCTGGAGCCCGCGGGCTGGGACACCCGCCGCGACACGGTCGCCGACGCCCGCACCGCGGGGGCGCTCGCCCGCCAGGACGACGAACAGGCCCGCCGTCTGGAGCGCGCCGTCGCCGCCCACGGGCGGGCGGTCGTCGCGCTGGTGGAACGGCACCTGGAGCCCGCACCGACCGGTACCGCGTCCGCGGACCGGCTCGGCGAGCTCGCCGACCGCGTCCGCGAGGTCACCAAGGCCGCGGTGTCGGCGGGCCACCTCGACGACGGCATCACCGCCGCCGAGGACGACGCCGCCCGCGCCGCCCGCAGCGCGGCCGCGGCCACCGCGGTGCTGGACCGGCTCGCCGTCGAGCTGGCACTGACCGAGGCCCCGGAGCCGGGCGGGCTGGAGGCCGCGGCGCAGCGCGGCGCGCACGTCGCCGTGCTCGACACCCGCATCGCCGAGCAGGAGCGGCTGCTGGCCGCCGCGGCGCCCGACCTCGACGCGGACGAGCTGGTCGCCGCCGCCCCGGACACCGAGCCCGGTGCGCTGACCGAGGCGCTGGACCGGGCCGAGGCCCACGAGCGCGAGCTCGGGGCCGAGCAGGACGAGGTCCGTGAGCAGCTGGGCGGGCTGCGGGCCCGGCGCCGCGAGCTGGAGGAGGCCGAGGGGGCCGCCGAGCTGTACGCCCGCGCCCAGTCCGAGCTGGCCGGCGTCGCCGACGCCGCGGAGCGCTACCTGGTGCTGCACCTGCAGCGCGAGATCCTGCGTCGCGAGCTGGAGGCCTACGAGCGCAGCCACGCCTCCCCGCTGCTGGTCCGCGCCGGGGTGGTGCTCGAACGCCTCACCGGCGGCCGGTTCGTCGCGCTGCGGCCCCCGGCCGAGGCGGGCGGCGCCGGACGCAGCCTGGTCGCGGTGCGCGCCGACGGCGAGGAGCTCGCCCCGACCCGGCTCTCGGAGGGCACCGCCGACCAGGTGCACCTCGCGCTGCGCCTGGCCGGGATCGAGCAGCTGCAGGCCGACCGGGTCGCCGCCGGGCTGCCGACGGTGCCGGTCGTGTTCGACGACGTCCTCATGACCTTCGACGACGAGCGCGGCGCCGCCGCCGTCGCCGTGCTGGGGGAGCTGGCCGCCACCGCGCAGGTCCTGCTGTTCACCCACCACGAGCACGTCGTCGGGCTCGCCCGTGACGCGGGCGTCCGGTTCACCGTCGCCGAGCTGGGGCCGCCCGCCCCGGTCGAGGTCGTCGGTGACGCCGACACCGCCCGCGCCACCCCGCTGGCCGGCTGAGCGGAGCGATCACGGAGACTCACCGACGTGGACGCGTGCGGTGAACGGTTCGTGATCGTCAGCGGCGACTCCCGGGCCGAGGTCGACGAGGTCGGGGCGGCGCTGGCCGGGTTCTCCCAGGGCGGCCGGGTCCGGGTCGAGCCGCACCCGCCCACGGCCCGCCCGCCGAAGGGTTCCGGCGCGGTGCTCGCGCCCTGGCCGAACCGGGTCCGCGGCGGCGCCTGGACCCACCGCGGGACCCGCAGGCAGCTCGCGTTGACCGAGCCGGACGCCGGCAACGCCATCCACGGCCTGCTGCGGCACGTGCCCTGGACCCCCGTGGAGCGGGCGGGGGACCGGATCACGCTGACCGCCGTCGCGCCGGTGCAGCCCGGCTGGCCGCAGCCGGTACGGGTCACGGTGACCTACGCCGTCGGCCGCGACGGGCTCACCGTCACCACGGTCGTGGAGAACCTCGGGGACGCGCCCGTCCCGTTCGGCCTCGGCTTCCACCCGTACCTGCGGGTCGGTGACGTGCCGACCGACGAGCTGGAGCTGACCCTGTCCGCGCGGACCGAGCTGCCGCTGCGCGACCAGCTCCCGGACGGCCCGGCGCGGCCGCTGGACGGAGCGGTCTCCCGGACCCGGCTCGCCGGGCTGGTCCTGGACAGCGCGTTCGGCGGCTGCACCCCCGGCGACGGCCCGGACGGCGGCGCCGACGGCCGGGTCCGGCACCGCGTCGGGTCCCGGGACGGCGGCGGCACCGAGCTGTGGGCCGACGCGGCGTTCGGCTGGGTGCAGGTCTTCATCCCGTCGGACTTCCCGCGTCAGGGCCCGGACGGAGCCGTGACGCCGTCGCGGGCGATCGCGGTCGAGCCGATGACCTGCCCGCCGGACGCGCTGAACTCGGGCACCGACCTGATCGAGCTCGTCCCCGGCGAGTCGCAGGTCCTGCGCTGGGGTGTCCACGCCACCGGGTGATCCGGATCATCCCCGGAGCGGAATACCGGAGAGGTCGTTGAACGCTCTACCTTCTGTGACTGCCCAGACCGCTTCCCCGGTGCTCCTGCCCCGCCTCGACGAGGCCGGTCGCGCCGCCCTGTTCACCGAGGCCCGCACCGCCAACACCTTCACCGACGAGCCCGTCACCGACGAGACGCTCCGCGCGGTGTGGGACCTGGCCCAGTGGCCGCCGACCGCGGCCAACACCCAGCCGCTGCGCGTGACCTTCGTCCGCAGCGACGAGGGGAAGCAGCGCCTGCTGCCGCTGCTCGCCGAGGGCAACCGGGCCAAGTCCGAGGCCGCCCCGGTCGTCGCGGTCCTGGCCGCGGACCTCGACTTCCACGAGCACTCGGACACCACGTTCCCGGTCAAGCCCGGCTTCCGCGAGGGCCTGGAGTCCCAGGGCCGTGCGGGCCGCGAGCCGATGGCGCGGTTCAACGCCTCGCTGCAGATCGGCTACGTCCTGCTCGCCGCCCGCGCGCACGGCCTCGCCACCGGCCCGATGGCCGGCTTCGACGCCGACGCCGTCACCGAGGAGTTCTTCCCCGGCGGCCGGCACCGCGCGCTGCTCGTGGTCAACCTGGGCCACCCCGGCCCGGACGCCTGGCACCCGCGGCTGCCCCGCCTCGACGCCGCGGACGTGCTCGACTTCGCCTGAGCGCGCCACGACCGCACCGACGGGGGCGTCCGCACAGCGGGCGCCCCGTCGGCGTCGGAGCTCACCCGCAGGTCTGCAGCGCCGTCAGCAGGCTCGACGCCCGGTCGTCGACGTCCTCGGCGCGCATCTCGTTGGTGAGGAAGGAGAACCCGAGCCCCCGCTCGGGCCAGGCACCGTGCCGTCCGCCGCCCGCGCCGGAGTGCCCGAACGCGACCGGCTCGGGTCCGTAGGTCCCGATCGGGTCGGCGAGCTCGAAGCCGAGGCCGAACCGCAGCGGCCGGTCGTTGACCGCATCGGTCCCCTCCGACCAGGTCCGGGTGGCCCGGGCCAGCGCCGCGGCCGGTACCGGGGAGGCCCCCGGTGCCGGGCCCGACGGGCACAGCGCCGCGTAGAACCGGGCCATCGACGGCGCGCTCGCCAGGCCGGCCCCGGCCAGCCCGCCGGACCGGTGGTAGACGCCCGTGTTCGGCAGGTCCGGCTCCTCGAGCAGCATCCGGTACATCCGTTCGACGAGTCGTCGACGCCGCGGGTCGGTGAGGAACGTCGAGATCCGGTAGTCCGGGTCGCGCACGATCCGCGCCGGTCCTGGTGGGGCCGCACCCAGGAACACCCGGGCACCGGGGACCTGCGCGACCAGGTCGCGCACGACCGCACGGGGGTCCCGCCCGGTGACCCGCGCCAGCAGCTCCGCGGTCATCGCCCCGTAGGTCGTCGGGTGGTAGGCGACCGCCGTGCCCGGCTCCCACAGCGGCTCCTGCCGGGCGAGCACCGCGGCGCACGCCCGGTCGTCCCACCGGTCGTCCCCGGCCGGCTCGGGGTCGGGGTACAGCAGCCCGACGGTGTGCGAGAGCACCTGACCGACGGTCACGCGCTCCTTGCCGCCCGCAGCGAACTCCGGCCAGTACCGGGCCACCGGAGCGTCCGGCTCCAGCCGGTCGGACACCGCGGCGCAGGCGGCCGCGGTCAGACCCTTGGTGCCGGAGAACAGCACCGCGACCGTGTCCGCCTCCCAGGGCCGTCCGGTGGCGGGGTCGGCGAGCCCGCCGTGCAGCTCGACGAGCACCTCCCCGTCGCGGACCACCGAGAACGCGACGCCGGCACGGCTCCCGGCGAGCACCGCGGCGAAGGCGTCCGCGACGGCGGAGTACCCGGGCGCGACGGTGCCCCGCATCCCCCCGCTCATCGGACCGCCGCCATCGACGGCGTGTGCGCCAGCAGCTCGCGGGTGTAGTCGTTCGCGGGGTTCGACAGGACCTCCTCGACGGTGCCCTGCTCGACGATCCGGCCGCCCTGCAGCACCGCGATCCGGTCGGCCACCTCGCGGGCCAGGGCGATGTTGTGGGTCACGAACACCATCGCCGTGCCCAGCTCCCGGCGGACCAGGGCGAGCAGGTCCAGGATCGCGGCCTGCACCGACACGTCCAGCGCCGAGGTGACCTCGTCGCACACGAGCACGTCCGGCGCGGTGACCAGGGCCCGCGCGATGGCCGCACGCTGTCGCTCGCCGCCCGAGAGCGACCCCGGGTAGCGCGCCGCGAACGACTCGTCGAGCCGTACCTGGCGCAGCATGTCCAGGACCCGGGCCCGGCGGGTGCCTGCGTCGGCGTCGGTGAGGTGGCGCAGCGGCACCTCCAGCGACCCGGCCAGGGTCCGGCGCGGGTTCAGCGACGCGAACGGGCTCTGGAACACGTACTGCACGCTGCGCAGCTGGGCGTGGGACCGCGGGGTGGCCAGCTCCTCGCCCTTGAGCGTCAGCGTCCCCGCGTCCAGCGGCAGCAGCCCGGACAGCCCGCGGGCCAGTGTGGTCTTCCCCGAGCCGGACTCGCCGAGCAGCATCAGGCACTCGCCCGGCCACAGTTCCAGGTCCACCCCGTCGAGGACGGTGGTCGCGCCGTAGCGCTTCCCGGCGCCGGACACCCGCAGCACCGGCTCGCCGCCCGCGTCGCCGCTCGGGACCGGTGTCCGCTCCACACGCCGGTCCAGGTCGGGCACCGCGGCGATCAGGCCCCGCGTGTACGGGTGCTCGGGGGCGGTGAGCACCCGGGCCACCGGCCCGGTCTCGACGACCTCCCCGGACTGCATGACCGCGACCCGGTCGGCCAGCCCGGCGACGACGGCGAGGTCGTGGGTGATGTAGAGCGCCGCCGTCCCCGAGCGGGTCACCAGCTCCCGCACGGTGTCCAGGACGAGGTCCTGGGTGGTGACGTCGAGGCCGGTCGTCGGCTCGTCGAGCACGACGACGTCGGGCCGGTTCGCGAACGCGGCCGCGATCCCGACCCGCTGCTGCTGCCCGCCCGAGAGCTGGTGCGGGTAGCGGGCCAGGAACGCGTCGTCGTCGGGCAGACCGACCTCGGCGAGGACCTCCCGGACCCGGCCGGTGACGTCGCCGTCCCAGGAGTGCGCCTCCAGCACCTCGGCGACCTGGGTGCCGACCCGCAGCAACGGGTTCAGCGACAGCGCCGGGTCCTGCGGCACGTAGCTGACCAGCCGGCCGCGGACCCCGCGCAGCGTGACCGGGTCGAGCGTGAGCAGGTCCTCGTGGGTCTCGGTGTGGCCGTGGAACGCCATGGTGCCGCCGGTGTGCGCGAGCCCGGTCCGGAAGTGGCCGAGCGCGGCCAGTGCCGCCGTCGTCTTCCCGGAGCCGGACTCGCCGACCAGCGCGAGGATCTCACCCGGGGCGACCGCGTAGTCGACACCGTGCAGCACCTCCCGCCCGCCGGTGGTGGACACGCGCAGGCCCGTGCAGCCGATCGTGGGTGTCGCGGTGGCGGTCATGCGCCCTCCCCGGTGGTGTCGGCCGACTCCTTGGCGAGGGCGTCGGTGATCATGTTGGTGCCGACGGTGAGGACCGCGATGGCCAGCACCGGCAGCAGGACGCCCCAGGGGGCGACGATCAGCGCGATCCGGTTCTCGTTGATCTGCAGACCCCAGTCCGCGGCCGGCGGCTGCACGCCCAGACCGAGGAACGACAGCGAGGCGATGTAGCCGATCGAGTAGGTCAACCGCAGGCCCAGCTCCACCATCAGCGGGCCGGTGATGTTCGGCAGGATCTCGGTGCCGAGGATCCGGCGGCGCGGGACGCCGTACATCCGGGCGGCCAGCACGTAGTCCTGCCCGGCGACCGACAGCGTGGCCTGCCGCGCGACCCGGGCCACCCGGGGGATGTGCGAGATCCCGATGACCAGCACCAGCAGCCAGCCGGACGAGCCGAGCACGGCCACCGCGAGCAGCGCCAGCACCAGCTGCGGGAACGACAGCAGCACGTCGCCGCCCCGCATGATCAGGGTGTCGAGCCGGCCGCCGGAGTACCCGGCGAGCATGCCGGCGACCGCACCGCCGACCAGGCCCAGCGCGGTCGCGGCGAGCGCGTAGAGCAGGACCGGCCCACCACCCGCGAGGAAGCGGGCGACCACGTCGCGCCCGAGGTCGTCGGTGCCGAGGACACCGTCGGAGCTGAACGGGCGGCCGGCGAAGTCGTCGACGCCGAAGCCGGTCAGCAGGGGGCCGAGCGTCGGCCCGAGCAGGGCGACGGCGACGACGACCAGGGTCAGCGCTGCCCCGATCCGGGCCTGGCGGCGCCGGAAGGTGCGCCGGACGAGTCCGGCCGGTGCGGACGCGGCGCCGGCGGTGACGGGGGGACTGGTGACGCTCATCGGGTACCTCCGGCGGTACGGATCCGCGGGTCGGCCAGGATCCCGGCGACGTCGGCGGCCAGGTTGACCACGACGTAGAACGCGGCGATCAGCATCGAGATCGCCTGGACCACCTGCACGTCGCGGTTGTTGACGGCGTCGATCAGCGCCTGCCCGATGCCGGGGTAGCGGAAGAGGAACTCGACCACCACGACGCCGCCGGCCAGCCACGCCAGCTGCAGCGCCAGCACCTGGGCCACCGGCCCGACGGTGTGCGGCACGGCGTGGCGCAGCAGCACCGTGCGTTCGGGGAGGCCCTTGAGCCGGGCCATCTCCACGAACCCGGTGTCGAAGGTCTCCGACAGCGTCGCCCGGGTCATCCGGACGACGTAGGGGATCACGACCAGGGCCAGGGTCAGCACCGGCAGCACGAGCTGCTCGGGCCGGCTCCACACCGGCTCGCCCGGCCGGGCGATCGTGACCGACGGCAGGACCTGCAGCACCGAGGTCGCGAACAGCACCACCAGCAGCACACCGATGACGAACTCGGGAAGGGCGGCCAGCACCAGGCTGCTGCCCGACAGCGCGGAGTCGGTGCGGGTGCCGCGGCGGACCGCGGCCCAGGCGCCCAGCGCCAGCGCGACCGGGGTGGCGACGACCGCGGTCAGCACGAGCAGCACCCCGGACGCCGCGATCCGGCCGCCGAGCAGCTCGGTGACCGGTCCCTGGGTGGCCGCGGAGTAGCCGAGGTCGCCGGTGAGGACGCCGCCCAGCCAGCCGAGGTAGCGCTCCCAGACCGGCCGGTCCAGGCCCAGCTGCTGGGTCAGCGCCGCGACCCGTTCCGGGGTGGCCTGCTGGCCGAGGATGGCGCGCGCCGGGTCGCCGGGCAGCAGCAGCGTCGCCGCGAAGACCAGCAGCGACACCACGAACAGGACCAGGACGCTCACCAGCAGCCGCCGGAGGATCATTCTCGTCACGAGGCTCATGCGCCGACCCATGCCTTCCGGAACTCGTAGCCGGACAGCGACAGCCCGGTGCGGCTGGGCGTGAGCCCGCCGACGTAGCTCTGGTGGGCGTCCACCCGGTTCGGGAAGCCCCAGATGAGGTAGCCGCCGCGGTCGTACTCGATGCGCTGGGCCTGGCGGACCAGCTCGCCGCGCCGGGCCGTGTCCACCTCGGCGCGGGCCCGGCGGACGATCCGGATGTACTCGGCGTCGTCCCAGTGCGTCTCGTTGAACGGCGAGTCCGGGAGCGACGACGACCCGGCCTGCGGCAGGTAGTTGCGGGTGTTCCAGAAGCTCTGCGCGAACTCCCACTGCAGGTACTGGTCGGAGAAGAAGGTGGAGGTGTCCACCCGGCGCAACCCGATGTCGATGCCGGCCGCGCGGGCCTGGGTGACCAGCACCTGCGCCGACTCCACCGAGCCCGCCTGGATCGGCGAGGTCACCAGCTCCAGCGACAGGTTCGGCTTCCCGGCCGCCGCGAGCAGGTCGCGGGCCCGTTCCACGTCCCGGTCGCGGCGCGGGTCGAGGTAGTCCGGGTCGAACCGGCCGTACAGGTCGCCCGCGGGAGCCCCCTGGCCCGACAGCACCTGGCTGAGCATCTCGCCGCGGCCGGTGGCCAGGCGCAGCGCCTGACGCACCCGGACGTCGTCGAACGGCTCGACGTCGACCCGCATCGTGAACGGCAGCCAGCTGCCGGTCTCGGCGGTGAGCAGGGAGATCGAGTCGTAGGCGCCGACGACCTCGGTGAGCGACAGCGGGACCTGGTCGATGGCGTCGACCTGGCCCGACAGCAGCGCGTTGATCCGGGCGTCCTCCTCGCTGAAGTTGATCAGCTCGAGTCGGTCGACCCAGGGCTGGTCGGGACGCCAGTAGCCGTCGTGTCGCACGAACACGCTCTGCTGGCCGGGGGAGAAGGACTGGTACCGGAAGGCCCCGGTGCCGACGGGACGGTCGAGCGAGAAGTCGGCGGGGACGATCCCGACGCTGTACTCGGCCAGGTACTGGTCGAACACCGGCCCGGGCTCGGAGAGCAGGAACCGGACCCGGTCGTCACCGGCGACGACGACGTCGTCGAGGGTCTCCAGCTGGGCGGCACCGGACTTGGGATCGGCCGGGTCGGTGATCCGCCTGAAGGTCGCGACGACGTCGTCGGGGGTCACCGGACGCCCGTCGTGGAAGGTGATGCCGGGCCGGATGACCGCCGTCCAGCTGCGGGCGCCGGGGTCGGGGCGGACGGACGCGGCGACGGCGGGCTGGAGCGTGTAGTCGTCGTCCCACCGCAGCAGCGGCTCGTAGAGGCTGACGACGCGGGCGATGTCCGGGTTGGTGGCGGGGCTGTGCGGGTCGAGGGTGTCCGACGACCCGCCGCCGGTCACCCCCACCCGCAGGACGCCGCCGCGACGGGGGGCTCCGGCCTCACGGGCCGTGGCCGGCCCGCCGCAGCCGGCCAGGACGGCCGCCGCGGCCAGGCCGGCCGCTCCGCCCAGCAGGCGGCGGCGGGAGAACCCGCCGCGTACCGGTGTCGGGCTGATCATGAACGTGTCTCCTCGCAGAGGGCCCCGGTCGTGCCGGGGCCGCGGTCTCGGGCACATCACGTCGAGGGGCGCCGCACCTCCCCCCGGCCGACGGCCGCGATCGACCGGCCCGCGTGCTCGGGCTCGCCGGGCACGTGGAGCGCGTCGAGGGCGGCGGCGACGTCGGCGGGGAACGCCTCGGCCCCGTCGGGGCCGACGTGCAGGCACATCAGCTCCTCGGTCGCCCGCAGCCGCCCCTCGACGTGCAGCTCGTGCCACAGGCGCAGCCGCTTGGCGTCGCGGCCGAGGAGCCGGGTGCGGACCTCGAGCGCGGCGCCGGGACCGACCTCGCGCAGGTACCGGACGTGCGCCTCGACGGTGTACAGCGAACGGCCGGTGGCCTCGCGGTAGCCGGGGTCCATCCCGGCCCGGTCCATCAGCGCGGTCGTCGCGTCGCCGAACACCAGCACGTAGTACGGCTCGGACAGGTGCCCGTTGTAGTCGATCCACTCGGGACGGACGGTGGCGGAGTACCGCAGCGGCTCATCCACCGGTGCCCCCGGCGGCGCGGGCCGCGGCGACCGCACGCCGGACGGCGATGACGGCCCGGTCGCGCTCGGCGACCAGCTCCGCCATCGGCCGCCCACCGGCGGAGACCTCGGCGCCGGCGACCATGTCGTCGCGCAGCTCCCGGGTCAGCTCCGGGGCCTCCAGACGCGTCCACGGTGCCTTCAGCGACGGTCCGAAGTGGTCCAGCATGTGCGCCATCCCGCCCTGGCCACCGGCCAGGTGGAAGGTCAGGCAGGGACCGTGCACCGGCCAGCGCAGCCCCGGGCCGTCGGTGATCGAGCGGTCGATCTCCTCCGGGGTGGCCTCGCCCGCGGCGACCATGTGCAGCGCCTCGCGCCAGATCGCCTCCTGCAGCCGGTTCGCGATGAAGCCGGGCAGCTCCCGCTCCATCTCGATCACCGACTTCCCGATGTGCCGGTAGAAGTCCGCGGCCCGCGAGGCCGCCCAGGCCTCGGTCTTCTCGCCGCCGACGACCTCGACCAGCGGGATCAGGTACGGCGGGTTGAACGGGTGCCCGACGACGAGCCGGCCCGGCTCGGCCGCGGTGGTCGCCATGTCGGTCATCGGGAACCCCGAGGTCGACGACGCCACCACCACGTCCGGCCCGGCCGCCACGGCGGCGTCGGCCAGCTCGGCCAGCAGGGCGCGCTTGAGGTCCAGGTCCTCCGGGGCGCTCTCCTGCACGAAGTCCGCTCCCGCGACGGCCTCGGCCGCGGTCGGGTGCACCGTCAGCGCGTCCCGGTCGGCGCCCTCGGCCAGGCCCAGCTCGGTGAGCGCGGGCCAGGCGGCGTCGACCACCCGGCGCAGCTTCTCCCCGGCGTCCGGGGCGGGGTCCCAGGCCCGGACCCGCAGCCCGCGGGCCAGGAAGTACGCCGCCCAGCCGGCGCCGATCACCCCGGCGCCGATGCAGGCGACGGTCCGGATCTCCGTGACGGGACGCGGCTCAGGCACCGGTGCGCTCCTTCAGGCCGAGGATCTCGCGGGCGCGGTCCGGCGTCGCCACCGAGGCGCCGAGGTTCTGCACGATCTCCACCGCCCGCTCGGTGAGCTGCTCGTTGGTCGCCTTCACCCCGCGCGAGAGGTAGAGGTTGTCCTCCAGCCCGACGCGGGCGTGCCCGCCGGCCAGCACCGACTGGGCCACCCACGGCAGCTGGTCGCGCCCGATCGCGAACGAGGCGAAGTTGGCGCCCTCGGGCAGCAGGTTCACCTCCGCGGCCAGCACGCCCGGGTCGGCCGGGGCGCCGTAGGGGATGCCCATGCACAGCTGGAACAGCGACGGGGCGTCGACGAGGCCCTCCTCGACCAGCACGGTGGCGAACCACAGCTGGCCGGTGTCGAAGATCTCCAGCTCGGGCTTCACGCCGAGCTCCTGGACCCGCTTGGCGCCGGTGCGCAGCATGTCCGGGGTGGAGACGTAGAGCTGGTTGCCCTCGCCGAAGTTGAGCGAGCCGCAGTCCAGCGTGCAGATGTCGGGCAGCAGCTCCTCGACGTGCGGGAGCCGCTCCAGGGCGTTGACCAGGTCGGTGCCGTCGATCGGCTTCAGCGGGTCCTCGGCGTCGATCACCAGGTCACCGCCCATGCCCGCGGTCAGGTTGAGCACGACGTCGACGCCCGAGTCCCGGATCAGGGTCACGGTCTCGCGGTAGAGCTCCACCGCCCGCGACGGGCTGCCGGTCTCCGGGTCGCGCACGTGGATGTGCACCACGGCGGCGCCGGCCCGGGCCGCGGCGATCGCGTCCGCGGCGATCTGTGCCGGGGTGACGGGCACGTGCGGGCTGCGGCCCACCGTGTCCCCGGCCCCGGTCACCGCGCAGGTGATGATGACGTCACGGTTCATCCGTTCTCCGTTCGATCCGTGCGTGCCGGTGCCGCGAGCACGGCCCGGTCGATGAAGGCGGCGAGGTCCGCGCGCATCTGCGCGACGGAGGTGCCGGGGGTACGCGCCATGACCTGGATGCCCAGGCCGTCGACCAGCGCGGTGAGCCGGCGGGCGGCGTCACCGGCGTCGGGGACGAAGACCCCGGTGGCGGCGCCCTCGGCGAGGGTCATGGCGACGGTGCGGAACCAGCGGTCGTAGGCGTCCCAGTACAGCTCGCGCCGGGCCGGGTCGATCGCCGACTCCGCCCACACCTGGATCCAGATCGACCACTCGCGCTCCAGCAGCGCGCCGTCGGGGAGCTGGAGGTCGATCAGCCGCAGCAGCCGGTCGTGCGGGTCGGCGATCGTGTCGAGCTCGGCGACCTGGCGGTCGAAGGCGAGGCGCACGTTGTGCCGCAGCGCGGAGTCGAGCAGCTCCGAGCGGGTGGGGAAGTGGTAGTGGATCGCCGCCGGGCTGGTACCCGCCGCCCGCGCGACGTCGGCGGTGCGGACCCGGTGGTAACCGTGGTCGGCGATCAGTTCCCACGCCGCGTCGAGGATCCGGCCGCGGGTGCCGTGGGTCCCGCCGGGCTCGCGGCCGGGGTCGGGCTCGGCGGCCGCGGCGGCGGCCCCGGTGGGGACCGCGGTCCGGGCGCGCGCTCCGTCGCGGCCGTGCAGCAGCCGGGCCACGGTCTCGCCGGTGACGTCGGCGATGCGGACGAGCTCGTCGGCGGCGAAGCGGCGGCGCCCGGCGAGCGACTTCGACAGCTTGGTCTCCTCCAGCCCGACCGCGGCCGCGAACCGGCGCTGGGTCCAGCCGTCGCGCTCCAGCAGGGCGCGCACCCGCCCGGCCACCGCGTCGTCGGCGGCCCGGGGGGCACGGGGGTCGGTCACCGGGCGACCCTAGGCCGGGACTTGCGATTAGCGCAAGCACCGACTCGGATCGTTGCTGCGCACGAGGTGTTTCGCGGAGGTTTCCGGTTCGTCGACCAGTTCGCGGCAACCGCTCGCGGAAGCGCTTGCGTCGGACACCGTGGGCGGTAGGGTCGGCCTCTCACCCGACGGTGCCGTGGGGCGCCGGGGGACGTGGCGAGGGGGACCATGCGTTCGCTGGACGAGACCGGGATCTGGACCGACGGGATCGAGGGCGTGGAGGTCCCCGGCTACGACCGGGGCGCCGTGGGCCGCGGGATCGTCCACATCGGCGTCGGCGGTTTCCACCGCGCGCACCTCGCGATGTACGTCGACGCGCTGCTCGCGTCCGGCGGGGCGCCGGAGTGGGGCATCTGCGGGGTCGGGGTGCTCGCCGCCGACGACCGGATGCGCGACGTGCTCGCGGCCCAGGACGGGCTGTACACCCTCGTGCTGAAGGAGGCCGACGGGACGCTGACGCCCCGGGTCGTCGGGTCGCTCGTCGACTACCTCTACGCCCCCGACGACCCCGAGGCCGTCATCGAGCGGATCGCGCGCCCCGACACCCGGATCGTGTCGCTGACGATCACCGAGGGCGGCTACGCGATCGACCAGAAGACCGGCGAGTTCGACCCGGACTTCCCCGGCATCCGCGCCGACCTCGACGCGATGGCGGCCGGCTCCGCCCCGACCGGGGCGTTCGGGCTGGTCGTCGAGGCGCTGGCGCGCCGCCGGGAGCGCGGCACCGGCCCGCTCACGATCATGAGCTGCGACAACATGCAGGGCAACGGCGACGTCGCCCGCCGGGTGTTCACCGGCGTCGCCCAGCTCCGCGACGCCGACCTGGGCGCCTGGGTCGCGGAGTCGATCACCTTCCCGAACTCGATGGTCGACCGGATCACCCCGGCCACCGCCGACACCGACCGCGAGGCCCTCGCAGAGCGGTTCGGGCTGCGCGACGGCTGGCCGGTCGTGTGCGAGCCGTTCACCCAGTGGGTGCTCGAGGACCACTTCGCCGCGGGCCGCCCGGAGTTCGAGCGGGTCGGGGTCCAGGTCGTCGACGACGTCGTCCCCTACGAGTTCATGAAGCTGCGCCTGCTCAACGCCACCCACCAGGCGCTGGGCTACCTCGGCTACCTCGCCGGGCACCGCTACGTGCACGAGGTCGCCCAGGACCCGACGTTCGCGTCGTTCCTGCGCGGCTACATGGACGACGAGGCCACGCCGACGCTGCGCCCGGTGCCCGGCATCGACCTCGACGCCTACAAGGACACCCTGCTGGAACGCTTCGCGAACCCGGGCGTCGCTGACACCCTGATGCGGATCAACTACGGCAGCTCCGACCGGATCTCGATCTTCCTGCTGCCGGTGGTGCGCGAGCAGCTCGCCGCGGGCGGGCCGGTCGAGCGGGCCGCGGCCGTCGTCGCCGGGTGGTGCCGCTACGCCGAGGGCGCCGACGAGCAGGGGCGGGAGATCACCCAGCAGGACCGCCTGGCCGAGGAGATGACCGCGCTCGCGCGTGCCGAGCGGGACACCCCGGGGTCGTTCCTGTCCCACCGCGGGGTGTTCGGCGACCTCGGCTCCGACGAGCGGTTCGCCGGTGCGTTCCGCTCGGCGCTGGAGTCGCTGTGGTCCCGCGGCGCCGCGGCGACCGTCGCCGACCTCGCGTGACCGGCAGGGGGAACCGATGAGTTCCCCACACGTCTGCGGTCGTAGCCGATGACCCCTCGCCTCGACCCCGGGAGACCACAGTGGGCACGATCGACGTGCATGAGTTCATCAGCCTCGACGGGGTCGTCTCCGACCCGTCCTGGACCGCGGAGTACGGCTTCACCGACGCGATGGGGGAGGCGATCGGCCGGCTGACCGACGCGGCGATCCTGCTCGGCCGGAACACCTACGAGATGTTCCACCCGGCCTGGTCGGCCCGCGGGCACGACGTCGAGTCCGGGGGCGCGTTCTTCAATGGCGCGCCCAAGCACGTCGTCACCTCCACCCTGGCCGACCCGCTGGAGTGGGAGAACTCCCGGGTGCTCGGCCCGTACGACCCGGCGCGGATCCGGCAGCTCAAGGACGCGACCGACGGCGGCATCTACGTCTCCGGCAGCGTCACCCTGGTCCGTGCGCTGCTCACCGACGGCCTGGTCGACACGCTCAACCTGTTCGTCTACCCGGTGTCGCTCGGGGCCGGGCTGCGACTGTTCGCCGAGGGCGCGCGGGTGCCGTTGCGGCTGCGCGAGTCCGAGGCCTACGAGAACGGCGTGGTCCGGCTGACCTACGGTCCGCCGCTCACCTGAGTCCGGGCGCGCTCAGTCCGGCAGTGCCGCGAAGGCCTCCCGGGCGGCCGCCAGCACGTCGCCGTAGACCCGGCGGGCCGGCGGGCCCGCCGGGTCGGCCAGCCAGCCGGCGACGGCGACCTGCATCACCGCCATCGCAGCCGCCGCGGCGAGCCGGTGGGCCGTCGCGGGGGTGTCGGCGCCGTCGCGTCCGGCGAGCGCCTGCGCGACGGTCTGCTCCACGGTCCGGCCGACGTGGGCGATCCGCGGGTGCAGCTCGGGGTGGGTGCGCAGCAGCTCCATCTGCCCGTGCCAGGTCGGACTGGTCGTCAGCGCCACGGTGACCTCGGCGAGCACCGCCGTCGCCGCCTCGAGCGGGGAGGTCTCGGTCCGGGCGCGGACCTCGGCGGCGAGCTCGTCGAGGGAGGCGGTGTCCCAGTCGAAGAGCACCGCGTCCTTCGACGGGAAGTGGTTGAAGAACGTGCGCGGCGCGACGTCGACGTCGGCGCAGATCTCCTCGACGGTGAACGCGTCCGGGCCCTGGGTGCGCGCGCGTTCCAGGGCCGCGGCGCGCAGCGCCTGGCGGGTCCGCACCTTCTTGCGCTCCCGCAGCCCGTGGCAGCGCGCCTCCTGGTCGCTCAGCATCTCGCCGATCATGCCCGTCCCACCTCTCCCGCTGGTCCCGGCGCGGCTCGCACCCTCGAAACGTGCGGGGAGTGCAGTCGTGCAGTCACTGCAGTGTGCTTGTACATTCGTGAGCACCGCAAACTATTGCATGACGCAAACCCGGACGGAGGACGCGTGTCACAGGAGCAGGTGCAGGAACCGGAGCGCTCGCGGACGGCGAAGGACCTGGCGCTGGCCCTGTGGTTCCCCGCCTTCTTCGTGCTGGGGTTCATGCTGTTCTACCTGCTGCCCTTCCACGCCCCGGCCCCGCACGGCATCCCGGTCGGGGTCGTCGGGCAGCAGGCCGCCGCGACCGTGTCCGCCGAGCTGGCGCAGGCGTCGCCGGGCGGGTTCGACGTCACCCCGGTCGCCGCCGCGGCCGACATCCGGGACGCGATCTTCCACCGCGACGTCGTCGCCGGGTACGACCCGGCCGGCCACACGCTCTACATCGCCCGCGCCGACGGCCTGCAGCTCGTCCAGGTCCTGCAGGGGATCTTCGCGCCGCTGTCCACCGGGTCCGGCGGGCCGCTGCGGGTGGTGGACCTCGCACCGACCGCGCCCGGTGACGGCTTCGGCACGTCGCTGTTCTACATCGCGATGGCCTGCAACATCTCCGGCTACATCGCGGTCATGATGATGATGCAGGCCACCGCGTTGTCGCGGCGCACCAAGCTGACCGCGCTCGCCGGGTTCGGCCTGTTCGCCACCGTGGTGTGCTGGGCGATCGGCACCGCGATCCAGGCGATCCCGTTCCACCCGGCCGTGCTCGTCGTCGGGTTCCTGCTGTCCCAGGCCGTCGCCTGGACGACGTTCGGGCTGGCCCCGTTCGTGCGCCGCGCGCTGCCCGGCGTCGCGATGGGCCTGTTCGTGCTGATGTCGATCCCGTCCTCGGGCGGGGCGATCCCGAAGGAGATGGTGCCGGGCTTCTTCCAGGTCCTGCACCACGTCATGCCGCTCGGGCAGGCGATCGACGCCGCCCGGGGCATCCTCTACTTCGACGCGACCGCGATCACCGTGCCGGTCCTCGGGCTGCTGGCCTGGTGGGCGTTCGGTGCGCTGCTGGTCGCGCTGGGTGCGTGGCGGGACCGGCGCGCCGCCGGGCGCGAGGCCGCGGCCGGGCCGGAGGAGACGGCCGGGGACGCCGAGCGCGAGCGGGAGCACCGGATCGCCGAGGCCGTCGCCGACGAGGCCTCGGTCGGGGGCGCGCACCCGGACGCCCTCGCCGACGCCCGGCTGCTCGCTCACCCGGTCCCGACGCTGATCGGCCGGGTCATCGACGACGCGGGCCGGCCCGTGCCGCGGGCGCGGGTGACCGTCGTCGACCACACCGGCGGGCAGGTCGACGTCGCCGCCGGATCCGAGGACGGCCGGTTCGCCGTCCGCGGCCGCGCCGACGGGTGGGTCACCGTGCTCGTGTCCGCGCCCGGCCACGACCCGGTGTCGGAACGGCTGCGCCTGCACGGTGCGGTGTCGCATCGCAGCGTGGTCCTGCGCCCGGCCGCCGCGCCGGCACCGGGGGAGCCGGTCAGCCGTGCGCCAGCAGCGCTGCCCCGATGATCCCGGCCTCGTTGAGCAGCCCGGCCGGGACGAGCTCGGTGCGGGTCCGCACGTAGGGCGACCACTTCTCGAACTTCTTGCTCACCCCGCCGCCGACCACGATCAGGTCCGGCCACAGCAGGTTCTCGACGTGGGTGAAGTAGCGCTGCAGCCGCCCGCCCCACTCCTCCCAGTCCAGGTCCTCGCGCTCACGGGCGGAGTCGGCGGCGCGCGACTCGGCGTCGAACCCGTCGATCTCCAGGTGCCCGAACTCGGTGTTGGGCACCAGCTTCCCGTGGTTGACCAGCGCCGACCCGATGCCGGTCCCGAGGGTCACGACGAGCACGAGCCCGTGACGAGTGTCGGCGGCCGCGCCGAACTCGGCCTCGGCGACGCCGGCGGCGTCGGCGTCGTTGACCAGCAGCGCGTCCCGGCCGGTGACCCGGCGCAGGACCGCGGCGGCGTCGCAGTCGATCCAGGCCCGGTCCACGTTCGCCGCGGTGCGGGTCACGCCGTGCTGGACGACGGCCGGGAACGTGCAGCCGAAGGAGTCCCGCCAGTCGAACTCGTCGAGGATCTGCTTGACGGTCCCGGCGACCGCCTCCGGTGTGGACGGCTGCGGCGTCGGGATGCGCACCCGGTCCGCGGCCAGCTGGCCCTTGCGCAGGTCCACCGGGGCGCCCTTGATGCCGGAGCCGCCGATGTCGATACCGAACCCGAGTGCGTGCTTGCTGCTCACGCCCCCGATCCTGCCAGGGCCGCCGCGACCACGCCGCGCGCCTCGTCCTGGACGCGCGTCAGGTGCTCCGGCCCGCGGAAGCTCTCGGCGTAGACCTTGTACACGTCCTCGGTGCCCGAGGGGCGGGCGGCGAACCACCCGGCGTCGGTGACGACCTTCAGCCCGCCGATCGCGGCGTCGTTGCCCGGGGCGCGGGTGAGCTTCGCGGTGATCGCGTCCCCGGCGAGCTCGGTGGCGGTCACGGCGTCGGCGTCCAGCTTGGACAGCGCCGCCTTGTCCTCCCGGGAGCAGGCGACGTCGGTGCGTGCGTAGGCGGGGGCGCCGAACCGCTCGGTGAGACGGGTGTAGTGCTCGCTGGGGGTCGACCCGGTGACCGCGATGATCTCCGAGGCCAGCAGGGCGAGCAGCAGGCCGTCCTTGTCGGTGCTCCACGGCGAGCCGTCGCGGCGCAGGAACGACGCGCCCGCGCTCTCCTCGCCGCCGAAGCCGATCTCCCCCGAGCGCAGGCCGGGAACGAACCACTTGAACCCGACGGGCACCTCGACCAGCCTGCGGCCGAGGTCACCGGCGACCCGGTCGATCATCGACGAGCTGACGGCGGTCTTGCCGATCCCGGCGGCCGCGGGCCAGCCGGGGCGGTGGGCGAACAGGTAGCCGATCGCGACGGCGAGGTAGTGGTTCGGGTTCATCAGGCCGCCGTCGGCGGTGACGATGCCGTGCCGGTCGGCGTCGGCGTCGTTGCCGGTGGCGATGGTGAAGGGAGCCGGGTCGGCCTCCATCCGGGCCCGCAGCGACGCCATCGCGTACGGCGAGCTGCAGTCCATCCGGATCTTCCCGTCCCAGTCCAGGGTCATGAACCCGAAGGCCGGGTCGACGTCGGGGTTCACCACGGTCAGGTCCAGGCCCCAGCGCTGCGCGATCACGCCCCAGTAGTCGACCGAGGCACCGCCGAGCGGGTCCGCGCCGATGGTGACGCCGGCGTCGCGGACCGCGGCCATGTCGAGCACCTGGTCGAGCTGGTCGACGTAGGTGCCGAGGTAGTCGTAGCGGTGCGCGGCGGCCGCGTCGAAGCGGGCGCGGCGCACCTCCTTCAGACCGTTCTCGAGCAGCTGGTTGGCCCGGTCGGCGATCCAGGACGTCGCCTCGGTGCCGGCGGGGCCGCCGTCCGGCGGGTTGTACTTGAAGCCGCCGTCGGCGGGCGGGTTGTGCGACGGGGTGACGACCACGCCGTCGGCGAGGTGCCGGACGTCGCGCCCGGCGTTGGTCACGAGGATCGCGTGCGAGATCGCCGGGGTCGGGGTCAGCCCGTCCCGGGAGTCGACGACGACGTCGACGCCGTTGGCGGCGAACACCTCGGCCGCGGTGCGCCAGGCCGGCTCGGACAGCGCGTGGCTGTCGCGCCCGAGGAACAGCGGGCCGTCGGTGCCCTGCGCGGCCCGGTACTCGACGATCGCCTGGCTGGTGGCGGCGATGTGGTCCTCGTTGAAGGTCGCGGTGAACGCCGACCCGCGGTGCCCGGACGTGCCGAACGCGACCCGTTGCACGTCGACCGACGGGTCGGGGTGGGTCGCGGCGTACGCGGCCAGCAGCGCGTCGACGTCGACGAGGTCCTCGGGGCGGGCCGGGGTCCCGGCGCGCTCGTGCACGGTCATGCCGCGATCCTTCCTCCTCGCCGCGGCCCACGCCACCGCCTACGGTCGGGCGGTGTGCGGATCGCGTCGTTGCTCCCGGCCGGGACCGAGATCGCCGGGCGGCTCGGCCTGGCCGCCGACCTGGTCGGCGTCACCTTCGAGTGCGACGACCCGGTGGGCGTCCGGGACCGGGTGCCGGTGGTCGTCGACTCCGCGCTGCCGCCCGCCGCGTCGCCGGGGGAGATCGACGCCGTCGTCCGCGAGCGGGCCGCGGCCGGGCTGCCGCTGTACCAGGTCCACCGCGCCCGGCTCGGCGCCGCCGACCCGGAGCTGATCCTCACCCAGGACCTGTGCGCGGTGTGCGCGCTGCCCGGCTCGACCGTCGCGCAGGTGCAGGACGAGCTGGGGACCCGGGCCCGGGTGTTGTCGCTGGACCCGCACCGGCTGGCCGACGTGCTCGACACGGTGACCGCGGTCGGCGCCGCGGCCGGGGTGCCGGACCGGGCCGCCGCGCTGGTCGCGGGCCTGTCGGCGCGCCTCGACGCCGTCGCCGCCGCCGTGCGGGGCCGCCCGGCGCCGCGGGTGCTGGTGCTGGAGTGGACCGACCCGCCGTTCCTGCCCGGGCACTGGGTGCCCGACCTGGTCACCGCGGCCGGTGGCGTCCCGGTGGCGGCCGCCCCGGGCGGGCGCAGCACCGCCGTCGACCCGGCCGACCTTCCGCCGTGCGACGCCGTGCTGGTCGCGCCGTGCGGCTTCGGCCTCGACGACGCGCTCGCCCAGGCCCGCGCGGCGCTGCCGTGGCTGCCCGCCGGGGTCCCGGTGCACGCGATCGACTCGGCGTCGTTCGTGGTGCGGGCCGGTCCGCGACTGGTCGACGGGGTCGAGGCGATCGCCGGCCTGCTGCACCCCGGTACGGTCCCGGCGCCGCCGCCGGGGAGGGTCGCGCCGGTCCGCTGAGCGGGGCTCAGGCCGCGCCGCCCGGGCCGAGCCGGCGGCCGACCAGACGCGCGATCCACGGCGCGACCAGCAGCATCAGGATCACCCGCAGCACCTGCACCGCGACCACCGAGGTGACGTCCACGCCGGAGGAGATCGCCGTCGCCAGCACCGCGTAGACCCCGCCCGGGGTGGTCGCGAGGTAGCCCTCCAGCGGGGTCATGCCGGTGAAGTACGACAGCAGCAGCCCCAGTCCGGCGCAGAGCGCGACGACGCCCAGGATCAGCGCGGTCGCCAGGGGCAGCACCCGCGCGACGGTGCCGAGCGCGGTCCGGGTGAAGCGCAGCCCGGCCTGCCAGCCGATGACGGCGTAGGCGACGTCGACGAGCGGCAGCGGCACCGACGCGGCGAAGGAGAACCCGGCCAGGCTGATGACCAGCGCCACCACCATGGGTCCGAGCAGCGCCCCGGCGGGGACCCGCGCGAGCTTCCCGAGCGGGACACCGGCGCCCACGCACAGCGCGGTCACCGCGAGCCCGACCCACCACGGCGCGCCGGGGCCGGTGACCGCGGCGGCAGGTGCGCCGGGGGAGGCGCCGTAGACGACCGCGGCGACCACCGGCATCGTCGCGGTGACCAGCCCGACCCGCAGGTACTGGATGACGGCGACGGTGCGCTCGTCGCCGCCCAGCTCGCGGCTGATCGCGACCAGCCCGGACGCGCCGCCCGCGGTCTGCGCGAGCATCCCGGTGAGCGGGGTGACCCCGCGCTGCAGACCCATGAGCAGGCCGGACCCCATGCTGACCAGCAGCGTCGCGAGGCTGATGAGCAGGACCGGCAGCCACTCGGCTGCCACCGCGGCCAGGGTGTCCGGGCGGGCGAGCAGGCCGATGACGACCCCGATGACCGCCTGCGCACCCGACGTCGCCGGGCGGGCGACCCGGGCGGGGCCGAGCCCGGTCAGGGCGAGGACGGTCGCGACCAGCAGCCCGGCGAACAGGGCGGGGGAGGGCACGTCGACCGCGGCGAGCCCGGCGGTCACGAGCACGGTCAGCGCGGCGAGCAGCGGCCAGCGCCACCATCCGGACAGCGACGGGCGGGGGCTCACCGTGTGATCACGACCCGAGCCTAAATGGGACAGGCGTACTGGTGCGCGGTGAGTCGGGACACGATCGTTGTCGAGAGCGAACGATCACGGCTTCCGCCGGAGCGGCCGCCGGGGTAGGACGGACGGGCACGAGGAGGTGCGCCGATGCGAGACACCCCGAGACACGACACCGCCGCGACCACCGGGCTCGGCCCGGTGATCGCCGCACTGACCGCGCCCGGTGGGGAGTTCGAGCTGGTCGACGCCGACGTACGTGGCGCCGCGATGCGGGTCTACCGGCGTGGCCCGCACACCCTGGCCGAGCTGTGGGCGGCGACGGCGGCGTGGCCGGAGCGCACGTTCACCGTCCACCACGGCGAGCGTCGCACCTACGGCGAGCACCGGAGCCTGGTCGCCGACCTGGCCCGCGTGCTCACCGGACGGTTCGGGCTGCGCCCCGGCGACCGGGTCGCGATCGCGATGCGGAACCTGCCGGAGTGGCCGGTCGTCTTCTTCGCCGCGCAGGTCGCGGGGCTGGTCGTCGTACCGCTGAACGCCTGGTGGAGCGCACCCGAGCTGGCGTGGGCGGTGGCCGACTCCGGTGCCGGGCTGGTCGTGGCCGACCCGGAACGGTGCGCCGCCCTGTGCGGTGGGAGCGGCATAGGGGTGCCGGTCGTCCGGGTCCGCGGGGGCGGCGCGCCCGCGCCCGGTCCGGTGACCGGGTGGGAGGACCTCGGGCTGCGCACCGACGGCCCCGGTGACCCGGTCGGGGTCACCGCGCCCGGCCCGGACGACGACGCGACGATCCTCTACACCTCCGGCACCACCGGCCGACCGAAGGGCGCGGTCGGCACCCACCGCAACCACGTGACGAACCTGCTCAACGTCGCGCTGCAGGCCCGCGCCACCGCGCTCGGCTCCGGGGTGGAACCGCCGCCGGGGCAGCAGGGGACGCTGCTGATGTACCCGATGTTCCACATCGCCGGCATCAACGGACTCGTCGGCGCCGTGCTCGGCGGGGCGAAGCTCGCGACCCTGCACCGCTGGGACCCGGCCGCGGCGCGGGCCGTCGTCCGGTCCGAGCGGCTGACCCGCTCCAACGGTGTCCCGTCGACGACGGCGGAGCTGCTCGACGGCGCCGACCCCGCCGACCTCGCGTCGTTGCGGACGGTCGGGATGGGCGGGGCACCCGTGCCGCCCGAGCTCGTCGCACGGATCGGGCGCGACCTCGGCGCCGGGGCCGCGAACGGCTACGGCCTGACCGAGACGACCTCGGCGATCTGCGCGAACACCGGGTCCGAGTACCGGGCCCGTCCCGACTCGGTCGGCCGGCCCGCGCCGGGGGCCCGGCTGCGGGTCGCCGGCCCGGACGGGGAGGCGCTGCGCGACGGCGAGGTCGGCGAGCTGTGGTTCCGTGGCCCGAACGTGGTCCGCGGCTACTGGAACCGGCCCGACGCCGACGCCGAGGCGTTCGTCGACGGCTGGTTCCGCACCGGCGACCTGGGGCACGTGACCGACGGCTGGGTGTACGTCGTGGACCGGTTGAAGGACGTCGTGCTGCGCGGTGGGGAGAACGTGTACTCCGCGCAGGTGGAGGCGGCGATCCACACCGTCGACGGGGTGCTGGAGGTGGCGGTGCTCGGCGTGCCGCACCCGCGCCTGGGCGAGGAGGTCGCCGCACTGGTCCGCGCCCGCCCCGGAGCGGCCCGCGACGACGACGCCGTCCGCGCCGCCGTCGCCGCGCGGGTGGGGGAGTTCGCCGCGCCCGCGCACGTGCGGTGGACCGACGAGCCGCTGCCCAGGACGGCGACCGGGAAGGTCCGCAAGCGGGAGCTGCGCTCGGGGTTCACCGCTCCGGCGTGAGCGTCCTGCGGGCCGCGGCCACGGCCTCCAGCCAGGGACGCGGGTCCGGGGCGCCGGCCGGCGGGACCAGGACGACGGTGTCCGGCCCGGCCGCGGCGTGGCTCCGGACGACCGCCTCCACCTCGGCCCGGTGCTCCGGCAGCGCGACGTAGCCGATGCGCCGGAACCCGTCCGCGGCGCCGCCCGGGCCGCACGCGTCGAGCGAGGACCGGACGTCGGCGGGGGTCAGGCCCGAGTCGAGCAGGACCCCGTCGGCGAGGTCCCCGGCAAGCCGCAGGGTGCGCGGCCCGCGCCCGCCGACCAGCACCGGTGGGACGGTCGTCGGCGGGTGGTCGAGCCGGACCCGCTCCAGGGAGACGTAGCGCCCGGAGCGGGTGACCTCGCGACCGGCGAGCAGGTCCCGTACCGCGGTCGTGTGCTCGGCGAGCAGGGTCAGCGGCGAGGCGACCCGGTTGCCGGCCTGGCCCATCCAGTCGAGCACGCCGTGCCCGAGGACCGGCAGGTAGCGGCCCGGGAACAGCCGGGCGAGCGAGGCGGTCTCCATGGCGACGACCGCCGGGTTCCGCAGCGGCACCGGGAACAGCCCGACCCCGACGGTCAGGGCGTCGGTGCGGGCCAGCGCGACGGCCGCGGTGGCGGTCCCGCCGTGCAGGAAGCAGTCCTCCCACAGCCACAGCTGGTCCAGCCCCGCGGCCTCGACGTCACGGGCCACGCCCGGCAGCTCCTCGGGGGGCAGCTCGGGCCGGAAGACGATGCCGATGTCCATGGCCGTCACCGTGCCACGCGCGGCCGCCGGCGTCGTACGGCTACCGGGCCGGGTCGATGCGGAACACCGGGCAGATGCCGGTCAGGGCACCCAGCGCCTCGGGCGTCGGCTCGGCGACGACTCCGTTCTCGACCATGATCCCGACGCCCTCCGGGGTGACCTGCGGCCACGCCTCCAGCACCGGGCGCGCCTGCTCCGGCGGCACCTCCACCAGCACGACGGACTCCGGGTCGGCGTCGGGACCCGTGCTCAGCGTGGCCCGCCCGCCCGCGGCCCGGACGTTGACGATCCAGTCCGCGCCCGGGAACCCGCCGACGACGAACCGCTGCCCGCCGGTCGCGTAGACCGTCAGCGGCGTGTGCCGGGGTGTGCCGCTGCGCCGGCCGGGGACGGTCAGCACGGGCAGCTCGAACGGCAGCTCGCCACGGTCGCGCCGGGCGAGCAGGTCGTCGTTCAGGTGCTTGATCTGCTGCGGGGCACGGATGTGACGGCGGGGATCGTCGGACACGGGGGCTCCTCGTTCTCGGATCCGGGTCAGGATGCCACGGGCCGACGGGCGGGCGCGGGGTGTCGGAGCGGAGGGGACTCAGTCCGACCGCAGCCCGTCCAGCGCCTCCTCGGCCCGGGCCAGGTCCTCCTCGGCCCGCTCGGCCCGCCCCGCGGCGTCCCGGGCGGCGCGGCCGGCCTCGTCGCGGGCACGGTCGGCGTCCTCGGCGGCGGAGCGGGCGCGGTCCAGCTCGGCGGTCAGCTCGTCCACCCGGCGGTGCGCGTCGTCGCGACGTCCGTCGGCCCGGTCGGCGCGGTCGCGGGCGTCGTCGCGTTCGCGGCCGGCGTCGTGGGCGGCCAGCCGGGCGGTCTCGACGGCCTTCCCGGCCTCGGCGAGCGCCTGCGCGTGCCGTTCGGCCTCGCGTCGCTCCCGCTCCTGCGCGGCGCGGTGCTCGGCCTCCCGCCGGCGGGCGTCGCGCCGTCGCCCGGCGAGCTCCCCGTCGCCGTCCCGGCTCCGGCCGCCCCGCTCCGGTTGCGGGGACCGGTCGCCACGCGGAGCGTCCGCGTCCGCCGTGGAGCCCGCAGCCGCGGACCCCGCCTCCCCGAGCGGCCCGAAGCCGCTGTGCCGCTCGTAGCGCTCCAGCCGCCCCGACCGGACCCGGTCGGCCAGGTCCGGGTCGGCCAGCGCCGACTCCAGCACCCACCGCACGTCGCGCTCCACACCGGGGCCCACCCGGGCCCCCGCGGCGCGGCCGAGGGCCGCGGCCCGGCGGGCCAGCGCCCCGACCAGCCGGTTGCGCTGCGCGGACACCTCCCGCAGGGCCGGGCCGTCGAGGGAGCGCTGGGCGTGGGCGAGCACCGGGGCCAGGGCCAGGAGCCCCTCGACCTCGTCGCGGGCGTCGTCGACCAGCAGGTTCGCCAGCCACGCGGCCCGGGTGGGCCGCCGGGCGGCGGCGATCTCCCGGGCCGCGTCGGTGTCCGCGTCGGCGCGGGCACGGGCGGCGGCGTCGTCGCGTGCGGCGACGAAGTCCTCCGGCGGGACCCGGTACAGCCGGTCCAGCTCCGCGTCCGTGTCCACGCCGGCGGGCCTCAGCTCAGGTTCGCGTGCGTCCCGACCAGGACGGCGCGGCCGACGGTGTGGCTGAACAGGGTGAACGCCAGGAACGTGGGCGTCGCGGTGGCGGGCACGTCCAGCGTGGGCACGTCGACCGCGTGCACCACGAAGTAGTACCGGTGCGGGCCGTGCCCGGGCGGCGGCGCGGCGCCCAGGTAGCGGGCCAGGCTCGCGTCGTTGGGCAGCTGGACCGCGCCCTCGGGGAGGCCGGACCCGGTGTCGTCACCGGCGCCCGACGGCAGCGAGGTCACCGAGGCCGGCACGTCGAACACGGCCCAGTGCCAGAACCCGGCGACGGTCGGGGCGTCCGGGTCGTAGCAGGTGACGGCGTAGGACTGCGTCCCCTCCGGCGCGCCGGACCAGGACAGCTGCGGCGAGACGTCCTCGCCGCCCGCGCCGAAGATGCCGGACAGCTGGGGGGTGGCGAGCGCAGCGCCGTCGTTCACGTCGGTGCTGGTCAGGGTGAACGACGGGACCGGGGGCAGCTCGTCGTAGGGGTTGCGGGGCACGGGGCGGACCTCCTCGGATCGGTGGCGGTGGGTCTCGCCGTGATCCTGGCACGGCGCGTCGGCTGCCGTCCGGCGGCGGGGAGGGCAGGGTGTCGGTCCGTGGAGATGCTGCTCGTGCTCGTCGGGCTGATGGTGGCCGCGGTCGTCCTGGTGGGGGTGGGGGACCGGCTCCGGCTGCCCTGGCCCGCGCTGATGGTGGTCCTCGGCGTGGTCGTCGCGCTGCTGCCCGGACTGCCCGACGCGTTCGTCATCGACCCCGAGCTGATCCTGCCGCTGTTCCTGCCGCCGCTGCTGTTCGCCACGGCGCAGCGCACGTCGTGGGCGCTGTTCCGGGCGCGCCGGCGGACGATCGCGCTGCTCGCCGTCGGCCTGGTGCTGGTCACCGCCACCGCCGTCGCCGGGACGGTCTGGCTGCTCGTGCCGGGGCTCGCACTCACCGCCGCCGTCGCGCTCGGGGCGATGGTCGCCCCACCGGACCCGGTCGCCGTCGAGGCCGTCGCCGGGCAGGTACCGATCCCGCGCCGGGTGGTGGCGGTGCTGCAGAGCGAGGGCCTGTTCAACGACGCCACCGCGCTGGTCGTGTTCCAGGCCGCGGTGCTGGCGACCGTCTCCGGCGACGAGCTGAGCCCGCTCGGGCTGGGCCTGCGGTTCGTGCTCGGCGCCGCCGGCGCGGTCCTCATCGGGCTGGGTGTGGCCTGGCTGGCGCGCCGGGTGCTCGGCAGGCTCACCGACGCCACCGGGCGCAGCGCACTCACCCTGGTCCTGCCGTTCGCCACCTACCTGGCCGCCGACGAGCTCGGCGCCTCCGGGGTGATCGCCGTCGTCGTGCTCGCGCTGCAGCTGCGCGCCGGGGCCGACGCCGACGAGGCCGCCGAGCGGCTCACCCAGTCCTCGCTGTGGAACGTCGTCGAGCTGCTGGTCACCGGGCTCGCGTTCGGCCTGATCGGGCTCGACCTGCGCCAGGTCGTGCTCGCCGCGGGCGACGAGCTGCCGGCGATGCTCGCGCACGCGGCGGTCGTGTGCGTGGTCGTCGTCGCGGTGCGGGTGCTGTGGATGGTCGTCGCCTGGCGGCTGCTGTCCCGCAGCGCCGACGACGCCGCCGCGGCCGGCGCCGCGCCGCTCACCGGACGCGAGGCGGTGCTGCTGTCCTGGTGCGGCATGCGCGGTCTCGCCACGCTCGCCCTCGCGCTGTCGCTGCCGGTGCAGACCGCGTCCGGGGCGCCGTTCCCCGCCCGCGACCAGCTCGTCCTCATCGCGGTGTCGGTGCTGTTCGTGACGCTGCTCGTGCCCGGCTTCACCCTCGGCATGCTGGTCCGCGCCCTCGACATCGACGACGAGGCCGACGCCGAGGAGCGCGCCGAACGCGAGATCGTGCTGCGGGCGCGCCGCGCCGCCGTCGCGACCCTGGAGTTCGAACGCACGGTGCGGGGCCTGCCCGAGGAGGTCGGCACCGCGATGCGGGAGCGGGTCGAGCGGCTGGAACGGGTGCTGTCGGGGGAGACGCCCTCGGAGGAGGAGCGGTCCCGGATCGCGGCGGTGAAGAAGGCCCGCACCGCCTTCGCCGAGGCCCAGGCCTCGGCGCTGGCCGCCGCCCGGACCGAGGTACTGGCCGCGCGGCGTGAGCCCGGTGTCGACCCGCACGCCGTCGACCGGGTGCTGCGCCGCCTCGACCTGCGCACGGTGCTGCTCGACTGAGGACCGGACGTGTCCGCGTCGACGGTCACGCTCACCGCATGACGTGCCCGTTCAGCGCCCGCACCCGATCCCTGTCCGAGCCCGATCCCACGGTTCCCGGAGGGCCGGTCGTGCGCACGGCGCCGGCCGGCGGGGCCGCGGTGTGGGTGGTCACCGACGAAACGCTCGCCCGGCGGGTGCTCACCGACCCGCGGTTCGCGAAGGACCCCGCGCTCGCCCCTCCGGGCGTCACCGACCTCGAACCCTCTGCCACCGAGCGGCTCTCGCTCACCACCGCCGACGGTCCCGGGCACGCCCGGCTGCGTCGCGCGCACGCACCGCTGCTGTCCGCCCGCGCGCTCGCCCGGTACGCCGGGCGCGCCCGCTCCCTCGCCTCCGCCCTCCTCGAGGGCCTCGGCCCCGGTGAGGTCGACCTGACCGAGGACTTCACCACCCGCTACCCGCTGGCCGTCGTGCTCGAGGTCGTGGGTGCCCCGCCCGGGCTCCTCGACGACGCCGTCGCCGCCTGCCGGGCGATGTGGAGTCCCGACCCGGCGGTGGCGGGAGCGGCGTTCGGACGGCTGCAGGCGATCGGCACGGCCGCGGTCACCGACGGGACCGGCGACGGCGTCGCGGCCGGACTGCGTGCCGGCCTGCCCGACCTCACCGACGCCCAGGTCGGCTACCTCGTCTTCGGGCTGGTGTTCGCCGGGCAGCTCACCACCGACGCCGCGCTCGGGTACGTCGTCGCCCACGCCCTGGACTCCGGGCTCGCCGGCCGCACCGCCGAGGAACTCGACGCGCTGGTCGCCGAGGTGCTGCGGGTCCACCCGCCCGCCCCGTTCTCGCTGTGGCGCTTCGCCCGGACCGACACCGACCTCGGCGGTGAGCCGCTGCCCGCCGGGGCACCGGTGCTGGTCGACATCCGGGGGATCGACGCCCGCACGGCCGTCGGGCACCCGCTGACCTTCGGGCACGGCCCGCACTTCTGCGCCGGTGCGCACCTGGCCCGCCTCGAGCTCCGCGCCGTGCTGGAGGTGCTGCGGGACAGGTTCCCCGACGCCCGTCCCGCCGGTCCGGTGACCGGGCTCGTCGAGGTGCACCCTGGCGGACCGGTCGGGGCGCGGCTCGCCGCGTTACCGGTACGGCTGCATCCCGCGCGGTGATCCTTCCCGCATCCCCTCTCCAGCCATCACATGATGAACTGTGCAGGTGTTCGAGCGACGGGTGGTGCGGTCCGCGACCGTGACCGCGGCACTCGCCGTACTGCTGGCGGTCGCGCTCGTGGGCTCGCTCGCGTTCGGCGCCGAGGTCCTCCCCGTCGCGAAGGTCGTCGACGCGGTGCTGCACGACCGGCCCGGCCCCGTCTCGACGATCGTCCGGGACCTGCGGATGCCGCGCTCGCTGCTCGCCGCGATCGTCGGCGCGGGCCTCGCGCTCGCCGGCGCCGGGGTGCAGACCCTCGTGCGCAACCCGCTCGCCGACCCCTACCTGCTCGGGGTGTCCTCCGGCGCGAGCGTCGGCGCCACGGCCGTCATCACCACCGGGGTGCTGGGTGCGCTCGGCACCTGGGCCTTGTTCACCGGCGCACTCCTCGGGGCCCTCGCGGCCGGGGCACTCGTCGGGGCGATCGCCGTCGCCCAGGGCGGGCTCACCCCGATCCGGCTGATCCTCACCGGCACCGTGCTCGGCTCGGCGTTCTCGGCGACGGCGAGCTACCTGGTGTTCCGCTCCGGTGACCCGGCCGCCGCCCAGTCCGTGCTGTTCTGGCTGCTGGGGAGCCTGTCCGGGGCGCAGTGGGACCGGGTCGCGGTGCCCGCGGTGACCGTGGCGCTCCTGCTGGTGCTGCTCGTGGCGTTCAGCGGCTGGCTCGACGCACTCACCGCCGGGCCCGACACCGCGGCCGCACTCGGCGTGCCGGTGACCGCCGCCCGGACCGCGCTGTTCACCGTGTGCGCGGTCGCGGTCGGCGTGCTCGTCGCGGTGTCCGGGGCGATCGGCTTCGTCGGCCTGGTCGTGCCGCACCTGGCCCGGCTGCTCGTCGGGTCCCGGCACCGGGTGCTGCTGCCGGTGACCGCGCTGGGCGGCGCGCTGTTCCTGCTCGTCGTCGACGTCGCCGCCCGGATCGCGGTGCGGCCCACCGAGATGCCGCTGAGCGTGGTCACCGGGCTGATCGGCGCCCCGGTGTTCCTGATCCTGATGGGCCGCCGCCGCTACCGGACCGCCGGGAGCCTGGCGTGAGCCTGCGTGCCGAGGGGCTCACCTGCGTGCTGGGCGGCCGCACCGTCCTGACCGGGATCGACCTCGCCGTCGAGCCGGGGGAGGTGCTCGGCGTCGTCGGGCCCAACGGCAGCGGCAAGTCCACCCTGCTGCGCGCCCTCGCGGGGATCCGCGGGCCCGCCGCGGGGCGCGTACTGCTCGACGGCACCCCGCTGACCGCGCTGCGGGCCCGGCAGCGGGCCCGGCGGATCGCGTTCGTCGGCCAGGAGGAGGACCTGCCGCCCGACCTGTGCGCCGGGGAGGTCGTCGCGCTCGGTCTGGTGCCGCACCGGCCGCCGTGGGCGGGCGGCGACGCGGTCGAGCGGGCCGCGGTCACCGCGGCGCTGGCCGCGGTCGAGCTCGACGGGCTCGCCGACCGCCCGGTCGACCGGCTCTCCGGCGGTGAACGGCGCCGGGTGCTGCTCGCCCGCGGCCTCGCCCAGGACGCCGGTGTCCTGCTGCTCGACGAGCCCACCAACCACCTCGACGTCCGGCACGCACTGGGCCTGCTGGAGCTGGTCCGGTCGCTGCGCCGGACCGTGGTGGTGAGCCTGCACGACCTCGACCTGGCCGACCGCTGGTGCGACCGCCTCGTCGTCCTGCACGACGGCCGGGCCCTCCCGGCCGTGTCCGACCTCGACCCCGACACCGTCTCTCGGGTCTTCGGGGTCGCCGCCGCCCGTGTCACGCATCCGGTGACCGGGCGGTCCCGCCTCGTGTTCGACTCGCTCAGGGAGAGCTCGTGACCCGTCCGCTACGCCTGTCCGCCGTCCTCGCCGCGGGGGTGGTCGCCCTCGCCGCCTGCTCGGCGCCCGCCCCCGCACCCGCCGCAGCCGGTGACCCCGCCGGCACGGTCACCGTGCAGAACTGCGGTGTCCCCGCGCAGTTCCCGGCGCCGGCGCAGCGCCTGTTCGTCAACGACGGCAACATGATCTCGATGGTCCTGGCGCTCGGCGCCCAGGACCGGGTCACCGCGGTGTCGAGCATGCAGCGCGACGCCGACACGCTGCGCCGCCACTACGGTGCCGCCGTCGACGGCCTGGCGCAGGCCGCGCCGGAGTACCCGACGCTGGAGACCGTCCTGGCCCGCGACCCCGACGTGATGGTCGCCGGCTGGAACTACGGCTACGGCGAGGAGAAGAACCTCACCCCGGCCCGGCTGCGGGAGCAGGGCATCGCCCCGTACGTGCTGACCGAGTCCTGCCGCCGGGCCGACGGGCAGAGCGCCCGCGGCATCGTCGACCCCTGGACGGCGCTGCGCGACGACCTGCACAACCTCGGCACCATCACCGGGCACGCCGCCGACGCCGACCGTGTCGTCGCCGACCTCGACATCCGGCTCGACGCGCTGGGGAAGGCGCCGGCGGCCGCGACACCGCCGACGGTGTTCCTGTTCGACAGCGGCACCGACACGCCCTTCTCCAGCGGCCGGTTCGGCGCCCCGCAGGCGATCATGGAGGCGGCCGGGGCGCGCAACGCGCTCTCCGACGTCGACGACACCTGGACCACGGTCTCGTGGGAGCGGGTCGCGACGGCGCAGCCCGCCGCGTTCCTGTTCGTCGACTACCCGCCGCAGACCTTCGCCGAGAAGGTCGCGGTCCTCAGGAGCCGTCCCGACACCCGCGACCTGCCCGCGGTGAGGGAGAACCGGTTCCTGAACCTGCCCTACGCCCTGTGGACCTCGGGCCCGCTCAACGTCGACGCCGCCGAGCAGGTCCGGGCGGCGCTGGAGCGCTGGAACCTGGTGCCCGCCTCCGGCCTGACCCCGGAGTCCGACGACGTGCCCCGCAGCTGAGCGCGGAGGTCCCGGGGGCACGCCGTACGGCGCCCCCGGGACCGGACCGGCCGGTCAGGTGATCGTGATGCCGCCGTCGACGGCCCAGGTCTGGCCGGTGACGTAGCCACCGGCGTCGGAGGCGAGGAACAGCACGGCCGCCGTCAGCTCCTCCGGGTCGCCCTTGCGGCCCATCGGGATCCGCTCGGTCATCCGCTCCAGGTAGCCGTCCTGGTACTGGTCGGTCATCTCGGAGGCGAAGAACCCGGGCGCGACCGCGTTGACCCGGATGCCCCGGCGGCCGGTCCACTGCTGGGCCAGGTCCCGGGTCAGGCCGACGATCGCCGCCTTGGACGCGGAGTAGGCCGCCTGCGGCAGCGACGCGGTGGTGAGCCCGAGGATCGAGGAGATGTTGACGATGCTCGACCCGGGCGCCATGTGGGCGGCGCAGGCCTGCGCCATCCAGTAGGAGCCGTTGAGGTTCACGTCGACGACGCTGGTGAACTGCTCCGGGGTCTCCTTCAGGGCGGGCACCGCGGTGCCGACGCCGGCGTTGTTGACCAGCACGTCGAGCCGGCCGAACTCGTCGACGGCGGCCTGCGCCAGGGCCCGGCAGTCCTCCGGCTCCGCCACGTCGGTGGCGACGGCCACCGCCCGCCGCCCGGCCGCCTCGACCAGCGCCACGGTGTCGGCCAGCTTCTCGGCCCGCCGCGCCCCCAGCACGAGGTCCGCGCCGGCCTCGGCGAGGCCCTTGGCGAAGGCCACGCCCAGGCCGGAGGAGGCGCCGGTGACGACGGCGACCCTGCCGTCCAGTCGGAATCGCTCGATCACGCTCACCCGGCGACCCTAACCCGGATCAGCCGCCGAGCTTCTCCGCGAGCTGCGGGACGAGCCGCTCCAGGGCGAACGGCGCGGACAGGACGGAGTTGTAGGTCATCGCGCCGCGGGTGTCGGCGTCGGGGACGATCATGTCGCCGCGGGCCACGACCGGGACCTGGCGCAGGACCGGGTCGGAGTCGACCTGCTGCTTCGCGGCGCCCTCGTCGGCCAGCATCACCAGGACGTCGCCGTCGAGCAGGCCGGCCTGCTCGGAGGAGACCTCGACGTAGAAGCTCTGCCGATCGTTGCGCTCGGCGATGGCCGGTGGCTGCGCGAAGCCGAGACCGGTCATGAACTGGCCGCGGGCGTCGGCGGCGGTGAAGGCGCCGTACATGCCGTCGAAGGGCAGCACCGTCGCCCCGACCTTCCCGCGGAACTGCGGGTGCGCGGTGACGGCGTCGGCGAACGCGGCGTCGGCGGTCCGGACCAGCTCCTCGCCGCGAGCGGTCTCACCCAGCGCGGTCGCGACGGCGCGCATCTGGTCGGTGCGGCTCACCCCGAACGCGATGGAGCCCGCAGGACGGGCGACGACCGGCGCGATCGCGGTCAGCCGGTCGTAGGCGGCCTGGTCGATGCCCGAGGACAGCGCGATGATCACGTCCGGGCGCAGCGCGGCGATCCGTTCCAGGTTCGGCTCGGGCTCGGTGAGCACCTGCGGCGCCTCACCCCGCACGAGCCCGCGGGCCCACGGGCCCAGCCCGCCGGTCTCCTGGTAGAAGGTGTAGGAGGCGACCGCGACCGGGGTCGTACCCAGGGCGAGGACGGGGTCGGCGTCGGTGACGCCGAGGGCGATGACCCGCTGTGGGCGGGCGGGGATCTCCGCGGTGCCGAAGGCGTTGTCGATGCGGACGGGGAACGCGCCGTCGGCGGTGGACGGGGCGGCCGTCGGGCCGGGACCGCCGGACGTACAGGCGGTGAGCAGGCCCACGAGGGCCAGCAGGGGGATCAGTCGTCGAAGCACATCGGGACAATAACTGAGGCTCACCTAACCCGGAATGTCCGGAAGGTCTCGCGGCGGCGCGTTCGCACCGGCCGACGCGTCGCGGACCGGTGCGAACGCGCGGGGTCAGCCGCGCGGGCGGCGCTTGCGTGCCACGACGGCCCGGTAGAGCAGCGGGTCGCGGCTGGTCGCGAGCCGGTGCCGGTAGACGGTCGCCCCGAGCTCCTCGAGCTCGCCGGACGCCAGCAGCGAGGAGATGAGACCGGCGAACCCGGAGGTGTCGCCGTCGTTCAGGAAGTCGTCCCGCAGGGTGATCGCGACGAAGCCGTCGACCGCGACCATGTCGAACGCGGCGCGGAACGCCGCGGGCGGGATGTCGCCGAAGCCGAGCGCAGCGACGCAGGTCAGGGCGTCGAAACCGCCCGCGGCGATGTTCTCGGTGGTCTCGTCGTCCAGGTCGGTGAGGTCCACGACGTGGTAGTCGTCGTAGACCCCCGGGCGGTCCCGCTCGGCGGCCTCGCGGGCCTCGGGGAGGATGTCGATCCCCACCACCTTGCCGACGCCGCGGGCACGCAGCTCCTCGGCGACGATGCCGTTGCCGGCGCCGACGTCGAGGACACGCAGCCCGGACGGGTCGACGCCGACGGCGTCGAGCTGCTCGGCCAGCGCGCCGGCCACCACGGCCGGGGACTGGCACTGCAGGATGTCGTAGAACAGCTTCTCGTAGAGGCCCGGGATCTTGAAGAGCTCGTCGTAGTCGTGAAAGCGGTACTCGGTCCACCCGTGTCCGAGGTCCAGCACGCAGTACTCCGCGTCCTGCTCGAACGAGGTCGTGGGTTCCGGCAGAGCAAGCCGGTAGGTCGGTTCGGAACGCTCGACGGCCATGAAAATCCTTCCTGGTCGGGAACGGACACCTCGACGCTAGTGCACCCGACGCCTCCGATCGGGGGTGAGCGATGTCGCACGGGCCCCGATGTGACTCGGCGGTAGGTGGTGACACGATCGGCTGCGGGAGACACCCGGAGATCACCGTCGATCAGCGAGGAGAGACATGACCCAGCAGCAGAGGACCGCCGTCGTGACCGGTGGGGCGCGCGGCATCGGGGCCGCCACCGCGATCCGGCTCGCCGCCGACGGGCACAAGGTCGCGGTGCTGGACCTGGAGGAGTCGGCCGCGAAGGCCACCGTCGAGGCCATCGAGTCCGCCGGCGGAACCGCGGCCGCGTTCGGTGCGAACGTCGCCGACGAGCAGGCCGTCGCCGCGGCCGTCGACGCGGTCACCGAGCGCCTCGGCGCCCCGACGGTTCTGATCAACAACGCCGGTATCACCAAGGACAACCTGCTGTTCAAGATGACCGTCGACGACTGGGACGCGGTCATGGGCGTGCACCTGCGCGGTGCGTTCCTGATGACCCGCGCGGTGCAGAAGCACATGGTCGACGCGGCCTGGGGTCGGGTCGTGAACCTCTCCTCGACCTCGGCGCTGGGCAACCGCGGCCAGGCGAACTACTCCGCGGCGAAGGCCGGCATGCAGGGCTTCACCAAGACCCTCGCGATCGAGCTCGGCAAGTTCGGCGTCACCGCGAACTGCATCGCCCCCGGCTTCATCGCCTCGGAGATGACCAAGGCGACCGCCGAGCGCATCGGCGTGGACTGGGAGGAGTTCAAGGCCGCCCGGGCCAAGGAGATCCCGGTGCAGCGCCCCGGCGCGCCCGAGGACATCGCCCAGACCGTGTCGTTCTTCGTCGACGAGCGTTCGTCGTTCGTCAGCGGCCAGGTCATCTACGTGGCCGGTGGCCCGAAGGCCTGACCCACCCACGACGGACGGGCCGGCTCCGCTGCTGCGGTGTCGGCCCGTCCGTCGTCGCAGGGGGGTCAGGAACTGCTGTTCATCGGCACGATCGCCCAGCCGGGGATGTCGTCCTGGCCGGAGACCGGCACGGCGTCCGCGGAGAAGTTGACGAGCAGCACCGAGCCGTCCGCCGCGCGGAAACCACCCAGCGACGAGCCGTCGGTCGCCCGGCCCAGCTCGACGGTGCCCTCACGGAGCCGGGGCACCAGCCAGCGCCACGCCTCGGTCAGCGGGGTCGGCTGGCCGCCGGCCTCGTCGGTCGCGGGGGTCCACAGCGAGGAGTACTCGAGCGAGTTGCTGCCCTCGGGTCCCCACAGCAGCGAGCCCTGGGTGCCGGAGCGGGCCATGGCCTGCAGGGCGGCGATCGTCGAGACCGCGCTGGCGGGGGAGGCGAAGCCGGCCTGGGCGTCGGCGGGGACGTTGGCGTAGAACTCGGCCCACCAGATCGGGAGCTGCGTCCGTTCCTGGATCCAGCGGTCGATCACCGAGAACTTCTCGGCGCCGACGTCGACCGGGGAGATCGCGTCCTGCTGGCCGCGGTTGGTGGTGGAGCCGTCGACGACGATGAAGTCCGCCCCGACGTTGTTCTTCAGCCAGTAGTCCAGGACGTCCAGCGGCCGCTGGTCGAGCGCGCCCCAGGGGCCGCGGATGTCCGAGGCGTCGCCCGAGTCGACCGGGACGCTGCTCATCACCACGTACGGACCCCCGACCTGGACGTCGGGCCGGACGGACTTCACGGCCTGGTAGACCTGGTTGTAGAAGTTCGTGTAGCCCTCGTAGTCCCAGCGGTTCTCGGCCTGGTTGTAGAAGCCCTTGAGCTCGTTCCACACCAGGACGCGGTCGACCTGCGGGTAGCGCTGCACGGCCTCCCTGGCCAGGTTGGCGAAGTCGGCGAAGTGCTCGGGCAGCGGCGCCTTCTCGAGCCGGTCCCAGCGGGTGGCGCCGCTGTCGCGCGGCGCGCCCTTCATCCAGTCCGGGGAGCAGCACAGCGTCAGCATCGCCTTGCCGCCGGTCTCCTCGGTGAGCTGCATCCGGCGGTCCAGCGAGCCCCACTCGAACTCACCGGGCCGGGGCTCGGGGTTCAGCGTGCCGAAGCCCATGAGGTGGTGGTTCTGGTACTCCTGCCCGAGGCTCGACAGGATGTCGACGCCGCGCTGGCGGGCCTGCGCGGGCTCGGTGTCGTCGAGGCTGTCCTGGGTGTGGGTCACCCCGATCTCCATCGGGCCCGGCTGCTTGTCCCAGCGCCAGCCGTTCAGGTCGACGGCCTTCGCGGAGGCCTCCAGCGCCGACGACGGCACGGTGTCACCGGTGGTGGTGTCGCCGCCGGTCCCCGAGGTGCAGGCGGCGAGGGCCAGGACCCCCGCGAGCAGCAGGGCCAGGGCCGGGGTCCGGCGCAGGCCGGGACGGAACCGGGGGGTCCGCGACGGGGACCTCGGTCCGGACGTCGTCGGGGAGGGACGGCGTGACGCTCGCACGGGGTGGTGACCTCACGTTCTGACCGGACGCGGCGCCGGGCGGATGCCGTGGCGCGCGCGGGCTCGTACTGACTCCTGCATTCCTGCGCGGGACGGTGTCCCGGCGAGGTGCTCCCAGCGTGTCAGGGGCCTCCTGTGACCTGACTGAGAGAACCTCGCGAACGCCCGGAGCCGGCCGGGACCCGCTATCGGACGTTCGGAGCAGAGTAGGGCCGCGGTTCGCGAGGGCCGCACGCAGCCCCGCTGCGCAGCCGAACCCTCTTGTCGCGCAGCGTGTACACCCGGTCGGCCCGCGGCAGCACCGCCGGGTCGTGGGTGATGACCAGCACGGCCCGGCCCGCCGCGGCGGCGAGCAGGTCGTCGAGGACGGCGTCGCGGGTGTCCGGGTCGAGGTGCGCGGTGGGCTCGTCGAGCACCAGGACCGCCGGGTCGACGAGCAGTGCGCGGGCCAGCGCGAGCCGCCGGCGCATCCCGCCCGAGAGCCGCGCGCCGTGCGCGCCGACCTCGTCGTCGAGGGCCAGGCCGGCGAGCCCGACCCGGCGCAGGACGTCGGTGAGGTGGGCGTCGTCGGCGTCGGGGGCGGCCAGGCGCAGGTTCTCCCGGACCGTCGAGTCGAACACGTGCGGGTCCGCGGGAACCCCGGAGACCACCGCACGGACCTCGTCGGGCGGGCGCAGGGCCAGGTCGTGCCCGTCGAGCCGGACCGACCCCGCGCGCGGGTCGAGGAACCGGAACAGCACCGCGGCCAGCGTCGACTTGCCCGACCCGCTGGCACCGACCAGCGCCACGACCTCCCCGCGTCCGACGTCGAGGTCCACCCCGTGCAGGACGGTGCGGCCGCGCCCGTCCGGTCCCGGCCCGGGCCAGGCGGCGGTGAGCCCGCGGACCTGCAGGTCACCGCGGCGCGGCAGCGGTCCCGGCCCCGGGTCGCGGTGCACGACGGCGGGTGCGGCGTCGAGCACCGGCACCAGCCGGGCCAGCCCGGCGCGGACCGCGGCGAGCCGCGCCGCGGCGGCCGGGAGCGGCGCGACGATCTCGAACGCGGCCAGCGCGGTCAGCACCAGCACGGCCAGCGGGACCGCGCCCAGGGCGCCGGCGTCGACGGCGGCGACGCCCAGGAGCAGCGTCCCGGCCAGGGTGAGCCCGGCGACCAGGGCGCCGGACCCCGCGCCGAGGCCGAGCAGTGCGGCGTCGCGGCGGGCGGTGCGGGTCAGCTCGGCGTCGGCGTGGGCGACCGCGTCGACGGCGCGGCCGGTCGCGCCGTGGGCCAGCAGCTCCGGACCGCCGTCGAGCAGGTCGACCAGGGCGGTCGCGAGCCGGTCCCGGGCGACGCCGGCGCGCTCGGCGGGCCGCCGCGACAGTGCCGCGGCCAGCGCGGGCACCGCGACCCCGGCGAGCAGCAGCCCGGCGGCGAGCAGCGCCCCGCCGGGGACGTACAGCGCGGTGGCGAGCAGCACCGCACCGGACCCGGCGACCCCGGCCGCGACGACCGGCAGCACCCCGCGCACCACCAGGTCCTGCACCGAGTCGGTGTCGCCGACCAGCCGGGCGACCAGCTCGCCCGACCGGAACCGGCGCACCGGCTCGGTGGCGGCGAGCCGGGCGTAGACGCGGCCGCGCATGTCCGACAGCGCGCGCAGCGCGGCGTCGTGCCCGACCAGCCGCTCGGCGTAGCGGGCCACGCCCCGTCCGACGCCGAGGGCACGGGTCAGCACGACGGCGACCGACAGCGCCGTCACCGACGGGTGCTGCGCGGCGGTGGCGAGCAGCCAGGCGGCCAGCGACAGCAGCCCGGCGCCGCAGGCGGTGGCGAGCGCGCCGAGCAGCGCCCCGCCGACGACGCCGCGCAGCCGGGGCGCCAGCACGCTGCGGGCGAGCGACCAGGGGCTCATCGCGGGCCTCCGGCGGGTGTGGTCGCGACCGGGGTGATCGTGACGGTGCGGTCGGTGTGCTCGGCCCAGCCCGCGTCGTGCGCGACGACGACCGCGGTGCGCCCGCGGAGCAGCTCGGCGGCCGCGGTGCGGACCGCGTCGGCGGAGTCGGGGTCGAGGTGCGCGGTCGGCTCGTCCAGCAGGACCAGCGGGGCGTCGCGCAGGAACGCCCTGGCCAGCGCGACCCGCTGCCGCTCGCCCGACGACAGCTGCGCGCCGCCCTCGCCGAGCACGGTGTCCCAGCCGTACGGCAGCCGGGCGACGACGGCGTCGAGCCCGGCCCGGCGTGCGGCCGCCCGCACGGCGTCGTCGGTGACGCCCGCGTGGTCCCGCCCGGCGCCGAGCCGGACGTTGGCGGCGACGGTGTCGGCGAACAGGTGCGGCTGCTGCGGTACCCAGGCCACCCCGCGGCGCCAGGCGTCGAGGTCCAGGTCCGCGAGGTCGGCGCCGGTGCCGTCGCGCCCGTGCACGGTGACGGTGCCGCCGGTCGGGGCGACCATGCCGAGCAGCACGCCGAGCAGGGTGGACTTCCCGGCCCCGGACGGGCCGCGCAGCAGCACCGTCTCCCCGGGGGCGAGGTCCAGCGACAGCCCGGCGACGGCGTCGGCGTCCGCGCCGGGGTAGCGCACCCGCAGCCCGTCGACGGTCAGGCCGCGGCCCGCCGGGTCGGCCGCCGGCACCGGTGCGGTCCCGCCGGGCGCGCCGCCGGCCGGACGGTCCAGCTCGGCGAACACCTGCCGGGCCGCGGCGACGCCCTCCATGCTGGCGTGGAACCGGGCACCGACCTCGCGCAGCGGCAGGTAGGCCTCCGGGGCCAGGACCAGCACGAACAGCGCGGTGGCGTAGTCGAGGTTCCCGTAGAGCAGCCGCAGCCCGACCTCGACCGCGACCAGGGCGACGGCGAGCGTCGCGAGGACCTCCAGCACGAACGCGGACAGGAACGCGACCCGCAGGGTGCCGGTCATGGCGTGCCGGTGGGCGTCGGTCGTCTCCCGGACCTTGCCCGCGACGACCTGCGCACGGCGGAACAGCGCAAGCGTCGGCAGCCCCTGCACGACGTCGAGGAAGTGCCCGCCGAGACGGGACAGCAGCCGCCACTGGCGGTCGGTGCGGGCCCGGGTGTGCATCCCGACCAGGGCCATGAACAGCGGGATCAGCGGCAGCGTGACGGCGATGACGACCGCGGAGATCCAGTCCGCGTCGGCGACGACGACCAGCACCGCGACCGGGACCAGCACCGCGAGCACCAGCTGGGGCAGGTAGCGGGCGAAGTAGTCGTCGAGGGCGTCGAGGCCGCGGGTGGCCAGGGTGACGATCTCACCGGAGGACCGCCGCGGGTCCGGTGCGGCGAGCGCGAGCCGGCGCACGAGCTGCATCCGCAGCTGGGACTTGGCGCGGGCGGCGCTGCGCAGCGCCGCGGACTCCGCGCCGTAGGACAGCAGCGCCCGCGCCACCGCGACGACGGCGACGCCCCCGACGAGCCAGGCCAGGGTGTCGAGCCCGGCTCCCGGCCCGGTGCGTGCGCCGTCGAGGCCGAACGACGGCGTCGCCCCGGCCACCACCCGCGACACCAGCCAGGCCTGGGCGAGGATCAGCCCGGTCGCGGCGACCCCGCAGACCGCGGCGACGGCCAGGTGCACCCGGACCGCGCTCGCCGTGCGCAGCAGCCGGGGGTCGACCGGCGGGCCGCCCGCGGGCGGCGCCCCGGCGGTGGCGGACGGGGTGGACACGGTCGTCATCGTGGGGCCGGTACCGCGGTGTCACCAGTGTCGGAGGTCCCGGCCGGGGCGACCCGCGCCCCGCCGAGGCGACGGCGGAACACCCAGTAGCTCCAGGACTGGTAGCCGAGCACCAGCGGCAGGAACACGGCCGCGATCCAGGACATGACGCCCAGCGTGTACGGCGCGGACGCCGCGTTCGCGACGGTCAGGGTGTGCGCGGGGTCGGTCGTCGAGGGCAGCAGCGTCGGGTACAGCTGGCCGAACAGCACGACCGACAGCCCGCCGATCGCGAGCGCGGTGGCGGTGAACGCCCACCCCTCGCGGCCGGCCAGCAGCGCCACCCCGGCCGCGGCGAGGGCCGCGCCGGAGACCCAGGCGACCGTGGTGGTCCAGGACGGCTCGCGCAGCGCGATCGTCGCGGCCAGGAACGCGACGGTCACCAGCAGCACCGGGGCCACCGCGCGCAGCGCGAACCGCCGCGCCCGGTACCGCACCGGCCCGTCGGTCTTCAGTGCCAGGAACACCGCGCCGTGCAGCAGGAACAGCGCCGTGGTGACGACGCCGCCGAGCAGCGCGTAGCCGTTCAGGAGGTCCCCGAGCGACGCGGTGACCACGGTGTTCTGCCCGCTGCCCGGGGCACTGAGCACGGTGGGCAGGCCACGGACCAGGTTCGCGAGGACCATGCCCCACACGAACGCCGGCACCAGCGACCCGAGACCGATCAGCAGGTCCCAGCGGGCCTTCCACGGCGCGTCGGAGCGCTTGTGCCGGTACTCCAGCCCGACCCCGCGCACGATGAGGCCCAGCAGGACCAGCAGCACCGGGAGGTAGAGGCCCGACAGCATGGCGGCGTACCAGGCGGGGAACGCGGCGAACATCGCGCCGACGGCGGCGATCAGCCACACCTCGTTGCCGTCCCACACCGGGCCGATCGCGCCGAGGGCGGCCTCGCGGTCGTCCTCCTCGTCGCGGCCCAGGACGCGGACCAGCATCCCGACGCCGAAGTCGAACCCCTCGAGCACCAGGTAGCCGGTCCACAGCACGGCCACGGCCAGGAACCAGATCGTGGGCAGGTCCATCGTCGTCCCTCCGGGGTCAGTAGCTGAACGCCGCGGGGCGGCGCTCGGCGTCGGTGTCGGCGTCGTCGGCGGGGCCGGGCGGGGCCGCGGGGGCGGCGGGTCCGGCGGCGACGTAGCGGAACAGCAGCCGCACCTCGACGACGGCGAGGATCCCGTACAGCGCGGTGAACGCGGCCAGGGAGAACGCGACCTGGCCCAGGCTCACGCCGGGAGACACGCTCTGCGCGGTGAGCAGCTCGCCGTGCACCGTCCAGGGCTGGCGGCCCATCTCGGTCAGCACCCAGCCGGCGATGTTCCCCGCCAGCGCCGCGGGCAGCGCGGCGACCACACCCCGGTAGGCCCACCGCGACAGCCGCCCGGCCGGAGCCGGTGCGCCGTCGCGGGTGAAGCCGGGCAGCCGGCCGCCGCGGGTCAGCCAGAGCCCGGCCGTCGCGACCGCGACCCCGGCCAGGCCGAGGCCCATCATCAGCCGGAACGCCCAGTAGAGGACGGCGATGTTGGGCCGGTAGTCCCCGGGCCCGTAGAGCGCCTCGTACTGCGCCTGCACGTTCTCGATGCCCTGCACCGGACCCCACGGGCTGCCGGTGGCCAGGAAGCTCAGGACACCGGGGATCTGCACGTTGACGTGGTTGCGGCTGCCCTGGACGTCGCCGACGGCGAACAGCGAGAACCCGGCCGACTCCTCGGTCTGCCACAGCGCCTCGGCCGAGGCGAGCTTCATCGGCTCGTAGGTGGCGGCCAGCTTGGCCTGGTGGTCACCGGAGGCGATGACCAGCACCCCGGCCACGAGGGTGACGAGGAACCCGGTGCGCAGGGTCTTCCGGAACAGCGTGTGCTCGCTCGGGTGCGGCGCCCGGTCGCCGGACCGGCTCCAGCGTTCGCGCATCAGCTTCCAGGAGCTCACCGCGGCGACGAACAGCCCCGCGATCAGGAACGCCGCGGCGACGACGTGGGCGTAGGTCGACCAGGCCTGCGGGTTGGTCAGCACGGCGCCGATGTCGGTGAGCCGGGCCCGGCCGGTGGCGCGGTCGACCTCGTAGCCGACCGGGTTCCGCATCCACGCGTTCGCCGCGAGGATGAAGTACGCCGAGAGGTTGGACCCGATCGCCGCGGCCCAGATGCAGGCCAGGTGCACGCCCTTCCGCAGCCGGTCCCACCCGAAGATCCACAGACCGATGAAGGTGGACTCCAGGAAGAAGGCGATGAGCGCCTCCATCGCCAGCGGTGCGCCGAACACGTCGCCGACGAAGGTGGAGTAGGCGCTCCAGTTCATCCCGAACTGGAACTCCTGCACGATCCCGGTGACCACGCCCATCGCGAAGTTGATCAGGAACAGCTTCCCGAAGAATTTCGTGGCGCGGAGGTACTCCTCCCGGCCCGTGCGGAACCAGGCGGTCTGCAGCGACGCGACGATCACCGACAGGCCGATGGTCAGCGGCACGAACAGGAAGTGGTAGATCGTGGTGATCCCGAACTGCCAGCGGGCCAGGTCGAGCGCGTCCATCCGGACCTCCCGAGCGAAGTTCTACGTCCAGTAGTAGTTCTACCGTAAGTAGAAGGTCGGTGGGGGGCCGGGCCCGGTGGCCCTGGACACGCGGGTCGCCGCGGAGGCGCTCAGCCGCCGGTGCGCGGGTCGAAGGCGCCGTGCTCGCGCAGCACGTCGAGCACCTGCGGCAGGTCGGCGAAGGCCCGTTCGACGTCGGCCGGGGCGGCGACGCGATGTGCGTTCGCCTCGATGTAGGCGCGGACCGCGGCGTCGAACCGCTGCGCGCCGACGGCGTCGCGACCCGCGAACAGCGCCGCGGCACCCTGGTCGTAGACGCCGTCGACGAGGTCGGTGAACCCGCCGCGGGAGTCCCAGAACGACATGGGGGCGCCGATCGGGCCCGCGACGTCGCCGGGCCCGAAGCTGCCGATCCGGTACAGGTCGCGCTGGTCGGCCACCAGGGCCTGGGCCCAGGTCGTGAACGCCTCGTCCAGCCACGGGTCGCGGGCCTGGTCGTTGCCGACCAGCGCGTAGAACCAGGAGTGGGCGATCTCGTGCGCGGCCAGCGACGGGCGGGTGGCGTCGTCGACGTCGCCGAACTGCAGGTGGGTCGGGAACTCGACGCCGTCGCTCTGGGTGGGCACGACCGTCAGCCAGAGGTCCGGGTACGGGTAGGGCCCCAGGAGCCGTTCCAGGGCGGGCAGGAAGCGGGCGACCTCGCCCTGCCAGTCCTGCGCGGAGCCGCGGAGCTCACCGCCGCGCCGGGCGCCGGCGCGGCCCGCGGTGGGCAGCGCGACGTGCACCCTCGTGGCGCCGACCGTGGACCCGGTGACCTCGTAGGCGCCGACGGCGACCGCGACGTCGCGGACCGCGTCGGCGGCGAAGGTGCGGGTGAGCCGCCCGCCGCCGGCGTCGCGGGTGCCGGTGGCCGTCCCGACCCCGACGACCTGCTGGTCCGCCGCCGCGGTGACGGCGAGCGAGGCGAGCCGGTAGTCCTCGGCGACGACGGTCTCGCCGGACATCTGCACGGCGGGGGTGCGGACCCAGCCGCGGCCGCGGACCCAGTCCAGCACCGGCAGCGGGCTGCCGAGCCAGGCGGTGCCCGCCGACGGGGAGTACCCGATGCGTTCGGTGGAGTCCTCGCCGAGGGTGAGGGCGAACCCGAGCTGCGCGGTGACGGTGGTGCCCGCGTCGACGCAGGACGGCAGCGGCAGCTCGACGAGCGTGCCGGGTGCGCCGTCCGGGGCGCCCGCCTGCTCGGTGCGCGGGGTGACCGGGGTGCCGTCGACGCTCGCGTCGGTGACCCGGGACGACCCGCCGTCGGAGACGACGGTCGGCCGGTTGGTCCAGAGCCGGAAGACCAGCTCGCAGATCCGGGCGTCGGGGGTGAAGCGGACGGTCTGGCGACCGGTGGCCGAGGACAGGTCCGGGGCGAGGTCCAGCGACGCATCGACGACCGGGCGCTGCGGCCACGGGGCCGCCCGCTCGACCTGCGGCACACCGGCCGCGCAGCCCCCCAGCACGGCCAGGACGACGGCGACGCCGACGAGGGCCCGGCGCCGCCGGGTCAGGTCGATCATGACGGCGAGGCTATCCGTGGTGCCCGCGGGCGGCGACCGGCGTGCGGCGCCGCCCGGCTACGCCACCCGATCGCGGGCCCGGCCGCGGAGCCGGTCCCGGACGGCGTGCGCGGGCGCCGACACGACGGTCTCCAGGGGGCCGCGCCCGACCGCGCGCCGCCAGGCCAGCCCGATCCCGACCGCGACGGCGACCTGCCACAGGTAGCCCTCCCAGGGGCCCAGGTCGTCGAGCGGGGAGTTCATGAACAGGATCGAGCCGACGTAGAGGGTCAGCGTCATCGACCCGGCGGCGGCGAGCGGGCGCAGCAGGTGCCCCAGCAGCGGCCCGGCACCGCGGGCGGTGACCGAGGCCAGGAGCAGGACCGCGCCGAGCACGGCGAGCGCGGACCCGGTGGTCTGGACGACGTCGAGCGGCGTGCCCGAGTGCGGCGCGACGGTCGCGAGCCACCACCACGTCGAGGTGGGGGTGACGCCGTCGGGGTAGCCGGTGACGGCATCGACGATCGTCGGCGCGCTGTCGAGGATCTCCGGCGGGCTCACCGCGGCGATCGCGGCGTACCCGCCGCCCGGGCCGAGCAGCCACATCGACAGCCCGGTGGCCGCCGTCGCCGCGACGACACCGCCGGCCAGCAGCGCCGCCGCCGTGCGCCGGTCCGAGAGCCGCAGCCGGCCGACCACGATCCCGACCGCCATGTAGGCGAGCCAGACCACCGCCGGGTAGGCGCCGGTCAGGGTCAGCTCCGACAGCAGCGCGCCGGGGTCGGTGACGAGGTCGAGCACCGAGGGGTTGCCGAGGTCGGGCACCGGCAGGAACGGGCGCACCAGGTGCGAGAGGACCGGCACCCCGGTACACAGCAGCACCGCGAGCGGCGCGAGTACCCGGGTCGGCAGCGCGACGAGCGGTATCGCGAGCAGGAACGCGACCGCGTAGTAGGGGAGGATGAGCGCCGCGATCGACGGGTCGGTCCAGCTCAGGGCCATTGCCAGCACCATGAGGACACCGGCGCGGGTGGCGAGCATCGCGGCCGTGGCGCGCAGGTCGGGGCCGGTGCGGACCCGGGCGCGCCCGGTCATGAACGCGAACGAGACCCCGGCGAGGACGGCGAACAGCGCCGCGGAGCGGCCGCCGAACACGAGGTAGCTGGGCGTGGGGGTGCCGTCGTCGGTGGCCTCGACGAGGGCGTGCACGGCGATGATGCCGAGCAGCGCGACCCCGCGGGTGGCGTCGACGCCGAGCAGGCGCGAGGTGCGCTCGCGGGGCGGTGCGGGCTCCGGCGCGGCCGGGGGAGCCGGGTCCGGGGCGGGCGTGGCCCGGGTGGTGGCCGGGAGCACGGTGGTGGTCTCCGTGGACTCCGTGGTGTCCGGTGGTGCGGACGCGGTGCGCAGGGTCCGCGCGGGTACCGACGGGGCAGGCGGGGGACCCGCGGTGCGGGGGGCCGGGACGGCGACGGTCCTCCCGGGCGCGGTGCCGGGCGGAGCGGAGGGCCGGCGCGGCCGGCTCGCGGGCCGGGTGGCGGCGTCCGGCCGTCCCTCCGGGGCGCGGTGGGTGCCGGTCCGCCGGGGCACGCCCGGTACGGGGACGAGGGCGGGCACCGGCGGCCGGGGCGGCGCGGGGCGGTCGGTGCCCCGGCGGTGGCTGCCGGGCGGCTGCGGTCGGGTCATGTCAGAACCTCGTCGATGAGCTGGTGCCCCAGGTCGCGGGCGTCGGCCGGGTGCAGCCCGGCATCGGCGAACCAGTCGGGTCCGGCCTCGGGATGCGGGCCGACGACGCCGACCCGGCCGCGCCCGAACGCGGTCACGGCGGCGGCGACGAGCCCGTCGGGGTAGCGGGCGAGGACGGTGCCGGAGTCGAGCAGGAAGTGCGGGCCGTCCTGGAAGAACAGGGTGCGGTCGCGGCCGCGCCAGTCGATCCGGACCAGGGCGTCGCCGTCGTGGCCGACGGTGGCGCCGGGGGAGTCGATCCAGCGGTCGGTGTCGCCGGGCAGCAGGCCGAACCCGGGGGTGGCCCCGGCCAGGTAGCCGCCCAGGCAGAACCCGAGGTAGCGGCCGCCGTCGCCGACCCAGTCGCGCAGCGGGCCGGTCGCGGGCCGCATCGTGCGCCACGCCGCGGACAGGGTGCCGCCGCCGGGCTGGGCGTAGAGCGTCGCGCGGGCGAGGGTGTCCGCGGTGAGCGGGAGCCGTTCGCGCGGGCCGGTGTAGTGCACGTCGAACCCGTGCCGCGAGGACGCCAGAAGCGCCGCCACCGACTCCGCGCACCCCGTCGGCCGCGACGCCGGTCCGCGGTAGACCAGCGCCACCGGGCGGTCGCCGCCGGAGAGGGCGGGGCCGCGGCGGCCGAGCAGCCGCCCGAACAGGCTCACCGCGGGCCCGGCCCGGAGCGGACGGGACGGTGGTCGCGCGGCTGCGGCACCGGAGGCGGGGCCGTCCCCGGTCCCGGCCGGTGCGGCACGGCGGGGAGGGCCGGTGCGGTGGGTCCCGCGGAGCGCGCCGCGGGGATCGGGACGCGTGCGGCAGCGCCTGCTCCGGTGGTCGGTCCGCGTTCCGCGGAACGCGCCCCGCGGTCCGGCCCGCCGTCGCCCGCGCCGGCGCGGTCGTCGGTGTCCGCGGCGGCGCGGCGGTGCCGCGCACGGGGCGTGCTGCCCGGCCCGGCGGGGGCGCGACGGCTGTGCCCGGCGCCGGCGGGCCCGGTCCCGGGGGCACCGGCCGAGCCGGCGGCCCCCGCGCGGTGCCGGCCGGTGCTGCCGCGGCGCGGGGCCTGGCGCCCGGCCAGGACCGAGCGCATCAGCAGCGTGCGGCCCGGGTCGTCGGCCCCCTGCACCCGGGTGAGGACCATCGTGCGCTCCGGGTCGACGGCCGCGACCCGCACGGTCCCGGCCACGGTCCCCGGCGCCGCGGCGGGCAGCACTGCGGGCGGCACGACCGGTGCCGCGTCGGCCGTGGCCGCGTCGGGCACCGCGCGGGCGGTGATGCCCCGGTACCGGGAGCCGGGCGGCAGGTGCTCGCCCTTCATCACCAGCGACAGCGGGTCGAGCCGCGCCCCGGCGCCGACCACGGCGTCGTAGAGCACGATCGCCCGGTCCCCGACCGACGCGCCGTCCGCGACCGACACCGTCGACATCTTCATGACCCGGTCCTCGAACAGGTGGGTCTGCAGCGACACGTCCCGCCCGACGACGGCGTCGTCCCCGATCTCCACCAGGTCGTACTCGGTGAGGTAGGTCGTCGACACGCAGGTCCGGCGTCCGACCCGGGCGCCGAGCAGCCGCAGCATCGGCGGCAGCAACGGGGTCCCGGACAGCATGCTCAGCAGCCCGGGCACCGCGGAGGCCTCGTAGAGCCCGGTCACGAACTCCGAGCGGCGCACGAACCGGCTCCATAGCGGTTCGGTCCGCGGCCGGTAGGTGCCCACGACCAGCCACTTCACCGCTGCGACCAGCAGGACCAGCGCGAGCGCCGAGGCGAGCGCCAGCACCGGTGCCGCGAGCACGACCTGCCACGCGGCGCCGGTGCGGGCCACGTCGGACAGCCCCTGCAGGAACAGGTAGATCGACACCGAGATCGCCGAGGCGGGCAGCGTGGCCCGCAGGAACTCGATGCCGAGCCGCTCGGCGACGCGGCGCCGCGAGGGCGCGAACGTCAGCGACTCCGGGTGGTCCCCGGAGTCCTGGCGCACCGGCAGGTGCATCGCCGGGGACCCCAGCCAGGTGGTGTCGCGCGGCACGCCCGACGCCGGCGGCACCGTCGCGACGCCGACCAGCGACTCGTCGCCGAGCGTCGACCCGGCCGGGACGACGGCGGCGTTCCCGACGAACGCGCGCCGCCCCACCAGCGTCGGACGGCGGACCATCCAGCCGTTGTGGAAGGTCGCGCTGCCCACGCTCGCCATGTCCGCGACGAAGCTGCCCTGGGAGATCGTCAGCATCTCCGGGTCGATGTGCGAGGCGGTGGACACCTCCGCGCCGCGCCCGATCCGGGCGCCGAGCAGCCGCAGCCAGCCGACCGTGTAGAGCGTCGAGTACAGCGAGTTGGTGTAGGTCAGGCTCATCTCGAGGAGCTTGTCGCCGAACCACTTGCGCAGCCCCAGCGCGGAGCGCGCCGGGAAGACCCCGGGCCCGGTGCGGGGCGCGACGGCCCACCGGCCGACGGCCACCAGCACGCACACCGTCACCACGAACACCGGCCCGACCAGGGCGGCGACGAGCAGGGCGGGCCCGTCGCCGAACAGCAGCAGCGACGACCACACCAGCAGCACCGCCGGGACCAGCGCCAGCAGCGACACCAGCTCCAGCGCGACGATCCCGGCCAGCGCGGCCGCCCGCTGCGGCCGCGTCCAGGACGGCGCCGGGCCGCGCTCGGTCAGCTCGGCGACCGCGGCGTCGGCGGCGTCGGGCACCGCGGGGGACCCGGCCCAGTGCTCGGCGGGCGGCACCACCTGGTCCGCGGCGAGCGCGGACTGCTCCCCGACGACGGCGTCCGCACCGACCACCGCACCCGGTTCGACGACCGCGCTGGCACCGACGTGGGCGCCCTCGCCGACCGCGATCGGGGCGACGGTCACCCAGCCGTCGGCCAGCGTCCAGGGCCGCAGCGCGGCGCCGTGGCCGACGGTGGCGCCGTCGCCGATCCGCAGCAGCGCGGGCATCGACACCACCGAGGTGCCCAGGTGCACGTCGCGGCCCACGGTGGCGCCGAGCGTCCGCAGGTAGGCGGAGGCGAGCGGGCCGCCGGACAGCACCGGCAGCGGCGACATCGACAGCAGCAGGTCCGCGGCCCACAGGCGTAGGTGCACCCGTCCCCACATGGGGTACCGGCCGGGTGCGACCCGGGCGGTGAGCGCGCGCACCGCGAGCGGGGCGAGCAGCCAGCGCTGCAGCAGGAAGATCGCGGTGGCGCCGAGGGCGAGCTGGGCCAGCACGTCCGGGGCGACCCGGCCGCCGTGCCAGGCGTACACCCCGGCCGCGGGCAGGGTCATGACCAGCATCAGCACGAACAACGCGGCGCCCTGCGCGGTCCCGGCGGTCGAGTAGCGGCGCCGGGAGTGGCGCAGCGGCTCCGGGCGCGGCGGCGGGGGCACGGAGCCGTCGCCGCCGTCGCCCGACGCGTCGGGGTCCAGTGCCGCGGCCAGGCCACGGACCGTCGGGTGCTCGTACAGGTCGCGCACCGCGGGGGAGCGGCCGACGCCGCGCTCGCGCAGCAGGGTCACCAGCCGGGCGGCGAGCAGCGAGTGCCCGCCGAGCTCGTCGAAGAAGTCGGCGGTGACCGAGACCTGGCCGGCGTCGAGCGCCAGCACCTCGGCGAGCACCGCCCGGACCCCGGTCTCCAGCTCCGTCGACGGCTCGACGTGCGGGCCGTGGGCCACCACGATCCGCGGCCCGGACGGGGCAGGCAGCCGCGGCCGGTCGACCTTGCCGCTGGGCATCATCGGCAGCGTGTCGAGCACCTCGACGTAGCCCGGCACCATGTACTCGGGCAGCCGGGTCCGCAGCAGCTCGTGCAGCGCCGCGCGGTCCACCGGCCCGCCCGGCCCGGTGGCCGGGACGACGTAGACGGTCAGCTCCTCGCCCGTGCCGTCGTCGGTCCTCGCGACCGCGGCCACGGCGCTCTCCACGCCGGCGTGCTCCAGCGCGACGGTCTCGATCTCGCCCAGGTCGACGCGGTGCCCGCGGATCTTGACCTCGTCGTCGGCGCGGCCCAGGTAGACGATCTCGCCGTGGTCGTCGAACCGGGCGAGGTCACCGGTGCGGTAGAGCCGCCCGTCGCCGTTCGCGGGCGCCGCGGGGTGGTGGACGAACCGGTCGGCGGTCTTCTCCGGCAGGTTGACGTAGCCGATGCCGACCCCGGGGCCGCCGATGCAGAGCTCGCCGACCTCACCGCGGGGAACCTCGCGCAGGGCGTCGTCGAGGATCACCGCGGAGTAGGTCGGTACCGGACGCCCGATCGTGACCGGCTTCCCCGGGTGCAGCTCGCCCCAGGTGCAGGTCACGGTGGTCTCGGTGGGGCCGTAGGTGTTGAGCATCCGCCGCCCGGGGCGCGCCCAGCGCTCCACCAGGCCGGCCGGGCAGGCCTCGCCGCCGACGAGCAGGGTGCGCAGCGCGGGCAGCTCCCGCGGGATCGTCGCCAGCAGGGTCGGCACGCAGCACAGCACGGTGACGCCGGTGGCGGCGAGGAAGTCGCCCAGCTCCGCGCCGATCCGGCGCGAGTCCGTCGGCCCGACGACGAGCGTCGCCCCGGCCGCGAAGGTCGGCCAGATCTCTTCGATCGAGAAGTCGAAGGAGATCGTCATGCCCTGGTGGACGCGGTCGTGCGGGCGGATGTCGTAGACGCCGGTGATGACGTGCACGAAGTTGCAGATGCTCGGGTGGGCGATCGCGACGCCCTTGGGGCGCCCGCTGGAGCCCGAGGTGTAGATGATGTAGGCCAGCGGCGCCGGGTCCGGGTCCGGGGCGGCCGGGGCGAGCGGGTGACGGGGGAGCGCGGCGACGGCGTCGACGCAGGTGTCGAGCAGCACCAGCCCGGGCGTGGGCAGCTCGCCCGCCAGGTCCGTGGTGGTGACCAGCAGGTCCAGCCCGGCGTCGTCGCGGATGTAGCCGACCCGGTCCGCCGGGGCCGCCGGGTCGATCGGGACGAACGCGGCGCCGGTCTTGCCGATCGCCAGCAGCACCGCGTAGGTCCGCCAGGTCCGGTGCAGCAGGATCCCGACGCGCCGGCCCGGGCCCGCGCCGAGCCCGGCCAGGTGGCGGGCGAGCTGGTTCGCGCGCGCGTCCAGCTCGGCGTAGGTCAGCTCCAGGCCGCCGTCCTGCAGCGCGACCGCCCACGGGGTCCGGGCGACCGTGGCCTCGAAGAACCGGTGCAGGCGGTCCGGGTGTCGCGCGGGCGCACCGGCCGGGGCCGGGCGCGCCACGGCGACCCCCGCGCGGGGCGGGGACATCGTCACGTGCCGTCATCTCCCTACACGGCGGCGGATTGCTTCCTCCGGTCCGGCGGGGGAGCACCCTGTGGGTTCAGGGGTACGGACCGGTGAGGCCGCCGTGGTCCCCCGTGACATCGCCACGGGGGCGGGGGCCTGTTACGGCGAGCGAGTAAGCGATAGGTGCTCAGTTTTACGGAGTGTGGCCACTCACAGACGGTGTTACCCCAGCCGGGGCCTGCGGGTCCTCCGTCCGGCCCAGTCAGGCGACGGCGAGCGTGCGGCGCAGGAAGTCCACCTGTGCGGTCACGGACCGCTCGAACATCGCGCCGAGATAGATGTCGAAGTGCCCGCACGGCAGCTCCAGGACCTCCGAGCCCGCCCCGGCCCGCGCGGCGACCGCGCGCACCGACGCCGGCGGCGCGATCGAGTCCCGCGCCGCGACGACGACGAGGATCGGTGCCCGCAGCCGCGCCGCCGCCGTCACCGGGCGGTTCAGCGGGATCCGCAGCGCGCCCCGGGCCCGCATGGTGTTGCGGAACCCGGGCCCGGTGATCGAGGAGTAGCCGCTCTCGGCGTCGTGCGAGGTGATCGCCGCGGTCGACCCGGGCGGCCCGAACACCGCGATCCGGTGCGGCGGGCGTCCGAGCAGCCCGGCGGCGGCGTCGCGCAGCCCGTGCCCGGTGAGGCGGGCCAGCTGTCCGGGTCCGGCGTAGCGCAGGATCTCCAGCAGCGCGGCGGTCCCGTCCATCGCCGCACCCTGGGAGATCACCGCGGCGACCTGGCCGTCGCGGGCGGCGACCGGGACGACGTGGCCGCCGGAGTACGAGCTGCCCCACAGCACGATCCGCTCGGGGTCCACGCCGGGCAGCGTGCGGGCGTGCGCGATCGCGGCGTGGTAGTCGGCGCGGTGCCTGCCGTGGTGGACGTCCTGGTCCAGGCGGGGGTCGCCGGTGCCGTCGGAGGCGCCGAACCCGCGGTAGTCGAACACGAGCACCGCGCAGCCCGCGGCGGCGAAACGCTGCGCGAAGGGCAGCAGCCCGGAGTCGCGGGTGGCGCCGAAGCCGTGCGCCATGACCACACAGGGGCGGCCGCGGTCGTTCGCGAGCGCGTCGCCGACCGGGGCGAGGTGCCAGGCCGCACAGCGCAGCCCGCCGCTCGGGAACGACGTCTCGGCGGGGGTGACGGTCATCGTCGGCTCCTGCGGTGCGCGGGCGGGGCTGCGTCATCCTGCCGCACCCCCGCGGCGGGCCGCAGGGTCAGGCCCCGGTCGGACCGAACTGCTCGATCCGGATCGCGTGGTCGGGGACCCCGGCGGCGGCGAGCAGGTCGGCCGCGGCGGCGGCGAAGGCGGGGGAGCCGCACACGAACGCGGTCTCCCCGCCGCGGACCAGCGGGGCCAGGTCGTCGAGGGTGAGCCGGCCCGCCGGGCGGGCCGCGCCGGGTGGGGCGGTCCGGGTGAACACCGCGGTGACCGGGGGACCGGTGAGCTCCTCGCCGTAGAACAGGTCGTCGGGGGTGCGGACCGAGACCAGCATCCGGACCAGGTCGGGACGGCCGGTGGCGCGGGCGTGGCGCAGCATCGCGGCCAGCGGGACCTGACCGGAGCCGCCGCCGACCAGCAGCGCGGGGGAGACCCCGTCCCAGGCGAACCAGCCGCCGACCGGGCCGCGGACCTCCAGCACGTCCCCGACGACGGCGACGTCGTGCAGGAACTCCGACACCTCACCGTCGTCGAGGCGTTCGACGGTCAGCGCGATCTCCGGCCGCCCGTCGGGAGCGGAGGCCACCGAGTAGCTGCGCTGTGCGGTGTAGCCGTCCTCGGCGGTCAGGCGCAGCACGTAGTACTGGCCCGGCAGGTGCGTGGCGGGCTCGGTCAGGCCGAGCCGGAACGTCCGCACCCCCGGGGCCTCGTCGTGCACCGACAGCACGGTCGCGGCCTGCCAGCGCAGGGTCCGGCGGGGGGTGGTGGCCGGGGTGGTGTCCACGGTCAGTCGCCCTGGAAGCGCTGCTCGGACCACGGGTCGCCGCGGTCGTGGTAGCCGTTGCGCTCCCAGAAACCGGGCTCGTCCTCGGCGGTCAGGCGCAGCCCGGCGACCCACTTCGCGCTCTTCCAGAAGTACAGGTGCGGCACCAGCAGCCGCGCCGGGCCGCCGTGCTCGCGGGTCAGCGGCGCACCCTGCGCCTCGAACGCCAGCCACGCCCGGCCGCCGGTGAGGTCGGACAGCGGCATGTTGGTGGTGTAGCCGGAGTGCGAGTGCGCGACGGCGAACCGCGCCTCCGGCAGCGGCCCCGCGGCCTCCAGCAGCGTGTCGACCGCGACCCCGCTCCAGCGCATCCCGAACTTCGACCAGGTAGTGACGCAGTGGATGTCGCCGTCCCAGCGTTCGCGGGGCAGGGCGCGGATCTCGTCCCAGGTCCACTCGACCGGGCGCCGGACGAGGCCGTCGATGCGGAAGGTCCAGCGGGCGGTGTCCAGGGTGGGGGCGCGTTCGGCGGTCAGCACCGGCCACTGGTCGCCGGCGTCGTACTGGCCGGGTGGCAGCCGCCGGTCCCGCGGCCTGCGCCCGACGAATCCTCGGGTCACGGGGGGCATGCCGACCACAATGCACCCCCGCCCCCGGTTGTTCCCACCCGTCTCAGGTCACGAGGTAGGCGTCGTAGGCGACCGCGTCGGCGGTGCGGACCGCGGAGCCGACGAGCACCGCGGTGTTGAGCCAGGCCAGGTCCGGGTCGGCGGTCCGGGCGTCGACGACGACCCGGAAGTAGTAGCGGGCCGGGTCGACCGGCTCCCCGGCGAGCAGTGCGTCGAGGACCGGGGCCGGACCGGTGCGGTAGCCCGCCGTCGCCAGCTGCAGCAGGTGCCCCGACCGCAGCGCCACGGTGTAGCGGGTGTCGATCACGGCGGTGCCGTCGTCGAGCACCCGCTGGCGGTCGGCGCCGCCGCGGAGCACCTCGCCGTGCAGCCCCTCGCCGTCGCGGCCGGGTCCGGAGACCGTGCCGCCGACGATGGGGATCTCCCGCTCCCGGCCGAACGGGGTCCGGCCGACCTCCAGCGGCGGGTCGAGCAGGACGTGGACGCGGGCGACCGGGGTCAGCCCGGGGACGGCGGGTGCGGGTCCGGGAGTCGACACGGCCCCAGACTGGCGTCCGGGGCCGCCCGGGGCTACCCATGAGGACTACCGGCGGGGAACCGCCGGGCGTACGCCGCGATGCCCCCGGACGGTCCCGTTGCGCCAGTCGGGTGCATCACAGGCCGTGCGCGCCTCGCCACAGCGCATGCCCCCGGCGGCACCGGCTCACTAGACTCCGCTGCACTTCGGTGGCGTCGACGACGGCGCCATCCGGCGGGCAACGAGGCCGCCCCGCGGGCCGGTGAGGAGAACAGAGCGGATGACGGACAGTGACCGCAGCGCGGTCGACCGCGCAGCCGGTCCGGAGGGCTCTGCCGTGGACGGTCCGGTGGAGCCCGAGGAGCTGGTCCTGGCCGGCGGCTTCGACCCGGTCACCCGCGACCAGTGGCTGGCCGCCGCGGACGCGGTGGTGCGCAGGTCGGGCCGGATCGGTGAGGACGCCGAGCTCGGTGCCGGGGTCGAGACCCTGACCCGCACCTCACCCGACGGCATCCGTGTCGCGCCGCTCTACGCCGACGAGGACACCACCGACCTGCCGCCCACCGGCGTGCCGGGGTCGTGGCCGTTCACCCGCGGCGCCCGCACCGACGGGCACGTCCCCACCGGCTGGGACATCCGCCAGCGCCACGCCGGCACCGACCCGGCGGCCGTCCGCGAGGCCGTGCTGGCCGACCTGGAGTGCGGCGTCACCTCGGTGTGGCTGCGCGTGGGCGAGGGCGGCGTCGCCGTCGCCGACCTGGCGCGCGCCCTGGAGGGCGTGCACCTGGACCTGGCCGGGGTCGCCCTCGACGCCGGGACCGAGCAGGTCGCCGCCGCGCACGCCTACCTGGACCTGGCCGCGCGCAACGGCGTCGAGGACGCCGAGCTGCTCGGCTCGCTGGGCGTGGACCCGATCGGGCTGCGCGCCCGTGCGGGGTCCGGCCCGGAGGTCGACTCGGTCGTCGAGGTCGCCCGCCGCGTCCACGGCACCTTCGACAAGGTCACCGCGATCACCGTCGACGCGACCGTGATCCGCGAGGCGGGCGGCTCCGACGCCCAGGAGCTGGGCTGGTCCCTGGCGGCGGGCGTGGCCTACCTGCGGGCGCTCGACGCGGCCGGGATCGCCGTCGCCGACGCGGCCCGGCTGCTCGAGTTCCGCTACGCCGCCACCCCCCAGCAGTTCCCGACGATCGCCGCCCTGCGCGCCGGCCGGCGGCTGTGGGCCCGGGTGCTGGAGGCCTCCGGCGTCACCGACGTGCCGCAGACCCAGCACGCCACCGTCCCCGAGGCGCTGTTCACCCGCCGCGACCCGTGGGTCAACATGCTCCGCGGCACCGTCGCCGGGTTCGCCGCGGGCGTCGGCGGGGCCGACGCGGTCACCGTGCCGCCCTTCGACGCCGCCCTCGGCGTCGCCGAGCCGTTCTCCCGCCGCATCGCCCGCAACACCCAGAACCTGCTCGTGGAGGAGTCGCACCTGGCGCGGGTCATCGACCCGGGCGGCGGCTCCTGGTACATCGAGCACCTCACCGACGACCTCGCCCGGCTGGCCTGGGAATTCTTCGTCGAGATCGAGGCCGCGGGCGGCGCCGTCGCCGCCCTCGACTCCGGCCTGGTCGCCGAGCGGGTCGGCGAGGTCCGCGCCCGCCGCGAGGCCGACGTCGCGAAGCGGAGGACGCCGCTCACCGGCGTCTCGGAGTTCCCCGACCTGAACGAGAAGCCGGTCGAGCGCACCCCGCTGCCGCCGGCCGTCGAGCGCGGGGGGCTGCCGCTCTACCGCCCCGCCGAGGCCTACGAGGCCCACCGGGACCGCTCCGACGCGCTGCTGGGCGAGACGGGCTCGCGCCCCACCGCCTTCCTCGCCACCCTCGGCCCGCTCGCGGTCTACACCGCCCGCGCCGGGTTCACCCGCAACCTGCTGGCCGCCGGTGGCGTCGACACCGTCGACGCCGGCCCGACCGACTCCACCGCCGACGTCGTCGAGGCCTACGGCAAGGACGGCACGCCGGTCGTGGTGCTCTGCTCCTCGGACACGGTCTACGACGAGCGGGCCGCCGAGACCGCCGCCGCGCTGCGCGAGGCCGGCGCCGCGCGCATCCTGCTCGCGGGGAAGCCGAAGGACGAGGTGCCCGGCGTCGACGGTCACCTGTTCGCCGGCTGCGACGCCCTCGCCGTCCTCGACGACGTGTACACCCACCTGGAGGGCTCGAAGTGAGCATTCCCGACTTCACCGGCGTGCCGCTCCTGGGCGACACCACCCCCGCGACCACCTGGACCGGCTCCGCCGAGGTCTGGGAGGCGCCGGAGGGGATCGGCGTCAAGCCGCTCTACACCGCCGACGACCTCGCCGGCGTCGACTTCCTGCACACCTATCCGGGCATCACCCCGTACCTGCGCGGGCCGTACCCGACGATGTACACCAACCAGCCGTGGACGGTGCGCCAGTACGCGGGGTTCTCCACCGCCGCGGAGTCCAACGCGTTCTACCGGCGCAACCTCGCGGCCGGGCAGAAGGGCCTGTCGATCGCGTTCGACCTGGCCACCCACCGCGGCTACGACTCCGACCACCCGCGCGTCGCCGGCGACGTCGGGATGGCCGGTGTCGCGATCGACTCGATCCTCGACATGCGCCAGCTGTTCGACGGCATCCCGCTGGACCGGATGTCGGTGTCGATGACGATGAACGGCGCCGTGCTCCCGGTGCTGGCGCTCTACATCGTCGCGGCCGAGGAACAGGGCGTGAGCCCGGAGAAGCTGACCGGAACCATTCAGAACGACATTCTGAAGGAGTTCATGGTCCGCAACACCTACATCTACCCGCCGCAGCCGTCGATGCAGATCATCTCCGACATCTTCAGCTTCACCAGCCGGAGGATGCCGAAGTTCAACTCGATCTCCATCTCCGGCTACCACATCCAGGAGGCGGGGGCGACCAACGACCTGGAGCTCGCCTACACCCTCGCCGACGGCGTGGAGTACCTGCGGGCCGGGGTCGACGCGGGCCTGGACATCGACAAGTTCGCACCGCGGCTGAGCTTCTTCTGGGCGATCGGCATGAACTTCTTCATGGAGGTCGCGAAGATGCGGGCCGCGCGCCTGCTCTGGTCGAAGCTCGTGAACCGCTTCGAGCCGCAGAGCGCCAAGTCGCTGTCGCTGCGGACGCACTCGCAGACCTCCGGCTGGTCGCTGACCGCCCAGGACGTCTACAACAACGTCGTCCGCACCTGCATCGAGGCGATGGCCGCGACCCAGGGCCACACCCAGTCGCTGCACACCAACGCCCTCGACGAGGCCCTCGCGCTGCCGACGGACTTCTCCGCCCGGATCGCCCGCAACACCCAGCTGCTGCTGCAGCAGGAGTCGGGCACCACCGACGTCGTCGACCCGTGGGGCGGCTCGTACTACGTCGAGAAGCTCACCTACGACATCGCGAAGCGGGCGTGGGCGCACATCGACGAGGTGGAGAAGGCGGGCGGCATGGCCCAGGCCATCGACGCCGGCATCCCGAAGATGCGCGTCGAGGAGGCCGCGGCCCGCACCCAGGCCCGGATCGACTCCGGCCGCCAGCCGGTCATCGGCATCAACAAGTACGTCGTCGAGGCCGACGAGCAGATCGACGTGCTCAAGGTCGACAACGCGAACGTGCGCCGCGAGCAGCTCGAGAAGCTCGCCCGGCTGCGTGCCGACCGCGACGACCGCGCCGTCGACGAGGCCCTGCGCGCGCTCACCGGCGCCGCGGAGAAGATCGCCGAGGGCTCGTCGCGCTCCGACGACGAGAACCTGCTCCAGCTGGCCGTGAACGCGGCCCGCGACCAGGCCACGGTCGGCGAGATCTCCGACGCACTCGAGAAGGTCTTCGGGCGCCACGCCGGACAGATCCGCATCATCTCCGGTGTGTACTCCGCCGAGGCCGGGCAGAACCCGGCGATCGACCGCGCCCGCGAGCTCGTCTCCGAGTTCGCCGGCCACGAGGGCCGCCAGCCCCGCATCCTGGTCGCGAAGATGGGCCAGGACGGCCACGACCGCGGCCAGAAGGTCATCTCGACCGCGTTCGCCGACATCGGCTTCGACGTCGACGTCGGGCCGCTGTTCCAGACCCCGGCCGAGGTCGCGAAGCAGGCCGCCGAGTCCGACGTGCACGTGATCGGCGCCAGCTCGCTGGCCGCCGGGCACCTCACGCTGGTCCCGGAGCTGCGCCGCGAGCTCGCCGAGCTGGGGCGCGACGACATCATGGTCGTCGTCGGCGGGGTCATCCCGCCCGCGGACGTGCCGGAGCTGCTGGAGATGGGCGCGGCCGCGGTGTTCCCGCCCGGCACGGTCATCGCCGAGGCCGCGGTCGACCTGCTCGGCAAGCTGGCGGCCGCGCTCGGCCACGACGAGCCGGACACGTCCGCCCCGACCGGCAGCGTCTACGCCGACTGAGCCACCGCCGCCGTCACGGTGGCGTCGTCACGGTGCCGCCGTCACGGTGGCTCGTCATCGTGCCGCCGTCGCCGCGCCCGGTGCGCCCACCCGCGCACCGGGCGCGGTGCCGACCCGCAAGGAGAGTCCCGCCGATGGCCCCTCGCGTCCCCGACCCCGCGGAGCTCGCCCGCGGTGTCCTGGCCGGCGACCGCACCCTGCTCGCCCGGGCGATCACCCTGGTCGAGTCCAGCAGGCCCGACCACCAGCGGGCCGCCCAGGAGCTGCTCCTGGAGCTGACCCCGAAGGCCGGGCACGCGGTGCGGGTCGGCATCTCCGGGGTACCCGGGGTCGGGAAGTCGACCTTCATCGAGGCGATGGGCTCCACGCTCACCTCCCGGGGCCACCGGGTGGCGGTCCTCGCCGTCGACCCGTCGTCCACCCGTACCCGCGGGTCCATCCTGGGTGACAAGACCCGGATGCCGCGCCTGGCCGTCGACCCGCACGCGTTCGTGCGGCCGTCGCCGTCGGCGGGCACGCTCGGCGGGGTCGCCCGCCGCACCCGGGAGACGATGGTCGTCATGGAGGCCGCCGGGTTCGACGTCGTCCTCGTCGAGACCGTCGGGGTCGGCCAGTCCGAGACCGCCGTCGCCGGGATGGTCGACACCTTCCTGTTCCTCACCATCGCCCGCACCGGCGACGCGCTGCAGGGGATCAAGAAGGGCATCCTGGAGCTCGCCGACGTCGTCGCCGTGAACAAGGCCGACGGCCCGCACGAGCGCGACGCCCGCGCCGCGGCCCGCGAGCTCGCCGGCGCGCTGCACATGATGACCCCCACCTCGGCGCACTGGCGCACCCCGGTGCTGTCCTGCTCCGCGCAGACCGGGAAGGGCCTGGACACCGTGTGGGAGAAGGTCACCGCCCACCGCGAGGCACTCGACTCCGGCGGCGAGCTCGCGACCCGGCGCGCCGACCAGCAGGTCGAGTGGATGTGGCAGATGGTGCGCGACCGGCTCATGGACCGGGTGCTGCACGACCCGGCGACGGCCGAGCGGCTCCCGAAGCTCACCGCCGAGGTCCGCGACGGCGGGCTCACCCCCACCCTCGCCGCCCAGCAGATCCTCGACGTCCTGGGCTGAACCACCCGTTTCGGTCCCCGGGCGCACCCCGGGCGGTCGCTAACGTCGGCGACCGTGAACGACCGGATCATCCCCGGGGTGCTCGCGATCGGGCTCGGGTCGGCGCTGGTGCTCGCCGTGCTCGTCCCCGCCGTGGCGCTGACCTACCGCCGCCGTGGCCGCTTCGGGCCCGGCGAGCTGGCCGTCCTCGTCGCCGTCCCGGTGTACGGGCTGGCGGTCCTCGGCTACACCCTGCTCCCGCTGCCCCAGGTCGACGCGGCGTTCTGCGCGGGGCGGACCGCGGCGGACTCGCTGCAGACCCGGCCGTTCGCCTTCGTCGGCGACATCACCCGGATCGCCGCCCGCCAGGACGCGACCGGGGTGCGGGCCTGGCTCGCGAACGCCGCGGTGCAGCAGGTGGTGCTCAACGTGGCGCTGTTCGCGCCGCTGGGCTGGTTCCTGCGCGGGGTGTTCCGCCGCTCGCTGCCGGTCACCGTGGCCGCCGGGCTCGCGGTGTCCCTGCTCGTCGAGGCCACCCAGTACACCGGCAACTGGTTCCTGTTCCCGTGCGCCTACCGGCTCGCCGACGTCGACGACCTGATCGCCAACACCGCGGGCGCGTTGCTCGGCGGTCTCGCCGCGGCCCTGGTGCGGCCCCGCTCGTGGGACGCCGGCGCCGACCCCGACCGGCCGGCCCCGGTGACGGCCGGGCGCCGGCTGCTCGGGGCCCTCTGCGACCTGGCGGCGGTCTGGGTGACCGGGTCCCTGCTCGGCTCGCTGCTGCTCGCCGGGACCGCGCTGACCGGGTACACCGGCGGGCCGCTGCCCGACTGGTTCGACACCGCGAACACCGTCCTCGGGTTCTGGCTGCCGCTGCTGGTGTTCCTGGTGGTGCCGCTGGTGGGGCGCGGCGGCACCGTCGGCCAGCGGGCGGTGCGGCTGCGGCCCGCGCTGCCCGGCGGCGGCGTCCCCGGCCGCGGGCGCCGCCTCGCCCGGGTACTGCTCGGCACCGGAGGGTTCCTGCTGCTGTCCGGGCCGTCCGGCGCGCTCGGCGCGCTCGGGCTGCTGTGGGGGATCGCGGGCCTGGTCGGGCTCCGGCGCAGCACCGGCCACCGCGGGGTGGCCGGCCGGCTCACCGGGCTCACGATGGTCGACGCCCGGGAGCCCGCCCGCACCGCCCCGGCCGACCGTCCCGCTGTGCCCGGCCGTCCCGCAGCGCCCGACCGCTCCGCGGGCTGACGACTCAGGGCCGGGCGTCGACCAGCTTCTCCGCCAGCGCCGACCGCAGGATCGCCTGCTCGGCGGCGAGCATCGTGAAGGTGCACCCCAGCCCCCGGAAGCGGCGCACGTGTGCGGGGGAGTCGCAGTAGATCCCCACCGGTACCCCGGCCCCCGCGCACACCGCGGCGATCCCGGAGACCAGCTCGGCGTGCCGGTCGGACTCCGGGCCGCCGTCGCCCTGGGCGGCGAGCGGGAGCCCGTGCGCCAGCGCCAGGTCCGACGGCCCGACGAACACCGCCGCGACCCCGTCGACGGCCACGATGTCGGCCAGGTTCGCCACGGCCGCGACCGTCTCCACCATCACCACCGTGCGCGGCGGTGCGAACACGTCGCGGCCCCGCCACGAGGGGCGGACCGGCCCGAAGCTGCGGACCCCGTCCGGCGGGTAGCGGCACGCCGCGACCGCCGCAGCGGCCTGCTCGGCGGTGTCGACCAGCGGGACGATCACGCCGTCGGCGCCCCGGTCCAGGGCCCGCCCGATGCCCTCGGCGCCGTGGCCGGGGACCCGCACCAGCGACGGCGTGCCCGTCGCGGACAGGGCCTGCAGCATGCCCAGGACGGTGTCGTCGCCGATCAGGCCGTGCTGGGTGTCGACGCAGACCAGGTCGAACCCGACGGAGCCGGCGATCTCGGCGACGGCGGGGGAGGGCAGCTGGAGCCAGCCACCGACCGCGTCGCCGGTGAACAGTGGATCAGGGGTCATGCCTCGACCGTGCCGCCCCGCCCGCCCGACACGCCAGTCGAGACCGTCGTCTCGTTGTGCGCCGGGCGCCCGTCCGCTGGGATACACAGGTGAGGCTCACCTTCCCTGCCCGTGCCGTGGTCCGTGTCCCGGTCGCCGCGCTGTGCCTGGTCCTGCTCGCCGGCTGCGGCGCCGGCGCCACCGAGACCCCCGTCCCCGCGGGCGGGGACGGGCCGGCGCCCACCGCGCTGCCCGCCGGGCAGGGCTCGCCGGAGCCCGACGGCGTCTTCCCGCGCACCGTCACCCACGAGATGGGCACCACGACGATCCCGGCCGAGCCCCGGCGGATCGTGGTCATCTCCACCGGGCAGCTCGACGGGCTGCTGTCCCTCGGCGTCGTCCCCGTCGGGTCCACCCGGGCCGAGGCGGCCACGATGGTCCCGGCCTACCTCACCGCGGCGTTCCCGCAGCACCGGGCCGCGCTGGCGGCGATGGCCGACGTGGGCCTGCGCACCGACCCGGCGATCGAGGCGGTCGCCGCGGCACGCCCGGACCTGATCCTGGCCAACGTCGCCGGGGCGGCGGACTTCCACCCCCGGCTGTCCGCGATCGCGCCCACCGTGATGACCCGGGGCAACGGGGTGAACTGGCGGACCGACCTGCTGCTCGTCGGGTCCGCGCTGGGCCGGGCCGGTGCCGCGCAGGCACTCGTCGACGACCTCGCCGGGCGGGCCCGCGCGGTCGGCGCGCGGGCCGGATCGGTCGAGGTCTCGCTGCTGCGCATCCAGCCCAGCCGGGTCCGGGTCTTCGGCGTCGGCTCCTTCCCCGGCTCCCTGCTCGCCGCCGCCGGGATCGCCCGGCCGCAGAGCCAGCGCTTCGCCGCCACCTCGCGGGACCTGTCCACCGAGGAGCTCGGTCTGGCCGACGGCGGACGGATCGTCTACGGCGTCCAGGGCGCGGCTCCCGGCGCGCCGCCGCCGGCCCTGCTGACCGAGGGGGTCGGCGCCTCGCTCGGCGCGGTCCGGAACCGGCACATCACCGCCGTCGACGACGACACCTGGTTCCTCAACGCGGGCCCGCAGGCCGCGCGCGTGGTGCTCGACGACCTGGCCGCCGCACTCGGGACGGGGTGAGCCCGCCGCGACGGGTGGGGCGGGGTGCCATCATCACCCCATGTCGTCGCCGTCCGCGCAGCCGGTGTCCCTGCCCGCCCGGCCGGTGGTCGGGGTCCTGCACCCCGGCGCGATGGGCGCCGCGCTCGGATCGGCGCTCAAGGCGCGCGCGGGCGCGGTCATCTGGGCCGACGCCGGGCGCTCGCACGCCACCGCCAAGCGCGCCGAGCTGGCCGACCTGCAGGCGGTCCCGACCGTCGCCGACCTCGCCGCCCGGGCCGACGTCATCGTGTCGATCTGCCCGCCGCACGCCGCGCGGGAGGTGGCGGGCCTGGTGGGCGCCGGGCTGGCCGGGCGCACCGACCGCCCGCTCTACGTCGAGGCCAACGCGGTGTCCCCGGACACCGTCCGCGGCATCGCGACACTGCTCGGCGACCGCGCGACCGTCTGCGACGGCGCCGTCATCGGCCCGCCCGCCTGGACGGCGGGCACCACGACGCTGTGGCTGTCCGGGCCCGGGGCGGACACCGCCGCCACCCTGTTCGAGCCGGGCCCGTTCGACGCCCGGGTGCTCGGCACCGCCGGGACCGACCTGGGCGCCGCGAGCGGGCTGAAGGCCTGCTTCGCGCTGCAGAGCAAGGCGGCACCCGTGCTGTGGCTGGCGCTGGAGGAGGCCGCCGCGGCGTTCGGCGTCACCGGCGCCCTGCACGCCGAGCTGGACCGGGCCGGGGTCGACCACGCCGCCGCGCTGGCCCGCGCCCGCGAGCGGATGGCGGGAAAGGCGTGGCGCTGGGCGGGGGAGATGGACGAGGCGGCCGACGCGTTCGCCGCCGCCGGGGTGCCCGACGGCTTCTCCCGCGCCGCCGCCGAGCTCTACCGGCGCGCCGCCGGGGCGGGCGGGTGAGCCGGGTCCGGCACCGCGACGGCGGCACCGGACCCGGCCGGTCTCACGCCGCGACGCTGCCGTGCGGGTCGATCACGAACTTGCGGGCCACGCCGCCGTCGAACTCCTGGTAGCCGCGCGGGGCGTCGTCCAGCGTGATCGTGGTCGCGTTGACCGCCTTGGCGATCTGCGCCCGGTCGGACAGGATCGCCTGCATCAGCTGCCGGTTGTACTTCTTCACCGGGCACTGGCCGGTGGTGAGGCTGTGCGACTTCGCCCAGCCCAGCCCGATGCGCACGCCGAGGGTGCCCTCCTTCGCCTTGTCGTCGGCGGCACCCGGGTCGCCGGTGACGTAGAGCCCCGGGATGCCGAGCGCGCCGCCGACCCGGGTCACCTCCATGACCGAGTTCAGCACGGTCGCGGGCGCCTCCCCGGCGTCGCGGCCGTGCCCGCGGGCCTCGAACCCGACGGCGTCGACGGCGGCGTCGACCTCGGGCTCGCCGAGCAGCTGCTCGAGCTGCTCGGCCAGGGTGCCGTCGCCGGACAGGTCGACCGTCTCGCAGCCGAAGCTGCGCGCCTGCGCGAGCCGCTCGGGGATCATGTCCCCGACGACGACCGCCGCCGCCCCCAGCAGCTGCGCGGCGTGCGCCGCGGCCAGCCCGACCGGCCCGGCGCCGGCCACGTAGACCGTCGATCCGGTGGTGACCCCGGCGGTCACCGCGCCGTGGTAGCCGGTCGGGAAGATGTCCGACAGCATCGTGAGGTCGAGGATCTTCTCCAACGCCTGGTCGCGGTCGGGGAAGCGCAGCAGGTTGAAGTCGGCGAAGGGCACCATCACGTACTCGGCCTGGCCGCCGATCCAGCCGCCCATGTCGACGTAGCCGTAGGCGGCGCCGGGACGGGCCGGGTTGACGTGCAGGCAGACGCCGGTCTTCCCCTCGTTGCACATCCGGCAGCGCCCGCAGGCGATGTTGAACGGCACCGAGCAGATGTCGCCGACCTTCGCGAACAGCACGTCGTCGCCGACCTCGACGATCTCGCCCGTGATCTCGTGGCCGAGCGACTGCCCGACCGGTGCGGTGGTGCGGCCGCGGACCATGTGCTGGTCGGATCCGCAGATGTTGGTGGTGACGATCTTCAGGATCGCCGCGTGCGGAGCCTTCCGCGCGATGCCGAGCCCGTCGACGACGTCGGTGGGCAGCTCCAGCTTCGGGTAGTCGATCGACTCGACGGCGACCTCGCCGGGTCCCTTGTACACGACGACGCGGTTGTCGGGCATGGTGCGCTCCCCTCCTGCGTGGACGCGCGGACCGCGGTCGCGGCCGCGCGGCGGCGTCGCGGCCACACCGATCCCGCGCCCCCACGGGTCGGGCCGCGCCGCCCGCTGCCGACCCTCCCACCCCGTGCGGACATGCGCACGCGGCGATGCGTGGCGCAGCGGTCCTGTGCCGAAGGTCGGGGCCGGACCGGTCGGGTCCGGGCGGGGGCGGCCGGGACGGGTGATACTGCGCCCATGGCCAGTGACGATCTTCTCGAGCCGCCTGTCCCGGTACTGACCGCGCCGTACCACACCACCGAGCGCGAGGCGCTGCAGAAGCAGGCCCGTGAGTTCGCCGCGACGCGGGTGCTGCCCGTCGCCGACGAGCTGGACCCGCTCAAGGGCGAGATCCCGCGCGACCTGCTCGACGAGATGGGCGAGCTGGGCTACTTCGGCATCACCGTCGACCGTGAGCACGGCGGGCTGGGCCTCGGGGCGTTCGAGTACTGCATGGTCGCCGAGGAGCTGGCCCGGGCGTGGATGAGCGTCGGGTCGATCATCGCCCGCGCGCAGGGCGCCGGGACCGCCGTCACCGACCCGGAGCGCCGTGCGGAGCTGCTGCGCCGGTCGGCCCGCGGGCAGTGGATCGGCGCGATCGCGCTGTCCGAGCCCGACGCCGGGTCCGACCTGGCCGGGGTGGAGACCCGCGCGGTCCGCGACGGCGACGAGTTCGTGATCACCGGGCACAAGCGCTGGACCGGCAACGCCAAGGCCGCCGACTTCATCCAGGTGCTGGTGCGCACCGACGACCCTGCGCCGGGGGAGAAGCGCTCCGCGGGCCTGGCGACGGTCGTCGTGGAGAAGGAGCGCGACACCTTCCCCGCCGGGATCACCGGCCGCCCGATCGACAAGATCGGCTACCACGGCTTCGTCACCTGGGACCTGGAGTTCGACGGCGTGCGGGTGCCGGTCGGCAACCAGCTCGGCGCCGGCGGCGAGGGCTTCGCCGACGCCCAGTCGTGGCTGAACATCGCCCGGGTGCACACCGCCGCGCGGGCGGTCGGGCTCGCCAGGGCCGCCGTCGAGGACTGCGTGCGCTACCTGCAGCGACGCCACCAGTTCGAGCACCCGATCGGCGACTTCCAGGCCGTCCGGTTCACCCTTGCGACGATGGCCGCCCGGGTCGAGCAGGCCCGCGCCTTCTACCAGAACGTGGCGCACCGGCTCGACCTCGGCGAGCCCTGCGAGCGGGAGGCGGCCATGGTCAAGCTGCTGGCCACCGAGATGGCCGCCGAGGTCACCGCGGACGGCATCCAGCTGCACGGCGGCAACGGCTACACCACCGAGCACCAGGTGGAACGGCACTGGCGCGACGCCCGGCTGACCACGATCTTCGAGGGGACCAGCGAGATCCAGCGCAAGATCATCTCCGACCGGCTGCTGCCGCGCAGCCCGCTCGGCTGACGGCGGCGCCGCGGCGTCAGCGGAAGGCCGCCCGCACCGCGCCGAGGGCGTCGGACTCGTCGAGCCCGAGCCGCCGGGCGAGCTCGGCCAGCTCACCGGCCTTGCGCTCCAGCTCGGCGCGTCCGCCGGTGGCCCGCTCGGTGAGCACGGCCCCGCGGCCGCGCCGCAGGTCGACCAGGCCCTCGTCGCGCAGCTGCTGGTAGCCGCGCAGCACGGTGTGCAGGTTGATCCCCAGTGCGCCCGCGACCTCGCGGGCCGGGGGCAGCCGGTCCCCGGCGGTGGCCCGGCCGTCGGCGACCGCCCGGCGGACCGAGGCCGCGACCTGGTCCCCGAGCGGCACCGGCGACGACGGGTCGACCCGGATCAGCACGACGGTGCGGCACCGGCCGCGCCGTGCCCGGCGCGACGGTCGAGCTCGGCGTTGACCAGCCCGGCCGCGGTGGCGGCGTCGGGCACCGTGACGACGAACCGGCGGTCGTCGGTGAGGTCGAGCACCAGCGCCTCCCCGGCCCGCCGGGCGCGGTAGCCGAGCACGGACGGGGACCGGCGCAGCACGCCGTACTCGTTCCAGCCGAAGCGTTCCGGGTCGAGCTGCTCCGACCGCGCGCCGCGGACCTCGGCGAGCGGTGCCTCGGCCAGCGGTCGTCCGAGCAGCGCCTGCCGGACGTGCACCCCGTCGCCGTCGACGCGGACCCGGGCGACGGCGGTCAGTGCGGTCGAGACGACGGCGGCGGCGACGAGCACGACGACCAGCACCGCGCTGCCACCGGCCGGCAGCTGGGCGGCGGCGGCCAGGAGCAGCACCGCCGCGACGACCAGGGTGGGACGGGACAGCACGGTCCGGGCCCACAGGTACCGCTCACCGGGTGCGAGCGGGGTGCGCACCGCGCCGGCCGGGGCGCTGCCGGTCGCCGACGGCCGCGGGGCGTCCGGTCCGGCCAGCAGGTGTCCGATGCCGTAGGCGGCGGCGACCGCCGCCAGGACGCCGGCGGTCCAGGCCCAGCCCGGGACCTGCGGAGCCAGCCGGGTGCCGGGCACCCACCACACGATGACGGCGAAGGCCCAGGCGGTGCCGACGGCGCGGCGCTCCACGTCGGGCCGCCCGGAGCGCAGCCGCAGCAGCGGCAGCCCGATCGCGAGCAGGCCCACGACGACCACCGCGAGGGTGCTCGTGAGCGTCCGGCCGGGCGGCTGGGTGGCCACCAGGGTGGCCAGGCCCGCGACGGTCAGCGCGGTGGCCGGTGCGGTGGCGAGGAGCCGGCGACGGCTCGTGTGCGCGACGGGTGTGGTCATCACGTCCCTCTCGTCGAGTGATCCGAACTTGTTCGCAATGTACTAGAACAATGCTGTCTGCACATCCCCCGGGGACCGGTTAGCGTCACGACCATGGCGCTCGACCCCGCGTTCCGGACCGTGCTCGACACCCTTGCCGGGGCGGGGGCCCTGCCGCTGGTCCGCGACGGCGACCCGGTCGCCACCCGGGCCCACTACCGGTCGCTCGCCCTGGCCCGACGCGGTCCGGGGTTCGTCCCCGAGCAGGTCGGCCGGGTCGACGACGACACCGTCCCCGGCCCGGCGGGCCCGGTGCCGCTGCGGACCTACGTCCCCGAGGGCGACGACGGCGCGGCCGTGGTGCTCTACCTGCACGGCGGCGGGTGGGTCGTCGGGGACCTGGAGACCCACGACCCGGTGTGCCGGCGGGTGGCCACTGCGACCGGAGCGGTCGTCGTCGCGGTGGACTACCGGCTCGCGCCCGAGCACCCGCACCCCGCCCCGCTCGACGACGCCTGGGCCGCGCTGCTCGCCGTCGCGGACCGGTTCCCGGGCCGGCGGCTCGGGCTGGCCGGCGACAGCGCCGGGGCGAGCATGGTCGCCGGGCTGGCACTGCGCTGCCGCGACCGCGGCGGCCCGCGCCCGGCCGCCCAGCTGTTGTTCTACCCGGCGCTCGCGCCGGAGGGGGCGACTCCGTCGCACCGGGAGAACGGCGAGGGCTACTTCCTCACCGCCGCGGACATGCGCTGGTTCTGGGACAGCCTGCTGTCCGGCCCCACCCCGGCCGGCCCCGAGGTCGCGCCGCTGGGGGCCGCCGCGCCCGCCGACCCGTCCGGGCTGGCGCCCGCGGTGGTCGCCACCGCCGAGTTCGACCCGCTGCGCGACGAGGGCCGCGACTGGGCCGTGGCGCTGCGCGCGGGCGGGGTGGAGGTCGTCGAGGTCGACGGACCCGGTCTCATCCACGGCTACGTCGCGTTCCTCGGCGTCGTGCCCGCGGCCGAGCGGATCGCCGGGCAGGCGCTGGCCGCGTTCACCACGCTGCTGCGCCGCTAGCCGGATCGGGTGAACCACGGTGCTCGTGACCTGCACCGACGGGGTCACGTCACACGGACGTGACACGGGCGACACGGTGCGGTAGCCGTCCCACGCCACCCTGTGGCTCCCCGGTCGCGCATCGTGACGACGAGCGCACCGCGGGACGAAACGGACGACAGCGGCGCCCGCGGGCCGCCGCGGCCGCGAGGCGCGGAGGGTGGATGGCACGGTCGGAGATCGGACGCACCGGGGCCCGGTTCGGGGCGCCCCCGTCCCGGCACGCCCCCGACCCGGAGTACCCGCACGGCAGGCCGCCGGACCCGGACCCGGAGCCCGTCGTCGTGGCGGAGGAGCCGGAGCCCGGGCCGGAGAACCTGGTCGGGGTGACCGGGGCCCGGTTCGGCGGGCACTCCGCGAAGCGCACCCGGCTGAGCCGCCGTGAGCGGGCGGCGCGCCGTGCGGCGGCCCGCGCGGAGACGGACGGGCGCCCGGCCGACGACACCGCGGTGGGCGGCACCGGGACCGGTGACCCCGCGGCGGCCGGCACCGGTCGCGGCCCGGAGGGCGACACCGGCACGCCCGGGCCCGCCGACACCGCGCCGCTGCCCGTGGTCGCCGGCCGCCCCGCACCGGGACCGGGGCGTCCGGTCGCGGAGGCGGGCCCCGTGTCCTCCCCGTCCGCGCCCCCGCACGCGACGTCCCCGCACCCGGTGCCCCAGCTCGCCGCGCCGCCGGACGCCGAGCCGCTCCAGGTCCCGGCGTTCGCCACGGTCCGGCCCTACGTCATGACCGGCGGCCGTACCCGGGTCCGCGCCGAGCTGCGGCTGGAGACGCTGGTCTCGGTGCGGCCCGCCCCCGGCCCCGTCCCGCGCGCCGACTCTGTCGAGCGCGCCGCGGTGCTGCGGCTGTGCACCCGGCCCCGGTCGGTGTCGGAGGTCGCGGCGCTCGCCGCGGTGCCGCTGGGCGTCGCCCGGGTGCTCATCGACGACCTCGCCTCCGAGGGGCGCCTGGTGGTGCACGGTGTGTCCTCGGCGGAGGACGGGCCGAGCGTCGCGCTGATGGACCGGGTGCTGGCCGGGCTGCGCCGGCTCTGACCCGCCGGGCCCGCGGGTGCCCTGCGGGGCCCGGCCGCCGGGGCCAGGATGGGGACATGACCGATCCCCGTCCCGTCCGCATCGGACTGCAGCTGCAGCCCCAGCACGCCGACTACGCCGACATCCGCCGCACCGTGGCCGCCGCCGAGGAGGCCGGCGTCGACGTCGTCTTCAACTGGGACCACTTCTTCCCGCTCTACGGCGAGCCCGACGGCAAGCACTTCGAGTGCTGGACCATGCTCGGCGCCTGGGCCGAGGCGACCTCCCGGGTGGAGATCGGCGCCCTGGTGACCTGCAACAGCTACCGCAACCCCGAGCTGCTCGCGGACATGGCCCGCACCGTCGACCACATCTCCGACGGCCGGCTGATCCTGGGCATCGGCTCCGGCTGGTTCCAGCGCGACTACGACGAGTACGGCTACGAGTTCGGCACCGCGGGCGGCCGGCTGAACGACCTGGCCGCGGCCCTGCCCCGCATCCGGAGCCGCTGGTCGGCGCTCAACCCGGCGCCGACCCGCGACATCCCGATCCTCATCGGCGGCGGGGGCGAGAAGAAGACCCTGCGCTACACCGCCGAGCACGCCGGCATCTGGCACGGCTTCGGCGACGTCGACACCGTCACCCGCAAGAGCGGCATCCTCGACGGGCACTGCCGCGACATCGGCCGCGACCCGGCCGAGATCGAACGCTCGGTCGGCGTCGAGGGCGCCCCGGAGGACGACGGCGCCGCCCTCCACGACGCCGGGGTGCGCCTGTTCACCGTCGGCCAGGACGGCCAGGGCGGCTACGACCTGTCCCGGCTGAAGGACTGGATCGCCTGGCGCGACGAGCGCAACGGCTGAGCTCAGAGGGCACGCAGGAACGGGTCCCGGATCAGGTCCGGGACCCGTTCCGCGACGACCGCGGGTGCGTAGTACCAGCCCTGGGCATTGGCGCAGCCGTACTCGCGCAGCCGCGCCGCCTGCTCCCGGGTCTCCACCGCCTCGGCGGTGACCTCCAGGTCCAGCGCGGAGGCCAGCGAGATCAGCGTGCGCAGGATGACGTCGTCGCGCTCGGCGGTCCCGGCCAGGAAGTGCCCGGCCAGCTTGAGCCGGTGCACCGGCAGGTGCCGCAGATAGGCGAGGTTGGAGTAGCCGGTCCCGAAGTCGTCGATGGCGATCCTCACGCCGAGCCGGTCGAGCTCGCGCAGCGTGGCCAGCGGCCGGCCGGGGGAGCCCATCAGGTCGGACTCGGTCAGCTCGACCTGCAGCAGCTCCGGCGGCCAGTCGTGGCGCTCCAGCGTCGCCGCGACGTCGGCGACCAGGTCCGACTCGGTCACCTGCCGGGCGGCGACGTTCACGCTGATCGTCAGCGGCCTGTCCGGGTACGCGTCGGCCCAGACCCGGCCCTGCCGGCACGCCTCGTCGAGGACCCGGCGGCCCAGCGGCACGACCAGCCCGGTCTCCTCGGCGAGCGGGATGAACCGGTCCGGGCCCAGCAGCTGCCCGTCGGGCCGTTGCCAGCGCACCAGCGCCTCGACCCCGATGGTCTGCTCGTCGGCCAGGCGCACCAGGGGCTGGTAGACGACCACGAAGTCGTCGCGGCGCAGGGCCTCGGGCATCTGCGAGGACAGCTCGAAGCGGGCGACGTCGTCGCGGTGGCGGTCGCGGTCGTAGAGCACGTAGCGCCCGCGGCCGGCCCGCTTGGCCGAGTAGAGGGTGGTGTCGGCGGCGGCGATCAGCTCGTCGATGCCCAGCTCGCCGTCGTGGCGCACCACCCCGACGCTCGCCGAGATCACGATGTCGCGGCCGTCGACGCGCACCGGGCGGCGCACGGTCCCCAGCGCGCGGGTCGCGACCTCCTCCAGCTCGGCCCGGTCGGCGGTGCGCGGCACCAGCACGACGAACTCGTCGCCGCCCATCCGCGCGACGAGGTGCCCGCCGGGCTCCAGCGCCCCCCGGAGCCGGTCGGCCAGCACCTGCAGCAGCCGGTCCCCGGCCTGGTGGCCCAGGGTGTCGTTGACGACCTTGAACCCGTCCAGGTCCAGGTAGCAGACCCCCGGGCGGGCACCGGAGGTGCCCGCGTCGATCGCGGCGCCCAGGCGTTCGAAGAACAGCGACCGGTTCGGCAGCCCGGTCAGCGGGTCGTGCGACGCCTGGTGGGCCAGGCTCTCCTGCATCAGCAACTGGTCGGTCACGTCGGACACCACCGCGACGAGCAGCTGCTCCTCACCGCCGACCCCGCCGAGCAGGGTGACCACGGCGTCGATCCACACGTCGCTGTCGTCGGCGCGCCGGACCGGGCGGACCACCCGGAGCCGGTCCAGGGAGCCGTCGAGCAGCCGTGGCCGCTCCGCCCACACCTCCGGCGCCGACTCCCGGGGCACGAAGTCGGTGACCCGCATCCTCAGCAGCTGGGCGGGCGTGTACCCGGTCATGACGGCGGCCGCCTCGTTCACCTCGACGAGCCTCCCGTCCGGCTCGAAGATCACGATCCCGACGGCCGCGGAGTCGACGACGGTCCGCAGCCGCAGGTCCGAGCGGCGGCGGGCCTCCTCGGCGACGCGGCGGGCCTCCAGCGCGGCCCGGGTGACCTGCTCGTGCTCGGCGAGGACCAGGCTGCGGGTCGCCTCGGTGAACCCGCGGGCGAACGCCGCCAGCACGGCCGCGATCCGCCGGACCCGGGCGGCGGTGTCCGCGGCCGGCTCCAGGTGCGCCCCGAGCAGCTCCATCCCGATCTCCAGGCAACCCGGCTGGTGGATCCGCGCCCGCACCAGGTCCCCGCCGGCGGCCGCCGGGAGGACCGGGTCGTACCGCTCCGCCAGCGCGGCCTCCCGCAGCCGCGCCGTCACCCGGTCGAGGACCGGGCGGAGCTCGGTGGCCGGCAGCACCGAGTGCCGGGCCAGCTCCGAGGCCCAGGGACCGGCGAGGTCGGCGGGGTCGGGGAGTGCTGCGGGGACGAGCGCCCGTCCGTGGTCGGCGCGAGCAGCGGCGACGTCGGCCTGCTGCATCCACCGCCCCCGTTCGCTCCGGTGGGAGGGACTTCCCTCATGATCGGTGGACACCGTAACCGATCCGACCCGCCCGGTGGGGCCGACCGGGTTACGTCCACGTCCCGCGACGGGCCGATCGGGTCAGGCCGGCGACCCGTCGGTCACCTCCGTCACCCACACGACGGCCTCACCGGCCTCGTCGGAGGCCGCGAGGTCCACCTCGGCGGTGATCGCCCAATCCCGGTCGCCCGCCGGGTCGTCGAGGACCTGGCGCACCAGCCAGCGGTCGGTCTCCTCGGTGAGGTCGAACAGCTCGGGCCCGCGCGCGTCCGGCCCGAAGCCGATCCGGTCGTGGATCGCGAAGTAGGGGGCCAGGGCGTCCCGCCAGCGGTCGGCGGTCCAGCCGGCGTCGGCGTCGAGGTCGCCCAGCTCGGCGTAGCGGCCCATCGCCGCGAGCTCCACCCGGCGGAACAGCGCATTGCGCACCATGACCCGGAACGCGCGGACGTTGCCGGTGACCCCGGTCGGCGTGGCGACGGCGACCTCGGCCCCCGGCGGCAGCACCTCCCCGTCGGCACCCGCCCCGGCGGCGAGCTTCTCCCACTCGTCGAGCAGCGAGGAGTCGGTCTGGCGGACCAGCTCGCCCAGCCACTCCACGAGGTCGGTGAGCTCCTCGGTGCGGGCGTGCTCGGGCACGGTCTGGCGCAGCGCCCGGTAGGCGTCGGCCAGGTAGCGCAGCACCAGGCCCTCGGAGCGGGCGAGCTGGTAGTGCGAGACGTACTCGGTGAACGTCATCGCCCGCTCGCTCATGTCCCGGACCACCGACTTCGGCGACAGGACGGCGTCGGCGACCCACGGTGCGCCGCGGCGGTAGGTCTCCAGCGCGGCGTGCAGCATCTCGTCGAGGGGCTTGGGGTGGGTGACCTCCTCCAGGCGGGCCATCCGCTCCTCGTACTCGATGCCGTCGGCCTTCATCGCCGCGATCGCCTCGCCGCGGGCCTTGTTCTGCTGGGCGGCGAGGATCTGGCGGGGGTCGTCGAGGGTCGACTCGATCACCGAGAGCACGTCGAGGGCGTAGGTCGGCGACTCCCGGTCGAGGAGCTCGAACACCGCGAGCGCGAACGGCGACAGCGGCTGGTTGAGTGCGAAGTCCAGCTGCAGCTCGTCGACCACCCGCGCCCGTGGACGGGTCGCACCGTCCACGGTGTACTGCTCGACGACGCCGGAGGTGCGCAGCGCCCGGTAGATCGCGATCGCCCGCAGCATGTGCTTCAGCTGCCGCTTGCGGGGCTCGTGGTTGTCGGTGAGCAGGTGCTCCATCGCGGCGTAGGTGTCCCCGCCGCGCGACACCACGTTGAGCAGCATCGCGTGGGTGACCTCGAAGTGGCTGGTCAGCGGCTCCGGACGCGCCTGCTGCAGCTTCTCGAACGAGGTCTCCGACCAGCCGACGAACCCCTCGGGCGGCTGCTTGCGCTGTACCTTGCGGCGCTTCTTCGGGTCGTCGCCCGCCTTGGCCAGTGCCTTGGCGTTCTCGATGTCGTGCTCGGGGGCCTGCGCGACGACGGTGCCGACGGTGTCGTACCCGGCCCGCCCGGCGCGGCCGGCGATCTGGTGGAACTCGCGGGCCTTGAGCGGGCGCACGCGGCGCCCGTCGTACTTGGACAGGGCGGTGAACAGCACCGTGCGGATCGGCACGTTGATGCCGACGCCGAGGGTGTCGGTACCGCAGATGACCTTGAGCAGGCCGGCCTGGGCGAGGGTCTCCACCAGCCGGCGGTAGCGGGGGAGCATGCCGGCGTGGTGCACGCCGATCCCGTGGCGCACGAGGCGGGACAGGGTGCGGCCGAAGCCGGAGGTGAACCGGAACGCCCCGATCGTCTCGGCGATCGCGGCCTTGTCCTCCTTGGAGGTGACGTTGACGCTCATCAGCGCCTGCGCCCGTTCGACGGCGGCCTGCTGGGTGAAGTGCACGACGTAGACCGGCGCCTCACGCGTCGACAGCAGCTCGGTGATCGTCTCGTGCAACGGCTCGACGACGTAGCGGAAGTGCAGCGGCACCGGCCGCTCCACGGAGGTGATCTCCGCGGTCTCCCGCCCGGTGCGCCGGGTCAGGTCCTCCGCGAAGAACGACGTGTCGCCCAGCGTGGCGCTCATCAGCAGGAACTGTGCCTGCGGCAGCTCGACGATCGGCACCTGCCAGGCCCAGCCGCGCGACGGGTCGGCGTAGAAGTGGAACTCGTCCATGATCACCGAGCCGACGTCGGTCCCGGGGCCCTCGCGCAGGGCGAGGTTCGCCAGGATCTCCGCGGTGCAGCAGATGATCGGCGCCTTCTCGTTCACCGCGGCGTCGCCGGTGAGCATGCCGACCTTGTCCGCGCCGAACACCTCGCACAGCGCGAAGAACTTCTCGCTGACCAGCGCCTTGATCGGCGCGGTGTAGAAGCTGCGCTCACCGCGGGCCAGCGCCGCGGCGTGCGCGCCGATCGCGACCAGCGACTTCCCCGAGCCCGTCGGCGTCGAGAGGATCACGTTGGCGCCGGTGACCAGCTCCAGCAGCGCCTCCTCCTGCGCCGGGTACAGCGACAGACCGCGCTCGTCGAACGCCCACTCGGCGAAGGTGTCCACCAGCGCGGCGGGATCCGGGGGGTTCGCGGGGTCGGAGGAGCGCGGCAGCCGGTCGGTGAGCGTCATGATGGGACCGATCGTCGCAGACACCCCCGACACCGGGCGCCGCAGCGCCGAGGTGGCGCCCGCACTCGCCCGTGCGGGGGATAGCGTGGATGCCGTGGTGGGGGGCGGTGCGACGCACGGCGCCGGGCAGGCGCGCGCCGGCGCGGGTCCTGCTGCGCCCATGCCCGACCTCGTCCCGCCGATGCTGCCCGCCGCGGGGGAGCTGACCGACGCGGGCGACCCGGACCGCTGGGCGGTCGAGTTCGCCTGGGAGGGCCACCGCTGTGTGGCCTACGCCCGGCCCGGCCGCGTCCGGCTGCTGTCCTCCACCGCACGCAGCGTGACCGGGTCCTTCCCCGAGCTCGCCGTGCTCGGCGACCAGGCCCCGCCGGGCGGCATGGTGCTCGACGGCACCGTCGTCGCCCTCGACGAGGCGGGCCGCCCGTCGCGCGCCCCGCTGCTGCGCCGCACCGCGACGGTGTCCCCGGACGCGGCCCTGCGGACCGAGGTGCCGGTCGGCTACGTGGTCACCGACCTGCTGTTCTGCGACGGCCGCCGCACCCTCGAGCTGCCCTACCGGCGGCGCCGCGCGGAGCTGGAGGCGCTCGACCTGGCCGGGCCGAAGATCCTGGTCCCGCCCTCGTTCGGGCTCGACGAGGCCGACCTCGTGGTCCGGACCGCGGAGCGCTACGGCCTCGACGGGCTGCACCTCAAGCGGCTCGACCTGCCCTACCAGCCCGGGCGGCGCACCCGGAACTGGCTGCGGGTGCCGCTGCGCCGCCACCGGCAGGTGCTCGTCGCGGGCTGGGTGCCCGCCGGGGGCCCCGGCGGGGGCCGGGAGCGGATCGGTGCCGTGCTGCTGGCGCTGCCCGAGCCCGACGGGCTCCGCTACGTGGGCCGCGTCGGGATCGGCGCCGCCGACGTCGACGCCCGCACCGTACTGCGCGTCCCCGCCACCGGGAGCCCGCCGCTCGGGGTGCCCGACGGGATCGGCGTCGACGCCCGCTGGCTGGCCCCCGGCCTGGTCGCGGCGGTCGAGCACCGGGGCCGGACGGCCGCCGGACGGCTCACCCTGCCGTCCTGGCGCGGTCTGGTGGCGCCCGCCGAGCACGACGACGACCTGGCCGGCGCGATCGACGCGGCACGCCGGGCGGCGTCGGCGGCCCGCCCGACCGTCGCGCTGCGCCGCCCGGGCCGCGGGGCCGGGCAGGCACCCGGGCACGGCCCGGAGACCGTCGTCCTGCCCCGCGCCGGCGGCGCAGCCGCACCGGGCACCCGGCCCGCGTCCGAGGACGGGGACGCCCCGCCGGGCACCCGCGCCCCGGGCCCCGCCGGGGGCGCCGGCACCGCGGACCCCGACCGGCCCGCCGGTGACACGCCACCGGATGAGGGCCGCCCGGCCCGGCCCGGCGCGCACCGTGCCCCGGCCCCCGACGAGACCGTCCGCATCCGGGTCCGCGACGCCGTCCCGCCCGTCCCCGTGGACCCCGCGCCGCCGGCTGCCGCCCCGGACGGCCCCTGGCACGGGCCGCTGTCGCGGCGGCTGGAGCAGCACTTCGTCTACAACACCCTCAACACCATCGCCTCGCTGGTGCGCACCGACCCGCCACGGGCCCGGGAGCTGCTGCTCGGCTTCGCCGACCTGTCCCGGGCCGCGGACCGGGCCGGGGAGCCCTCGATCCGGCTCGACGAGGAGCTCGCCGCCGTGCGGGCGTACCTGCAGATCGAACGGACCCGGTTCGGCGCCCGGCTGACCACCGAGCTCGACGACCCGTCCGGGGCCGGTGTCGACCCGTCGTCGGCGGTGCCGCCGCTGTCGGTGCTCGCCGCGGTCCGCCGCGGGGTGCAGGAGGAGATCGAGCCGCACAGCGCGGGCGGCGCGGTCCACGTGCGGCTGGACCCGGACGCCCCCGGCGGGCCCGCCGCCCGGGTGGAGGTCCATCCGGCGGACCCGGCGGAGCGGTCCGCCCGCGTCCCGCTCGTCCTGTTGGTCCTGCCGCTGGGCGTGCCCGTCGTGTGACACCCGTCGGCGGGGGAGTGGCGTGCACCGCCCGGGGCGACGGACCTTCATCGATCCGGATAGCGTGCGCGCCATGCTGGGGCTGCCCGAGGGCACACGCGCGTGCCTGTTCGACCTGGACGGCGTACTCACCGACACCACGAGCGTCCACGCCGCGGCGTGGAAGCAGATGTTCGACGAGTACCTCCGTTCCCGCGACGGTGACGGGTACACCCCGTTCGACGTCAACGCCGACTACGGTCCGTACGTGGACGGGAAGCCCCGTCTCGAGGGGACCCGCAGCTTCCTCGCCTCGCGCGGGATCGAGCTGCCCGAGGGGTCCCCGGACGACTCCGCGGACACCGGGACCCTGTGGGGCCTGTCGACCCGCAAGAACGACCTCGTGCAGGAGCGGATCCGCACCGACGGCGTCGAGGTCTACCCGGGGTCGCGCCGTTACCTGGAGGCGGTGAAGGACGCCGGGCTCACCACCGCCGTCGTGTCCTCCAGCGCGAACGCGGAGCAGATCCTCCGGGTCACCGGGCTGGAGACCTTCATCGACCACCGCGTCGACGGCGTCACCGCCCGCGAGCGCGGCCTGCCCGGCAAGCCCGCTCCCGACACCTTCCTCGCCGCCGCGGCCGACCTCGGGGTGGACCGGTCCGCCGCGGTCGTGTTCGAGGACGCGCTGGCCGGCGTGCAGGCCGGCCACGCGGGGGACTTCGGCGCCGTCGTCGGCGTCGACCGTCTCGACCAGGCGGACGCGCTGCGTGAGCACGGCGCGGACGTCGTCGTCACCGATCTCGCCGACCTGCTGGAGCGTTCGTGAAGCCCGACCACCTGCCCACCTTCACCGTCGAGCCGTGGGTGGTCCGCGAACCGCGCCTCGACCTGGACGCGATGGGCCAGACCGAGTCGGTCTTCGCGCTGTCCAACGGCCACATCGGGCTGCGCGGCAACCTCGACGAGGGCGAGCCGCACGTCCTGCCCGGCACCTACCTGAACTCGTTCTACGAGGTGCGTCCGCTGCCGTATGCCGAGGGCGGCTACGGCTACCCCGAGTCCGGGCAGACGATCATCAACACGACCAACGGCAAGCTGATCCGGCTGCTGGTCGACGACGAGCCGTTCGACCTGCGCTACGGCACCCTGCACCGGCACGAGCGGGTGCTGGACATGCAGGCCGGCACGCTGAACCGCGAGGTCGAGTGGGAGTCCCCGGCCGGGCGCCGGGTCCGGGTCCGCTCCACCCGCATGGTGTCGCTGACCCAGCGTGCGGTCGCCGCGATCTCCTACGAGGTCGAGCTGGTCAGCAACGGCAACGACGGCAGCGGCGCCGCCGGTGACGCCGCGCTGCTGGTGCTGCAGTCCGAGCTCGTCGCCAACGAGCAGCTGCCCGGCCGCGACGCCGACGACCCGCGCCTGGACACCGCGCTGGACAACGTCCTGGAGCCCGAGCAGTCCCGGGCCGGGGACGCCGGGGCGACCCTGGTGCACCGCACCCGCAAGTCGGAGCTGCGCTGCGGCGCGGCGATGGAGCACGAGGTGTTCGGCCCGGACGGGGTCCAGGTGTCCACCGACGCCAACGAGGACCTCGCCCGCACCACCGTCATCGCCCGGGTCAAGCCCGGCCAGTCGCTGCGCGTGGTCAAGTACCTCGCCTACGGCTGGTCCTCGCGGCGCAGCCTGCCCGCCGTCTACGACCAGGTGCGCGCCGCCATCGCCGCCGCCCGCTACACCGGCTGGGACGGCCTGGTCGCCGAGCAGCGCGACTACCTCGACGACTTCTGGGCCACCGCCGACGTCGAGATCGACGGCGACGCCGAGCTGCAGCAGGCCGTGCGGCTGGCGACCTTCCACATCCTGCAGGCCGGCGCCCGCGCCGAGCGCCGCTGCATCCCGGCCAAGGGGCTGACCGCCGACGGCTACGACGGCCACACCTTCTGGGACACCGAGACGTTCTGCCTGCAGGTGCTGTCCTTCGTCGCCCCGGAGGCCGCGGCGGACGCGCTGCGCTGGCGCAAGTCGATCCTGCCGCTGGCCTTCGAGCGCGCCGAGACCCTCGGTCTCAAGGGCGCGGCGTTCCCGTGGCGCACCATCCGCGGCCACGAGTGCTCCGGCTACTGGCCCGCGGGCACCGCGGCGTTCCACATCAACGCCGACATCGCCGACGCGGTGAAGCGGCACGTGCACGCCACCGGCGACACCAAGTTCGAACTGGAGGTCGGGCTGGAGCTGCTGGTCGCGACCGCGCGGCTGTGGCGCTCGCTGGGCAGCCACGACTCGGCGGGCAACTTCCGCATCGACGGCGTCACCGGTCCCGACGAGTACTCCTCGATCGCGGACAACAACGTCTACACCAACCTGATGGCCCAGCAGAACCTGCGCTACGCCGCCGAGGTCGCCGCGAAGCACCCGCGGTCGGCGTCACGGCTCGGGGTGGACTCCGAGGAGATCGCGTCCTGGCGCGACGCCGCCGGCGCGATGTTCATCCCGTTCGACGAGCGCCTCGGCGTGCACCCGCAGTCCGAGGGCTTCACCGACCACCAGCGGTGGAACTTCGAGGAGACCCCGGCCGAGCGGTACCCGCTGCTGCTGAACTACCCCTACTTCGACCTGTACCGCAAGCAGGTCATCAAGCAGGCCGACCTCGTGCTGGCGATGCAGATCTTCCCGGAGGCGTTCACCGAGGAGCAGAAGCGCCGCAACTTCGCCTACTACGAGGCGATCACGGTGCGGGACTCGTCGCTGTCGGCGTGCACCCAGTCGGTGATGGCCGCCCGCACCGGGCACCTGGAGCTGGCCCACCAGTACCTCGCCGAGGCCGCCCTGGTGGACCTGCAGGACCTGGCGGGCAACACCGACCACGGCATGCACATCGCGTCGATGGCCGGGACCTGGACCGCGGTCGTGCTGGGCTTCGGCGGGATGCGCTGCGAGGCCGACGGGCTGTCGTTCGCCCCGGTCCTCCCGGCGTCGCTGTCGCGGATCTCGTTCGGCCTGAAGTGGCAGGGGCGCCGGATCCGGGTCTCGATCACCCCCGAGGAGACCGAGTACCGGCTCACCGACGGTGCCCCGATGCGGCTGCGCCACCACGGCGAGCCCATCGCGCTCGACGACGAGGGCCCGGCCACCGCGCCGACCCCCACCCCGGAGTGGGTGGAGCCGGTGGAGCAGCCCCACGGACGGGCCCCGCGGGTCCGCGGCTGACCGCGCCGGGCCGGACCGTGCGGGACGGCGGGGGACGGCGGATCCCGCCGCCGTCCCCGCGGCGGTCCGATGCCCGGTCCGTCGTTCACCGGATGGTCGTGCACCACTGGTAGCCTGGTCAGTCGCTCCGTCGGCGACAGGCTCGTCCTGCCACCGCGCGGACGTGTTGTGTACGTCCCCCCGGTGGAGGATCCCCGCGCCGTGCCCGAACCCACTTCCGCTGCCGGCTCCCCGGCTGACGCGGCCGACCCCGCCGCGCCGGTCGACCCGGAGCTGGCCCACGAACAGTCCTACGTGGCCATGCTCTACGAGCAGCTCGAGGACCGCCGTCGCGACACCGCGCGCCGGCTGGCCGACACGCTGCGCGAGGAGACCGTCGGCACCCCGCAGGCCATCACCCAGCGCGACGCCGCCGCGGAGATGCTCACCGACCGGCTCGCCGGTCTGCGTGCCGCCGAGCACGGGCTGGCCTTCGGCCGGCTCGACGCCGACGACGGCGAGATCCGCTACGTCGGCCGCATCGGCCTGCTCGACGAGGACAACGAGTACGAGCCGCTGCTGATGGACTGGCGGGCACCCGCCGCCCGGCCGTTCTACACCGCCACCGCCGCGAACCCCGAGGGGATGCGGCGGCGCAGGCACCTGCGGACCCGGCTGCGGCAGGTCGTCGCGGTCGACGACGAGCCGCTCAACCTGGCCGAGATGACCGAGGCGGAGCGGGCCCGCTCGGGCTCGGGGCTCACCAGCGAGGCCGCGCTGCTGGCGGCGGTGTCCTCGGCCCGCACCGGGCGGATGGGCGACATCGTCGCCACCATCCAGGGCGAGCAGGACCGCATCATCCGGTCGAAGCCGTCCGGGGTGCTGGTCGTGCAGGGCGGGCCCGGCACCGGGAAGACGGCGGTGGCGCTGCACCGCGCGGCCTACCTGCTCTACACCCACCGCGACCGGCTCGCCCGGCGCGGCGTGCTCGTCGTCGGGCCGAACCCGACGTTCCTGCGCTACATCGGCCAGGTCCTGCCCTCGCTGGGGGAGACCAGCGTCGTGCTCGGCACCGTCGCCCAGCTGTTCCCCGGCCTGGACGCGCGACGCACCGAGTCCCCGGCGACGGCCGAGCTGAAGGGCCGCGCCGACATGGCGCCGGTGATCGCCGCCGCGGTGCGCGACCGGCAGCAGCTGCCGCGGACCCCGGTCGAGCTCGTCGTGGAGCAGCAGCGGGTCGTCCTCGACCGGGACACGGTCGCCCAGGCCCGCACCCGGGCCCGGCGCTCCCGCAAGCCGCACAACGAGGCCCGCCGGATCTTCCGCAAGGAGCTGCTGCGGCTGCTCGCCCAGCAGGTCGCCCGCCGCGTCGGCGGCGGCGAGTCCGGCCTGCTGGACCGGCGCGACGTCGACGACATCCGCGACGAGCTCGCCGAGTCCGCCGAGGTCGCGACGCAGCTCGAGGAGCTCTGGCCGACGCTGTCGCCCGAGCAGCTGCTCACCGACCTGTTCGCCGACCGCCGCCGGCTCAACTCGGTGGCCCGGCGGATCCCGGCGCCCGAGCGGGCCCTGCTGGAGCGCGCGGCGCCCGACGCCGACGTGCCCCCGGACCTGCGCTGGACCCCGGCCGACGTCGCCCTGCTCGACGAGGCCGCCGAACTGCTCGGCGACGACGGCGCCGCCCAGGCCGCCGCCGAGGCCGCGGCGCTGCGCGAGGAGGTCGAGTACGCCCAGGGCGTGCTCGACGTGCTCGACCTGGAGGAGGACCTCGACCCCGAGCTGCTGCGCGCCACCGACATCATCGACGCCGACCGGCTCGCCGAGCGCATGCAGGTCTCCCGCTACGACTCCACCGCCGAACGGGCGGCCGCGGACCGCGAGTGGACCTACGGCCACATCATCGTCGACGAGGCGCAGGAGCTGTCGGCGATGGCCTGGCGGATGGTCATGCGTCGCGCCCCCGCCCGGTCGATGACCCTCGTCGGGGACATCGCCCAGACCGGTGACCGCGGCGGCGCGGGCTCGTGGGACGAGGTCCTGTCACCGTTCGTCGCACGCCGCTGGCGCCTGGAGCAGCTGACGGTGAACTACCGGACGCCCTCGGAGATCGCCGACGTCGCCGACGACGTGCTCGCCGAGATCGACGCCTCGCTGCAGCCGCCGTCGTCGGTGCGCTCGACCGGGGTGCCGCCGTGGGCGGCGGCGCTGCCCGCCGGGGCCGACGGCGACCGGGTCCTGGCCGAGCGGGTACGCGCCGAGCGCGACGCCGTCGGGGACGGGCGCACCGTCGTCCTCACGCCGCAGGGCCGCCTGGACCGGGTCCGGGCCGTCCTCGACGCCGCCGGGCTCACGACCCCCGAGCCCGCCGAGGGGGAGTCCGAGCTGGACGCACCGGTCGTCGTGCTGCCGGTCGCGGCGTCGAAGGGCCTCGAGTTCGACGCCGTCGTCGTGGTGGAGCCGCAGGAGATGCTCGACGAGTCCCCGCGCGGGCTCAACGACCTCTACGTCGCGATCACCCGGGCCACCCAGCGGCTCGGGGTGCTCCACTCGGGGGACCTGCCCCCGGTGCTCAAGCGGATCGGGCGGGCCGGCTGAGCCCGGCCCGGCGTTCGGCTCAGCCGGCCCGGTGGAGATCGCGCAGCAGCGCGATCTCCGCCCCGTGGTGGATGGCCTCCCGGTGGATGTGCAGCACCAGCGTCGCGAGCGGCGCGTCGGCGTAGGGACCCTCGGCCGGTCCGCACGGCCGGTCGAGGCCGTCGGCGCCGAGCGCGGCGACCCCGGCGGTCCAGCGGGCGTACTCGGTGTCCAGGGCGTCCAGGGCCGCCGCCGCGCTACCGGGGTAGGCGTAGGAGCCGTAGTCGACGGCCGGCCCGCCGAAGTGGGAGTGCGAGCGCATCGCGAACACCCCGACCAGGAGGTGCCCGAACCGCCACGCGATCGTCGTGACCGGCGGCGGCTCCGGCGTCGGGAACGCGAAGTCGATCACCCAGTCGCCGGACCCGGCGCCCGGCGGGGTCACCGACTCCCCGCGGCGGCGCACGCCCCAGCAGCCGGGAACCGGCTCCCAGTGGTACTCGTCGTCGGTGAGCCCGGCCAGCCGCGGGCGCAGTGCGGTCTCCCAGTGGAACGTCAGCTGCGCGAGCAGCTCGCCGTTCCAGTCGACACCCGTCCTCGTCCCCGTCTCCGTCATGACCCCACAGCCTGGCCCCGATCGCGGACACCGACTGCCCGCGTCCACACCCCCTGTCCGGTCGGCACACCCGTTGCGGCAGGTGTGGACACCGGACAGGGGGTGTGGATCCGGGTCAGCCAGCGAGGCGGACCGGGCGGAAGGCGCGGCTGCGGGCCCGCGTGGCGGCGGCGACCAGGGCACCGGCCAGGCGCAGGTCCTCGGCGTCGCGCTCGGGATGGGACTGGACACCGACGACCCAGGGCGCGTCGGTGCCGGCGGGGCCCGACGGGTCGCTCCACTCCAGCGCCTCGACGACGTCCCCGGCGCGGGCGGACACCCGCAGCCCGGGGGCGACCCGGTCCACCCCCTGGTGGTGGTGGCAGCGCACCGTCACCGGGCCCGGACCCAGGATCTCCGCGACCCGGGTCCCCGGCTCGGTCAGCACCGGCACCGGCGCGTACACCCCCGGTCCGACCGAGTGCGCTCCGGCGACCTGTGCACCCACCACGTCGGGCAGGTGCTGGTGCAGCGTCCCGCCGAGCGCCACGTTGAGCAGCTGCAGCCCGCGGCACACGCCCAGCACCGGGATCCCGCGGCCCAGCGCCCGGTGCAGCGCCGCCACGTCGGCGGCGTCCCGCCCGGTGCGCGGTGTGTCGGTGTGCGCGCCGGCCACCTGCCCGTAGCGGGCCGGGTCGACGTCCTGGCCGCCGGTGAGCAGGAGACCGTCGAGGGCGTCGACGGCCTCCTCGGCGCCGTCGGTCGGGGCGAGCAGCACCGGGACCCCGCCCGCGGCCAGCACCATCTCGACGTAGGTGCGGGGGACCAGCACGACGTCGTCGTCGCGCATGATCCAGTAGTCGGCCCGCTCGCTGTAGCAGCTGATGCCGATCAGCGGGCGCGTCACGAGCCGGCCCCGTGCAGCACGTCGATCACCTGGTCGCCGTAGCGCGCGAGCTTGCCCTCGCCGATCCCGGAGATCGTGCCCAGCGCGGCCCGGTCGGCGGGGGACCGCGTCGCGATCTCGCGCAGCGTCGCGTCGTGGAAGATCACGTAGGCGGGGACGCCCTGCTCCTTCGCCGTCGCCGCCCGCCAGGCCCGGAGCCGCTCGAACACCGGCGCGAGCTCGGCCGGCATCTCCACGGCCGGCTTCGACCCGCCCCGCGACCGCGACGACCGCGCCGCGCGTTCCGGCTCGGAGCGCAGCATGACCTTCTGCTCGCCGCGCATCGCCGCCGGGGACTCGTCGGTGAACCGCAGCGTCGAGTAGTTCCCGCCGACGGTCAGCAAGCCGCGCGCGACGAGCTGGCGCAGGACGTTGCGCCACGCGACGTCGGTCAGCTCGGTCCCGACGCCGAACACCGACAGCTCGTGGTGGCGGTGCTGGTCGACCTTCGGGGTGCGTCTGCCCAGCAGGATGTCGACGACCTGCCCGGCGCCGAACTCCTGGTTGCGCTCCTTCTTCAGCCGCCACACCGTCGACAGCACCTTCTGCGCCGCGACCGTGCCGTCCCACGACGACACCGGCGTCAGGCAGGTGTCGCAGTTCCCGCACCGCTGGGCAGCGGGCTTCTGCCCGAAGTAGCGCAGCAGCTGCGCCCGGCGGCACTCGGTGGTCTCGCACAGCGCGAGCATCGCGTCCAGGTGCTGGGCCAGGCGCCGCTTGTGCGCGGCGTCGCCCTCGCCGTCGTCGATCATCTTGCGCTGCTGGACGACGTCGGCGAGCCCGTAGGCCAGCCACGCCGTCGACGGCTCACCGTCGCGCCCGGCACGCCCGGTCTCCTGGTAGTAGCCCTCCACGGACTTCGGGAGATCGAGGTGGGCGACGAAACGGACGTCGGGCTTGTCGATGCCCATGCCGAACGCGATCGTCGCGCACATGACCAGGCCGTCCTCGCGCAGGAACCGGGACTGGTTCTCCCGGCGCACCGACGCGTCGAGCCCCGCGTGGTACGGCAGTGCCCGGATCCCCTGCGCGGTGAGGAACTCCGCGGTCTGCTCGACCGATCTGCGCGACAGGCAGTAGACGATCCCCGCGTCCCCGGCGTGCTCGGAGCGCAGCAGCTCCAGCAGCTGACGGCGCGGCTCGTTCTTCGCGACGATCCGGTACTGGATGTTGGGCCGGTCGAAGCTCGCGACGAAGGCCTGAGCCCCGGTCAGCTCCAGGCGCTGCGCGATCTCGGTGCGGGTCGCGTCGGTCGCGGTCGCGGTCAGCGCGATCCGCGGGACGTCCGGCCAGAGCTTCGGCAGCTCGGAGAGCAGCAGGTAGTCGGGCCGGAAGTCGTGCCCCCACTGCGCGACGCAGTGCGCCTCGTCGATCGCGAACAGGGCGATCCGGCCGCGTTCGAGCAGCCGCACGGTGGCCTCGACACGCAGCCGCTCCGGGGCGAGGTAGAGCAGGTCCAGCTCGCCCGCGAGGAACTCCTGCTCGGTGAGGCGGCGCTCGTCGGCGTCCTGGGTGGAGTTGAGGAACCCGGCCCGCACCCCGAGCCCGCGCAGCGCGTCGACCTGGTCCTGCATCAGCGCGATCAGCGGCGACACCACGACCCCGGTGCCCGGCCGGGCCAGCGCCGGTACCTGGTAGCAGAGCGACTTGCCGCCACCGGTCGGCATGAGCACCAGCGCGTCCCCGCCGCCGGTGACCTGCTCGACGATCGCCTGCTGGTCGCCGCGGAACGCGTCGTAGCCGAAGACGCGGCGCAGGATCTCGTGCGGGTCGCTGCTGTGCACCCGCTCCGGGGCCGGCTCCGCCTCCGGCTCCCGGCCCGGCCCGGCGGGAGCGGCGGCCCAGGCGTCCTCCGGTGGGGGTTCGTCGCCGTAGTCGTCCTCGGGTTCGGGCGGGAGCGGGATCTCGTCCGGGTCGGAGGCGTCGAACACGTCGTCGATCGTACGAGCCCCGCCGCGTGCGTCCCGCCCGGCACTCACCTCGCGGCACCGCCGGCCGCACCCGGGCGCGGTCGTGGCGTGGTCCCGGTCACCGCCCGGGTGTCGCGGGCGTCGCGGTGCTGCGCCGGACGGCCCCGGGGTGTAGCAAGGCCTGCAGGACCAACGGCGTTCGCACACCGGGCGCCGGGCGATCACGCGAGAAGGACGGATCCGTGGATCTGAAGATCGGGTACAAGGCGTCGGCCGAACAGTTCGGCCCCCGCGACCTCGTCGAGTACGCGGTGCTGGCCGAGGAGCTCGGGCTCGACAGCGTCTGGGCGTCGGACCACTTCCTGCCGTGGCGGCACGAGGGCGGGCACGCCCCGGCCGCGCTGCCCTGGATGGCGGCGGTGGGGGAGCGCACGAAGCGGGTGCAGATCGGCACCTCCGTGCTCACGCCCACGTTCCGCTACAACCCGGCGGTGCTGGCCCAGGAGTTCGCCACGATGGCGCTGCTCACAGGCAACCGCGTCGCGCTCGGCGTCGGCACCGGCGAGGCGCTCAACGAGATCGCGGTGTCCGGGCGGGAGTGGCCCGAGTTCAAGGAGCGCTTCGCCCGGCTGCGCGAGGCCGTGAAGATGATGCGCGCGCTGTGGACCGAGGAGTCGGTCAGCACCGAGGGCGAGTACTACACCTTCGTCGACGCCATGATCTACGACCGGCCCGAGCAGCCGGTGCCGATCTACGTCGCCGCGGGGGGCCCGATGGTCGCCCGGTTCGCAGGCCGGTTCGGCGACGGGTTCATCTGCACCTCCGGCAAGGGCATGGACCTCTACACCGACAAGCTCCTCCCGGGCGTCGAGGAGGGCGCGGGCAAGGCCGACCGCGACGCGGGCGCCATCGACAAGATGATCGAGATCAAGATCAGCTACGACCGGGACCCCGACGCCGCGCGGGAGAACACCCGGTTCTGGGCGCCGCTGTCGCTGACCGCCGACCAGAAGAACTCCGTCGACTCCTCGCAGGAGATGGAGCGCCTGGCCGACGAGCTGCCGATCGAGCAGGTGGTGAAGCGCTGGATCGTCGCGTCGGATCCCGACGAGGCCGTCGAGCAGATCAAGCCCTACCTCGACGCGGGCCTGAACCACCTCGTCGTGCACGGACCGGGGCACGACCAGCGCCGGTTCCTGACGCAGTTCACCGAGGACGTCGCGCCGAAGCTGCGGGCGCTCGCGTGAGCGCCGCGACGAGCGCGCCCGCCGTCACCCGCGACGGGCGGGTGCTGCGCTGCCGGGTCTCCACCGGCCGGCACGGCACCCTCGACGGGCCCGCCATGGCCGAGGTCACCGAGGCGCTGCTGGCGCTCGACCCGGCCGAGACCGGAGCGGTGCTGGTGCACGGCGACGGCGAGAACTTCTGCACCGGCGGTGACGTGCGAGCCTTCGCCGGGGCCGAGGACCGCTACGCCTACGTGCACGGCCTCGCCGACACCTTCCACTCCATGCTGCGCCCGCTGGCCGCGTCGCCGGTGCCCACGGTCGCGGCGGTGCCGGGCTGGGCCGCCGGTGCGGGCATGAGCATCGCGCTGGCCTGCGACCTCGCCGTCGGCGGGACCTCGACCCGGATGCGTCCGGCCTACCCCGGCATCGGGTTCTCCCCGGACGGCGGGATGACCTGGACGCTGCCGCGGCTGATCGGCGCCGCGCGGGCGCGGCGGGTCCTGCTCACCGACGAGGTCCTCGAGGCCGAGACGCTGGCCGAGCTGGGGCTGCTCGCCTCCGTCGTCGACGACGAGCGGGTGGCCGACGAGGCCGCCGCGGTCGCGCACCGGCTCGCCCAGGGACCGACGGCCGCGCTGGGCCGCATCCGCGGGCTCCTGACCGCGACCTGGGACCGGGGACTCGACGAGCAGCTCGCGGCGGAGGCGGACTCCATCGCGACCTGCGCCGCGGGTCCGGAGGGTGCCGAGGGGCTCGCCGCGTTCGGCGAGAAGCGCCTCCCGCAGTTCCACTGACCACCGCACACGACGAGGGGGCGCGGACCGTCCGGTCGCGCCCCCTCGTCGTCGGTGTGGCCGGTCAGCGCCCGCTGGCGGGGCTCCCCGCGACGACCCGGCGTGAGCGCTGCGGGCCGCGGGCGGTGCCGGGCATGCCCACGGCGAAGCGCCGGGCCGGGCGGTGCAGGCCCGGGCCGAGCGGCCAGCCCGCGTCGAGCGGGGCGAGCAGGCGGTCCAGCTCGGAGTCCGGGGTGGCGCCGACGCTGTTGCGGAGCAGCCGCTGGAACTCCTCGTACTCGGCGAGCGCGTCGGCGACCTGACCGCCGGCGAGCAGGGCCTCGACCAGGGCGCGGCGCGACCGCTCGCGGCTCGGCGCGGTGGCGACGGCCCGGCGCGCGACGGCGACGGCGTCGTCGTGCCGGTCGGCGGCGGTGAGCGTGCCGGCCAGCCCTTCCAGGGCGGACAGGCGCAGCTGACGGAACCGTTCGCGCTCCACGGCGATCCACGCCGCGGTCCACGACGGGAGGATGTCGGCCTCCAGCAGCGCGGTCTCCGGCGCGCCGATCTCCCGCACGGTGCGCAGCATGCTGGGCGCGGACAGCCCGCGGATCAACAGCATGGCCTCGGTGAGATCGACGACCACGTCGTCGCCGAGCTGCAGCCGGCCGAGGTGGTCGGCGTCGAGCAGTTCCGGTACGTCGACGCCGGCGACGGCCTCGTCGAGCAGCCGGGCCGCGGGGACGGGACCGACCCCGGGCCACAGCGTCGCGGCGAGCGCCGCGGTCGGCTGCGGCCGCCGGTGGACGGCGAGGTAGGCGACCAGGCGACGGGAGTCGACCGGCAGCGGGACGGCGCGGTCACCCGCGCGCAGCCCGAACGAGCCCAGCACCCGCACGTGCGGGGTGGAGGTGGGAGTGCTCTGCTCACTGGATCGACAGTGATCGTCGGACATGGCCGTTTCCCCGGATCGGTCGTGACGTGCGGCCCGCGATCGGCTCCGCACGGAGCCGGGGCGCGCCGGGCGGGAGGCCTCGGATCGCGGAGCGGGCACGACGGAACCGCACCGACACGGACGGCGGGCGGCGTCTCCGTGTGGTGTCGTGGGACGAGGATAGCCCAGCAGTGCCCACGGTGTGAGATCCGGGTACGGCCGGATTGTGAGATCTGCGTCAGGCCCGGGAGAGCAGCCGGACGTGGGTCCCGTCCGGGGCCCGCCACACGTGGAGGCTGTCGCAGAGCTGCCGGGCGATCCAGGTCCCGCGCCCCCGTGCCTGCGACGGGTGCGGCGGCGCGAGCCCGATCAGCGGCAGCGCGATCGCCCCGCTGTCCTGCACCTCGCAGACCAGCTCCCCGTCGCGCGCCCACACCGACAGCCCCGCCTCCGGGGAGCCGTGCTCGACCGCGTTGGTGGCGACCTCGTTGACCGCCTGCACCATGTCCTCGCCGCGCACGGTGTCGAACCGGCACACCCGGGCGGCCTCCTCGACGGCGTCGCGCACCCGGGACAGCTCGAAGGTGTTGTAGGACAACGTGACGTCCGGCGGTCCGAGCAGGTGTGGCGGCGCGATCGGCAGGGCCGCGAGGACCTCGGCGGGCGGGCGGTGCCGCGGGTTCTCGGTGAGCCCGGACGCGCGCAGCCGCAGCGCGTGGTTGGCCACCGCCGACTCGCCGACCGCGCCGTGCAGCGGCAGCCGGGGGTAGGCGCACACCTGCAGGACCGGCAGCCCCGCGAGGGAGATGTTGAGCGCGGCCTCCAGCTCGACCCAGAACCCGCCGTCGACTCCGTCGAGGTCCGGGTCGTGCGCGCCCACCACGAACACCGGGCGGCCCGAGGAGGTCAGCGCCCGCAGCTCCCGGGCCCGCCAGGCGGCGACGGTCTGTCCGGACTCCCGGGCCGAGCTGGTCAGCGAGGTGAGCCTGCCGAGCTCGACCTCGTCGCCGAGCTCGTCGTGCAGCGCCTGCTCCAGCGGCGCGGGCAGGTCCACCGCGATCCGGGCGCCGGTGTCCCGCGCCGCGGCCCGGGCGGCCGGGGCGACGGCGGCGAGCAGCTCGACCGGGTCGTCGGCGTGCACGAGGGCGTGCCGGAAGCCGGGCGGGCGGGGCGCGGGGTTGACCTTCACCGGAGCTGTCCTCCCGGGTGCACGACCCCGGGGGCCGGCGGACGGTCGTCGAACACGAGCTGGGGGGAGAAGGCCGCGCCGCAGCGTTCGAGCACGCGCAGCACCCGCGGCCGGACCCGGTGCAGCACCAGGCGGTGCGTGGCCGGGAAGCCCTCGGCGGCGTGCACCAGCGCGACCGCGGTGGCGACGTCGACGAACCGCACCGAGGCCAGGTCCAGGCCGATGTCGGTGGAGGCGTCCGCGGACCGCAGCGCGGCGTCCAGTGCCGAGTGCAGCAGCGAGGTGATCTTCGAGCGGTTGCTGTGGTCGACCTCGCCGGCCAGCCGGGCGTGACCGGTACCGAGGCGCACGATCCGGAGCAGGCCGTCGTCGTAGGCGGTGGAGCAGGGGACGTGGTCGCGGTGCAGCGCCCGCATGATGTCGATCTGCTCGGCCGGGAAGTGCTCGGTGTCGTAGGTGCACAGCGCGGTCAGCCCGCCCGCGCTCTCGCGGACCAGCCGGGCCAGCAGGCCGTCGTACTCGGGCAGGGTGCCCGCGGCGCCCGCCTCGAGCACCGAGTGCATCTGGCCGGTCATCCGGGTGCCGTTCCAGCCGAGCTCGCGGGAGCGGGCGACCTCGCCGGACATCCCGGCGTGCACCTCGGACAGCGGGGTGCGGAAGGTGTGCCGGGTCCGCTCGGCGGGCAGGATCTCCAGCTGGCCGCGCCGCAGCGGGTCGTCGACCTCGACGCCGTCCTCGACGAGGCGGCGGAGCAGGACGTCGGCGGCGCCGTCGTCGTCGAAGTAGAGGATGCGCTCGCCCCGGTCGAGACCGTGCGCGACGTAGGCGGCGGCGAGCTCGCCGAGGTGCTCCGTGCTGTCCGGGACCGCGCACACGTGATCGCCGGACGTCAGCGCGTCCGCCAGTTTGATCACGTCTCACCTGCCGCGCGCGCCCCGCCACCGCACGTCGCGGCGCCGGGCACACCCCGTCACGAACTCCTGGACGGATCAACCGTACGGAGGCCCTCGGCGGGGACCGGAGACCTCGGAGCGTATGGGGCGCCGAACCGACGGTGACGCGCGACGAGCGGATCGCCACCGGCGGGCGACCGGGGTCGGCAGACCCGGTCCGACCAGGACCTACGGCCGTTCGGCGCTGCCCGGTGCACGCCGGACGGCGGTCGCACCCGGTGTCCGGGTGGTCGCCGTCCGGCGCGCTGCGGGCGGGTCAGGCGGCCGGGTTGACCGCGACCGAGGTGGTCGCGCTGCCCTGGATGGTCTGCAGGACGACGCAGTACCGCTCGGTCAGCTTCACCAGGGTCGCGACCTTGTCCTCGGCGGCGGGCTCACCGCCGTCGCGGATGTCGACGTCGAAGGACAGGCGGATCTCCCGGAAACCGACCGGGGCGTCCTTCGCGACGCCGAGGGTGCCGCGGAAGTCGAGGTCGCCCTCGGCGCGCACGGCGCCGAGCACCTCGAGCTCCAGCGCGGTGGCCACCGCGCGCAGGGTCACCCCGGCACAGGCCACCAGCGCCTCCAGCAGCATGTCGCCCGAGCACAGCTGGGTGCCGTCGCCGCCGGTGGCCGGGTGCAGGCCCGCCTCGGCCATCGCCTGGCCGGTCGAGACCTTGCACGCCACACCGGAGCCGAGCTCGCCGTCCGCCTTGAGGGTGATGACCGCCGACTCCGGGTCGTCGCGGTACTGCTGCTTGAGGGGGGCCTGGATGTCGCGCAGGGAGATGTTGGTGTCGGTCATGTCCCCATCCTCACCCCGACGGGGCGCCCCGCACATCCCGACCCGACGACTAGGGTGCCCGGTGTGGGCGGGGAGAGCGACACCGGACGGGCGGCAGCGGTGCGCCGCAGCGCCCGCGAGGCCGCCGACTCGGTCCGCGAGGCCCGCGACACCGTCCGGGACACGGTGCGCGACACCGTCCGGGACTCGGTGCACGACACCGTCGGCCCGCCCACCGACGACGACCGGCTCTGGACCGTCCCGAACGCGCTCAGCATGCTGCGCCTGGCCGGGGTACCGCTGTTCCTGTGGCTGATGCTCGGCCCGGAGGCCGACGGCTGGGCCGTCGCGGTGCTGGCGATCGGCGGGTTCACCGACTGGCTCGACGGCAAGCTCGCCCGCGTCCTGGACCAGTTCAGCCGGTTCGGCGCCATGCTCGACCCGGCCGTGGACCGCCTCTACATCCTGGCCGCGCTGGTCGGGCTGGCCGTGCGCGACATCGTGCCGTGGTGGGCGGTGGTCGCCCTGGTGGCCCGCGACGTCGTCCTCGCCGTCTGCGTGTTCGTGCTGCGCCACCGCGGCTACGGCCCCTTCGAGGTCGTCTACCTCGGCAAGGCCGCCACCTTCGTCCTGCTCTACGCCTTCCCGCTGCTCCTGCTCGGCGACGGTCCCTCGCCCGCCGAGGCCGTGGTCGGCGTCGTCGCGAACGCCTTCGCCATCTGGGGCGTGGCCCTCTACCTGTGGTCCGGGCTGCTGTACCTGGTCCAGTTCCGGCTGGCACTGCGGCGCCCGGCGCCGGGCGTCCCGGCCCCGTCGACCCGGTTCGATCACGGCGGCGCCGGGGGATAGGCTCCCCGGCGTGAGCTCGGAGATTCCGTCGGACCTGTCCTACACCGAGGCCCACGAGTGGGTGCGCCGCAGCGGGGACGGGGTGGTCCGGGTCGGCATCACCGACCACGCCCAGTCGCAGCTCGGTGACGTCGTCTTCGTGCAGCTGCCGGCCGTCGGCGACACCCTCGCCGCGGGCGACGCCATGGGCGAGGTCGAGTCGACCAAGTCGGTGTCGGACATCTACGCCCCGGTCGGCGGTGAGGTCGTCGCCGTGAACGACGGGCTGGACGCCGGTCCGGAGCTGGTGAACTCCGCCCCCTACGGCGACGGGTGGATCGTCGAGATCCGCCTGGCCGAGGGGGCCTCGCTCGACGGCCTGCTCGACGCCGAGGCCTACCGCCAGCTGTCCGACGGCGCCTGAGCCGGCCCGCCCGCCGCACCACGCGGCACGGCGCGCCGACCTCCGTATCGCCCCGGCCGCTCCGACCGGTAGGTTCACATCCCCTGGACGTGCCGTCCGGAAGGGACCGGGACACCGGCCCCGCACAGCCCTGACCGCCCGGACGCCGTCCGGGCACCGCATCCGCGAGGAGGAGTCCCCGAGGTGACCACGAACGACCCGCGCGACGTGCCACCGGAGCGCGCACCGGAGACCACGTCGGTCTTCCGGGCGGACTTCCTCGCCGACGTCGAGCAGCCGGCCGCCGAGCCCGCCGTCTCGGGTGTCGACGGGCTTCCCGCCGGGTCGGCGCTGCTCGTCGTCCGGCGCGGTCCGAACGCCGGCTCGCGCTTCCTGCTGGACGTGCCGACCACCAGCGCCGGCCGGCACCCCGACAGCGACATCTTCCTCGACGACGTCACCGTCTCCCGGCGGCACGCGGAGTTCCGCCGCGACGCCGGTGAGTTCGTCGTGGTCGACGTCGGCAGCCTCAACGGCACCTACGTCAACCGCGAGCCGGTCGACACGGCGGTGCTCGCCAACGGCGACGAGGTGCAGATCGGCAAGTTCCGGCTGGTCTTCCTGACCGGGCCCCGCGAGCCCGGCGCCCAGGGCTGACCGCGGGTCCGTGCGGCGGCGCCCCCGGTGCCGCTCACGGACCCCCGCGTACGACCGGCCCGTCGCGGCCGGGGGTGCTCCCGTACCCCCTGGTGCGACGGGCCTTCTGCGTGCACGGGGACCGGCGGGTGTCGAGCCGACACGCCGTGCGCGACGGGCGTGTGACGATCGTCGAACGGACCCCGTCACTCCCCGTCCGGAGGCGCGCGTCGGGGCGGACCGCCGTGTAGCGTCATCAGGTGTCGGTGGCAGTGCGGTGACAACGACACTGAGCCCGTCGGGGTCCGCCGCACGGGCCAGGGCGAGCAAGGCGATCAGGGCGGCCGGGGTGGCGTGTCCACCCGGGTGGCCCGACAGGCCCGACAGGGCCGGGGAGGCGGGCTGATGAGCGAGATGCGCGTCGTGGGCGTCCGGGTCGAACTTCCGGCGAACCAGCCGATCCTGCTGCTGCGGGAGACGAACGGCGACCGATACCTCCCGATCTGGATCGGATCGGTGGAGGCGACGGCGATCGCCCTGGAGCAGCAGGGGGTCAAGCCCGCGCGGCCGCTGACCCACGACCTGCTCAAGGACGTGATCGGGGCACTCGGGCGGCGGCTCGAGCAGGTGCGGGTGACCGACCTGCAGGAGGGCACCTTCTACGCCGAGCTGATCTTCGACGGCGGCGTCACGGTGTCCGCGCGGCCGAGCGACTCGATCGCGCTGGCGCTGCGGACCGGTGTCCCGGTGCACGCCGACGAGAGCGTCCTCGCCGAGGCGGGCCTGGTCATCCCCGACGAGCAGGAGGACGAGGTCGAGAAGTTCCGCGAGTTCCTCGACTCCGTGTCGCCGGAGGACTTCCGCGGGGCCCAGCCGGGCTGACCCGTCCGGGTGACCACCGCCGTCACCCGGCGGTGGAACCGCATGGACCACGGTCCGACCGTTCACCGACGTCACCGACCGTTCGGCGGCTGTACGCCCTCCGTACCCGGCAACCCGGGCGGGTGTCCGGTACGCCCGGGTCGGCGAGCCGCGTTGACCACCTCGGCCACTGGGCCTACCGTCATCACGACTGATGACATCCGTGGAACTCACCCACTACCCAGAGTCACATGGTAGGGGAGGGCCACGGTCCCGACCGAGGGAGACCGCGCGGTGCAGACGCCACCACCCGAGGGGCCGGGTCAGGGAGAGCTGTTCCCGGACCCGCTCGTCGGTGAGGGGCTCGACGGGGTGACCGACCGCCTGGTCGGCTTCCGCGGGCCGACCGCGTGTCAGGTCGTCGGCATCACCTACCGGCAGCTGGACTACTGGGCCCGCACCGGCCTGGTCGTGCCGTCGATCCGCGGCGCCGCCGGATCGGGCAGCCAGCGGCTGTACTCCTTCAAGGACGTCCTCGTCCTCAAGATCGTGAAGCGGCTGCTCGACGCCGGTGTCTCGCTGCAGAACATCCGGATCGCCGTCGAGCACCTGCGCCGGCGCGGGATCCGCGACCTGGCCGGCATCACCCTGTTCTCCGACGGCACCACCGTCTACGAGTGCACCTCCCCGGAGGAGGTCGTCGACCTGCTGCAGGGCGGCCAGGGCGTGTTCGGGATCGCGGTGTCCGGGGCGATGCGCGAGATCTCCGGCGTCATCAAGGACTTCCCGGCCGAGCGGGCCGACGGCGGCACCGTCGACGAGGCCCCCGAGGACGAGCTGGCCCGCCGCCGCGCACGCCGCGCGATCTCCTGACTCCCGCTCCGGCGGGCCTACGCGACGGCGCGGAACGGGTCGTGCTCGGCCAGCAGCTTCTCCATCCGCGCCTGGTCGACCCGGTTGACCACGGTCAGGCTGTCCTGCCGGTCCCGGACGCACTTCGCCAGGGTGAACGCCGAGGTGATCGCGTACAGCACGGCGATGGCGAGGAACGCCTTCACCCACCCGTCGACGGGCAGGTAGACGGTTCCGACGACGACGGCCGCGAGCGACACGCCGAAGGACAGCATCGCCTGCGTGTGGAACGCGGCGGTGGTGGCCGGGGTGGTGTTCGGAGCGCTGGTGTTCGACATGGCAGGAAGTGTGACGAGCCGGCGCAGGCGGCGACGCCGCAGAACTACGCAGGTAGGCTGGCCCGGTAGTCGTCGACGCCGCGCGGGAGAGCCCCGGGGAACGAGCCCGGGCGCCGAAGGAGCAACCCCTTCCCGGAATCTCTCAGGCACACGGACCGCGCGGTCGAGGCGCCTCTGGAAAGCGACGGGCCGCACACGCACGCGGGGCGCCCGTCCGCCGACGGGGAAAGCCGGAAGCCTCCGGTGAATCTCTCAGGCGCCCGGTCTCCGGGTACGGACAGAGGGGAAGGGGCCAGTCGCCCTGCCCCGATCCGCCCGACGACCTCCGGAGGCGCCGTGAGCCCGACGTCCGAGCACCGTCCCACCCTCGCCGAGCTGGAGCGGGGGCTCCCGTTCGCCGAGCGCCACATCGGGCCCCGCCCCGATGACCTGGCCCGGATGCTGGAGGTGCTGGGCGTCGACTCCCTCGACGCGCTCGCCGCCCGCGCGCTGCCCGACACCATCCGCGACGACGCACCGGTCGGTGCCTCGCTGCCCGCGCCGGTCGGCGAGGCCGAGATGCTGGCCGAGCTGCGCGAGCTGGCCGGGCGCAACACCGTCACCGTCCCGATGATCGGCTACGGGTACCACGGCACCCGGACCCCGTCGGTGATCCGCCGGAACGTGCTGGAGAACCCGGCCTGGTACACCGCGTACACGCCGTACCAGCCCGAGATCAGCCAGGGCAGGCTCGAGGCCCTGCTGACCTTCCAGACGATGGTGTCCGACCTGACCGGGCTCCCGGTCGCCGGCGCCTCGTTGCTCGACGAGGCCACCGCCGCCGCCGAGGCGATGACGCTGCTGCGCCGGGCCAACCGCTCGACGAGCCCGCGGTTCGTCGTCGACGCCGACACCGTGGCCCAGACCGTGGACGTGCTGCGCACCCGCGCCGAGCCGCTCGGCATCGAGCTGGTCGTCGCCGACCTCGGCGACGGCGTGCTGCCCGAGGGCGAGTTCTTCGGGATGCTGCTGTCCTACCCGGGCGCGTCGGGCCGGGTCGCCGACCCGTCGGCGCTGGTCGAGGCCGCGCACGGGTGCGGGGCACTCGTCGCCGTCGCGGCGGACCTGCTGGCCCTGACCCTGCTCACCCCGCCCGGGGAGTTCGGCGCGGACGCCGCGGTCGGGTCCACCCAGCGCTTCGGGGTGCCGCTCGGCTTCGGCGGCCCGCACGCGGGTTACCTCTCGGTCGGGCAGCGCCACGCCCGTCAGCTGCCGGGACGCCTGGTCGGGGTCTCCCGCGACGCCGACGGCCACTACGCCCTGCGGCTGGCGCTGCAGACCCGCGAGCAGCACATCCGCCGGGAGAAGGCCACCTCCAACATCTGCACCGCGCAGGTCCTGCTCGCGGTCATGGCCGCCTGCTACGGGGTGCACCACGGCCCGGACGGGCTGCGCGACATCGCCACCCGCACCCACCGGATGGCCGCGGTGCTCGCCGCAGGTCTGCGATCGGGCGGGGTGGAGATCGTCCACGACGCGTTCTTCGACTCCGTGCTCGCCCGCGTCCCCGGCCGCGCCGACGCCGTCGTCGCCGCCGCGCACGACGCCGGGATCGCGCTGCGCCGCGCCTCGGACGACGAGGTCGGCGTCGCCACCTCGGAGATCACCACCGTGGCGCACCTGCACGCGGTGTGGGCGGCGTTCGGCGTCACCGGGGTGGACGTGGCCGCGCTCGACGAGGACACCGCCGACGCGCTGCCCGCGGGCCTGCGCCGCGCGAGCGAGTACCTCACGCACCCGACGTTCCACGAGTTCCGGTCCGAGACCGCGCTGATGCGCTGGCTGCGCCGCCTCGCCGACGCCGACCTCGCGCTGGACCGCACGATGATCCCCCTGGGCTCGTGCACCATGAAGCTCAACGCCGCCGCCGAGATGGAGGCGGTGACCTGGCCGCAGTTCGCCGACCTGCACCCGCTCGCGCCGGAGTCCGACACCGCCGGCACCCGGGAGATGATCGACCAGCTGGAGACCTGGCTGGCCGACCTCACCGGCTACGCCGCGGTGTCGCTGCAGCCCAACGCGGGCAGCCAGGGCGAGCTCGCCGGGCTGCTCGCCATCGCCGCGTACCACCGCAGCCGCGGGGCGACCGACCGCGACGTCTGCCTGATCCCGGCCTCCGCGCACGGCACCAACGCCGCCTCGGCGATCATGGCCGGGCTGCGGGTGGTCGTCGTCGGGACCGCACCGGGTGGCGACGTCGACCTCGACGACCTGCACGCGAAGATCGCCGAGCACGGCGACCGGCTCGCCGCGCTGATGATCACCTACCCGTCGACGCACGGCGTCTACGAGGCCGGGGTCCGCGACGTGTGCGCCGCGGTGCACGACGCCGGCGGCCAGGTCTACGTCGACGGCGCCAACCTCAACGCGCTCGTCGGGGTCGCCCGCCCGGGGGCCTTCGGCGGCGACGTCAGCCACCTCAACCTGCACAAGACCTTCTGCATCCCGCACGGCGGCGGCGGGCCCGGCGTCGGCCCGGTCGCGGTGGCCGAGCACCTGGCGCCGTTCCTGCCCGGGCGCACGCCCCGGTCCGACGGCGGCGTCGGCCCGGTGTCGGCCGCCCGCCACGGCTCGCCCGGCGTCCTGCCGATCTCCTGGGCCTACCTGCGGATGATGGGCCTGGACGGGATGCGCCGCGCCACGCTCACCGCGGTGGCGGCCGCCAACTACGTCGCCACCCGGCTGCGGGAGCACTTCCCGGTGCTCTACGCGGGCGCCGACGGCACGGTCGCCCACGAGTGCATCCTCGACCTGCGCACGCTGACCAAGGAGACCGGGGTGACCGTCGACGACGTCGCCAAGCGGCTCATCGACCACGGCATCCACGCCCCGACCATGTCCTTCCCGGTGGCCGGGACGCTGATGGTCGAGCCCACCGAGTCCGAGGACCTCGCGGAGATCGAGCGGTTCGTCGCCGCGATGGTGTCCATCCGCGGCGAGATCGACCGGGTCGCCGCGGGGGAGTGGCCCGCCGAGGACAACCCGCTGCGGAACGCCCCGCACACCGCGGCCTGCCTGGCCGACGACAAGTGGGACCACCCGTACCCGCGGGAGCTGGCCGCGTACCCGACCGGGGTCACCCCGGGGGTGCACGACCGCAAGGTGTGGCCTCCGGTGCGCCGGATCGACGGCGCCCACGGCGACCGGAACCTGGTCTGCTCCTGCCCGCCGCCGGACGCCTTCGCCTGAGCCGGCACCGGCCCGCCGGGCGAATGTCCGGACAGGGCGGGGATCATGGTGGCGTGTCACGCCGACCGAGTGAGCGCCTCCGGGTCCCCGCCCCCGTCCTGCGGACGCGCGTCGGGTCGAAGCGGGCCGCCACCGACCAGCCCAACGTCACCGGCGACGGCGCGTCGCCGCTGACCGTCCGGTTCTGGCTGCTGCTCGTCGTGACCGGGGTCGCCGCCGGGCTGTCCGGGATCGTCCTGATGGCACTGCTGCACGCGGTGTCGGAGCGGGCCTGGGGGTCCGGGGCGGCGGAGGGGTTCCAGGCGGCGGTCGAGCGGGCCGACGCCTGGGGGCGGGTGTGGCCGCTGCTGGTGGCGGGGCTCGTCGCCGGGGTCGGCGGGTGCCTGCTGCGCCGGTTCGTGCCCGGCCGCACCGACGTCGACGACGCGATCTGGACCGGCGACGCGCGGCTCGGGGTGCGCCGCAGCACCGGCACCGCGGCGCTGTCGGAGATCGTCGTCGGGCTGGGTGCCTCGCTCGGCCGGGAGGCCGCGCCCAAGCTGATGGGCGGGGTGTGGGGCGCGGTCCTGGCCGGCTGGGGCGGGCTGTCGCTCGAGCAGCGACGGCTGCTGGTCGCCTGCGGTGCGGGCGCCGGGCTGGCCTGCGTCTACGACGTGCCGCTGGGCGGGGCGCTGTTCACCGCCGAGGTGCTCGTCGGCACCGTACGGCTGCCGGTGGTGCTGCCCGCGCTGGCCTGCACCGCGACCGCCACCGTCGTCGCCTGGCTGTACCTGCCCGCCGGGCCGGTCTACCCGGGCCTCCCGGTCCCGGCGACGACGCCGTCGCTGCTGGTGTGGGCGGTGCCCGCGGGCGTGCTGATCGGGGTGCTCGCGACCGGCTGGGTCCGGCTGATCGGGTTCGTGTCGCACCACGGGCCTTGGCGGACGTGGTGGCGGATCGCCGCCCCGGTCGTCGCGTTCGGGCTGCTCGGTGTGGCCGGGCTGGCGTTCCCGCAGCTCTACGGCAACGGCGCGGACCTGGCCGAGCAGGCCTTCCTGGGCGGCGGGGCGCTGCTGCTGTTCGCGGCGCTGGCCGTGCTGAAGCCGCTGGTGACGGCGATGTGCCTGGGCAGCGGCGCGTCCGGCGGACTGTTCACCCCGACGCTGTGCACCGGCGCGGTGCTCGGGGCCGCGCTGGGCGGGGCCTGGTCGGCGCTGTGGCCGGGCACCCCGGTCGGCACGTTCGCCCTGGTCGGGGCGGCCGCGATGATCGGGGCCGGGATGCAGGCGCCGCTGGCCGGCCTCGTGCTGGTGCTGGAGCTGACCGGCACCGGGTTCGGGATCGCCGTCCCGCTGGTCGCCGCGACGCTGACGGCGACCGCGGTGGCCCGGTGGCTCGACGGGTACTCGATCTACTCGGCGCGCCTGGCCGCGCAGCCCTCGGCCGACCAGACCACCTGAGGCGGGTCAGGCGGGCAGCGCGGCGCCCGGGGCGCGGTGCGGGAGCCGGTGCGCGAACCCGGTGAGCAGCCCCAGCCCGGCCAGCGCGATCAGGGCGTAGGCGACGAACCCGCCGACGCCGTCCCAGACGGTGTGCAGGGTGACCGCCAGGGCGAACACCAGCAGCGCCCGGGTTGCGGCGCGCCGGGTGCGCCGCTGCGCCGCGTACCACAGCGCCGCCGCGGTGAGCCCGGTCCAGGCCATGTGCGCGGCCGGGCTGAGCACCCCGCGCAGCAGCAGCACGTCGTCGACGGCGCCCAGGTCGCCCTGGGAGCGCACCAGCACGACGAAGCCGTAGCCCATCGTCTCCAGTGCGGCGAAGCCCGCGCCGGACGCGACGCCGACGAGCAGCCCGTCGGCGGGGTGCAGGTGCCGCGCGGTCACCACCAGGACGATCAGCGGCGCGAGGAGCTTGGCGGACTCCTCGATGAGCGCGACGCCCAGCATCGGCAGCGTGCCGAGCGAGCGCATCGCGTCGAACTCCAGCAGCCCGGCGGCGACGACGCCGACGACGCCACCGAGCAGCGCGACGAGCGCGATCGGCCCGGCACCGACCGAGTAGTCCAGCCGCCGTCCCAGCACGAACGCCACGAACGAGGCCGGCGCGACCGCGGCGCCCAGCAGGATCAGCGACGGCACGAGGTTCGGGTTCTGTGTGAGCAGCAGGACGCGGCGCACCGCCTCGAACAGCACGAACCCGACGACGAGCACGAGCACCCAGCCCCAGCGACGCATCCGCGACCTCCCTCGACGACGGCCGCGACGCTAGCGGGACCGCTCAGCCACGGGCGAGCCGGGACCGGCGGTGGGCCGCCATCCGGACCGGGGCGTCCGGCCAGCCGTGACCGTCGTGCGTGCCGGTGCGCTGCACCAGGGCGAGGAACAGCCGTCCGCCGAGCAGCTCGGTGCAGACCTGCAGGTAGTCGCCGTGCGCGTCGCGGTCGTGCAGGACCCCGAGCTCCCGGTAGGCGGCGACGGTGTCCGCGGGCAGGTCGAGCCGGGCGGCCAGGTCGTCGTGGTAGTTGGCGGGCACCGCGAGCAGCGGCACCCCGGCGGCCCGTGCCGCGGCGGCGGTGGCGAGCACGTCGTCGCAGGCCAGGGCCACGTACTGCGGGTCGGCGACGGCCGGGCTCCAGTCCCCGCGACGCAGCACCGACACGGTCAGCGCGAGCCGGAGCCGGCGCCGGGGGTCGGCGAGCGCCCGGCTGCGGACCAGCCCGAACGGGGCCGCGTACTCCCCGTCGCCGACCGGGTCCAGGCCGAGGACGGCACGGTGGAACAGCACCGCCTCGTCGAACGCGTCGTAGGGCTGGGTCAGGCCGACGTGGTCGATCCCGGTGATCCCGGTCCCGGGGGCCGGCGCCTCGTCGACGCCGACGAAGTCGTGCGGCCAGGCGGGGCCGTGCGTGGAGTCCGGGCCCGCGTCGCCGGAGGTGCGGCACAGGAACAGCGCCGTGCCGTCCGGTGCGGGGATCTCGGCGAACTCGGCCTCCCCCGGCCCGGTCGCGCGGGGGACCGGGGAGGCACAGAGCCGGGCGGCCCGGCGCGCGGAGGCGTCCGGGTCGGGGGTCTCGACGGCGATCGCCGCGACCGCACCGGACCCGGTGCCCGCCGCGTTGACGAGCAGCCGGGCACCGCCCTGCTCGAAGCGCTCCACCTGCTTGGTGCGGTGCACCCCGGTACGGCTGAACCCCAGCGCGCGCAGCACCCGGCCCAGCTCCGGGCCCGCGGTCAGCTCGACGAACGCGGTCCCGTCGAGGGACGGCGCCGCGGTGGCGACCGGGTCGGTCCCGGCACCGGCCAGCGCGGTGGCCTCGGCGAGGGCGATCAGCGAGCGGCGGGCGTCGACGGCGGTGCGGACCGGGTCGGACTGTCGGAAGACGTCGTTGAACACCTCCAGCGACAGCGGCCCGGCGTACCCGGCCGCCAGCACCGGGGCGAGGAACGCGGGCAGGTCGAACCCGCCCTGACCGGGGAACAGCCGGTGGTGACGGCTCCAGGACAGCACGTCCATCGACAGCTCCCGGGCGTCGGCGAGCTGCAGGAAGAACAGCTTCCCGCCGGGGACCTCGGCGATCGGGGCCGGGTCCGAGCCGCGGGCCAGGACGTGGAAGGAGTCCAGGCAGAGGCCGAGTGCGGGGTGGTCGGCGGCGCGCACGGCGTCCCATGAGGCGTCCCAGGTGTCGACGTGCCTGCCCCAGGCGAGCGCCTCGTAGGCGATGCGCAGCCCGCGCTCGTGGGCGCGGGCGGCGAGGGTGTGCAGCTGGGCGGCGAGCAGGTCGGCGTCGGCGGCGGGGTCGACGGCGTCGGGGGACACCGAGGAGCACACCAGCACGGTGTCGGCGCCGAGCCCCGCCATGACCTCGAAGGTCGCGTCCGCGCGGCGCAGGTTCGCCGCGAACCGGTCGGGGTCGGTCGAGTCGATGTCGCGCAGCGGCTGGTAGAGGTCCACCGACAGGCCCAGGTCGCGGCAGCGGGCTCCGATCGCCGCCGGGGACCCGGGGTCGGCGAGCAGGTCCGGCGCGAAGATCTCGACGCCGTCGAACCCGGCGGTCGCGGCGGCGGCGAGCTTGTCCTCCAGCGTGCCGGACAGGCAGACCGTGGCCAGGGACAGGCGCGCGGTCCCGGTGGCCGGGGTCGTGGTGGCCGGGGTTGCGGTGGGCACGGTTCCGGTGGGCACGGTCTCAGGCGACACGGGCGGCCTCCTGCTCGGCGGTGATCAGCTCGGCGAGGTGGGCGAGCATCCGTGCCGGGTCCGGTGCGACCCCGGTGAACAGCCGGAACGCCTCCGCGGCCTGGTGCACGGCCATTGCGCCGCCGTCGACGGTGCGGCAGCCCGCGGCGCGCGCCGCACCCAGCAGCGCGGTGTCCAGCGGCCGGTAGACGATCTCGGCGACCCACGGGCGGGTCGCGAGCAGCGCGGGGTCGAACGGCAGGCCGGGGTGCTCGGCCATCCCCACCGGTGTGGCGTGCACGAGGCCGTCGGCGCCGGGGAGCAGCGCGGCCAGCTCCGGCGACGGGTGGCCGGTGGCCTGCGCGCCCGGGGCGAGGTGCGGGGTCACCGACGCGGCGAGCGCGGCGGCGCGGTCCCCGTCGACGTCGACGACCTGCAGGACGCCGACGCCCTCGCGTGCCATGGCGTAGGCGGCCGCGGCGCCGGCGCCCCCGGCACCCAGCAGCACGACCCGGCCCGTCGCGGCGCCGGGCAGCCCGGCCCGCCAGCCGTCGCGGAACCCGGTCCAGTCGGTGTTGTGCCCGGTCATCGACCCGTCCGTGCCGATGACGACGGTGTTGACCGCGCCGATGGCGGCGGCGTCCGGGGCGAGGGCGTCGAGGTGGCCGATCACGCGCTGCTTGCAGGGATGGGTGATGTTGAGTCCCGCGTGGCCCTGGGCGCGGGCCCGGCGGAGCAGGTCGCCGACGGCGTCCGGTGCGACCCCGAGGACGTCGAGGTCGAGGCGCCGGTAGGTCAGGTCCAGGCCGTGCGCGGCGCCCTCGCGCTCGTGCAGGGCGGGCGACAGCGACGGACCGATGCCGGCGCCGATCAGCCCCGTCCGCACCCGTGTGCCGGTTCCGGTGGCGTCGGTGTCGCGCCGGGTCTCGCTGCTGCTCCGCACGGATCCCTCCTCGGATCTATGTACCGTACGGTTAGTTGTACCGGACGGCGGACGGATCGGCCAGGGGAGACGGCCGGCGATCCGTAGAGTCCGGGGACGCCGCCGGGATCCCGGCGGCGCGGACCGGCGGAGGGGGACCGCAGTGGCAGCGGCACCGGAGGACGGCGTCCGGCAGCGCGACGCCGAGCGCACCCGCACCGAGATCCTGGACGAGGCGACCGCGGAGTTCGCCGACCGGGGGCTGGCCGGGGCGCGGGTCGACGAGATCGCCGCGCGCACCCGCACCACCAAGCGGATGCTCTACTACTACTTCGGCTCGAAGCAGGGTCTCTACCTGGCCGTTCTCGAACGGGCCTACGCCGGGATCCGGGCACTGGAGCAGCAGCTGTCGGTGTCGGACCTCAACCCGGCGCGGGCGGTGCGTGCGGTCGCCGAGCTCACCTTCGACCACCACGAGGCGCACCCGGACTTCATCCGGCTGGTGGCGATCGAGAACATCCACCACGCCGAGCACCTGCGCTCCTCCCCGGTGCGCGAGGGGCTGGCCGGGCCCGCGGTCGGAGTGCTGGAACCGATCCTCGCCCGCGGCCGGGAGACCGGCATGTTCCGCGACGACGTCGACGCCTTCGACGTCCACGTGCTGATCAGCTCGTTCTGCGTGTTCCGGGTGGCCAACCGGCACACCGTCTCGGCCATCTTCGGCCGCGACCTGTTGGACCCGGCCCGCCGGGCGCACTACCGCCGCATGGTCGGTGACCTGGTGGTGGAGTACCTGACCGCCCGCGTCGGACAGGACTGACGGGACCGGCGTCCATCCGGCTCTTGACACGCGTCGCGGCGCAACTCACTATTCGGTACGTAACCAGACGGTACATAAGCGAGCGGCTCGCCGCCCGGGAGCCGTCGTCCACACCAGTGCCTGCAACGTCGCACACGCCGGGAGCCACCGTGAGCCAGCAACCGTCCGACGCGCCCACCGCGCCGCAGGCGCAACCGACACGTGCCGCCCTGGCCGCGTGGATCGGCAGCGCCCTGGAGTACTACGACTTCTTCATCTACGGCACCGCCGCGGCGCTGGTGTTCAACAAGGTGTTCTTCCCCGACTCCAGCCCGGTCGCCGGCACGCTGCTGTCGCTGGCCACCTTCGGCTTCGGCTACGTCGCCCGCCCGCTCGGTGCGGTGCTCTTCGGTCACATCGGTGACCGACTGGGGCGCAAGAAGGTGCTGGTCGCGACCCTGATGATGATGGGGGTAGCGACGCTGGCGATCGGCTTCCTGCCCACCTACGGCCAGGTCGGGGTGCTCGCCCCGGCGCTGCTGGTGACCTGCCGGCTGCTGCAGGGCCTGTCCGCGGGCGGTGAGCAGGCCGGCGCGAACTCGATGACGCTGGAGCACTCCCCGCAGGGCCGCCGCGCGTTCTTCACCAGCTTCACCCTGTCCGGCACCCAGGGCGGGCAGATCATCGCGACCGCGGTGTTCCTGCCGATCGCGCTGCTGCCCGAGGACGCGCTGCTGTCCTGGGGCTGGCGGGTGCCGTTCTGGGCGAGCGTGCTGGTGATGGTCGCCGGTGTGCTGATCCGGCGGACGCTGCACGAGACCCCGGTGTTCACCACCGAGGTCGCCGACACCGACGGCGCGCCGAAGGCGAAGGACGAGCTCCCGATCGCGGCGCTGTTCCGCGGCCACTGGCCGAACCTGCTGCGTGTCACCCTCGCCGCGACGGTGGCCTCGGTCAGCACCCTGATGACGGTGTTCGCTCTGTCGTTCGCGGTCAACACCGTCGGCCTGGAGCGCTCGACCATGCTGTGGGTCGTCGTGAGCGCCAACGTCGTCGCCCTCGCCGCCATCCCGCTGTTCGCCGTCCTGGCCGACCGGATCGGGCGGCGCCCGGTGTTCATCGCCGGAGCGCTGGGCAGCGCGGTGCTGCTCGCCGCCTACCTGTGGGCCGTGTCCACCGGGGTGTACCTGCTGGTCTTCGGCGTGGGCATCCTGCTCTCGGGGATCGTCTACAGCGCCGCCAACGGCGTGTGGCCCTCGTTCTACGGCGAGATGTTCCCGGCCAAGGTCCGCCTGACCGGTATGGCCGTCGGCACCCAGATCGGCTTCGCGTTCGGCGGGTTCGCCCCCACCATCGCCGCAGCCCTGGCCGCGAACAGCGTCAGCGGCTGGCTGCCGGTGGCCGTGTTCGGCGGTGTGATCTGCCTGGTGGCGGCGGCGTCGGCCTGGTCGGCCCGGGAGACCGCGCACCTGACCCTCGACGAGATCGAGGCCGGTTTCGAGGCCCGCGACCGGGTCCCGGCCCGCGTCTGACCCGACCGCACCCGTCCCGCAGCGGGCCCCGTGGCGTCACGCCACGGGGCCCGCCGGCGTCCCGGCCGCGGCCGCCAGCACCCCGACGACGTCGCCGGGGTCGGCGGCCCGGTCACCGCGCCACACCGCGTCGGTGCCCAGCCGCACCTGCGCCCCGGTCACCGGCAGCACGTGCACCGGCTCCCCGACGAACGCCTTGTGCGTGGCGCCGGACCCCAGTCCGACCAGTGTGAACGCCTCCCCGGCCGCCACGACGTGGGTGAGGTCGCCCGGGTTGTGGGTGTCGAGCTCGATCCGCCGGTGCACGCCGTGCCGGGCGAGCAGCTCCCCGGTGGCCCGGTAGACCGCCGGGGCCGCGTCGTAGCGGATGGACACGTACGGCAGCTCCGCCAGCTCCTCGAGGCGGACCTCGGTGCGGTCGTCGAAGCCGCGCCCGTGCCCGACGGCGACGGCGGCGGGCCGGGTGTCCACCCGCCGCACGGTCAGCCCGGGGTCCTCGGTCCCGCCGTGCAGGAACGCCAGGTCCAGCTCGCGGCGGGCGACCGCACGGGCCAGCTCCGCGCTGGTCCCGGGCCGGATCCGCACCGCCAGCTCCGGGCGGGCGGCCCGCAGCCGTTCCAGGAAGCCGTCGCGGACCGCCGCGGTCACGTCCGGCGCCATCCCCACCACGACGACCGGGTGCCCGTCCGCGGCGGCCAGCGCGCCGGGCAGCGCCTCGACCCGGGCCACGATGTCGCGGGCCCGCGGCAGCAGCGCCCGTCCGGCCGCGGTGAGCGCCATCCCGCGCGCGGACCGGGTGAACAGCGGCGCGCCGAGCTCCCGCTCCAGGTCGCGGACCCGCCGCGACAACGGCGACGCGGCCAGGTGCAGCCGGGCCGCCGCCCGGGTCAGGTTCAGCTCGTCGGCGACGGCGAGGAAGTACCGCAGATGGAACAGCTCCACGGACCGTGACCCTAGAGGTCACGCCGACCTGCATCCATCGGTCCTGGTCACCGGTCCGGCCGCCGTCCTAGCGTGACCGGCATGGCCTCCCGTCCCGTGCGCATCGCGAACGTCTCCGGCTACCTCGGCGACCGGTACACCGCCGTCGACGAGGCGATGGCCGGTGACCCGGTCGACGTCCTGATGGGCGACTACCTCGCCGAGATCACCCTCGCCGCGCTCGCCGCCGCGGCCGGGCGCGGCGGCCCCGGCTACGTCGCCTACGCCCTGGACCAGCTCACCCCGCACCTGCCCGAGATCGCCCGGCGCGGGATCCGGGTCGTCACGAACGCGGGCGGGTTCGACCCGGCCGGGATGGCGCAGGAACTGCGCGCCCGGATCGCGGCGGCCGGGCTGCCGCTGCGGGTCGCGCACGTCGCCGGGGACGGGGTGTTCGACCGGCTCGCCGACTTCCACACCGACGGCCACGGGCTGGAGCACCTCGACACCGGCGCCCCGCTCAAGGACTGGGGGTCCACCCCGATCACCGCGAACGCCTACCTCGGCGGCTTCGGGATCGCCGCGGCGCTGGCCGCCGGCGCCGACGTCGTCGTGACCGGGCGGGTCACCGACGCCTCGCTCACCGCCGGCCCGGCCGCCTGGTGGCACGGCTGGGGCCCCGACGAGTTCGACGCGCTGGCCGGCGCGGTCACCGCCGGGCACGTCATCGAGTGCGGCGCGCACGCCACCGGCGGCAACTTCTCCGGTTTCCGGTCGGTGCCCGGCATGCTGCGCCCCGGCTTCCCGATCGCCGAGGTCGCCGCCGACGGCTCCTCGGTGATCACCAAGCACGCCCGCGACGGCGGCACCGTCACCGTGGACACCGTCACCGCGCAGCTGCTCTACGAGATCCAGGGCCCCCGCTACCTGAACCCCGACGTCACCGTGCACCTCGACACCGTGCGGCTGAGCCGGGAGGGCCCGGACCGGGTCGCGATCGGCCCCGTCACCGGGTCCCCGCCGCCGCCCACGGCGAAGGTCGCGGTGTTCGCCCCGATCGGCTACGAGATCTCCACGATGCTGTTCTGCACCGCCCCGGACGTCGAGGGCAAGGTGGAGCTGCTGCGCACCCAGCTGCGCGCGGCCCTGGAGGGGCACGTCGACTCCCTGGAGGTCACCCCGCTCGGCGTCGCCGCGGTCGACCCGCCGACCCAGTGGGCGGCGACCGTCCCGATCCGGGTGATCGCGACCGCCCGCGAGAAGGAGCCGCTGCTCCGGTTCGCACCGGCCGTCGGGTCGCTGTACCTGCAGGGCTTCCCCGGCTTCCACCACGACGGGCACGCGCCACGGGCGTCCCAGCCGTGGCCGAGGATCGAGTACTGGCCCGCGCTGCTGGAGTCCGCGCTGCTCGACCACCACGCCGTCCTCGACGACGGCGGCCGGGTCGAGGTCCCGTGCGCCACGCGGACCGCCACCCCGGAGGAGACCGCGCAGCCGGTGCACCCGGAGCCGGACCTGCCCGCACCGACCGGCCCGCGCGCCGAGCTGGGCGACTACGCGTGGGCCCGGGCGGGGGACAAGGGCGGCAACGCCAACGTGGGCGTCTGGTGCCGCGACCACGCGCACTGGGAGTGGCTGCGTGCCACCCTGACCACCGAGCGGGCGGCCGCGCTGCTCCCCGAGGCCCGGGGCCGCATCGTCCGCCACGAGTTCCCGCACCTGCGCGCGGTGCACCTGGTGCTCGTCGGGCTGCTCGGTTCGGGCGGCTCGGCCAACCTGCGCGTGGACCAGATCGGCAAGTCCGTGGGCGAGTACCTGCGGGCCCGGCACGTGGAAGGACCCACCGCATGACCACCACCGGCGCCACGACCGGCGACGCCACCGCCGAGCGCATCCTCGCGAACGTCGCGTCCCCCGCCACCGACGACGCCTTCGACCCCGGCGCGGCCCTCGACGAGCTGCTGGGCTGCGTCGGGATGAGCGGCGCCGACGCCGGCGGGCGGGTCGGTTTCGTCGGCGCCGACCCGGTCGTGCCCAGCGCGCTGCGCCTCGGCGGCGGTGCGGCCGTCGCGCTCGCCGCGAAGTCGGTCGGGATGGCCGCGGTGCACCGCGACCGCGGCGGCGACGGCCAGGACGTCACCGTCGACGTGCGCCGCGCCCCGCACCGGCTGTGCCCGTTCTACGACCGCCGCTGGGAGCTGGTGAACGGCCATCCCGCCGCCAGCCCGGCGATCACCTCGCAGGCGCTCGGGTTCTCCTTCCACCGCACCCGCGACGACCGCTGGGTGATGCCGCTCAACCCGTACCCGGCACTGCGGGCCCGGGCCGAGACCTTCCTCGGGGTGCCCGAGAGCGGCGTCGCCGACGCGGTCGCCCGGTGGGACGCCGCCGAGCTGGAGGCGGCCGCGAGCGACGCCGGCATCGTCATGCCGATGGCCCGCACCCCCGCCGAGTGGCTCGCGACCGAGCAGCACGCGGCGCTGGCCGGCACCCCGCCGATCACCCTGCGCCGCATCGGCGACGCCCCGCCCGAGCCGTTCCCGCGGCGTCGTCGCGCCGACCTGCCGCTGGACGGGCTGCGCGCGCTCGGGATGGGCCACGTCATCGCCGGCGCCGGGACCGGGCGCGCGCTGGCCCTGCACGGCGCGGACGTGCTCAACATCTGGCGCCCCACGGAGTTCGAGCACGACAGCACCTACGTCACCGCGAACGTCGGCGTCCGGTCCGCCACGGTCGACCCGCACGCCGCCGACGGCGCCGCGCTGCTGCGCGGGCTGCTCGCCGACGCCGACGTGTTCTACGCCAACCGCCGCCCCGGCTACCTGGCCCGGCTCGGGCTGTCCGCCGAGGAGGCCGCCGCGGTGCGGCCCGGCATCGTGCACGCCTCGAACACCCTGCACGGGCCGGTCGGGCCGTGGGCGCACCGCGTCGGGTTCGACCAGTCCGCGGGCACCCTCGTCGGGATGATGACCCTGGAGGGCGGCTCGGCCACCGACCCGACGGTGGCGCCCCGGCTCTCACCGATCCTGGTCGTCAACGACTACATCGTGTCCTGGCTGACCGCCGCCGGGGTCGCGGCGGCACTGCGCCGCCGCGCGGTGGAGGGCGGCTCCTGGGCGGTGGAGGTGTCGCTGGCCCGGGCCGCGCTCTGGATGCTGGAGCTCGGGGTCCTCGACCTCGGCTACGCCCGCGAGGTCGCGGGCACCGGCGAGCGCCACGCCTACCCCGCCCCGGAGACGTTCACCGCGCAGACCCCGCTGGGGCACTACCAGGGGGTGACCGACCAGGTCACGATGAGCGCGACGCCGGGGGAGTACCGCACGGTGCTCGTCCCGCGCGGCTCCGGACGCCCGGAGTGGCTGGAGCGCTGAGCCGGGCGCCCGGCCGTCGGGATCCCCGGCCCGCCGTTCAGCGGTCGCGGCGCGGCGGCGGCTCCACCCGGGGGATCGGGCGGGTCACGTCGGCGTCGTCCACGGTTCGATGCACGGTCCGGTCCACGGCGCGGTGCGCGCCCGGGTCCGTGACGGGGCCCGGGACGCGGTCCATGACCCGGGTCGCGGCCCGGTCAGGGGCGTGCTCGGGGGTGTCGTCCGGGGCGGCCGGCGCCGCCGACCCGTCCACCCGCCGCTCGACGGCCATGATCGCCAGGACGACCGCGGCGCCGGCCGCGGCCGGCAGCAGCATCCACCACCAGCCCGGGTCGGGCGCCAGGGCACCGCGGGCGTCGTCCTGCCAGGGCCACAGCGCCCGCAGCGCCCCCAGCAGCACCCCGGTCATGATCACCATCAGGGTGCGGCGGTGGTGCTCCAGCAGCCAGGTCAGCACCGACACGAAGCTCGCGAGCCCCAGCACGGCGCCGAGCCCGAACACCGCGATGTAGGCCAGGTCGAGGTCGCGCACCGCGCGCAGGGTCGGCTCGTAGAGCCCGAACACCAGCAGCAGGAACGACCCGGAGAAGCCCGGCAGCACCAACGCGCACACCGCGACCGCCGCGGCCAGCCCGACCAGCGGCATCGGCGGGCGGCCGTCGCCGACGGCCGGGGGGAGCGCGCTGACCGCGAACGTCGCCACGAACGCGACGACGACCAGCGCCCACTCGCGCGGCCCGCGCAGCCGCCCGGTGATCCGCAGCGGGACCGCCACCGACGCGGCGACCATCCCCAGGAACACCGCCCGGGCGCCGACGGGGTGGTCCTCGATCAGCCCCGGGAGCACCTGCGACGCCGCCAGGACCGCCAGCACCATGCCCAGTGCGACGGGCAGCAGCAGGCCCCAGTCCAGCCGTCGCAGCTCCTCGCGGGGCGCCGCGTCACCGCCCGCCGCCCCCGGGAGCAGCCCCCGGGCCGCGGCGACGAGGTGGGCCCCCTGGGCGATCAGGCGCTCGTAGATCCCGACGACCAGGGCCATGGTCCCGCCGCTGACCCCCGGGATGGTCTCGACCACGCCGATCGCGGCCCCACGGGCCAGATGAATACCGGACATACGCGACAACACGGGACAGGACGGTACCGACCGGGCGACTGTCGGGAACGGACGGGTGAACTCTCGTTCGCATCACGAAGGATCGGGGCAACCGGTTGCGTGCCGATACGTCCGAGGAGACGTACACACCATGACGATCGGGGGACTGACATGGACGGGTACGTCCTGCACCGCACCGCCCGCTGGGCCGTGACCATCGCCGCCTGCGGCGCCGTGCTGGCCGGCTGCGGGGGCGGTGGCGACTGGCCGGCGGCCGCCGGGCCCGGCGGCGCCTCCGCCACCCCGAGTGCCGCCGCGCCGACGACGAGCGCCCCGGTGTCCGACGCCGGGGGCACCGGATCGGCCGGGGGAGCCGGGAACGGTGGCACCCACACCGGCACCGGGGGCGCCGAGGCGGGCGGCGACGAGCGCTGCCACACCTCCGAGCTCGCCGGCTCGGTCGCGGCCGACCCGGGCGGCGGCGCCGCGGGCTCGTCGTACGTGACGCTGACGCTGCGCAACCAGGGCGGCCGCACCTGCTACGTGCGGGGCTTCCCCGGCGTGTCCTACGTCGGCGGCGACGACGGCCACCAGATCGGCCCGGCCGCCGCGATGCAGGGCGGGCACGGTGACCCGGTGCGCCTCGCCCCCGGCGGGACCGCCGGTGCGACACTGCGGGTGGTGAACGTGCGCAACTTCGACGAGGCGGCCTGCCGCCCGACGGCCGTGCGCGGCCTGCGCGTCTACCCGCCCGGCGAGACCGACTCGCTGTTCGTCCCGATGGAGGGCACCGGCTGCGCCGCCACCCCGCCCGGGGACCAGCTGGTGATCCAGGCGTTCACCGCGCGCTGACCCGCGCCCGGGCCCGGTCCGCCGCGGACCGGGCCCGGCGGGGCCCGCGGGTGGCCGCCACGACGGTGGAGGAGAGAGCCCCGCATGACCCCGCACGACCGCCCGGACGCGCCCCGCCGGCGTGGCGACGTCGCCGCGCTCGGTCACCGGCTGCAGGACCTCGACGGAGCCTCGTACCGCTCCTACAAGGGCCTCACCGGCGTCTGGACGGGTGAGGACGGCTACGACCTCGAGATCCGGACGGTGCAGGCCGACCCCTTCGCGCCGCCGTCGCGGCTGCGGGTGACCGTGCCCGCCCGGACCGCGGGACTGCCGCCCGGCCTGTACCGCGGCGCCGTCCGCGCGCGTGCCCTCGGCGGGTTCCTCGCCCGCGCCCTGCGCCGCGCCGTGGAGCACAGCACCCTGCGGGTCGACGCGGGCGGCCAGGAGGTGCTCGACCGCAGTGCGGTCCGCATCCGGCCCGACGGCACGGTCGTCGCCGAGCTGTCGGTCCCGCTGCCCGGCCGTGGGCGCCGGATCGACGGCGGGGCCGCGGCCGCCGCGCTGACGGTCGTGCTGCCCCGCGCGGTGCTCGGCGCGCTGCGCTGGGAGACCGCCGACACCGCCGCGGCCGAGGAGTTCGTGGAGACCGTCGAGGACGCGGGTGCCCTGCGCGACGCGCTGGCCGGTCGTGGCCTGGTCGGGTTCGTCGCCGACGGCGCGGTGCTGCCGCGGGCCTCCGGTGTCGACGACCGGCCGCTGGCCGGCGGGGTGCCGTTCGTCTCCCCGCCGGAGCTGCGGGTGACGCTGGACGTCCCGCACCGCGGCACGGTGACCGGGATGGGCGTCCCCGAGGGGGTCACGCTGATCGTCGGCGGCGGCTACCACGGCAAGTCCACGCTGCTGCGCGCGCTGGAGAGCGGCGTGTACGACCACGTCCCCGGCGACGGCCGTGAGCGCGTCGTCGCCCGTGCCGACACGGTGTCGGTGCGCGCCGAGGACGAGCGCTCGGTGCAGCGCGTCGACGTGTCGGCCTTCGTCACCGGCCTGCCGTCCGGGAACCCCACCGACGACTTCTCGACGGAGTCGGCGTCCGGGTCGACCTCCCAGGCCGCCGCCACGGTCGAGGCGCTGGAGGCCGGTGCCGGCGTGCTGCTGATCGACGAGGACACCGCCGCCACCAACGCCATGATCCGCGACGACCGGATGCGCGCGCTGATCCCGGCCGAGCCGCTGGTCCCGTTCGTCGAGCGGGTCCGGCCGCTGCACCGCGGGCACGGGGTGTCCACCGTGCTCGTCATGGGCGGGTCGGGGGAGTACCTCGACCGCGCCGACACGGTGGTCCTGCTGCAGGACTACGCCGCCTCCGAGGTCACCGGGCGGGCCCGGGAGATCGCCGGGCGGGCGGACGAGGCGGGCGACCCCGCGTTCCCGGCGTTCGCGCGCCGCGAGTTCGACCCCCGCAGCGTGGACGCCTCGGTGCGCGGCCGGCGCCGGGTGACCGCCCGTGGCCGCGGCCGGCTCATCTTCGGCGCCGACGACATCGACCTGTCCGCGATCGCCCAGCTCGCCGACCCCGGCCAGACCACCGGCGTCGGGTACGCCCTGGCCGCCCTCGACCTGCGCGGGGTCACCCTCGCCCACGCCCTGGACCGGCTGGAGGAGGCGGTGCGCCGCGAGGGGCCCGACGCGATCACCCGGGGCGCCCCCGTGGACGTCGCGGTCCCGCGGCGGCACGAGGTCGCGGCCGCCCTGAACCGACTGCGACCGGCGCGTGTGATCCACCTCCACAGAAACGGTCAGATCTGACTGTTACAGTGCGCTCCGAGCACGTGCACCGACGCACCGTCACCGGAGGACCCCATGACCGAGCCTGCCCAGCGGGACCTGAACGGCCGCACCATCGTCATGTCCGGCGGCAGCCGTGGCATCGGCCTCGCGATCCTGCTCGCGGCCGCCCGCCGCGGCGCCAACTCCGTCATCCTGGCCAAGACCGACCAGCCCGACCCGCGGCTGCCCGGCACCGTGCACACCGCGGTCGCCGAGATCGAGCAGGCCGGCGGCAAGGCGGTCGCCGTCGTCGGCGACGTGCGGGTCGAGGAGGACGTGGACCGCGCCGTCGCGACCGCCGTCGAGACCTTCGGCGGCGTCGACATCGTCGTCAACAACGCCAGTGCGCTGAACATGAGCGGCACCGCCGACGTCACGCCCAAGCGCTACGACCTCATGCAGTCGATCAACTCGCGCGGCACCTACCTGCTGACCCGGGCCGCGCTGGACCACCTGAAGGCCTCCGACGACGCGCAGGTCCTCACCCTGTCCCCGCCGATCAACCTCGACCCGAAGTGGCTCGGGGAGTTCCCGCCCTACATGCTCTCCAAGTACGGCATGTCGCTGCTGACCCTGGGCTGGGCGCACGAGTTCGCCGGCGACGGCATCCGGGCCAACTGCCTGTGGCCGCGCACCACCATCGCCACCGCGGCCGTGGTCAACCTGCTCGGCGGCGACGACGCCGGCAGGCGGGCCCGCACCCCGGAGATCATGGCCGACGCCGCCGTGGCGGTCCTGACCGACCCGGCCCGCCCCACCGGGCAGACCTTCATCGACGACGAGGTGCTCGCCGCGCACGGCGTCACCGACCTCGCCCCGTACGGCGACTCCGAGCACAACGACATCGACTTCTTCATCGAGGGCACCGACCCGGCCGACCTCCCGAAGCACTAGTGCCCCGACGGTGACCGGTTGACCCCATCGGGTGACGCCCGGAACCGGCGGGCCAGGGTGCGCGACCCCTCACGACGGCGCGGGCACCCGTCCCGCCACCCCGGACCGACGACGAGGAGCACCCGAGTGCGACACATCGCCACCTTCTGCGGCAGCTGCAACTGCGGATGCCCCGAGCTGTACGTCGACGACGCCGCCGCGCCGGAGAAGCGCATCGTGGTCACCGACGACTTCGGCCAGCGCGTGCAGATGAGCGTGGACCAGTTCGCCGACCTGGTCGCCTCGGCCCGCAACGGCCTGCTGGACGAGCTCGTCGCGAGCTGAGCCGCTACGCGGTCGCGGGGCCGCCGGGGACCTCCCCGGCGGCCCCGTCGTCGTTCCCGGGCCGGTCACCGGCCCCGGCGAGGCGCCCCGCGAGGTCGATCAGCTCCTCGCGCAGCGGCGCCGCCCGCTCGGCGAACCCGGCCTGGGCGCGGGCGTACTCGGCGCGCCCGGCGGGCGTCTCGATCGGCACCGGGTCGAACCCGTGGCCGGACAGGTCGTAGGGGGAGGCCCGCATGTCCAGCTCGCGCACGTCCGCGGCCAGGGCGAAGCAGTCGGCCACGACCTCCGACGGCACCGCCGGGGCGAGCTTGTAGGCCCACTTGTAGAGGTCCATCGTCGCGTGCAGACAGCCCGGCTGCTCCATCTCGACCTGCCGCTCCCGGGTCGGGACGAGCTCGTTGCGCGGGGCCGCGGCGTCGGTGAAGAACCGGTAGGCGTCGTAGTGGGTGCAGCTGATCCGCGCCGACTCGACGACGGCGTCGGTGCCCGCCCGCCCGAGGCGCAGCGGCACCGTGTCGCGGTGCCGGGCGTCGTCGGTGCGGTAGACCATCGCCCACTCGTGCAGGCCGAAGCAGCCCAGCCGCGGCGCCCGGGAGCGGGTGGCGGTGAGCAGCCGGTGCACGAACGCCGCCGTCGTCCGCAGCCGCGCCGGCGCCGCCGCGGGGTCGAACAGCACCGTGCCGTCGGGCCGGGTGACGTGGCCGGGGCGGTCGGCGAGCTCCGCGGCGTCGGCCAGCGCCACCCCGGGACCCGGGTCCCAGCGCTCCAGCTGGGCGGGGCGGTGGGAGTAGTAGGTGAACAGGAAGTCCCACACCGGGTGCGGCTCGCCGCGCCGTCGCCGCTCGCGGTGCGGCACGGTCCACACCGCGACCCGCTCCCGGTGCGCCGCCGCCCGCGCCCGCCACGCGGCGCCGTCGAGGACGGGCACGGCGGTGGTGGGGGCGGAGGGCGTGGGCACGGTGTCCGACGGTACGACCCGCCCCGGTCAGGCCGGGGTGCCGGGGGCGTGGGTGGCGTCGCGGACGCTGCCGACGAACGCCTCGGTGAGGTCCTCCATGGTGACCATGCCGACGGTGGTGTCCTGCCCGTCGACGGCGCGGGCCAGGTGGGCCCGGGCCGCCCGCAGCGTCGCCAGCGCCTCGTCCAGGCGGGCCGATGCCGGGACCGAGGGCAGGCTGCGCACCCGCTGCGGCGGGATCGTCGCCGACTCGGAGTCGGCGAGGTCCAGCACGTCCTTGACGTGGAGGTACCCGGTGAGCCTGCCCTGGGCGCCGCGGATCGGGAAGCGGGAGTACCCGGTCCGCTCCACGGCCTCGGTGAGCGCGGCGACCGTCGTCGACCCGCCGGGGCCCGCGTCGAGGCAGACCAGGTCCTCCAGCGCGACGACGACGTCGGAGACGGTCGCCTCCGCCGAGGACAGGGTCCGCTCGATCCGGGAGCTCTCGGAGTCGTCGAGCAGGCCCTCCCGGCGCGAGTCGCCCAGCATCTCGGCGAGCTCGCCGGTGGTGAACGCGGTCTCCAGCTCGTCGCGCGGGGTCACCCCGACCAGGCGCAGGGTGCCGTTGGCCATCGCGTTGAACAGGTCGATGAACGGGCGGGTGACCCGGGTCCACACCAGGAACGGCGGGACCAGCAGGATCGCCGCGCGTTCGGGGCCGGCGATCGAGATGTTCTTCGGCACCATCTCGCCGAGCATCATGTGCGCGACGACGACGATCATCAGCGACACCGCGAACGCGACCGGGTAGGCGAACGCCTCCGGCACCCCGACGGCGGCGAGCGGCCCGTCGATGAGGTGCGCGACGGCGGGCTCGCCGAGCCGGCCGAGCAGCAGCGAGGCGATGGTGATGCCCAGCTGGGAGGCCGCGAGCATCCGGGACAGGTCGTGCGAGGCGTCGAGCACCCGCCGCGCCCCGGCGGACCCGCCGTCGGCCATGGCCTCCAGGCGGTCCTTGCGGGCGGAGATCAGTGCGAACTCCGCGGCGACGAAGAACGCGTTCACCCCGAGCAGGGCGACGGCGGCGAGCAGTGCGATCAGGTCGTTCACGCCGGCACCGCCCCGTGCGCCGCGGTGCGGTCGGTGGCGCGGTCGGTGGTGCGGCCCACCCGGACCTCGGCGACCCGGTTGCGGTCGCGGCGCAGGACCTCGAGGGTCCACCCGTCGACCTCGACGGCGTCGCCGACGTCGGGGATGCGGCCCAGCCGGGCCACGACCAGCCCGGCGATGGTCTCGTACTCCCCGTGCGGCATCCGGAAGCCGGTGGCCTCGTCGACCTCGTCGTCGCGCATCAGCCCGGACAGTGCCCACACCCCGTCGCCGAGGCGGCGCACCCGGTTCTGCTCGCCGCGGTCGTGCTCGTCGCGGACGTCGCCGACGATCTCCTCCACCAGGTCCTCCATGGTCACCAGGCCCGCGGTGCCGCCGTACTCGTCGACGACGACGGCGGTCTGCAGCCCGGCCGCCCGCAGCCGGGTCATGAGCTCGTCACCGTCCAGCGACGACGGCACGGTCTCGACCGGCCGGGCCAGGTCCCGCACCGCGGTGTCGGCGCGGCGGGCCGGCGGGACCGAGAACGCCTGCTTGACATGCACCAGCCCCAGCGGGACGTCCGGGTCGCCGTCCACGACCGGGAACCGGGAGAACCCGGACCGGCGGGCCAGCGCCACCAGGTCGGTCACGGTGTCGGTGGCGTCGATGGTCTCCACCCGCACGCGCGGGGTCATCAGGTCCTCGGCGACGCGGTCGGTGAAGCGCAGCGAGCGCTCCAGCAGCACCGCGGTGCCCGGGTCGATGCTGCCGCTCTCGGCGCTGGCCCGGACCAGCGAGCTCAGCTCGCCGGGGGAGCGGGCCGAGCGCAGCTCCTCGGCCGGCTCGATGCCGAGGCGGCGCACGATGGCGTTGGCCGCGGTGTTCAGGCCGGTGATGAGCCAGCGGAACGCCGCGGCGAACCCGGCCTGCAGCCACACCACCGAGCGCGCCACCTCCATCGGGTGGGCGATCGCGAGGTTCTTCGGGACCAGCTCGCCGAACACCATCGACAGCACCGTCGCCAGGACCAGCGACAGCACGGTGGCGGTGCCCGAGGCGATCCCGGCGGGCAGCCCGACGGCCTCCAGCACCGGCCGGATCAGCTCGGCGACGGCGGGCTCGGCGATGTAGCCGGTGGCCAGGGTGGTGGCGGTGATGCCGAGCTGGCAGCCCGACAGCTGGAACGACAGGCCGGCGTGCGCCCGCTGCACCGAGCGGGTCCGCCGGTCGTCGCTGCGGGCGACGGCGGCGTCGATGCGGCTGCGCTCGAGCGCGGTGAGGGAGAACTCCGAGGCGACGGAGACGGCGGTTCCCAGGGTGAGCGCGACGACCGCGAGCAGCCCGAGACAGGAGAGCAGGACGGACACGGAGCTCAGGGCCTCCATCAGGGAGAAACGGTGCACGACGATACGGCGGCCGCGCCCGGCCCGCCCGACGGGAGCTGCGAGTGATCTCACGGCGTCCCGACGGTGATCCGGGCCGTGACCGGGGTCTAGGTTGGTCAGCCATGACCACGGCGACGTCGCCCTCCGCACCGCTCCCCGCGCCACCGGGTCCCCCGGACGGCCGCCGGGGGCCGGTGGCCGGGGCCCCGACCGCGGCGCAGCGGTGAGCGCCCCGCAGCCGACGCCCCCGTCGGAGCGCGCGACCCCCGCGGCCGCGGCGCCCCCGCAGTACGGCGGCCGGCGCAGCTCCGGGCTGGCCCGGGGGAGCGCCTCACCGTTCGTGGACTTCGACCGCCGCTCCTGGGCGCAGCTCGCGTCCTCGACCACGGTGCCGCTGTCGGCCCAGGAGCTCGAGCAGCTGCGCAGCTACGGCGACTTCGTCGACCTCGACGAGGTCCGCGAGGTGTACCTGCCGCTGTCGCGGCTGCTCAACCTGCACGTGGAGGAGGGCGGGCGGCTCTACCGGGCCTACCGGCGCTTCCTCGGCTCGGGCGGGGCCCGCACCCCGTTCGTGATCGGGATCGCGGGCTCGGTCGCGGTCGGCAAGTCGACCACCGCGCGGCTGCTGCGCCTGCTGCTGGCCCGCTCCCCGGAGCACCCCGACGTGCAGCTGGTCACCACCGACGGGTTCCTCTACCCCAACGCCGAGCTGCAGGCCCGCGGGCTGATGGAGCGCAAGGGCTTCCCGGAGTCCTACGACCGCCGCAAGCTGCTGCGGTTCGTCTCCGAGATCAAGGGGGGCCGCCCCGAGGTGAGCGCCCCGGTCTACTCGCACCTGGTCTACGACATCGTGCCCGACTCCCAGCTCGTGGTCCGCAGCCCCGACATCCTCATCGTCGAGGGCCTCAACGTGCTCCAGCCCGCGGTCGCGGGCGCGCTGACCGTGTCGGACTTCATCGACTTCTCGGTCTACGTCGACGCCGCCACGGCCGACGTCCGCCGCTGGTACGTGGAGCGGTTCCTGCGGCTGCGCGAGACCGCGTTCCGGGACCCGCAGTCGTTCTTCCGCCGCTACGCCGAGCTCGACCACGACGCGGCCGTGGCCCGGGCCGAGCACATCTGGGCGACGATCAACCAGCCCAACCTGGAGCAGAACGTGCTGCCCACCCGCTCACGGGCCAGCGCGGTGCTGACCAAGGGGCCGAACCACGACGTCACGCGGGTGCGGCTGCGCAAGCTCTGACCAGCGCCGGGACCAGGGCGTCGGCGGCCTCGCCGACCCGGGCCGCGGAGCAGGTCTCGTCGGTGACGTGCGCCAGCTCGGGGTCGCCGGGCCCGTACACCAGCACCGCCGGGTCCCCGAGCGCCCCGACGAGCACCGACGCGTCGGTGAAGTAGGACGCGTACGCCGCCGGCCCGCCGTACCCGAGCGCCGTCGCGGCCGCGGCCGCCCGCGGGTCGGCCGGGTCGGTCGCGACGGCGGGCAGGTCCAGGCGGACCTCGACGTCCGGGACGCCGCGGTGGGGGGTGGCGGCCAGCGCGGCGCGGGCGATCCCGGCGACCTCGTCGCGGGCGGTGGCGGCGTCCAGGCCGGGGACCAGGCGCAGGTCGACCTCCAGCTCGGCGCGGTCGGGCACCAGGTTGGGCGCCACCCCGGCGTGCAGCGTCCCGGGGTTGGCCGTGGCGGCGCCGTGCGTGGCGCTGACGGGCCAGGTGTGGTCGTGCAGCGCCGCCGCGACCCGCCCGAGCGCGACGAGCGCGTTGTCGCCCAGCTCGGGGCGCGACCCGTGGGCGCCGACCCCGTGCTGCACCAGCCGCAGCCACAGCACGCCCTTGTGGCCGTGCAGCACCCGGTTGGCGGTCGGCTCGGCCACCACCAGCAGCGGTGACGGCTCCAGGCCGGTGAGCAGGCGGGCGCCGTCGCCGCCGGTCTCCTCGCCGAAGGTGAACACCAGCTGCAGCGGGGTGGCCGGGTCGCTGCGCAGCGCCGCGACGACGAGCGCCGCGACCCCGGCCTTCATGTCGGTGCTGCCGCGCCCGCGCAGCCGCCCGTCGACGACGTCACCGGCGTGCGGGTCGAACGACCAGCCCGCCGGGTCGGCGGGGACGGTGTCGAGGTGCCCGGTGAGGGTCACCGGCGGGCGGCCGTCGCCGCGGCGCGCCACCAGGTTCGCCCGCGCCGGGTCGGCCGGGTCGGGCTCGGTGCGCACGGTGAAGCCGCCGTCGTCGAGCAGGCCGGCGAGCAGGTCGGCGGCCGCGCGCTCCCCGCCGCCCCGGGTGTCGAGGGCGATCAGCGAGCCGGCGAGGGCGACGGGGTCGGGGGTCTCCATCTCCCCGACCCTTCCACGACCCCGCCGCCTCCGAGGGCCGATGCCATTGCTCATCACTTCTTTGGCAGAATGGGGCGATGAGTGAGGGATCGGGCAGCGAGTCCGGCGGCTCCGGCGGCACCGTGGTGTCGAGCCGCTTCGAGACGAGCGACGACGAGGTGGCCTCCCGGCTGCGGCTGGCCGTGGGCCGGCTGAACCGCCGGATCCGCATCGACGGCTCCGAGTCGCTGCCGCCGCTGCAGCTGTCGACCCTGGTCACCGTCGAGCAGCACGGCCCGCTGCGCCTGTCGGAGCTGGCCCGCCGGGAGGGCGTGACCGCACCGACGATGTCCCGGGTGCTGTCCGCGCTGGACGACCAGGGCATGGTCGAGCGCGCCGCGGACCCGGGCGACGCCCGCGGCGTGCTCATCTCGATCTCCGCCGACGGGCTCGACCGCCTGCGCGAGGTCCGCAGCCAGCGCACCGCGCTGGTCGCCCGCCGGCTCGACCGGCTCGACGCCGCCCAGCGCGCCGCGCTGGAGGCCGCGCTGCCCGCGATCGAGGCCCTGATCGTCGCCGACGAGGACTGAGCGCTGCCGGGTCCCCTCAGGCCTCGGCGCCGTCGACGGTGACCACGACCCGGGAGCCGTCGTCCCGGCTGCCGCCCGCGACGGACCGCAGCCCCGCGACCCGCGCCGACTCCGGCAGCGGGTCGGGGTAGTGCCAGAACAGGTCGGCCAGCCGTGTCCCGCCGGGCAGGTCGGCGTGCTCGTAGTGCGCCTCGCCCTTGTAGGGGCAGCGGGTGCGCAGCCCGCTGGGCGTGGTCGGGACGGCGACGTCGGCGGCGGGCAGGTACCAGCGGTTCGGCAGCCCGGTCTCCGACAGCACCCACGGGTGCTCCGAGCGGGCCAGCACCGTCTCGACGCCGTCGGTCGCGACGTGGGCGACCACGACCTCACGGTGGGTCGGGCGCACGTCGACCCGGGTGTAGGGGTCGGTGAGGTGGGCGAAGACCTGCTCGTCCTCGTCGTACCAGGCGTCGGCGGCGTTCCAGTACACCGCGGCGAGCCCGCGCAGCCAGGGGGCGGCCGCGACGGGCTCGGGGTAGTGCCAGACGGCGTTCTCAGCGGTCCGGTCGCCCACGACGAGCGACCGGTAGGACGCGTCGCCCTTGAACGGGCAGTGCGTGGTGTGGTCGGTGGCGACCAGCACGTCCTGGTCGAGGTCGGCCTCGGGGACGTAGAGCACGGGCAGCAGGTTCGACTCGTGGAGGAGGAACCCGCCGCGGGTGTCGAGCACGGTGCGCCCGGCGAACTCCGCCCGCACCCGCCTCGGGAACGGATGCATGAGCAGCTTGTGCGGCGGGCCGTCGATCGCGTAGTTCACCGTGGTCGGCGCGTACGGCGACAGCGGGCCGTCGGTGCGGGTCAGTCCCATGTGGCCTCACCTCGTGGGTGGTCGTGCGGGTCGGTACCCACACAACCACCCACGGGGAGAACCTGCCACGGGGCCTACAGCGAGAGCTGCACGTCGTAGTCGCCGATCCAGGTGTTGAGGTCGATGATGCGCTCCAGCTGCATCCGGCGGCCCATCGAGTTGGCCTCGTGCCCACCGCCCTCGTCGAGCCGGCGCCGCACCGCCGCCCGGTCCACCAGCGGCGCGACGGGCGCGTCGTCGCCCTGCCCGACGATCTCGGCGACCTGGTCGCGCAGCGACTTCTCGTAGGAGTCGTCCTGGGTGGAGGGGTAGGGGCTCTTGACCCGCTGCACCACCGACTCGGGCAGCAGGTCGGAGGTGGCGTGGCGCAGCAGCGACTTCTCGCGCCCGTCGAAGTTCTTGTGCGCCCACGGCGTGCCGAAGACGTACTCGACGAGGCGGTGGTCGCAGAACGGGACCCGCACCTCGAGCCCGACGGCCATGCTCATCCGGTCCTTGCGGTCCAGCAGCACCGGCAGCCAGCGGGTCAGGTAGAGGTAGCAGATCTCGCGCATCCGGCGCTCGTGCGGGTCGTCGGCGGCCGGGCCGGTCAGCTCCGGCACCTCGGCGAGCGCGGCCCGGTACTGGTCGTCGAGGTAACCGGGGACGTCGAGCTTGTCCCACAGGGCCCGGTCGAACAGCCCGGGGTCGGACTGGTCGGCGTTCATCATCCGCCCGGCCAGCCACGGGAAGGTGTCCGCGGCGACGGTCTCCGGGTCGTGGAAGTCGCGGTAGCCGCCGAACACCTCGTCGGCGGACTCCCCGGACAGCGCGACCGTGGACTCCTTGCGGATCGCGGAGAACAGCAGGTACAGCGACGAGTCCATGTCGCCGATGCCGGCGGGCAGGTCGCGGGCGTGCACCGTGGCCCGGCGCACGGCCGGGTCCATCATGTCCTCGGTGCGCAGCACGATGTCGCGGTGCGAGGTCCCGACGTACTCGGCGACCTCGTGCACGTAGGGGGAGTCGGGGGTGCCGCGCGCGTCGTCGGCGACGAAGTTGTCGGCGTAGCCGACGAAGTCCACCGCGAAGGACCGCACGGTGCCGTCGACGTGCTTCGCGGCCAGCGCGGTGAGCGCCGAGGAGTCCAGCCCGCCCGAGAGCAGCGTGCACAGCGGGACGTCGGCGTAGAGCTGGCGCAGCGCGGTGTCCTCGAGCAGCTCGCGGACGTGGTGCACGGTGGTGTCGACGTCGTCGGTGTGCCCGGTGTCGGTGAGCTCCCAGTAGCGCTCCTCGCGGACGCCGCCGTCCCGCGAGACCCGCACGACGCAGCCGGGCGGGACCTCGCGCATCCCGCGGAACACCGCGTTGGACATGTCGGAGACGAACGCCAGCGCCCGGCGCAGGCCCTCGGCGTCGACGACCCGCTCGGCCTCGGGGTTGGCCAGGATCGCCTTGGGCTCGGAGCCGAACAGCACCCCGTGCGGGGTGGGGTAGTAGTACAGCGGCTTGATGCCCAGGCGGTCACGCACCAGCACCAGCTCGTTCGTGCCGGAGTCCCACAGGGCGTAGGCGAACATGCCGTTGAGCCGGCGGGCGACGTCCCGTGGGTCCTTCGCGCCCCACTCGCGGTGCGCCCGCAGCACGACCTCGGTGTCGCTGGAGGTCCGGAACCGGTGCCCGGCGGCGGCGAGCTGCTCGCGCAGCTCGCGGAAGTTGTAGGTCTCGCCGGAGTAGACCATGTGCAGGGCGGGGGCCCCGCCCTCGTCGAGGGTCATCGGCTGGCGGCCGCCCTCGATGTCGATGACCGCGAGCCTGCGGTGGCACAGCGCCGCCGGACCCTGGGCCCACACGCCCTGCTGGTCCGGTCCGCGGCAGGACATCGTGTCGTTCATCGCCGCGAGGGTGCGGGCGTGCTCGTCCGCCCCCAGGTCGTGTCGGTAGTCGATCCAGCCGCAGATTCCGCACACGGTTGAGCGCCTCCTCGATCTCGTGGCCCGGGCCGCACCGCCCGGTAAGATCGATTGCAACGCTAATGATTGCGGGACGCAACACGTAGGTAACACGACGTGGGCACTCCGTCCGGTAACGGGCGGTTCGTCCAGCGCTTTCGACGACGGGCGTCGCTGATCACACTCGTTCGGCGGAGCATCGTTGCGTGAAGGCGCACGAACCTTTCGATCCGCTTACGTGATTGCGATCGTCAATGTTGCAGTCCGCAACGTGTGTAGCATGCGAATCATGACGGAACGTCCGATTGGCCCGATTGACGACGACGCAACCGTGGCGACCGGCGGTCTCGCCACGGCGACCCAGGACCCGCTGCACTCGCTGGAGAAGCAGATCACGCTGCTGGTCCGCCGCACCATGGAGTCGGTGTGGTCCAACGGCTACGGCGCGAACGACGCCGTGGACCGCTACACCTACCCGGTCCTCATGCTGCTCGACGACGAGGGCGCCCTCTCGCTCACCGCGCTGACCGGCAAGCTGGGCGTCTCCAAGCCCACCGCCAGCCGCCAGGTCTCGCGCCTGTCGCGGGCCGGGCTGGTCGACGTGTCCCCGCACGAGCGCGACCCCCGCTCGGTCAGCGTCACCCTGACCCCGGCCGGCCTCGCCGCCCGGGAGCAGGTCCGCGAGGCCCGCCTGGCGCCGCTGCGCGAGGTCATCGCGCACTGGCCGACCCACGACCGCGACTCCCTGGCCGAGCTGCTCGACCGGTTCAACACCGACCTGGACCTCTTCGTGCGCTGACCCCGCTGCACCCGCCCGCGCGCGCCCCCGTGCACCCGCTGCTCCGCCGGGCCCCACCCGGGTGATGCGATAGTGGGCAGTCCGGGTGGCCGCACCCGGAGCGAGTTCGGGGGTGAGGACGGGCGTGGACGCGCTGGTGGCGCTCGTCGCCGGGGTTCTGGAGGGCATCCGCGGGCTCGGTGTGCCGGACGTGTGCCCGGGGGACTGGGCCTGGTCGGTCACCGCGCTCGGCGTGCTGACGGGGCTGCTGCCCACCGCGGGTGCGGCGCTGGTCGCGCTGCTGCGCCGGGGGATCGGCTCCGGGTCCTCGTCGGGCTACGGCTCGGCCGAGTCCGTGCTGCTGGCCGGGATCGGAGTGCTGTCGGCGGGCCTGCTCCCGCTGGCGGTGTTCGTCGGGGCGGGCGGGGTGTTCAGCCGTGCCACCGCCGGCGTGCCGGCCGTCCCCGGGCTGAGCCCGTCGGCCACCTCGTCGATCCGGGTCGAGACCTGCAGCGTCGTCGGGACCCAGAGCAGCTACCTGGGCCGCGGCACCGTGGCCGGGTCCATCGGCGGGGACGTCGTCACCTCGGTCACCTCCGTCGCCCTGCTCGGCGTCGTGCCGCTGCTCGCGACCGTGCTCGTCGCGGTCCAGGCGCGCACCGCGCTGCGTCGCGGGCCCCGCTGGCCCGCCAAGTTCTTCTGGCTCCCGCTGTTCGCGCTGATCGTGCTGACCGGCGGGGTCCCCGCGGGCACCGCCGAGCACCTGTGGGTCGGCATCCTCGCCGCGAGCCTGGCCGGGGTGCTGATCGTCCCGCTGTTCCCCGCACCGTCGCGGGCGACGGTCGAGCGGATCCGCGCCGGGCGCGACGCGCCGCCGCGCCGCGCCGAGCCACCCGCCGCGGGACGCACCGGTACCGGGTCGTCGCGGGCCGGGCGCGGTGGCGGCGACGGGCTCGCCCCGCAGTCCGGCGCCGCCGCGACGCCCAGCGTCGCCGAGCGGCTCGCCCAGCGCTTCTCCGCCCGCGAGACCCCGGGCACCGCCGGGACGAACGGCACCCGCGGGCCGTCCTCGGTCGAGCAGTCCGCGCCCTACGCCGGGTTCGCCGCCGCGCCCCGCCCGCCGTCCGGGTACGGCGCGCTGCCGCCCGCCGGGTACGCCCCCGGCCCGGCCGGGCGCCCGCCCGCCGGACCGCCGCCGTTCACCGGCCCGGCCGCGCACCCCGCCGCGGGTCCGCTGCGCGGCCCGGTGCCGGGAGCGGCCCGCGGCCCGGCCTCCGGTGCGGGACGGCCCCCGGCGGGGCCACCGCGCCGGCCCACGCTCGTCGCACCCGTGGCGGGCGGTCCGCCGCGGGCGCCCCGGTTCCGGCTGATGCGCCGCCTCGGTGCCGGTGGTTTCGGCGGGGTCTGGCTGGCCCACGACGCCAAGCTCGGCCACACCGTCGCGGTCAAGTCCGCGCACGCCGCGGACCCGGAGACCGAGGAGCGCATCCGCCGGGAGGCCGCCGCGCTCGGCGCGCTGCGCCACCCCTGCTGCGTGCAGATCCACGACCTGCTGCACGCCTCGTCCGACCCGGGCCTGCAGGGCATGGACGGGCTGGTCATCGTCATGCAGTACGTCGACGGCATGTCCCTCGGCCAGCTCGTCGGCGAGCAGGGCCCGGTGGACGACATCTCCGCGGCCCGCATCTGGACCGGCATCGCCGGCGCCCTGCACACCGCGCACCGTGCCGGGGTGCTGCACCGCGACATCAAGCCCGGCAACATCGTCGTCGACCCGCAGGGGCACCCGCACCTGATCGACTTCGGGATCGCGCGCAAGCAGGGCGACTCCACGCTGACCCAGACCGGCTACGTCCTGGGCACGCCGGACTACCTGGCGCCGGAGGCCGCGGCCGGGAAGCCCGCCTCGCCCGCCTCCGACGCCTGGCAGCTCGCGGCGGCGGTGTCGTTCGCGCTGAGCGGGCACCCGCCGCGCGGGGAGTCCGCCGACGCCGTCGCCGGGCTGCGGGCGGCTGCGGCGGGGGCGAAGCTCACCCACCTGCCGAGCCGCACCGCCCACCTGGCGCTGCTCAAGCAGGCGATGCGCACCGAGCCGCACCGGCGCCCGGACCTGCCGACGGTGCAGGGCAAGCTCGACGGCTGGCTGCGCCGCCACGGGCACCGCACCGACGGCCCGGTCACCGCGATGCTGGAGTACCGCCGGGGCTGAGGGCCCCGCCCACGGCGTGGCGCAGGGCCACGCCGGACCGCTCAGAGCCAGGCCTGGACGAACAGCCGCAGGGCCAGGCCGAGGCCCGCGACCGCGATGCCGATCCGGACCAGGCGGGCCGGGAGGCGCCGGGCCACGACCGGGCCGAGCCGGCCGCCGATGAGCAGGCCCAGGGCCAGCGCGGGCACCGCGGCCCATGCGACGTCGCCGAGGACCGCGAACCCGACCGCGGCGACGGCGTTCGCGGCCCAGGTCAGCACGTTCTTTAGCGCGTTGGCCCGCAGCAGGGTCGCGCCCGGCAGCGACAGCGTGAGCGCCAGCATCATCACCCCGGCTGCGGCGCCGAAGTACCCGGCGTAGACGGCGACGCCGAACACCCCCACCGCGACGCCCGGCCCGGGCGGTCGCGGTTCGTCCGCGGGCCGGGGCGGGCGCAGGAGCAGCAGGGCCGCGACCGCGACGAGGAACGGCACGATCCGTTCGAAGCCACCGGCCGGGGTGAGCAGCAGCAGCCCGGCCCCGGCCGCGCCGCCGAGCAGCGCCGGGCCGATCCAGCGGCGCAGCTGCGGCCCGGCGCCGCGCAGCTCCGGGCGGGACCCGGCGACCGCGCCCGCCCCCTGGAACAGCATGCAGACGGTGTTGGTGATGTTCGCCGTCGTCGCGGGGAGCCCGACGGCCAGCAGCGCGGGGTAGGAGAACAACGACGCGAGGCCGGCGACGGCGCCGATCAGGCCGGCCGCGACGCCGGCACCGAACAGCGTGAGCAGCTGCCACGGGGTCACGGGCGGAGCACCTCGTTGTCGATGCACAGGACCCTACCCGCCGCCCGGTGAGGGGCACGACCACGTCACAATGACGCCGATCGGCGCAGCGACCTGCGTCGGAACGGGGGTCACGGTGGTGGGTCCGCGCGAGGCCGGGGTGGGTGCCGCCCTGCTGCTCCTGCTCGCCGGCTGCGGCACCGCGGGCCCCGGCGTCCCCGCCCCGCGCCCGCCCGCCCCGGCCCCCGCGGCCGCGACGACCCCGCCCCCGGCGACCACCGCGTCCGCCCCGGCCGACGACGGCGGCCCGGCCGGTCCGTGCACCGGCGACACCCTCGACGTGTCCGCCACCGCACCCCGCGCCGACGGGCCGGTCACCGCCGCCGACCTGGTGTTCCGCAACACCGGCAGCGCCCCCTGCGTGCTCGACGGCTATCCCGGGGTCGCGTTCGTGGCGGGCAACGAGGGGACCCGCGTCGGGCCGCGGGCCGCGATCGACGGGCCCCGGGCGCGGGTGCGGCTGGCGCCGGGGGCCGCGGCGACGGCGCCGCTGCGGGTCCGGGCGACCACCTCGTACCCGGAGGCGGACTGCGTCCCGGAACAGGCGCGCGGGCTGCGGGTCGCCCCGCCCGGGGGCAGCGGCGGGACCTTCGTACCGCGCCCCGGCCCGGTGTGCTCCGCCGACCCGGCGCCGCCGCAGGCCACGGTGGGGTCGGTCGCCGCCCGGTAGCGATCGGCGGGGAGCCCCGTCAGGCGGGGTCCGTGGTGTGCAGGGCGAACCACAGCTCGGCGCGCACGCCGGGGGAGTCGAGGTCGCGCTCCAGCAGCGCGGCGGCCCGGGTGATGCGGGCCCGCAGGGTGTGGCGGTGCACCCCGAGCCGGGACGCGGCCGGGTCCCACTGCCCGTGGTGGGCCAGCCACTCCCGCAGGGAGGCGACCAGGTCGCCGCGCCGCTCGGTGTCGTGGCGGACGAGCGGGGCCAGCACGGCGTCGGCGAAGGCGGTGGCGTCCTCGGGACGCACCAGCGACGCGAGTCCGCTGCCCGCGAGGTCGGCGAAGCGCAGCACCGCCCGGTCGCGGCGTTCGGCGGCGTCGAGCGCCCGCCCCGCCTCGCGCAGTGCGCGGCCCAGCTCACCGACCGGGGCCGGCGTCGACACCCCGGCCCGCACCCCGCGCACCCGTCCGGCGACCTCCAGCACCGCGGGCACCGAGCCGGCGCCGACGAGCGCGGCCACCTGCCCGTCGAGCTCGGCGTGGAAGGCGACCCCGGGGGCCCGTTCCAGGGCGTCGAGCAGGACGTCCGGCGGCGCACCGGTGGCCCGCCCGCCGAGCGCGACCGCGACCAGGTCCCCGCCGGGCAGCGGGCCCCAGGTCTCGGCGAGCACGTCCTCGGCGCCGCAGCCCGGCAGCGTGGCCAGCGCCCGCAGCACCGCGGTCCGCACGCGGCGCTCGGCCCGCCCGGCCGCGGCGCTGCGCGCGTGGGCGAGGGTCAGCACCGACACCGCCGAGCCGATGAGCTGGCGGTCGACCGGGGTGAAGCGCCGGTCCCGCCCGACGACGAGCACCGCGGGCCCGATCAGGCGCACCGGCTGCAGCACGACCTGCCCGTCCCCGACGGCGACGGTGACGCTGGACGGCCCGGGGTGGTCCCGCACCCGGTCGATCTCGGCGCGGAGCAGGACCGCGCGCCGGGCCGCCCCGGCGGGCGCGGACCGGCGGACCCGCCCGTCGGCCCCGGAGATCAGCGCCCAGGCGCCGAGACGCTCGGTGAGCCGGTCCAGCACCCGGGCGGTGCCGGTGTCCGGGTCGTCCTCGCCCAGGGCGGCGGCGGTGAGCGCCCGCTGCGCCTCGTCGGTGCGGACGACCTCGGCGTAGCGGTCGGCGGCGCGGGCCTCGGCGACGGCCTTGGTCAGCGCCAGGAACGGGGTGCGCTCGGGGATCTCCAGCAGCGCCAGCCCGGCCCGCGCGCAGGCCTCGCGCAGCGCGGGGAGCAGGTCGTCGTGTCCCAGACCGCAGCCGAACCCGAGCCCGGCGAGGCCGTGCGCGACGAGCCGGTCCACGTAGCCGGCCGGGTCGGGCGCCGGTCCGAGCCCGGTGGTCAGCAGCAGTTCGTCGCCGTCGAGATAGGGCGTCGGATCGGACAGTTCGCTCGAATGCACCCACGTGAGCGGTCGATCCTGATCCGCGGACGGACACGCGAGACGCAGTCCGAGACTGCGGCTCGCACACAGCGTGCGCAGCGTCAGCGCCATCGGACCCCCTGCCGGATCGGCGTGTACCGGACATCGAACTGGACAGTCCGGACACTACCGCCCCGGCGTGTTCCGGATCACGCTGTCCGGCACGGACCGCAGTCGTCGTCAGAGGGAGCGTCGTGACCGCCACGCAGGAGACCGGTACCGCTGCGGCACCGTGGGTGGGAACCCGCATGCAGCGCAAGGAGGACCAGGCGCTGCTCACCGGCCGGGCCACCTGGACCGACGACATCGCCCCGCCCGGCACCCTGCACATGGTCGTCGTGCGCAGCCCGGTGCCGCACGCCCGGATCGTCGCGGTCGACACCGCCGCCGCGGCCGCCGTCCCGGGGGTCCGCGCGGTGCTCACCGCCGCCGACGTCGACGACGAGTTCCTCGCCGGCATCCCGTGCGGCTGGCCGGTCACCGAGGACATCCGCATCCCCGACCACCGCCCGCTCGCCCGCGACGAGGTCAACCACGTCGGCGACGGTGTCGCGGTCGTCCTCGCCACCAGCGCCGCGGCCGCCCGCGACGGCGCCGACCTCGTCGACGTCGAGTACGCCGAGCTGCCCGCCGTGGTCGACATGGCCGACGCCCTCGCCGACGGCGCCCCGGTCGTGCACGAGGAGATGGGCACCAACCACTGCTACACCTGGCCGCTGGCCACCGGGGACGTGGACACCGCCTTCGCCGAGGCCGAGGTCGTCGTGTCCGGGCGCTACCTGCAGCAGCGGGTCGTCCCCTCGCCGATGGAGCCGCGTGCGGTGGTGTGCGTGCCGGACCCGGTCGGCGCCGGGTTCACCGTCTACACCGCCACCCAGGTACCGCACTTCGTGCGGGACATCCTCGCCGCGGTCACCGGCATCCCGGACACCCGGATCCGGGTCGTCGCCCCGGACGTCGGCGGCGGGTTCGGCGCGAAGCTCAACGTCTACGCCGAGGAGTTCCTCGCCCTCGTCCTCGCCCGCCGGTTGAGGACCCCGGTGAAGTGGACCGAGACCCGTTCGGAGCACCACCAGGCCACCACGCACGGCCGCGGCCAGATCCAGGACGTCTCCGTCGCCGCCACCCGCGACGGGAAGATCCTCGGGATGAAGGTGGAGCTGCTCGCCGACATGGGCGCCTACCTGCAGCTGCTCACCCCGGGCATCGCCGTGTTCGGCGCGTTCACCTTCTGCGGGCTCTACGACTTCGGGCACTACTCGTTCACCGCGAAGGGCGTGTTCACCAACCTCACCCCGACCGACGCCTACCGCGGCGCCGGCCGGTCGGAGGCCGCCTACGGCCACGAGCGGATCATGGACGACCTGGCCCGCGAGCTCGGCATGGACGCTGCCGAGGTGCGGCTGCGCAACCTGCACCCCAAGTTCCTGGAGCCGCGCACGGTCCCGTCCGGGGTGCAGTACGACTCCGGGGACTACGAGACCTGCATGCGCCGGGCGATGGAGCTGGTCGGCTACGACGAGCTGCGCGCCGAGCAGGCCCGCCGCCGCGAGTCCGGCGACCCGGTGCAGATCGGGATCGGGTTCGGCAACTTCACCGAGTCCGGTGGGCTGTCGCCGTCGAAGGTCGCGGCCGGGGTCCGGCTGCAGTCCGGCGGCTGGGAGCAGGCCACCGTCCGGATGACGACCAGCGGGAAGGTCGAGGTCGTCACCGGCACCTCCCCGCACGGGCAGGGCCACGAGACCGCCTGGTCGCAGATCGTCGCCGACCGCCTCGGTGTGCACCCCGACGACGTCGAGGTCCTGCACGGCGACACCCTGGTCGCGCCGTTCGGGCGCGACACCTACGGCTCGCGCAGCCTCGCCGTCGGCGGCACCGCGGTGCACCTGGCCGCGGGCAAGGTGCTGGACAAGGCGATGCAGATCGCCGCGCACCTGCTGGAGGCCGACGAGAAGGACTTGGAGTTCACCGGCGGCCGGTTCTCGGTGGCGGGGACGGCCGGGCCGTCGGTGACCATCCAGGAGGTGGCGGGCGCGGCGTCGCTGGCGAACGACCTGCCCGAGGGCATGGAGCCCAACCTGACCGCGGACTCGGCGTTCGACCCGCCGAACTTCACCTGGCCGTTCGGGACGCACGTGTGCGTCACCGAGGTCGACACCGAGACCGGGTTCACCCGGATCCGCCGCTACGTCGCCGTCGACGACTGCGGGGTCGTGGTGAACCCGACGATCGTCGAGGGGCAGCTGCACGGCGGTATCGCCCAGGGCATCGGGCAGGCCCTCTACGAGCACGCCACCTTCGACGAGGCCGGCAACCCGACGGCCGGCAACCTGGCGTCCTACGCCGTGCCCGCCGCGACCGACCTGCCGCACTTCGAGCTCGAGCAGCTGGTCACGCCGTCGCCGACGAACCCGATGGGGGTCAAGGGGATCGGCGAGTCCGGCGCGATCGGCTCCTCGCCCGCCGTGGTGAACGCGGTGATCGACGCCGTCGCCCACCTCGGGGTGACCCATGTCGACATGCCGGCGACGCCGCAGGCGGTCTGGCGGGCGATCACCGCCGCGTCCGGCCAGACTGCCTGAACCCACCGGGAGGGAGACCGGACATGGTGGACATCAACTGTGACATGGGCGAGTCGTACTCGATCTACCACTGTGGCGACGACGAGGGCCTGATGCCCTGGGTGACCGTCGCCAACGTGGCGTGCGGCTTCCACGCCTCGGACCCGCGGGTGATGGCCCGGACCGTGGCGCTGGCGCAGCGGCACGGGGTGAAGGTGGGGGCGCACCCGTCGCTGCCCGACCGGGAGGGCTTCGGCCGCCGCGAGATGAGGCTCGACCGCGACGAGCTGACCGCGGGCGTGGTCTACCAGATCGGTGCACTGGCGGGGTTCCTGCGCGCACACGACATGGAGCTCAACCACGTCAAGGTGCACGGCTCGCTCTACGGCATGTCGGCCCGGGACCCGGAGGTGGCCGCCGCGATCGCCGACGCCGCCGACGTCTTCGGTGCCCCGCTGGTCGGCATGGTCGGCACCGCGCACGAGCAGGTCTGGGGTGACCGGCCCGCGGGGTTCGTCGCCGAGTACTACGCCGATCTGGACTACCGCGACGACGGCTCGCTGATCATCACCCGTGAGCACGAGGCGTTCGACCCGGTGCGGTCCGCGGAACGCGCCCTGCGCGCGGTCACCGAGGGGAAGGCGACCTCGGAGAACGGCAAGGAGCTGACCGTGCGCGCCGACTCGGTGTGCGTGCACTCCGACACCCCGAACGCCGTCGAGCTCGCCAAGGCCGTGCACGACGCGCTGAAGCCCCACCTGAGCAGCTGAGAAGGAGTATCCGCAGTGCCCCGACACGAGGTCGTCTCCCCGATTCCCGGCGTGTTCTACCGCCGTCCCGACCCCGGCAGCCCGCCGTTCGCCGAGGACGGCGCCGCCGTCACCGACGACCAGGCGATCGGCCTGGTCGAGGTCATGAAGTCCTTCCACCAGATCCCGGCGGGCGCCACCGGCACCGTCGTCGAGTTCCTGGTCGGCGACGAGGACGAGGTGGACGCCGGCCAGCCCGTGGCGGTGGTGGAGACGGCATGAGGCTGCTCGTCGCGAACCGCGGCGAGATCGCCGTCCGGATCATCCGGGCCGCGCGGGACCTGGGCATCGGCACCGTCGCGGTGCACTCGAAGGCCGACGCCGACGCCCTGCACGTGCGCCTGGCCGACACCGCCGTGGCGATCGGGCCCTCGCCCGCGTCGAAGTCCTACCTGGTCGCCGACGCGATCCTGGCCGCGGCGACCGAGACCGGCGCCGACGCCGTCCACCCCGGCTACGGGTTCCTGTCCGAGCGGGCGTCGTTCGCCGCGGCCGTCGCCGGTGCGGGTCTGACCTTCGTCGGCCCGGACGCGGCGACGATCGAGCGGATGGGCGACAAGGTCGCCGCCCGGGAGGTCGCCCGCGCCGCCGGGGTCCCGACCGTGCCCGGTACCCCCGGCGGGGTCGCCGACGCCGACGCCGCGGTCGCCGCCGCCCAGGAGGTCGGCTACCCGGTGATGCTCAAGGCCGCCGCGGGCGGCGGGGGCCGGGGCATCCGGGTCGTCGCCGACGCCGAGGCGCTGCGCACCGCGTTCGGGCAGGCCTCGACCGAGGCGGAGAAGGCGTTCGGCGACGGCACCATGTACCTGGAGCGGTTCGTCGAGCGTGCCCGGCACGTCGAGGTGCAGGTCCTCGGCGACGGCCGCGACGCCGTCCACCTGTTCGAGCGGGAGTGCTCGCTGCAGCGCCGCAGGCAGAAGGTCGTCGAGGAGGCGGTGTCGCCGGGGATCACCGGGGCGACCCGCGAGGCGATGACGGCCGCGGCGGTCGCGCTGTGCCGCGAGGTCGGCTACACCTCGGCCGGCACCGTGGAGTTCCTCGTCGACGACGAGACGGGCGAGTTCTTCTTCATCGAGATGAACACCCGCATCCAGGTCGAGCACCCCACCACCGAGCTCGTCACCGGCATCGACCTGGTCGCCGAGCAGCTGCGCGTCGCCGCGGGGGAGCCGCTGCGGTTCACCCAGGACGGGATCTCCCGGCGCGGGCACGCGATCGAGTTCCGGGTCTGCGCGGAGGACCCGGAGCGGGACTTCCTGCCCCAGCCGGGTGGCGTCGGGCGGGTCACGCTGCCGTCGGGGCCGTGGGTGCGCTGCGACACCTGGCTGGAGCCGGACGGGACGGTCCCGCCGTACTACGACTCGCTGCTGGCGAAGGTCGTGGTGTGGGGTGCCGACCGGACCGAGGCGCTGGCCCGGTCCCGGCGTGCGCTCGACGAGTTCTCCGTCGCCGGGATCCCGACCACCGCCGGGCTGCTCCGCACCCTGGCCGGGGAGCCGTGGGTCGCCGACGCCGACTTCCACACCGGGACCCTCGAACACTGGCTGGCCGAAGGGAAGGGGACCTCATGAGCGCCCGCTACAGCTGGGGCGGCGACGAGTTCGTGTTCGTCGAGCTGGCCGAGGACATGAGCCTGCAGGCCAACTTCAAGGCCGTCGCGATCACCAACCTGCTCCGCTCCGAACGTCCGGACGGCATCCTGGAGATCTGCCCGGCGAACGCCTCCTACCAGGTGCGCTACGACCCCGACGTGCTCGACCCGCACGCCCTGATGGCGCAGCTGACGGAGCTGGAGACCCGGGTCGGCGACGCGCTCGGGGTCACCCTGGACTGCCGGGTCGTCGAGATCCCGGTGCTCTACCAGGACCCGTGGACCACCGAGACCCTGATGCGGTTCCGCGACCGCCACCAGGACCCCGAGGCCACCGACATCGAGTACGCGGCCCGCATCAACGGCTACGCCGGGGTGGACGAGTTCATCGCCGCGCACTCCGGCTCGCCCTGGTTCACCTCGATGGTCGGCTTCGTCGCCGGCCTGCCGTTCAAGTACCAGATGGTGCCCCGGGACCGGCAGATCGTGGTGCCGAAGTACCTGCGCCCGCGCACCGACACCCCCAAGCAGACCGTCGGCTACGGCGGCTGCTTCTCCTGCATCTACTCGGTGCGCGGGGCCGGGGGCTACCAGATGTTCGGCATCACCCCGGCGCCGATCTACGACCCGACCCAGACCAAGCCCGACTTCACCGAGCACATGGTGTTCATGCGGCCCGGGGACATGGTCAAGTTCCGCGGCATCGACCGCGACGAGTACGACCAGCTCCACGCCGCCGCCGAGGCGGGGGAGTACCGGATCACCGCCCGTCCGGTGGCGTTCGACCTGCAACCGTTCCTCGACGACCCCGACGGCTACAACACGCGCCTGCTGGAGGTGCTCGCGTGACACGCATCGAGGTCCGCAAGCCCGGTCTGTCCACCACCGTGCAGGACGGTGGCCGCTCCGGCTACTACCACCTGGGCATCCCCCCGTCGGGCGCGCTGGACCAGTACTCGCTGACCTGCGCGAACGCTCTGGTCGGGAACCCGGACGGCGCCGCCGCACTGGAGATCGTCTACATGGGCCCGGAGCTGGTGTTCACCGGCCCGGCGACTCTCGCCGTCGCCGGGGCGACGATCGCCCCGAAGGTCAACGGGTCGGCGGTGCCCGTCTGGGAGTCCTTCGACGTCGCCGAGGGCGACGTGCTGTCGTTCGACTACCTGAAGGCGGGCGCACGGGCCTACCTCGCGGTGTCCGGCGGGATCGACGTGCCGGAGAAGCTCGGCAGCCGCGCCACGTACGCGCTCGGCGCCCTGGGCGGGCTCGACGGCCGGCCGCTGGCCGAGGGCGACGTCCTGCCCGTCGGGTCCGGCACCGGCCGGGCCGGGCTCGTCGTGCCCGAGGACCTGCGGCCGTCGCTCGCGAAGGACGTCGAGGTCCGGGTCGTGATGGGGCTCTACGACCACCGGCTCACCGACCGGGGCCGCGCCACCTTCCTCGACACCACGTGGACGCTGACCCCGGTCGCGGACCGGATCGGGTTCCGCTACACCGGCGGGGAGCTGGAGACCGTCGACCGCGAGCCGCCGTTCGGGGCGGGCCAGGACCCGTCGAACATCGTCGACTCGCCCTACCCGGTCGGCTCCATCCAGGTCCCGGGCGGTGTGGAGCCGATCGTGCTGCACCGGGACGCGGTGTCCGGCGGCGGCTACATGATGGTGGCGACGGTGGTCTCCGGGGACCTCGACGTCGTCGCCCAGTCGGCGCCGCGCACCCGCACCCGGTTCGTGGCGGTCGACCTGGAGACGGCGCTGTCGCTGCGGGCCGAGCGCACGGACCGGCTCGCGCGGATGCACAGCGCACTGGAGCGGTGACACCGCTCCCGCTCACCCGTTCGGGCTGGCCCCGCAGCGCCGTCTGGTCCAGACTCGACGCTCGGTGACGCGGGGCGGTACCGGACGTGGGGGAGGACCGAGCGATGAGCGGCAGGCACCGGAGGGCGGCGGGGGCCGGACTGGTCAGGCGGGTCCTGGCCGTGACGGTCCCCGTGGTCGGGGCGATCGCAGTCGCCGCGGCGGTCGTCGTCACCGTGACGCCGGGGGAGCAGCCCGTCGCGGCGCAGGGAGAGCAGGGGGAGCAGACCGGCCCCGGCCCGGCCGCGCCGCTCGCCGCCGGTCCAGCCGTGCCCGGCGGTGGCTCCCCGGCGCGGATGGCCGACCCGGCACCGCTCGCGCAGGCACCGGTGCGGGCGGCCGCCGACGCCGCGGCCGCCGCACCCCGGAGCTCCACGGCGGGGTCGCCCCGGGAGCCGGGGTCGCCGGGTACGGCCACCGGCGGGTCCGGCCCGGTCCGGTCCGGCGGGGGTGGTGGGTCGCGCGCCGCCGCCGCACCGCCGTCGACGACCGGCGGGGCGGACGGCCCCGCTCCGGCGGGCCCGGCCGGCGGCACGGCCGGTGACCGCACCGCGCCCGGACCCCTCGCGGTCGCGCCCGGCACGGGCCCTGCGCCGGCGCCCGGCCAGGTCACCGCTCCGGACGACACCGCCCCGGACGACACCGCCCCGGACGACACCGCCCCGGACGACACGCCCCCGGCCGACGACACCGCACCCGGCGACGACACCGGGTGGTCCGCCCCGTCCCGGCCGACGGTCCCGCGGCCGGTGGTGCCCGCCCCGCGCGTGGCCGTCCCGCCCCAGGCCGCCCCACGGTCCGCCGCGCCGCCGGACGAGGACCCGGCCGGCAGCGGTTCCTCCGGTGTCTCCCCGGGCACCGTCACACCGGCCGACCCGGACACCGGCGCCGCGGACGGGGCGCTGCTCCGGCTGCGCCTGCGGATCGCCGAGACCCCGCCCGTCGACGTCCGGGTGCCCGGACCCGCGCTGTCGCTGCTCGGGGGCTGAGCCCGGCCGCCCGTCCGGGCGGCGCGCAGTTCACCCCACCGGGACGGCCCGCGACGGCGACACACCCGTTCGGTGCATGGCCGTACCGCCGTCCGCCGGTGACGATCACCCCATGCGCACGGCGAGCGGCTCCACCACGTGACCGGCCGGCACCGGATGCCGGGCGGGCCCGGCCCGGCCGGCCCGGACCCCGCCGGGCCCGAGGTGTGGCCGAGCTCCGCTGCCCGCTCCCGGGGCGCGTCCGCGACGGCGCCCGTCGGCCCGTGGGACGCGCCCCGACCGGTCGAGGGCCGGGCCCGGCCGCCGCGGGGCCGCCGGCGTCTCCGCGTGACCCTGGCCGGGGTCGTCCCGGTGGTGCTGGTCGCGTCGGTCACCGTCGCGGGTCTCCTCGGGACCGGGGTCCTCGGCGGGTTCGCTCCGGCGGACCAGCGGGTCGACGACCACGTCCCGGTACCGACCTTCGCGTCCGGCCCGACCGTCGACGACGCCTCGTCGATCCCGATGCCGTCGCGCTGGTACGGCTCCGGCACCGGGATCGCGCCCACCACGGCACCGGTCGCGGCCCGCGAGACGCGCGCGGCCGCCGTCGCCGACGGGGCGGTGCGGGCGGCCACGGCCCGGATCGCCGAGGACCGCCGGATCGCCGAGGAGCGCCGGGCCGCCGAGGCCGCCGCACGGGAGCGTCTGGCCGCGGAGCAGCGCGCGGCGCAGGACCGTGCCGCGCAACGGGCCCGGGAGCAGGCCGACGCGCGCCGTCGCGCCGCCGTCCCCCCGACCGGGGCACCCACGACCCCGCCCGCCCCGACCACCACCCCGGCCCCGCCGACCGGCACCGCGCCCGACGACGCCCGGACCGCCACCCCCGCCCCGACCGGGGACGCCCCGCGCACCGAGGGCGTCGTCTGTCGTGTCGTCCGGTTCGTGATCGTCCCCTGCTGAGGCCCGGCCGGGCGAGGCAGGTTTGAGCCCCTCCGGCTCCGGCTACCGACAGTGCGGGAGGCGATCACGATGAGCGCACGGCACCGACGTCCACGCACCACGCCGGGCCGCCTGGCCCTTCTCGGCACCGTCCCGCTGGTCGGCGGTGCCGGGCTGGCGGCCGCCCTCGTCGGTGGCGCCGCCGGCACGGACCCGGCCCGGGACGTCACCCCCACCGCCGCGGCCGCCGACGGCACGGCGGTCGACGGCACGGCGGTCGACCCGACCGACGCCGTGGCTGTCCCCGGGCGCGGCGAGATCGTGTTGGACGCCGTCGGCGGGGCCCGCGACGCCGCCACCCGCGCGGGCGACGCACGGACCGCGGACCAGGTCAGCACCGTGGCCGCCGAGCTGCGCGACCAGGCACGGTCCCGGGCCGACGCGGCCCGCGCCGCCGGGGACGCCGAGCTCGCCGCCTACCACCGCGAGGAGGCGGCCCGGCAGGACCGGGTCGCGGACACCTCGCGCCCCGTCGTCCCCGACGACCAGACCGGCGACGACGAGCTCGCCGGCACCTCGCCGCTCTGCCGCGCCGCGGACGTCGTCCGGCTCGGCCCGCTCACCGCGGCCGGTCCGCAGTGCGACGAGGACCCGTGGATCGCCGGCCAGGTCGAGGACGCGATGCGCCGCGGCGGTCTCGACCGCCCCGTCGGCTGACCCGGCCTACGGCTCGAGCACTGTCAGTCCCAGCGCCGCGCAGATCGCGCCCGCCTGGGTGGGGGAGACGATCGCCCCGCGCAGCTCGCGCGGGGTGTCGGGGGTGACCTCGCCGAGATCGCAGCCCCGCAGGTCGGCGCCGTCGAGCCGGGTGGACCGCAGCACCGTGCCGCGCAGCCGGCACCGCTCGAACCGGACGTCGCGCAGGTCGGCGCCGGACAGATCGGCCTCGGAGAGGTCGCAGTCGGCGATCCGCAGCCCGCGCATCGCGACGTCGCGCAGGTCGGCCAGCTGCAGCGAGCAGTCGTCCAGGACGAACGACGCCGTCAGCCCACGCAGCCCGCGCAGGACGGTGCCGATCATCCGGCAGCCGGTGAACCGGGTGTCGCCGAGCGTCGCCCCGGCCAGCCGGGCCCCGGACAGGTCGACCCCGCCGAGCACGGCGTCGGTCAGGTCCGCCTCGCGCAGATCGGCCCCGGCCAGCGACGTCCCGGTGATCCGCGCCCGGTCCAGCCGCACGCCGCGCAGATCGGCTCCGGCGAGCGAACCGCCCCGCAGGACCAGCCCGGCGAGGTCGGTCTCCCGCAGGTCGGTCTCGTCCAGGACGGCCGAGCCGACCTCCACGCCGTCCCGGGCCGCCGCGAGCAGGTCCTCCGCCGTCGTCACCGCCGTCACGGGCGACAGCGTGGCACGGTCAGGATGCGGCGGGTGCGTCCGGGCCCACCGGCAGGCAGCGCACCGGGTTCGCATGGGCCGGGTCGAGCGCGTTGAGCACGTGCTGCAGCGTGACCGGGTCGAATGCGACGGCGACGTGCTCGGCGAGGTCGGTGGGGCAGCCGTCCTGCAGGACGATGTTGTGCGCGCCGTCGAGCAGGCCCGAGGTGTAGGGGACGACCAGCTCGTCGTAGCGGGTGAGGATCATCGTGTAGTCGACGCCGTCGGCGCGGGGCCCGCCGTCGGAGTTCATGCGCTGCAGGAAGTCCGAGCCGCGCAGGAACTGGCGGCAGGACGCGCACAGCGGGTCGAGGACGGTGCCGACCGCCGGGCCGAGGCCGAGCTGCTCACCGGTGCGGTTGAGGAACGCCAGCCCGGCGGTGTTCGTGCCGTCCCAGAGCGGGGTCAGGCCGACGTAGCGCCGGACCTTCTCGGCGCCGCCGAGGAACCGGACGTAGTGGTTCGGCATCAGCGAACCCTCGGAGTGGCCGACGATGTCGACCTTCGCGGCACCGGTGGCCCCGCGCACCCGGTCGACGAACGCGGCGAGCTCGGCGGCGCTGTCCTCCATCGGGGCGAGCCCGCCGACCTGGGTCAGCGGCGGCGGGGCCAGGGGGTTGCGGCCGTAGGTCAGGGAGAACACGCAGTAACCGCGCTGGGCCAGCTGCGGGGCCATGTAGGCCCAGTTGGTCCCCTGGTTGGCCGAGAGGCCGTGGACGAGGACGACCGGCTCCGGGTGCGCCTCCGACGGCCGGCAGCCCCAGTCGTTCGACCCGGGTGGGGAGGGGTCCAGCAGGTCCTGCACCGAGGCGACCTGCTCGGGCTCCGGTGCCGCCGCCTGGGCGGGCGGGACCAGCGCGAGGCCGACCGTGCACACCGCGACCGCGATCGAGACGACCGCCGCCCACCTGCGCCGGTCGTTGCCCTGTCCAGCCACCAGCCGCCTCCTCGGATGCCGTCGTCACGAGGATCAACGACGACGGTCACCGGAGGTTGCGCACCGTCACCGGACAGGGCCGTCCGGGGGAGGGGTGACTACTCCGTCCGATCCTGACCGGCGCTCCCGTCCGGCTCCGTGGACCCGTCGTGCCGGGGGACCTGGTCCTGGCGGGGACGTCCGCCGCGGCGCATGTTCCCGTTGGTGGTCCGCCGGGTCGGGTCGACCAGGCGTTTCCACTTGGCCTGGGCCGCCTGACGGCTCGACAGCTGGGCCTGGACGGCGTCGGCGACCTCCTTCCAGGTCATCCCGCCGGCCCGCAGGGTGCGGATCAGGTCGCGCTCGTAGTAGTCGGCCAGCCGGCGCATCTCCTGCACCAGGGCGTACCAGGCGGCCGCCCCGTCGTGGGTGAGGACGCCGTCGGCCGCCCGCTCCTTCATCCCGTCCAGCTGTTCGGTGATGGACTCCCGCTTCCTCGCGATCGAGGGGTCGGCCCGTTCCAGCCAGCGCTGCGCTTCCTCGTACCTCATGATGTCAATGGTTCATTGACGCGTACGCGCGGTCAACCGTTGCGCGACACCGGCGTGTCGCGGGGGAGCGGGCCACGACGACGACCGCGGTGCCGGCGACCGGGCCACGCGCCGGTGGCACCACGGGGGCCCCGGGGTACGGGTCGTCGCCGGAGGAGGCCCAGGAGGCCCAGGAGGCGCTGGGAGCGCCCTGGACGGCCCTGTGCGGGCCGCCGCGGTGGGGGTGGACCATCCGGCGGCCACACACGACCGGGCCGGTCCAGGGCCCGCTGAACCCCCCGGGTGCGGCCGGACGGGGGCGGACCGGGATGCCCTCCACGGCTGTCGAGACCCGCTCGTGGTCCGGATCCCTGCCGTCGGCGCCGTGGCTTCCTCTACGGTCAATGTTTCATTGACGCCTTCTCGTCGTCATCGAAACAGCGACAACAGACCCGCCAGGACCAGACCAGGCCGGCCCGGGGGAGCGTCCGTCAGGTGAGGGGGAGGCTGAAGCCGTCGTGGGTCCGGAGGAACCCGAGGCGCTCGTAGAACCGATGGGCGTCGGTACGGGACCGGTCGGAGGTGAGCTGGACGAGCGCCGCGCCACGTCGACGGGCCTCGTCGACGGCGTACCGGACCATGGTCGCCCCGAGCCCGTCGCCGCGCCGGCCCGCGGCCACCCGGACGGCCTCGATCCGTGCCCGCAGCGCGCCGCGGCGGGCCAGGCCCGGCAGCAGGCTGAGCTGCAGGGTCCCGACGACCGTGTCGTCGTCGGCGACCAGGAGCAGGTGTCGCGGGTCCGCGTCGAGCTCGGCGAACGCGGCGAGGTAGGGCGCCAGGTCCTCCGGGGTCTCCCGGGTGGCGCCGAGCGGGTCGTCGGCCAGCAGCGCGACGACGGACGGCACGTCACGGGCCGTGGCCCGGCGCAGGACGGGTACGGGCACGGCGGGACCTCTCGGCGCGGGACGGCGGGGGAGCGGGCTCCCCGAGTGTCCCGGAGTGATGTCGTGCGGCCGGGCTGGGAGTCCGCCGGGTCAGCGGTCACCATGAGGGGCATGTCCCTCGACACCCGCGACCGGGCCGACGGCACCACCCCCGCCGCCGCGTCCGCTCCCGCTCCGACCGGCGGCGACCCCGTCACGGTCTCGTTCACCCGTCGCGCCGACCCCGGTCACGCCGCGGAGATGACCGCCTGGATCCGCTCCGGTCTGCTCATGGCCGAGGGGTTCCCCGGCTTCCTCGGCGGCGGCTGGGTCCGCAGCCGCGACGGCTCCGACGAGTGGCACATGCTCGCCCGCTTCGACTCCCCGGAGTCGCTCGGGCGCTGGGAGGCCAGCCCGGAGCGCCGCTGGTGGCTCGGGTCCGCACAGGGCCTGGCGGAGATGACCCGGGCCGAGCGCCGCACCGGGATCGAGGGCTGGTTCGACCAGCCCACCGCGGTGGAGGCCGCCGGCCCGCCCCAGGTCACACCGCCGCGCTGGAAGCAGGCGACGACGATCTGGCTCGTCTTCTTCCCGATGAACCTCCTGGCCACGGTGACCCTCGGCGCGCTGCTCGCGGACTGGCCCGTCGTGCCGCGGCTGGCGGTCACGACGATCGTCCTGACCCCGGTCATGGTGTACGTGATGCTGCCCTGGATCACCCGCGTCCTCGGGTGGTGGCTGCAGGGCAGGCGGTTCCGCGACCGGCACCACGTCCCGGTGGGCTGATCACCCCCGGGGGCTCCCCGGATCACACGGAGCGAGGCCGCTACCGTCGTTCGGTGCTCACCTCCGAAGCGACGGTCGCCGCGCCGGCTCCGGTCGACACGCTCCGCGACCGTCGACGCCTGCGCTGGGCGGGCCGGCTCGGCCTCCTGGCGTTCGTGCTCGCCGTCGCGGTGCCCTTCCTGCCCGTGGTGCAGCACACGACCACGATCGTCTGGCCGTCGGTGACGGACGGCACCGCCGACGTCAACGCGCCGCTGGTCGCGCTGCGCCCGGAGACGATGTCCGTGGTCGTCCCCGCCGACGCGATCCGCAGCCTCGACGACCGCACCGACGGCTCCGCCACGGTGCTGTCGACCGTTCCGCCGGAGTCGCCGGAGGGCGCCCGCTCCGGGATGGTCCTGACCGTCGCCGACGGCCAGCTGGCGCTGGTCGACCGCGGCCAGCAGCTCGCCACGGCGCCGCTGCGGGCCGGCCCGTCGGAGGTCCGGATCACCTCCGACGGCACGTCCACCACGATCGACCTTGGCTCCGGCGCGCAGACCTTCGAGGGCGACCTGCGGCCGCAGGTCGTGGGGATCTACTCCGACCTGGACACCGCGCTCGACCCGACGGCCGGTACCGCGGTCCGGGTCACCCCGGACACCCGCTTCGACACCAGCCCGTCGGTGTGGAAGACCGCGGCCACCGTCGTCGCCGTGGTGGCGCTGCTGGGCTCGCTGCTCGCGCTGGCCGGCGTCGACCGGCACCTGGGCCGCAGCCCGCACCGGGCGGGGCGCGACGCCATCGGCGGTCTCGCCGGGCGGTGGCCGCCGCGGCTGCGCCGCTGGTGGTCCCGTGCGAGGCCCCGGCCGATCGACCTGATCGTCACGGTGGTGCTGGTCGGGTGGGCCGCGATCGGGGGCCAGACCTCCGACGACGGGTTCACCCTCGGCATCGTCCGCGACGTCCCCACCTCGGGCTACGTCGGCAACTACTACCGCTGGTACGACGCCGCGGAGGCGCCGTTCGGCTGGTTCTACGACCTCTACGCGCTGTGGGTGCGGGTCTCGGACTCGCTGCTGTGGCTGCGGCTGCCCTCGGTGCTGATGGGGATCATGGCCTGGTGGCTGGTCTCCCGCGGCCTGCTCCCGCGCCTGGGCCGTCAGGCCCGCCGCTCCCGCGCCGCCACCTGGGCCGCGGGCATGGTGTTCCTGGCGTTCTGGATGGCCTACAACTCCGGGCTGCGGCCCGAGCCGGTCGTCGTCGTGTGCTCGCTGCTGGCGCTGGTCTGCGTCGAGCGGGCGCTGGCCCTGCAGCGGCTGCTCCCGGTCGCGCTCGGCCTGTTCGCGGCGTCGATGGCGGTCGGGGCGAACCCGGCCGGGCTGATCGCGATCGCGCCGTTCATCGCCGGTGTGCGTCCGTTGTGGCACCTGCTCGCGGCCCGCATCCGGGCCGTCGGCGCGGTGCCGGTGCTCGCGCCGCTGCTGGCCTCGGGCACCGCGATCCTGATGATCGCCTGGGCGGACCAGAGCTGGGCCGCGGTGATCGACTCCACCCGGCTGCGGTCCGACATCGGACCGGACTGGCCGTGGTACACCGAGATCGCCCAGCGCTACGCGCCGTTGTTCGAGGGGCTCGCGGACGGGTCCATCGCGCGCCGGTTCCCGATCCTGCTGGTCATCCTCTGCCTGCTGGCGTGCGTGGTCGTGCTGATCCGGCGCAACCGCATCCCGGGCGCCGCGCTCGGGCCGGCCCAGCGCCTGATCGGCAGCACCGTGATCGCGCTGCTGATCTTCGCGCTGACCCCGACGAAGTGGACCCACCACTTCGGCGACCTGGTCGGCCTCGGCTCGGGCATGGTGGCGCTCGCCGCGATCGCCACCGGCTCGGACGTCCTGCGCTCGCTGCGCAACCGGCTCGCGTTCCTGTCCGCGGTGTTCCTGGTGGCGGCGCTGTCCGCGGCCGGGCCGAACCTGTGGTGGTACACGAACAACTGGGGCGTGCCGTGGGCCGGCGAGCAGGTCACCGTCGCCGGCTACGAGCTCTCCACGATCCTGCTGCTCGTCGCGCTGCTGCTCGCCGCGGGCGCCGGTGTCGAGCACCTGCGCGGGATCCGCGAGGAGCGTCATCCCGACCAGCTGGCGGGTGTCGAGCGGGCACTGGGCCGGATCCCGCTGCTGGGCCGCTGGGTCCGGGCCCGGGACTGGCGCCGCGACGCGTCGTCGGCGCTGCGGGCGACACGGCGGCTGCGGCTGACCTCGGCACCGCTGGCGGTGCTGTGCGGACTCCTGGTCACGTTCAACGTGTGGTCGATGGTCTCGGCCATCCAGGACCGCTCCGGGACCTGGACGATGGGCGCCGACGCGCTGTCCCACCCGTTCGGCGGGTCCTGCGGGCTCGCCAGCCAGGTGTTCGCCGAGCGCCGCCCCGTCGACGGCGTGCTGCCCCCCGCCCCGGAACCGACCGGGATGGCCGCTCCGGCCCGCTCCGGGCTGCTCCCGACCGTCGCCCCGCCGCCCCCGCCGGGGGAGCCGACCTCGACCCCGGCACCGCTGCCGCCGGGCGTCGTCCCCGCGAACAGCCCCGACGCCCAGCTGCTCGACCCCAACAGCGGGGGCAGCGGCTTCGTCCGCAACGGCATCCCGCCGACCGGCGGCGGGACCGGGGCCTCCGGGTTCGAGTACGTCCTGTCCGGCGGCCTGGGGAGCGACGCGGCGCCCGCGTTCGGCAGCTACCTGCCCCGCGGCGACCGCAACACCGGCACCCTGCGGACCCCCTGGGTGATGCTGACCGCCGAACAGCGCGCCGGCACCACGCCGCTGGTCGTCACCGCGGCCGGGCGCCTGGGCAACGGGAACCGGCTCACCGTCCAGTACGCGACGCGGCTGTCCGACGGGCGGGTCCGCGTGGTCGAGCAGACCACCCTCGACGACGGCCGGGGGGAGGAGATGCCGTGGCGCGAGCTGCGCTTCGACCTGCCCGACACCGCCCGCGCGGCGACCGAGGTCCGGATGGTCGTGCAGGACAACTCGCTCGGCGCCGACGGGTGGCTCGCCGTCGCACCGCTGCGCGCGCCGCAGCTGGCGCCGCTGTCGCAGGTGGTGGGCGACCAGCCGATGTTCCTGGAGTACCCGGTGTCGCTGGCCAGCCCGTGCCTGCACCCGTTCCGCACCTCGGGCGGGATCGCCGAGGTCCCGGCCTACCGGCTGCAGGCCGACGGCAGCCAGATGCGCGGCGACGGCGAGGGCTGGTCGTCCCCGCAGGCCGGCGGCCCGCTGGGCTGGATCACCGTGATCGGCAAGCAGGCGGAGCTGCCCACCTACCTCGAGGGCGACCCGGGCCGGGACTGGGGCAAGGTGCAGGCGATCCAGCCGTACCGGCCGAACGCGGTCGCGCCGACCCTGGAACGTCGCGACGTGGACCGTTCCGGGCTCTACAGCTCCGGTCCGCTGCCGGCGCCGCCGCCGGGCATCCCGTCACCGAGCCGGTGACGACGGGCCCCGGGCCGGACCGGCCCGGGGAGCGGGGTCAGCCGCTGAACTCGACCGCGGGTGCCGCGGCGGAGGGCTGCCTGCGCTCCGCGGGGGCCTCGTCCCCGGTCTCGCTGTCCGGGACGGCCCGCGCCGCCGGCACGGCCTCGGCGGCGGGCTCGCCGGTGACCGGGCCCTGCGGCGTGTCGCCCGCGGCGTCGCCGTCCCGGGCGCGGCGGTGGGCCTCGACGACCTCGGACGGGATACGGCCCCGCTCGGACAGCGTCCAGCCGTTCTCCCGGGCCCAGGCCCGCACCGCGCGGTTGTGCTCGCGGGTCGCGGCGTCCGAGCCGTCCGCACCGCTGCGCCCGGCCGACGGCGCGGACACGCCCGCGTTGCGTCCGGTGCGCGGGGACCCCGCGGCACGCGCGACCCCGACGAACGGGGCGAGCGCGTCCCGCAGCGCCGCGGCGTTGTCCGCGGTCAGGTCGATCTCGAACCGGCGGCCGTCGAGCCCGAAATCGACGGTCTCGTCGGCGTCGCCGCCGGTGATGTCGTCGACCAGCCGGATCGTCTCGACCTTCGCCACTGCAGTTCCTCCCGGTTCGCCGCCCCGGATTCACCCGGGATCTCCGGAAGCATAACGACGGAGGTCCTCCTAATCGTGGGCGCCCGGCCGGGCGGAACGGCGGAAGTCCCGCGCCCGGACCACACTCGGCCTGGTCGGACGCACCTCACGGAGCGTTCCGATAAGGACGGCGAGGCCGATCAGGACAATGACCAGCAGTACTGCGACGACTGCGCTCACGGTGTTCTCCTCGCCGGTCGGTACGCGGCCACCCGCCGCCGGTGAAAGTGCGATGTACCGACGATAGGAGCGTGCCGAATGGGTCGGCGCGGTATTTGAGCAATTCTTGAGCCGTGCCCGCCGGGGGAGGGTCCAGGATGGAGCACGTGCAGATCGACGTCGACGACCTGTCCGGAGCGCAGATCCGGCGGTTCCTGGCAGGGCACCTCTCCGACATGCGCGCCCAGGGTCCGCCGGAGAGCACACACGCGCTGGACCTCGACGGACTCCGCGGGCCCGGTGTGACCGTCTGGGCCGCCCGCGACGACGACGGCACCCTCCTCGGCTGCGGCGCGCTGAGCGAGCTGGCGGCCGGGTCGGTGCCCGAGCACCCGGCAGCGGAGATCAAGTCCATGCGGACGGCCGAGCGGGCCCGCGGTCGCGGCGTCGGCGCCGCGGTGCTGACCCGGCTGCTCGACGCGGCACGCGGGCGGGGGCACCGGGCGGTGTACCTGGAGACGGGCGCGGGGGAGTACTGGGCCCCGGCGCGGCGGCTCTACGAGCGCTTCGGCTTCGTCGTCTGCCCGCCGTTCGCCGACTACCCGGTCGATCCGCTGAGCGTGCACTACCGACGCCTCGTGTGATCCGGCCATCATGTGATCCCGCTCTCGCCCGGATGCCGCACGTGATCTAGAATGCTCTACGAGCCGTAGAACACGGTGCCGACGCCGGACCGTTCGAGGGTCCTCCCACCCGGGCGTCGGGCCCCACCGCGCCGCCTCAGCGCCGGAGGTCCGTCCCGGGACGCGGGGACGGAAATGAGGCCACGGGGATGACGGTCGAAGCCGGTCTGGTCAACGCCGACCTGCGCCGCAAGCGGTCGGTGGACCTGGCACAGCTGATCCACGAGCAGCACGGGGGACCCGTGACAGCGCTGCGCGAGGGCCTGCTGACCTACCCCTACCCGCACCCGGTGGCCGACTGGCACCGCGCGCGGACCGTCGTCCCGGCGATGCGGGGGACCGGTGAGCTGACGCTGGTGGCCTCGACCGCACCGGACCGGAGCTCCCCGGCGACCGGCGTGGGGATCTGGGAGCTCGCCGTCACCGGGTCGGAGCCGCTGGCGCGCGGCGAGGCCGAGGGGTGGGCGCGCGCACTGTTCGGGTACCGCTGCGCGCCGCTGGTGTACCGGCGCCGGACGGGCGGGCTGTTCCACCGCCCGACCGGCGTCGAGTTCGTCGTCTTCCACGGGGTGCACGGCCCGATGCACCCCTCCGACGTCGAGGAGTACGGCGCGAACGCCTGCGCCTGAGCGCTCAGAGCCGGTAGGACCGCAGCCAGACGGTCTGGGCGGCCCGGCGGAGCGCCGAGAGCACGTCCTCGGGCAGGACCTGGTCGGTGTCGGTCAGGACGTAGCCGAGGTCGCCGCCGGTGGACAGCGACTGCCCGACGACGTTGACGCCGGCGTCGGCCAGCAGCCGGTTGATGTCGGCGAGCACACCGGGGGTGCTGGTGTGCAGGTAGGCGGTCCGGAACACCCCGGGCGGGTTCGGGGCGCCGACGTTGGGCAGGTTCACCGACAGGGGAGTGGCACCGAGCTGCACGAAGTCGAGCATCTTGCGCGAGACGAAGGTGCCGATGCCCTCCTGCGCCTCCTGGGTCGACCCGCCGATGTGCGGGGTCAGGATGACGTTGTCCAGGCCGCGCAGCGGTGAGTCGAACTCGTCGCCCTGGGCCTTGGGCTCGACCGGGAACACGTCGACGGCGGCGCCCGCGAGGTGCCCGGACAGGATGTTGTCCCGCAGGGCGTGCTCGTCGGTGACCATGCCGCGCGAGGCGTTGATGAACATCGAGCGGGGCTTCATCCGGGCGAACTGCTCAGCGCCGAACAGGCCGGCGTTGCCGGGGCGGCCGTCGACGTGGATGGAGACGACGTCGGACTCGGCCAGCAGCGCGTCCAGGCTCGGCATCCGCCGGGCGTTGCCGTGGGCGAGCCGGTCGGCGGTGTCGTAGAACACGACCTGCAGGCCGATGGCCTCGGCCATGTTGGACAGCTGGGTGCCGATGTTGCCGTAGCCGACGATGCCCAGGGTGCGGCCGCGGAACTCGTGCGCGCCCTTGGCGGACTTGTCCCAGACGCCCTCGTGCATCCGCTGGGTCTTCTCGGTCAGCCGCCGCGCCAGCACGACGATCTCACCGATGACCAGCTCGACGACGCTGCGCGTGTTCGAGTACGGCGCGTTGAACACGGCGATGCCGCGCTCGGCGGCCGCGGTGAGGTCGACCTGGTTGGTACCGATGCAGAAGCAGCCGACGGCCAGCAGGTCCTTGGCGGCGTCGAGCACCTCGGCGGTGATCGTGGTGTTGGAGCGGATGCCGAGCAGCTGCACGCCGGCGAGCGCGTCGTGCAGCTCGTCGCCGCTGAGCGACCCGGGCCGGGTCTCGACCTCGAAGCCGTCGCGTCGGAACGCCTCGGCGGCGCCGGGGTGGATGTTTTCGAGCAGCAGGACCTTCACGCGTCCAACCTAGGACGCCGGGAGGTCCCGGAGGCACCGGGGCCGGGTGATCCTTGCGGCATGACGCCGTTCGGGGGTAGGAGGGTCACCCCGGGTGCGCAGGCCCGCACCGCTCGAACTGTCATAACGTGCATTATCGGCTCAACGGATCAGTGCGTCCGTCGCCGTGTGAACCGTTCGTCCCCAGTCCTGCTGCATCAGCTGGTCGAGCAACGCCGTCTCCGCTCCGCCCGGGGCGCGTCGCACGCCGGCGAGCACCGGCTCCGACAGGGCCGGCCGGAGCGGCCGCGTCAGGTGCTCCCAGCCGTCGGGTACCGCGGAGAACGGCACCACCGTGACCCCCAGACCTTCTGCGACGAGTCTGACCGCGGTCGAGATCTGTGAGGCCCGACCGACCGTTCGCGGGGCCGGCCCGTGGTCGGCGAACAGACCGGTCAGGTACTCGTCGAGCTTGCTGGCACGGCGGAAACGCACCCATCCCTCACCCGCGAGGTCGTCGAGGGCGATCGGCTCGGCGCGTCGCAGCAACGGATGGTCCGGGGGCAGCACGGCGACGTAGGACTCCTCACCCAGCTCCCGCACGTCGAACAGGCAACCCGGCGGGATCTCGTGCACCAGGACGATGTCGAGCGTGCCCTGCCGGGCGAGTCGCTCCATCTCCGCCGGGTCGGGTTCCTCGTGGATGGTGACCTGCAGGCGCGGATGCCGGCGACGCAGCTCGCCGAGCGCGCGAGGAAGCTGACGAGCCCCGAACCCCAGATAGACGGCGATCACGAGCTCGCCCGACAGGTCACCGTCGGCAGCCCGGGCGGCGATGAAGGCCCGCCGGGAGGCCGTCGTGGCGACCTCCGCCTCGGCCAGGAACGCCCGCCCCGCCACGGTCGGACTCATGCCCTGCGGGGTGCGCGTGAACAGGCGCACCCCGACCTGCTTCTCCAGGGTGCCGATCTGCTGGGACAGCGACGGTTGCGCCATGCCCAGCCGTTCGGCGGCGGCGGTGATGCTGCCCTCCTCGGCCACGGTCAACGCGTACTCGTACTGCCGCAGGTTCACGCCGCACCACCCCGATAGACACACTCTATGGCAAACATAGTGACAGACTGATTGTGCCTATGTCGATCCGGTGTCACCGTTCGGTCCGTGCCTACTGGTCGATCGAACGGAGAAGGAACGGGAATGCGTCTCGACAACAAGGTCGCCCTCGTCACCGGCGGAGGGGCGGGGCTGGGTCATGCGATCGCCGCGCGATTCGCGGCCGAGGGTGCCCACGTGTTCATCACAGGTCGCCGGAAGGACGTACTCGACGACGCGGCCGCGTCGATCGCCGGCAAGGTCACGGCGGTTCCCGCGGACTCCACGTCGGCAGCCGACCTCGCGGATCTCGCCGAGAACATCCGCGGGCAGGCCGGGCGCCTCGACGTCCTCATCGCCAATGCGGGCATGATCGAGCGAGCCGACCTCGGCGAGGTCACCGAGGACCACTTCGACCGCACCTTCGACATCAACGCGCGCGGGACGATGTTCACCGTCCAGACGATGCTGCCGCTCATGCCGGTCGGCGGGTCGATCGTCCTCGTCGGGTCGGTCCAGAGCACCAAGGGTCTTCCCGGGTCGACGACCTACAGCGCCGCGAAAGCGGCGGTGCGGTCCTACGCGCGCATGTGGGCCGCCGAGTTCGGCGGTCGCGGTCTGCGCGTCAACGTGCTGACCCCGGGACCCTTCGACACCTCCATCATCGACGGACAGGCCGAGTACTTCGGCGAGGACCCCACCGAGCTGCGCGCCCGGATGGCGACGCACGTCCCGCTGGGCCGCCTCGGCCGGCCCGACGAGCTCGCCGGTGCGGCCCTGTTCCTCGCCTCGGAGGACAGCACCTTCATGACCGGCGCCGAACTCTGCGTGGACGGCGGCATGGCCCAGGTCTGATCGGTGTCGTGGCAACGAGGAGCGCGCCGACGGCGACGGTCGCCGGCTCGCGACCGTGCCGCCGTGGCGTGCGCGGGCTCAGTTCCCGCGGCCGGTCGCGTCCTGCAGCTCGTCGATCCGCTTCGAGGCCTCTGCCTTGGTCAGCTTCTCCAGGTCCTCCGGGGCGTCCTGCCCGGCCTGCTGCAGCAGCGTCTCCAGGTAGGAACGCTGCGGACCGGTCATCGGCTCGTCGCCGGTCGTCCAGTCCGCGGGGTCCTTCTCGGCCGTCCCGGGGTCGACGGCGTCGGTGCTGTGGTCGTTGGTCATGGGTCGAACGTATCTTCGACCGGCACTCCCCGCACGTCGAGCCGTCCCGGCCCCACCGGAACTGTCATAACGACGAACCGGTCGGTGTCGGTGCCGGTCACTACGCTGCCGCTGTGCCCCTCGACGAGTACCGCCGCCGGCGCGACGCGCGGCGCACGCCCGAGCCGGTGCCCGAGCACGACGCCGGGCCGCCGGGCACCATCGGCGACCGGTTCGTCGTCCAGGAGCACCATGCGACGGCGCTGCACTGGGACCTGCGGCTCGAACGCGACGGCGTCCTGGCGTCGTGGGCGGTCCCCAAGGGACTGCCCGAGGACTCCGAGACCGTCCGGATGGCCGTGCGGACCGAGGACCACCCGCTGGAGTACCTCGAGTTCTCCGGGGAGATCCCGCGCGGCGAGTACGGCGGCGGCGGGATGGCGATCTGGGACCACGGCCGCTACGACACCGAGAAGTGGAACGACCGCGAGATCGCGTTCGTCCTGCACGGCGGGCGCGTCCGCGGCCGCTTCGTGCTGCTGCACCGCAGCTCCGGCGGACGGAAGGACAACTGGCTGCTGCGCCGCACCCGGGACCAGCCCGACGGCATGGACGCCGGGGGTGAGCCGCTCCCCCACGACGTCGTCCTGGCCGTCCCCCGCCCCGCCGACCGGCTGCCCACCGGGGACGGCTGGACGGTCCGCCCGGTCTTCGGTGGCCGCCGGGTGCTGGTGCGGGTGGACGGCGGCCGGCTCTCCCTGCGCCCCGTGGACGACGACGGCCGGGCCGGGGAGCCGTTCGACCCGCCGGGTGCGCTGCGGGGCCTGGGGCCCGCCCTGGGCGCCGGGGGGCACCTGCTCGACGCCGAGCTGACCGGCCGCGGCGAGCTGTGGGTGGCCGACGTCCTGCACACCGGCGGCCGCGACGTCCGGGCGCTGCCCGCCGAGGAGCGTCGCGCGCTGCTGGAGGAGCTGCCGCTGGACGGGCCGCACCGGCGGGCGGCGCCGTCGTACCCGAACGCGGGCGCCCGGCTGCTCGACGCGGTGCGCGACCAGGGCCTGCCCGGGGTGGTCGCCGTCCGGGCCGGATCCGGGTACCCCGAGGGCGCGGCCGACGACTGGCGGGAGGTCCGGGTGGACGGGGCGAGCCGGAGGACGGCACAGCGCGGGGCCGCGCGACGGGAGGGGTACGGGCGGGCGTCGCTGTCCAACCCGGACAAGGTGCTCTACCCCGCCACCGGCACGACCAAGGCCGACGTGCTGGGGCACTACCTGGCCGTCGCCGAGGTGATGGTGCCGCACCTCGACGCCCGGCCGGCGACGCTCAAGCGCTGGCCGGACGGGGTGGAGGGGTCGTCGTTCTTCGAGAAGAACGTGGCCCGGCACGCGCCGGGCTGGCTGCGCACCGCCCGCGTCGGGACGCCCGGCGGCCGGTCGGAGTCCGCGGACTTCGCGGTCCTCGCCGACGCCGAGGGACTGGCCTGGGCGGCGAACCTGGCCGCGCTGGAGCTGCACGTGCCGCAGTGGCGCCTGGGCCCGCGCGACGGACGCCACCCGCCGGACCGCGTGGTGTTCGACCTGGACCCGGGCGAGGGCACGACGATCGTGGAGTGCTGCCGGGTGGCGCTGTGGGTGCGGGACCTGCTCGACGAGCACGGACTCGTGGCGTACCCGTCGACGTCGGGCGGCAAGGGGATGCAGCTCTACCTGCCGGTGCGGGTCACCGATCCGGAGCGGACCAGCGGGTTCGCCCGCGAGGTGGCCGAGCGGCTGGCCGAGGAGCACCGGCGCGAGGTGATCGCGGTGATGACCCGGGCCCGTCGGCGCGGCAAGGTCTTCGTCGACTGGAGTCAGAACAACACCGCCAAGACCACCATCGCCTCGTACTCGCTGCGCGGCCGCGAGCGACCCACCGTCGCGACCCCGGTGACGTGGGCGGAGGTCGAGGGCTGCCGCGAGCCCGCGGACCTCGTGTTCACCCTCGACGACCTGCCGGCCCGGCTGGACACGCACGGGGACCTCATGCGTCCCCTGATCGACACCGAGGGTTTCCGGCTCCCCCGTGGTGGCGTGATCGGGCAGGTGCCAGGCTGACCGCCGTGCACCACCCGTACCTCGACGGTCCGCACCCCCGCGCCTACGCCCACCGTGGCTGGCACATCGGGGAGCTGGCCGGTTGCGAGAACACCGTCGCCGCGTTCACCGCCGCCGCCGACCACGGTCTGCGCTACGTCGAGATGGACGTGCACGCCAGCGCCGACGGGGTGCCGTTCGTGCACCACGACCCGACGCTGGACCGCACCACCGACGGCACCGGCCGGATCGACGCGCGCCCCGCCGCGGAGCTCGACACCGTGCGGGTCACGGGGACACAACGCACCGAGCCGCTGCCGCGGCTGGCCGAGGTGCTCGACGCGGTCCCCGGGGTGCGGGTGACGATCGAGCTGAAGTCGGCCGAGGTCGTCGCGCCGACGTTGGCGGTGCTCGACGCCGCCGACGCCTGGGACCGGGTGTGCCTGGGCTCGTTCTCCGCCCGCTGGCTGGGCGTCGCCCGGACGCTGGCCGGGCCGAGGCTGTGCACGTCGATGGGGCAGGCCGAGGTGGTGGCGCTGCGGGCCCGCGCGTGGGGCGTCCCGGGCCGGCTGCTGCCGGCGTCGGCGGGGGTGTTCGCGCAGGTCCCGCCGATGTTCGGGCCGATCCCGGTGGCGTCGGACCGCCGGTTCGTCGAGGCGGCGCACCGGGCCGGGCACGAGGTGCACGTGTGGACGGTGGACGAGACCGAGCAGATGCGACGGCTGCTGGCCCTCGGGGTGGACGGGTTGCTGTCCGACCGGCCGGACCGGCTGCTCGACGTCGTCGGGAGCTGACCGGGTGGGCGCCTGCGTAGATGATCGGAGGCCGGGTCCCGCGGGCGTCGATACGCTCGCGCCGTGACCGCCTCGACCGCTCCGACCGCAGAGCCGGCCCCGCCCCGCCGATCCCGGCTGTGGGCCTGGGGGCTCTGGGACTGGGGCTCCTCGGGGTTCCAGCACATCGCGCTGACCTTCGTGTTCTCGGTGTACCTGACCGACGCCGTCGGGGCGGACCTGCCGGGCTCGGTCAGTGCGAACAGCTGGCTGGCGTGGTCGACGGCGGCCGCCGGGGTGCTGATCGCGCTGATGGCGCCGGTGGTCGGGCAGAGCGCGGACCGCACGGGGCGTCGGCTGCGGGCGACCGGGGTGTGGACGGCGCTGGTCGTGCTCTGCATGGCCGGGATGTTCTTCGTCCGCGACGACTGGTCCTACCTGTGGCTGGGCCTGCTGCTGCTGGCGCTGGCGTCGATCTTCGCCGAGCTGGCGGCGGTGTCGTACTACGCGCTGATGGCGCAGGTGTCGACGCCGGCGACGGTCGGGCGGGTGTCGGGCTTCGGCTGGGCGCTGGGCTACATCGGCGGGATCGTGCTGCTGCTCGGGGTGTACGTGTTCCTGCTGTCCGGCGACGGCGGGCTGCTCGGTGTCCCCACCGCCGACGGGCTCGACGTGCGGATCGCGGTGCTGGTGGCGGCGGTGTGGTTCGCGGTGTTCGCCGCGCCGATGTTCCTCCTGCTGCCCGAGACGCCGCCGGTGGCGCCGGACGCACCGAAGCTGGGCGTGGCCGGTTCCTACCGCAGGCTGGTGACCGACCTGCGCGCGCTCTACCGGGCCAGCCCGCACACCGTGTACTTCCTCGGGGCGAGCGCGCTCTACCGGGACGGCCTGAACGCGATCTTCGCCTTCGGCGGGGTCCTGGCGGTGACGGTGTACGGGCTGGACCCGGGCCAGGTGCTGATCTTCGGCGTGGCGATCAACGTGGTGTCCGCCGCCGGGGCGCTGCTCGGGGGCAGGCTCGACGACCGGTTCGGCCCGAAGGCGGTCGTGGTCGGCTCGCTGGCCGGGCTGGTCGTGGTCGGGGTGGTGCTGCTGTTCGTGTCCGGGCCGACCATGTTCTGGATCTTCGGTCTGGTGCTGGGGCTGTTCGTGGGGCCGGCGCAGGCGTCGTCGCGGTCGTACCTGCTGCGCGTGTGCCCGGCGCAGCAGGAGGGTCAGCTGTTCGGGCTGTACGCGACGACCGGGCGCGCGGTGTCGTTCCTGGCGCCGGCGCTCATCGGCCTGTTCACCTACGTGTTCGGCTCGGACCGGGCGGGGACGATCGGGATCGTGCTGGTCCTGGTGGCGGGACTGGTCGCGTTGCTGCCGGTGCGCTCCCCCGGCCGTGCACCGGTCCGGTCGGCTGTGTGAACACTCGTCGACGCCCCGGTGAGCACCGTCACACATGGCTGACACGTCACATCGGAGTGTGTAACGGGCGGCGATAGGGAACACTGGTCAATCGGGCGCAGAGCGGGTTACCGCGAGGTAACTCCAGCGGGTCCGTTCTGCCCTGCCGCCGGAATACCGTAGCTCCACGCACGTTACACCCGGTGGCGGAGACGTAACCGTCGAGGTGCTCCCTCGACATCGCGCTACAGGAGGGTGACGCATGGCCGACCGCGTTCTGCGTGGCAGCCGGCTCGGGGCTGTCAGCTACGAGACGGACCGCAATCACGACCTGGCGCCGCGGCAGATGGTCCGTTATGTGTCCGAGTCCGGCTACGAGTTCCAGGTGCCGTTCGCGAACGACGCCGAGGCTCCCGCGACGTGGGAGTCCCCGCAGGGCGGCGTCGGCCGTCGGGTGGACGGGACCGAGCCGGAGCAGAAGAAGCAGAAGCCGCCGCGTACGCACTGGGACATGCTGCTCGAGCGCCGGTCGATCGCCGAGCTCGAGGAGCTGCTCGACGAGCGCCTGGAGCTGCTGCGCGAGCGGCGCGCCGAGATCGCCTGATCCCGGCCGCACCGCAGGCACACACCGGACCACCACCCGGTGACCACGGAGCCCGGATCCCTCAGGGGGTCCGGGCTCCGTCGCGTGCGGGCATGATGACCGGTGATGAACGATCAGCAGATCGGCACCTCCAGCCCCTCCCGCCCCGCCCGGGCGGTCCGCGACCTCGCCGACGACCACGTCCGGCGCCTTGCCGAGCTCGACCCGGTCCTCGCCGGCGACCTCGGCTGGACCGAGCGGCAGGACGAGCTGCCCGACCTCTCCCCCGACGGCACCGCCGCGCTCGTCGCCGCCTGCCGGGAGACCCTGGAGCGACTGGACACCACCACGGGCGCCCGGCAGCCCGCGGACCCCGACGAGCGGCGCTGCGCGCGGCTGCTGCGTGAGCGCCTCGGCGCCCAGCTCGACCACCTGACCTCCGGGGAGCCGTTGCGCGCGGTGCAGGAGCTGTTCGGACCGCCGGCGACCCTGCGGACCGCGTTCACCCTCATGCCGGTCGACGGCGACGAGGACTGGGCCACCGTGGCCGCGCGGATGGCGCGGGTCCCCGAGGCACTCGCCGGGTACCGGGCGTCGCTGGCCGAGGGCCGCCGTCGCGGGCTGTTCGCCGCGCCGCGCCAGGTGGTGCGGGTGACGGAGCAGATCGACGCCTGGAACGGCGACGCGGGCGGCCGTGGCTGGTTCGCCGGGTTCGCCGCGGACGCCTCCGTCGGTGACGCCGTGCGCGCCGACCTGGACCGCGGTGCGCGGGAGGCGACGGCGGCGCTGGGCGAGCTGCGGGACTGGCTGGCCGCGGAGTACCTGCCGGCCGCGGAGGGGACCCCGGACGGCGTGGGCCCCGACCGGTACCGGATCGCGAACCGGTTCTGGAACGGGGCCGACATCGACACCGTCGAGGTCTACGAGTGGGGCTGGTCGGAGTTCCGCCGGATCCGCGAGGAGATGGCCGTCGAGGCCGCGCGGATCGTGCCCGGCGGCAGCGTGCGCGAGGCGATGGAGTTCCTGGAGACCGACGGGGGCTCGACCGGGGTCGTCGTGGGCGGGGAGGCCGCCCGGTCGCACCTGCAGAAGATCATGGACGACACGATCGCCGAGCTCGACGGTGTCCACTTCGACCTGTCCGGCCGGCTGCGGGAGGTCGAGTCCCGGCTGGCGCCGGCGGGCAGCGCGGCGGCGCCGTACTACACACCGCCGGCGCTGGACTTCTCGCGGCCGGGCCGGACCTGGCTGCCCGCGAGCGAGGACGACCGCTACCCGCTCTGGGACCTGATCAGCACCTGGTACCACGAGGGCGTCCCGGGCCACCACCTGCAGCTGGCGTCGTGGGCGGTGCGCAGCCGGGAGCTGTCGACGTTCCAGACGTCGCTGGTGGGTGCGGTGAGCGCGGACGTGGAGGGCTGGGCGCTCTACGCGGAGCGGCTGATGGACGAGCTGGGCCACCACTCCGACCCGGGCTCGCGGCTGGGCTACCTCAACGCCCAGATGCTGCGCGCGGTGCGTGTGGTGATCGATCTGGGCATGCACCTGTCGCTGCCGGTCCCCGACGACTCCCCGGTCGGTGCCGGTCGGCGGTGGACCCCGGAGCTGGGGCGGGAGTTCTTCGGCCGGCACGTCGGCGGCGGGGACGCGATGGCCGACTCGGAGCTGCTGCGCTACCTCGGCGGACCGGCCCAGGCGATCGGCTACAAGCTGGGCGAGCGGGCCTGGCTGACCGGGCGGGAGCGGGCCCGCGCCGCGCACGCCGCCCGCGGGGAGGAGTTCGACCTGGCCGCGTGGCACGCCGCCGCGCTCGCGCAGGGCACGCTGGGTCTCGACGACCTGGTGCCGGAGCTGGCGGCCCTGCCGGCGCGCTCCTGAGCGCACCCGGGGGCGCCGCGCGGCTCAGCCGTGTGCGGCGCCCTCGGTGACCGGCCCCGCGGGGCGCTGGGGGGTGTCGCGGCCGAGCCGGTGCGACAGGCCCCAGCAGGTGACCCGCCACAGCGCCTCGGCGACGATGCCGCCGCTCATCTTGGAGGCACCGCGCTCGCGCTCGGTGAAGGTGATCGGGACCTCGCTGACCCGGAACCCGGCCTGCAGGGCCCGCCAGGCCATGTCCACCTGGAAGCAGTAGCCCTGGGAGGCGACCGAGTCCAGCTGCAGCTGCTCGAGCACGGTGCGCCGGTAGACGCGGTAGCCGCCGGTGATGTCACGCAGCGGCACGCCGAGCGCGAGGCGGGAGTAGAGGTTGCCGCCGCGGGAGAGGACCTCGCGGTGCCAGGGCCAGTTCACGACGCGCCCACCGGGCACGTAGCGGGAGCCGAGGACGACGTCGGCGTCGGCCAGGGCGGCGAGCAGCGCGGGAAGGTCCTCGGGGGCGTGCGAGCCGTCGGCGTCCATCTCGACGACGACCTGGTGCTCGCCGGTCAGCGCGTGCCGGAAGCCGTCGAGGTAGGCGGCGCCGAGGCCGTCCTTGCCGGAGCGGTGCAGGACGCGGACCCGCTCGTCGGCGGCGGCGAGGGCGTCGGCGAGCTCTCCGGTGCCGTCGGGGCTGGCGTCGTCGACGACGAGGACGTCGACGTCGGGCAGCGCGGCGTGCAGCCGCGCGACGGCGGGACCGAGGTTCTCCCGCTCGTCGTAGGTGGGAACCACGACCAGGACCGGGCCCGGCGGTTCGACCATGCTCGTCCTCTCCCCCGCCCGATCGGTGTCGACCGGACGACCCTACCCGTACCGACCGCACCTGCTCGGTCACCGCTCGTCGTGCTGCGGCGGAGCGCGGTCGTGCGGACAGCGTAGTGGAGCGCCGCGACCGCCCGACGCGGCGGCATCGGACGCGGGACCGGACCCGGGGCGGGAGCGGGCGCGGGACGGGGGCTGCGGTCAGCGGGTCCCGGCGAGCAGGTGGGCGTTGCCCAGCGCCTCCAGGACACCGCCGCGGGCCCGGCCGCCGGTGTTCTCGCCGGGGAGGAACCACTCGTAGCCGTAGGCGGCGGCGAAGCCCGCCTCGTCGACCGCGTCCGGGGCGATCTGGCTGGCGTGGGCGAGCATCGCGGCCCGCTTGACGGCGAGCTCGGCCGGGCCGCCCCCGACGGCGACGGCGATCTCGGCGGTGACCCGGCCGTAGCCGACGCCCGCGGCGTGCGCGGCGCCGTGGACGAGGTGCCGGTCACGCGCGGCCAGCGCGAGGTGCTCGCGGTCGACGGTCATCCGGTAGCCGTGGGCGCCGGTGAGCGAGCAGGCGATGGCGCCCGCGGCGTGCGCGGCGCGGTGGTCGGGATGGCCGTAGATGCCGGCGTCGTCGTCGTGCAGGACGGTGCCCGCGCCCTCGGCGTCGACGATCTCGGCGACGGCGCGGCCGAGCGCGACGGGGTCGGCGGCGGCGAGGGCGCGGGGATGGCGCAGGCCGGGGCCGCCGGGCAGGCCGGAGTCGCGGTGCCCGAGCAGCACCAGGCGGTGCACGCCGAGCAGGGCGGCGGCGTCGGTGAGCTCGCGGCGGCGGCGGTCGGGGACGGTCTCGCCGGGTTCCAGGGGGAGGCGGGACTCGCCGAGGTCGCCGCCGGTGGCCATGACGAGCACGACGCGGGCGCCCGCGTCGGCGAGGCGGCGCAGGGTCAGGCCGGTGAAGATCGACTCGTCGTCGGGGTGGGCGTGCAGGGCCAGGACGGTCTGGCCGGAGAGGGTGTGCACCTGGTGATCGCTTCGCGTGCGGGGCCGGGGCGGCCGGTACGGACACGGGTCCGGAGCGGGTCGGTACCCGGGCGGCGCGAGCGGTCCACGGACGGTGAGCCGGGACGGCGGTGTCAGCCGCGCGGGGACGGACCCCGACGACAGCGACACGCGGCGGCGCGCACGGGGCGCGCGGCGGCGGCGGTCGTCGGCTCGATCACGCGGGAGATGATGGCAGGGGCGCCGTCACGGGTCCACACCGGGGCCCCGCGACGGCGCTCACACCGCTCGGTCAGACCGTGTTCCTCGGCATGATCAGCCAGAGGGCGAGGTAGATGACGAACTGCGGGCCGGGCAGCAGGCAGGACAGCACGAACAGGAACCGCACGGTGTTGCGACCCATGCCGAAGCGGTCGGCCAGCCCGGCACACACCCCCGCGATCACCTTCCCGCTACGGGGCCGGACCAGGCGCTGGGACTGGGGCATGCTCACTGCGTTCTCCTTCGTACTGCGGACTCGACCTCACCCACCCTGGCACCACCGGGGCCCGGCGCGCTCGGGGAACACCCGGAGGGTGACCCCGAACGCGCCCCGGGGCCGCTACAGGACGACGAGGTCGCGGGCGGTGGTGTTGAGCCGCTCCACGCCGTCGGCGGTGACGACGACGATGTCCTCGATCCGGGCGCCCCACTTGCCGGCCTGGTAGATCCCGGGCTCGATCGAGAAGGTCATGCCCTCGGTGAGGACGAGGTCGTTGCCGCCGACGATGTAGGGCTCCTCGTGCACGTCGAGGCCGATGCCGTGCCCGGTGCGGTGGATGAAGTGCTCACCGTGCCCGGCGGCGGCGATGTGCTCGCGGGCGGCGGCGTCGATGTCGGCGGCGGTGGCACCGGGCCGGACGGCGGCGACGGCGCGCTCCTGGGCCTCCTGCAGCACCGCGTAGGTCTCCTTGACGTCCGGGCCGGGCTCGCGGCCGACGGCGTAGGTGCGCGTGCAGTCGGAGTTGTAGCCGCCGGGCAGCGGCCCGCCGATGTCGATGACGACGACGTCGCCGGCCTCGATCACGCGGTCGGAGACGTCGTGGTGCGGGCTGGCGCCGTTGGGGCCGGAGCCGACGATGACGAACGCGGCCTCGGTGTGGCCCTCGGCGATGATCGCGGCGGTGATGTCGGCGCCGACCTCGGCCTCGGTGCGGCCGGGGCGCAGGAACTCGCCCATCCGCCGGTGCACCCGGTCGATGGCGGCGCCGGCCTCGCGCAGGCGGTCGATCTCGGCCGGGTCCTTGCGCATGCGGAGCTCGCGCAGCACGGTGCCGCCGAGGTACTGCGGGACGTCGGGGAAGGCGTGGCGCAGGCCGAGGACGTGGCGGGCGGGCATGTCGTCGTCGACCGACATCCGGGTGGGGCCGCCGGCGAGGTCGCTGACCAGCAGGTACGGGTCCTCGCCGTCGGTCCAGGTGACCAGGTCGATGCCGAGCGCCTCCAGCGGCACACCGGCGAACCCGGGCGCCTCCAGCGACGGGACGACGAGCGCGGGCGGCGCCCGGTGCCCGGCGGCCGGGACGATCAGACAGGTCAGGCGCTCGTGCGAGGACCCGTCGAACCCGGTCAGGTAGCGCAGGTCGGTTCCCGGGGTCAGGAACAGCACGTCGGTGCCCTGCTCGGCGGCGTGCTCACCGGCACGGCGCAGCCGGTCGGCGAGCAGCTCGGTGGGGACGGCATCGGTCATGACCGTGAGCGTAGGCGGGCACGGGGGGTACACGACCGCCACCCGGAGCACCGCGGCGTGGGCCGGGCGGAGGCCGGTGGGCGTCCGGACGCGCTGCGTGACCGGACGCCCGCGGAGCCGGGGCGGCGGGTCAGTCGGTGTCGAGCGCGGTGGGGTGCGCGGTGACCGTCCCGGCGAGCTCGACGAGCTTGACGTTGAGGTCCTGGGAGGTGCGGCGGAGCACGTCGAAGGCCTCCTCGGCGGTGAGCCCGCGGCGCGCCATCAGGATGCCCTTGGCCTGGCCGATCACGTCGCGCGAGGCGATCGCCTGGCGCAGCTGGGTCTCCTGGAGCCCGGCGTCGGACACGGCGACGCAGGTGGCCAGGGCCAGCGACGCGTGCGTGGCGAGCAGCATCAGGCGGTCGCGGTCGGCGGAGGTGAACGCCCGGCGGTCGGTGGCGTAGACGTTGAGCGCGCCGGGCAGCCGCGGCGGCTCGGCGTCGGGGATCAGCGAGACCGCCAGCACCGAGTGGAACCCGTGCCCGACGGCGGCGTGGGCGAAGTCGCTCCAGCGGCTCTCGGCGGCGAGGTCGTCGGAGAACGCCAGCGCGGGACCGTCGGCGCGGGCGGCCTCGACACAGGGGCCGCAGCCGCTGGTGTACTGGGCCTCGTCGATCGAGGAAGCGGCGGGGTCGGTCTCGACGGGGGTGTGGAAGCGGCCGTCGTCGTCGCGGAGGGTGACGCTGACCATGTCCGCGCCGGGCACGACCCGGCGGACCGCGGCGACGACCCGGGCGAGGACGTCGGCGACCGAGCCGGAGGCGAGCAGGGCGCCGGTGAGGGCGGCGAACTCGCGGGCGAGCGGGCCGGTGTCGGCCAGGGCGTCCTCGGCGGGGCCACCGCGCTGCTCGGTGACGACGAACAGGTCCCGCTCGGCGGTCCAGTCGTCGCGGCCGGTCACCGCAGCAGGTCCGCTGTTCGTGGTGGTTCCGCTGTTCTCCACACCGGGCATTCTGCACGGTCCGCGCGGGTCCGGCGCCCACCCGGGTACGGCGGCGGTGCCAGACTCGCGGCATGAGTGAGCGCCCGCTGATGCTGCTGGACTCCGCGAGCATGTACTTCCGTGCCTACTTCGGCGTGCCGGAGAGCGTCACCGCCCCGGACGGGACGCCGGTGAACGCGGTGCGCGGGTTCACCGACATGATCGCGCGGCTGGTCACCGAGCACCGCCCGGTGCGGCTGGTGGCCTGCCTCGACCTGGACTGGCGGCCGGCGTTCCGGGTGGACGCGCTGCCGTCGTACAAGGCGCACCGGGTGGAGGCGGGCCGGGCCGGCGACGAGGTGCCGGCCGGGGTGCCCGAGGAGGTGCCGGACACCCTCGCCCCGCAGGTGCCGCTGATCATGGAGGTGCTGGCCGCGGCGGGGATCGCGACCGGCGGGGCCGTGGGCTGCGAGGCCGACGACGTGATCGGGACCCTGGCCCACCGGGAGGCCTCCGACCCGGTGCTGGGGGTTTCCGGGGACCGGGACCTCATGCAGATCGTGCGCGACGCCCCGCCGGTGCGGCTGCTGTACATCGGCCGCGGGCTGAACAAGGCCGAGAACCTGGGCCCGGACGACGTCGCCGAGAAGTTCGGGGTGCCCCGGGAGCGGGCGGGCGCGGCGTACGCGGAGATGGCGATGCTGCGCGGGGACCCCTCCGACGGGCTGCCCGGCGTGCCCGGGGTCGGGGCGAAGACCGCGGCGACGCTGGTGGGCCGGTTCGGCTCGTGGGCGGAGCTGCTGGCCGCGGTCGGCGACGGCGACACCCGGATCGGGGCGGGGCCGCGGGCGAAGCTGGCGGCGGCGCGGGACTACCTCGACGTCGTCGAGCCGGTGGTGCGGGTGCGGACCGACGCCGAGGTCGACCTGAGCCGGGACGACGTGCTCCCGGCGTCGTTCGCCGACCCGGACCGGCTCGACGAGCTGGCACGGCGGTGGGGTCTGGAGTCCTCGGTGGGGCGGCTGCGGAAGGCCCTGGACGCGGCGGCGTCGTCGTGACCTGCCCGGACCACGGGCTGCCGGTCCCGCCGTCGTCGGCGTACGACGAGGTCGTGGCCCGGGAGACCGCGGTGCGCGCGGCGGCGGCCGAGCCGATCACCTCCCCCCACGACGGCGCCCCCGCCGCGGTGCGCGAGGCGGTGGCGGCCGCGGTCGAGGAGCTGCGGGACGAGCTGCTGGCGCTCTCGCACGACCTGCACGCCCACCCGGAGACCGCGTTCTCCGAGCACCGCTCGGTCGCCGCGGTGGCCGCGCTGCTGGCCGGGCACGGGGTCGACGCCGCCGTCGGCGTGCACGGGCTGGACACGGCGCTGCGGGCGACGCTCGGCTCCGGGGACGGCCCGACGGTCGCGGTGCTCGCCGAGTACGACGCGCTGCCCGGCATCGGGCACGCCTGCGGGCACAACGTGATCTGCTCGGCGGCGGTGGGCGCGTTCCTGGCGCTGGCGCGGGTGCTCGCCGCGCACCCGGTGGGCGGCACCGTGGTGCTGCTCGGCACGCCGGCGGAGGAGGGCGGGGGCGGGAAGGAGACGATGGCCCGCGACGGTGCCTTCGACGGCGTCGACGCCGCGGTGATGCTGCACCCGTTCGCCCACGACATCGCCGACCACCCGTTCCTGGGGCGCCGTCAGCTGGAGGTGACCTACCACGGGGTCGCCGCGCACGCCTCGGCCCAGCCGCACCGGGGCCGCAACGCCCTGGACGCGGTCGTCCTGGGCTACCAGGGGATCGCGATGCTGCGTCAGCACATCCCCGACTCCGACCGGGTGCACGGCGTCGTCGTCGACGGCGGGCAGGCACCCAACGTCGTGCCGGAGCGGGCGGCGGCGCGCTACTACCTGCGCTCGCAGCGCCCGGAGACGTTGCGGGACCTGACCACGCGGGTGGAGGCGATCGCCGTCGCGGCGGCGGCGATGACCGGCTGCGGCCACACCCTGGAGTGGGACCCGCGCCCGCCGTACCTGCCGATCCGCCACAACCGGACCCTCGCCGCGCGCTGGGCGGTGCACCAGGCCGGACGGGGGCGCACGGTGTATCCGCGCGGGGTGGTGCCGGAGACCGAGACCGGGTCGACCGACCTGGGCAACGTCTCGTTGCGGGTGCCGTCGATCCATCCGATGATCGCGATCGCGGAGCCGGGCACCGCGCTGCACACCACCGGGTTCGCCGAGGCCGCCGCGAGCGCGGCCGGGGACCGCGCGGTGCTCGACGGCGCCGCCGGGCTGGCGGCGGTGGTGGCCGACCTGCTGTACGACGAGGCGCTGCGCGGGGCGGTCGCGGCGGAGTTCGCCGAGGCGGGCGGCCCGGTGGACGTGCCCGCGTTCTTCGACTGAGCTCAGCCGCCGTGGCCCGGGGTGCGGCGCTCACGCGGCGCGGCGCGGGTGTGGACCTTCTCGCCCTGCGGGCCGAACAGGCTGAGCACCTCGACGGCGCGGTCGCGGTCGGCGGAGCCGAACCAGTGCGGGACGTGGGTGTCGAACTCGGCGGCCTCCCCGGCGCCGAGCACGACGTCGTGCCCGCCGAGGACCAGGCGCAGCCTGCCGTCGAGGACGTAGAGCCACTCGTAGCCCTCGTGCACCCGAGGGTCGGGCTCGTCGCCGCGGAACGGGATGAGCATCTTGAACGCCTGCAGCCCGCCGGGGCGCTCGGTCAGCGGGACGACGGTCATCCCGTTGGCCCGGCGCGGCCGCAGCCGCACCCGCGGGTCGCCGACCGGTGGGGCGGCGACGAGCTCGTCGAGCGGCACCTGGTGGGCGGCCGCGATCGGGAGCAGCAGCTCCAGGGTCGGACGGCGCCCGCCGGACTCGAGGCGCGACAGCGTGCTCACCGAGATGCCGGTGGCCTCCGACAGGTCGGCCAGGGTCATGCCGTGCGCGGTGCGCAGCCCGGCCAGCCGGGGGCCGACGCCGGCCAGGGTGTCCGCGATCGCCTCGTCCACACCGGCAGTTTGCCATCCCGGCAACGACGTTTGCCAGTCTCGCGCCGAGGCGCGCAGGGTGGTGCCATGACCTCCTCTCCCGCAGACCCGTTCGGTGCCGCGTCCGAGCGCCGGGTCGCCGCGCTCGTCGCGGACGACCGGGTGCACGGACTCGTCACCGGCATCACCACCGCCGCTGCGCCCACCACACCCACCACATCCACCGGAGGAGCCACCGTGACCGAGGACCGCTGGTCCGCGGCGTTCTGGGACGCCCACTACGACACCCGTCCGCAGATCTGGAGCGGCGACGCCAACGCCGCCCTCGTCGCCGAGGCCGCGGACCTGCCGCCCGGGCGGGCGCTCGACGTCGGCTGCGGGGAGGGCGGCGACGCGGTGTGGCTCGCCGCGCGGGGCTGGCGGGTGGACGCCGTCGACGTCTCCCCCGTCGCGGTGGAGCGGGCCCGGGCCGCCGTCGAGCGGGCCGGGTGGGCCGACGCGGTCACCCTCACCGCCGCCGACCTGCGCTCCGCCCCGCCCGCCGCCGGCGTCTACGACCTGGTCAACGCCCAGTTCCTGCACCTGCCCCTGGACGTGCGCCGCCCGCTGTACGCCGCGCTCGCCGACGCCGTCGCCCCCGGGGGGACGCTGTTGCTGGTGCTGCACCACCCGCGCGACCTGGCCGCCGGGATCCCGCGCCCGCCGGAGCCGGAGCTGTTCCCCGACGAGCACGAGCTCGCCGGTGCGCTCGACCCGGACCGGTGGGAGGTCCTGGTCGCCGACGCGCGGCCGCGGCCGGTGACGCTGCCCGACGGCAGCACGGTGACCGGCCACGACGCGGTCGTCCGGGCCCGCCGCCGGACCTGAGCGTCCGGGTCGCCGGCGGGGACGCTCAGAAGAACGTGCCGCACCACGGCGCCGGTCCGGGCACCGCGAACAGCGCGTCCGCCCGGACCCGGGCGCCGGGGGTGTGCTCGCGCCAGCGGCCCGCCGCCACCAGCGACGACGGCGACCGGTCGCCGAGGAACGCCGCCGCCAGCGCGTCGACGGTGCACTCCAGGTCCGGATCGGTGCCGGCGGCGGGCTCGGCGGCGCCGTCGGCGAGACGCCAGGTGCCGGTGTCGCCGAGGAACGCGTCGTGCACCCGCAGCACGACCGGTCCGCCGGGGCCCCAGGCGCGGGCCCGCAGCGCGGCGTCCGGGTCGAGCAGGCGCAGCCACAGGTCGTCGCCGCGGCCGGTGACCCGGTGGGCCCGGGAGTCGGTCAGCAGCAGGTCGAGGTCCTCGTCGAGGGGACGTGCCCAGCTCGTCACCGCGCCGGCCAGGTCGAGGCCGGTCAGGAACCGCCACAGCCCGGCGGTCGCGGCGGGCCCGGCGGCCCAGAGCTGCTGCACCCGGACCTCGTCCGTGCCGCCGGTGGCCAGGTCGCCCTCCGCGACGCCCCACACCACGAACCCGTCGTCGACGCCGTCGGTGCCGGTGTGCACCGCCACGCCCTTGTACTCGCCGGCGGGCGGGCCCGCGGGGCGCAGCGCCCGCCGCCACCAGCGCGCGGAGCGGGTCATCCCGCCCGGGCGGTCCGCGGCGAGGCGTTCCTGCAGGCCGGGCAGCAGCCCGGTCGCCTCGTCGGGGTCGAGCATCCGCACCGTGTCCCCGGCCGGGGCCTCCGGGCGCCACGCGGCCCCCGCCGTGACGCGGACCTGGTCGGCGCGGGAGGCGACGCCGTAGCCGTAGCGACCGTAGATGCCGGCCTCCGACGCGCGGAGCACCGCGGCGACGTCGCCGCGGTCGCGGGCCGCGGTCAGCTGGGCGCGCATGAGCGCGGTCAGGCGCCCGGCGCGGGTCCGGTCGGGCCGCACCCCGACGCCGCTGACCGCGGCGGCGGGGACCCGGGCCCCGCCGGGCAGGGTCAGCCGGGTCGGGAAGGAGTACGCCGACCCGACCACCGCACCGGAGGGGTCCGCGACGCCGAGCCAGTGCTCGTCGGGGGCCTGCCCGTGGGCCTCCCACGCGTCGTCGGTGATCGGGCCGTGGTGCAGGGTGCCCAGGAACAGGTCGAACGCGCGGCGCCGGTCGGCGGGGTCGGTCAGGGTCCGGACCGGGTGGGGAGCGACGGCCGGCGGGGCGGGGTGCGGGGCGAACGGGTCATCGGGGCTCACATCCGACGAGCCTCGCGTCCGCGCGCCCCGCGCGCCAGCCGATTACCCGGTCCGCCACCGCGGCCCGGTCAGACCCGCCCGACCTGGTAGTCGCCCTGGTCGCTGGTCACGACGACGGGGACCTCCACCTGCTCGCCGTCGACGACGGCCTGGCAGGTGAACTGCGTACCGGCCGACACCTCGACGTCCTCCGGGCAGGCGATCGCGCCGACCTGCAGGCCGTAGTCCTGGGTGAGGACCTGGTTGACCCCGGCCTGCAGCGCGGTGCGGTCGAGCCGGTCGCTGCCGAGCACGCCCGCCCAGAACAGCGCGCCGACCACGAGTGCGGCCACCACCACGGCGCCGATCCCGGCCAGGACGTAGCGCCGCGTCCGCGACGGGGAGCGGACCGCGTCCCGGGAGACCCAGGGCTCGTCCTCGCCGGGGCCGGGGTTCTGCCACCCGCCCGGCCCGGACCCGCCGTCGGCCGGGACGGCCGCGGTGGTCTGCGCGTCGGCCCAGGGCGACCCGGGCGACGACGCGGGGACGGCGTCGGTCGGCGCTCCGGTCTCGGCGGCCCGGCGACGGGCGCGGCGCCCCGTCGGGACGGCCCATCCGCCGTCGGTGCCGGTGTCGGAGCCGGCCTCGTCGCCCCACAGCGGCTCGCCGCGGGCCGGGTCCCCGGCGCCCCCGTCGTGGGCGGCCCAGCCGCCGGTGTCGCCGCTGTGGCGTCCGCCCGCGGGCGGGACGGCGTCCCAGCCGCCGGTGCCCTGCGCGGGTGCGCCGCCGGCGTCGTGGGCGGCGCCGGGGGCGGCCCAGCCGTCACGGTCGTCGCGGTCGGGGGACCAGGCTCCGGTGGTCTCGGGGTCGGCGCCCCACCCGCCGGGCGGTGGCGTGCCCCAGGCGGGGATCTCCCCGGTCCGCTCCGCGGCATCCTCGGGATGCCGGTCCGGTCCCTGCGGGTTGTTCATCGCCTACTCGTCCGCCCGTCTCTCTCGTCCTGCCGTCGTGACAGCTGGTGCTGCTCGTGACTGCTGGTGCTGTTCGTGACTGCTACTGCATACCGGCCGCGACCACGCCGCGCCGGACCGCACCGGAGGCCCGGTGGGCCGCCTTCCCGACCGCGCTCGACCGCCCGGCGACCCCGGCGATCTGGTCGAGCAGGTCGAGGACCTGCCGGGTCCAGCGTACGAAGTCGCCCGCGGACAGCTCGTGCCCGTTCCGTTCGGCGGCCTCCAGCACCTGTGCCAGGGACTCGCCGCGGGCCCACCGGTGCATCGGCCAGGCGAACGCCAGGTCGGGTGCGCGGGTGCGTTCGGCCTTGTGCCGGCGCTGGTCGGCGTCGAGCTCCTCCCACAGCCGCACGGTCCGCTCCAGCGCGTCGGACACCGGGCCGGTGGGCAGCCGCGGCATCGGTGCGTCGTCGCGGCGGGACTCGTAGACCAGCGCCGAGACCACCGCGGCCAGCTCGTCGGGCTCCAGGCCGTCCCACGCGCCGTGCCGCAGGCACTCGGCGGCCAGCAGGTCCGACTCGCCCCACAGCCGGGCGAGGACCCGGCCGTGCGCGGTGATCTCCTCCTCGCCGGGCTCGGCCTCCCCGGCCGGGACGAGGTAGCCGCGCTCGGCGAGCAGCGCCCGGATCCGGTCGAACGCCCGGGCCAGCGAGTGCGTCGTGGCCCGCACCTTCTGCCGCAGCGTCTCGGTCTCCCGCTCCAGCCTCGCGTGCCGCTCCGCCCAGCGGGCGTGCGCCTCGCGGTCGTCGCAGCCGTGGCAGGGGTGCGCGCGCAGGGCCCGGCGCAGTGTCGACAGCTCCGGGTCGTCCTGCACCCCGGGCCGGCGACGACGCCCGAGGGCGCGCCCCTCCCCCAGCCGGGAGGCGCGCAGCGAGGAGGCCAGGTCCCGGCGGACCTGCGGGGACCGGTGCTCGACCCGCTTCGGCAGCTTGATCCGGCCCAGCACCTCCACCGCGTCCGGGAAGTCCGCCGCCGACAACCGTCCCGCCCAGCGGTCCTCGGTGCACACCAGCGGCCGGACCTCGGCGTCGCGGCCCGCGGCCGACACCGCCCCGATCCCCGGGTCGAGCACCACGGCGATCCCGGCGCGCTTGCCCGAGGGCACCGCGATCACGTCGCCGGGGCGCAGCTCGCGCAGCGACTCCGAGGCCTCGTCCCGGGCGGCGACGGTGTTCTGGCGGCGCAGCGACTTCTCCCGGTCGGCGATGCGCCTGCGCAGGTCGGCGTACTCGGCGAAGTCGCCGAGGTGGCAGCTCATCGCCTCCCGGTAGCCGTCCAGGGCCTCGGTGTTGCGGTCGATCCGCCGGGCCAGCCCGACCACCGAGCGGTCCGCCTGGAACTGCCCGAAGGAGCGTTCCAGCAGCTCGCGGGCGGCGTCGGTGCCCAGGCGCCCGACCAGGTTGACCGACATGTTGTAGACCGGCCGGAACGAGCTGCGCAGCGGGTAGGTGCGGGTGGAGGCCAGCCCGCCGACCTGCTCCGGGTCCATGCCGGGTGCCCACAGCACGACGGCGTGGCCCTCGACGTCGATCCCGCGGCGCCCGGCGCGCCCGGTGAGCTGGGTGTACTCGCCGGGGGTGAGGTCGACGTGGGCCTCGCCGTTGTACTTGACCAGCCGCTCCAGCACGACGGTGCGGGCGGGCATGTTGATGCCCAGCGCCAGGGTCTCGGTGGCGAACACACAGCGCACCAGGCCGGCGACGAACAGCTCCTCGACGGTCTCCTTGAACGCCGGCAGCAGCCCGGCGTGGTGGGCCGCGACGCCGCGTTCGAGGGCCTCGCGCCACTCCCAGTACCCGAGCACGCCGAGGTCGGCCTGCGGCAGGTCGCCGGTGTGCTTCTCGACGATCCGGCGGATCTCGTCGACCTCCTCGGGCACGGTCAGGCGCACCCCGGCCCGCACGCACTGGCCGACCGCGGCGTCGCAGCCGGCGCGGGAGAAGACGAACGTGATCGCGGGCAGCAGCCCCTCGCGGTCGAGCCGGTCGATCACCTGCACCCGCGAGGGCGGCCGGAACCCACCGCGCGACGGCCCGCCCCCGCGCGGCCCCCGCCCGACGACGGCCGTGGAGTCGGTCTTCCCGCCCCGGGTGCGGCCGCGCTGCGGACCACCCCGGCCGCGCGGCCCGCGGTCGCCCGCCCGGTCCGAGCCGCGTGAGGTGGTGAAGTCCCGCCGCGCCATCTCGCGGGTGTAGCGGACCAGCTCCGGGTCGACGACGACCTCCCCGGGCCCGCCGGGGGTGCTCCGCTCACCGAACATGTCGAACAGCCGGTTCCCGACCATCATGTGCTGCCACAGCGGCACCGGGCGGTGCTCGTCGACCACCACGCGGGTGTCGCCGCGGACCTCGACCAGCCAGTCGCCGAACTCCTCGGCGTTGCTGACCGTGGCCGAGAGCCCGACGACCGCGACGTGCTCGGGCAGCTGGAGGATGACCTCCTCCCAGACCGCGCCGCGGAACCGGTCGGCCAGGTAGTGGATCTCGTCCATCACCACGTAGCCGAGGTGGTCCAGCCGCCGGTTCGCCGCCTTGTCGGAGTCGGCGTAGATCATGTTGCGGAGCACCTCGGTGGTCATCACGACCACCTGGGCGTCACCGTTCACCGCGGTGTCACCGGTGAGCAGGCCGACCGCGTCCGCGCCGTAGCGGGCGACCAGGTCGGCGTACTTCTGGTTGGACAGCGCCTTGATCGGCGTGGTGTAGAAGCACTTGCGGCCCTCGGACAGGGCCAGGTGCACGGCGAACTCACCCGCGACGGTCTTGCCGGCGCCGGTGGGCGCACAGAGCAGGACGCCGTGGCCGTCCTCCAGGGCCTCGCACGCCTCGCGCTGGAACGGGTCCAGGTCGAAGGGCATCAGACCGGTGAACTCGGCCAGCCGCGGATAGGCGGCGCGGGCCTTCGCCGCCGCGTACGCGGCGGCCGGGTCGGCGGCGGAACCATTCACGGCCCCAGGCTGTCACACGGCACCGACACCCTGCTCCGTCACAGGGTGAGCCGGGCCACGTGGCACCGCCGGCCTACTCCGGGTGGGCGAACTCCGCCTCGACGATGTCGGGGTTGATCTCCGTGCCGTGGTGCTCACCGCGGCAGATCGCGGCCATCAGGCCGTCCTTCTCGATGTCGAACACGTGCAGCGGCAGGCCGTGGTCGCGGGCCAGGATGAACGCGGTCTGGTCCATCACGGCCAGCCGGCGCGACAGGACCTCGTCGTAGGGCAGGCGCTCGTAGCGGCGCGCGTCGGGGTTGGTGCGCGGGTCGGTGTCGTAGACGCCGTCGGTGCCGTGCTTGGCCACCAGCAGCGCGTCCGCGCCGATCTCCAGGGCGCGCTGCACGCTCGGGTAGTCGGTGGTGATGAACGGCTGCCCGTTGCCGCCGGAGAAGATCAGGATCGCGTCCTTCTCCAGGTGCCGCTTGGCGCGCAGCCGCAGGAACGGCTCGGCGACGGCGTTGATCGGGATCGCCGTCATGACGCGGACGTTCTCCTCACCGCCCGCGGAGAGCTTGCCGCGGAGCAGGAGGCCGTTGATCACGGTGCCGAGCATGCCGATGTTGTCGGCCTCGACGCGGTCGATCCCCCAGGTCTCGGAGCGATTGCCGCGGAACACGTTCCCGCCGCCGACGACGACCGCGACCTGCACCCCCAGCGCACGCATCTGCCGGATCTGGTCGGCGAGGTGGGACAGGGCCTGCGCGGAGAACCCGAAGCCGTCGGCACCGGCCATCGCCTGTCCGCTGAGCTTGATGACCACCCGGTTGTACTTCATCTGTCCCGACCCGCTCCTCAGTGCCGCCCGACCCGATCCGGGGGGCAAGCCTACGGAGCCGTGCCGGACGGGGCCGCGGGGGGATCCGCGGCACCGCCCCGGTCAGGTGATGTCGTCGTAGCGGGGCGGCCCGGGGACGGTCCCGTTCGTCCCGGCACCCCCGGGGCGGCCGTTCCCCGCACCCGCGGTGCCGCCGTCCGGGGCAACGACGGGTGTCCGGGTGGTCGACAACGGCGCGGGGGGTTCGATCCGCGACGGCTCGATCCGGGACGGCCCCTCGATCGGCGACGGCGTGGTGTCCAGCGGCGAGGGCTCGTCCGGGTCCAGGGAGTCCCAGCCCTCGGCGGCGCGACGGCGGGCCCGGCGCCGGTCGGTGATCCGGCAGACCTGGATGGCGCCCTCGAACAGCAGGGTCAGCGCGAACGCCAGCGCCAGCATCGAGATCGGGTCCTGGCCGGGCGTGGCGATCGCGGCGAAGCAGAACAGCCCGAAGATCAGCCCGCGCCGGGAGCGGCGGAGCACGTCGTAGGACACGACCCCGGCCGCGTTGAGCGCGACGACCAGCAGCGGGATCAGGAAGCTGACCCCGAAGATGACGATCAGGTTCACGACCAGCGAGAAGTACGACGTGCCGGTCAGCGCCGTCGTCTGGATCTCGCTACCGATGGTCAGCAGAAAGCCGAGCGCCTGCGGGATGATCAGGTAGGCCAGCACCGCGCCGGCGACGAACAGCACCGCGGCCACCGAGACGAAGCCCAGCGCGTAGCGGCGCTCCTTCTTCAGCAGGCCCGGGGTGATGAAGCCCCACAGCTGGTAGAGCCAGATCGGGCAGGCCAGGATCACCCCGGCCGTCGCCCCGACCTTCAGGCGCAGCATGAACTGGTCGAACGGGGTGGTGCCGAGCAGGGTGCAGGCGTTCGGGTCGGCCGTCAGCGACGCGCGCGCCGAGGGCGGCAGCGAGCAGTACGGCTCCTTGAGCAGCTCACCCAGGCTCGGGAAACCGAAGAACGAGACCTCGAACCAGATGTAGCCGAACACCGTCGTCACCACGATCGCGGCGAGCGAGATGCCGAGCCGGTTGCGCAGCTCGTAGAGGTGCTCGATCAGGGTCATGGTCCCGTCGGGGTTCAGCCTGCGCTTCCGACGGAACGGCGCCTTCACGGGAGGAGGTGCCTCAGGCGGTCGGACCGGCGGGCCGGTCGGTGGCCTGTGCCGGCGGCTGCTGCGGCGTCTGCTGCGGGGCCGGGGCGGTCTGCTGCGGCGCCGGTGCGGCGGCGGGCAGCTCCTGAGCGGGCTTGGGCTCCTCGGCCTGCCGGCTGCGGGCGTCGTCGTCCTTGAGGCCCTTCATCTCGCCCTTGAACACGCGGGCGGACTGACCGACCGACCGCGCCATCTCGGGCAGCTTCTTCGCGCCGAACAGCAGGAGCAGAACGGCGATGATGATCAGCCACTCGTAACCACCGGGCATGGGTCCACCTCGCGTCGATCGGGCCGGGTCGACACCGAGTGTAGACACGGGCGAATCGGTCGCCCGGTCCCCCCGCCCCGGGACGTGGCTCCGGTCACCCGGTGTTCATGCCGTCGTCGTCATCCTGTCGCATTCCCCCTCCCGGGGGCGCCGGAGTGACTCAGGGTGATGCGTCGGCGATCCGGAGGGCCTCGCGGGCCCGTTCGCGCACCGCCGTCGCCAGCTCCGGGGGCTCGACGATACGGGCCGCGCCACCGAGCCCCAGGACGAGGCGGACCAGCCAGTCGTCGTCGGCGAAGCGGAGCAGCACCCGCAGCCGGTCGTCGCCGCCCGCCGCGGCGGGCACCGCGTCCGGCGCGCCGGGCGGCGGGTCGCCCTCGACCAGCTCACCGGCGCCGGTGCGCACCTCGTCGACCGGGTAGTACTCGGCGACCCAGTGCGCGTCCGGGTCGAGCTCCAGGACCGCGTACCGGTGCTCGGCGCGCGGGCTGAACAGCCCGTGCGAGACGTCGACGGGCCGGGCCTCGGGATGGGCGCGGGCCGGTTCGTCGAGCTCCTCGGCCTGCTCCACCCGGTCCAGGCGGAACATCCGCACGTCCTCGGCGCGGCGGCACCACGCCTCCAGGTAGCCGCGCCCGCCGCTGACGACCAGCCGCATGGGGTCGACGTCGCGGCGGGACACCGCGTCACGGCCCGCGGTGAAGTAGACGATGCGCAGCGCGCGCCCGCGGTCGAGCGCCCGGCGCACGACGGCGGTGGTGTCGCGCTCGCCGATCCCGGACTCGACGGTGACCAGACCGCCCGGACCGGCCGCCTCCCCCACCGCGGCCTCGACCTTCGCGATGGCCCGCCCGACGGCGTCGGAGTCGACGACCCCGGCGGTCTGGTGCAGCATCCGCAGCGCCACGAGCAGCGCGGTCGCCTCGGTGGTGGTCAGGCGCAGCGGCCGGGTCAGCCCGGCGTCGAAGACGACGTCGACGGTGTCCCCGGCGAAGGACAGGTCGACCAGGTCACCCGGCCCGTAGCCGGGCAGCCCGCACATCCACAGCAACTCCAGGTCCTTGCGCAGCTGCCGTTCGTCGACGCCGAAGTCCGCGGCGGCCTCGGCGACCGGCACCCCGGGGTGCGCCCGCAGGTAGGGCACCAGCGACAGCAGCCGGGGCAGGCGCTGGGCGACGCCCTGGCGGCTCACGAGCGGGTCCCGAGGGCACCCGCACCGAGCGCGGCCTCCCACAGCTCGCGGACCGCGCGCGCCAGCTCCGGCGGGTCGAGGACGGCGACGTCCGGGCCGTGCCCGGCCAGCCACCGCGCGACGGTGCCCCGGTCGCGCAGGTCCAGCTCGATCTCCACGCCCGGCCGTCCGGCGTGCTCGCGTTGCCCGCGCTCGCGGCCGGCGCGGCGCAGCCCGGCCGCGCGTCCCGCCGCGACCCAGACCCGTGCGGTGCCCGACACCGGCTGCGGGCCCGCCGAGGCACGCACCAGCGCCCGCAGGTCGACACCGTCGGGCACGGTGACCGCGCCCTCCGGTCCGACGGCACGCACCGGGCCCTCGACGCGGGAGAGCCGGAAACAGCGCACGTCGTCGCGGTCGCGGTCGTGGCCCACCAGGTACCAGCGACCCCGGAACGACACCACGCCCCAGGGCTCGACGGTCCGCCGCACCAGCTCCCCGGTGGGGCCGCCGCGGCGGTGGTCGAAGGTGACCACGCGGCCGGTGCGCACCGCGCCCAGCAGCGGCGCGAGGGCCGGCTCACCCGCGGCGGCGCCCGGCCGGATCGCCGCGGCCGGGGTCTCGGCGACCTCGACGCCCGCGGCGCGCAGCTTCACCAGCGCCCCGTGCGCGGCGCCGGCCAGCTCCGGGGAGTCCCACAGGTTCCCGGCCAGCGCGACGACGGTCGCCTCGTCCGGGTCGAGGTGGATCTCGCCGAGCTCGTAGTCGGCCCGGGCGATCCGGTAGCCCTCGACGGTGTCGAACACCGAGTTGTGGCCGGTCTCCAGCGGCACGCCCAGCTCGCGCAGCTCGGCCTTGTCCCGCTCGAACATCCGGAAGAACGCCTCGTCGCCGGCGCCGTCGGCGTAGCCGGGGACGATCGACCGGATCCGCTCCGCGGACAGGTACTGGCGCGTCGACATCAGGCAGAGCACCAGGTTGACCAGTCGCTCGGCGCGGGCGGAGGACACGACGGGCATCGTAGCCAGGCCGGACGGGACGGATCGGGCGCCCCGGGCCGCGGGCACCCGGGACCGCGCCGGGGTGTCTCATCCTGCGACAGGGTCGTTGACGGCGGCGCGTGTACGGAAAAGGCTCGACCCCGGGTGCGGCGCCGCGGCCGTACCGGCACGTGGAGGTGGCGCATGTCCGGTGAGCAGGAGACGTTCAACCCGTGGACCGTGGTGAACCTGGTGTTCCACCACCTGGCCGACCAGGGTCTGCACCCGGTCCTCGGGGAGACCGGGGACCCGGCCGCGGCCGCGACCGGGCTGCTGCGGTCGATGGGGGTCGCCCCGGCGCCGGAGAAGGCGGGTCCGGCCGACCCGGAGGTACAGGACGAGCTGGCCGAGCTGCGCCGCCGCATCATGCCCGGGATCGAGTGACCCGGCACCGGTGATCTAGTTTGCGCTCCGCACCGGACGGACCGGTCCGCGAGGAGGGGCGCCGATGGAGCAGCAGACCGAGCGCGCGATCGTGCAGCGGCAGCTCGAGGAGCTGCACCGTGCGGTCGGGAGCCCCGGCGGGGTCCCCGACGGGCGGGTCGTCGCGTACTACCCGCCGTCGATGGCCGGGCAGGCGCAGCTGTTCGGGCTGGCCGCCACCGACATCGAGGGCACGCAGTGGGAGGTCGGCGACGCCGGGGTCCGCTTCCCGCTGCACTCGATCTCCAAGGTGTTCACCTACGGCCTGGCGCTGGAGGACAACGGCCGTGAGGAGGTCCTGCTGCGGGTCGGGGTCGAGCCCTCCGGCGACCCGTTCAACTCGATCAGCTTCGACGAGGTCAACCACCGCCCGTTCAACCCGATGATCAACGCGGGGGCGCTGGTCGCGGTGAACCTGGTGCACGGCGCCACCAAGGAGGAGAAGGTCGAGCGGCTACTGACCCGGCTGCGGATCTACGCGGGCAACCCCGACCTGGCCGTCGACGACGACGTCCTGGCCGAGCAGCTGGTCTCCAACGACCGCAACGTCGCGCTGTCGTACCTGATGCGCAGCCTGGGGATGCTGCACGGCAACATCGAGGACAACCTGTACATCTACCTGGCGGCCTGCTCGGTGACCGTCACCGCCGCGGAGCTGTCGACGATGGCGGCGACCCTGGCCCGGGGCGGGGCGAACCCGTTCACCGGGGTGCCTGCGCTGCCCCGGACGTACACCCGTGACGTGCTCAGCGTGATGAGCATGTGCGGCATGTACGACGCCGCCGGGCAGTGGGCCTACGAGGTCGGGATCCCGGCCAAGTCGAGCGTGTCCGGGGCGATCCTGGCGGCGATCCCGGACGCGATCGGGGTCGGCGTCTACTCCCCCGGGCTGGACCGGCACGGCAACTCGGTGCGGGGGGTCGCGGTGTGCCGCGAGCTGTCCGACCGGTTCGGGCTGCACGTGTTCGCCGACCCGTCGGAGTCGCGGCTGGGCCGGATCGTGCGCCCGGGCCGGCGGGAGGAGGCGACCGAGATGTACCCCTCCGGCGACGGCTGGCTGCCCGACGGGCTCTAACGATCCGGCGCGGCGGACGAGTCCTCTGCGGGACATCGTCGTCGACACCGGGAGCAGGGCACGCATGGCCACGTTGGACGTCGTCGCGGACCGGGCGCTGCGCCGGGCCGGGGCCATCCGGTTCCACCGCCGCCACCGCGGGGAGGCTGCGGCGCTCCTCGCCGCGATCGAGGCCGAGCGCGGTCCGTCCGCCCCGGCGACGGCCCGGGCGTGCGACGCCTGGGCCGGCGACGTGCTGGGCTGGCGCGGCTACGCCCCCTGGCTGCGGGTCTACGCCGCGGTGGCCGGGGAGTTCCGGGAGGGCTGGATCCCCGACAACTACTACGGCCGGGTCGTGCTCCCCGCCGTGCAGGGGCCCTACGGCGAGGTCTCGAAGCTCAAGCCGCTGTCGCGGCGGCTGCTGCGGTCCGACCTGATCGCCGACGTCGCCTACTGGGTCAACGGCGGCCTCTACGACCGCGACCTGCGCCACCTCGACCGCGCCGGGCTCGCGTCGGTGCTGTTCGCCGGTTCGGACCGGGCGGTGTTCAAGTCCGACGACTCGATCCAGGGCGCCGGGGTGCGGGTGCTGCACCGGTCGGGGTTCGACCCCGCCGAGCTCGGCGGGCTGCCGTCGGGGGTGTTCCAGAGCTGGGTCGACCAGCACCCGCTGCTCGCGGGGTTCACCCCGGGCTCGGTGGCGACGATGCGGGTCACCACCGTCGTGACCGACGACGGCGTCGCCTCGGTCCGGGCCGCCTACCTGCGGTTCGGGCGCGCCGCCGACACCCACGTGCGCTCCGCCAGCCACGTGCGCGTCGCCGTGGACACCACGACCGGCCGGCTCGCCGACCACGGCCTGACCCCGCGCTGGACGCGCGTCGACGCCCACCCCGACTCCGGCGCGGGGTTCACGGGGACCACCGTGCCGGGCTTCGACGGGTGCGTCGCCGCGGTGCTGCAGCTGCACCGGGGGATGCCGTTCGCGCGCTGCGTCGGGTGGGACCTGACCGTCGACGCCGACGAGCGGCCCGTCGTACTGGAGTGGAACGCCGGGCACAACGACATCAAGTTCTCCGAGGCCACCCAGGGTCCCTGCTTCGCGGACATGGGCTGGGAGCGGCTGTGGCGACCCGCGGCCCGGATCCCGGCCCCGCGGCGGCCCGGGCCGTAGGTCCGGTGACCGGACGCCCCGGTGGCGTCGCCGAGCCGGGCCCGGGGATTCCGGGTGCGCCCGGCCCGCGGGGTCCGGCACCCTGCGGGGCATGGACACCTACCGGCGACCGGACGTGCCGGCCGCCGTGTTCCACGACGCCACCGGCGCGGTCGTCCCGTACGGGAGCCGCTGGGGTCCGGACGGCCCGCCGGAGGACAGCTACTCGGTGGTGACCCACTCCGAGCGGTTCCGGCCGCTGCACACCGTCGCCGACGCCGTCGCCGCGCACCTGGCCGCCCGCTACGACGTCGATGTCGAGCACGAGGGCGACCCCGCCGGGGACACCCCGGGCGCGGTCCGGGTGACGACGCTGCGCCCGCGCGCCCCGGACGCGGCCACGGTGACGCTGGTCCGGACGGGCTTCCCGGGCGTCGTGGTCCGGGCCGGGCACCTGCTGTCCGCGCACCTGCCGCCGTGCGGGTGCGACGCCTGTGACGACACCTGGGAGCAGGTCGCCGACGAGCTCGAGCACACCGTCGCGGCGGTCGTCGCCGGGACGTTCCGGGAGTGGTGCACCCGTCGCGACGGCGTCACGTGGGCCGGGCACGCGCTCGGGCCGCACCGCGGCAGGTCGTCGTCCGGGGAGACCGTCGCCGACACCGCGTCCGACGGCCGTGGGGCGACCGCGTGCGCCGGCCCGGGTGACGCTCCGGTCGTGTGGGCGCCCTGGCCGCTGCGCCACGCCTGAGCCGCGCGCTCGCTACGGTGCGACCGGACACCCCCGACGAAAGGGACACCGATGGTCGCGCAGGCCGAACGCGAACTGGTCCAGCAGCAGTTCGAGGACCTCCGCAGCACCTGCACCGCCGGCAGCGGCATCCTGCTGCCCGGCGAGGAGGTCGTCAGCTACTACCCGCCGGAGATGGAGGCCCGCGCCGAGGAGTTCGGCCTGGCCGGCACGAACGTCGACGGCACGCAGTGGCAGGTCGGCGACTGCGACGTCCGCTTCCCGCTGCACTCGATCTCCAAGGTCTTCACCTACGGTGTCGCCCTGGAGGACAACGGGCTGACCGAGACGCTGCGCCGGGTGGGGGTCGAGCCGTCCGGGGACCCGTTCAACTCGATCACCTTCGACCAGGCGGGCAACCGCCCGTTCAACCCGATGATCAACGCCGGGGCGCTGGTCGCGGCGAACCTGGTGCAGGGCGCCACGAAGGAGGAGCGGGCGGCGCGGCTGCTGGAGCGCAACCGGCTGTTCACCGGCAACCCGTCGCTGGAGATCGACCAGGACGTGCTGGACGAGCAGCTGGTCTCCAACGACCGCAACCTCGGGCTCTGCTACCTGATGCGCAGCCTGGGCATGCTGCACGGCGACATCGACGACACCCTCTACGTCTACCTCGCCGCCTGCTCGATCACGGTGACCGCGCCGGAGCTGTCGGCGATGGGCGCCACCCTGGCCCACGGCGGGGTCAACCCGCTGACCGGCGAGCGCGCACTGCCGAGCGAGCACCTGCGCACCGTGGTCAGCGTGATGAGCATGTGCGGCATGTACGACGCCGCCGGCGAGTGGGCGCACGACGTCGGCATCCCGGCCAAGAGCGGGGTGTCCGGCGGGATCATGGGGGTGCTGCCGCGCTGGTTCGGGCTCGGCGTGTACTCCCCCGGCCTGGACCGGCACGGCAACTCGGTGCGCGGCGTCGCGGTCTGCCGGGAGCTGTCGTCGCGGTTCGGGCTGCACGTGTTCGCCGACCCGCAGGAGTCGCGGTTCGGCCGGATCGCCCAGCCCGACTGAGCCGTACCCCGGGGTGGGTGTCCACCCACCCCGGGGCCGAGGTCAGAGCGAGGCGATCAGGCGGTCCACCCGCTCGTCGACGGCGCGGAACGGGTCCTTGCACAGCACGGTGCGCTGGGCCTGGTCGTTCAGCTTCAGGTGCACCCAGTCGACGGTGAAGTCCCGTCCGGCCGCCTGCGCGGCGGCGATGAAGTCCCCGCGCAGCTTGGCCCGGGTCGACTGCGGCGGGGTGTCCTTGGCCGCCTCGATCTCGCCGTCGTCGGTGACCCGGTCGACCAGCGCCTTGCGCTGCAGCATGTCGAACAGGCCGCGGCCACGGCGGACGTCGTGGTAGGCCAGGTCCAGCTGGGCGACGCGGGCGCTGGACAGCTCCAGGTCGTGCTTGGCCCGGTAGCGCTCCACCAGCCGGTGCTTGATCGCCCAGTCGATCTCCCGGTCGATCTTCGACAGGTCCTGGGACTCGACGGCGTCGAGGGTGCGGCCCCACAGCTCGACCACGCGCGCCATCGCCGGGTCCGGGTGCCCGGTCGCCTCCAGGTACTCCACGGCGCGGGCGTGGTACTCGCGCTGGATGTCCAGCGCGGAGGCCTCCCGGCCGCCGGCCATCCGCACCGGGCGGCGCCCGGTGAGGTCGTGGCTGATCTCGCGGATCGCGCGGATCGGGTTGTCCAGGGTGAAGTCCCGGAACTGGACGCCGGCCTCGATCATCTCCAGCACCAGGGTGGCCGACCCGACCTTGAGCAGGGTCGTCACCTCGGACATGTTCGAGTCGCCGACGATCACGTGCAGCCGCCGGTAGCGCTCGGCGTCGGCGTGCGGCTCGTCGCGGGTGTTGATGATCGGCCGGGACCGGGTCGTCGCCGAGGAGACGCCCTCCCAGATGTGCTCGGCCCGCTGGGACAGGCAGTACACGGCGCCGCGCGGGGTCTGCAGGACCTTCCCGGCACCGCAGATGAGCTGGCGGGTGACCAGGAACGGCAGGAGCACGTCGGCGATCCGGGAGAACTCGCCCTGCCGCGCGACGAGGTAGTTCTCGTGGCAGCCGTAGGAGTTCCCCGCGGAGTCGGTGTTGTTCTTGAACAGGTAGATGTCCCCGCCGATGCCCTCGTCGACCAGGCGCCGCTCGGCGTCGACGAGGAGGTCCTCGAGGATCCGTTCACCGGCCTTGTCGTGCGACACGAGCTGGGTCAGCGAGTCGCACTCCGCCGTGGCGTACTCGGGGTGCGACCCGACGTCGAGGTAGAGACGGGCACCGTTGCGGAGGAAGACGTTGGAGGACCGGCCCCACGACACCACCCGGCGGAAGAGGTAGCGCGCCACCTCGTCCGGGGACAGTCGGCGCTGCCCGTGGAAGGTGCACGTGACACCGAACTCCGTCTCGACCCCGAAGATCCGACGCTGCATGCCGTTCAGGGTAGGCGCCCGACCCCCTCTACTGTCACGACTGTGAGTGGATGGTTCGAACGCGTCGCCCGCAGGTCCCGTCGTCTGGACCGCGGGGTGGACTCGGTCTCCCGGGCCGACCGGGCGGTGACCGACTACATCGCGAGCCGTCCGCCGAGCCGGGTGGACACCTCGCTGCGCCGGCTCACCCGCACCGCCGACCACAGCGTGCTGTGGTTCAGCATCGCGGCGCTGATGGCGGTGCGCCGCGGCGCCGGGCGCAAGGCGGCGATGCGCGGGATCGCCTCCATCGCGCTGACCAGCCTCACCGCGAACGCGCTGCTCAAGCCGTTGCTGCCGCGCCGGCGGCCGGCCGCGGCGGAGCTGCCCGTCTACCGGACGGTGGCCGACCCGCCGTCGTCGTCGTCGTTCCCGTCGGGGCACGCCGCCTCGGCCGCGGCGTTCGCGACCGCGGTGGTGATGGAGAACCGACGGGCCGCACCGGTCGTGGTGCCGCTGGCGGCGCTGGTGGGCTGGTCGCGGGTGCACGTGGGCGTGCACTGGACCTCCGACGTGCTCGTCGGGGCGGCGATCGGCACCGGCGTGGCGAAGCTGACGAACCGGTGGTGGCCGGTGCGTCCCAGCGACGAGGCCCGCGCCCGCCCGATCGACACCGTCCCGGTCCTGCCGCAGGGCGAGGGCCTGGTCATCGTCTCGAACCCGTTCTCCGGGCCACCCGACCAGGACGTGTCCGAGGAGGTCCGCGAGCGGCTGCCCGCCGCGCACCACCTCGTCGTCGGTGACGGGGTGAAGGTCGAGGACATGCTGACCGACGCCCTGGACCGGCTCGGCTCCTGGGTGCAGGCGGTCGGCGTCGCGGGCGGGGACGGCACCGTCGCCACCGCCGCCGCGGTCGCGGACCGGCACGGCCTGCCGCTGGTCGTCGTGCCCGGCGGGACCCTGAACCACTTCGCCCGCGACGTCGGTGTCTACGACACCCAGGAGGCCGTCGACGCCACCCAGGCCGGCGAGGCCGTCGCGGTCGACCTGGCCCTGGTCGAGGCCCATCCGGGCCGCCTGGACGACCCCGAGGACGTCTCGGTCACCCGCACCCGCTACTTCATCAACACCGCCTCGATCGGCTCCTACCCGGAGCTGGTGCGGCTGCGCGAGCAGTGGCAGCCGCGCTACGGCAAGTGGCCGGCGTTCGCCGCGGCACTGATCACGGTGCTGCAGCGCTCGGAGAAGATCTCGGTCCGGCTCGGGGACCGCTGGTACAAGGTCTGGTTCCTGTTCGTGGGAAACGGCCCGTACCACCCGCGCGGCGCGGTGCCCGCCTGGCGTCCGACGCTGGACTCGGGCCTGCTCGACGTCCGCTGGCTGCGCGCCGACGTGCGGTTCTCCCGGCTGCGGGTCGTCCTCGCGCTGATCCTGGGGGCCCTGGGGCACAGCCGGGTCTACCACCAGCGGGAGGTGCCGAGCCTCGACGTCGAGCTGCTGGAGCCGAGCATGCTGGCCACCGACGGCGAGGTCGTCGAGGAGGCCGGGCGCTACACCTTCCGGGTCGCCGAGAAGCCGATCCCGGTCTACCGCCGCGACGAGGACCGCTGGACCGGGCGGGACCGCCCGTTCCAGGGTTGAGCGGCGTGCCGACGGGCACCGTGGCGACGGACACCGTGCTGCTGCGGTCGGTGCGGCCGCTGCGGCCCGGCTGCGACGGCCTGGGCGACCCCGTCGACGTGCTCCTGGCCGGGGGCCGGGTGCGCGCCGTGGGCGCCGGGCTCGACCCGGGCGGCGCCGAGGTCGTCGGGTGCGGCGGGCGGGCGCTGCTCCCCGGGCTGTGGGACCACCACGTGCACATGGCGCAGTGGGCGCTGGCCCGCCGCAGGCTCGACGTGTCCGGCGCCCGCTCGGCCGCCGACGCCGCGGCACTCGTCGCGGCCCGGATGGCGACCGCACCGCCCGCCGCCGGTGAGGTGCTGGTCGGGTTCGGGTTCCGCGACGCGCTGTGGCCCGACGAGGCGCACCGTTCGCTGCTCGACCCGGTCACCGGTGACACCGCGGTCGTGCTGGTGTCCGGGGACCTGCACCAGGGGTGGCTCAACGGCGCCGCGCTGGCCCGCTTCGGGCACGGCGGGCACCCGACCGGCCGGATCCGGGAGTCGGAGTTCTTCGCCGTCGTCTCCCCCGCGCTCCAGGACGCACCGACCGAGGTCCTCGACGGGTTCGTCGCCGACGCCGTCGCCGCGGCGTCGGCGCGCGGGGTGGTCGGCGTCGTCGACTTCGAGGCGCCGTGGTCGCTGCCGGACTGGCGGCGCCGGATCGCCGGCGGCACGACCGGACTGCGGGTCGAGGCGTCGGTGTGGCCCGACCGCCTCGACGACGCCCTGGCCACCGGGCTGCGCAGCGGCGACGTCGTCGAGGGCACCGGGGGTCTGCTGACCGCGGGCCCGCTGAAGGTGATCACCGACGGCTCGCTCAACACCCGCACCGCCTACTGCTACGACCCCTACCCCGCGCCGCCGGAGAACCCCCTCGAGCACCCGTGCGGGCTGCTGCTGGTCCCGCCGGCACAGCTGCGGCCGTTGCTGGCCCGGGCGCACGCGGCCGGCCTCACCGCGGCCCTGCACGCCATCGGCGACCACGCCAACACCCTGGTCCTCGACGCGTTCGCCGGGACCGGCGCCCGCGGGCGGGTCGAGCACGCCCAGCTGCTCACCGCCGACGACGTGCCCCGCTTCGCCGGGCTCGACCTGGTCGCGAGCGTGCAGCCCGAGCACGCCCTCGACGACCGCGACGTCGCCGACCGCCTCTGGGCGGGCCGCACCGGCCGGGCGTTCGCGTTCGCGGCGCTGCACCGCGCCGGGGCCCGCCTCGCGCTCGGCTCCGACGCCCCGGTGGCGCCGCTGGACCCGTGGATCGCGCTCGCCGCGGCCGTGCACCGCACCGCCGACGACCGGGACCGCTGGCACCCCGAGCAGGAGATCGACCGGGCGACCGCGCTCGGTGCGTCGTTCGGGGTGGTCGACGGCTCGGCCGCCGCGGTCGCCGTGGGCGCGCCCGCCGACCTCGTGCTGACCGACGCCGACCCGACCTCCTGCGACCCGGCGACGCTGCGGGCCATGCCGGTCGCGGCGACGCTCGTCGGCGGCCGGTTCACCCACCGCGCCGGTGTCTGACCCGGGGGCGCACGAGCGGGTTCGGCTCCCGGGCGGGCCGCTGGACCTGCTGCGTCCCGCCGACCCGGACGCCGTCGCGTTCGACCCGGTCGCCGTCGACGAGGGTGTGGAGGAGCTGCACCCGCCGCACTGGGCGCGGCTGTGGCCGTCCGGGCGGGCGCTGGCGACGGCGCTGGACGACGCCGGTCCCGACCTGCTGGCCGGACGCTCGGTGCTGGAGCTGGGCTGCGGGCTGGGTCTGCCGTCGCTGGTGGCCGCCCGGGCCGGGGCGCACCCGGTGCTGGCGACCGACCGCTCGCCCGCCGCACCGGGCTGGGTGGCGGCGACCGCGCGCCGCGCGGGGCTGCGGGTCGCGACGGCGGTCGCCGCGTTCGACGGCTCCGGCGACGCCCTGACCCGCCGCGGCTGGGACCTGGTCCTGGCCGCCGACGTGCTCTACGGTGCGGCCGCCGCGGACGCGCTCACCGCGCTGCTGCCGCAGGTGACCGGCCCGGACGGGCAGGTGTGGCTGGCCGACCCGGGGCGCCCCGAGGCGCCCCGCTGGCTCGACGCGGCCCGGGAGACCTGGACGGTCACATCCCGCAGGCTGCCGGGCGGGGTGGACCTGCACGTCCTGCGCCGCCCCTGACCGTCCGGCCGGGGGCGGCGCAGGTGCGGATGCCGTCGCACCGACAGGCTGCGATCATGTCCGGTGCGCCGTGCAACGTCCTCCGGAAGGGGTTCCGCCATCCTCCGCCTGCCTCGGGCCGCCGCCTTCGCCGGCCTGGCCGTGACGTTCGCCGTGGTCATGCTCGGGGCGACGATGCCGACCCCGATGTATGCGCTCTACCAGCGCGAGCTCGGGTTCTCACCCACCGTCCAGACCGTGGTCTTCGCGCTCTACGCGGTCGGTGTGCTCGCCGCGCTTCTGGTCACCGGCCGGTGGTCGGACCAGCTGGGGCGGCGACCGGTGCTGCTGGCCGGTGTGGCGCTGTCGCTGGCGTCGAGCCTGGTGTTCCTGGTCGCGGGTCCGGTGTGGGTGCTGCTGGTGGGGCGGCTGCTGTCCGGGTTCTCCGCCGGGATCTTCGCGGGGGCGGCGACCGCCGCGGTCATCGAGGCCGCACCGGAGTCCTGGCGCGAACGCGGGGCCGCGGTCGCGACCGTCGCGAACATCGGCGGGCTCGGGCTGGGCGCGGCGCTCGCCGGGGTGGCCGTGGAGTATCTGCCCGCGCCGCTGCACCTGTCCTTCGCGGTGCACGCGGTCGCCGTCGCGCTGTGCGGGCTCCTCGTGCTGGGCGCCCCGGAGACGGTGACCGACCGGCCCGCGCACCCGGCCCTGCGGCCGCAGGTCCCCGAGGTGCCGCCCGCGGTGCGCGCCGTGTTCGTGCCGGCGGCGACGGCCGGGTTCGCCGGGTTCGCGGTGCTGGGCCTGTTCACCGCGCTGTCCCCACGGATCGTGTCGGACCTGATCGGGATCCCGAACCATGCCGTCGCCGGGGCGATGTCGCTGCTGCTGCTGGGCGCCTCGGTGCTCGCACAGCTCGCGGTCCGCACCGCGCCCACCGAGCGGATCCTCGCCCTGGGCTGTGTGCTGCTGGCGGCCGGTCTCACGCTCGTCGCACTGTCGGTGGCGCAGGGGTCGATGGCCGAGCTGGTGGCCGGCGCGGTGGTCGCCGGGGCCGGTCAGGGCATGACGTTCTCCAAGGGCCTGGCCGCGGTGAACGCGCGGGTGGAGGCCCACCAGCGGGCGGGGACGACGTCGTCGTACTTCGTGGTGGTCTACGTGGCGATCTCGCTGCCGGTCGTCGGGCTGGGGGCGTCGAGCCAGGCGTGGGGGCTGCGGACCGCGGGGATCGCGTTCTGCGTCGCGGCCGCGGTGCTCGCGCTGCTGGCGCTGGCGGCGCTGCTGGTCATCCGGCGGCGCGACGCGCGCGCGTCCGTGTGAGCCTCACCGGTAGCCGGTCGTGTCGGCGGGCAGTCCCGCGTCCTGGACCTCGGTGACGTAGCGCCAGGCGTCGGGCCGGGACCCGTCGACGTCGTCGACTCCGTAGACCCGCCCGAGCTCGCCCGAGGAGGTGGAGCGGCCGTTCCAGCGGTGCCGGTCGGGGTCGGCGGCCAGCGCGGCGATCCCGCGGCCGACGAACCGCGGGCTCTCCGAGATCGCGAAGTGCGGCTCGGTCACGCACGCGTCGCGCCAGGTGTCGGCGGTGACCCCGAACTGCTCCAGCATGATCTCCGAGCGCAGCCAGCCCGGGGTGACCGCGACCGCGGTCCCGCCGTGCCCGCGCAGCTCGTGCGCCCAGGACCGGGCCAGCCGGATGGGCGCGATCTTGGCCAGGTCGTAGAAGACGTTGAGCCGGTAGTGCTCGGCGTTGTAGGCGTCAGTGCCGTCGGTGACCTCGACGACGAGGCCGCCGGGCGTGCGGGAGAGCAGCCCCAGGGCGTGGTGGGCGGTGACGAGGTGGGTCTCGACCGCCAGGCGCAGCGTACGCAGCCCGTTGTCCAGGTCGTGCTCCCAGACCGGGACGTCCCACTCGACCATCATCTCGCCGCCCCAGATGTCGTTGACCAGCACGTCGAGCCGGCCGTGGTCGCGCTCGACCCGCGACACCAGCGCCGCGACGGCGTCGGGGTCGAGGTGGTCGGTGGGCACGGCGATGCCGGTGCCGCCCGCGGCGGTGACGAGGTCGGCGGTGTCCTCGATCGCCTCCGGCCGGTCGTACTCCGACCGGGCCGCGCGGGTACTGCGGCCGGTGCAGTACACGACCGCTCCGGCCGCGCCCAGCTCGACCGCGATCCCCCGCCCGGCGCCGCGCGTCGCGCCCGCCACCAGCGCCACCCTGTCCCTCAGGTCCGTCACACCGGGCAGCCTGCCAGGGACCGAGTTGTTTGTAAACGAGCGTTCGGTTATGTTCATCGGAGCCCACCCGAGCCGACGAGGGGACCGACCACCGGCATGTTCGAGACGACCACCGAGCTCACCGACCTCCAGCGGCTGCTGGACGCCTCCGTCTCCGGAGCCGGGGACCACCTGCGCAGCATCGTCACCCCGGGGGAACGGACGCTGACCGCCGCGCAGCTCGTCCTGGTCGCCACCGGGATCTGCACCCTGGCGCTGGCCACCACCACGCGGCGCGGCGAGCCCCGGGTCAGTGGTGTGGACGGACACTTCCTGCACGGCGCGTGGGTCGTCGGCACCGACCCCGGCGCCGTGAAGGCACGTCACCTCGCGGACCGCCCCGCGGTGAGCGCCGCCCACCTGCGCGGCGACGACCTCGGGATCTTCACGCACGGGACCGCGCACCCGCTCAACCCGGCCGGCGCGCCCGCGCACCCCCGGTGGCCCGCGACCCTCGACCACCTGCAGCGCTGCTACGGACCGGAGGGGTTCGTCTGGGACGAGGTCGTCTTCTACCGGATCGAGCCGACCTGGATGGTCGCCTACAGCCCCGACCCGGCCGGCCTCGCCGGGTCCGCGGCGTCGACGGCGCCGCCCGCCTGAGAGGGTGAGCCGTGCCCCGTCGCAAGCAGGTCCCCGACGCGGACGTCCTCGACGCCGCCCTCGACGTCCTGCACGCCCGCGGGCCGCAGGCGCTCACCTTCGCCGCGCTGGCCGGGGCGAGCGGGCTGGCCCCGGCCACGCTCGTGCAGCGCTTCGGCGGCAAGTCCGACCTGCTGCGCCGAACCCTGCTGCACGCGTGGGACCGGCTCGACCGCGAGACCGCCGGGAGCGGCGCCGAGGCGGAGCGCACGCCGGAGGGCGCCGTCGCGTTCCTGGTCGGGCTGTCGGGGCAGTACGGCGGGATCGACAGCTACGCCGACGCACTGCTGGTCCTGCGCGAGGACCTCCTCGACCCCGACGTCCGACGGCGGGGCGCCGCCTGGCGGCAGGCGCTCACCGACGTCCTCGACGCGTGCCTGGCCGGCACCCCGGGCGCCCCGGACGGCGCCGGCGCGCTGCTGGCGACCCACTGGCAGGGCACCCTGCTGTGGTGGAGCTTCGACCCCCGGCTGCCGGTGGCCGAGCACGTGGAGCGGGAGCTGACCCGGTTCGTGTCCGCGGTGCTCACGCCTCCGGCAGGTTCTGCACGTGCCGGAACCCGAACCGGCCCTTGATGCACAGGTGCCCGTGGGTGACCGAGTGGTCCGCCGGGCTGGTGACGTTGACGATCTCGCCCCGCTGCACGTGCAGCTCCAGGTTGCAGCCGACCCCGCAGAACGAGCAGATCGTCGTCGTGACGGTCTCCTCGTCGGGGTGCCAGTCGCCGGCCTCGCGGCGGTCGTGCTCGGCGACGGACTTCAGCGCCCCGGTCGGGCAGACCCCGATGCAGTTGCCGCAGTAGACGCAGGCCGAGCCGGGCAGCTCGACGTCGTGCTCGGTGGCGATGCGGGCGTCGAACCCGCGGCCCGCGGCGGCGATCGCGAACGTGAACTGGGCGTCGGTCCCGCAGGCGTTGACGCACTTGTAGCACATGATGCACCGCGAGTAGTCCCGCACGTAGAGCTCGTTGTCGATCTTCACGGGCTGGGCGACGGTGGCCCGGGTCGCGCCGTCGGGGGCCCGGTGGTGCCCGGCGTGGCGGCGGTCGCGCTCCCCCGCCGCGGCCGGCGGGGCGGGTGGGCCGTAGCGGCCGGGGTCGACGCCGTAGTCGGTCATCCAGCGCGCCACGTCGGCGCTCGCCTGGGTCATGTCCACCGACGACGCCAGCAGTTCGAGGACCATCCGGCGGCTGTGCCGGACCTTGTCGGTGTCGGTCCGCACCTCCATGCCGTCCTCGCAGCGCCGCGCGCAGGAGGGCACCAGCGCGCGGGAGCCCTCGACCTCGACCACGCAGACCCGGCAGGCGTTGACCGGGTCCATGTTCGGCGCCCAGCACAGGGTGGGGGTGTCGGCCTGGGCGGGCGAGCCCTCGCGGTGCAGGGCGTCGAGGATCGTCGCGTCCTCCGGGACCCGGACCTCGGTCCCGTCCAGGGAGACGGTGACGGTGCGCCGGATCGCGCCGAGCATCACCGGGCCGCCGGCGAGCCGTTCGGCCGGTCCGGGACCGGAGCCCGCCGGGTCGGCGACGGTCACGCCGACCGCGCCGGCCCCGTTCGTGCGGTGCAGGGCGGCGACGCCCTCCCCCGCACCGGGCCCGTCGCCGGGGGTGCCGTCCCCGGACGAGGCGTCCGCCTCGGGCGCGCCGTCGACCTCCCCGGCCCGGGGCGCCCGCGACCCGCCGCCCGGCCCCATCGGACCCTTCCCGCTGGTCGTGGTCATCGACGCCCCCCGTGTCCGTTCGACGAGTGCGACGGCGCCGCGATCAGCCCCAGGTCGAGTGCCGAGGCGACGGCCGACGGCGCGGTCTGCCCGAGCCCGCAGATCGACGCGTCGCGCATGACCCGGGCGAGGTCGTCGAGCAGGGCCAGCTCGGTCTCCCGGGACCCGAGCGGGGCACCGCGTTCCAGCCGGGCCAGCGCCTCCTCCTGGCGCACCGTCCCGACCCGGCACGGCACGCACTGCCCGCAGGACTCGTCGCGGAAGAAGGCCGCGATCCGGCGGAGGGTGCCGGTGAGGTCGGCACGGTCGTCGAACACGAGCACGACGCCGGACCCGAGGGTGGCGCCGATGTCGCGGGCCCCCTCCAGGGTGAGGGGCACGTCGAGGTCCTGCGGGAGGACGAAACCGCCCGCGGCGCCGCCCAGCAGCACGGTGCGCAGCGTGCCGCGGGTGCCCCCGGCGAGGTCGAGCAGCTCGCGCAGGGTCGTGCCGAAGTCGACCTCGTACACCCCGGGGGAGCCGACGGCACCGGACACGCAGAACAGCTTCGACCCGGTGGACCGGCCCCCGCCGACCGCGGCGAACGCCCCGCCGCCGATGTTCAGCACCTCCAGCACGTTGTAGAGGGTCTCGACGTTGTTGATCGCGGTCGGCTTCCCGAAGAGCCCGGAGGTCGCCGGGAACGGCGGCTTGTTCCGCGGCTCGCCCCGGTATCCCTCGATCGACTCCAGCAGCGCGGTCTCCTCACCGCAGATGTAGGCGCCCGCCCCGCGGCGCAGGTCGATGTCGAAGGCGAAGCCCTCCCCCATCACGTCGTCGCCGAGATGGCCGCGCGCCCGGGCCGCGGCGATCGCGTCCTGCAGCCGGCGGGTGGCCAGCGGGTACTCACCGCGGACGTAGAGGTGCCCGACGGTGGCGCCGGTGACGTAGCCGGCGATCGTCATGGCCTCGACCAGCCCGAACGGGTCGCCCTCCATGAGCACCCGGTCCTTGAAGGTCCCCGGCTCGGACTCGTCGGCGTTGCAGACGAGGTGGTGCGGGCGCTCCGGGGACTGCGCCACACCCTCCCACTTGACGCCGGTGGGGAACGCGGCGCCGCCGCGCCCGGTGAGCGAGGCGTCCTTGAGCTCGGCGATCACCCGGGTGGCGCCGAGGCGGACCGCGCGGCGCAGGGCCGCGTAGCCGCCGCGGGCGCGGTAGTCGTCGAGCGAGGTGGGGTCGACGACGCCGACCCGGCGCAGCAGCCGAAGGTGCTCCCCGGTCCGGGTCTGCGGGGCCGAGACGGTGGTGTCGGCGAAGGCCCGGTCGGCCTCGGCCGCCTGCTCCCCGGCCGGGTCGGCGGGCGCGTGCGCCGCGGCGAGGACGGCCTGCGGGGTCGCGGGGGCCTGGGACAGGTCGGGCTCGCCCGCGCGCTGGTGCAGCACCGCGGGCGCCCGCTCGCACAGTCCCAGGCAGGGGCTGCGCACCACGCAGGCGCGCCCGCCGTCGAGGTCGCGCTCCAGCGCCGCGACGATCTCCTCGCCGCCGGACGGGCCGCACGCCACGTCGTCGCAGACGTGCACCACCCGCGGCGCGCGCGGCTCCACCGAGAACATCGCGTAGAAGGTGGCGACGCCGTACACCTCGGCCGGCGGGACCTGCAGCGTCCGCGCGACGTGGTTCAGCGACCCCTCCGACAGCCAGCCCGCCGCGTCGTGCACCGCGTGCAGCAGCGGCAGCAGCAGGTGGCGCCGCGAGCGGGCGGCGTGCCCCGCGTGCGCCGACCGGGTCGGCCGGTCCCCGGCGGTGGCGTCCGCGGCGGTGGGGTCGAGCAGCGCGAACGCGGCGTCGATCGTGTCCCGTTCGGCCGCGGTCGGTGCGGCGGTGGAGATGTGGAGATCCATTCACAGCCTCTCGATCCGCACCGCGGTCGCCTTGAACTCCGAGGTGCCCGACTTGGGGTCCCAGGCGTCGTTGGTGAGGCCGTTGACGTCGACCTGCTCGGTGAAGTGCGGGGTGAACGACGCCAGCCCCGGCCGCAGCGACCGGTCGACCCACACCGGCGCCTCGACACTGCCGCGACGGCTGGTGACCCGCACCCGGTCGCCGTCGGTGACGCCGAGCGCGGCGGCGTCGGCCGCGTCGATGCGCAGCGACTCGCGGCGGCGCAGCGGCGAGGCGTAGCCACCGGTCTGCACCCCGGAGTTGTAGGCGTCGAGCAGCCGCACCGTGGTGAGCCGGATCGGGTACTCCTCGGTGAGCTCGTCGGCCGGCGGGACGTGCTCGACCGGGGTGAACGGCGCCGGCGCGCCGCGCTCGTCCGGGTCGTCGGCCCACAGCCGGGTGTGCATCAGCGGGGTGCCCGGGTGGTCCTCGGCGGGGCAGGGCCACTGGATGCCGCCGAGCGCGTCGAGGCGGTCGTAGCTCATGCCGTGGTGCCAGTTCAGCGACACCGAGCGCAGCTCGTCCCACACCTGCTCGGCGGTCGGCTCGCCCCAGTCGTGCCCGAGCCGCTGCGCGACGCCGCAGATGATGTGGGTGTCGGGGCGGGCCAGGCCCGGCGGGTCGAGGGCCTTGCGGACCCGCTGGACGCGGCGCTCGGAGTTGGTGACGGTGCCCTCGTACTCGCACCAGTCCGCGGCCGCGGGCAGCACGACGTCGGCGAGCTCGGCCGTCGCGGTGCGGAAGATGTCCTGGACGACGAGGTGGTCGAGGGAGGACAGCAGGTGCCGGGCGTGGGTGGCGTCGGCCTCGGACTCGGCCGGGTTCTCCCCGATGCAGTACAGCGCGCTCATCTGTCCGGCCTCCATCGCCTCGAACATCTGCGACAGGTGCCGGCCGGGACGGTCGGGGAACTCGACGCCGCCGTAGACGGCGTGGAAACGGGCGTGGGCCTCGGCGTCGCCGACGTCGTAGCCGCCGGGCAGCTTGGCCGGGATGGCACCCATGTCGCCGCCGCCCTGCACGTTGTTCTGCCCGCGCAGCGGCACCAGGCCGGAGCCGTAGCGGCCGACGTGCCCGGTCAGCAGCGCGAGGTTGATCAGGGCGAAGACGTAGTCGGCGGCGTTGTGGTGCTCGGTGATGCCCAGGGTCCAGCAGATCTGGGCGCGGTCGGCGCGGCCGTAGGCGTGCGCCAGCTCCCGGATCGACGACGCCGGTACCCCGGTGATCTCCTCGGCGCGCTCCAGCGTGTACGGCTCCACCGCCGCCCGGTAGTCCTCGAAGCCGGTCGTGGAGCGCTCGACGAACGCGTGGTTCACCAGCCCGGCGTGGATGATCTCGCGGCCGACCGCGTTGGCCAGCGCGATGTCGGTGCCCACGTCGAGCCCGAGCCAGGAGTCCGCCCAGTGCGCGGTGGAGGTGTGGCGCGGGTCGACCGAGAACATCCGGGCGCCCTTGCGGATCCCCTGCAGCACGTGGTGGAAGAAGATCGGGTGCGTCTCGCGGGCGTTACTGCCCCACAGGACGAGGAGGTCGGCGTTCTCCGCCTCGACGTAGGCGGAGGTGCCGCCGCCGGCACCGAACACTGCCGTCAGACCGACGACGCTGGGAGCGTGTCAAGTGCGGTTGCAGCTGTCGACGTTGTTGCTGCCCATCACCGCCCGGGCGAACTTCTGGGCGACGTAGTTCATCTCGTTGGTCGCCTTGGAGCAGCTGAACATGCCGAAGCGGTCCCCCGGGACGGCGGCGAACCCGGCCGCGGCGCGGTCCAGGGCCTCGTCCCAGGACGCCGGGCGCAGCACCCCGTTCTCGCGGACCAGCGGCTCGGTGAGGCGGACGTGGCGGGGCCGGAAGCCCCGGCGCGATCCCTGCGGGCGGGTGGCGGTCATCGTCGGCCTCCGGCGTGGTGGTTCCCTCGGCTCCCGCACCGTAGCAAGGTCGAGACCCGCGTCACACCCCTTCGAGCTCGTCGCCGGTCACCAGCGGGAACCACGGCGGCAGCGGCGCCGTCCCGCCCGCGACGGCCACCGGGCGACCCAGCTCCCCCGCCGTGCGGGCGCGGACGGTGCGGACGCGCCCCCCGTCGTGCAGGCGCACCGCGGGCAGCGGGCGGGCCCGGGCCGCGGCCAGCTCGGCGGGGGTGTTGACGTTGGTCAGCGACGCCAGGTCCGGGTCGAGGCGGGCCAGCACCGGGTCGCTGCGCAGGGTCTGCTCGCCGATCCGGCGCACCGCGACCCGGTCGAACAGCGACGGCGGGCGGCCCTGCCCGGCCGCGGTCAGCCCGTCGATCACGGGGGCGAGCGCGGTGGCGTAGGCGGCGGCGAGCGGCTGGTGGTGCCCGAACGCCTCGGGCAGCGCGACGTCGTGCTCCCCGCGCAGGTCCAGCACGCGGGCGGCGAAGGCGGGGTGCAGCAGCGGCAGGTCGACCGACGCGACGAACGCCGCCTGCGCCCGGCCCGCGACGGCGGCCAGCCCGGCGCCGATCGCGGGCAGCGGGCCGAGCCCGGGGACCGGGTCGTCGACGACCTCGGTGCCCGGCGGCAGCTCCGGCAGCTCCTGCCCGGCGGCGCGCACCACGACCAGCGGCCCGTCCACCGCCCGGCCCAGTACGGCGACGGTGCGGGTCAGCAGCGCCGCCCCGTGCCAGTCCAGCGACGCCTTCGCCGACCCCATCCGCGAGGACGCACCGCCCGCCGGCACGATCCCCGCCCCCGGCCGCCGCCCCCCGTACCCGCGCACGCGGCCGATCCTCCTCCTACCCTGGGGGGTCGACAGCGGGAGGGGATCGGAATGGGACGGCTCACCGTGCGGCGACCGGTGCTGCACCTGAACGCGGACGGCAGCACCCGCTCGCGGCCGGACACTCTCGTGGCCGAGGAACCGCTGGAGCTGCGCGTCGGGGGGAAGGCGCTGTCGGTGACGATGCGCACCCCCGGCCACGACGTGGAGCTCGCGCACGGGTTCCTGCTGACCGAGGGTGTGATCGGCTCCGGGCTGGACCTGGCCGGGGCCCGCTACTGCAACTCCGTCGACGAGCAGGGCCGCAACACCTACAACGTGCTCGACGTGGACCTGGCCGAGGGCGTCGCCCCGCCGGACGCGTCGGTGGAGCGGAACTTCTACACCACCTCGTCGTGCGGGGTGTGCGGGAAGGCCTCGCTGGACGCGGTGAAGCTCAAGACCCGCCACTCCCCGGCCGCGGACCCGCTGCGGATCGGCCGGGAGCTGCTGCTGGAGCTGCCCGACCGGCTGCGCGAGCACCAGAAGGTGTTCGGCTCCACCGGCGGGCTGCACGCCGCCGCCCTGTTCGACGCCGACGGCGGCCTGCTCGCCGCCCGCGAGGACGTGGGCCGGCACAACGCGGTGGACAAGGTGCTGGGCCGGATGGTGATGGACGGCCGGGTGCCCGCCACCGGCACCGTGCTGATGGTGTCGGGGCGGGCGTCGTTCGAGCTGGTGCAGAAGGCCGTGATGGCCGGGGTGCCGATGCTCGCGGCGGTGTCGGCGCCGTCGTCGCTGGCCGTCGAGCTGGCCGAGGAGTCCGGGATGACCCTGGTCGGGTTCCTGCGCGGGCGGACCGGCAACGTCTACACGGGGGCCGAGCGCATCGAGCTCTGACCAGGCGGGTCAGGCCCGCGGGGTGAGCGTGGCCCAGGCCCGTTCGTGGCGGTCCACCACCCGGCGCAGCCGCCCCGTGGTCCCGGCCGGACCGACCAGCGCGGCGACGGTGGCGACGACCAGCGCGCAGCCCGCGACCTGCCACGCGGTCAGGGTCTCCCCGAGCACCAGCATGCCGAGCACCACCGACAGCACCGGGTGCACCAGCAGCAGCGCCCCCGCGGTGCCCGGCGCCAGCCCGGCCGAGCCGCGCCCGATCAGCACCCAGGACACCACCTGCCCGGCCAGCGCCAGCACGATCAGCCAGGCCCAGGTCGTCGCGGGCAGGGCGACCGCGATCCCGCCCCCGGCGACGCCGACGATCCCGCAGGTCACCCCGGCCCCGACGGTCGCCAGCGCGACCGGGGTCACCAGGTGACGCGGACGGCCCCGCGACACCGAGCGGTTCAGGTGCAGGAACCCGGCGTAGGCGATCCCGGCGAGGGTGCCGAGCACCGCGCCGCGCACCGGCTCCGGTCCGCCGACCCCGGCGCCGAGCACCCCGCCGGCCAGCGCGATGCCGCCCAGCAGCAGCGGCGCCGCGTACACCAGCCGGCGCGGGACCCGCTCCCCCGTGACGACCCAGGCGATCAGCGGCAGCGCCAGCACCTGGATGTTGAGCACCACGTTCGCGATCCCGGCGCCCGCGTCGAGCACCGCGCGGGTCCACAGCAGGAAGTCCGCACCCAGGAACACCCCGGACAGCAGGGACCAGCCGACCGTCGCCGGCGGGAGGCCACCGGCGCGGCGGTACTCGGCCAGTGCCCACGGCCCCAGCACGACCAGGGCGAGCACGCACCGCCAGACCGACGCCGTCGCCGGGTCGGCGCCCGCGAGCGCGACGAGGATGCCGGTCCAGGCCAGGACCGAGGCGCCGGCGACGAGAAGGAGGGCGGAGTGCGGATCGGGGGTGGTGCGTGCGTTCACGTGATCCACGATCCCCGCCGGCACCGCAAAGCTCCAATGATTGTTCCTACCCGGTACCGATAAGCTGTGCTGTGTGATCTCCTGGGACCGGCTGCGGGTGTTCGACGCCGTCGCCGAGCACGGTTCGGTCGGCGCCGCCGCGGCCGCGCTGCACATCACCGGGCCCGCGGTGACCCAGCAGCTGCGCAAGCTCGAACGCGAGACCGGCACCCGGCTCGTCGAACCGGACGGGCGGGGGATCCGGCTCACCGCGGCCGGGCACGTGCTGGCCGGGCACGCGGCCACCGCGGCGGCGACCGTCGCCGGCGCCGAGCGCGACCTCGCCGCCCTGCACGACGACGCCGCCGGCCCCCTGCGGATCGGCTCGGTCGCGAGCGCCCTGCGGACCCTGCTGCCCGAGGTCATCGACGGACTGGCCGCCGCGCACCCCCGGCTGGTCCCCACCGTCGACGACGGCGAGGTCGTCGACCTGCTGCCCGCGCTGCAGTCGCGCGACCTGGACGCGGTGCTCATGGAGAGCTGGACCCAGCGTCCGGCCCGGCTGCCCGCGGGGATCCGGGTGACCGCGCTGGCCACCGAGCCCGCGATGCTCGCCGTCCCCGCCGACGACCCGCTCACCGGGCCCGACCCGGTGCCGCTGCGCACCCTGGCCGGGCGGGTGTGGACCTCCGGCCCGGTCGGCACCGAGCCCTACGAGGCGCTGCTGCAGCTGCTGCGCGGCGTCGGGACCGAACCGGACATCCGCTACCGGGTCGGCGACTTCGCCACCCAGCTGGCGCTGGTCCGTGCGCGGCTCGCGATCGCGCTGGTCCCGGGCATGGCGGTGGCGGGGTCCGCGGTCCCCGGCGGCACCGGCCCGGTCCCGGTCACCGCCGACGACGGCGTGCGCCTGCTGCCCTGCCGGCCCGCGGCGGGCCGCTCACTGGTCCTGGCCACCCGCGGGTCCGACGCCGACCTCCCCGCCCTGCGCGCCCTGGTCGACGGCCTGCGCGCCGCGGCGGCTCGCATCATCCCCGCCTGAGTCCCGGGGCCGCAGCCACTCCCTCCGGCCGCCGGGGGGAGTGTGGGTCCGCTCAGGCGAGCATGTCGCGCACCATCGGGATGACCCGGGTGCCGTACAGCTCGACCGCGCGCAGCCGGGCCGACACCGGCTGCGGTCCGACGGTGTAGATCAGGTCGAAGCGCTGGGCGCCCAGCGAGCGGACCGAGTCGGCGATGCGACGGGCCACCGTCTCGGGGGACCCGACGTGCAGCGCACCGCCGGAAACCTCGGCCTCGAACCGGGCGCGGTCCAGCGGCGGCCAGCCGCGCTGGGCGCCGATCCGGTCCATCTGCGCCTTGTACGGGGCGAAGAAGATCTCCTTCGCCTCCTCGTCGGTGTCGGCGACGAAGCCCGGCGAGTGCATGCCCACCGGCTTCGCCGCGTGCCCGAACTGCTCGACGGCGCGGTGGTAGAGGTCGACGTAGGGCGCGAAGCGTCCGGCCGGGCCGCCGATGATGGCGAGCATCAGGCCCAGGTCGTGGCGGGCGGTGCGGACCACCGACTCCGGCGAGCCGCCGACACCGACCCACACGGGCAGCCGGCGGCCGGTCGTCGGGAAGACCTCGACGCCGTCGAGCGCGGCGCGGGTGGCGCCCCGCCAGGTCACCGGCTTCTCGTCGAGGAGCTGCACGAACAGCTCCAGCTTCTCCTCGAACAGCTGCTCGTAGTCGTTCATGGAGTAGCCGAACAGCGGGAAGGACTCGGTGAACGAGCCGCGGCCCACGATGACCTCGGCACGGCCGCCGGACAGCGCGTCGAGGGTGGCGAAGCGCTGGTACACCCGCACCGGGTCGTCCGAGCTGAGCACGGTGACGCCGGAGGACAGCCGGATCCGGGAGGTACGGGTCGCGATCCCGGCGAGCACCGTCTCCGGGGTGGTGATGGCGTACTCGGGGCGGTGGTGCTCCCCCAGCGCGACGACGTCGACGCCGGCCCCGTCGGCCAGCACCACCTCGTCGACGACCTGGCGGATGGCCTGCGGGTGCGACAGCGGCGTGCCGTCGTCGCCCACCGGCACGTCGCCGAAGGTGTCCATGCCGAAGACGATGTCGCTCATCCGCTCCCCCAATATGGTTGATTCTTCAACCATCATGCCACGGAGACGGACCGTGCGTGGACGGGGCCCGGAACGGGGAACCCGGGCACATGCGACGTACCGCGCCCGCGCTGCTGGCCCTGTTCCTGCTCGCGGGGTGCGGCACGGCCGCACCCACCGTCGACCTGGACGACCCGATGGGCACTGCGGGCGACGCGGTCGCCTCGATCGGCACGATCGAGATCCGCGACGCGGCCATCGCACCCGCCGACGACGCCGAGGGCGGGATCGCCCACCCCGCGGGCTCCGACGTCGGGCTGCGCCTCGTCGCGGTCAACAGCGGCGACGCCGCCGACCGGCTGGTCTCGGCGAGCTCCCCGCTGGCCGAGGACGTCGCCGTCGGCGGCGAGCAGGCCCTGCTCGGCGGCGCGACGCTGCTGGTGGGTGACACCGGGTCCACCGCCCCCGCCGGCGCGGCGTCGGTCACCCGGGCCACGGTGACCCTCGACGACCTGCGCCAGGCACTGTCGGTCGGCCCGACCTACCCGGTCACCCTGACCTTCGAGCGCGCCGGGTCGGTCACCCTGGAGCTCCCGGTCGACGACCCGGACCGCGGCTGAACCCGCTCAGCGCTCGCGCGCCCCGAGGCGACGCAGCAGGTTGGCCGCGAACCGGTCCCCAGTCGCGTCCATCGTCGCCTTCATCGTGCGGGTCACCACCGGCGCCGCGAGCCGCGACAGCGGCATGTCGACGTCGACGGTCAGCGAGATCTCCAGATGCGTCGCCGGCGAGCCGTCCGGCTCCGGGTCGGCGTCGCTCAGCGCGTAGTAGCCCTCCGCGCCCGCCCACTCGCTGACCCCGGTGGGCGGCGCATGGGTGAACTCGATCCGCTTGCCCTCGACGAAGGTCATCCGCTCGGTGAACACCGGTTTGATGCCCACCCCGAGCACCGCGATCCGCACCATGTGCCAGCGCCACAGCTCGTAGCCGTCGACGGCCGCGTCCCGCGCGGAGTCGGCGTCGATCCGGTTGAGCAGCGGCGTCAGCGTCGGCAGCACATCGGGATCGGTCAGGACGCGCCAGACGTCGTCTCGCGAGGCCGTCACGACGGCCTCGGACGCGGTGGTCGCGGAGAAGCGGGTCAGGACGCCCCGTCCCCGCCCAGTGCCCCACCGGCGGCCGGGGTGTCGTCCCCGCCCGCCACGTCGGGCTCGGGCTCCTCGGTGCCGCGGTTCGCGGCCGGGAGCAGGTCGGCCAGCGCCGCACCCTCGAGTCGGCGGAAGGTCCGCCGTGGCCGGGTCCGGTCGAGCACCGCGACCTCGAGCGCCTCGGCGCCCAGGACCCGCGGCTGCGCGTTCGCGCCGTTGCCGGGCGACGCCGGGTCCGCGCCCGGCACCTGCAGCCCGCCCAGCGCCACCTCGATCGCCGCGCCCAGCTCCAGGCCGTGCTCGTAGGTCTCGGACAGCTTCTGCGAGATCGGCTCGGTCTGACCGCCCATGACGACGAACCGCGGCTCGTCGGTGATCGACCCGTCGTAGGTGATCCGGTACAGCTGGTCCCCGGCGGCCTCGACGCCCACCTCGGCGACGCAGAGCTCCACCTCGAAGGGCTTCTGCTGCTCCACGAACGCGGTGCCCAGCGCCTGGGCGTAGGCGTTGGCCAGCATCCGGCCGGTCACGTCGCGCCGGTCGTAGGTGAACCCGCGGAAGTCGGCCATCCGGATCCCGCCGGTACGCAGGTTCTCGAACTCGTTGTACCGGCCGACCGCGGCGAAGCCGATCTTGTCGTAGATCTCGGAGACCTTGTGCAGCGCCGTCGACCGGTTCTCCGCGACGAACAGCACGCCACCGGCGTAGGTCAGCACGACCACGCTGCGGCCGCGCGAGATGCCCTTGCGGGCCAGCTCGGAACGGTCGCGCAGCAGCTGGTCGACGGAGGAGTAGAACGGCATCGTCATGGGGAGGCGCTCCAGGCTCGTGCTTCGTGCGGGGAGGGGGTCAGCGGGACGGACCGCCAGGGCGCTCCCGGCGCCCGGCGATCACCTGGTCGACGACGGCGGCGATCTCGGCGTCGTCGCGGCGCACGGCGCCCTCGGCGGTGATGCCGACGACCACCGGGTAGATGCGCCGCACCGTGTCCGGCCCACCGGTGGCGGTGTCGTCGTCCGCGGCGTCGTAGAGCGCCTCGACCGCGGTGCGCACCGCGCCGTCGAGGTCCGCGGCCGGGTCGTGCAGCTTCTTCAGCGACGACTTCGCGAACACCGAGCCGGAACCGACCGCGTGGAAGCCGAGGTTCTCGTCGTACCGGCCGCCGGTCGGGTCGAAGGTGACGATCCGGCCGGCCTGCGCCGGGTCGGCGGCGTCGGTGTCGTAGCCCGCGAACAGCGGGACGACGACGAAGCCCTGCATCGCCGCGCCCAGGTTCTGGCGGACCATGCCGGCGAGCTTGTTGGCCTTGCCGTCGAGCGAGAGCGGGACGCCCTCGAGCTTCTCGTAGTGCTCGAGGTCGACCGAGAACAGCCGGACCATCTCCAGCGCGATCCCCGCGGAGCCGGCGATGCCGACGGCGGAGTGGGTGTCGGTGACGAACACCTTCTCGATGTCGCGCTGGGCGATCACGTTGCCCGCGGTCGCGCGCCGGTCACCGGCGATCACGACGCCGCCGGCGAACAGCAGCGCGACGATCGTGGTGCCGTGCGGGACGCCCAGGGCGTCGGCGGAGGTGCCGGGACCGGCTGTCCGGTCCAGGCCCGCGCCGGGGAGCAGGTGCGGGGCCGCGCCGCCGACGAAGTCGGAGAACGACTGCGACCCGGTCAGGAAGGTGCCGAGCTGACCCGTGTGGTGCCCGGGCACCAGCCCGGAGGTGACCGACGGCCGGAACTCCATCTCTCGGACGTGCCTTTCGTTCGAACTGCGTGCGCCGGTGGTCCCGCTCCCCCACGTCGGCGGGGTCCGCGGCCCTTCCGGCACGGCCGGGCCCGCAGGTGCGGACCCGGCCGGGACGGTACTGCTGGTGCCGGGGTGCGGCAGGGTGAGTGGCCCCGTGGGGCTCACTCACCGCCCTTCTGCACGTAGGACCGCACGAAGTCCTCCGCGTTCTCCTCGAGCACGTCGTCGATCTCGTCGAGGATGGTGTCGACGTCCTCACCGAGCTTCTCGCGGCGCTCCTGACCGGATCCGGACGCGTTCTCCCCGGACTCGTCGTCTCCGTCGCCGCCACCCTGGCGCTTGGTCTGCTCCTGGGACATGACGCCTCCTCCTCGCAGAGTTGCCTGCAGGTTCACCCTACCCACCGGGGGCGACAAAATCGCCTGTTGCGCAGCGGCGTGTGATCCGCTCCCCCGGTGGGCGGGCTCAGGAGGCGGTGAGCTTGTCGACCAGCTCCTCGGCCGTCGACACCGCCTCGAACAGCTCCCCCACGTGCTTGCGGGTCCCGCGGAGCGGCTCCAGCGTCGGGATCCGCACCAGGGACTCGCGGCCCAGGTCGAAGATCACCGAGTCCCAGGACGCGGCGGCGACCTCGACCGGGAACCGGCCCATGCAGGTGCCGCGGAAGTAGGCGCGGGTGTCCTCGGGCGGCTCGGTCATCGCCGCGGCGACCTGCTCCTCGGTGACCAGCCGGCGCATCGACCCGCGGGTGACGAGCCGGTTGTAGAGACCCTTGGCCAGCCGCACGTCGGAGTACTGCAGGTCGACCATCCCGAGCCGGCCCGACGCCCAGGTCAGGCCGTCGCGCTCGCGGTAGGCCTCGAGCAGCTTGAGCTTGGCCGTCCAGTCGAGCCGGTCGGCGGTCAGCATCGGGTCGCGCTCCAGGTCGACCAGCACCGACTCCCACTCCTCGACGACCTCGCGGGTGTCGGGGTCCCACTCCTCGCGGCGCGGGGAGACGGTCTGCTCCATGTGCTCGACCGCGCGGGCCAGGTACTCCTGCTGGATCTGCACCGCGGTGAGGTGTCGGCCGTCGGCCAGCGGGACGGTCCGCTGCAGCGTCGGGTCGTGGCTGATCCGCGAGACGGACTTCACCGGCTCGGCCAGGCGCAGGTCCTCGAACGAGCGCCCCTTCTCGATCATGTCGAGGACCAGGGCGGTGGTGCCGACCTTGAGCAGCGTCGAGATCTCGGACAGGTTCGCGTCGCCGATGATGACGTGGAGGCGGCGGTACTTGTCGGCGTCGGCGTGCGGCTCGTCGCGGGTGTTGATGATGCCGCGCTTGAGCGTGGTCTCCAGTCCGACCTCGACCTCGACGTAGTCCGAGCGCTGGGCGATCTGGTAGCCGGCCTCGTCACCCTGCTGGCCGAGACCGACCCGGCCGGCGCCGCAGACGACCTGACGGGTCACGAAGAACGGGGTGAGGCCGGTGACGATCGACGGGAACGTCGTCGTCCGGGCCATCAGGTAGTTCTCGTGGGAGCCGTAGCTGGCGCCCTTGCCGTCGACGTTGTTCTTGTAGAGCTGCATCCGCGGCGCGCCCGGCACGGTGGCCGCGCGGTTCGCCGCCTCCAGCATGATGCGCTCGCCGGCCTTGTCCCAGGTCACGATGTCGCGCGGGGACAGGACCTCGGGAGTGGAGTACTCCGGGTGGGCGTGGTCGACGTAGAACCGGGCGCCGTTGGTGAGGATGACGTTCGCCGCGCCGAGGTCGTCGAGGTCGGTGTCGAGCTGCGGCGCCAGCGACGGCGCCGACAGGTCGAACCCCCGGGCGTCGCGCAGCGGCGACTCCACCTCGTAGTCCCAGCGCGCCCGGCGGTTGCGGGGCACGTCCGCCGCGGCGGCGTAGGCCAGCACCACCTGCGTCGAGGTGACGACGGGGTTCGCGGTGGGGTCACCGGGCACGGCGATGCCGTACTCCACCTCGGTGCCCATGATCCGGCGGGCCGTCACGACCGGCCCCCTGCGCGAGAGTGCATTGCACGAGACTAACCGTCCGCGCCCCCACCCGGGGTGCACCGCGGCCCGGCGGGATCATCGTGGCGTGACCGATCCCGCACGTGAGCGCCTGACCGTCTTCGACGCCGGGGGCACGCCCACCGGCGTCGCCGAGCGCGGCGAGGTCTACGCGCGCTCGCTGTGGCACGCCACGACGGCGGTCCTGCTCCGCTCCGCCGACGGCACGCGGGTCTACGTGCACCGTCGCACCGACACCAAGCTGGTCATGGCCGGGATGTGGGACTGCCTCGCCGGCGGGGTCCTCGACGAGGGCGAGACCCCCGACGCGTGCGCCGCCCGCGAGCTGGGCGAGGAGCTCGGCGTCACCGGCGTGCCGCTGGAGAAGCTGGCCGTGGTCGCCTTCGACGCCGCCGCGCTGGGTGTCGACACCGGGCCCGGCACCGGCCCGGACGGTCTGCGGGCCCACGTGCACGTCTACCGCGCCTTCTCCGACGGCCCGGTGACCCACCAGCCCTCGGAGGTGGCCGAGGGCGGCTGGTGGACCCTCGACGAGCTGGCGGCCCGGATCGGCGCGCCGGACCGGGCCTGGGTCCCCGACGGCCTGTACGTCACCCGCCTGCTGCTGGCCGACCTCGTCCGTTAAGGTCCTCGGGCCAGCGCGTTTACCAGTGGGTAACATACGTCACCCACATCGGTACCTGAATCGGTCGACACCGGGCGGGTCGCGCGACGCCACCCCGGGAAGGGCCCAGCGTGGAGCCTCCCCCGACGCCCACCACGCCCACCACGCGACAGTTCCAGGAGTCACCCATGGTCAGCATCTCGGTCTCGGCCCGTTCCCTCGCCGCCGCCAGGCTGATCGATCCCGACGTCAACACCGCCGCCGTGCAGGCCGCGGTGGAGGCGGCACTGGCCGCCGAGCGCCACGAGCAGCGCGCCGCCGCGGGCTCCACCACGCGTCGCGAGCACACCGCCCGCCGGGAGCCGGACTCCCGCCGGTCCTGACCCTCCCCGCCCCGCCGGCGGGTCCCCGTGCACCCGGAGGCGGGCCGGACAGCGCGACGGGCCCGCATCCCGGGTGGGACGCGGGCCCGTCGCGGCCGTGATCAGAAGTTGATCATGTGGCCGGCCAGGCCGTGGATCGCCTCCTGCAGGCACTCCGACAGGGTCGGGTGCGCGTGCACGTTGCGCGCCATCTCGTGGACGGTCAGGTCCCACTTCTGGGCCAGGGTCAGCTCGGGCAGCAGCTCGGTCGCCTCGGCGCCGATGATGTGCCCGCCCAGCAGCTCGCCGTAGGTGTCGTCGGCGATCAGCTTGACGAAGCCGGCGGGCTCGGCCATGCCGTGCGCCTTGCCGTTCGCGGTGAACGGGAAGGTCGCGGTGTTGACCTTCCAGCCCTTCTCGTCGGCCAGCTCGCGGGCCTCGGCCTCGGTGTAGCCGAACGACGCCACCTGCGGGTTGCAGAAGGTCGCGCGCGGCATCATCTTGTAGTTCAGCTCCTGGGTCTCGGCGCCCGCCAGGGTCTCGGCGGCGACGATGCCCTGCGCCTCGGCGACGTGGGCGAGCATGAGCTTCGCGGTGACGTCACCGATCGCGTAGACGTGCTCCACGCTGGTGCGCATGTAGTCGTCGATCTCGATGGCGCCGCGCTCGGTGAGGTTCACGCCGAGCTTGTCGAGGCCGTAGCCGTCGACCCGCGGGGCGAAGCCGATCGCCTGCACGACCTTGTCCGCGCGCAGCTCCTCGCTGCCCTTGGACGAGGAGACCGAGACGGTGACACCCTTGCCGTCGTCGGTGATGGACTCGACCTTGGTGGAGGTCCGCACCGTCACGCCGAGCTTCTTGTAGGCCTTGAGCAGCTCCTTGGACACGTCCGCGTCCTCGAGCGGGAGCAGCCGGTCCAGGTACTCGACGATGGTGACGTCGACGCCGTAGTTGGCCAGCACGAACGCGAACTCGACGCCGATCGCACCGGCGCCGGCGATGATCACGCTCTCCGGCAGCTCACGGGTGAGGATCTGCTCCTCGTAGGTCACGACGCGGTCCGACAGCTCGGTGCCCGGCAGCAGCTTGACGGTGGAGCCCGCGGCGATGATCACGTCGTCGTAGGTGACGGTCTCGTTGCCGCCCTTCGACAGCTCGACCTCGATCTCGCCCGGCTTGGTGAACCGGCCGAACCCGTCGAACTCGGTGATCTTGTTCTTCTTCATCAGGAAGTGCACGCCCTTGACGCGCCCGTCCGCGACCGAGCGGCTGCGGTCGAAGGCGGCGCCGAAGTCGAGCGACACCTCACCGGACAGACCGAAGGTCTTCTGCTCCTTGGTGACGATGTGGGCGATCTCGGCGTTGCGCAGCAGCGCCTTGGAGGGGATGCAGCCCACGTTGAGACAGACACCGCCCCAGTACTTCTCCTCGATCACCGCCACACTGCGGCCGAGCTGGGCGGCACGGATGGCCGCCACGTATCCACCGGGTCCGGCTCCGAGTACGACGACGTCGAAATGAGGCATGTGCCCAGCCTAGGACGCCTGGGCCGGGTCCGGGCCGTCCGGTCCCGAGTCCCGGGTCACGGGCCACTCCCCGCCACCGGACAGGTGCGCGACGACCGCCTCGCACGCCTCGCGCAGCCCGGCCTGCTGGGCAGGGGTCAGCCCGTCGAACACCGCCTCGCGGACGCTCTCGACGTGGTCCGGGGCCGCACCGGCCAGCACCTCGAAGCCGCGGTCGGTCAGCCGGGCCAGCTGGCCGCGGCGGTCGGTGGGACAGGACCGCCGCTCGATCCAGCCCGCCTCCTCCATCCGGGCCACCGCGTGCGACACCCGGCTGCGCGAGGACAGCGCGGAGTCCGCGAGGACGCTCATCCGCAGAGTGCGGTCCGGCGCCTCGGACAGGCGGACCAGGATCTCGTAGTACGCCTGGGGCATCCCCGCCCCGGCCTGCAGGCGTCGCTCCACCTTCTCCGAGACCAGCCGCTGCGCGGCCAGGAAGGCGCGCCAGGTGCGCTGCTCCTCGTCGTCCAGCCAGCGTGTGTGACTCATAGCACCCTCCGAAACATTGGGGCGTGGCATTCGTTGCACCTAGTATCGCTCTCAACAAGTGAGAGTTCAACTATCTCGAGGAGTCACCAGCATGACCACTGCCACCACCATCCCCGGCTACGTCGTCGGCACCTGGGACATCGACCCGGTGCACTCCGACGTGGCGTTCGTCGTCCGTCACATGATGGTCAGCAAGGTCCGTGGCCGCTTCGAGAAGGTCTCCGGCGAGCTCGTGACCGCGGAGCGGCTCGAGGACTCCACCGTCACCGCCACCATCGACGCCTCCTCGATCACCACCGGCAACGACCAGCGCGACGGCCACATCCGCTCCGCCGACTTCTTCGAGGTCGAGAAGTACCCGGAGTGGACCTTCCGGTCCACCGGGATCGCCGCGAAGGGCGAGGACTACGTGCTCACCGGCGACCTGACCCTCAAGGGCGTCACCAAGCCCGTCGAGCTGGACCTCGAGCTGAACGGCTTCGGCCCCGACGCGTGGGGCGGCACCCGCGCCGGGTTCACCGCCAAGACCACCATCAAGCGGTCGGAGTTCGGTGTCGACATCGAGCTGCCGATGGACGGCGGCGGCGTCGTCGTCAGCGAGAAGGTCGGCGTCGAGCTGGAGATCCAGGCGGTCCTGCGCGCCTCCTGACCCCGCACCCGCGGCCACGGCCCCGGACCGGCGACGCCGGTACCGGGGCCGTGCCGCGTCCGTAGGCTGGTGCCGTGCGCAGCTACGCCGAGACGGCCCCCGCCGGACCGCTGCGCGCGGTCGTCGAGGTGTCCTGGCGGGCGCACGCCGGTACTGCGCCGCACGTCCAGCGGGTCCTCCCCGACGGCTGCATGGACCTGCTCCTGTCCGGCGGCCGGGCGGTCGTCGCGGGTCCCGACACCACGGCGCACCTCGCCGGCTCGCCCGCGGGCGGCGTGACCACCGGCCTGCGCTTCCGCCCCGGCGCCCTCCCGGCCCTGCTGGGCATCCCGGCCGACGCGCTGCGCGACCGCCGGGTCCCGCTCGCCGACGTGCTCGACCCCGGCCGGCGACGGCTGCTCCGGCCCACCCCCGCCGACGACGGCGACGGCGACACCGCATGGCTCGCCCGGCTGGCCCTCGCCCTGCAGGCGGCGGCGGTGGACGACCGGACGCCCGCCCCGCTCCCCCGTCCCGCGCTGCGCGCCCTGGCCGGGGGCATGCCCGCCGCGGAGCTGGCCGACCGGCTCGGCGTCACCGGACGCACCCTGCACCGCCGCTGCGTCGCCACCCTCGGGTACGGACCGGCCGTCGCACGGCGGGTGCTGCGCTTCCGGGCCGCGGCCGCGCTGCTGTACGACGGCGTCCCCCCGGCCGCGGTCGCCGCCCGCACCGGCTACGCCGACCAGCCCCACCTGTCCCGCGAGGTCCGGGCCCTGGCCGGGGTGTCCCCCGGTGCCCTCCCGGTCGCCGCCCGGCCGGGCTCCTAGGCCCGGTCCCCCGTGCCGGGAGGGGCGACCGGTGCCGCCCACCGCGCGTGCGCCGGCAGGGGCGGCCGTACCGACGCCCCGGTCAGCAGCCCGGCGAACGCGGACGCGGCCGGGACGGGGCGACGTCCGCGCGGGAGCACCAGCGCGATCCGCCGCCGGACGACCGGATCGGCGAGCGGGACCGCGGCCAGTCCGGCGAAACCGGTGAGCGGCACCACCAGCCCGGGCACGGCCGTCACGCCGAGGCCGGCCGCGACGAGCCCCGCGACCGCGGCGATGTTGCGGGCCGCGACGCCGCGCCCGGGGCGGCTGCCCGACTCGGCCAGCGCCCGGTCCACGTGCTGGCGGATGCTCGTGGACGCGTCGAAGTCGACGAACTCCTCGCCGTCGAGGTCGGTCCAGCGCAGCTCCGGGCGCCCGGCGAGCGGGTGACCGGGAGGCAGCAGGGCGCAGAACCGGTCGGCGGCCACCGGGGTGACCAGGAGGTCCTCGGGGGCCCGGCCGTGCACCACGGTGACGGCGAGGTCGGCCCGGCCGGAACGCACCCGCTCGGTGACCTCGTCGGCGAGGGCGTCGGAGATCTCCGGGCGGACCCCCGGGCGGCGGCGCAGGAACGCCGACACCACCCCCGGGAGCAGGATCGCCGCGAGCGACGGCAGCGTCGCGATCCGCACGGTGCCCGCCTGCCCGTCCAGGACGTGCTCGACGTGGCGCAGCTCCGCCGCGACCCCGTCGAGGGCCCGGCGCGCGGCCGCGACGACCGCCGCGCCGGCCGGGGTCGGCTCCAGGCGGCGGGTGGTCCGCTCGAACAGCCGCGCCCCGAGAAGCCGCTCGACCTCCGCGACCGTGCGGCTCAGCGAGGGCTGCGCAGTCCGCAGCACGGCCGCGGCCGCGGTGAATCCCCCCGCGTCGTGCACCGCGACCACCGTCCTGAGCTGCTGCAACGTCAGATCCATGTCGCCACCGCATCAGTCGATCCGGATTCGGTCTTTGACGATCATAGGTTCCGGCCCGCACCGTACATCCGGGCCGATGCCGGCCCGGACGCCGACGAGGAGGTCGACGATGCTCGCCGCGATCGGATTCCTGACCATCGCCGTGTTCCTGGCGGCCGTGCTGTCCGGGCGGGTGTCGGTGCTGCTGGCCCTGACCGTCGTCCCGGCCGCCGCCGCCGTCGCCGCCGGGCTGGGCGGCGGGCTGGGCGAGTACGTCGCGACCGGTCTGGAGACCGTCGCCCCGGTCGCCATCATGATCACCTTCGCGATCCTGTACTTCAGCCTGATGCTCGACACCGGGCTGTTCGACCCGGCGATCCGCCGGGTGGTCCGGTGGGCGGGCGGGGACCCGTTGAAGATCTGCGTCGGCACGGCCGCGCTGACCGTGCTCGTCGCCCTCGACGGTGACGGCGCCTCCACCTTCCTGATCATGGTGAGCGCCATGCTGCCCCTCTACGACCGGCTCGGGATGCGCCGGATCGTGCTGGCGGCGCTGGTGTGCCTCGGGGCCGGGGTGATGAACATGATCCCGTGGGGCGGCCCGACGGCGCGGGCGATGGCCGCGCTCGACCTCACCGCCTCCGACGTGTTCGTGCCGCTGCTGCCCGCCATGGCCGCCGGCATCGCCTGGGTGCTGCTCGCGGCCTGGGTCATCGGCCGCCGCGAACGCGCCCGCCTCGGCGTCGTCGCGCTGCCCGAGCCCGCCGACGCACCCGGGGCCGCCGGGGCGCCCGCCGTGCGGTCGCGGGCCGACCGGGTCCGGTTCGTGGTCAACGTCGTGCTCACCCTGACCCTGGTCGTCGTGCTGCTCCTGCAGCTGGCCGACCTGCCGGTGGTGTTCCTCTGCGCCTTCGTCGTCGCACTGCTGGTCAACCGGCCGACCTGGGACGGCCAGCGCGCGCTGTTCGAGAAGCACGGCCACAACGTCGTGCTGGTGACAGCGATGATCTTCGCGGCGGGCGTGTTCACCGGCGTCCTCGGCGGCACCGGGATGATCACCGCGATGGCGCAGTCGCTGGTCGGGCTCGTCCCCGAGGGCGCGGGCGGCGTGCTCCCCGTCGCGGTGGCACTGACCTCGATGCCGCTCAGCCTGGTGTTCACCCCGGACGCGTACTACTTCGGCGTCCTGCCGGTGCTGGCGGAGACCTCGGCCGCGCTGGGAGGCGACCCCGCGGAGGTCGCCCGGGCCGCGATCCTGGGCCAGATGACCACCGGGTTCCCGCTCAGCCCGCTCACCGCCTCGACCTTCATCCTGCTCGGGCTCACCGCCGTCGAGCTGGGCCGCCACCAGCGGTTCGTCTTCGGGTGGGCGTTCGGCACCACCGCCGTCATGACCGTCGTCGCGCTGCTCACCGGCGCCCTGAGCCTCTGAGGAGAGACCCCGATGCCCTCGGCCACCACCCGGATCGGCAGCGGTGCAGGCTTCGCCGGTGATCGCATCGGGCCCGCGGTCGACCTGGCCCGCCGCGGCGCGCTCGACGACCTCGTCCTGGAGTGCCTCGCCGAGCGCACCATCGCCCTCGGCCACCGCCGGCGCCTCGCCGACCCGGCCACCGGGTACGACCCCCGGCTCGGGCAGCGGCTGACCGCGCTGCTGCCGGACCTGCTCGCGGGCGGGGTCCGGCTGCTCACCAACATGGGGGCGGCCAACCCACCGGCGGCCGGTCGTGTCGTGCGCGAGCACCTCGACCGCCTCGGGTCGGCCGCGCCGGTGGCCGTCGTGACCGGCGACGACGTGCTCGACGTGGTCGACCCGGCGGCGCGCGCGGCCGAGGACGGCGTCCCCCTGCACGAGCACGGCGAGCTCGTGTCGGCCAACGCCTACCTCGGCGCCGACGCGATCGCGCCCGCGCTGGACACCGGCGCCGCGGTCGTCGTCACCGGGCGGGTGGCGGACCCCTCGCTGTTCCTCGCACCGCTGGCGCACCGGCTCGGGTGGGATCTCGACCACCCGGACGAGGCCGCCGCGGGCACCCTGGTGGGACATCTGCTGGAGTGCGCCGGACAGCTGACCGGCGGGTACGCCGCCGACCCCGGGCACCTCGACGTCCCCCGGCTCGCCGATCTCGGGTTCCCGTTCGCCGACGTCGCCGCCGACGGGACCGCGCGCTACGGCAAGCTCGACGGCACCGGCGGCCGACTCGACCGGCACACGGTCCGCGAGCAGCTGCTCTACGAGGTGACCGACCCGACCGGCTACCGCACCCCCGACGTCGTCCTGGATCTGCGCGGCGTGTCCGTGGACGACGACGGCCCCGACCGGGTCCGCGTCGCCGGCGCCACCGGCCGGGCCCGCCCGGACGAGCTCAAGGTCAGCGTCGGCTACCGGGCCGGGCACCGGGTCGAGGCCGGGATCTCCTACGTGGGCCCGAACGCCGCGGCCCGGGCCCGGCTGGCCGCCGACGTCGTCGCCGAGCGGGTCCGCGGCCTCGCCGTCGCCCCCCGGATCGAGGTCCGCGGCGGCGACACCGACGCGCGGCTGCGGGTCGCGGCGCTGCACCCCGACCCGGACGTGCTCGACGTCCTCGCCCACGAGGTGGAGGCGCTCTACACCAACGGCCCGGCGGGCGGGGGCGGTGTGCGCACCCGGCTCGACGAGGTCGTCGGTGTGCTGTCCACCCTCGTCCCCCGCGCGGCCGTCGTCCCGCGGGTCACCGTCCTGGAGGCCGGCTGTGCTGCTGCATGAGATCGCGCACTGCCGCGCGGGGGACAAGGGGACGGTGGCGACGCTGACCGTGGTCCCGTACGACGACGCGTCCTACCCGCTGCTCGTGGCCGTGCTGACGCCGCAGCTGGTGCGGGCGGGCCTGGACCGCTGGGTCGGCGGCGAGGTCACCCGCCACGAGCTGCCCCGGGTGAGCTGCCTGCAGTTCGTCTGCACCGGGATCCGCGGCGGCGGGGTCACCGTGTCGACCGAGCTGGACACGCACGGCAAGTCGTTGTCGTCGCGGCTGCTGGCACTGGCGCTCCCGCCGCCGCCCGGCCCGCGGTGAGCGGGGTCCGCGCCGCGGGTCAGGCCCATGCGAACAGGTCCAGCGACGAGCCGTCGGGGTCGGCGACGGTGGCGTAGCGCTGCCCCCACGGCGCGTCGAACGGGTCCAGCACCGAGGCGTGACCGGCCGCGGTGATCCGGCGCCAGGCGTCGTCGACGGCCGCGGCGGTCGGCAGCCGGAACGCCAGCCCGACCCGTCCGTGGCCGTCCGGGGCGACGCCCGGGTGGAAGCCCTCCACCATCGACTGCAGGTCCAGGGCCAGACGCACGCCGCCGCGCAGCGTGGTCTCCACGTGCGCCTCGGTCTCGGAGCCCTCGGGGAACTCCAGCCCCAGCAGGCGGTAGAAGGCCAGCGAGCGGGTCATGTCGGTGACCACGATGCCGATCATGTCGAGCTCGGCGCCGAACGAGGTGTCCATGCCCACGACGCTAGGCCGCGGGCGGCCCGGCGTCGTGAACGGATCGGACAGCGCTCAGCGCTTCCCGCGGAAGCGGCGCAGCATGTCCTGCGCCCGCTGCCGGTTGCGCGGATCGCTCGCCATCCGCTTGGCCTGGTCGCTGTAGCGACGCCCCTGTGGGCTCTTCAGGAATGCGCTGATGCGCCCGATGATGCCGGCCATGACGACCTCCGTGGTGGCGGGCCGCGACACGGACGTGCACGGCTCCGTGCACAGGATGCCCGTTTCGTCCGGACATCATTCCACCGGGTGACGATCCCCGGACACACGGCGGGCCCCGCCGCAGGATGCGGCGGGGCCCGTGCGCGCGGAGCGCGCCTACAGGTACTGGCCGGTGTTCGACGCGGTGTCGATCGCACGGCCGGTGGCGTCGTTCTTGCCGGTGACCAGGGTGCGGATGTAGACGATCCGCTCCCCCTTCTTGCCCGAGATCCGCGCCCAGTCGTCGGGGTTGGTCGTGTTCGGGAGGTCCTCGTTCTCGGCGAACTCGTCGACGATCGCGTCCAGCAGGTGCTGGACCCGCAGCCCCGGCTGGCCGGACTCGAGCACCGCCTTGATCGCGGACTTCTTCCCGCGGTCGACGATGTTCTGGATCATCGCGCCGGAGTTGAAGTCCTTGAAGTAGAGGGTCTCCTTGTCCCCGTTGGCGTAGGTGACCTCGAGGAAGCGGTTCTCCTCGGACTCGTCGTACATCCGCTCGACGATCCGCTGGATCATCGCGGTGGTGCACGCCGTGCGGTCGCCGCCGAACTCGGCCAGGTCGTCCTCGTGGATGGGCAGGGTGTCGGTGATGTACTTGGAGAAGATGTCGATCGCGCCCTCGGCGTCCGGGCGCTCGATCTTGATCTTCACGTCGAGCCGGCCCGGCCGCAGGATCGCCGGGTCGATCATGTCCTCACGGTTCGAGGCACCGATGACGATGACGTTCTCCAGGCCCTCGACGCCGTCGATCTCGGCGAGGAGCTGGGGGACGATCGTCGTCTCCACGTCGGAGGACACACCCGAGCCACGGGTCCGGAAGATCGAGTCCATCTCGTCGAAGAACACGATCACCGGGGTGCCGGCGCTCGCCTTCTCCCGCGCGCGCTGGAAGATCAGCCGGATGTGCCGCTCGGTCTCGCCGACGAACTTGTTGAGCAGCTCGGGGCCCTTGATGTTGAGGAAGAACGCGCGCCCCTCGTCCGGGTCGTCGCCCCGCTGCTTGGCGATCTTCTTCGCCAGCGAGTTCGCGACGGCCTTCGCGATGAGCGTCTTCCCGCAGCCGGGCGGCCCGTAGAGCAGCACGCCCTTGGGCGGGCGCAGCTCGTACTGGGTGAACAGCTCGGTGTGCAGGAACGGCAGCTCGACCGCGTCCTGGATCTGCTCGATCTGCCGGGACAGGCCGCCGATGTCGGAGTAGGCGATGTCCGGGACCTCCTCGAGCACGAGGTCCTCGACCTCGGCCTTGGCGACCCGTTCGTAGGCGTAGCCCGCCCGCGAGTCGACCATGACCGAGTCGCCGGACTTGAGCGGGCTGGTGCCCTCCTCCTGTCCGAGCTCGAACAGCGGCGCCGCCAGCCAGACGACCCGCTCCTCGTCGGAGTGGCCGACGACCAGGCCGCGACCGGCCGAGCCGTCCTCACCCGGACGGGAGATGATCTCCCGCAGCGAGTAGAGGTCACCGACCTGCTCGAAGCCCATGGCCTCGACCACGGTGAGCGCCTCGTTGAGCCGGACGGACTGGCCGCTGCGCAGCGTCTCGCCCTCGACCGCCGGGGACACGGGGACCCGCATCCGGCGGCCGGAGGTGAAGACGTCGACCGTGTCGTCGTCGTACCGGCCGAGGAAGACCCCGTAGCCGGACGGCGGCTGCGCGAGCCGGTCGACCTCCTCGCGGAGCGCGACCAGCTGGCCGCGGGCCTCCTTGAGGGTCTCGGTCAGCTTCTCGTTCCGAGCGTTGAGCGCGGAGAGCCGGCTCGTGGTCTCGGCGAGCCGCTGTTCCAGCACTCGGGCGTGCCGGGGCGTCTCGGTCAGCCGTTGACGCAGCGTGGAGATCTCGTGCTCGAGATGACGGATGTGCTCGGCGGCCTCAGCGGGGCTGAGGTCGCGGTCAGACTGGAAACCCTGGTTGCCGGGACCGTCGTCGTAGGGGTGGTTCACGGCAGCCTCCCTCCGTGTTCCGTCTCACCACGGTACCCGTGACGGGTGACCGCGACGGTGCGTCGAACCGGTGATCCGGGCCTCAGCCGGTCGGCACCATGTGGTCACTCTGCGGCTTCACGGGCGTCACCGCCACGTCCACACGGAGGGTAGTTCGTAACGTTCTCGTTCCGCGCTCCGGCGCGTCGCGGCCGCGATCCGGTCGAAACCGGACAGAACGCACAGGTCAGCGGCCGGTCGGCCGGCGCTGCTGCCGGGGCGGCGTGACGCCGTCGGCGAGCCGCCGGGTGGTCAGCAGGAAGGCCGTATGGGCGATCATCCGATGCTCCGGACGAACGGCCAGACCCACCACGTGCCAGGGGCGGACCATCGCCTCCCAGGACTCGGGCTCGGTCCAGCACTGCATCTCCCGCAGCGCCTCGGTGAGCACCGACAGCTGGGTGGTGGTCGCGACGTAGCCGACGAGGATCCCGCCCGGCACCAGGCAGTCGCGCACGGTGTCGAGCACGTCCCACGGCGAGAGCATGTCCAGCACGACCCGGTCGACCTCGCCGCGGTGCTGCCGGACGTCACCGACGGTCAGCTCCCAGTGCGGGGGCCGGTGACCGAAAAAGGTCTCGACGTTGGTGACCGCGTGCGGGGCGTGGTCGTCGCGGACCTCGTAGGAGATCACCTTGCCGGTCGGCCCGACGGCCTGCAGCAGCGAGCAGGTCAGCGCGCCGGACCCGGCGCCGGCCTCCAGCACCCGCGCGCCGGGGAACACGTCGCCCCACATGAGGATCTGCGCGGAGTCCTTGGGGTAGATCACCTGGGCGCCGCGGGGCATCGACAGCACGTAGTCGGCCAGGCGGGGGCGCATGGTCAGGTACGGCGTGTTCGCCGCGGAGTGCACGAGCCCGCCCTCGGGCGAGCCGATGATGTCGTCGTGGTCGATCTGGCCGCGGTGGGTGTGGTACGCCCCGCCGGCCTGGAGGACGACGGTGTAGCGGCGCCCCTTGGGGTCGGTGAGCTGGACCCGGTCGCCCTCGCGGAACGGCCCGCCGCGGCGCGGGGGCTCCCAGACGACGTCGGCGCTCCCGGCGACATGGTCGTCGTCGGCGGGGCCGTCGCCGGCCGGGTCGGCGTCGGCCGGGTCGGCGTCGGCCGGGTCGGCGTCGGTGAGGTCGGCGTCGGTGGGGTCGGCGTCGACGGGACCGGTGGCACCGTCGGAGGTCGGGAGGGCGTCGTGCACGGGCGACGACGCTATCCGCGCTCCCGCTCGGCCCGGTCGCCGGGGCGTCGGCGGCGCGGCACGAGCAGGCCGAGCCCCAGCAGCAGGAGCACCGCTCCCCCACCGACCACCAGGCCCGGGCCGGTGCGCAGGAACCCGGCTGCGCCACCGACCCAGGGCAGGTGGTACCAGACCCGGCCCAGCAGGTCCTGCGCCGTCACCGGATGCGGATCCGGCGCCGGGTTCGCGTCGCCGCGGGTGGTGAACACGGGGCCGGGATCGACCGCGACCACACGGTGGGTGACGGTCCGGGTCTCGCCGCGGGTCCGGTCGCGGTTGACGAAGGAGATCAGGTCACCGACGACGACGTCGTCCGCGTCCACCGGGCGGGACACGACCAGCGACCCGATCGGCAGGGTCGGGACCATGCTCCCGGACAGCACCGTGTACGCGCGGGACCCGGTGACCGCGGGGACGACGGCGACCGCCACGGCCAGCCCGACTAGTCCGAGCACGACGACGGTGACGAGCGCGCCGCCGATCCGGCGCCACGGCGACGGGCGGAGGCCGGCCGGTGCCGGCCACGACGTACGCGAGGGTGCAGCGGGGTCTCGGCCCATCGGATCACCCTAGGTCGGCGTCCGGGCACGTGACGTACACGATCGTGCGGTGAGCTGCGCCGATGCAGCGGGAACGTCCACGCGCATGGACACACGCACACGCCTCGGGATCGGCGTCGCCGCGGTCGCGGTCGCGGTACTCGCGATCGGCCTCGGCACCTACGCCGCCTTCACCGACACCGAGGACGGGCCGGGTGGGCAGGTCTCCTCCGGCACCCTCGACCTCACCGTCGGCTCCAATGCCGACAAGGTCCTCTTCAACCAGGCCAACATCGCCCCCGGCTTCTCCACCACCGTCACCGTCGACGTCCGCAACGCCGGTTCCGTCCCCGGCACCGTCACCGGATCGCTGACCGCGACCGGGTCCGACGTCACCTGCACCGAGCCCGAGGCGGAGGCGGAGAAGGTGGCCGCGAACGCCTGCGCCGCCGGCGGCAACCTGCAGGACGAGATGACCGTCCAGGTCGTCTCCGGGCCGGGGGTGGGCACCGCGGGGGCGCCCGTACCGCTGCGCACCTTCGTCCAGAGCCCGCTGCCGTCCGGGCCGCTGGGCGCCGGGGCCACCGGTACCTACACGTTGACCTTCGCGCTGCCGTCGTCGGCGGACAACAAGGTGCAGGGCGACCGGATCACCGTCGGGTCGACGTTCACCCTGAACCAGTCGTGAGCCCGGCGGTCCCCCGGCGGCGGGCAGCGCTCGCGCTGGGGGCCGCGGCCGTGATCGTCGCGGTGTCGGCCGCGGCCTGGGGCACCTGGGCCGTGTTCACCGACAGCGACCCGGGTGCCGCGGGGTCGACCTCGGCGGGCACGGTGGTGCTGGGCGGGCGGGCGACCCCGCCCGCGGTCGCACTGACCGGTCTGCGGGCGAACTCGACGACGACCACCTCGGTGACCGTGGACTACCGCGGTTCGGTGCCGGCGACGCTGTCGGTGTCGCTGCCGGCGTACTCCTCGACCGCCTGCACCAGCGGGGTCGGCGGGCTGCTCGACGGCCTGAACGTCGGCTCGCTCACGGTCCGCATCGGGTCGCGGGCCGCCGAGTCGTACTGCGCGCTGCTCGACGGGAAGGACCGCATCGTCACCACACTCGCCCCCGGCACCGTGGTGACGGTCCCGCTGACCGTCGCGGTGGGCCCGGTCGTGCTCCTGCCCCGCACCGAGAGCGCGACGCTGCGGCTGGGGGTCTCGGGCGGGTTCACCGACCGGGTGGACGGGACCCTGCGGATCGGCACGACCGTGCTCGGGGCCCGCTCGCTGCGGGTCGCCGCGCCGAGCGTCGTCCCGGCCGTCGCCGCCCCGCCCGCCGAGTGCGTGGACGCCGGTATCACCTCGGTCACCGAGACCGTCGTCCTGAGCGGCGACGGCGCCGTCTTCGACGCCCGCACCGACCGGCCGGGGGCCACCGGGCCGCTGCTCGTCGTGGGCACCCCCGGGCCCGACCGGATCACCGGGTCCGCGGGGCGGGACTGCGTGGTCGGGGCGGGCGGGGACGACGTGCTCGACGGCGGGGCCGGGGACGACGTGCTGCTCGGCGGCGACGGCGACGACCGTCTCTCCGGCGGGGACGGCGCCGACCGGCTGTACGGCGGCGCCGGAGCCGACACCCTGCTCGGCGGCCCGGAGAACCCGCGCGTGCCGGACGTGCTGCACGGCGGGCTCGCCGACGGCGCGACCTGTCCGGACGCCGGCCCGGAAGACCTCCTGACCGCGTGCACGGCACCGGCCCCCGCCGCGACGCCACCGGCGACCGCACCGTCACCGGCACCCGGTGCGACTCCGGTGCCGGAGGGCTCGGCCGACCCGGCCGCGCCCGGGGACCCCGCCTCCACACCCCCGGAGCCGGCCCCGCCCGCGCCGGCCGTGCCCGAGGGCGAGCCCGACCCGGCGACGACCGCGCCGCCCGGCTGATCCGGATCCCGGAATCGTCGGGGGGCACGGCTAGCCTGCCCGTCGTGACCGTCGAGGAGCCCCCGTCCGCCCACGCGGCCGGGCCCGGTGCGTCCCCGGCCGCCACCGCACCGCGTCCCCCCGCCCTGTCCCCGTCGCGTGCGGCGGACTTCCGCCGCTGCCCCCTGCTCTACCGGTTCCGTGCGGTCGACCGGCTCCCGGAGCCGCCGTCGCAGGCCCAGGTCCGCGGGACACTGGTGCACGCGGTACTGGAGCGGCTGTTCGCCCGGGACCCGGCCGACCGGACCCCGCAGGCCGCGCGGGAGCTGCTCGGCCCCTGCTGGGACGACCTCGCAGCCGCGGAGCCCGCCGCGGCGGCGCTGTTCAGCGGCCCGGAGGACCCGCAGCTCGCGCTCTGGCTGGACTCGGCGTCGGCGCTGCTCGACCGCTACTTCGCGCTGGAGGACCCGGCCGGCGTCACCGCGACGGCGGTGGAGACCCGCATCGAGGCGGCCCTGCCCGGTGCCAGCGGCACGGCGCCGGTGCCGCTGCGCGGCATCCTGGACCGGCTCGACGACGGTCCCGACGGGCTGCGGGTGGTCGACTACAAGACCGGCGCGACGCCCGGCGAGGGCTACGAGTCCGGCGTGCTGTTCCAGCTCAAGTTCTACGCACTGGCCGTCCTGCTGACCCACGGCCGCGTCCCCGACGAGCTGCGCCTGCTCTACCTGGCCGACGGCACCGCCCTGACCTACCGGCCCGACGCCGAGGAGCTCACCCGCTTCGGGCGCCTGCTCGAGGCGGTGTGGACCGCCATCCGGCTCGCCGCCCCCACCGGGGACTTCCGGCCCCGCACCGGCCCGGCCTGCCGCACCTGCGACCACAAGGCCCACTGCCCCGCCTGGGGCGGCACTCCCCCGCCCTACCCCGGCTGGCCGGGCGGCGCGGCATGATCGACGGGTGAGCGCACCGCCCCCGATCCCGCCCGGCCCGTTCTACCTGCCCCGCGGCGAGCAGACCGCCGACGGCGTCACCCGCGCCGCCTTCGAGGCCACGCCGTCGACGACCGGCCCCTGGTTCGCCGACGCCCAGCACATGGGCCCGCCCTCGGCGCTGCTGGTCCGCGCCCTGGAACGGCTGCCCGAGTCCCGCCCCGGCGGCGGGGCCGGGTGGCGGATCGCCCGCGTCACGGTCGAGGTGCTCGGGGCGGTGCCCGCCGGGCCGGTCACGGTCACCGCGGGCGTCGAACGGCCCGGGCGGACGATCGAGCTGCTGTCGGCGACGATGCGCGCCGGTGACCGGGACGTGCTCCGGGCCCGGGCCTGGCGGCTCGCCGCGTCCGACACCGCCGTCGTCGCGCAGGGGCAGGCCGTCGCGCTGCCCGGGCGGGACGCCGCCGTCGTGCGCACCGAGCGGCCGGACGGCTGGCTGCCCGGGTTCCTCGACGCGATCGAGTGGGCCTGGCTCGACGGGGGCCGCCTCGGCGACGAGGGCCCGGGGCGCGGCTGGATCCGGATGCGGGTCCCGCTCGTCGAGGGCGAGGAGCCGAGCCCGGCGCAGCGGCTGATGGTCGCCGCGGACTGTGCGAACGGGCTCGCCGCACCGCTGGACGTGACGCGCTGGCTGTTCGTCAACACCGAGCTGACGGTGCACCTGCACCGGGCCCCGGCCGGCGAGTGGATGGGCGTCGACGCCGCGACCGTCGTCGGGCCGGACGGGCTGGGCACCTGCTCGGCCACCCTGTTCGACGACGACGGGCACACCGGCCGGATCGCCCAGGCCCTGACCGTCCGGGCCCGCTAGCCGTACCGCCGCCGGCACCGCCCCGGGCCGCACGACGGCGGCCCGCCACCGGAGTCACCGGGGGCGGGCCGCCGTGGGGGGAACGGACGTCGGACGGGGTGGGCTCAGTGGCCGTGGCCGTTGACCGTCATCGCGCGGCAGGACCGGATCTCCGAGGTGAGGATCGCGGTGGCGCCGATGTCGGCGAGCTTGTCCATCACGCGGTTCGTGTCCTTGGTGCGCACCATCGTGCGGACCGCGACCCAGCCCTTCTTCGACAGCGGCGAGACCGTCGGCGCCTGCAGACCCGGCGCGACCTTCTCCACGGCCTCCAGCAGCCCCTCCGGGCAGTCGAAGTCCATCATCAGGTACTCGCGGGCCACGACGACGCCCTGCAGCCGGTCGGCGAAGACCTTCTTCAGCCGGGTGGTCTCGGCGTCCTCGGCGCGGTCGTGCCGCTTCTCCCGCTCGATGAGCGTGGCCTGCGAGGTGGCGATGGCCTCGCCGATGATCTGCAGACCGTGCTGGCGCAGCGTGCGCCCGGAGGACACGACGTCGGCGATCGCGTCGGCCAGACCCAGCTGGATGGAGATCTCCACCGCGCCGTCGAGCTTCACGATCTCCGCGCCGATCCGCTTGCCGGACAGGTACGAGCGGACCAGGCGGGGGTAGGACGTCGCGATCTTGCGGCCGTCGAGGTCCTCGATCTTCCAGTCGGCGTCGGCCGGGGCCGCGAAGTGGAACCGCGACCTGCCGAATCCGAGCGGGATGATCTCCTGGGTCTGGCTGCCCGACTCCTCCATGAGGTCGAAGCCGGTGACGCCCAGATGCAGGTCACCCTTGCCGACGTAGGTCGCGATGTCCTTGGGCCGCAGGTAGAAGAACTCGATCTCGTTCTCGTCGTCGACCACGCTGAGGTCGCGCGAGTCGGTCCGCTGGCGGTACCCCGCCTCGCGCATCATCGTCGCGGCGGGCTCGGCCAGGGTGCCCTTGTTCGGCAGTGCCACGCGGAGCATTTCCGCTCTCCTGACGGTCGTCGTCGGTGGTGGTGTCGGTGGGTCGGGTCGACCTACAGATGCTTGTACACGTCCTCGAGGGTGAGCCCCCGCTGGAGCATGATCACCTGCAGCCGGTACAGCAGCTGCGAGATCTCCTCCGCCAGCTCGTCGTCGCCCTGGTACTCGGCGGCGATCCAGACCTCACCGGCCTCCTCGAGCACCTTCTTGCCCTGGGCGTGCACCCCGGCGTCCAGCGCGGCGACGGTCCCCGAACCGGCCGGCCGCTCCTGGGCCTTGGCCTGCAGCTCGGCGAACAAGTCGTCGAATGTCTTCACGGGTACCAGTGTGAACGGTGACCCACGCCGCACGCCGGGCGCATCCGGGGCGGTAAGCCGTGTGGGCAACGGACCGCGCCGGATGGTTCACCCGGAGTGAGCAAGACCAGGTCGGGGTGCCGCTCGTCGCCGCGAACGGCCCGCTCACGCCGGTGCCTGCGCCGTTCAGCGGGCCCGGACCTCCGCGAGGACCGCCCCGAGCTCGGCCGGCCCGATCCCGGCGAGGGTCTCGCGCAGCACCCGGCGCGGACCGGCCGGTACCTCGAGCTCGCAGGGCACCACCAGGACCGCGCAGCCGGCCCGCTCGGCCGACAGCGCACCCGTCGGCGAGTCCTCCACCGCGACGCAGTCGCCCGGTTCGACCCCGAGCAGCTCGGCGCCGCGCCGGTAGGGCTCGGGCTGCGGCTTGGGCTCGCGCACCTCGTCGCCGGGCACGACGGCGGTGAAGTGCTCCCGGCCCAGGGTGTCCAGCGCCCGCTCCACCAGCACCCGGATGGTGTTGGTGACGAGCACGGCGGGGATGCCCGCCTCGCGCAGGGCACCGAGCAGCTCCCGGGCACCGGGCCGCCACGGCACGCCGTGGGAGAACAGCTCCCCGGCGCGGTCGTAGAGCCACTCGCCGGTCTCGCGGTACTCGTCGGCGGGGATCGTGCCGGGGTCGCGCCCGGCCTCCCGGAAGCAGATCCGCAGCGACGAGTCGAGCGAGCCGCCGACGGACTCCAGGCGGGCCGCGAGGCTCAGCTCCGGGGCGCCGAGGTGCTTCATGAGGTCGTTGAGGGCGACCTCCCACACCTTCTCCGAGTCGATCAGGGTGCCGTCCATGTCCAGCAGCACGCCCGCGGGCCGGGTCGTCGGCTCAGGCATCGGGGGTGTACCCCAGGTTCGGGCGCAGCCACTTCTCGACGACGGCGACGTCCACACCGAGCCGGCCAGCGTAGTCGGCGACCTGGTCGGGCCCGATCCGGCCGACGGTGAAGTACCGCGACTCCGGGTGGGCGAACATCATGCCGCTGACCGCGGCCGCCGGGGTCATGGCGAAGGACTCGGTGAGCCCCACGCCGGTCTCCTCGGCGCCCAGCAGGTCGAACAGCGGCCGCTTGAGCGTGTGGTCCGGGCAGGCCGGGTAGCCGAACGCGGGCCGGATGCCCCGGAACCGCTCGGCGTGCAGGTCCTCCACGGCCTGGTTCGCGTCGGGCTCGAACCACTCGCGGCGGGCCTGCCGGTGGGCGTACTCGGCGAAGGCCTCGGCGAGCCGGTCGGCCAGCGCCTTCACCATGATCGCCTTGTAGTCGTCGAGCGCGGTCTCGAACTCGGCCGCCATGTCCTCGGCGCCGTGGATGGACACCGCGAACGCGCCGAGGTGGTCCCCGTCGGGCGCCACGTAGTCGACGAGGCTGCGGTTGGCCCGCCCCTGCGGCTTGACCGTCTGCTGGCGCAGCATCGGCAGCCGCACGTCACCGCCGTCGGGTGAGATCACGATGTCCTCGCCCTCGGCGCGGGCCGGCCAGAAACCGTAGACGCCGCGGGCGGTGAACCGGTCCTCGGCGATGATCTGGTCGAGCATCGCGTTGGCGTCGTCGTAGAGTTCCTTGGCGACCGGCGAGTTCAGGATCTGCGGGAACTTGCCCTTCAGCTCCCAGGCCAGGAACAGGAACTGCCAGTCGATCAGCTCGCGGAGCTCGGCGATCGTGGGCTCGCACGGGCGGACCCCGGTGAACTCCGGGACGGGCAGCTCGCCGAAGTCGATGCTCTCGCGGTTGGCGACGGCGTCGGCGAAGGGCAGCAGCGGCGTGGCCTGCCGGCCCTCGTGCTGCTCGCGCAGCCGCTGCTGGTCGGCGTCGTTGCGCCGGGACAGGGCCTCGGCGCGGTCGTCGTCGAGCAGGTCCGACACGACCCCCACGACCCGGGAGGCGTCCAGGACGTGCAGGACGTCGCCCTGGTACTGCTGGGCGATCTTCACCGCGGTGTGCTGGCGGGAGGTCGTGGCCCCGCCGATGAGCAGCGGCAGCTTCAGGCCGCGCCGCTCCATCTCGGTGGCCACGTTCACCATCTCGTCGAGCGAGGGGGTGATCAGGCCGGACAGCCCGACGACGTCGGCGCCCTCGGCGACGGCGGTGTCGAGGATGGTCTGGGCGGGCACCATCACGCCGAGGTCGATGACCTCGTAGCTGTTGCAGCCCAGCACGACCCCGACGATGTTCTTCCCGATGTCGTGCACGTCGCCCTTGACCGTGGCCATGACCACCTTGCCGTGGCCGCGGGCGTCGATCTCGCCGCGGGCCTTGGCCTCCTCCTTCTCCTTCTCCATGAAGGGCTCGAGGTAGGCGACGGCGCGCTTCATCACGCGGGCGGACTTCACGACCTGGGGCAGGAACATCTTGCCGTCGCCGAACAGGTCGCCGACGACCTTCATGCCGTCCATCAGCGGGCCCTCGATGACGTCGAGCGGCCGCGCGGCCTGCGCGCGGGCCTCCTCGGTGTCGGCCTCGACGAAGTCGACGATGCCGTGCACGAGCGCGTGCGACAGGCGGGCGCGGACGTCGGCCTCCCGCCAGGACAGGTCGACCTTGCGCTGGGTGCCCTCGCCCTTGAACCGGTCGGCGTTCTCCACGAGCCGGTCGGTGGCGTCGGGGCGGCGGTTGAACAGGACGTCCTCGACCATCTCGAGCAGGTCGGCCGGGATGTCCTGGTAGACCGCGAGCTGACCGGCGTTGACGATCCCCATGTCCAGGCCGGCCTTGATGGCGTGGAACAGGAAGGCCGAGTCCATGGCCTCGCGGACGACGTTGTTGCCGCGGAAGGCGAAGGACAGGTTCGAGACACCACCGGAGATGTGGGCGCCGGGGCAGCGCTCCTTGATCCGTGGGCAGGCCTCGATGAAGTCCTTCGCGTAGTCGTTGTGCTCCTCCATGCCGGTGGCGATGGCGAGGATGTTCGGGTCGAAGATGATGTCGTGCGGGTCGAGCCCGGCCTTCTCGACGAGCAGGTCGTAGGCGCGGCCGCAGATCTCGACCTTGCGGTCGGCGGTGTCGGCCTGGCCGGTCTCGTCGAAGGCCATGACCACCACGCCCGCGCCGTAGGCCTTGACCTTGCGGGCCTGCTCCAGGAAGGGCTCCTCGCCCTCCTTGAGGCTGATCGAGTTGACGACGCCCTTGCCCTGCACGCACTGCAGGCCCGCCTCGATCACCGACCACCGCGAGCTGTCGATCATGATCGGCAGCCGGGCGACCTCGGGCTCGGTGGCCAGCAGGTTGAGGAAGGTGCGCATCTCGTCGGCGGACTCGAGCAGGTCGGCGTCCATGTTGACGTCGAGCATGTTCGCGCCGCCGCGGACCATGTCCAGCGCGACGTCGAGCGCGCCGTTGTAGTCCTTCGACTCGATGAGCCTGCGGAACCGCTTGGAGCCGGTGACGTTGGTCCGCTCACCGATCATCACGAACCCGGTGTCGGGGCCGATCTCGAAGCGCTCCAGGCCGGAGAAGCGGGTGCGCTGCGGGGCCTGCGCCGGCACCCGCGGCGGCAGCCCCTTGACCCGGTCGGCGATGTGGCGGATGTGCTCGGGGCCGGTGCCGCAGCAGCCGCCGACGATGTTGACCAGCCCGGACTCGGCGAACTCCTTGAGGAAGTCCGCGGTCTGCTCGGGGGTCTCGTCGTAGCCGCCGAAGGCGTTCGGCAGGCCCGCGTTGGGGTAGGTGGCGACGAACGCGTCGCTGATCTCGGCCAGCGCGACGGCGTGCGGGCGCATCTCGTCGGCGCCCAGCGCGCAGTTCAGCCCGACGACGAGCGGCGCGGCGTGGCGCACCGAGGTCCAGAACGCGTCGACGGTCTGCCCGGACAGGGTGCGCCCGGAGCGGTCGACGATGGTCACCGAGATCCACACCGGCAGGTGCGGGGCGACGTCGTGCGCGGCCTGCAGCGCGGCCTTCGAGTTCAGCGTGTCGAAGATGGTCTCGATCAGCAGGACGTCGACGCCGCCGGAGTCCAGCGCGGCGATCTGCTGGGCGTAGGAGTCGTAGACCTGCTCGTAGGACACCGCACGGTAGGCGGGGTCGTCGACCTTCGGCGACAGCGACAGCGTGACGTTCAGCGGACCGATGGAGCCGGCCACCCACTTGGGCTCGCCGGTGGCCTTCTCGGCCTCGTCGGCGGCCTCGCGGGCCAGCCGCGCCGCGGCCACGTTCATCTCGTCGACCTTCGACTCCAGGCCGTAGTCCGCCTGGCCGATCGTGGTCGCGGTGAAGGTGTTGGTGGTCGTCAGGTCGGCGCCCGCGTCGAAGTAGTTGCGGTGCGCCTGGAGGATCAGGTCCGGACGGGTGAGGTTGAGCAGGTCCGGGTCACCGTTGGTGTCCTTGGGGTGGCCGTGCAGCCAGTCCGCGGAGTAGTCCTCCGGGGTGAGGCCGAGGCCCTGGATGACGGTGCCCCACGCCCCGTCGATGACGCCGATGCGCCGGCCCAGCAGCTCCGTCAGCTGCTCGGTCCGCCGGGCCGCTCGTTCGACCCGTTCGGGGTCGACCGGGCGGGTCGTGCTGTGGTCGTCCGAAGAGATGCCCACCGAGTGATCCGCTCCCGTCGTAGCTGACACGATCAACCACGGTACCTGGTGACGGGGAGGGAACCCGGCCGTGCGCCCGCGGGGTCGTAGGCTGGGGCGATGACCGACCGAGAGCCGAGCACCACGGGCGGCGACAGCACTCCGCACCTGGTCGACCCGGTCCTCATCGCCGCGTTCGAGGGCTGGAACGACGCCGGTGAGGCCGCGAGCACCGCGCTGGAGCACCTCGAGCTCAGCTGGGACGCGAAGCCTCTGACCTCGATCGACCCCGAGGAGTACTACGACTTCCAGGTCACGCGCCCGCACGTCAAGCTCTCCGACGGCGTCACCCGGCGGATCGAGTGGCAGACCACGCGGCTGTCGTGGGCGACGCTGCCGGGTACCGACCGGCATGTCGTCCTGGTGAACGGGATCGAGCCGAACCTGCGCTGGAAGACGTTCTGCGCGGAGCTGGTGGGCCACGCGGAGCGTCTCGGCGTGACGAAGGTCATCACATTGGGAGCCCTGCTCACCGAGGTCCCGCACACCCGTCCGACGCCGGTGAACGGCACCTCGTGGGACGCGGAGTCGCAGAAGGCGATGGGCACCGAGCCGTCGAACTACGAGGGCCCGACCGGGATCGTCGCGGTCTTCCAGCAGGCCTGCGTGCAGGCCGGCATCCCGGCCGTCTCCTACTGGGCCGAGGTGCCGCACTACGTCTCGCAGGCCCAGGTCCCGAAGGCCGCGGTCGCGCTGCTGCACCGGATCGAGGAGTCTCTCGACGTCGAGGTGCCGCTCGGTGTGCTGCCGGAGAAGGCCGAGGAGTGGGAGCGGACCGTCTCGGAGATGGCCGACGCCGACGACGAGGTCCGCGAGTACGTGCGGCAGCTGGAGGAGCAGGCCTCGGAGTCCGACGACGAGGAGGCCCGCACCGAGCTGCGCGAGACCTCCGGTGACTCCATCGCGGCGGACTTCGAGCGCTACCTGCGCCGCCGCGGCCCCAACTCCTGACGGGCCGCGGCTCGTGGTGGCGCTGCGCCGGGCGGCGCTGTTCCTGGGCGCCTTCCTCGGGCCCTTCGGCGGTGGCCTGACCGCGGCGATGCTGCCGGAGCTGGGCGCCGACTTCGGCGTCCCGACGGCGACGGCGTCGGTGTCGATCACCGCGTACCTGCTGCCGTTCGCCGGGGTCATGCTCGTCTCGGGCACCCTCGGCGACCGGTGGGGACGGGGGCGCACCGTCGTCGCCGGGTACGCGCTCTACGTCGTCGCCTCGCTGGCCTGCGTGCTGGCGGTGTCCTGGCCGGTCTTCCTGGCCGGGCGGGCGCTGCAGGGTGTCGCGAACGCGTTCACCACTCCGGTGCTGCTGGCGGCGCTGGCCGCCGCGGTGGAGCCGGACCGGCTGGGCCGGGCGCTGGGCTGGTTCGGGTCGCTGCAGGCGGCCGGGCAGACCTCGGCGCCGCTGGCGGGCGGGCTGGGCGCCGAGGTGGACTGGCGGTGGGCCTTCTGGGGTGCGGCCGGCGTCGCGCTGCTGCTCGGCGTGGTCGGGATCCCCGGCGGCTCGGCCCGCGCCACCGGCGACGCCCGCCCCCGGCTGCGCTCGGCGTGGACCGGTCCGGTGCTGCGGCTCGGGCTGGTCGCGGCGATCGGCTGGGGCTGTCTGGCCGGGCTGAACTTCCTGCTCGCCCTGCGCCTGGAGGAGCAGTTCGGCCTGGGTGCGGGGCCGCGCGGGCTGGTGCTGACCGCGCTGGGGGTGGCCGGAATCCTCACCGCGCGTCTCATCGGCGGCGCGGTGGACCGGCTCGGCCCGCGCCGCTGCGTGCTGACCGGGGCCGTCGGGGGCGGCCTACTCGTCGCCCTGATCGGACTGGTGCCGGTGCTGGGCGTCGTCGTCGCGCTGTGGGCGCTGGGCGGTGTGTGCAGCCAGCTGATCCTGGTCGGGGTGAACGCACTGGTCCTCGGCCCGGCCGGAGGGGGCGGGGGCGGGGCGGTGTCGGTGGTGCAGGCGGTGCGCTTCGCCGGGACGGCCGCGTCACCGGTGGCGCTGACGCCGGTCTACCACGCGGACCCGCTGGTGGCGTTCTTCGCACCCGCGGCTCTGCTCGCGGCGGGCGTGCCGGCCGTCCTCGCGGTCGACCGGACGCGCCGCGCCTGAGTCTCACCCGTGGGCGTGCGCCCGCAGGTCGTCGAGGTCGACCCACTCGAGGGTGCGGGCGTGCGTCGCCTCGAGCACCACCGGCGGTGCGACGCCCTCGCGCAGCGCCTCGGCCCAGCGGCTCGCGCACAGGCACCACCGGTCCCCCGGCACCAGGCCGGGGAACCCGAACCGCGGGTTCGGGGTCGTCAGGTCGTTGCCCTGCTCGCGGGAGAAGTCGAGGAACTCGGCGGTGACGCGGGCGCAGACGGTGTGCACGCCCGCGTCCTCGCCCCCGGTGTCGCAGCATCCGTTGCGGTAGAAGCCGGTGAGCGGATCGGTCCCGCAGGTCTCCAGCTCACCGCCCAGCACGTTGAGGGCCATCCCCGGAGTGTCCCGGCCGGGCGCCCGCCCCGCCGGTCGGGACGGGTACCGGACCGGCTACAGGGTCACGCCGAGCAGCGCGTCCAGGGCGGTGCGCACCTGCTGCGGGGCCGTGGTGTCGGTGCCGCGGCGGGTGAGCGCCTCCTCGGCCCAGGCGTCGACGGCGGCGAGCGCACCGGGGGTGTCGAGGTCGTCGGCGAGGTGGGTCCGCAGCTTCGCGACCAGCTCGGCCGCGTCCGGCCCGGCGTCGAGGCCGACGGCCTCGCGCCAGCGGGTCACCCGCCGGTCGCCCTTCGCGTGCACCTCGTCGGTCCAGGACCGGTCGGTGCGGTAGTGCCCGTCGAGCAGGGCGACCCGGATGACGTTCGGGTCGACGCGGGCGTTGCGCAGCTTGGAGACGAAGACCAGGTTGCCCTTGGACTTCGACATCTTCTCGCCGTCGAGGCCGATCATGCCGGTGTGCACGTAGTGCCGGGCGAACGGGTGCTCACCGGTGAGGGACTCGGTGTGCAGGGCGCCGCACTCGTGGTGCGGGAAGATCAGGTCCGAGCCGCCGCCGTTGAGGTCGATCTGCGGGCCCAGCCGGTTCAGGCCGATCGCGGCGCACTCCACGTGCCAGCCGGGGCGTCCGCGGCCGAGGCCGGAGTCCCAGGCGGGCTCGCCGGGGCGCGCGGTGCGCCACAGCAGCGGGTCGAGCCGGTTGCGCTTGCCCGGCCGGTCCGGGTCGCCGCCGCGCTCGGCGGAGAACCTCAGCATGGTGTCGAGGTCGTAGTTCGACTCGTAGCCGAAGTGCCCGGTGGCGGTCACGTCGTGGTAGACGTCGGGGTACTCCGGGTCGTCGATCCGGTAGGCCGCGCCGGCGGCGACGAGCTTCTCGACCAGCTCGGCGATCTCGGGGATCGCCTCGACTGCACCGACGAACTGACGGGGCGGCAGGACCCGCAGCGCCTCCATGTCCTCACGGAACAGGGCGGTCTCGCGCAGGCCCAGCACGACCCAGTCGTCCTGGTCGCGCTCGGCGCGCTCCAGCAGCGGCTCGTCGATGTCGGTGACGTTCTGGACGTAGTGCACGTCGTGGCCGAGGTCGCGCCAGTAGCGGTTGACCAGGTCGAACGTCAGGTAGGTGGCGGCGTGGCCGAGGTGGGTCGCGTCGTAGGGGGTGATCCCGCAGACGTACATCGTCGCGACCGGGCCCGGCGCCGTGGGCCGGACCCGGCCGGTGGCGGTGTCGTGCAGGCGCAGCGGCGGGCCGCTGCCCTCCAGTGCCGGGACGTCGGTCGGGGCCCAGGTCTCCATGCGGTCAAACCTACCTAGCTCTCGGAAGCGGTCACGCATGCGAACGCGCGGCGTCCGTCGCAGATTCCGGTGCGGGCGCGGCCGGGTGCCGCAGCGAGAGCAGCAGGCCGAGCACCACGGTGATGACCAGCCCGATCGCGGTGTACCAGGTGAACCCGACCAGCTTCGGCGCGAGCAGGAACAGCGCGGCCATCACCGCGACCGCGACGGCGAACCCGATGATCGCGTCGGTCTGGCGGGCGCGGCGCACGAACAGCCCGAGGGCGAAGGCGCCGAGCAGGCCGCCGTAGGTGATCCCGGCGACGGACAGGCCGAGCTCGACGACCGGGTTGTCGGTGGAGGTGAACAGGTTCGCGAACACGATGAACACCAGGCCCCAGACCAGGGTGGTGAACCGCGACAGGCGCATGCCCTGCGCGCCGGTGAGCTCCCGGCCGGACACGGTCTGCACCAGGTCCACGACCGTCGAGGACGACAGGGCCGACAGCGACGAGCTCAGCGTGGACATCGCCGCCGCGAGGATGCCGGCGAGCAGCAGCCCCGACACCCCGGCGGGCAGGCCCTCGACGATGAAGCGCGGGAAGATCTCGTCGCCGGTCTGCAGGCCCATCTCCTGCGGGCTGCGGCCGCGGTAGTAGCCCCACAGGAACAGGCCGACCACCAGGAACAGCGCGAACTGCACGCCGACGACGACCGCGGAGAAGATCAGCGCCTTCTGCCCGTCGCGCACCGAGCGGCAGGACAGCAGGCGCTGCACGATGATCTGGTCGACGCCGTGGCTGGCCATCGACAGCAGCGCACCGCCGACGACGGCGGTCACGAACGCGTAGGGCGCCGAGACCGGGCTGGAGGTGAAGTCCAGCAGCTGGGTCTTGCCCGCGGCGGCGGCGTCGGCCCAGAAGCCGGGCGGCAGCTGCGGGCCGATGACGGCCAGCGCCACGATCCCGCCGGCGAGGTAGAGCCCCATCTGCATGACGTCGGTCCACACGACCGCCTTGATCCCGCCGACGTAGGTGTAGGCCACGGTCACCAGCGACAGCACGACGATGATCCAGAAGAACGACACGTCGATGCCGAGCCCGGCGAGGATGACCTTGACCGGGATGGCGGCGGCGAACATCCGCACGCCGTCGGCGAGCAGGCGGGTCAGCAGGAACGCCACCGAGGCGGTGCCCTGCATACCCCGGCCGAACCGCTGCCCCAGGAAGCCGTAGGCGGTCGTGAGCCGGCCCGCGGCGTAGCGCGGCAGCAGCACGAACGCGACGACGATCCGGCCGAGCAGGTAGCCCAGCGCCAGCTGCAGGTAGGTCAGCGATCCGAGGTAGGCGACGGTGGGCACGCTGATCACCGTCAGCGCCGAGGTCTCGGTCGCGACGACCGACAGCGAGATGGCCCACCACGGCATCTCGCGGCCGCCGAGGAAGTAGTCCTCGTTCGACCGCTGCCGTCCGGACATCCACAGTCCGATGCCCAGTGAGACCACCAGGTAGGCGACGATGACGATCAGGTCGAGGGTGCGCAGCACGGCGGCTCCCGGGGTGTTCCGGCCGGCGGCACTGCCGGCCGGGGTGGGGGTGGGTGGGTCGGGTCAGACGACGACGCGCAGCCGCGACGGCGGCGGCGCCGGTTCGGGCAGGCGGAGTGGGCCGTCGCCGGGTGTGATGTGGCCGGCGGGAGTGGCGCGGCGCGCCCCGGTGCAGGACGGCAGGGTCGCCGGCACGCCGTGCCAGGTGAGCATGCCCAGCAGTGCGAACAGCAGAGCCTCCTTGCCGTCCGGCGGGAGACCGGCCGCGCCGACCCCGACCGGCGGGACGGGCAGCCTGCGGCCCAGCGCCGCGATCAGCGCCGGGTTGCGGGCACCGCCGCCGGACACGAGGACCTCGCCCGGTGCGTACGGGGCCAGCGCGTCGGCGACGGTGACGGCGGTGAGCTCGACCAGGGTGGCGAGCAGGTCGTCGAGGCGGTCGAGCAACGGGTGCCCGGCGCCCAGCACGCGGGCGACGTGGTGGGCGTCGAACAGCTCCTTGCCGGTGCTCTTGGGCGCGGGTGCCGCGTAGTACGGCTCGGCCAGCAGCCGCGTCAGCGCCGCCTCGTCGACGACACCGCGGGTGGCCCGGACGCCCCCGGTGTCGGCGTGCTCACCGGTGGCGGCGCGCACCGCCGCGTCGAGCAGGGCGTTGGCGGGTCCGGTGTCGAAGGCGACCGGGTCGCCGTCGGCGGGCACGACGGTGACGTTGGCGATCCCGCCGAGGTTGAGCGCGGCCGCCGCGGTACCGGGGGCGGTGCGACCGCGCAGCAGCAGGACGTCCAGGACGCAGGCCAGCGGCGCGCCCTGCCCGCCTGCGGCGACGTCGCGGGCGCGCAGGTCCGACACGACCGGCAGCCCGGTGGCTTCGGCGATCCACGCCGGCTGGCCGAGCTGCAGGGTGCCGCGCACGCGACCGTCCTCGACCCAGTGGAACAGGGTCTGCCCGTGCGAGGCGACGAGGTCGGCGCGGCCCCCGGCCAGCTCCACCCCCGTGCGGGCCGCGTCGGCGAAGGCCCGGCCCAGGCCGGTGTCGATGCGGGTGACCGACTCCAGGGTGGTGGGGGCGGGCGGCAGGGCGTCGAGGACGGCGGCGCGCAGGCCGGGGTCGAACGCGACCTCGGTGTGCCCCAGCGTCCGCAGCACGACCTCACCGCCGTCGAGGGTCAGTTCGGCGGCGGCGACGTCGATGCCGTCGACCGAGGTCCCCGACGAGAGCCCGACGACGATCACCGTGCCACCCCGGCGGCGACGGCGGCCGCCACCCGGCCGTCCGCGGCGGCGAGCAGCGCGCCCGCGCCGCCGGCGTCGACGCCGGCGAGCAGCGCGACGATCGCGGTCTTGGCATGCCCGCCGGCGTCGTCGAGCGCGGCCCGCACGGCGTCCGGGGCGGCACCGGTGGCCTCGCCGACGATCCGCTCCGCCCGTACCCGCAGCTTCAGGTTGGTGGCGGCGACGTCGACCATGAGGTTGCCGTGCACCTTGCCCAGCCGGACCATCACCGCGGTCGACAGCGCGGTCAGGGTCATCTTCTGGCTGGTCCCGGCCTTCATCCGGGTCGAGCCCGCGACGATCTCCGGACCGGTGCGCAGGGTGATGGCGACGTCGGCGAGCTCGGCCACCGGCCCGCCGGGGTTGTTCACGACGCAGGCCGTGGCCGCCCCGGCCGCCCCGGCGGCCTCCAGCAGCGCGCGGGCGTAGGGGGTGCGGCCCGAAGCGGTGATCGCGACGACGACGTCGTCCGGGCCGGGGCACAGCGCGGCCAGATCGGCGCGGGCGGCGGCCGTGTCGTCCTCCGCGCCCTCGACCGCCTCGGTCATCGCACCGGGCCCGCCGGCGAGCAGCGCGACGACCCGGTCCTCGCCGACGCCGTAGGTGGGCGCCAGCTCGGTCGCGTCGAGCACGGCGAGCCGCCCCGCGGTGCCGGCGCCGCCGTAGACCAGGCGACCGCCGCGGGCGAGCCGCTCCACGGCGAGCTCGGCGACGGCGGCGATCCGCGGTGCCTCGGCCCGGACCGCGGCGACGACGACGGCGTCCTCGGCGGTGATGAGGTCGACGATCCGCCGGGTGGACCACTGGTCCAGGTCCGCGAGGTCGGGGCGGGACCGCTCGGTGTCCAGGGCACCCAGCTCCTCGGTCGGGCGGCCGGGCACGGTCACGGGACGACCACGGGCAGCGGGACGAGCAGGGCGTGGTGGGGCACGGTCGGGTCCTCCAGGAGCAGGCGGGCGCCGTCGAGGGCGTCGCCGAGCGGTGCGGTGCGGGTCAGTCGGCGGGCGGCGAGCGCTGCGTCCAGCGGGTCGGTCAGGACGGCACCGGCGGCGAGCAGGCCACCGCCGCAGGCCACCGGTCGGTCGGGGCCCCCGGCCGGACCGCCGGCGGGTCCCAGCCGGTCGCAGGCGGCCGCGGCGGTGGTGGCGAGGTCGTCGGCGGCGCGGGCGACCAGCGCGAGGGCCTCGGGCAGTCCGTCGGCGGCCGCGGCGACCACGTCACGCGCGAAGGCGGCGACCGCGCGGGCCGGGTTGTCCGCGCCGTGCACCAGCGCCGGCAGGCGGTCCGGGTCGCCGTAGCGGTCGCGGGCGTGGTCCAGCAGGCGCGGCGACCCGCCGGGACGGCCGTCGTGGGCGCGCAGCGCGGCGGCCAGACCGGCGCGGCCCAGTGCGTGGCCGCTGCCGTCGTCGCCGAGCAGCGGACCCCAGCCGTCGACACGGGAGACGGCACCGTCCGGGCCGACGGCGAGCGCGACGGTCCCGGTGCCGGCCGCCAGCACGACCCCCGGGGCGCCGCCCAGGGCGCCGGCGTGCCAGGTCGTCATGTCGCTGGTCAGCAACACCCGCAGGTCCGCGCCGAGCCGGTCGTGCAGCCCGGCGGCGAACGCGGCGCCCTGCCCGGGCGCGCTCGCCAGCCCGGCCAGTCCCGCGGCGACGGCGACCGGACGCCGCTCGCCCGCCCGGTCCGCGGCGGCCAGCGTCCCCAGCACGGCGTCGACGGCGGCCAGGGCGCGCGCGACGCCGTCGCGGTCGGCGAGCCCGCCCGAGCCGGGCCCCTCGGCCCGGGCGACGACGGCACCGCCCGGCTCGGCCAGTGCGGCCCGGCAGCCGGTCTTGCCCAGGTCCAGCAGCAGCAGGCGGGTCATCGGTCTCCCCCGGCCGGGACCGGCACGGACACCGGCGCGATCTCGGTCTCGATCCGGTAGCGGTCCCCGCGGTAGACGGCGCGGACGAACTCCAGCACGCGGCCGCCCTCGTCACGGGTGGTGCGCTCGAACAGCAGGGCGGGGCTGTGCACCGGCACCGCGAGCAGCGCGGACTCCGCGGCGTCGGTGACGGTCGGCTCGATCGACTGCCGGCCGCCCGCGACGGCGTGGCCGTATCCGGCGAGCAGCTCGTAGTACGACGCGCCGGCCAGCGTGGCCTCGTCCAGGCCGGGCACGAGGTCGCCCGGTACGTGCAGTGTCTCCAGGGCCATCGGCTCGCCGTCGGCCAGGCGCAGCCGCAGCGCACGGACCACCGGGGCATCCGGGGAGAGCTCCAGGCGGCGGCCCAGACGCGGGCCCGCGACGCCGGTCTCGAACTCCACGATCCGGGTGACCGGCTCCATCCCCCGGTCCCGCATGTCGGCGGAGAACGAGGTCGCGGTGAGCGCCTGCCCGATCCGCGGGCCGACGGCGAACACCCCGGCGCCCTGCCGGCGGCGCAGCCGCCCGGCCGCGACGAGCTCGTCCACGGCCCGGCGCAGGGTGGTGCGCGACACCCCGACCTCCCGGGCGAGCTCGCGCTCGGGCGGCAGGGGCTCCCCCGCCGCCATCGCGTCGACGCGCTCACGCAGCTCGTCGTGCAACCGGCGGTACTTCATCGACCCTCCTGGTCCGAAGCTGGACCATTGGTACAGTTCTGCGAGCCGAATCGCAAGCCCCTCCGCCGCGAGGGGCGCGGTGCGGGAGCGCTGCACGCCACCTACCCGGTGGAGTTCCGGCTCGGCCTGCCGGCCGCGCGGGAGGGCGCCACCGGCTCGCGGTTCGCCCGGCCCCTGGTCGCCACCGGGTGCGGCCACGGCCGCGCCACCGCCCGGGAGCGACCCGGCCGTCACCGGGGTGCGGTGCCGAGGAGGTCAGGTCCGGCCGTAGCCCGGGTGCACGCCCGGCGTCAGTCCCTGGTGCCCGGCGATCCGCGCCAGCAGCTCCCGCAGGGTCTCGCGCTCGGCCGGGTCGAGTGCGGCGAGCAGCTCGTCGTCGTGGGCGCGGGCCACCTCGGCGACGCGACCGAGCATCCGCTCCCCCTCGGCCGTCGGGTGCAACGCGTACAGCCTGCGGTCGTCGGGATTGCGCCGCCGCTCGACCAGGCCGCGCGCGGCCAGCCCGTCGACCAGCGCGACGAGCCGGCTGGGTGGCATCCCCAGGTACCCGGCCAGCTCCTGCTGGGACCGTCCGGGCCCGGTCGCGACGGCGCGGAGCAGGCCGGTCTGCGGCGCAGTGAGGTCGAGCTCGGCCACTCGCTCGGCGAACCGGGCCGCGGCGTGGGCGCCGAGCTGCGCCAGCAGGAACGCGGAACCGGCCCGCGGGATCGTCGCCACGACGGAACCGTATCACTTGACAAACGGTGTACACCGATAATCGTTCGCTGTTGTAACGATTACAGGAGACACCGATGACCTCCACGATGCACACCGTGCGCGGTGGCCCGCCGCTGCTCGTCCCGGCGGCCGCGTTCGCCCTGCTCACCGCGGGCGCAGCGGTGATCGGCGCGGCCGGACCCCGCCCGGACACCGCCCCCGCCGACGTCCTCGCCGACGCCGTGGCCCGCCCCGGCGCGATCGCCCTGAGCGCGGCGCTGCTGCTCGGATCGGGGATCCCGCTCGTCGTCTACGCGGCCACTGCGCTGCGCCGCATCGAGGGCGCCGGGCTCGCCGTGCCGGGACCGGTCATGGCGTTCGCCGGCGCGGTGCTGGCCGCCGCGTCGCTCTCGGTGTCGGCGCTCGCCGGGTGGGCGGGCGCCGCCGTCGCACCACTGGGCGACCCGGTCCTGGCCCGCCTGCTGGCGACCCTCTGGTTCGGCGCCGGCGGGCCGGGGTCCGTCGCACCCCTGGGGCTGGTCCTGCTCGGCCTCTCCGTTCCCGTCCTGCTCGGTGGGCTCGCCCCGCGGTGGGTCGGCTGGGCCGGCGTCGTCGTCGGCGGGTGCGCGCTGGCGAGCGTGTCGGCGCTGGCCACGCCGGTGCTCTACCCGCTGCTGCCGGTGGGACGCTTCGGCGGTCTGCTCGTGCTGCTCGCCCTCGCCGGCACGCTGCGCCCGGCGCGCCGCGGTGTCCCGTCGTGACCCGGCCGTTCCGGTTCGGGGTGGTCGCCGCGGCGTACGGCACCGGCGACGACTGGGTGCGCCGGGCCCGCCGGGTGTCCGAGCTCGGCTTCGCCACCCTGCTGACCCCCGACACCCTGTCCACACACGCACCGATGCCGGCGCTCGCCACCGCGGCGGCCGCGGTGCCGGGGCTGGGCGTGTGCCCGTTCGTGCTGGCCGCGCCGCTGCGGACACCCGGTCTCCTCGCCTGGGAGGCGCGGTCGATGGCCGCGCTCACCGGCGGGCGGTTCGAGCTCGGCCTGGGCACCGGCCGTCCGGATGCCCGGGCCGACGCCGAGCGGCTCGGCGTCACCTGGGGCACCGGACCGCAGCGGCTCGATGCCCTGCGGGCCACCGTCGCGGCGCTGCGGGACGGCGAGGCGGCGGAGACGGGCGCGGCGCGGACCCCGGTGCTCGTCGCCGCGTCCGGCCCGCGGGCGCTCGCCGCGGCCGCGGCCGCGGCCGACACGGTCGTGCTCGCCGCGCGCCCCACCGCCTCACGCGACCAGGTCGCGGCGATGGCCGCGGCGCTGCGCGGGCACGACGTGGAGATCGCGACGAACCTGTTCGCGGTCGGCGACGACCTCCCACCCGACACCGCGCTCCGGGCCGGTCCGGACGGCGAGCGCCTGCTGCGCGAGCCGGGGTGTCCGGCGCGGCTCCACGGCTCGGTCACCGCGATGGCCGACGAGCTGCGCCGGCGCCGCGACGAGTGGGGGCTCAGCTACGTCGCGGTCGGCGAGCGGTACGCCCCGGCGCTCGCCCCGGTCGTCGCCGCGCTGGCCGGCACCTGAGGCGCGGACGCGCAGGTCACCACCACTCGACGTCGAGCTTGGACTCGATGTCGCGGACGTGCCGGCGGGCGCAGGCCGGGCACAGCCGGCCGTCGCGGCCGCGCTCGTCGCGGTCGGTCACCCAGCCCGCGACGGCGGCGACCCCGGCGTCGTCGGGACCGGGTGCGCCGCAGAGGCGGCAGGCGGACGGCGTCACGCCCGCGATGGTGCTCCGGCGGCCCGGTCGGTGTCGAGCGCCGCGCGGCGCCGGCCGACCCGGTCGGCGATCATCGCGCACGCCATCAGCTGGATCTGGTGGAACAGCATGAGCGGCAGCACCACCAGCGCCCCGGCGGGGCCGCCGAACAGCACACCGGCGATCGGCAGCCCGCTGGCCAGCGACTTCTTCGACCCGCAGAACGCGATCGCGATGCGGTCGGCGTCGTCGAAACCGAGCGCGCGGGCCCCGAGCGAGGTCACCACGAGCGCCAGCGCGAGCAGCACCAGGCAGATCCCGAGCAGCACGAGCAGCGAGACCGGGGTGAGCCGTCCCCAGATCCCGGCGACGACGCCCTCGCTGAACGCGGCGTAGACGACGAGCAGGATCGACCCGCGGTCCACCAGCGACAGCCGCTTCTTGTGCCGGGCCACGAACCGCCCGATCAGCGGCCGTGCGGCCTGCCCGGCGAGGAAAGGCACCAGCAGGCGCAGCGCGATGTCACCGAAGCTCGACGCGTCGAACCCGCCGCTGGTGGCCAGCAGCAGCGCGGCCAGCACGGGGGTGAGGACCACCCCGAGCACGTTCGACACCGACGCCGCGACGATCGCGGCGGGCACGTTGCCGCGGGCGATGCCGGTGAAGGCGATCGAGGACTGCACGGTCGACGGCAGACAGCACAGGAACACGACGCCGGCGGCGAGCGGCGCGGGCAGCAGCCACTCCGGCAGCAGCAGCACCGACAGGCCGAGCAGTGGGAACAGCACGAACGTCGCCGCCAGGACGGTGCCGTGCAGCCGCCAGTTCCGCAGCCCGCCCAGCGCCTCGGCGGCGGAGAGGCGGGCGCCGTAGAGGAAGAACAGCAGGGCGATCGCGGCGGTGACGGCGACGTCCACGACCCCGACCAGCGCGCCGCGCGCGGGGAACAGCGACGCGACGCCGACGGTCACGAGGAGCAACACCAGGAACGGATCGGGACGGACTCGCATGGGTTCCATCCTGCAAGCCGTCCGCCCATCGGGAAACCGACTGATCACCATGACTGTGTCCGCGATCTATGATGACCGGGTGCTCGACCCCGTCCAGCTGCGGTCCTTCGCCGCCGTCGCGCGTGCCCGCAGCTTCACCCGGGCCGCCGCCACGCTCGGCGTCGGCCAGTCCACCGTGAGCCAGCACGTGCGGCGCCTGGAGGCGACGGTCGGCCGCCCGCTGCTCGACCGCGACACCCACTCGGTGTCGCTCACCGTCGACGGCGAGGCGATGCTGGAGTTCGCCGCCACCATCCTCGACGCGGGTGACCGGGCGATGGCGCACTTCCGGGCGTCGCGGGTGCACGGCCGGGTGCGGTTCGGGGTGTCGGAGGACCTGGTCCTGACCCGGCTGCCCGCGGTGCTCGCGGACTTCCGCCGCCGCCACCCCGAGGTCGACCTGGAGCTGACCGTCGGCCTGGCCGGCGGGCTCGAACACCGCCTCGACGCCGGGGAACTGGACCTGATGTTCGCCAAGCGCCTCCCCGGCCCCGACGACGGCCGGCTGGTCGTCCGCCGCGACCGCTTCGTCTGGGTCGGGGCGCCCGGACTGCCGCTCGGCCCCGGCGACCCGGTACCGGTCGTCGCCTATCCCCCGCCGAGCCTGTCGCGCACCGCCGCCGTCGGGGCCCTGGAGGCGGTCGGGCGGCCGTGGCGGATGGCCTGCACCAGCGGCAGCCTGTCCGGCCTGCGGGCCGCCGCCCTAGCCGGTCTGGGCGTGCTCGCGCACGCCGCGACGCTGGTCCCCGACGGGCTGGAGGTCGTCGGGGACCGTGCCGGGCTGCCCGAGCTGGGCCCGGTCGAGCTGGTGCTCGCGCACGGGCGGCGGCGCAGCGACCCGGCCGAGGCGCTGGTCCGCAGCATCCGCACCGCAGACCTCCGTCCGGAGTCGTGGACACCCCCGAACGGCGGCTAGGGTCCCGGTCCGTGCGCCGCCTGCCGATCGTCCTGCTGCTCGCGATGCTGGTCGCCGGATGCGGTGCGCCCGCCGCACCGGGGTCCCCGACGCTGGACCGGGTCACGTCGTCGCACGTGCTGCGGGTCTGCTCCACCGGGGACTACCGGCCGCTGACCGCACTGGCCGCGGACGGCACCTGGTCCGGGATCGACGTCGACATGGCCCGCGACCTCGCCGCCGAGCTCGGTGCCCGCGCCGAGCTGGTCCGCACGACCTGGGCGACCCTGCTCGACGACGTCGTCGCCGGACGCTGCGACATCGCCGTCGGCGGCGTCTCGGTCACCCCGGACCGCGCGGAGCGGGCCGTGTTCACCGAGCCCTACCTGCGCGACGGCAAGACGCCGATCGCGCGCTGTCCCGACGTCGCCCGCTACGGCACGGTCGCCGACATCGACCGGCCCGGCGTGCGGGTCGTGGTGAACCCGGGCGGGACCAACGAGCGCTTCGCCCGGGCGACCTTCACCCGCGCGACGATCGTGGACCACCCGGACAACTCCACGATCTTCGACGAGATCGTGGCCGGCCGGGCGGACCTGATGGTCACCGACGCGATCGAGACCCGCTGGCAGGCCGCGCAGCACCCCGGCGTGCTCTGCGCGGTGCACCCCGACGCCCCGTTCACCGACTCGGAGAAGGCCTACCTGACCCCGGCCGGGGACCCGGCGTTCACCGAGCGGGTGAACACCTGGCTGCGCACGGCGCGCACCGACGGCACCTGGGACCGCCTCGCCCGCCCCTGGCTCGGCTGAGTCCACACCCCCTGCCCAGCGGCCACACCCGGTACGACAGGTGTGGTCGCCGGTGAACGGGTGTGGCTGTCGGACCCCTGTGCGACGGTGCGGGCATGCGCATCGTGGTGACGACACCGACCGGCACCGTCGGCTCCCGGCTGCTGCGCCTGCTCGTACAGGCCGGGCTGCACCCGGTGGCCCTGCTCCGCGACCCGGCCACGCTGCCCCCGGACCTCGCCGGGCTGGTCGAGCCGGTGGTCGCGGACCAGACCGACGCCGACGCCGTCGTCGGCGCCACGCTCGGCGCGGACCGGCTGTACTGGGTGAACCCGCCCGCACCGCCCGGCACCGACCCGATCGCCCACCAGGGAGCCTGCGCCGCAGTCGTCGCGGAGGCCGTGCGCCGCAACGGGATCGGCGCGACGGTGCTGCAGAGCAGCGGTGGCGCGGAGCTGCGCCGCGGCGCCGGGGACATCGACGGCCTGGCCGCGACCGAGCAGGCGCTCGACGCGACCGGCGCCCCGGTGCTGCACCTGCGGTGCGGCTACTTCATGTCGAACCTGCTGATGTCGGCCGACGAGATCGCCGGCGGGACGCTGTCGACGCCGTGGCCGGTCGGCCACCCCCTGCCGTGGGTCGCACCGGCCGACATCGCCGCCGTCGCCGCGGTGCGACTGCTCGGGCCGGTGTGGTCGGGGCGATTGGTGCAGGCCGTGCACGGACCGGCGGACCTGACGTTCGACGACGCGGCGGCGGTGCTCACCGAGGTCCTGGGCCACCCGGTCCGTGCGGTGCCGCTCGGGAGCCGGGAGTTCCGGGAGATCCTGGCCGGGGCCGGGATGACCCCGGCCGAGGTCGACGGGATCGCCGGGATGGCGGAGGGGCTCGCCGCCCCCGGGTACGTGCCCGAGCAGCGCCGCGACGGGGTCTCGACGACCCCGACGACCCTGCGGAGCTGGGCCGTCGAACACCTGCGCGCCCCGGAACCCGCCTGACCACAGCGGGCCGCGCCGTCCGGCCCCTCCGCGCCGCCGTGGCGACCGCCGACGTGCCGTGGCACCCGACGCACGGGGTGCCACGGCACGCGACCGGGCCGCCGCGCGGGTCGACGATCCGCGGCAGCCGGCCGGCAGCCGACGCTGCTGCTCAGCCGGTGCGGCGGCGCAGGTAGTCCGACACCACCTCGGCACCGAGACCGTCCAGGTCGGGCTGCACCACCCGTCCCCCGGCGCGGCGGGCGAGCCGGTTCACGAACGACAGCAGCCCGGGGTCGTCGCCGAGCACGAAGAACGTGAACGCCGCGTCCATCCCGATCAGCCGGTCCAGCCCGTCCACGGTCGCCCGCAGCGTGTACGGGCTGGGCGGGTAGTCGAAGAACGCCTCGCCGTCGCGTTCCAGGTGCGCGGTCGGCTCGCCGTCGGTCACCACCAGGACGACCGGCGTCGCGTCGGGCTGGCGGGCCAGCCGTTCCCGGGCCAGGAGCAGGGCGTGGTGCAGGTTGGTGCCCTGCATGTACACGCCCTCCAGCCCGATCAGCTCGGCCAGGTCCACGGTCTGGGCGTGCCGCCCGAAGGTGATCAGCGACAGGTCGTCGCCGCGGAACCGCGTGGAGATGAGCTGGTGCAGCGCCAGCGCGGTGCGCTTCATCGGCACCCACCTGCCCTCGGCCACCATCGACCACGACGTGTCGACCAGCAGCGTCACCGCGGCACGGGTGCGCTGCTCGGTCTCGACGATCTCGACGTCGGACACGTCGAGTGCCCGGTCGTCGCCGCCGGCGCGGCGCAGCTGGGCGTTGAGCAGGGTCCGCGGCACCGACCAGGCCTGGGTGTCACCGAAGGCCCACGGCCGGGTCGCCCCGGTCGCGTCGCCGGCGGCACCGGAGCGCCGGGTGTCGCGCTGCCCCTGGCGCCCGGAGATCCGGTCGGCGACGTCGCGCAGCACCGACTGCCCGAGGGTCCGCAGCGCCTTGGGCGAGAGCATCAGCGAGCCGTCGGGGGCGCGGCGGAACAGGTCCTGGCGCTGCAGCTCGCGCTCCAGCTCGGCCAGGGTGCGGGCGTCGGCGGCGGCCTCCGGGCCGAGCATCTCGGTGAGCGCGTCGAGGTCGATGTCCTCCATCCGCGCGCCGGGGTAGCTCTGCGCGAGCTGTTCGGCCAGTGCGTCGAGCTGCCCCAGCTCCTCCATCGCGCGGGTCGCCTCGCCCATGCCCATCGGGTTCTCGCCGCGGAAGTCGCCCTCCCCCGACCAGTCCTCGCCCGGGCGCAGGCCCTGCAGCTGGGCGTCGAGCCGGGCCAGCGACTGCGACAGCCGCGGGTCGCCGAACGCCTGCTGGGCCAGCTCGGCCAGCTCGGCGCGCTGCTCGGCCGACATCGAGTTCATCATCCGCTGGGCCGCGGCGGACCGGGCGGCGAGCGCGTCGACCAGCTCCTCGGTGTTCTGCGGGTTCTCCGGGAAGTGCTCGCCGTGCTTGCCCATGAACTCGGCGAACTGCTCGGTGGTGTCCTCGCCGCGTGCGTGCCGGTCGAGCAGGTCGTTGAGGTCGTCGAGCATGGCGTTGATCCGCTCGACGTCCTCCGGCGTGGCGTTCTGCATGGCCTGCTTCATGCCCTCGAAGCGCTGGTCGAGCAGCTCCCGGCCGAGCAGGTCGCGGATCTCCTGGTAGGCCTCGCGGGCGTCGGAGGACCGCCAGTCGTAGGAGCTCAGCTCCCGCACCGAGCCGCCGGTGTCGGGCGGCAGGGCGTCGAGCTGCATCTCGCGGAACCGCGCGTCGTCGGAGTCCTCGTTGCCCAGCGCCTCGCGCTCGGCGTCCAGCGCCCGTTGCAGCAGCTCTCGGACCTCCTGCAGCGTCCCGTCGATGCGGTTGTCGCGCTGCAGGTCCCGGCGCCGCTCCCACACCCGGCGGGTGAGGTCGTCGAGCCCGCGCCGCCCGTCGAGGCCGCGACGGAGCAGCTCCTGCAGCGCCTGGCGCGGCGAGGAGCCCTCCATGACGTCGCGGCCGATCTGGTCCATCGCCGCCCGGATGTCGTACGGCGGCGCCAGCGGGTCGGGCCCGCCCGCGTAGGGGCCGTAGGCGTACCGGCGGCGACGACGCCTGGGATCAGCCATACGACACCGTGTCACCGTCGTCGGACTCGTCCTTGGCCAGCTTGCGGGTCAGGAACAGGTACTCCAGCGCCAGCTCCGCGGCCGAGGCCATCGGGCCCGGGTCTTCGGTGCCCGCGGCGCCGAGCTTCGCGGCGATCTCGGTGAGGGCGTCGACCTGTGGCAGCGCGGCGACGACGTCCTTCGCCGGGATCCGCTCGCCGGTCCGGACCGGGCGGGTCGAGACCGCGACGGCCAGTTCGTCGAGGTCGACCCCGCGCAGCGCGAACCGGGCGGTGTCGGCGGTCGCGCGGCGCAGCAGGTGCTCGAGCACCTCGTCCTCGCGACCCTCCTCCCCCGACGCGAACTCGATCTTGCCGCGGAGCACCGCGGGGACCGACTCGAGGTCGACGGGCCGGGCGTAGGGGGTCTCCTCGCCGGTCAGCGCGGCACGGCGCAACGCCGCGGCGGCGACGGTCTCGGCCGCGGCCACGGCGAACCGGGCCGAGACGCCGGACCCCTGGTCGACCGCGGACGAGTCGCGCAGGTGCCGGGTGAACCGGGCGACGACCTCGAGCAGGTGCCGCGGCACCTCGGCGACGAGGTCGGCCTCCTGCGCGACGAGCTCGACCTCGGGGGCCAGCTCCAGCGGGTAGTGGGTGCGCACCTCGGCGCCGAACCGGTCCTTGAGCGGGGTGATGATCCGCCCGCGGTTGGTGTAGTCCTCGGGGTTCGCGCTGGCCACGAGCAGCACGTCCAGCGGCAGCCGCAGCGTGTAGCCGCGGACCTGGATGTCGCGCTCCTCCATCACGTTGAGCAGTGCGACCTGGATGCGTTCGGCCAGGTCGGGCAGCTCGTTGATGGCGACGATGCCGCGGTGGGACCGCGGGACGAGCCCGAAGTGGATGGTCTCGGGGTCGCCCAGCGAGCGGCCCTCGGCGACCTTGACCGGGTCGACGTCGCCGATCAGGTCGGCGACCGAGGTGTCGGGCGTCGCGAGCTTCTCGGTGTAGCGGTGGTCGCGGTGCACCCAGGCGACCGGCAGGTCGTCGCCGAGCTCGGCGGCGCGCCGGATCGAGGCGGGCACGATCGGCTCGTAGGGGTGCTCGCCGATCTCGGAGCCCTCGATGACGGGGGTCCACTCGTCGAGCAGGCCGGCCAGCGACCGCAGCAGGCGGGTCTTGCCCTGGCCCCGCTCACCGAGCAGGACGAGGTCGTGACCGGCGATGAGGGCCCGCTCGAGCTGCGGGACGACGGTGTCGTCGAAGCCGACGATGCCGGGCCAGGGGTCGCGGCCCTCGCGCAGGGCCACCAGGAGGTTGTCGCGGATCTCGTGCTTCACGGGGCGCTGTACATGACCGGACGCACGCAGCGCACCGACGGTACGGGGAAGGTCAGGTGTGACGGGCACGATCTCCACGCTACGCCCGGTTCCGGACTGCAGCGCGTCGTCGCGGAACCGTGTTCCGCGGACCGGACCTGGAATCTGTCTGGTTGTACAGATAGTTTGTCGGGTATGGCCGAGCCCACCCCCGACGGGCGACGACGACGCGGCGCCGACACCCGTCGCGCGCTGGTGCGGGCCGCCGTCGACGTCGTCACCGCGCACGGCTTCGACCGGCTGACGCTGCGCCAGGTCGCGGACCGGGCCGGTGCCTCGGCCGCGTCGGCGACCTACCACTTCGGCACCGTCGACGCGCTGCTGGAGGCGGTCGCCGTCGAGCTGGAGCACGACGCCGTCGCACGGCTGGGCGAGCTGACCCGCCGGGCCCGCGCCGGTGACCTGACGCTGCTCGACGCCTGCACCGCCTACCTGGTCGACCTGCTCGGCCCCCGCCGCCCGGTGTTCCTGACCATGCTGGAGCTGCGCGTCCGCGTCGCCCGGGGCCACGGCGGCACCGCCACCGGCCCGGCCGCCGCGGAACCCGACGCGGCGCTGGTCGACCTCATCCAGGACCACGTCGGGAACCGGGAACGGGCCCGCGAGCTGTTCGCCGGGGTCTTCGGGCTGTCCGCGCTGGCCGTGTTCGCCCCCGTCCCACCGGGCGAGCGCGAGCTGCGGGCCCGGATGGCCCGGCTGCTCGCCGGAGCCGGGCTCACCACCCACGACGACCGCGCCGTCCCGCAGGAGACCCCGCACGAGACCCAGGAGGACCGGTTCCCGTGACCGCCACCCGACCCCCCGGCGCGCCCGACCGCGATGCCCTCGCCGCCCGCTTCGGCCCTCGGCGGGCCGACCTCGCGGTACGCGCCCGGACCGCGGGCGACCCGCTCGCCGACGCCGTCGTCGCCGAGATCCGCGCCGCGGGCCGCGAGGACGGCCGCGCGCTCACCGCGGCGCTGCAGCGCGGCATCCGCGACGGGCTCGCCTCGCTGACCGGGCCCTCCCCCGCCCTCGCGGCCCTGCTCACCTCGGCCGAGTCGGTGCCCGCGGGCAGCGACCCCGCGATCCTCGACACCGGGATACGGCCCATGTTCACCGCACCGCCCGCGGTGCACACCCTGTCCCTGTCGGCCGGGGCGCTGCTGCGCACCTACGGCTCCCCGTCGATCGCGGTGCTGCTCGGCACCACCGGACGGCTGGTGGAGTCCGCCGAGCGCCGCCTCACCGAGACCGGCACCTGGCTGCTCGCCGCCACCCTGCCCGGCGGCATGCGCCCCGGCAGCCCCGGCTACGTCGGCACCCTGCAGGTCCGCATGCTGCACGCCCACATGCGCGTGCTCGCCCGCGACCGCGGCCTCGACGAGGCCGTGCACGGCACCCCGGTCAACCAGGTCGACCTGGTCCGGACCTGGCTGGACTTCACCCTCGTCTCGATGCGGGCCGAGGCGACGATCGGGTTCGGGCTCACCCCCGCCGAGACCGCCGAGGTCTACGCCTGCTGGCAGCTGCTGGCCCACCAGCTCGGCATCGACCCCGAGCTGGTCCGCGACGTCGCCTCGCACGCCGACGCCGAGGAGCTCGACGCGCTGGTCACCGCCGTCACCGGACCGCCGGCACCCGAGTCACGCGCGCTGGCCGGGGCGCTGATCGGGGCCGTCGCTGCGCTGCTCGTGCAGCCGCTGCGTCTGCCCGTGCCCCAGGGACGCCGTCTGCTGCAGGCGCTGGCCCGGCGCTTCCACGGCGCCGCGGTGACCACCGGGCTGGGCCTGCGGCGCAGCCCCGGCTGGGAGGTGGCCGTCGCCGTCCTGGGGCGGGTGGTCGCGGTGCAGCGCCGGTGGGTCCGGCGCAGCCCGGCGTCGCTGGAGGCCGCGCGGATCCGCAACATCGCCGCCACCCGGGCGCTGCTCGCCGAGGACCGCGGCGGCCCTTCCCTGTTCGAGACGCACGGCGCCTGAGGTCAGGCCGGGTCGTCCCACCAGCACGGGGACAGCCCGGCGGCCCCGACGGCCGCGGTCAGCGCGTCGCGGCGCCGGTCCGGCCCGACCAGGACCAGGCCGCCCCCGTGGCCCAGCGCGACCGCGACCCGGTCGGTCGGCTGCAGGTGCAGCCCCGGCCCGAGGTCCGGCGAGCCGAGCTGCGGGTAGGTGTCGGCGACGGCGAGCAGTGGCCCGCCCGGCCCGTCCCGGCGCCCCCACAGCGCGACGACGTGCGCGACCGACCAGTCCGGCCCCGGCCGGCCCCCGGCGTCGAGGTCGGCGACCGGGGTGGACGCGGCGACCAGGTCCCCGGTCCGCAGCGCGGCCAGCACGCCGACCGGGCCGTCGGCGGTGACGGCGTCGAGCAGCGCGCTCAGGCGCGCGGCCGTCCAGTCCCCCGCGGCCGGGACCGCGGCGAGCGACTCCCCGGAGAACTCCTCGACCGCACGACCGAGACCGGCCACCGGGGTGCCCGCCCGCTCGTCGTCCGCGGCGACCGGCAGGCCACGAAGGTAGCCGGTGTCCGCCGGCGCCCCGGGCGGCCGCGACGACACGTCGTCGCCGGCCCGCACCCGTGTGCCCGCCGCGTGCGCGAAGGCGGCCACCGTCGGTGCCGGCAGCGACGACAGCGCGGCCACGAGCAGCCGGGCGACGAACGGCCCGGCCAGCTGGTCGGGCTGGGGCAGCGACGCCGCGTGCACCCGCAGCAGCGCCTCCGCCCCGGGGAACGCACGGACCGGGCCGGGCACCGGAGTGCTCACGGGGCGACCAGCAGCCACACCGGCACCGCGACCAGCGCGAGGGCGACCAGCCGGATCAGCCCGTGCACGACGCGGGGCAGCGCGGGGGGCGGGGCGGTGATCCGGTCGATGCGGGCCTCCAACGCGTCGGTGAACGACGACAGCGCCGCCGCCGGCGCGGACCCGCCGACGGCCTTGAGCGCGGTCGCCAGCTCGGTGGGGTCGCACAGCCTGCGGGCGACGTCGTCGGCCCGCATCTCGATCAGCCGGGCCACCGCGAGCTGGGCGTGCACCATGCCGCGCACGAACGGCGCCGTCGCCCCCCACGCGACGAAGGGCAGCACGACCAGGTCGTGCCGCTCACGCAGGTGCGCCCGCTCGTGGGCCAGCACCGCGACGACACCGGCGGTGTCCAGAGCGTCCAGCACCCCCGCCGACACCACGAGCCGGGAGCTGCGCCCGGGCAGGCAGTAGGCGACCGGGACGGGATGGTCGAGGACACGCGTACCGGAGGCGTGCGGCCACGGCGTGGCGAGCACGTCGAGCAGGTCGCGGTGGCGACGGCGGGCCCGCAGCGTCCGCACCGTGGTGATCACCAGGACCGACAGCAGCCGCACCAGCACCCCGAGCGCGATCAACAGGGCGCCCACGTGCAGCGGGTCCATCCGGTCCGGCCACTCGCCCGCCGCCACCGATGCCGACAGCGCCGCCGCCGCGGTGGGCAGGCTGTGCCCCATCGGCGAGAGCCCGTAGGCCAGCCCCGCACCGAACAGAGAGATCCCGCCGCCGAGCCCGACGGCCTGCCACAGCAGCAGCGCTCCGACGGGGTCGCGGCCGGGCCAGCGTGCCCGGGCCAGGGCACGGCTGACCGGCTCGGCGAGCAGTACGCCGAGCAGTCCGAGTCCGAGCGCGGTCAGCTGCATCGCCTCACATCGTCGCGGAGTGCGCGGCGCGGCGCTGCATCACCCCCGCGATCGGACGGGCTCGTGGATCGCCGGCGGCTCAGCCGAGCAGGTCGCGCAACCGCGACCGCTCCTCCTCCGACATCGAGCCGAGGAACCGCGCGAGGGCGGCACCCCGGTCGGACGCGTCGTCGAGCGCGTCGGTCATCAGCTCGGCCACGTGGTCCTCCCGGCTGGCCACCGGGCGGTAGTGGTGGGCGCGGCCGTCGCGGATGCGCCGGACCAGCTGCTTGCGCTCGAGCCGGCCGAGGACGGTGAGCACGGTCGTCGTGGCCAGGTCGCGGTCGGCGAGCTGATCCTGCACCTCACGGGCGGTCATGTCCCGGTCGGTCTCCCAGAGGACGTTCATGACCGCCCGCTCCAACTCGCCCAGACTCGTCACGAAGGTCATCCTACGCGAACCTTTCTACTGCGCGTAGAACGCCTGCGGGAGATGGCTCACACCCGCGGTGCGACTCAGTGGATCTGCACCTGGTCGCCGACCTGCAGGTAGTCGAACCACTGGCGCGCATCGGTCTCGGCGAGCTTCACGCAGCCGGCCGACGGGGTCGAGAGGTCGCCCTGGTGGAAGGCGATACCGCCCTGGGCGAAGAACACCGACCACGGCATCTGGGTCAGCCGCTCCCGGCTGGTCCACTGCTCGGCCTTCCACTGCACGGCGAAGGTCCCGGTCGGTGTCGGGGCCTCCGGGTCGCCGGGGCGCATCGCGACCGGTCCGGCGACGACCTGACCGGCGTCGAACAGCCAGGTGGAGCGGCTCGCCAGATCCACACAGGCCCGCGCCGAGGAGGTGCACGGCGTGCCCGGGACGAGCGCGCCGGTGGCGACCTGCCGGTCGGTGGGATCGGGCTGCTCCGACGGCTCGGCCAGGGCGGGGCCCGCCAGGAGCCCGGCGGTCAGGGCCCCGGTCAGGGCGACGCCCACCGCGAGGAGCCCGGCGGTCCGGCTCCGTCCCCGTGCCCGCATCCGTCCGCCCTCCGTCGGGCGCACGGCCCACGTCCTCGGCCCGTCGGGCCCGACCGGATGCACAGTGCGACCGGCTGGTTCCCCACGGTAGCCCAACATGATCTTGAGCTGAACGGGTGAGCCGATACCGCCGATCGGCGGTGCACGAGATGCGTCGGACGGTCGCTGCGCCGTCCGGTCCCGCGGTCAGCGGCCCCGGAACGCCGGTGCGCGCTTCTCGGTCCGGGCGGCGCGCCCCTCGGCGATGTCCTCGGCGGCCCAGCATCCGCGGAACTCCGCGGTGAGGCCGTCGACCACCGCCGGGTCGGTGTGGCCGCCACGGCCGAACGCGTCCACCGAACGCTTGTTGTAGGCCAGGGTCAGCGGGGCCATGGTCGCGATGTCACGGGCCAGGGCGTGTGCGGCGTCGCGGTCGCCGAGGGTGTCGGCGAGACCGCGGGCGTGGGCGGTGGCGGCGTCGACGGTGGCGCAGGCCAGCAACAGGCTGCGGGCCGTGCCGCCGCCGGCGATCTGCACCAGGCGCTCGATCGTCCACGGGTCCACGGCCAGACCGAGCCGCGCGGTCGGCAGCCCGAACACCGCCTCCGGGGCGGCGACCCGCAGGTCGCAGGCCAGGGCCAGCTGCAGCCCGCCGCCGATCGCGGGCCCGGTCACCGCGGCCACGGTCGGCATCGGCAGGTCGGCGACCGCGTGCAGCCCGGTGTAGAGGGCGTCGAGGAACTCGTCGGTGTAGACCTCGCCGAAGTCGGCGCCGGAGCAGAACGCCGGCCCGTTCCCGGCGACGACCACCGCCCGCGCGCCGGCCGCGCGGACCTCGGCCGCGGCGTCGACCAGCTGCCGGCAGGTCGCGATGTCCAGGGCGTTGCGGCGCTCGGGGCGGTTCAGCTCGATCAGACCGACGTCGTCGTGGGTGCTCACGGAGATCACGGCCGGACCCTAACCCGCCGCCGCGGCCCCGGACCCGTCCGCGTGACCGGCGCCGCGCGCGGCGGGGGCGGGCTCGCTCCAGGTCTGCCCGCACAGCTCCCGGGCCAGGCCGACGGCGAGCTGGTCGATCCGGCGGAGCAGCCGCGCCGCGGTAAGCCGGCGCGTCCGCTCGGTACCGGGACCGGCGGCGGTCCGTGACGCCGCGTCCGCCTCGGCGGCGTCGAGCAGCTCCTCCGCGGAGCCGACGCCGTAGTCGGCGGGGCCCGCGCCACTCGGGTGCTCGCGCCGGTCGGCGGGGCCCCAGGCGTCGTCGAGGATGCGGCGCAGGCCGTCGAGGTCGGCGCGGACCCGCTCGGCCGCGGGCTCCAGGGTCGCGGCCCAGCCGGGCACCGACGCGGTCGCGGCCTGGGCGGCGAGCTGGCGGGTGTAGTGGTCGACGGCGCCGACGACCCGCACGGTGTGGTGCACCCCGCGGCGCAGCGGCCTGCGGGCGACGGGGTGCTGCAGCGGGACCGCGCGGGTCCGCACGGTGGCCACCGCGGTGTCCACGGCGCGGGCCTTCTCCAGCGGGTCACCGGCGCCGGGACGGCCCAGCGCCGCGTCGACCGAGGTGTGCAGGGAGACGTCGACGGCGGTGAGGGCGTCGTCGAGGGCCTCGGCGAAGGCCGTGCGCGACCGGGTGGGCAGGATCAGGTAGGCGGCGAGCATCCCCAGCGCGCCGCCGACGACGGTCTCCTCGACCCGCAGCACCAGGGTCTGCACGCTGAACTGGCCGATCACGCCGTAGAGCAGGGCCAGCACCGCGGTGATCCAGAACGCCATCATCGCCTGCGAGATCCGCACCAGGTACAGGGCGAGGAACACGCAGACGAACAGCAGCGCCAGGCTGGCGGCGACGTTGCCGCCCACCAGCAGCGCCAGCAGCATCCCCGCCACGACCCCACCCGCGGTGCCGACCGCGCGGGCCCAGCCGCGGCTCAGGACGTCGCCGCGGCTGGCGGTGCCGGCGAACACCACGAACGCGGCGATCACCGCCCAGTACCAGCGCGCCGGGGAGACCAGCTCGCCGACGACGATCGCGAGGCTGGTGGCGACGCCGACCTGCACGGCCTGGCGGGTGTGCAGCGCGAGCCCGCCGAACCGGTCCCGGCCCGCCGGCGGCGGCACCTGTGCGGGGACGGGCTCGGGTGCCGGGTCGCCGCCCGCGGTCTCCCGGTCGGTGTCGTGGTGCTCGGCGATCCGCAGACGGGCCTGCTCGACGGTGGTCTGCATCGCATCGGCGAGCCGGACGACGGCGAACCCGATGCGCTGCTCGCGCGCGGCGGGCCCGACCCCGGCCGGCCGGTCCACGATGTCGGCGACGGCGGACCGTGCGGCGTCGTAGAGGCGGGCGGCGATCGCGCCGGGCGTCCCGACGGCGGTGGCCGCGGCGAGGGCCCGCAGCCCCTCGGCCAGTTCGGCGCGGTCGTCGTCGGGGATCGGGTCGTGGTGCTCGACCGACCGGCGGACCGACATGGCGACCCGTTCGGCCGCGAGCTCGGAGTCGATGATCCACTGCCGCAGGCCCGCGACGGGGCCGGCCGCGCCGTCGGGGCCGTCGTCGGTGTCGTCGTCGGTGTCGTCGAGCCGGTCGGTCACCAGCAGCGCGGTCTCGTTGAGCCGGGCCTGGGCACGCACCAGCGGGTCGAGGTCGGGCTCACCGGCGGTGGTCTCCACCGCCTCGACCGCGGTGAGCAGCAGCGCGTGCAGCCGCGCCTCGAACGCCCGGAACAGCGCGTCCAGCACGGCCTCGGAGCGGCGGGTGAACACCAGGCAGCGCAGCAGGAAGGTGCTGCCGATGCCGATCACCGCCCCGGCCAGCAGGAACGGCAGCTCGCCGGGGCCGGCGTGCAGGAACTGCACGAAGAAGAACGGCATGAACGCCGCCATGCCGAGCGCGACCCCGCGCGGCCCGTACCGCCGGACCGCGACGGCGACCATCATGACCAGGACGAACACGACGTCGGCCGCGACCCGGTCCGTCGCCAGCAACGCGGACACCGTCGCCGACACCGCGGCGGGCACGACCATCAGGGCGGTGGTGACCCGCCGTCGCCGCAGGTCGTTCTCGTTCACCGCCAGGTTGCTGATCATCGCCAGCACCACGGAGAACAGCACGATCGTGACCGGCTGCCCGGTCAGCGCACGCAGCACGCTCGCGGCGACCGCGGCCAGCAGCATCGCCGCGGTCGCGACCGAGGCCAGGTGCAGCCGGGTGTGGCCCGGGTCGACCGCGGCCGCCCACGTCCGCAGCTCGCCCCACCGGGCCGGCACCGGCAGGCGGCGCCCCCGCTCGACCGTCCCCGTCACGGTGCGAGTCTGACACGCACCGCGGCCCGGAGGTCCCTACCTCAGTTCGCGGTGCGGGCCTGAGGCGGCAGCGACGCGGTCGGCACCGGGTTGGTAGCCCCCGGGACCGGCTGCGAGGTGGGCCGGGCGACCCGGATGCCGAGCACGTCACCGGCGGCCGCGGCCATCGCGCGCATCCCCTGGGCGTTGGGGTGCACCGGCGCGGCGGGCGAGGTCGGGACCAGGCCCTCGACCCACTTCACGCCGGGCAGCGTGCAGGCGTCGTGACCGATGGTCGGGGTGTAGGTGTCGACGTAGTCGACACCGGCGTCGCGAGCGGCGTCGGCCAGCATCGCGTTGAGCTTCTTCTCGGTCTCGCGCAGGTAGGCGGTGTCGCCCGGGCTGAACGGGATGACCGGGTAGCAGCCGGGACCGGTGTCCGGCAGGATCGACGGGTACCCGACGACGGCGACCCGTGCGGCGGGCGACCGGTCGCGGATCCGTGCGAGCACGTCGGAGACCTTGGACTCGGTGTCGTCGATCCGCTCGGCGAGCTGGTCGGTGCCGCCCGCGGTGTAGAAGTCCTTGCAGGCCGCGCCGAACAGGTTCGCCGAGGAGCGGCGCACGCACTCGCTGATGATCCCGGAGAAGCCGATGTCGTTGCCGCCGATGGTCAGGGTGACCAGCGACTCGGAACCGTCGAGGGCGTCGAGCTGCGGCGGGTTCGGGCCGGCCTGGACCTGCTGCGGGGCGGTCATGTCCTCGGTCGTCGCGCCGCTGCAGGACACGTCGGTGAAGCGGCCGATGCCGGCCGAGCGCGCGAGCACCGACGGGTAGTTCTGGTTCGAGCGCAGGCACCCGGACGGCGTGCCCTGCTGCACCGGGACCAGCGGGCCCGCGGCGTAGGAGTCGCCCAGGGCGACGAAGCGCCCGACCGGGGCGGTGTCGAGGTTGCGCGCGGACAGCGTGGTCTCGGCGAACGTGGTCGGCGCCTCCGCCTGCGCGGGCGCGAGGGCGCTCATCCCCGCCGAGCTCAGCAGGGTCATGGTCGCCACGGCGAGCCACCGGGACGGACGGGGACGGCGCACGGGCTCTCGGACCTCCGGTCGGACGTCGCCGGCGTGGGCACGCCGGTCCTGACCGACCAACGATCATCGTCGCCGACCGGTTACGCCCCGTTCGGCGCACGTGACGGGCCGGGTCCGACCCGGCCCGTCACGCACCGTGGGCGGGGGCTCGCTCAGTCGGTGAGCCTGCGCAGCGACAGCGGTGCCACCAGGCGGTGCCGCAGCGCGGTCGCGTCCCAGAGCTCCGGCTGCGACGGCATCGACGCGAGCCGCCCGGCGGCGACCACGCCGGGGTCGTCCATCGGCTCGCGGACACCGGCGAGGAAGGCCCACTCGTGCTCCTCGCAACCGATGTAGACCCCGCGCCCGCCGGTCTCGCCGAACACCGCGGCGAAGCGCTGCCAGGCCGAGCGCAGCGTCGCGTCCCGCCACACCGCCGGGCTGCCCGCCTGGAACACCAGGACCCCGCCGGGGGTGAGCCGCTGCGCGCAGGCGCGGACGAAGTCCTCCTCGTAGAGCCGGTTGATCTGGGCGTCGGGCTCGTCGGGGCGCTCGTCGGGCAGGTCGACGACCACCAGGTCCCAGTGCTCGTCGGACTCCAGGACGAACTGCCGACCGTCGCCGTAGGTCAGGTGCACCGGGCCGTCGCCGCGCTCGGCCGCGGCGAGGGACTCGGGGGTGTAGCCGTAGGGCAGGTACTCGGCGCAGATCCGGACGGCCTCGGCGTCGATGTCGACGTGGTCGACCCGGCTCGCACCGGCGGCGACCGCCATCTCCGACGCGACACCCTCGGAGGAGCCGACGATCAGCACCCGGTCCAGCTCGCGGGCCAGCAGGGCGCCGGGCCACACCAGCGCCTCGTGGTAGGTGAGCTGGGTGTGCTCGGTGGACTGGCGCTCGTCGTCGCAGAAGAGGGTGACGCCGTGCGCGGTGTCGGCGACCACGACGTGCTGGAACCCGGTGTGCGCGACGTGGTGGACCCGGCCGAGGTCCCAGCGCCGGGTCAGGCCGGACGAGATGGGCTCGGTGACGGTGCGCGGGGCGCCGCCGCGGTCCACGACCTGCAGCGCGGTGTCGGTCGCGCCGACACGCTCGGCGAGGCGGCGCACGGCGTCGACCGGGTCGGCGCTCTCACCGCAGGTGAACACGTCGACGTGCATGCCGCCGTGCTCGGGCCAGGTGTGGATCGAGGCGTGCGACTCGGCCAGGACCGCGACGACGGTCGCCCCCTGCGGCTCGAACCGCTCGACGACCACCTGGCGGACCTGGGCCCCGGCCTCGGTCAGCGCGGCGGTCAGGTCGCTGCGCAGGCGGTCGCAGTCGTCGAGGACCTCGGGGGCGATGCCGCCGAGCTCGGCCAGGACGTGTCTGCCGACCGGTGACGACGTGCTGGGCAGCGCGGGTGCGCCCGTCCCGAGCCCGACGGCCGGATGCAGTTCTCCGGCCGCGGCGGCGGGCACGGACATGATCGGCGAGATGGAGGATGACACGTCCGGACACGTTAACCGGGATGTGGGAGCGACGCCCCCTCCCCCGCGACGAGCACCTCCAGCGGGCCGAACCCGTTGAACCCGACCGAGGCGTAGCTCGAGGTGTAGGCGCCGGCCCCGAGCAGGTCGACCACGTCGCCCGCGGCCAGGTCCAGCGGCAGCGCGACCGGGGTGCGGCGGTAGAGGACGTCGTCGCCGTCACAGGTGGGGCCCGCGACGACGACCGGTCCGGGCGGGCCGCTGCGCCCGGGCACGCGCAGCGGGTAGGCGATCGCCTCGCCCTCGGTCTCGGCGAGTCCCTGGTAGCGGCCGACGTCGAGGTACACCCAGCGGCGGTGGTCCACGCCCGGGCGGCGGGACACGCGCAGCACCCGGGCGCGCAGCACCCCGGCCGGGGCGACCAGCGCGCGGCCCGGTTCCAGCAGCAGCGTCGCGCCGTCCACGTGCCCGGCGTCCACAGCCGTGGCCACCGCGGCGCGCACGGCCGCGACGTAGTCCTGCGCGGGGGCGACGGCGGCGCGGTAGGCCACCGGCCAGCCGCCGCCCAGGTCGAGCTCGGGACGGCGCAGCCCGGCCCGCCCCGCGGTCGCCAGCGCGAGCGCGACGGCCCCGGCGTAGGTGGCGGGGCGGGTCTGCTGGGAGCCCGCGTGGAAGGTGACCCCGGCGGCGACCAGGCCGCGGTCGGCGACCCGCCCCAGCAGCGCGACGGCGGCGTCGGGCGGCGCCCCGAACTTGCCGTGGAACGGCGTCGCCGAGCCCGTGTCGTCGACCGAGAGCCGGACCTGCACCCGGGCGCCGGGGACCTCGGCGGCGAGGGCGTCGACGTCCTCGGCGCTGTCGGTGACGAACCGGGTGACGCCGTCGCGGGCGGCCCGGGCGGCGGCACCGGGGCCACGCACCGGGTTCCCGTGCTGCAGCGTCGCCGGGTCCGCACCGGCGGCCAGGCACAGGTCGATCTCGGCCTGGGAGGCGACGTCGAACCCGGCCCCGGCCGCGACGAGGGCCCGCAGCACGGCGGGCTCCGGGCAGGCCTTGACGGCGTAGAGGATCCGGGCGTCGCCGAACGCGGCGGCCAGCGCGCGGTACCGCTCGCCGGCGACGGAGGGGTCCAGCGCCAGGTACGGCGTGGGACGGTCGGTGGCGAGCAGCTGCTCCAGGGCGGGGCTCAGGTCGTGCACGTGGTGATGCTCTCCCCGGCCGCACCACCCGCACCGGCCGGGGTCTGATCTAGGTTCGGACGATGACCGCACCGAAGCCGCAGCGCCGCGCCCGGAAGATCGCGATGACCCCGGAGGAGGTCACCGCCTTCCTCGACGCCGAGCGCACCTGCCGGGTCGCCACCAACGGCGTGAACGGCCCGCACGCCACCCCGCTCTGGTACCTCTGGGACGGCGAGGCACTCTGGCTGACCTCGCTCTCGCGCTCGCAGCGCTGGGTGGACCTGCAGCGCGACCCGCGGATCGCCGTGGTCGTCGACGCCGGGCACGACTACGCCGAGCTGCGCGGGGTCGAGCTGCGCGGCTCCGTCGAGGTCGTCGGCGAGGTGCCCCGCACCGGCGAGCCGAACCCGGAGCTGGAGCGGGTCGAGCAGGCCTTCGCCGCCCGCTACACCGGCGGCCAGGTCGTGATCGACGGACGGCACGCCTGGCTGCGGCTGCGCCCGGAGAAGGTCACCAGCTGGGACTTCCGGAAGATGTGATCACCGGGTGTGAGCGGGCCGGTGCCGGATCCGGCACCGGCCCCCTCTCCGGTGGCGATCACCGGGAGCCTCCCGAGCCGTCCATCGCGAACCCGCGGTACCCGTCGCGGGCCACGGTGGACAGCTCCTCGCGGTAGGCCTTGTGCCCGGCCATGTAGAACATCACCGCGTTCGGCTTGCCGGGGATGTTCGCCCCGAAGATCCACGAGTCGGCCTTCGGGAACAGCGTGGCGTCGGCGATCTCCCGGCAGAGCCGGGACCAGCCCCGCTCGGCCTCGGCCGTCGGCTCGATCGTGCCGATACCGCCGCGCTCGGCGTGCCCGATCAGCTCACCGATCCACTCGACCTGGGCCTCGATGCTCGGCGGCAGGTTGGTGAACGGCCCGTTCGGCCCGAGGATCATGAACATGTTGGGGAAGCCCGCCTTCGACACACCGAGGTAGCTCGACGGCCCGTCGGTCCAGTGGTCGTCGATGTGGCGGCCCCCGCGGCCGCGCAGGTCCATCGCCCGGTAGTTGCCGTCGACGGCGTCGAAACCGGTCGCGAGGACGAGCACGTCGAGCTCGTGCACGACTCCGTCGGCGGTGCGCACCCCGGCCGGGGTGACCTCCGCGATCGGGTTCTCCCGGACCGAGACCAGCTCGACGTCGTCGCGGTTGAAGGTTTCGTAGTACCCCTCGTTGCAGATCGGGCGCTTGGCGTAGAGGTCGGTCGGTGTGAGCTTCCGGGCGGTCTCCGGGTCCACGACGATCTCGGAGATCTTGCGCCGGATGAACGCGGCGGCCGCGGCGTTGGCCTCGGGATCGGTCGCGATGTCGCAGAACGTGCCGAACATGAACCGGAACCCGTTGCCGGCGTCCCAGTTCTCCTGGAAGACGCGCTCGCGCTCCTGCGCGGACACGCTCATCGCCTCGACGGCGCTCTCCTCGAACCCGAACGCCACGACCGAACCGCGCACCTGGTCCCAGATCTCGGGGAAGTGCTCCTTGGTGCGGTCGACCTCGTCCTGGGTGACCGGTCGGTTGCCGGAGGGCACGTTGTACTGCGGGCTGCGCTGGAAGACGGTGAGGTGAGCTGCGCGCGGGGCCGCCGCGACGATGAACTGGGCGCCGGTCGAGCCGGTCCCGACGACGCCGACCCGCCGCCCGGTGATGTCGAGGTCGTCGGGCCAGGCGTTGGTGTGGACGGTGCGCCCGGCGAAGGTGTCCAGCCCGGGGAGGGCGGGGATGTTGCTGCGGGCCAGCAACCCCAGGGCGTTGACCAGGTAGCGGCAGCGCACCGTCTCGCCGCCGGAGGTGCGCACCCGCCAGAGACCGGCGTCCTCGTCGTAGACCGCGGCGGTCACCTCGGTGCCCAGCGTGATGTCCCGGCGCAGCCCGTACCGGTCGACGACGTGCTCGAGGTAGGCCAGGACATCGGGCTGGTCCAGGTAGCGGGTGCTCCAGTTCCATTCCTGCAGCAGGTCCCGGTCGAACGAGTAGCGGTAGACGAACCCCTCGGTGTCGGACTTCGCGCCGGGGTACCGGTTGAAGTACCAGGTGCCGCCGACGCCGTCGCCCTTCTCGAAGGCGCGGACGCTCAGGCCGAGCCGGTCCCGCAGCGTGTGCAGCATGTAGATCCCGCCGAATCCGGCGCCGACGACGACGGCGTCGACGTCGGGGGTGGTGGACGTGGTCATGGTGTGCTCCCGGTGGGTGTCGAGGGGTCAGCCGCGGTACCAGGCGGCGAGGGCGGCGAGCTCCTCGTCCGCCTCGGGCGCGGTGCCGGCGAGGAACGGGAAGACGTGCTGCATGCCCGCGACGACCGACAGCGTCACGTCGACACCGGCGGCCCGGGCCCGGTCGGCGAGCCGGACGGCGTCGTCGAGCAGCGCCTCGGCACCCCCGGCGTCGACGTAGAGCCGGGGGAGGCCGGTGAGGTCGGCGTGCAACGGGTTCGCCAGCGGTGCCCGCCGGTCGACGTGCCCCTCCCCCAGGACGCCGGCGATCATCCCCTCCAGCAGGGGCACCGTGACCAGCGCGTCCGAGGCGGCGTTGGTGACGAGCGTGGCGCCGGTGTTCTCCATGTCCAGCCACGGCGAGAACGCGACGACCCGGCCCGGCAGCGGCCGGCCCGCGTCGCGCAGGGCGAGCACCGTGGCGACCGCCAGGTTCCCGCCCGCGGAGTCACCGATGGTCGTCACGTCCGCGGGGGCGGTCCCCCGGGCCAGGAGCGCCTCGAACACCGCGACGGTGTCCTCCACCTGTGCCGGGTGCCGGTGTTCCGGCGCGCGACGGTAGTCCGCCACGAACGCCGTGGCGCCGACGGCCCGCGCGACGTGCCCCGCGAGCTTGCGATGGCTCGACGCCGAGCCGACGGCGAACCCGCCGCCGTGGGTGTACAGCAGGACCTGCGCGGGATCCGCCCCGACCGGCAGCGCCCAGATCCCGGGGACACCCCCGAGCGACTCCTCCCGGTAGGTCACGTCCTCGGGTTCACGGGTGGCCTGGTGCCACTCGTCGAAGATGCTGCGGAACAGCCGCGTGGTCAGGTCCGGGGTCGCCGCGATGACGGCGGACCAGTCGGCGTAGAGCGCGCGCAGCGCGTCGGACTCCGTGGACGCGCCCGTCGGGCGGGTCGGTGGTGCCGTCGTCATCGCGGTCCTCCTCCGGTCGGCCGGAGCGACGGCGGGCGCCGCGCCGGCGGTGGCGTGGCCGTCGATGGTGGGCACCGCGGAGGCACCGCGGGTGTTCCGTTCTGGAACGCCCACCGGCCACTCCCCCTGGCCAGGATGGTGTGACCTGGGGCACCGTGGACGTGTCCGCAACGGGCGGCGAGGGGCGGATCGGGGCGATGACGCGTCGGGACGAGGACACGGCGGTGCCGGCCCTGTCGGCCGGGCAGCGCCTGCGCATCCGGCGCAGCCGCGAGACGCTCGTCGACGGGGGGCTGCTGGCGCTGCCACCCGGCCACGCGGGCGTGCCGCCGCTGATCGAGCAGAGCTGGCGGCGCTGCATCGGCGAGGCGGTGCCGACGGCACCGGAGCGCATCGGCTACGCCGACCCCGGCGACGACCACACCGCGCTGCGCCGGGCCGCGGCGCCCGTGCTGGAGCGGCTCGTGGACAGCTTCGCCGACGTCCCGGTGGCCATGGTGCTGTCCGACGCGACCGGGCGCATCGTCCGCCGCCACGTCGGTGTCCGGCGCCAGCGCACGCTCATGGACCGGGCGAGCGCGGTGGAGGGCTCGGACTTCTCCGAGCGGTCGGTGGGCACCAACGGCATCGGCACGGTGCTGGTCGAACGACGCCCGGTCCTGGTCCGGGGCCCCGAGCACTACAACGCCCTCCTGGAGAACCTCACCTGCGCGGGCACCCCGCTGGTCGAGCCCGGGACCGGCCGGACGGTGGGCTCGCTCTCGCTGGCCTGCGCGGTGCGCGACGTGCACCCGCTCATGGCGGTGATGGCCGCCGACATCGGCCGCCAGATCGAGGCCCGGCTGCTCGACGAGGCGGGCGAACACCGTCGCAGGCTGGTGCGGGCCTACCTCGCGCTGGAGCGGGCCACGACCGGGGCGCTGGTCGTCGACGCCGACACCGTCCTGGCCGACCGGCACGCGCTGGCCCACGCCGGCCCGGACCTGCACACCCTGCTGTGGGACCTCCTGCGCGACGGGGGCCCGGACCGGCCACGCCGGATGCGGGTGCCGATGCCCGACGGCCCGCACGACGCGGTCGTCGCCCCGGTCGAGGGCACCGGGGGCACCGCGTTCAGCGTCCGGCTGGCGCCCCGCCGGGCGGCACCCGCGGTGGCGGCCCCGGCCACCGTCCGGGGAGCCGCGCTCCACCACGACCCGGAGGTCGACCACCGGCTCCGCGAGGCCGTCTCCCACCGGGAGACCGTCGCCGTGACCGGCCCCGGCGGCAGCGGGAAGCTGCGGACCGCCCGCCGCGTGCTGTCCCGCCTGGGCCACGACGGCGCCGTGGTCGTCGAGCCGCACCGAGAGCCCGAGTGGTGGGAGACGGCCCGCGCGGCGCTGGCCGCCGGTCGCGGGCTCGTCCTGCGGCGGGTGCACCTGTCACCGGGGCCGCGCCCAGCGCTCCTGCGGGACCTGGCCGCGACCGGCGTCCCGTTCGTCCTCACCGCCGACGCCGACCCCACCGACGACACCACCCCGGCCCTCCTCGGCCAGGTCGCCACCACCGTCCGCCTCCCGGCGCTGGCGGCGGGCCGCGAGCACCTCCCGGCGCTGGTGGGGACGCTCCTCGCGGAGCTGCCCCCGCCCGCCTCGGGGTCCCGGCTGTCCGGCGCGGCCCTGGACCGGCTCCGGGCCTGGCACTGGCCCGGTGACCTGGCCGAGCTCCGCACCGTGGTCACGGCGGCGGCCCGCCGCGCCGACGGCGGTACGGCCGGCGAGGCCGACCTCCCCGACCGCCTGCGCACCGCCGGCCGGGAGCTCGGTCTGCTGGAGGCCGCCGAACGCGACGCCGTGGTCGACGCCCTGCGCGCGGCGGGCGGGAACCGCACCCGGGCCGCCCGCACGCTCGGGATCGGGCGCAACACCCTCTACCGGAAGCTGCGCGAGTTCGGGGTGTCCTGACCCGCGGCGTTCAGGGCCGCCCGGTCACCAACGGCCAGAGCCCGTCGGCGCCCGCGTCCAGCGCGGCCGCCCCGACCCGGTCGTTCCAGAACGCCTCGTCACCGTCCTCGTCGCGCCAGGCCCACAGCCGGGTCGTGACCAGCCGCAACGCGTGCTCGCGGGTGAACCCGATGGCGCCGTGCACCTGGTGGGCGATCCGCGCGACGGCCGTCGCCGCCTCCGAGCAGCGGGCCTTCGCCGCGGCGACGGCGAACGCGGTCTCCGGGGCGGCGAACCCCGCGCGCCGCGCGGTCGAGGTGGCGGCGGCGGACGCGGCGGAGGCGGCGGCGACCTCGGCGCCCGCCTCGGCGAGCATCTGCTGCACGGCCTGGAAGCGGCCGATGGGACGACCGAACTGGGTGCGCTCCCCGGCGTAGGCGACCGAGCGGGCCAGTGCGCCGCGGGCCGCGCCGGCGAGCAGCAGTGACCGCGCCAGCGCCGCCCGCAGGGTCAGCTCCGCCGCCGCCCCGGCGGGGGCGGTACCGGTCGCCAGCGGCGTGACCCCGTCGAGGGTGAGGCCGTCGCGCGGCTCCTCGGCGAGGTTGGCGCCCTCGGTGACCGCCGCCGCGCCCGTGTCGAGCACGAGGACCCGGTCGCCGTCGAGGACGACGACCGCGGCCAGCGAACGGCCCCACGGCACCCGGGTCAGGGCCGCCGACACCGGGCCGGCCGGGCCGCCGCTGCCGGTCACCGTGCCCCCGGCGGTCCCGGCCGGGCGGTCCCCGCCGGTCGCGTCGGTGACGACGGCGGCCAGCGGCCCGTCCGGCACGGCGAGCCCGGCGGCGCGGGCCAGCCACCCGGCGAGCAGGTCGGTCTCGGCCAGCGGCAGGCGGGCCGCGTCGGCGCCGGCGACCTCCAGCAGCACGGCGGCGTCGTCGAGGGTGCCGCCGGTGTCCGGGTCGGTCAGCGAGGTCAGCCCGGCCCCGGCACACGCCTTCCAGGCCGCCGTGTCCAGGCCGGTCCCGTCACGGTCGTCGGAGCCGGCAGCGAGGATCGAGGCGGCCAGGTCGGCCAGGTCGCTGTTGCGGGCCATCAGCGCAGTCCCATCCCCCGCGCGACGATGCCGCGCAGGACCTCGTTGGTGCCGCCGCGCAGGGTGAACCCGGGTGCGTGCAGCACGGCGTCGGCGAGCAGCCGGGCGAACCCGGACTCCGCGCCGGGGTCCGGCGGGATGTCGACCAGCAGCCGGGCGGCGTCGACGATCTCGTTCTCGTAGCGGGTACCGAGGTCCTTGACCAGGGCCGCGGCCAGCTCGGGTGCCCGGCCGGACTCCAGCGCCCCGGCGACGGCCAGCGACATGGCCCGCAGCGTCCACAGCCGCGACACCAGCGACCCCACGCGACGACGGGTGCCGGCGTCGGCACGGCCCGCCCCGGCGAGCTCGCCGACCAGCGACGCCAGCAGCGGATAGGTCGACAGGAACCGCTCCGGTCCGGAGCGCTCGAACGCGAGCTCGCCGGTGACCTGGGCCCAGCCGTTGCCCAGCTCGCCGAAGACCCGCGCGTCGGGGATGAACACGTCGTCGAAGCGGACCTCGTTGAAGTGGTGCGCCCCGGTGAGCAGCGGGATCGGGCGGATCTCCACCCCGGGCGAGTCCAGCTCCACCAGGAACTGGGACAGCCCCGCGTGCCGGTGCGCGTCGTCGCGCGGCTCGGTGCGCACCAGCGCGAAGAACGCGTGCGCGTGGTGCGCCCCGGAGGTCCACACCTTGGTGCCCGACAGCCGCCACCCGCCGTCGACGCGGGTCGCCCGGGTCCGCACCGACGCCAGGTCGGAGCCCGAGTCCGGTTCGGACATGCCGATGCCGAAGTACACCTCGCCGCGGGCGATGCCGGGCAGGAACGCGCGGCGCTGCTCCTCGGTGCCGTGGCGCAGCAGCGACGGCCCGATCTGGCGGTCGGAGATCCAGTGCGCGGCCACCGGGGCGCCCGCGGCGAGCAGCTCCTCGGTGACGACGTAGCGCTCCAGCGCGGTCCGGCCGTGCCCGCCGTACTCGGTGGGGATGGTCATCCCGAGCCAGCCGCGTTCCCCCAGCCGCCGCGAGAACGACTCGTCCCAGCCGGAGAGCCACACGTCCGCACGCGGGGTCCAGCGGGCGGCGTTGCGCTCGTCGTCGAGGAAGGACCGGACCTCGGCCCGCAGGTCCGCCAGCCCGGCGGGGAGCTCGACCGGGTCGGGCACGAGCTCGGGCAGGGCCGCTGCCGGTGTCGATGTCGCTGCCACGGGCATCATCATGACCCAGCCCCGCCGGCGCCGCCGGTGTCTATGGGCCGGCTCACCGGGGTACGTTCCGGGCATGACCACCAATGCTGACGAGCGCAGGGTGCTGGATGCCGTCCCCACCGGCCTGTTCATCGGCGGCCGGTGGCGGCCGGCGGAGAACGGCGCGACCGCGAAGGTGGAGGACCCCGCCACCGGAGAGGTGCTGACCGAGGTCGCCGACGCCTCCCCCGCCGACGGCATGGACGCCCTCGCCGCCGCGCACGCCGCGCAGCCCACGATCGCCGCGATGGCGCCGCGGGAGCGCAGCGAGATCCTGCGCCGCGCCTACGACCTGCTCCACGAGCGGATCGACGACCTGGCCCTGCTCATGACCCTGGAGATGGGCAAGCCCTTCGCCGAGGCCAAGGGCGAGGTCGTCTACGCCTCGGAGTTCCTGCGCTGGTTCTCCGAGGAGGCCGTGCGCATCGACGGCGGCTACCAGGTCGCCCCGAACGGCCAGACCCGCTTCCTCACCATCCGCCAGCCCGTCGGCGTCTGCGTGTTCGTGACCCCGTGGAACTTCCCACTGGCCATGGGCACCCGCAAGATCGCCCCGGCGGTCGCCGCCGGCTGTGCGTCGGTGATCAAGCCCGCGCCGCAGACGCCGCTGACCATGCTCGCGTTCGCGCAGGTGCTGGCCGACGCCGGCCTGCCCGACGGCGCCCTGAACGTCATCAACGCCACCGACGCCGGCGCGGTGATGGAGCCGATCCTGCGCGACGGCCGCGCCCGCAAGATGTCGTTCACCGGGTCCACCCCGGTCGGGAAGCTGCTGCTGTCCCAGGCCTCGGACAAGGTCATGCGCTCGTCGCTGGAGCTGGGCGGCAACGCCTCGTTCATCGTGCTCGACGACGCCGACGTCGACGCCGCCGTCGAGGGCGCCATGATCGCGAAGATGCGGAACATGGGCGAGGCCTGCACCGCCGCCAACCGGTTCTACGTCCAGCGCGGCGTCGCCGAGCAGTTCACCGCGAAGCTCGCCGAGCGGATGGGCGCGCTCAAGGTCGGCCGCGGCACCGAGGAGGGCGTGAACGTGGGCCCGCTGATCGACGCGAAGGGCCTGGACAAGGTCACCGACCTGGTCGCCGACGCCGTCGCCGCCGGTGCCTCGGTCGCGATCGGCGGGAAGGCCCAGGACGGGCCGGGCTACTTCTACCCGCCGACCGTGCTCACCGACGTGCCGGTGAACTCCCGGCTCAACCACGAGGAGATCTTCGGCCCGGTCGCGCCGATCACCGTCGTCGACAGCGCCGACGACGCACTGGCCGCGGCCAACGCGACCGAGTTCGGCCTGGTCAACTACGTGTACACGCGCGACCTGAACCGGGCGCTGCACATCGCCGAGAACCTCGACAGCGGCATGATCGGGCTCAACACCGGTCTGGTGTCGAACCCGGCCGCCCCGTTCGGCGGCGTCAAGGAGTCCGGGCTGGGCCGCGAGGGCGGCAACGTCGGCATCGACGAGTTCCTGGAGACCAAGTACGTGGCCATCGGCTACAGCGGCTGACCTCACGCACGACCGAGGGCCCCGGTGCCGTACGGCACCGGGGCCCTCGTGTGTCGCGGGTCGGTCAGTTGGCCGGGGCCGCGGGCGCCGCCGGGGCCGGGGCCTGCGGCTGGATCGGCACCGCCGGGTCCTGCCCGGGCAGCGGCTCGGCGGGCTGGGTCACGTCGGCCCGGCCCCCCGAGACGAGCTCGACCAGCTCGACGCCGCCGTTGAGGGTCAGCATCACCACCACCAGCGCCACCGAGGCGACGGCGGCCGCGGTGAGCCCGCGCTGCGCGGACCCGCTGGTGACCAACCGGCCACGGCTGGTCTCCACCACCCAGGCGCGGGCGGCGAACACGGCCAGCATCAGGCCGAACGCGAGCCAGGTCAGGAGGAATCCGTTCACGGGTTCGGCACCTCCCCGCCGGCCGCCGGGGCCGGGGCCGTCGCCGGTGCCGGGACGCCCGGCGCCGGGAGCGGCTCGTTGCGCACCAGGATCGCGTCGAAGCCGCTCTCGTAGGTCGCGCGGTACTGGCCCGACGCGATGAGCTGGTTGCGGATCTCGATCGTCCAGCCCGGCTCGCGGTCGTTCAGGACGACGCCCTGCTTCTCGATCGCCGGGTAGAACAGGATCGTCTGCGGCTGGACCTGGTCGATGCAGCGGAACGGGTCCGCGGCGAGGACCGCGCAGCCCTGACCGCCCGAGGCCATGTTGTTGTTCTCGCCGACGCCCTCCAGGGCGTAGGGCCCGACCGTCGACAACGGCTGCACCGTCGCCCCGGGCGGCGCCTCGGCGTAGGCCTTGCGGGTCATCTGGACGTCCTCGGTGGTGACGTCGGTGTAGGCCTCGTTACCGCCGCGGATGAAGATCAGCAGACCGAAGACGACCACCATGCCCACCGCGAGCAGCCGTTCGCGCTTGCGGTCGACGCGGGCGAAGGCGCGCAGCGCGTCGACCGCCAGGATCGACAGGATCGGCAGGCCGTAGAGCAGCACGCGCAGGAGCAGCTCGCCGCCGTAGCTCTGCACGACCGCCATCCCCATGGGGATGATCGCCAGCAGGATCGGCACGAGGTCGCGGCGGCGGCGCCAGTAGACCCAGGCACCGGCGAAGCCGAGGACGTAGGTCAGGCCGGTCATCGCGACCCGGAACCCCTTACCGACGAGCTGGCCCGTGTCGCCCTGGAAGCGGTCCGCGACACCGGCCTGCAACGCGCTGCCGTCGTCGCCGCTACCGATGATCATGCTGATCTGGTTCATCCAGAAGTCACGGGCGCCGATCAGCACGAAGATCGTCACCGCGGCGATCGCGACGATCACCAGCCCGCGTCCGCGGAACCGGCCGACGACGGCCAGCACGGCCAGCTGGCCGATGATGGCGAACGGGGTCAGCTGGTGGGCCGGGGCGACGGCGATGACGCACAGCGCCGCGCAGAAGTAGATCAGCAGCAGCTGCCGGGCGGGCAGCGTCGGTGTGTTCGGCGGGGTCAGCGCCGACACCAGCCAGCGCCGCCACCGGGGCAGCGGTGGCGCCCCGCGGTGGGCCCGTGGCCAGCCCGGGACCCCGGCGTTGTCGACGCGGCGGGTCGCCAGCGGGCCGAGCGCGAAGGTCAGCACCGTCAGCAGCAGCACGATCGCGGTCGCCTGCGGGGAGAAGTAGTCCTGCTCGATCCAGTTCAGGCCGATGAACAGCCAGGCCGCGACCCACGGCGCGCGGGTGCCCCCGAGCATCGAGCGGGCCAGGGCGTAGACGCCGATCGCCCACACCGCGGTGACCGCGGGCGGGTACCAGCGCAGGATCGTGTCGAGCTGGTCGGCGCCCGCGGCGTCGCGGATCCAGGCCCACTGGGCGAAGAACGCGGGCCAGTAGAACCGCGCGTCCACGCCGGTGGGCGGGACGCCGTTGTTGCGGGCGACCGCGTCGACGAACCCGGAGATCAGCCAGGCGGTGGTGAACCGGGCCTGGGGCTGCACGACCGAGGGCAGACCGGTGGAGCACAGCAGCAGCACACCCGTCGCGGCACCCAGCATCGGGATGCGCGGGCGGCGCGACCAGAGCTCGAGCAGGCAGGCGCCGATGGCGAGCAGCAGCGCGACCCACGCGAACGGGCTCAGCGCCGGGGCCAGGCCCCAGCCGCCCAGGTCGGACAGGTCGGTCGTCGCGGCGGCGACGGGCAGGAGCAGCACCGCGAGCACGGCCAGGACCGGCGCGCCCCAGACCCACAACGGGGACAGCGGCTCGGCGGTCTCGGGTGCGGGCGGCGGCGGGCCGTCACCGGGCGGGCGCGGGACCGGGCCGCGGACTGCCATGGTCGGCGAGTCCGGGCCGGGCGGCGTGACGAACTGGGTCCGCTCGCTCGCGCTCTCCTCCGCGACGCGGGTCCGCGCGACGGCGGGCTCCTCGCCGCGGTAGCCGCGGGTGGACGGGTCGGGGCCGCCCGTCCGGCGGGTCTCCGACGTCACGACTTCACCTCCGGTGTGCTCCGGCGGTTCCACGCCGGGACGAATCTGAGTGCCAGTGCGCAGAGGATCTGCGCGCCGACGTAGCCGAGGACGACCGGCAGCATGGTCATGCTGACCGATGCGGTTCCGGGGTCCGGCAGCGGGACCAGACCGGCGAAGACCACGACCAGGCCGGTGTTGAGCAGCTGGATCTTCGCGTAGCCCATCCCGTCGCCGTCGGCCTGGCGGCGGGCGAGCTCGAACACGACGATCAGCCGGAAGAACAGGCCGCCCATGAGCACGGCCAGCGCCGGGGCGCCGGGCGCGTAGCCCTCGCCGAGCAGCGACAGCACCGGGTAGCCCAGTGCCGCGCCGAGCCCGAGCGCCGGGACGAACAGCAGGAGCATCCGGCGCCGGGCGACGCGGGCGAACTCCTCGGCGCGGTGCGGCTCCCGGGCGGTCTGCACGGTCAGGGAGTTGGTGAAGAACGTCGCGGCCAGGTCGATGACGGTCACCGCCTGCCAGCAGATGAAGAAGACCGCGCCGATCTCGTTGCCCATCCGGAAGTTCGCGAACAGCGGGACCTGGTTGTAGAGCAGCGCGTTGCCGCACTGCGCCAGCGCGGTCGGCGCCAGGAACGCGATCATCTCCGGGCGCGACGGCAGCGTGCCCGGCCCACCGGCACGGGCGAAGCGCCGCACCATGAACCAGAGCAGCACGGTGCCCGCGGCGATCCACAGCACGACCGGGATCGCCCAGGACAGCACCAGCGCCTCGGAGGCGAGCGTGGTGCCCAGTGCCAGCAGCAGCACGATCCGGGTCACGGCGAAGGTGCCGTTGCGCCACACCGCCACCCACGGCCGCCCGATGGCGACCATGACGAAGTCGTGGACGACGAACACGCACCAGCCGGCGCAGGTCAGGACCAGGACGACCAGGCCCCAGCCGAACGATCCGCCACCCGCGGCCTCCGCGACCCGGGGCACGAGCGTGCCGTAGACCAGGCCGATCAGCCCGGACAGCGGCATGATCAGCAACAGCGAGCCGAAGGTGAGCCGGACCGACTTGCGGCCGGCCCCTGGGAGCCAGCGCAGCAGCGCCAGCCCCAGGTTGAGCTGGGCGACGCCGCCGATCAGCTGGAAGGCCGACACGAACTCCGAGGCCCGGCCGACCTCGGCCTGCGGCATGATCCTGGTCGCGATCAGCACGCCGAGCAGCCCGGCGACCGAGCCGAAGCCCGAGCACAGGGTCAGGGCGATGCCGTCGCCGATGCCGCCGTTGCGGTCCGGGACCTGCTCGCCGTCCTCACCGCCGTCGTCTCCACCGCCCGGTCCGGGCGGTGGGGTGGGCGGCGGGGTCGGCGGGTTCTCGCCGGGCCCGCGCAGCCCGACCAGCGGCGGGAGGTACTCGGTGTGCTGCTCGGCGTTGCGGCGCGAGTGCGCCCGGGCGTGGGCGGTGGCGAGACGCTGGGTCGGGGCGTCCGGGTCGACGCCCGCCGCCTGCGGTCCGGGGACGGGGCCGGGACCGGCCGTACCCGCGGCGGGGCGGGGACGCGCCGGCCCGACCGGCCTCACCGGGAGGTCCCGCTCACTGGGCCACCACGGCGTGGCGCAGCAGGAACGGGACCGACAGGAGCGTGACGACGAACAGGGCGACGCTCGGGTACCAGAGCCCCAGGCTGACCATGAGCTGGCCACCGATCAGGGTGACGGCGGTGCCGACCCCCAGCGTCAGCAGCCAGACGTGCGCGGCGGGCGCGCGGCGCAGGAAGCCCGCGGCGGCCCAGCCGGGGCCGAGCAGCAGGAAGCCGATGGTGACCAGCAGCCGGAACTCGCCCAGCGCGCCCCCGCTGATCCCGGCGATGCTCAGGCCGCAGGCGATGACGCCGGCGGCGACGAGCAGGATCGCCACGTACCGCCGCGCGGTCCTCGCGCGGGTCAGCTCGGCTGCGGACTGCACGCTCACCGCGGCTCACTCCTCTTCACTGGTGGTTCTCCCGGCGCCACGCCCCTCGTGGGGCGTGGACCGGTGGGGCACGGACCGGCCCGATCCGGTCCCGGGGCGCTCAGGACGCCTCTTCCCCCCATGCGTACCGCACACCGGTCCGCTCGGGACGGGCGGACCCGTCGCGCTCGGCGCCGACGGGGCGCTGCTCGCGGGCGACCGGCGACGGGGCCGGCTGCTGCGGGGCGGGCCGGGCCGCCCCGGGCTGCGGCTGCGGGGCCGGGCGCGACGGCTGCTGGTGCGGGCGCGGTGCGTCGGCGTGCGGCCGCGGGGCCGGGCGCTGCGGCTGCGCCGCCGGGACGGCACGGTCCGGCACCGCGGGCGGCACCGGCGCCGTGGCCGGGGTGGCGGGGACCGCCGGGTGCCCGGCGGGCGGGACCACCGCGGCGGGGCCGGGGACGGCCGCGCCGGGTGCGGCGGGCCGGTCGTCGCGACCGGCCCGACGCCGCTCGGCGGCGAGGGTCCGCAGGACGCGGGTGCCGTCGGCGAAGGTGCGCAGGTTCGTCTCGCCGAACATCCGCTCCTTCTCCACCGAGGGGACCTCGGTGATCGACAGACCGGCGGCGGCGACGCGGCAGTTCAGGACCGTCTCGATCTCGAACCCGTCACCCCAGTACATCCCGCCGTCCGGGTGCGGCGGCATGTCGACCGCGGGCAGCTCCAGCAGCGGCAGGATGTCGGCCCAGAAGGCGTTGTAGCCGTAGCAGAGGTCGCTGTAGCGGGTCCCGAACAGCGTGTTCGCGATCAGGTTCAGACCGGCGTTGCCACCCTTGCGGAGCAACGTGATGTCGTCGCTGCCGCCCCCCTTGGTGAACCGGCTGCCCTTCGCGAAGTCGGCGCCCTCGACGAGCGCGGCGACGAAGCGCGGGATCTCCTGCGGGTCGGCCGAGCCGTCCGCGTCGAACATGACGATGGCGTCGCCGGTGGCCGCGGCGAAACCGCAGGCCATCGCGTTGCCCTTGCCCTTGCGGGTCTGGCGGACGATCCGGACGCCGGGCAGGACACGGCGTGCGGTCTCGACGGTGCCGTCCTTGGAGTCGCCGTCGACGACGATCACCTCGTACACGGCGGGACGCACGGCCGCGACGGCCGGCAGGACCACCTCGAGGTTCCGTGCCTCGTTGCGGGTCGGCACGATCACCGACACCCTCGGTTGGTTCGGACGACGTGGTCCGTGGTCAGGGCGCTTGTTCACCGGTCTCTCCCCCGAATCGATCGGTCCTGGCGCGCGGTTGGCGAGCAGTGCGTGTCCGGTCGTGACGACGATGCCGACATCGACCGGATCCGTTACCCCACAACGGGGGTCATCCGGCTTATCTCCGGCGCCGTCGGTCGCGTTACGTGACCCGCACCGCATCGGGTGTCGCCCGGACGGCCCATGGCCTCCGGACTCCGTCGCCGCGGCGTGGAACGACCACGCGAACACGACGACGGATACTACGGACGTCGCCCGGGCCGCCGCGGTGCGGGACCGGCCCACCGGGACCCCGGCCGACGAGCGGTGATCGTCGGGCGGCGAGCGGCGGGACGTCCGGCCGACGATCACGGTGCGTATCCGTTCCGTCCCGATGGTCCCGGTCGGACGTCGCTCGTCCGCGCCGCCGTCCGGCCCGCCGACCGGGGCGGGTAGCGTGGCTCGCCGCCTGCTCGTCCGATCCGTTCCACCCCTGCGAGGTACCCGATGAGGCCCGGCGGCTTTGTGCCCAGCGTGTCCGTCTGCATCCCGGTCCACAACGGCGAGGCCTATCTCGCCGAGACCATCCGCAGCGTGCTGGAGCAGACCTGGCGGGACTTCGAGCTCGTCGTGCTGGAGAACGGCAGCACCGACGCGAGCTGGGAGATCGCGACCTCGTTCCGCGACCCGCGGGTCCGGGTCGAGCGCAACCGGCAGACCCTGCCGCAGGGTGACAACTGGAACCGCGCCGTCGAGCTGTGCCGCGCACCGCTGGTGAAGCTGGTCTGCGCCGACGACCTGCTGCACCCGCGCTGCCTGGAGCTGCAGGTGCCGCCGATGCGCGACGACCCGTCGCTGTCGGTGGTCGCCTCGCGCCGGCACATGATCGACGAGCAGAGCCGGGTCATCGTCCCGCGCCGCGGCCTGGGCGGCGGCCTGGTCGGGCTGCACTCGGGCAGCGAGGTCGCACGGCGGGTCATCCGCAACGGCGCGAACCCGATCGGCGAGCCGGGCAACGTCCTGTTCCGTCGCGAGCAGTTCGTCACCGCGGGCGGGTGGCGCCCGGAGCGGCGCTTCATCATGGACCTCGACCTCTGGATGCGCCTGCTCCAGTACGGCGACTTCCTCGGCGTCCCGGAGACCCTGGCCGCGTTCCGGATCGCCCGCGGCTCGGTCTCCTCGGAGTTCGAGCAGCAGATCTCCGAGGAGCAGCAGCTGCTGTTCGACGAGCTGGGCGACTCCGGGGTGTTCGACGTCCGCCCGATCGACGTGCGGATCGGCCGGCTCGCGCTCCCGCTGGGCCGGGCCCGGCGCAAGGCGCTGTTCCGGGTCTCGCGCATCGCCGCCCGCAAGGACGACAAGCTGATCGCCGAGCGCGACGAGGCCGCGGCGGCCGACGCCCGCTGACCGCGGGCGCCCGACCGCGCGCCGACCGGACGGACGGCATCCCGGACTCTCCGATCGGCGGGGCCGATACCGGACATCCGGGACATGCAGTCGCCTATCTACTGCCAGGACTTTGCGGCAGCACGGCCGTCGCGTTGAATCCCCTCACCCGGCCGGGTGGCGGCCGGTCCGACCGGTGAGGGGGCGCGATGCAGACGCACGCGGTCGCCATGCACATGAGCGACGGGCTGGTGAACGGCCCGACGGCGCTGCTGTTCGCCGTCGTCGCGGTGATCGCGCTGACGGTCGCCGTCCTGCGCGCCCGCGCGGACCTCGACGACCGCACCGCGCCGATGGCCGGGCTGGTCACGGCGTTCGTCTTCGCCGTCCAGATGATCAACTTCCCGATCCTTCCCGGGGCCAGCGGGCACCTGCTGGGCGGGGCGCTCGTCGCGATCCTGGTCGGCCCGTGGGTGGGCATGATCGCGATCTCGATCGTGCTCGTGGTGCAGGCGCTGCTGTTCGCCGACGGCGGCATCACCGCACTGGGCCTCAACATCACGAACATGGCCGTGATCGGGGTGGTCGTCGGCTGGCTGGTGGCGCGCTCGCTGCGCCGGTTCGCGGTGCGGTCCCGCGGCGGGCTGGTCGCCGTCGCCTTCGTCGCGGCCCTGCTCAACACCGTCGTCGCGGCGATGGGCTTCGTCCTGGAGTACGCGATCGGAGGCGCCGGCGGCGCCACCCTCGGCACGGTGTTCGCGCTGATGGGCGGACTGCACGTGCTGATCGGCATCGGTGAGGGCGTGATCACCGCGGCCACCGTGGGCGCGGTGGCCGCCGCCCGGCCGGACCTGGTGTACCTGCTGCGCGGCACCGGGCGCCCGCTGGCCCGCCGCTCGACCTCCGAGGAGGGTGCGCGATGAGCGCCACCGCCCGCCGTCGCCCGCTGCTGTTCTTCGCCGGGTTCCTGATCGTGTCCCTGGTCGTGGCCGGGCTGGTCTCGTCCTTCGCCTCCCCCGACCCCGACGGCCTGGACACCGTCGCCCGGGACGGCTGCACCGCCGTCGCGACCCCGGACGGCGAGGAGCGGCTGGAGGGCACCTGCATCGCGACCCACGAGAGCGACCACGCCATGGCGTCGAGCCCGCTCGCCGGGTACTCGGTCGTGGGCGGCGAGGGCACCACCGGCGTCGCCGGGGTGGCCGGGGTGCTGGTGACGGTCGTCGTCGCGGGCGGGGTGTTCCTGCTGCTGCGCCGCCGGGACGGCTGATGGGCGCCGGGCACGCGCACCCGCTGTACCTGCACCACGACTCCCCCGTCCACCGGCTCCCACCCGAGGTGAAGATCGTCTCGGCGCTGCTGGTGGTGGTGTGCGTGGTCGCGACCCCGCGCGAGGCGTTCGCGGTGTTCGGCGGGTTCGCGCTGCTGCTGGCCGCGGTGTGGGGCCTGGCCGGGGTGCGCCCGGGCTGGATCCTGCGGCGCTCGGTGATCGAGCTGCCGTTCGTGGTGCTCGCGGTGCTGCTGCCGTTCACCGGCCCGGCGCCGACGCTGGACTGGCTCGGCCTCACGCTGTCCCAGCCGGGGCTGCTCGGGGCGTGGAACATCCTGGTCAAGGGCACCCTCGGCGTCCTGACCTCGCTGACCCTCGCGGCGACGACGCCGATGCGCGACCTGCTCGTCGGCCTGCAGCGCCTGCACGCCCCGGCGATCGTCACCACGATCGCCACCCTGATGCTGCGCTACGCCGACGTGATCACCGGCGAGGCCCGCCGGATGCGGCTGTCCCGGATCTCCCGCGGCCACGACCCGCGGTTCCTGTGGCAGGCCGGGGCGACCGCCCGCGGGATCGGCTCGCTGTTCGTACGGTCCTACGAGCGCGGCGAGCGGGTGCACCTGGCGATGCTGTCGCGCGGCTGGACCGGCACCATGCCGCCGTCGGGCGACGCCCCGACCACGTCACGGCAGTGGCTGGCCGGGCTGACCGTCGCCGGGGTCGCGGTGCTGCTGGCCGGCTCCGGCTGGGTGGCCGCATGAGCCCGCCGTCGCTGCGGCTGACCGACCTCGCCTTCGCCTACCCCGACGGCCACCAGGCGCTGTTCGGCGTCGACCTGACGATCGCCCCCGGCGAGCGGGTCGCGCTGCTCGGCCCGAACGGCGCCGGGAAGACCACCCTGGTGCTGCACCTCAACGGGATCCTCGGCGGCGGGGACGGCGCGGCGGGCACCGTCGAGGTCGGCGGGCTCCGGGTGGAGAAGCGGCACCTGCGCGAGATCCGCCGCCGGGTCGGGATCGTCTTCCAGGACCCGGACGACCAGCTGTTCATGCCCACCGTCGCCGAGGACGTGGCCTTCGGCCCGGCGAACTTCGGGCTGCGCGGGCCCGCGCTGCGCGAGCGGGTCGACGAGGCCCTGGCCGCGGTGGGGATGGCCGACGCCGCCGACCGTTCCCCGCTGCACCTGTCCGGCGGGCAGCGCCGCCGGGTCGCGCTGGCCACGGTGCTGGCGTGCGACCCGGAGATCCTGGTGCTCGACGAGCCGTCGTCGAACCTGGACCCGGTGGCCCGCCGCGAGCTGGCCGAAGTGCTGCTGGGGCTGGGCCGGACCATGCTCATGGTCACCCACGACCTGCCGTACGCGCTGCAGCTGTGCCCGCGCAGCGTCGTGCTGGACGGGGGCACCGTCGTCGCCGACGGGCCGACCCGCGACCTGCTGGCCGACGCCGAGCTGCTCGCCCGGCACCGCCTGGAGCTGCCCTACGGCTTCGTGCTCGCCTGATCCCGGCCCACCCGGCGGCGCAGCCCGAGCATCGCCGGCAGGATCCCGGCCGGTGCGCCGAGGGCGACCGGCCGGACGCCGTCGTACACGACACCGCCCCACCCGGCGAACCGGATGGGGCGGTGCGGTCACCGTCGACGGTGACGTGCGGCCGGGGTGGCTCAGCCGCGCTGTTCCTGGCCGTTCGGGTGGCCCTGCACCGCGCCCGGGGCGCCGATGCCAGGGACCTCGCGGGAGGCCTCCAGCTGGGCCGGGGCCGCACCGCCGCCGTTGCCGGCCTCGGTGCCGGGGACCGGCGGGACGTCCGAGCCGACCGGCGGGACCTCCTGCTGGGCCGCCGCGGTGGCCGCCGCGACCTGCTTGGCGATCTCCGGGTCGGACGAGGTGTCGAACCAGTCCTCGACGCCGTCGTCCTCGGCGGGCCGGGAGACGGTGCCGTCGTCGGGGCTGGGCTCGTAGCGGAAGACGCCGTCCTCGCCGGGCGCACCCAGCATCCGGGTGAAGCCCTCCAGTGCCTTCCCGAAGTCGGACGGGACGACCCACAGCTTGCTGGCCTCGCCCTCGGCCATCTGCGGCAGCGTCTGCAGGTACTCGTAGGCGAGCAGCTCCGGGGTGGGCTTACCGGCCTTGATCGCGGCGAACTTCTTCTCGATCGCCTTCGACTCACCCTGCGCCTCGAGGTACAGCGCGGCCCGGCGGCCCTGCGCCCGCAGGATCTCCGACTGCCGCTCGGCCTCGGCGGCGAGGATGGCGGCCTGCTTGGCGCCCTCCGCGGTGAGGATCTGGGACTGCTTGTTGCCCTCGGCGCTGCGGATGGCCGACTCCCGCTGGCCCTCCGCGGTGAGGATCATGGCCCGCTTCTCGCGGTCGGCCTTCATCTGCTGTTCCATCGAGTTCTGGATCGAGGGCGGCGGGTCGATCGCCTTGATCTCGACCCGGGCGACCCGGATGCCCCAGCGCTCGGTCGCCTCGTCCAGCTCGCCGCGCAGCGCCGTGTTGATCCGGTCGCGCGAGGTCAGCGTCTGCTCCAGCGTCATGCCGCCGACCACGTTGCGCAGCGTCGTGGTGGTGATCTGCTCGACACCGGCGATGTAGTTGGCGATCTCGTAGACCGCCGCCTTGGCGTCGTTGACCTTGAAGTACACGACCGTGTCGATGTTGACGGTCAGGTTGTCCTGCGTGATGACCGGCTGCGGCGGGAACGACACGACCTGCTCACGCAGGTCGACCCGCTCGCGGGTGCGGTCGACGAACGGCACCAGGATGGCGGGGCCGCCCTCCCGGATGCTGTGGTAGCGGCCCAGCCGCTCGATGATGTAGGCCCACTCCTGCGGGACGATGACGACCGACTTGACGACGATCGTCACGACCAGCACGAGCAGGACGATGCCGATGATGAACTCGGCGCCCATGTGCTCTCCCCTCCTGCGCGCCGGAGAACCGGCGCCCGTGTCGCCCCGGAGTCCCCGGGGCGTCGTGGCCGTCCCGCCGCGGTGGCGGTCAGGACGGCGGTAGCTCCCCCCGACCGGTGACGAGCACGGCCGCCCCGGTCACCTGCAGGATCGTGACGGTGGCGCCGGCCTCGAGGACCTCCACCCCGTCCATCGACCGCGCCGACCACACCTCGCGTCCGATGCGCACCTGCCCGCGCTCGCCGTCGACGCGCTGCACGACCTCGGCGGAGGCGCCGACGAACCGGTCCTGGTGGCGTTCGAACGTGCCCATGTGCTCGGCCAGCCTGCGTTTCGCCACCGGTCGCACGGCCAGCAGCAGCAGTACCGCGACGGCGCCGCCCACCCCGGCTGCCGGGAGGAGCGTCAACCCGAGTGCGGCCCCGGCCGCCGCGGCGAGTGCGCCGCCGCCGAGCATGACGAGGAACAGCTCCCCGGACACGACCTCGCTGCCGATCAGTACGAGACCGATGAGCAGCCAGATCAGTGCCGGATCCATCGCCCCAGGGTGCCAGAATGTCCGATTCCCTGTCGGCGTTTCGTCGGTATGCTCCGCACCGCTTGGCCCGATCGTTACCGGTCGGTGCCGGAGTCCGCCCCCGGTGTCGGGGTCAGGCCCCCTCGGCGGTGACGAAGTCGATGAGGCGCTCGACCGCGCCGATCATCGGGGTCTCCAGGTCGCGGTAGCTGCGGACCGCGCCGAGCACCCGGCGGGCACCGTCGGCGGGCTCGCCCCACCGCAGCGCCGCGCAGACCCCGGTCTTCCAGTCGGTGCCGCGCGGGATCACCGGCCACTCGCGGATCCCGACGACCGAGGGCTTCACGGCCTGCCAGACGTCGACGTAGGGGTGGCCGGTGACCAGGACGTGCTGCTGCGCGTCGCGGGTCGCCCGGTAGGCCTCGCGGGCCTGGCGGGTCTCCTTGGTGCCCTCCACCAGGTGGTCGACGAGGATGCCGAGGCGCCGGTGCGGGCCCGGGTCGAAGTCACGGACCGCGGCGGCGAGGTCGTCGACGCCGTGCAGCGGCTCCACGACCACGCCCTCGACGCGCAGGTCGTGCCCCCACACCTGCTCGACCAGTGTCGCGTCGTGCAGGCCCTCCACCCAGATCCGGGCGGCGCGCGCGGTGCGCGCCTTCAGGTTCGCGACGTGCACCGAGCCGGACGCGGACAACGTGCGGCCCGCGGGAGCGGCCCGCGGACGCACCAGCGTCGCGGGGCGGCCCTCGTACAGGAAACCGGCGGGGCGCAGCGGGAAGATCCGCCGGCCGCCGAAGCGGTCCTCCAGCGTCACCTCCGAGCCGGTGACGGTCACCACGGCACCGCAGAACCCGCTGGCCGGGTCCTCGACGACCAGGCCCGGCTCGGCGGCGACCTCGGTCACCCGGCTCTCCCGCGGCGCACGGGTGCCCGCGGTGTCGAACATGCCCCGGTAATCGTGGGTCCGGCTCATGGTGAACCAGTATCGGTCGACGCCGGTCGGTGACCGGGGCACGACACGCCCACACTCCGGTGGTCACGCACAGCGTGACCCTCGTAGCGCTGTGTCACCCACGTGCCGGGTGTGCGACACGGGACGGGCCGTTAGCCTGACCGCCGTGTCCTGTGCCTCCACGACCTTCGCCGTGTGGGCCTCGGCCTGGCTGGCCGGGTCCGCCGCACCCGACGACGTCCTCGACGCGCTCGCGCCGTGGTCGGAGGCGCACGACGTGCTCGCCGCCGACGACGTCACCGCCGCCGCGACCGGACTGCCCGGCCCCGGATCGGCGCCGACCTCGACGGCGATGCTGCTGGCCGCCGTCCGCCGCGGCGCCCCGCGCGGACAGGCCCGGCTGGTGCTGCCGGCCCCCGGGGACGTGCGCGGCCTGCCCGGCCCGGGCCCGTTCTCCGACGCCGCGATCACCGCGGGCGAGGGCGTGCTGTTCGCCGACGCCGGGTTCGGCGTCGTGCCGTCACCGATCGCCGACGGGGTGGTCCGCTGGACCGCGCACGCCGTCGCCGACCCCGGCCCGGTCCCCGAGTACGTGGCGCTGAACGAGGCCGAACGGGAGCTGCGCGGCCAGGTGCGGGCCGCCGCCGCGGCGCTGACCGACCTGGGCGTGGCCCGGCACCGGCCCGGCGTGCGCGAGGAGATCGCGGCCTGGCTGCGCCGCCGCCCGCAGGCGCTGTGGCCCGGCGGGATGCCCCCGCAGGCGCTGCGGGTGCTGCAGCAGGCCGACGAGGTGGACGCGATCCTGTCCGCCGCCTCCGGCGACGAGCCCGGCGGCGCGCTGTCGGCGTCGGCGGCCGTCGCCCGCTCCGACGCGCTGCGCCCCATCGCCACCGCGGTGCGGGTCGCCCGGCGCGCCGCGGTCGCCGAGGCCGTCCGGGTCCTGGTGTCGGTCCCCCGCTGATCCCCCGCGCCGGGCGTCACCGGAGCAGCGACTCCAGCAGCGCCCGCGCCGCCGGTCCGCCGGGCCCGCCCGAGCGCCAGACCAGGTGCAGCCGCGTCCGGATCTCCGGGGTGATCGGCACCGCGACCGGCGGCCGGGCCAGGGCCGCCACCCCGGCCGCGCCGAGCGCGGGTTCCGGGACCACCGCCACCCCCGCCCCGCGCGCGGCCAGGCGCAGCAGCAATGTCATCGCGCCGGACTCGAACCCCACCCGGGCGGTGAGCGACCGGGCCGCCAGTGCCGCGTCCAGCGCGGCGCGCAGACCGTGCCCGCGGGGCAGGCAGATCAGCGGCCGGGCCGCGAGCTCGTCCAGGGTCACCGCGGCCTGTCCGGCGAACGGGTCGTCCGCCGCGACCGCCGCGACCAGGGGGGACTCGACCAGCACCCGTCCGTCGAGGCCGTCGGGCGGGGCGTGCGGGAACCCCAGCACGGCGACGTCGAGCCGCCCGGCCCGCAGCTCGTCGACCAGCTCGTCGGTGGTCCCCTCCCGCAGCGTCACCTCCAGCTGCGGGTGTGCGGCGGCGAAGTCCCCGACCGGGTCGGCGAGCACGGTGTCGGGCAGCGACGTGGCCATGCCGACCGCGACCCGGCCGCGCAGCAGCCCGCGCAGCGCGGCGACGGCGTCGCGGGCGTCCTCCACGGCGGCGAGCGCGGCGCGGGCGTGCGGCAGCACCGCCAGCCCGGCCTCGGTGGGCGTGACCGCGCGCGGGCCGCGTTCGACCAGGGGCGCGCCGAGCTCGCGTTCCAGCTGCCGCAGCTGCGCGCTCACCCCGGGCTGCGCGACGTGCAGCGCCGCGGCGGCCGCGGTGACGGTCCCGGAGTCGACGACCGCGACGAGGTAGCGCAGGTGTCGCAGTTCCATAAGCAGCGATGCTAACCGGTAGACGATCCATCTCTTCGACTTCTGCCACTGGCGGGCCCAGGCTCGGAGCCATGACCAGCACGCGGAGCTTCCAGACCGGCATCACCCACCGCCCCTCGGCCGTCGTGACCGTCACCGGCGCGGACGACGTCGTCGCCGCGCTGGCCCGGGCCGGCCACGACGGCCTCGCCGTCACCGTGCACGCCACCGGGCACGGCCTGCGCCGCCCGTGCGACGGCGGCCTGCTGATCGACACCGCGCCGATGGCGGAGGTGACGGTCGACCCGGTCGCGCGCACCGCCCGCGCCGGGGCCGGCGCGACCTGGGGCGACGTCGTCGCCGCGGCCGCGCCGCACGGCCTGCGCCCGCCGCACGGCAGCGCACCGTCGGTCGGCGTCGTCGGGTACCTGTCCGGCGGCGGGCTCGGCCTCGCCGTCCGCGCCGACGGCTGGGCCGCCGACCACGTCCACGCCGTCGAGCTCGCCCGCGCCGGCGGCACCGTCCGGGTGTCCGCGGCGTCGGACCCCCGCTACTTCGCCCGGCTGCGCGGCACGGGCCCCGACGACGGCGACGTCGTCACCGCGGTCGTCGTCGGGCTGCTCGGCTCCGACGGCCTGGTCGGCGGCGGGCTCGTGCGCGTCCTCGGCGACGCGGACACCCCCGGCGACCCGGCCGCACTGCACGCCTGGGCGGACTGGACCTCGGCCCTGCCCGACGACGTCACCTCCGGGTTGTCCGTCGTCCCCTGCCCGGACCTGCCGTTCCTGCCCGCCCACCTGCGCGGACGTCGCATCCTGCGGGTCGGGGTCGTCGGCACCGGCGGACCCGGCCGGACCGACGCGCTGCTCGCGCCGCTGCGCGCCGCCGTCGCCTGGGACGACGACACCGTCGCCCCGCTGGACCCGCGCGCGTCGGCCCGGGTGTACGCCGAGCCGGAGTTCCCGCACGCCTACCTCGGCGACGACGTGCTGGTCGACGGGCTCGACCGCGACGGCCTCGAGCGGGTCGTCTCCCGCACCGGGCCGATGGTCGTCACCGGGATCCGGCACCTGGGCGGCAGGGCCGGGCGGGCCCCGGCCGTCGCCGACACCGTCCGCGGCCGCGACGCCGCGTACTGCGTGAACGTCCTGGCCCCGTTCGGCGACGACGCCGTGCCCACGCAGGTCGCCTGGCGGGAGGTCGACCACGTCCTGGACGGGTTCGCCGCCCGCGCGACCCGCGAGCGGTCGCACCCGGCGTTCCGTTTCGGGCCGCACCGCGGTGTCCCGGCCTCGTAGTCTCCGCCCATGACGCGTGCCGCGCCCCGACCGGAACCACGCCTGCGGGCGTGGGAAGCACGGACCGATGTCGGTCTGACGGTGCTCTCCGCCGGGTTCCTGCTGCTCTACGCCTGCGAGGTGCTGCTGACCCGCCCCGGGTCGCCGGCGTGGCGGGCCCTGGAGACCCTCCTGTGGGTGCTGTGGGCGGTGTTCGTCGCCGACGTCGCGATCCGGCTGTGGCTGGCCCGCGACCGGTGGCGGTTCCTGCTCGACAACCCCCTCGACGTCCTGGTCCTGCTCGCCCCGTTCCTGCGGTTCCTGCGTCTGGTCCGGCTGGTCGGCGCGGTGTCGGTGCTGACCCGGACGCTGCGGGACGACCTGCGCGGCCGGGTCAGCGCCTACCTCGTCGTCACCGTGTCGCTGCTGGGGTTCGTCGCGGCGCTCGGCGTCTACGAGGCCGAACGCGACGTGCCCGACGCAACGATCACGACCTTCGCCGACGCCCTGTGGTGGGTCCTGACCACGATCACGACCGTCGGTTACGGCGACCGCTACCCGGTGACGACCGAGGGCAGGCTGGTCGCGGCCGGCCTGATGATCGCCGGGATCGCCGTGCTGGGCACCGTGACCGCGACCATCGCCAGCTGGTTCACCGAGCAGATCCAGCGGTCCCGTACCGAGGCCGCCCGCCACGACGAGCCCGACCCCGCCGGGCCGGGCACCCCCGACCCGGCCACCTGGGCCGAGCTCCTCGCCGAGCTCCGCCGGCTGCGCTCCCGCCTCGACGAGCTGGAGGCGGCCCCCGGGCAGCCGCCCGGCTGACACCGGGTCAGACCGGCGGGGACAACCCGGCGTCGTGCACCAGCAGCGCCACCTGGACCCGGTTGTTCAGGTCCAGCTTGGTCAGGATCGCCGAGACATGGGTCTTCACCGTCGCCACGCTGATGTGGTGACGGGCGGCGATCTCGGCGTTGGACCGGCCCGCGCCGAGATCGAGGGCGATGGTGCGCTCCCGCTCGGCGAGGCGCTCCAGCCGTCGCCGGGCCGCGGCCCGGGTGCTGTCCCGGTCGGTCTCGGCGACCCGGTCGATGAGCCGGCGGGTCACCTCCGGCGAGAGCACCGGACGGCCCGCGGCGGCGTGCCGGACGGCGAGCACGAGCTCGTCGGGCGGGGTGTCCTTCAGCAGGAACCCGGCGGCGCCGGCCCGCAGCGCGCGCAGCACGTGGGCGTCGGCGTCGAAGGTGGTGAGCACGACGACCTGCGGCGCGCCGGGGCGGCGGCGCAGCGTCTCGGTGGCGGTGAGCCCGTCGGTGCCCGGCATCCGGATGTCCATCAGCACGACGTCGGGCCGGTGCCGCTCGGCCAGCGCGACCCCCTCGGCCCCGTCCCCGGCCTCGGCGACGACGGTCAGGCCGTCGGCGCCGCGCAACATCATCGACAGTCCGAAGCGGACGACCGGGTCGTCGTCGACGATGAGCACCGCGACGGGGTCGGAGGCGGTCACGACGGCCACGGTAGCCGCATCCCGGTCCGCCACCCGCCGTCCGGGGTCGGGCCGTGGTCCAGCCGGCCCCCGACGAGCGTCGCCCGCTCGGCCAGCCCCCGCAGCCCCTGCCCGGCCCCCGGCCGGTCGGCGCGGGCAGGCCGGGCCGGTGCCGGGTTCGCCACCTCGACGACGAGCCCGTCCCCGGCCCCGCCGGTCACCGTCACCGTGACCGGGGCACCCGGCGCGTACGTGCGCGCGTTGGTGAGGGCCTCCTGCACCAGCCGGTAGGCGGTGCGCCCCGCGGTCTCGGGCACCGGGTGCTCCCCGGTGGTGACGCCGGGCCCGTCGTGCAGGACGACCGCGGTCCCGGTCCGGCGGGTCTCCTCGAGCAGCTCCCCGACGTCGGTGATCCCGGGCAGCGGCAGCTCCCCCACCGGCGCCCGGAGCACCCCGATGACCTCCCGCAGGTCCTGCAGGGCGCGGTGGGCGTTCGCCCGCACGACCTCGGCGGCCCGCGCGGTCTCCTCCGCCGGCGCGTCGCGGTGGAACGCCAGCGCCCCCGCGTGCACGCTGAGCAGCGACAGCCGGTGCCCGAGCACGTCGTGCATCTCCCGGGCCAGCGCCTCCCGCGCCTCGTGCGCGGTGCGCTCGGCCCGCAGCGCCGCGGCGGACTCGGCCATCGCGGCCCGCTCGCGCAGCGACTCGACCAGCAGCCGGCGGCTGCGCACGAGCAGTCCCCAGCCGAACACCGCCGCGTGTCCCGCCACCAGCGCCCCGACCAGCAGCCACAGCGGGGCCTCCGGCGCGGGCCGCCAGGAGTAGTACACCGCGAACGACGCGAAGCTGCCCAGGAACACCGCGGCCGAGACCCGGGCCGGGCAGCGGGCGGCGACCGCGAACAGCGCGACCAGCCCCGGGACGGACGCGACCTCGGAGAACGTGCACAGCACGACGACGCCCACGGCCACCGGCAGCGGGTACCGGCGCCGCCACCAGAGCGCGACGCAGGCCAGCATCCCCGCCGCGACGTCGACACCCAGCAGCAGCTCGGGTCCGCCCGGCGACGACACCACCCGCAACCGGGCCATGAGCAGCCCGATCAGGGCCGTCACCACGACCACCAGGCCGTCGACGACCCACCGCCGGTACGCCGCGACATCGGTCATGCCGCCGAGGCTAGGGCCCGTACCGGCGCGGACGCCTCCGTCCCACGACCCGGACGCGCTCATCCTTCGGACGGACCCCGGCCGGGCAGAACTCTCCCCCGGACGGATCCGGACGGCCGGACGGCCGCCCCAGACTCCACCGCATGCACGCCCTGCACCGACTCCTCCGGCCGCTCGCCGTCCTCGCGGCCGTGGTCGCCCTGACCCTGACCGGCTGTGCCGCCGCCGCACCCGCCGTGCCGTCCGCGCCCGCGGTCCCGCCACCCGACCCGGTCACCTGGAGCGCGTGCGGCCCCGGCCTGGAGTGCGGCACCCTCGAGGTCCCCCAGGAGTACACCGACCCCGACGGCCCCCGGGTCTCCCTCGCGGTGATGCGGCACCGTGCCACCGATCCCCAGCGCCGGATCGGCACCCTGCTCTTCAACCCGGGCGGCCCCGGGGTCGCCGCGACCGACACGCTGCGCGCGATGCCCGCCACCCCGGGGTCGCCGGGCACGTTCGGGCCGGAGGTGCTGGCGCGCTTCGACGTCGTCGCGATGGACCCACGCGGCGTCGGCGCCTCGTCGGCGGTGCGCTGCCGCACCGACGCCGAGCGCGCCACGGCCGCCGCGAGCACGGCCGCCGACCCCGCCGTCCCCGGCGGTGCCCCGCTGCCGACCCTGCTCGCCGAGGCGAGGGCGCTGGCCGAGGGCTGCGCGGCGCACCGGACCCCGGCGTTCCTGGCGAGCCTGTCCACCGACAACGTCGCCCGCGACCTGGACCGGCTCCGCACCGCGCTCGGCGAGGAGACGATCACCTACTACGGCATCTCCTACGGCACCGTCGTCGGCCCGATGTACGCCACCCTGTTCCCGGACCGGGTCCGGCAGATGGTCCTCGACGCGCCCGTCGACACCACGCTGTGGACCGGGGACCCCCTGGAGTTCCTCGACGAGGTCGCCGTCGCGAGCGAGCGGACCCTCGACGCCTGGTTCGACAGCTGCCGCACGGAAGGTGCCGCGGTCTGCCCGTTCGGCGACGGCGACCCGGCCGCCGCGTTCGACGCGCTCGTCGCCGGTCTCGAGCGGCGCCCCGCCCCGGCCCGGGCGGTGGAGGGCCTCGCCCCGGCCGGCGTCGTCGACGGCGCCATGCTGCTGGAGACCGCCCGCGGCGCGGCGGGCGACCGCACCCTCTGGCCGGTGCTGACGACGGCGCTGGCGACCGCGCAGCAGGGCGACGGCACCCTCGCCCACCTGCTCTACCGCAACCTGACGGTCTCGCCGTTCGGTGTCCCGACCGCGACGCAGGAGCAGCACACCGCGGTGCGCTGCGCGGACTGGAGCACCCCGGCCGACGTCGCTGCGCACACCGCGGCCGCCGAGCGGGCGGTCGAGCACGCACCGCGGATCGGCACCCGCGCCGCCTACAGCGCGCTGGCCTGTGCGGTGTGGCCCGCGCCGAACACCGACCGGGTCACCGCGCCGCTGACCGGCGCGGGCGCCCCGCCGACGCTGGTGGTCGGCGGCCGGCTCGACCCGGTCACGCCCCACACCTGGGCGGAGCGGACGGCCGACACCCTGGACCGGGCGGTCCTGCTGACCCGCGAGGGTGTCGGGCACGGCTCGTACGGCACCGACCCCTGTGTCGACGCCGCGGTGGAGGCCACGCTGCTCGACACCACGCTGCCGGCGGCGGGCACCGTGTGCACACCGCCGCGGGCCACCACCCGTCCCGGGGCGGTCCCGGGCGGCTGAGGTCAGCCGTGCGCGAGCAGCTTGACCACGATGACGAGTGCGCCGAGTCCGACGAGCGCGACGACCAGCAGCACCCGTCGCCACCACGACAGCGGGGTCCGCCGGGCCGCCAGCACGGCGAACAGGGCCAGCACCAGCACCGTCACCCCGGTCGAGAGCTGCAGCGCGGTGGTCGGCTCCAGCAGCCCGGCCGCGGCGGCGGCGAGCAGCACGACCGGCGCGGCGGAGGCCTGGAGGATCTGCCCCGAGCTGCGCAGCGCGGCGACGAGCTCGTGGCCCCGGGGCCTGTGCCCGTGCACGGCGAGGTGCGCGACGACGTCGGAGAGCAGGCTCGCCGCCCACAGGGCGCCCGCGGCCACCACGACGTCGACGATCGCGGATCCGGCCGAGGAGCCCTCGCCACCGTGGCCGAGCAGGACCAGCAGGGTCGACAGGCAGGACAGCGTGCCGTAGAGCCGCTCCCGCAGCACCGTCACCACGACCGGGGCGGGAGCCCGGCCGGTCCGGCCGCCGGGCCTCACCCCCGCACCGCGGCCGCGAGGGCCGCGAGGTCGTCGGGGTGCATCCGGGCCGGGCCCGGCTCCGGTGCCGCGGCACGCAGCCGGTCCCGTTCCGCGGCGAGCCCGTCCCGCTCCCGGCGGGTGTCGTCGAGCCGGCGGGTCAGCTCCTCGGCCGCGGTGCGGGCGCTCTCGTGCTGCGCGCGCAGCCCGTCGGCGACGGCGCGGGCCTCGGTCAGCAGGTCGCGCTGCGCGGCGAGCCGGCTGCGCTGCTCGACGACGGTCTCGACCAGACCCGCCCGGTCGGCGACGACCGCGGCGTGGTCGGCCCGCAGCGCCGTCAGGTCGGCGTCCAGGCGGTCCCGGTCGCGGGTGGCGGCGTCGGCGCGGGCGAGGGCGGCATCGCGCTCGTGCTCGGCGGTCCGGGCGGCGAGCACCGCGGCCTCCCGGTCCCGGATGGCGGTCGCGGCGGTGTCCCGGGCCTCGCGGGCGTCGGCGACGGCGGCGTCCCGGGCGGCGACGGCGTCGGCGGCCTGCTGCCGGGCCGCACCGAGGGCCTCGGTCGCCGCGAGGGCGGTGGCGGCGGCCTCCTCGGCCCGGGTCACCGCCTCGGCCCGCTCCTGCCGGGCCTCGGTCGCGGCCCGGTCCGCCTCACGGGCCCGGTGCTCGGCCGTCTCCCGGGCGGTGTCGGCCTGCCGACGGGCGGCGTCGGACTCGGCGGCGCCCGCGCGGGCGGCCTCGGTGGCGGCCAGGGCGTCGCGCTCGATCTCGTCGAGCCGGTCCAGCACAGCGGTCAGCGCCCCGGACAGCTCGGCCACCGGCCCGGCGAGCGCGCCGACGTGCTCGCGGAGCCGGTCCGCGTCGAGCGCGAACGCCCCGGTCCCGGTGTCGAGGCCGAGAGCACCGAGGGCCTCCCGCTCGGCGCGGGCCATCTGCGCGCACGTCCGCCCCTGCTCCCACCGGGTGTCCCGGCAGAACGACCGCGGACGGCCGCCCTGCGGCCCGGGCGGGGGCAGCTCCGCCCGGCACCGGCTGTATCCGCACCGCACCACCGTGTCCGTCACGCCGGCCATGCTAGCAGTTCTGGTTATACGAACTTGCTAGTGGTTTCCGGTTTGTTTACTCAAACTTCTACAACCTGGGATAATGCAGAGAATCCCGGGTTGTCAGAACCACGGGTGTACCGACCGTCGCCGGGGCGCGGGAGCCCGCGGGGAACCGTGGTGGAGCGGGACCGCCGGGCGGTGTGCGGTCGGGCCGTCACGGAGGCGCCGGGCCACTCCGCGACCACGTCGCTGTTCGTGCCGTCATCCGGCATGTGGCCGTCCCGCCCGGCCGGCGGCGGGCAGGTCCAGGTGCTCGACGGTCCCGGCTGCTCCCCCGACGTAGGGCTGCCACCCGGGCCCGGAGCTGCCGGTACGACGGGGGCCGGTCGAGGAAGTCCCCGAACACGAGGGACCCCGCCCGGTCCCCCGTCGTCGGGCAGGCCGTGCGGCTCGACGAGTACGAGCGACTCGACGAGCGCGGGCGTGGCCGCCGCGGCCGCGACGGCGATGCCGCCACCCCGGCGGTGCGCCACGACCCGGCACCGCCCGACCCGCTCGACCGGCGCCGTGACCGCCCCGATCGCGAGCGGTGTCGTGTCGTCCACCGCGGGACCTGCTGACGGGCCGACGCCTCCAGCGCCTCGGCCGGGAGGCAGGCAGCGCCCGGAGACGCCGTCCGGGCGCGACCCGATCGACCTTCACGTCGAACACGCTCCGGCCCGTGCGGTTGTCGACGCGGCGACGAGGAGACCCGGGGACACGATCCCCCTCGAGAACGTGTCCCCGGCACCGCGTCGCAGGCGGGATTGCGTCAGTCCCAGTAGTGGTAGTAGGCGGTGTACGTCGGCTCGGCCTGCGACGCCGGGTTGCCGTTCGAGGCGCAGACGTACTTCCCCCCAACCGGGGTCGCAGTGAAGGAAGCGATCGCCGACTCGCATGCCGATCTGCTCTGGAACGTGCCCGCGGACGTGATGTGCTCGCCGGCCTGAGCCACGCCGACACCGGCGAAGCCGAGCGCGCCGATGCTCGCCACGGATGCGACGGCGAGGGTCGCCATCCGACGGATGGACTGCCTTCTGTTCACCACGAGATCCTCCTCATTGCTGGACATCGGTGTCGGCTGCCGCCATCCCATCGGGTCCTGCGGCAGTGCTGCGGATCCTCGGGCATCGGTGTCGGGAGCCCTCCCAGGTCGTCCCGCCACGCCGCCGCCGTGAACGGTCGAGCGTGGCCGCGCGGCCCCGGGCCCCGATCACCGGCGATAGCCTGGCCGGGGAGCGGGCGGGAGGAGCGGCGATGGGCAGGTCACCGTGGTTCGGGCCGAAGCGGGTCGGGTGGGGACTGCGCCCGCAGACCCGGCAGGGCCGGGTGCTGACGGCGGCGTTGGCCGCCGCACTGCTCCTCGTCGCCGCGGTCGTGCACTGACCGTGCCCCCGGTCCCGCGCCCCGCCGACCTCGACGCCGTCCGCGACTCCTACGACCGCGTCGCCGACAACTACGTCGACATGGTCGTCACCACCGGCCTCGGTGACGTCCGCACCCACCCCTGGCTCCGGGCCGCCATGGACACCTTCGCCGACGCCGTCGCGGGCCGCGGGCCGGTCCTCGACGTCGGCTGCGGGCCGGGGCAGGTCACCGCCCACCTCGTGGAGCGCGGTGTCGACGCGTCCGGGATGGACCTCTCCCCCGCCATGGTCGCCCACGCCCGGCGGCTGTACCCGCACTGCCGGTTCTCGGTCGGCTCGGCCACCGAGCTCGCGGTCCCCGACGCCTCGCTCGCCGGGGTCCTGGGCTGGTGGTCGCTGTTCCACCTGCCCCGCGACGTCCTGCCGCACGTCCTGGCCTCCTTCACCCGCGCCCTCGCCCCCGGCGGGCGGCTGATCCTGGCGACCCACGTCGGCGACGGCGAGCTCGAACGCACCGAGTGCTACGGCGGCGTGCCCGTCCGCTGGACCACCCACCTGTGGCGGCCCGAGCAGCTGCGCGACCTCCTCGGGCGGGCCGGGCTGCACCCCGAGGCCGAGCTCCTCCTGCACCCCGACGAACGGACCGGCCCGGGCGTGGTGATCGTGGCGCGGGCACCGGGACCGGCAGGATGACCCCGTGACCGACCCCGCCCCCACCGGCGTCCCCGGCGCCGAGCTGCTCGCGCCGCAGGTGGACCTCCCACTGACCGAGCAGGAGGCCGCCTACGTCGCGGCCGCCCGGTCGGCCAACACCCGTCGCGGCTACGCCTCGGACTGGCGGGAGTTCAGCGGCTGGTGCGCCCGGCACGGGCACGAGGCGCTGCCCGCCGCCCCCGAGGCGCTGTCCGGCTACATCACCGAGCTCGCCGGGGCCGGGGCGAAGGTCGGGACCATCAGCCGCCGGCTGTCCTCGATCCGGTTCGTGCACGTCATGCGCGACCTGCCCGACCCCACCGACGCCCGCCGCGTCACCGCCGTCTGGGAAGGCATCCGCCGCACCCACGGTGCCCCGCCGGTCCAGGCCCGGCCGCTGATGCCCCCCGACCTCGACGACGTCGTCGACGCCTGCCCCACCACCCGCAGCTACGCGACCCGCCCGGGTGAGGACGACCTCGCCGGCCTGCGCGACCGGGCCCTGCTGCTGGTCGGGTTCTTCTCCGCGCTGCGCCGCTCCGAGCTGGCCGCGCTCACCGTCGCCGACGTCGCCGACCACCCGCGCGGCCGCGTCCTGTCGATCCCCCGGTCCAAGACCAACCCGTACGGCACCGAGCCCGAGCTCGTCGTCCTCCCGCACGCGCACCGGGCCGCGCGCTGCCCGGTCACCGCGCTGCGGACCTGGCTCGATGCAGCCGGGATCACCGAGGGCCCGGTGCTGCGCAAGGTCACCCGCGGCAACCGGGTGACCGACCGGCCGCTGCACCCGGAGTCGGTCAACGAGATCGTCCAGCGCGCGGTGGCCCGGGCCGACATCGGCCCCGGCCCCTGGTCGGCGCACTCCCTGCGCGCGGGCCACGTCACCTACGCCCACCAGCGCGGCGCCTCCGACCGGGCCATCGCCCACCAGACCCGGCACCGCTCCCTGGCCACCGTCGGCGCCTACATCCGCATCGACAACGCGTGGGAGGACAACTCCGCCGCCCTGCTGGCAGGTCTGTAGCCGTGCCCCTCCACCCGCCGATCGAGCCCTACGACGCCGGCACCCTCACCACCGACGACGGCCAGACCCTCCACTGGGAGACCTGCGGCAACCCCGACGGGCGGCCCGCGCTGGACCTGCACGGCGGTCCCGGTTCGGGCGCCTCGGCCGGGGCCCGCCGGTACTACGACCCCGAGCGGTACCGGATCGTGCTGCTCGACCAGCGCGGCTGCGGCCGCAGCAGGCCGCTCGCCTCCGACCCCGCCGTCGACCTGGGGCGCACCCAGACCACACAGCTGCTCGTCGACGACATCGAGCGGCTCCGCGAGCTGCTGGCCGTCCCCTCCTGGGTCGTGCGGGGCGGCTCCTGGGGCAGCACCCTCGCCCTCGCCTACGCCCAGGCCCACCCGCGGCGCGTCGACGCGCTCGTCCTCGCCGCGGTCACCACGACGACCGAGCGGGAGGTCCGCTGGATCACCGAGGACATGCGCCGGATCTTCCCCGCCGCGTGGGACCGCTTCGCCGGCGCCGTGCCCGCCCACCTGCGTGGCATCCGCCTCGTGGACGCCTACGCGACCCTGCTCGCCGACCCCGACCCGGCCGTACGTGAGGACGCCGCCCGCGAGTGGTGCCGCTGGGAGGACACCCACGTCTCCCTCGCACCGGGCCACCGGCCGAGCCGACGCTACGAGGACCCGGCGTTCCGGCTCGTCTTCGCCCGGCTGGTCACGCACTACTGGCGGCACGCCGCGTTCCTCCCCCACGACGCCCTGCTCCGCGGCGTGACCCGGCTCGCCGGGATCCCCGGGACCCTGGTCCACGGCCGGTACGACGTCTCCGGCCCTCCGGACATCGCCTGGGACCTGCACCGGCGCTGGCCGGGCAGCGAGCTGCGGATCATCGACGACGCCGGGCACGGCGGCGCCGGGGCGTTCACCGACGCCGTCGTCGACGCGCTCGACCGGGCCGCCGACCGACCCCGCTGACCCGGGGGCCGCACCGCACACCGGTCGCCGGCCCGGGCCACCGGACCTCCCCGGCCGGCGCCGGCTTCCTCCGGTCCTGGCGGTTCGGTTGTCGTTGTTTCGTCGACGATTCGCTGGCGTCAATGCTTCATTGACAAAGAAGGGCTACGACGTAGGAGTCGCCGGCAGCCCCTTGTCCGCACGCCGCCCGGACCTCGCCCCCGTCCTGGACGCGACCGGCGCGAGAACCCGTCCACCCCGGCGGCCCGCCCACGTGTCCTGTCGACGCACGGGCACGGGGCGTCGACGACCGTGGCCGGGCCGGGGAGCCGAGGCCGGACCGCCCCCGGCCTCGCACCGGCCCGGACCGCCTGGTGATCCGCACCGGCCGGGGTACCGCCGGCACGACCGGCCCGGCCACGGTCGTTCCGGCCGACAGCGCGAGCCGGCCTCCCCTCCCCCGGCTCCGCGGCCGGCGGGTGTCGCCGCTCGGTTGACCGCGCGTAGGCGTCAATGATTCCTTGACAACGTGAGTCCCGGCGCTCCGGCTCCCGGCGCGTTGACCCCCTGCCCGCGGCGGCTCTAGATTCGGACGAGCCCCGGTGCCGACTCCGTGCACCCCGCCTGTCGCAGGAGTGCACCCTGTCCACGATCCCGCTGTCGTGCCTGGACCTGAACCCGGTCCGGCCCGGCGGAACCGCCACCGACGTCGTCTCCGACGCGATCGTGCTCGCACGCCAGGCCGAGTCGCTCGGCATGCTGCGCTACTGGGTCGGCGAGCACCACCTCAACCCGGTGCTCGGGTCGACCAGCCCGATGGTGCTGCTCTCGCACCTCGCGGCCCGGACCGAGCGCATCCGGCTGGGCGTCGCCGCCACCCTGGTCGCCTACCACCCGCCGCTGCGCCTGGCCGAGGACGCGACGCTGCTGTCCGCCCTGTCCGGTGGCCGCACCGACCTCGGGCTGGGCCGGTCGGTCGCCGCCCGCACGCCACGCACCGTCGGGTTCGACCACGACCGCCCGCACGTCGAGGCCCGGCTGCTCGAACGCGGCCTGGGCACCTTCAGCGGGCGCTGCGACCAGCTCCTGCGCCTGCTCGCAGGCAAGGAGCCGGGACTGCAGGGCACGCCGGTCGACCTGCTCGACGCCGTGACCCCGCAGGTATGGGTGCATGCAGCGGGCGCGGGCGAGAGCGCCGAGTACGCCGCGCGCAACGGGCTGCCGATGGGCGTCGCCTACTTCTCCCGGCCGACCACCGTGCTCGAGGCGATCGACCTGTACCGCGAGCGGTTCGTACCGGGCCCCTACCGGGACCGCCCGCACGTCGCGATCGCGGTGTCGGCGCTGGCCGCGGACACCGAGGACGAGGCCGCCGCACTGGGCTCCGGCTACGACGTCTGGCTGCGCGGGCTCGCCCTCGACGCCGGCGCGCACCACTACCCCACCGCCGACGAGCGGGCCGGCCTCCCCCCGCTGGACCCGGACGAGCAGGTCGCGCTGGACGACCGCCTGCGGACCCGCGTCGTCGGCCGGGCGGACGCGGTGGCGAGCCGGCTCGCCGCGATCGTCGAGGCCGCGGAGGCCGACGAGCTCGTCGTCGAGACCGTCGCCCCCACCCTCGACGACCGCCTGCGGTCCTACGAGCTGCTCGCCCGGGCGTGGGCCCGGATCTGACCGGGCCCACGCGACGGGTCAGAGCATCGCCCGCTCGGACGGTTCCACCTCGGTGACCTCGCCGGAGGCGAGCTTCGCGCGGAACGCCCGGACCTCCTTCTTGACCACCGGGGCCAGCACGTAGAGGCCCAGGATGTTGAAGAAGGCGAGCAGGAAGAGCACCGCGTCGGCGAAGTCGAGCACGCTGCCCAGGGTCAGCACCGAGCCGACGACCACGAAGAAGCAGAAGACCGTCTGGTAGACGCGCTCGGACACCACGTTCTTGCCGAACAGGTAGGTCCAGGCCTTCTGCCCGTAGTAGCCCCACGTGATGATCGTGGAGACGGCGAACAGGAACACCGCGACCGCGAGCACGTAGGGGAACCACGGCAGCACCGTGGCGAACGCGTCGGAGGTGATGAGCACGCCGTCTGCCACGTCGGAGCCGCCGCTGGCGAAGGCGGTCGCCTGGGCCTGCTGCCAGAAGGGCGTACCGGCGATCACGATGGTCAGCGCGGTCATCGTGCAGATGACCACGGTGTCGACGAACGGCTCGATCAGGGCCACGTACCCCTCGGTGGCCGGGTTCCTCGTCCGCACCGCCGAGTGCGCGATCGGCGAGGAGCCCAGGCCCGCCTCGTTCGAGAAGGCCGCCCGCTGGAAACCGACGATCATGGCGCCGAGCGCACCGCCCACCACGCCCTCGGCGGAGAACGCTCCCGAGAGGATGAGCCCGAACGCCGTCGGGACCTGCGCGATGTTCACGGCGATCACGACGAGGCAGGCGGTCACGTAGACGATCGCCATCGCCGGGACGAGACGACCCGTGACCGCACCGACGGACTTGATGCCCCCGAACACGACCGCCCCGACGAGCGCGGCCAGAAGCAGACCGAAGACGAACGCGGCGCCGCCGCTGCCGAGCAGACCGGTCTCGCCCCCGGTGACGTTGCGGAGCTGGGCGAAGGTCTGGTTGGCCTGGAACATGTTCCCGCCGGCGACGCCGAAGAAGAGGATCATCACCGCCGCACCGGCGGCCAGGACCTTGCCCAGGCCGCGGCCGAACGCGTTGGGGATGCGCTCGGCGACACCGATCCGCAGGTAGTGCATCGGACCGCCGGACACGGTGCCGTCGGGGTGCACTTCGCGGTACTTCACGCCGAGGGTGCACTCGACGAACTTGGTGGCCATGCTGAGCAGCCCGGCGACGATCATCCAGAACGTCGCGCCGGGACCACCGATCGTGACCGCCACACCGACGCCGGCGATGTTGCCCAGACCGACGGTGCCCGACAACGCGGAGGCCAGGGCCTGGAAGTGGGTGATCTCCCCCGGCTCGTCGCGCCGGGTGTAGCGGCCACGGACGATCCGCAGGGCGAGCCCGATGCTGCGGAACTGGACGAACCCGAAGTAGAGGGTGAACAGCACCCCGGCCAGGATCAGCCAGCCCACGATCAGCGGGAAGTCCGCTCCGAGGACGGTCACCTCGTAGAAGACGATGTTCGACAGCCCGGTCGAGATCGGGTCGAACACCGAGTTGATGGACAGCTCGATGCCCTCGAGCACGCCGGGTTGCGGCGGTGCCGTGGTCGGTACGGAGGTCATGGGGCGGAACTTCACCCCATGTGGACACGAACCACAAGAATACGGACAAACGGTTACCGGATCGTCGATCTCGGCCGGGACCTTGACCTCGACCGAGGTGGAGGTCGGATGCTCCCGGGACGTCCCCCGAGAGGAGCATCCGATGGAGCTGACCCCGCCCGTCTCCCTGTTCGACCAGGCCTACCGCGACGGCGACCCGCCCTGGGTGATCGACGAGCCGCAGCCGGCGGTCGTCGCACTCGTCGGCTCGGGAGCGGTCACCGGCACCGTCCTCGACCCGGGTTGCGGCACCGGCGAGCACACGATCCTGCTCGCCGGGCTCGGGTACGACGTGCTCGGCGCCGACGCGGCCCCGACCGCGGTCCGGCGGGCCCGGGAGCGGGCCGCGGCCGCGGGCGTGGACGCCCGGTTCGTCGTCGCCGACGCGCTCGCCCCGGACGGCCTCGGCCCGTTCGACACGGTGGTGGACAGTGCCCTGTTCCACCTGTTCGACCCCGGTGACCAGGCCCGCTACGCCCGCGCGCTGGCCGGGGTCGTGCGTCCCGGCGGCGTGGTGCACGTGCTCGCCCTGGCCCGGACCGGCGCCGTCGCCGAGTTCGGCCCGGTGATCGACGCGGCCGACATCCGGGCCGCGTTCACCGGACCGGACTGGACGGTGGAGACCGTCGGACCGGCGTCCTACCGGGGGATCGTGACCGCCGGCCTGGCCGGGTCCTACGGCGAGCCGGCCGGGACCAGGGTCGAGGTCCCCGCCCATCTGGCCCGGGTGCGGCGGCGCTGATCAGCTCGGCCGGGCGGGCCGCCGCTGCGGCACGCAGCAGTCGACCGCGCAGGGCGCTCCGTTGCGGGTGCACCCGGCGGACGGGCCGGTGCCCAGCCGCCGGGCGGGTACGCCGTCGGAGTGCTCCCGCACGAGCTCGACCACCATGTCGGCGAAGCGTGGGTCGGGTCCGGCGGTGGCGGCGCGGGCGAAGCCCATGCCGTGCTCGGCGGCACGCTCGGCCGCCTCGTTGTCGAGGTCCCACACGACCTCGACGTGGTCGGACACGAACCCGACCGGCGCGACGACGACCGCGGGCACACCCTTGGCGTGCAGGTCGTCGATGTGGTTGACGATGTCGGGCTCCAGCCACGGCACCTGGGGCGGACCGGAGCGGGACTGCCAGACGACGTCGAACTCGTCGACGCCCACCTCGGCGGCGACCAGCGCCGCGGCCTCGGCGACCTGGCGGGAGTAGCGGTGCCCGCCGTCGGCCGGGGTCCCGGCGGCCGCGTCGGCCGAGGTCGGGATGGAGTGCGCGGTGAACACCAGCCGTGCCGCCTCGCGACGGTCCTCGGGCAGCTGTGCCCACGCGGTCCGCACGGCGTCGGCGTTGGCGCGCACGAAGTCCGGGTGGTCGTAGAAGTGGCGCAGCTTGACCAGCTCGGGGGCCGCGTCGCCGACCGCGTCCCGGGCCCGGGAGATGTCCTCGTGGTACTGGCGGCAGGCGGAGTAGCCGCCGTAGGCGCTGGTCGCGAACACCAACGCCCGCGCGACGCCGTCCTCGGCCATCTCGCGCACGGTGTCCTCGGCGAAGGGCCCCCAGTTGCGGTTGCCGAAGTACACCGGCAGCTCGGTGCGCGCGGCGATCGCCGCGACCAGCTCGCGGTTGCGGGCGTTGATCGGCGAGACCCCGCCGAAGTGCTGGTAGTGCTCCTCGACGGCATCGAGGCGCTCCGGCGGGACCCCGCGCCCCCGGGTCACGTTCTCCAGGAACGGGCGAACCTCGTCGGGGGCCTCGGGGCCGCCGAAGCTGAGCAGCAGAATCGCGTCGAACTGTTCGGGCACGACCCCGATTATCGACCCCGGCCCGCGCCGACGCGCGCGGGCCGGTAGCGGCTCACACGCCGACGGCGTGCACCCCGCCGTCGGCCATGATCATCGAACCGGTGGTGGTCGGCATCCAGTCCGACAGCGCGGCGCACACGGTCTTGGCGACCGGCACCGGGTCGTTCATGTCCCAGCCGAGCGGGGCGCGCTTGTCCCACACGTCCTCGAACGCGGAGAAGCCCGGGATCGACTTGGCGGCCATCGTCTTCACCGGGCCGGCGGCGACCAGGTTGACCCGGATGCCGTCGCGGCCCAGGTCGCGGGCCAGGTATCGGGTGACCGACTCCAGCGCGGACTTCGCGACGCCCATCCAGTCGTAGGCGGGCCACGCCTGCCGGTTGTCGAAGTCCATGCCGACGATCGAGCTGCCCGGGCCGAGCAGCGGCTTGCACGCCATCGCCAGGGACTTCAACGAGTACGCCGACACCTGGATCGTGGTGGCGACGTCCTCCCACTGCGCGTTGAGGAACGCGCCCTCGCCGAGCGCGCCGGGCGGGGCGAACCCGATGGAGTGCAGCACGCCGTCGAGGCGCGGCTCGTCGCCCAGGTGCGGGGTGATCCGCTCGACGAGCGAGTCCAGCTGCTCCTGGTCCGACACGTCCAGCTCGACGACCGGTGCGGGCTTCGGCAGCCGCATCGCGATCCGCTCGACCAGCCGCATCCGGCCGAAACCGGTGAGCACGACGTCGGCGCCCTGCTCCTGGGCGATCTTGGCGGAGTGGAAGGCCAGCGAGGCGTCGGTGATCACACCGGTGATCAGCAGCCGCTTGCCGTCGAGCAGTCCCATGACGTCCTTTCGAGAGTTCTGCATGCCCGGGCCGGTGGGCACGGTGCCGATGTCCGCTCCGCGGACCTCGCTCAGTGCCCCATGCCCAGGCCGCCGTCGACCGGGACGACCGCTCCGGTGACGTAACCGGCGCCGGGCGAGGCGAGGAAGGCGACGACCGAGGCGATCTCGCCGGTGTCGGCGTAGCGGGAGAGCGGGATGGTCCCCAGGATCTCCTCGCGCCGCTTCTCGGGCAGCGCACGGGTCATGTCGGTGTCGACGAACCCGGGAGCGACCACGTTCGCGGTGATGCCGCGGCTGCCCAGCTCGCGGGCGACCGAGCGGGCCAGGCCGACGAGCCCGGACTTCGAGGCGGCGTAGTTGACCTGCCCGGCCGAGCCGGAGAGGCCCACGACCGACGATACGAAGATCATCCGGCCCTTCTTGGCCTTCAGCATCCCGCGCGAGGCCCGCTTCGCGACCCGGTAGGCCGCGGTGAGGTTGGCGTCGACGACCTTGGTGAAGGACTCCTCGGCCATCCGCATGAGCAGGCCGTCGTCGGTGATGCCGGCGTTGGACACCAGCACCTCGACCGGGCCGTGCGCGGCCTCGACCTCGGTGAACGCGGCGTCGACGGACTCGGCGTCGGTGACGTCGCAGTGCACCGGCAACAGCCCGTCGGGGATGTCGTCCTTCCCGGAGCGGTAGGTCACCGCCACCTGGTCGCCCTCCGCCGCGAACGCCTGTGCGATCGCCAGGCCGATGCCGCGGTTTCCTCCGGTCACGAGCACGCTACGTCCCACGGGGGGTGAACCTAACGCACTACCGGCCGGTACCCGCGAGCGGAGATCACCCTCACGGCAGTCGCCTGCCCAGCAGGATGCCCGCGCCGAGCCCGCCGATCAGGAGCACGAACCCGCCGATCATCCAGGGCCTGCTCGCGTCGACCTCGCGTTCCTCGTAGCCGAGCTCCTCGGACAGGTCGGAGTAGACCGCGCGCAGCTCGGACTCGGTGGCGGCGGTGAAGAACCGGCCGCCCGAGAGCTGCGCGATGCGCTCCATGGAGGCGTCGTCGACGGCGACGGGGGTGCGCCCGCCGTCGAGCTCGATCGTGCCGTAGCTGGTGCCGAAGGAGATCGTGGACACCGGGACGCCCCGGTTCTTCGCCTCGGCGGCCGCGGTGAACGAGCCGCGCGGCTCGTTCTCCCCGTCCGGTCCCGGGACGGTCTGGGTGCCGTCGGAGAGCAGCACGATCCGCGCCGGTGGCGGCACGCCCGCCGCGTCCGGGCCGCCCTGCAGCGAGCGGGAGAAGGTGTCGATCGACTGCATCGCCGTGAAGATCGCCTCACCGGTCGCTGTGGACTCGGCGAGCTGCAGGTTGTCGACGCCGTTCTTGACCGCGCTGCGGTCGGTCGTGGGCGAGACGAGCACCGCCGCCGTCCCGGCGAAGGACACCAGCCCCAGGTTGACGCCGGGGGTCAGCTGGTCGGCGAACTGCTTGGCCGCGGCCTGCGCGGCGGCGAGCCGGGTCGGGGCGACGTCGGTGGCCTTCATCGACAGCGACACGTCGATCACCAGCATCACCGTGGCCCGGTTGCGCGGCACCTTCGCCATGGCCTGCGGCCCGGCGAGCGCCACGGTGAGCACCGCCAGCGCCGCGATCAGCGCGATCGCCGGGAGGTGCCGCCACCGGCCCGGCCGCTTCGGGGCGACCGACTCCAGCAGCTCCAGGTTGGTGAACCGCACGACGTCGCGACGGCGCCGCCGCAGCAGCCACCCGTAGGCCGCCGCGAGCGCGGCGACGACGAGCAACCCGAGCAGCCACCAGGGGGCGGTGAACGTCACGCGAGCCTCCGCGGAGCAGCGGCGTGCTTGCGGGCGACGGCGAACCGCACGATGTCGGCCACCCAGTCGGTGTCGGTGCGCAGGGTCAGGTGCCCGGCCCCGCAGCGGCGCAGCGCGGTGGCCACCCGGTCGCGGTGCTCGGAGGCGGCGGCCGCGAACTCGCGGCGCAGCAGCGGCGTGGTGTCGACCTCGCGCTGGCGCCCGGTCTCGGGGTCGGCGAGCACGACGGTCCCGACGTCGGGCAGCTCCAGCTCCCGCGGGTCGACGACCTCGATCGCGAGCAGCTCGTGGCGGGCCGAGAGCGCCCGCAGGGACCGCTCCCAGGTGGGCTCGCCGAGGAAGTCCGACACCACGACGACCAGCCCGCGCCGGCGCGGCGGGCGGCGCAGCTCGTCGAGCGCACCGGACAGGTCGCCCCGGGTGCCCTCGGGTGCCGGCGGCATCGTCGCGACCCGGCGGACCAGGCCGCGGGCGTGCGCCAGGCCGCCGCGGGCGGGCAGCCGCAGCGTCGACTCCCCGTTCGCGACGACGGCGCCGAGCCGGTTCCCGCCGCCGGTCGTCAGCTGGGCGACCGCGGTGAGCCCGGCCAGCGCCAGGTGCCGCTTGTCGGTGCGGGCGGTGCCGTAGTCGATGCTGCGCGACAGGTCGACCACCGCCCAGGTCTCCAGCTCGCGGTCGGCGACGGTCTCGCGCACGTGCGGCGCGGTGGTGCGGGCGGTGACCGACCAGTCCATCCGGCGGACGTCGTCACCGGGCTGGTAGGGCCGCGCGTCACCGGGCTCGGTGCCGGGCCCGGGCAGCAGGCCGATGTGGTTGCCCTGGAGCAGCCCGTCCAGCCGGCGCCGGACGGTGAGCTCCAGGGTCCGCAGGGAGGCCTCGAGCCGGACGAGGTCGGCGGACCCCGCCGTCACGCCGGGCCCTGGCCGGCACCCGGTGCGGGCGGCCACGCCGTCGACGCGCCCTCGGGCCCTCCCCCGGGCCGGGCGCTGACCTGCGGCAACGGCACGGTCTGCAGGACCCGGGTGACGATGTGGTCGACCGGCACCTGGTCGGCGATCGCGTCGTAGGACAGCACCAGGCGGTGGCGCAGCACGTCCGGGGCGACCTCCAGCACGTCCTGCGGGAGGACGTAGTCCCGGCCGCGGACCAGGGCCAGCGCGCGGGCGGCGGACACGATGCCGAGCGACGCACGCGGCGAGGCGCCGTAGGCGATCCAGGACGCGACGTCGGACAGGCCGTGCTCGGACGGCAGCCGGGTCGCGACGACCAGCCGCACGACGTAGTCGACCAGGGCGTGGTGCACGAACACGTCCGCCGCGGTGCGCTGCAGCCGGACCAGCTCCTCGGGGGTGAGGACCTGGGAGGGCACCGGCGGGGTGGACCCCATCCGGTAGATGATCTCCCGTTCCTCCTCGACGCCCGGGTACTCGATGATCAGCTTGAACAGGAAGCGGTCGCGCTGCGCCTCGGGCAGGGGGTAGACGCCCTCGTTCTCGATCGGGTTCTGGGTGGCGAGCACGAGGAACGGGTCGGGCATCGGGTGGTCGCGGCCGGCGAGGGAGAGCTTGCGCTCGGCCATCACCTCGAGCATCGCCGACTGCACCTTGGCCGGCGCACGGTTGATCTCGTCGGCGAGCACGAAGTTCGCGACGACCGGACCGAGCTCGACGTCGAACTCCTCGCGGCCCTGCCGGTAGATGCGGGTGCCGAGGATGTCGGCGGGCACCAGGTCGGGGGTGAACTGCAGCCGGGAGAAGCTGCCGCCCACGACCGTCGCGAACGTCTCCACGGCGAGGGTCTTCGCGACGCCGGGGACGCCCTCCAGCAGCAGGTGCCCCTTCGCGAGGAGCCCCACCAGCATGCGCTCGACGAGGCGGTCCTGGCCGACGATCACCCGCTTCACCTCGAGCACCGCACGCTCGAGCCGCTCGGCGTCGCGGGCGGGGGTGATCGGGTCCGGACCGGTCGAGGCAGTCGTGCTCACGGTCCCATCCCACCGTGTCGGCCGTGTGGATCCGGTGAGGCGTGCGGCTCCATGCCGCCGGACCCGCCGACGGCGGGGTCCTGCGCGGTGAACCGGATCGTCATCGCCAGGTAGTCGCGCAGCGACACGGTCCGCGGCGCGGCCCGGTGCCGGGTCCAGACCGTGTTCGCCCGGGCCGGGGTCAGGTCGTGGGCGTGCGCGACGACGGCCCGCGCCTCGGCCGGACCGATCTCGCGACCGGCCAGCGCGGCGAGGGCCACGGCCAGCTCGGCGGCGCGGTCGTCGTCCACGACCCCAGGAGAGCAGACACCCCCGACAGTTCCGGGCGCTCACTCCACCAGCAGGAACACGATCGCCACGACCCCGATCACGACGATCACGGTCCGCAGCACCGCGGGCGGCAGCCTGCGGCCGACCTTCGCACCGAGCAGCCCGCCGACGATCGAACTGACCGCGATGATGCCGACGACCGTCCAGTCGACCGGCGCGACGACGGCGTAGATCGCCCCGGCGACGATGTTCACGACCGAGGCGAGGGTGTTCTTGAAGGCGTTGAGCCGCTGGAGCGGGTCCGCGACGAGCAACCCCATCACCCCGACCAGCATGATCCCCTGGGCGGCGGTGAAGTAGCCGCCGTAGACGCCCACCAGGAACACCAGCACGTAGAGCACCGGCGAGCCGGTCCGGTCCGGACGCGGGCGGTCGCGCAGCCGGCGGGCCAGCAGGGGCTGCACGGCGACCAGCAGCACCGAGATGCCGACCAGGACCGGCACGATCGTCTCGAACGCGTCCGGCGGCAGCGACAGCAGAAGCGCCGCACCGACCACGGCCCCCAGGAACGACGCGACGCCGTACTTCGCCAGGCGGCGACCGTGCCCGGCCCACTCCTTGCGGTAGCCGACGGCGCCGGTGATCGAGCCGGTGATCAGCCCGATGGCGTTCGACGTCGTCGCCGTCACCGGGGGGAAGCCCAGCGCCACGAGCACCGGGAAGGTCACCAGCGTCCCCGACCCGACGACGGTGTTGATCAACCCCGCCCAGAGCCCGGCCAGCGCGATGACCCCGACCTCCCACAACTCCATCGGGACACCCTACGAACCGGACACCGGCACTCCTCCCGGCGCGGCACGCGTAGGGCTTACGCAGCGTGCGTAGGCCTCCCTACGGCGTGCGTGACATGATCGACGCGTGACCGCCGCCGACGACCCCCGATGGGCCGCTCCCCCGGCCCCGGTGCGCCGGACGCTGGACCGCGGGTCGATCGTCGCCACGGCGCTGCACCTCGCCGACGCCGACGGGCTGGCCGCGGTGTCGATGCCGCGGCTGGCCCGCGAGCTGGGGTCCGCGCCGATGTCGCTGTACCGGCACGTGCCCGGCAAGGACGCGCTGGTCGACCTCGTCCTGGACCTCGCACTGGGCGAGCCGCCGGACCTGTCGGGCTGCGGGCTGCGGCTGGGCTGCGAGATCTGGGCGGCCGCCCTGCGCGACGTGCTCGACGAGCACCCGTGGACCGTCGGGCTGCTCGCCGGTCCCCGCGCCACCGGCCCCGCCGAGTGCGCGTGGTCGGAGGCCCTGCTGGCGCACGTCGTCGGCGCGGGGCACCCGCTGCACGCGGCCGTCGAGGTGCTGCACCTGCTGCACGGCTACGTCCGGGGCGCGGCGGCCCTGGCCGGGGACCGCCTGCCCACCCTCGACGACGTCCGCCGCTCCGGCCGGGCGGAGCGCCTGCCGGTGCTGTCCCGGCTGCTCGGCGGCGCCGTCGTGCGCGGGCCCGGCGGCGGTGAGCCGCTGTTCGACTCCGGGCTGCGCCGCACCCTCGACGCCGTCGAGGCCGGGCTCCGGCCCTGATCACCCGGCCGGGTCGAGCTCCAGCCGGGGCCAGTCGGCCAGGTCGCGCAGCAGCTGCCAGTCGTGGGTGGCGACGACGACGGCCGCCGAGGTGTCCCGGACCATCGCGGTGAGCTCGTCCACGAGCCGCGCGGACAGGTGGTTGGTCGGCTCGTCGAGCAGCAGCGTCGTCGGGCGCTCCGCCAGGGCGCGGGCCAGGTCGAGCCGGCGCCGCTGGCCCTCCGACAGCCGACCCACCGGGGTCCGCAACGCCGCCGCGTCGAGCAGGCCGTGGGCGCCACCACCGACGTGCTCCAGCACGGCACGCGCGGGCCGCCGCGGGTCGAGCACCGCGGTCTCCTGCCCCAGCCGGACGACCCGGGCGCCGCCCGCGGTGCGCACCGACCCGGCGTCCGGAGCGAGCGCCCCGGCCAGCACGGCGAGCAGCGTCGACTTCCCGGCCCCGTTCGGGCCGGTCACGAGCAGCCGGTCGCCCGCGTCGAGGACCAGGTCGACCGGACGGGCGAGCCGGCCCCGCACACCGACCCCGTGCGCGCGCAGCTGGGGCGCGCCGGGGCGCACGTCGAGGTCGGGACGGCGCAGCGACGACGGCGGTACCGGGACGTCGATCCGGTGCGCGTCGAGCTCGCCCCGGCGCCGGTGCAGCGCCTGCACCACCCCCGGGGCCCGGGACTGGCGGGCGTGCTTGCCGGTCCCCTTGTCCGGACGCCAGCCGGTCGAGAGCCGGTCCCGCGCGGTGGCGACGGCGTCGGCGAGGCGGCGGTGCTCGGCCTGCTGTTCGGCGTGCTCGGCCTCCCAGGCGGCGCGGGCCCGGTCCCGCGCGGTCCGCCAGCCGTCGTAGCCGCCCGCGGTGAGCCGGGGCGCGCCGTCGCGGGTCGGGTCGAGGTCGCAGAACTCGTCGGCGACGTCGCGCAGCAGGGCCCGGTCGTGGCTGACCACGGCGAGCCCGCCCGGGTGGGCGCGCAGGGTGCGGGTCAGGAAGTCGAGCCCGGCGGCGTCGAGGTGGTTGGTGGGCTCGTCGAGGAGCAGGACGTCGTGGCGGGCACCGAGCAGGCACGCCAGCCGCACGCGGTGGCGCTGTCCCACCGACAGCGTCTCCAGTGGCCGGGTGCGGTCGGCGCAGGCGCCGAGCGCACCGAGGGCGACGTCGACGCGGCGTTCGGCGTCCCAGGCGTCGAGCCGGGTCGCGGTGTCCAGGGCGGCGGCGAACCGGTCGTCGGCGCCGGGCGCGCCGTCGGTGAGCGCCGCGGTCGCCGCGTCCAGCTCGCGCAGCGCCGTCCGCGGGGCGGCGAGCGACTCCGCGGTCAGGGTGCCGACGGTCTCGCCGTCGCGGGCGGGCACCTCCTGGCGGGCCAGGGCGACGGTGCCGGCGCGGTGCACGACCCCGGCGTCCGGCGCGAGCAGGCCCGCGAGGACGTGCAGGAGCGTGGACTTGCCGCGCCCGTTCTCCCCGACGACGGCGAGCCGCGAGCGGGCGGAGACGGTCAGCGTCACGCCGGTGAGGACGCGGTGCGACCCGCGGGTGACGACGACGTCCTCGGCACGCACGTGGGCGGCCGCGCCGGCGTCGAGGGCGGGCAGGGGTGAGGACGGTTCGGGGGTGGTGTGCACGAGAGGGCTCCGCGGCATCCGAGATCGGAGCCGGGCAGCACGGGATGCGCCGCCCGGCGGGGACCGGGACGGCGGACGCGGTTCGGAAGGGGTGAAGGGCGCCGCCGTCAGCGGGCGGTGCGGACCTTCTGCGACCAGATGCCTCGTGCCATGGTGTCGAGCCTACCCACCGGCAGGTGTCCGTGTCGTCCGGTTTCGGACACGCCCCACCCGCCCCGTCCCACCGGAGGACCGATGCCCGCCCGCGCCCTGCCGTTCCTGACCTTCCAGCCGCCGCGTGGCCCGAGCGCGAGCGAGGCGATGGAGTTCTGGACCTCCCTGTTCGACGACGGCGAGATCGTCTCGGTCACCCACCGCCCCGACGACCCGACGGCGGTGGTCCTCGCCGAGTTCGTCGTCGCCGGGCAGCGCCTGCGGTGCAGCGACAGCCCGCCGGTGCACCAGTGGGACTTCTCCCCCGCCGTCTCGCTGTGGGTGGACTGCGAGTCCGGCGACGAGCAGGAGCGGCTGCTGGCGGCCCTCGCGACCGGTGGGCGGGAGTTCATGCCGCTCGACGACTACGGCTTCGGCCCCTTCGCCTGGGTCGAGGACCGCTTCGGCGTGTCCTGGCAGCTCGCCGCCCCGGCCGCCTGAGCAGCGGACACGGCCCGAGCGAGGCTCCGCCGGACCACCCTGCCCGTTCGGCACGGTGATCAGAAGGGCGCGACGACGGCGGTGTCGTGGTCGGCCGCGTCCGGCAGCGGGTCGGTGACGACCCGGTGGTCGAACGGCCGCGTCGTCGCCCGGCGGCCGCACGGTGCCACCCGGGTCAGGCTGCCGTCGGTCCCGGCGAGCACCTGCCGGCCCGGCGCGTCCTTCAACGCGTGGTCGGCCCGGCACAGCCCGAACAGGTTCTCCGCGCTGGTCGGCCCGTCCCCGGCCGCCCAGGGGCGGTGGTGGTCGAGGTCGCGGACCCGTCGGCTGCACGCGGGGCCGCGACAGGTGCAGTCCCGCGCCCGGACGTGGTCGGCCATCGCGACCGGCGGGCGGTAGCGGGTGCGTCCGACGTCGAGCACCGTGCCCGACAGCGGGTCGGTCACCAGCCGCTGCCACACACCGCCGGCGGCAAGGGCGCGGGCGAGGTCGGCGGGGATCGGGCCGTGCCCGACCAGCTCGGCCGGTGCCGCACCACCCATCAGCGTGCTGAGCGGGACGACGACCTGGATCAGCGGGCGGCGCCCCACCGCCTCCTCCGGGTCCGGCTTCGCGGCGAGCACCCGCGCGACCGCTGCGAGCCGGCCGTCCTCGTCGGTGCCCACCCCGTCCGCGCCGAGCGCGTCCCGGACCGTGCCGACGTCGGTGAGCGTCAGCGTGCCCTGCAGCAGCTGGTGGGCGAGGTCGACGCGCTTCTGGTCCAGGGTGCGGTCGTCGCACGGGTCGTCCAGGGAGCGCGCGAGCCGGTCGACGCACTGCCACGATGCCTCCACCTGCGCGGCGGTGCCGCCCCGCCAGAGCGAGCCCATGCCGTCGTCACCCGGGGAGAGCGACATCCGCCGCTCCGACCGGGCCCGCTCGTGGCGCTCGCGGGCGCCGTCCGGGTCGACGCGGGCGATGTGGCGGCGCAGCCTTTCCCGCAGCAACCGGCGGTGCGCCTCCGGAGCCCCCGGGAGGACCGCGGCCTGCACCCGGCGGGCGCGCTCGTCGTCGAGGACGAGTGTCGACGACGAGATCGCCTCGGCGGCGCCCTGGTCGATCGCCCCCGACTCCCACGCGGCCAGGGTCTCCGGCAGCACCTGGGCGAACCGCTGCGCCTGCCCGATCAGCGACCGCGCGTGGTCGCGCGGGACCCGCAGCACGATCGCCACCTGGTCCGGCAGCCAGCGCGAGACGGGCTGCACCGCACGCGGGTCCGCGCCCGGCGGCGCGGCGCCGCTCCCGGCCGGGTGGCGCTCCGCGATCTGCGCGACCGACCGCATCCGCAGGGCGGTCGAGCGCCGCACCCAGTGCTCGGCGCCCTCCAGGACGTCGAGCACCTGCAGGTCGGTGAGCCGATCGGTCGGGGCTCCGGCGACCAGGTACCGCAGCGCCTCCCGGGCGACGTCGTCGATCCCGCCGGAGGGGTCGGGCGGGGGGCTCGGGACCACATCTCGGCTGGACGGCGGAGGCGCGCGACCCCCGCACGCGCGAGGATGACCCCGTGCTCCGTCTCGCCGTCCCGCTGCTCGCCGCCCTGGCGCTCCTCGCCCCGACGGGCGCGACGGGTGCGGCGACCGCGGCGAGCGGGACGACGAGCCCGGCGGCCAGGGCCTCGTGCATCGCCGACCCACCCCGCTCCGCCCACGCGTTCACCGGCACCGTCGCCTCGACCTCCGCCGACGGCCGCGTCGCGCAGGTCCGTACCGACGACGGCCGCGACGTCCAGGTCGTCGGCTCCCCCACCCCCCGACCGAACACCGCGACCTCGGTCGACCGGTCGTACGCCACCGGGACCCGCTACGAGTTCCACCCGCTGAACCCGGCGAGCCCGTACGAGGACACCATCTGCACCGCCACCCACGAGGTCGCGGCCGCGCCCGCGACCTCGCCCGAGCCCCCGGCGACCACGGTGCCGACGGGCGCGTTCGTGACCGCCCTCGTCGCGCTCGGGGTCGTCGCCCTGGTCGGGACCGCGGCGGCGTTCCTCGTCCCGAGCCGCCGTCGCCGCAACCGCCGACGCCGCCGGCGCGCCTGACTCACGGCCCGGACAGCAGGTCCCACCGGTTCCCGGCGACGTCGCGGAACACCGCGACCGTGCCGTAGGCCTCCACCCGCGGCGGTCCCTCGAACTCCACCCCGAGCGCCACGAGCCGCTCGTACTCCGCGGCGGCGTCGTCGACCTCCAGGAAGTGCCCCACCCGCCCGGCGAACTGGTCACCGACGGCGGCCCGCTGCCGGTCGCCGTCGGCGCGGGCCAGGAGCAGGCCGGTGTCGGCGCCGGGCGGACGCACCACGACCCAGCGCTTCGCCGCCCCGGTCGTCGAGGTCGTCGCGGGCGAGTCCTCGACCAGCTCGAAGCCGAGCACGTCGACGAAGAAGGTGATCGCGGCGTCGTAGTCGTCGACCACGAGCGTCGTGTACCGCAGCCTCATACCCTCACCTCTACCCGACGCCGGGCCGGCGCGGACGCCACCAGCACCCCGCCGACCACCACCGCCCCCGCCACCAGCTCGGTCACCGACGGCCGCTCCCCGAGCAGCACCATCGCCAGGCTCATCCCGACCACCGGCACGAGCAGCGAGTGCGGCGCGACGAGCCCCGCCGGGTAGCGGCGCATCAGCCCGGTCCAGATCCCCGCGGCGAGCACCGTCGCGACCAGCGACAGGTACACGAGCGCGACCAGCCCGGCGACGCCGTCCGGGGTCACCATCGCGACGACGTCGCCCCAGGCGCCCGGACCCTCCACCACGGCCGAGGCGGCCAGCAGCGGCACCGGCGGCACGACGGTCATCCACAGCGTCAGGTGCAGCGGGTCGACCGCCTCGCCGTCGCGCTGGGCCAGGCGGCTGCACAGGTTCCCGGCCGCCCAGCCGAGCGCGCCGAGCAGGGTCAGCACGACCGGCAGCAGCGCCGCGGACTGGGCGCGGGCGAGGGCGATGCACCCCAGCCCGAGCACGGCGACGCCGATCCCGGCCCACTGCCGCGGCGTCACCCTCTCGCGCAGCAGCAGCGCGCCCAGCACGAGCGTGAACGGTCCCGACGCCTGCAGGACCAGCGACGCGAGCCCGGTCGGCATCCCGGCGTACATCCCCAGGAACAGGAAGAGGAACTGCACCGTGCCGAACCCGAGCCCGTAGCCGACGAGCCAGCGCAGCGGAACCCGCGGCCGCGGCACGAGGAGCACCGTCGGGACCGCCAGCACGAGCATCCGCAGCCCGGCCAGGAACAGCGGCTGGAAGTGCTCGAGCCCGACGTGGATGGCGATGAAGTTGGCGCCCCACAACACGGCGACGACGACGGCGAGCAGGCGGTCACGAACGGTCACGGCGTCCACGCTGCCGTCCCGAGACCATGCAGACCAGCGACAACAACTGAAACGATGTTGTAGCTTTCCTGCATGGACGTGCGGCGGCTCCGGATCCTGCGCGAGCTCGCCGACCGCGGCTCGGTCACCGCTGTCGCCGCGGCGCTGAACTTCACCCCGTCCGCGGTGTCCCAGCAGCTCAAGGCACTGTCCCGGGAGGCGGGCCTGGAGCTGACCGCACCGGACGGGCGCGGGCTGCGGCTCACCGCGGCCGGGCGGGCCGTCGTCGACGGGGCGCAGGAGGTGCTCGACGCGCTGGGCCGGCTGGAGGAGACCACCGCGGGCCTGCGCGAGCAGCCGCTGGGCACGGTCCGGGTCGTGTTCTTCCCGTCGGCGGCCCGGCTGCTGCTGCCCGGGCTGCTGCGCCGGGCGTCGGCCCACCCCGGGCTGGCGCTGTCCTGCCGTGACCTCGACCTGCGCCCGGAGGAGGTCCCGGCCGCCGCGGCCGACGCCGACGTCGTCGTCACCCACCACGACGAACGGCTCGACCCGTTGCGCACGGGCCGGCTCACCGTGCACCCGCTCCTGCGCGAGCCCCTCGACGTCGCCCTGCCCCCGGACCACCCGCTCGCCCACCGCGCCGAGGTGCACCTGTCCGACCTCGTCGACGCCGACTGGATCTCGGTCGCCGTCGGGTGGCCGGTCGACGACGTGCTCAACTCGCTCGCACTGGTCACCGGCACCGTGCCGCGGGTGGTGCAGCGGATCAACGACTTCTCGGTCACCGAGGAGCTCGTCGCGCACGGGCACGGCGTCGCGCTGCTGCCCCGCTACTCCACCGACCACCGCGACGGCGCCCGGCTCGCACTGCGCCCGCTCGCCGGGGTGCGGGCCGCCCGCCTGGTGCGGGCCGTGACCCGCGGTGCGGTGACCCGGCCCGCGGTGCGGCTGGTGCTCGACGAGCTGACCGGCGAGGCCGCGGCCGTCAGAGCAGCCGGGTGACCTTGTTCAGGCCGTCGTAGCGGACCGGGGTCACCCGGACACTCGCGCCCGAGTACGGGGCCTCGAGCATCTTCCCGTCGCCGAGGTAGATGGCGATGTGGTGGGTGCGACCGCCCTCGGCCCAGGACAGCATGTCCCCGCGCCGCATGTCCGAGATCGGCACCAGCCGGCCGGCGTTGGCCTGGTTGCCGCTGTAGCGGGGCAGGCTGATGCCGACCCCGGCGAAGGCGAACTGCATCAGACCGGAGCAGTCGAAGCCGACCTTGCGGAAGTCGCCGTGGGCGTCGGCGACGCCGCCGTCGCGGATCCCGCGGGTCGGTCCGCGCGAGTTGCCGCCGCCCCAGGCGTAGATGGTGCCGAGCTGGGCCATCGCCCGGTCGATCACGGTCTCGATCGCCGCCGACCCGGTGCGCCGCGGCGCGGGGCCGTCCGACGGCGCGGACTCCTGCGCGACCCGCGACGCCGCCTCCTCCCGTGCCCGCCGGTCGGCCTCGGCCTGGAGCCGGGCCTGCTCGGCCCGCCACGCCTCGTAGCGCTGACGCTGGGCGCGCAGCCCGGCGTCGGCGTTCTCGGCGGCGTCGAGCCGCGACTGCACGTCGGTGCGTTCGGTGTGCACCGCGTCGAGCCGGGTCTGCTGGGCGTCGGCGGCCGCGACGGCCTCGTCGACGGCGGAGTCGGCCGCCGCCGAGGCCTGCTCGGCGTCGGCGCGGCGCCGGTCGGCCTCCTCCTGCGCCGCGCGGGCGAGGGAGTCGGCGTTGGCCTGGGCGATGCGGGCCTGCTGGAGCTGCTCCAGGACCGCGGCCTGGTCCTCGCTGAGCGCGTCGGTGAGCCGGGCCCGGTCCATCAGGTCCTGCGGGTCGGTCGCCCGCGAGAGCAGCCCGAGCGGGCCCAGGTCGAGACCGTGGGTGTAGACGTCGCCGACGAAGGCGTCGATCCGGGTCCGGGCGTCGTCGACGGCGCGGCCCGCGGCCTCGGTCGCGGCGCGGGCGTCGGCGGCCCGGGCCGCGGCGGTCTCGGCCTCACGACCGGCGGCGTCGGCGGTGTCCCGGGCGGCGAGCGCCTCCTCGTTGCGCCCCGCGACCTCCATCTGCAGCTGCTCGGCCTGCGCGTCGAGCTCGGCGAGGCGGGCGGTGAGCCGGCCGACCTCGGCGGCCCGGTCCTGCACCGACTGGCGGCTGCGCTCCAGCTCGTCGTCGCCGGGGTTCGGCGGCGGCGGGGGCGGCGGCTGGGCCGGGAGCACCGCGGCGGCGGGCACGACGACGGTCGCGGCCGCGCCCACCCCGGGCGAGGCCAGCGCGACCGCGACGAGCACGGCCACCACGACGAGGGTCGCCGACGGCTGGCGCGTCACGGGGAGGTTCCTTCCGGGGGGCGGGCGGGATCGACGGGGAATCGACTGGGAACAGTGCCACTCGTGTCCCCCGAACCCCGTGCGACACACCGGACCCGTCCACCGCACGAGGGACACCACACCTGTGACGGCACCGCGACCCCGGCCACACCCGCCTCGCCAGGCTTATAGGACAGGCGTACTATTTGCGTCACGAGGGTCCGCGCTGCTGCCGGCACGGCGGTGCGCGAGACTCCGGCACGACGCAGGTGAGCACCCCCGGCCCGCGAGGCGGGGCGCGTTCACCGCACCGGACAAAGCGACCGCCCACCACCACGGGAGGACCACCAAGTGGCCAGCACCGACAGCTTCGGCGCCCGAGGACAGCTCGACGTCGGGGGCACCGGTTACGAGATCTTCCGGCTCTCCGCGGTGGAGGGCTCCGCGCGCCTGCCGTTCAGCCTGAAGGTCCTGCTCGAGAACCTGCTCCGCACCGAGGACGGTGCGAACGTCACGGCGGACCACATCACCGCCCTGGCGAACTGGGACCCGCAGGCCGACCCGGACACCGAGATCCAGTTCACCCCCGCCCGGGTGATCATGCAGGACTTCACCGGCGTGCCCTGCGTCGTCGACCTGGCGACCATGCGCGAGGCCGTGACCGAGATGGGCGGCGACCCGTCCAAGGTCAACCCGCTCGCGCCCGCCGAGCTGGTCATCGACCACTCGGTGATGATCGACTTCTTCGGCACCGCCGACGCGTTCGAGCGCAACATCGAGTTCGAGTACGGCCGCAACAAGGAGCGCTACCAGTTCCTGCGCTGGGGCCAGGGCGCCTTCGACGAGTTCAAGGTCGTCCCGCCCGGCACCGGCATCGTGCACCAGGTCAACATCGAGAACCTGGCGCGCGTGGTCATGCCGCGCAACGGGCAGGCCTACCCCGACACCCTGGTCGGCACCGACTCCCACACCACCATGGTCAACGGCCTGGGCGTGCTGGGCTGGGGCGTCGGCGGCATCGAGGCCGAGGCCGCGATGCTCGGCCAGCCGGTCTCGATGCTCATCCCCCAGGTGCTCGGCTTCAAGCTGACCGGGGAGATCCCGACCGGTGTGACCGCCACCGACGTGGTGCTCACGATCACCGAGATGCTGCGTCGCCAGGGCGTCGTCGGCAAGTTCGTCGAGTTCTACGGCGCCGGCGTCGGCGCGGTGCCGCTGGCCAACCGCGCCACCATCGGCAACATGAGCCCGGAGTTCGGCTCGACCGCGGCGATCTTCCCGATCGACGACGAGACCGTTCGCTACCTGAAGCTGACCGGCCGCTCCGCCGAGCAGATCGCGCTGGTCGAGGCCTACGCCAAGGAGCAGGGCCTCTGGCACGACCCGGACCACGAGCCGGTCTACTCCCAGACGATGGAGCTGGACCTGTCGACGGTCGTCCCGTCGATCGCCGGCCCGAAGCGCCCGCAGGACCGCATCGAGCTGACCGACGCCAAGCCGGCGTTCCGCAAGACCGTGCACGACTACACCGACGACGGCGTGGCCCCAAGCCCGCTCGCCGGCGTCGACGAGTCGTCGAACGAGTCCTTCCCGGCCAGCGACGCCCCGGCGCTCTCCTTCGCCGACGACGACGCCGCACCGGTCATCATGTCGGCCGCGGACGGCTGCGAGGGCCGCCCGTCCAAGCCGGTCACCGTGAAGTCCGACTCGCGCGGCGAGTTCGTGCTCGACCACGGCGCCGTGGTGATTGCCTCGATCACCTCCTGCACCAACACCTCGAACCCCAGCGTCATGCTCGGCGCGGCACTGCTGGCGAAGAACGCGGTCGAGAAGGGCCTGACCACCAAGCCGTGGGTCAAGACCTCGATGGCCCCGGGCAGCCAGGTCGTCACCGACTACTACGAGAAGGCCGGTCTCTGGCCCTACCTCGACAAGCTCGGCTACAACCTGGTCGGCTACGGCTGCACCACCTGCATCGGCAACTCCGGCCCGCTGCCGGAGGAGATCTCGGCGGCGGTCAACGACAACGACCTCACCGTCGTCTCGGTGCTCTCGGGCAACCGGAACTTCGAGGGCCGGATCAACCCCGACGTCAAGATGAACTACCTGGCGTCCCCGCCGCTGGTCATCGCCTACGCGCTGGCCGGGACGATGGACTTCGACTTCGAGAACCAGCCCCTGGGCCGGGACTCGGACGGCGCCGACGTCTACCTGCGCGACATCTGGCCCTCGACCGAGGACATCAACGCGGTCGTGGACTCCTCGATCACCTCGGAGATGTTCACCAAGAGCTACTCCGACGTGTTCCGTGGCGACGACCGCTGGCGCGCGCTGCCCACCCCGGAGGGCCGGACCTTCGAGTGGGACCAGAAGTCCACCTACGTCCGCAAGCCCCCGTACTTCGAGGGCATGAAGGGCGAGCCGGACCCGGTCACCGACATCTCCGGCGCCCGTGTGCTCGCGCTGCTCGGCGACTCGGTCACCACCGACCACATCTCGCCGGCCGGTGCGATCAAGCCGGGCACCCCGGCCGCGGAGTACCTGGACTCCCACGGCATCGAGAAGAAGGACTACAACTCCTTCGGTTCGCGGCGCGGCAACCACGAGGTGATGATCCGCGGCACGTTCGCGAACATCCGGCTGCGCAACCAGCTCCTCGACGACGTCTCGGGTGGCTACACCCGCGACTTCACCCAGAACGGGGCGCCGCAGTCGTTCATCTACGACGCCGCGCAGAACTACGCCGCGCAGGGCACCCCGTTGGTCGTGCTGGGCGGCAAGGAGTACGGCTCCGGCTCCTCGCGTGACTGGGCGGCCAAGGGCACCGCGCTGCTGGGCGTGCGCGCCGTCATCGTCGAGTCCTTCGAGCGGATCCACCGTTCGAACCTGATCGGCATGGGCGTCGTCCCGCTGCAGTTCCCGGACGGCGAGTCGGCGAAGAGCCTCGGGCTCGACGGCACCGAGACCTTCGACATCGCCGGCATCACCGAGCTGAACGACGGGAGGACCCCGAAGTCGGTGCACGTGACCGCGACGAAGGAGTCCGGCGAGACCGTCGAGTTCGACGCGAAGGTCCGGATCGACACCCCCGGTGAGGCGGACTACTACCGCAACGGCGGCATCCTGCAGTACGTCCTGCGGGGCATGCTGAAGAGCTGACGCGCGCAGCACCCACCACCACACGGAGCCCGTCCCCTCACCGAGGGGGCGGGCTCCGTCGTTCTGCGGGGTCGTTCCTGCGGGGTCGTTCCTACGGGCGGGCCCCCAGGTCGCGGGAGATGCGCCGGGCCGCGTCGGCGGCGGCGCGGCCGTGGTCGTCGAAGACCTCCTCGGACATGCGCACCGTGGGGCCGGACACCGACAGGGCCCCGACCGGACGGCCGTCGGGTCCGAGGACGGGGGCGCCGACCGCGGCGATGCCGTCGGAGAGCCCCTCGGGGTTGACCGACCACCCGCGCTCGCGCACCTCGGCGATCCGGGCCCGCAGCAGGTCGGGGTCGACGACGGTGTGCCGGGTGGAGGGTTCCAGCGGGCCGGCGAGGTAGGCGTCGACCTCCGCCGGGGTGCAGGCGGCGAGGTAGGCCTGGCCGGTGGCCGAGGCGTGCAGCGGGATGCGGTGGCCCAGCGGCAGGAACGCGCGCAGCCGGTGCGCGGTGTCGAGCCGTTCGAGCAGGACCAGCTCGCGGCCGTCCGGGGCGGCCAGGTGCACGGTCTCCCCCGTCGCGAGCTGCAGCTCGTGCAGCACCGGGACCGCCACCGCGCGCAGGCCCCCGGCGTCGCGGGCCTGGTTGCCGACGGCGAACGCCCGGTAGGTGAGCCGCCAGCGCGCGGTGTCGTCGGCGACGCACCAGCCGACCTCGCCCAGGGTGCGCAGGATCCGCTGCACGGTGGACTTCGGCAGCGCGACGGCACGGGCGAGGTCGGACAGCCCGACGGGCTGCCGCTCCCCCACCGCCTCCAGCACGCGGACCGCGGAGACGACGCTGTTGGTCGGAGCCATGTCCGGTGTTGACCTCCCCCGTTCGGGCGACCTAGTGTCCGCTTCCAGACGGTCCACTGTACGAACCACTGTGCCACCAGGTGGACCGACACGACAAGCGCGTACCAACGGGGGTAGGCATGGCGGTGCAGGTCATCACGCTGGTGGTGTTCGCGGCGGTCTTCGTGATCGCCGAGGTCCGCCGGTCCCACATCGGGATCGTCATGTTCGCGGCCGCCGCCGGCATGGGGCTGCTCGTCGCGGGCCTGCCGCTCGACGACATCGTCGCGGGCTTCCCCGTCGACATCCTGGTCCTGCTGGTCGGGGTGACGTTCTTCTTCGGGATCGCGAAGTCCAACGGCACCATCGGCCGGCTGGTGGACCGGGCGCTGGTCGTCGTCGGCGACCGGACCGCGGCGCTGCCGCTGACGTTCTTCGTGCTCACCGGTGTGGTGTCGGCGATGGGCTCCCCACTGGGCGGGCTGGTCATGGCGCCGATCGGGATGACGGTGGCGCACCGGCGCGGGATCGACCCGATGCTGATGGCGCTGGCCATCGGCACCGGGCTGTCGGCGGGCGGGTTCGCGCCGACGTCGCTGTTCGGGATCGTCACCTGGGGGACGGCGTCGGCGGCGGGCATCGCCCTCAACCCGCTGACCCTGTTCGCGGTCGCGATCATCGCGAACCTGGTGCTGCTGGGCGCGTCCTACCTGATGTTCTCCGCCCGCAGCCGCGTCCCGGTCACGACGGGCGGCGGCGCCGGGCCCGAGGTGCCCGGCGACGAGGAGCCCCCGGCCCGCGAGCCGTTCCGCATGACGCACTGGATCACCGTCGTCGCGATGCTCGGTCTGGTCGCGGCGGTCGTCGTGCTGGCGGTGCTCGGCGCCGAGCCCGACGTCGGGGTGCTGGCCTTCGCCTTCGGCGCGGTGCTCACCCTGGTCGACCCGGACAGCGGCCGCGGCGCCCTGAAGGAGATCGACTGGTCCACCGTCCTGCTGGTCGGCGGCATCATCACCTACGTCGGCGTGCTGCAGGAGATCGGCTCGGTCGACCTGCTGGGTGACCTCGCCGCGAGCCTCACCGTCCCGCTGCTCGCCGCCCTCGTGGTCTGCGCGGTGTGCGGGCTGGTGTCGGCGTTCGCGTCGACCACCGGCATCCTCGCCGCGCTGGTGCCGCTGGCGATCCCGCTGGTCCAGCAGGGCGGGATCCCGGGCTGGGCGCTGATCTGCGCACTGGGGGTCTGCTCGTCCATCGTGGACGTGTCACCCTTCTCGACGGTGGGTGCGACGCTGGTCGCCACCACCGTCGACGAGCAGGAACGTCCCCGCATGACCGCGCTGCTGACCCGCTGGGGCCTGTCCATGGTCGTCATCGGCCCGATCGCGCTGGTGGGAGCCCTCGTGCTGCCCGCCATGGCGGTCTGACCCCGTCACCACCAGGAGAACGACGTTGTTCCTCACCTCGCTCACCGACAGCCACGACCTCGACCGCGCCGTCACCGTCGGCGACGACGTGCTCTCGCGCGCCGAGCTCGTCGACCGGGCGGGCCGGTTCGCCGCGGGCATCCCCGCGGACGGCCCGGTCGCGGTGCACGCGACCGCCTCGATCGACACCGTCGTCGCCGTCACCGGCGCGATCCTCGCCGGCGTGCCGGTCGTGCCCGTGCCGCCGGACTCCGGACCCGCCGAGCGCGGCCACGTCCTCACCGACTCCGGCGCCACCGCGTGGGCCGGGGAACGACCCGACGACGTCGACCTCCCCGTGGTCCTCCCGGGGTCGCAGCCGATCGGCACGCGCCCGGTCGACCCCGCGGCCACCGCGATGCTGCTCTACACCTCCGGCACCACCGGCCGCCCCAAGGGCGCCCAGCTGTCCGGCGCCGCGATCGCCGCCGGCCTCGACGCCCTGTACGAGGTCTGGGACTGGACCCCCGACGACACCGTCGCCCACGGCCTGCCCCTGTTCCACGTGCACGGCCTGATCCTGGGTGTGCTGGGGTCGCTGCGCCGCGGGTCGCGGGTCGTGCACACGGTGAAGCCGCAGCCCGCCCGCTACGCCGCGGTCGGGGCGTCGATGTACTTCGGGGTGCCAACGGTGTGGAACCGGATCGTCGACGAGCCCGACGCCGCCCGCGCCCTGTCCCGGGCCCGGCTGCTGGTGTCGGGCAGCGCGCCCCTGCCCGCATCGCTGTTCGACCGGATCGCCGCGCTCACCGGGCAGGCACCCGTCGAGCGCTACGGCATGACCGAGACCATGATCACCCTGTCCGCACACGCCTCCGGGGAGCGCCGCGCCGGCTGGGTCGGACTGCCCGTCCCGGGCGCGCAGACCCGGCTGCTCCCCGCGTCCGACGAGGCACCCGAGGACGTCCCCGACGACGGCGAGACCGTCGGGCGCCTCGAGGTCCGCGGCCCGATGCTGTTCGACGGCTACCTGAACCGCCCGGACGCGAACGACGAGTGCTGGGCCGGCGAGGGCTGGTTCCGCACCGGTGACCTCGCCGTCCGCGACGCGGGCGGGTTCCACCGCATCGTCGGCCGCGAGTCCACCGACCTCATCAAGTCCGGCGGCTACCGGATCGGGTCCGGCGAGATCGAGGCCGTCCTGCTCGACCACCCCGCCGTGTCCGAGGTCGCCGTCGTCGGCGCCCCCGACCCCGACCTCGGCCAGAGGATCGTCGCCTACGTCGTCGGCGACACCCGCGACGGACAGGCCCTCATCGACCACGTCGCCGGGCAGCTGTCCTGGCACAAGCGGCCGCGCGAGGTCGTGTTCCTGGACGCCCTGCCCCGCAACCCGATGGGCAAGGTCCAGAAGAAGCTGCTCGGAACCTGAGCGGACCGGGCCGATCGGTCCTAGGTTCGGATCATGCCCGGTGCGCACTCACCCTCGGAGGACCGCGGCGAGGACCGCGCGGTCCCGGTCAACCCCGTCTTCGCCGCCGAGCCCGTCGACATCCCCCGCTTCCGCATCCCCGGCACCGGGATGCACCCGGAGGTCGCCTACCAGGTCGTGCACGACGAGCTGATGCTCGACGGGAACGCCCGGCTGAACCTCGCCACGTTCGTCACGACGTGGGCGGAGCCCCAGGCCGAGCGGCTGATGGCCGAGTCCTTCGACAAGAACATGATCGACAAGGACGAGTACCCGCGGACCGCGGACCTGGAGCAGCGGTGCGTGCGGATGCTCGCCGACCTGTGGCACGCCCCCGACCCGGGACGGGCCGTGGGCTGCTCGACGACGGGGTCGTCGGAGGCGTGCATGCTCGGCGGGCTGGCGCTCAAGCGGCGCTGGCAGCACCGGCGGAAGGCGGCGGGTCTCCCGGCGGACCGGCCGAACATCGTGATGGGCGTGAACGTCCAGATCTGCTGGGACAAGTTCGCGAACTACTGGGACGTGGAGCCGCGGCTGGTCCCGATGGAGGGCGACCGGCTGCACCTGGGCGTCGAGGAGGCCGTCGCGCTGTGCGACGAGAACACCATCGGCGTCGTCGCGATCCTGGGGTCCACCTTCGACGGCAGCTACGAGCCGGTGGCGCAGCTGTGCGCGGCGCTCGACGACCTGCAGTCCCGCACCGGGCTGGACGTGCCGGTGCACGTCGACGGCGCGTCCGGGGCGATGATCGCGCCGTTCTGCGACCCGGACCTGGAGTGGGACTTCCGGCTGCCACGGGTGGCGTCGATCAACACCTCCGGCCACAAGTACGGCCTGGTGCACCCGGGCGTCGGGTGGGCGGTGTGGCGCGACACCGACGCGCTGCCCGAGGACCTGGTGTTCCGGGTGAACTACCTCGGCGGTGACATGCCGACGTTCGCACTGAACTTCTCCCGCCCCGGCGGCCAGGTGATCGCCCAGTACTACAACTTCCTGCGGCTGGGGCACGAGGGCTACGCCCGGGTGCAGGGCACCTGCCGGGAGATCGCGACCGGGCTGGCCCGGCGGATCGAGGCGACGGGCGCGTTCCGGCTGCTCACCGACGGCTCGCAGCTGCCGGTGTTCGCGTTCACCGTCGCCGACGGTGAGCCGTTCTCGGTGTTCGACGTGTCGGCGGGTCTGCGCGAGACGGGGTGGCTGGTCCCGGCGTACACGTTCCCGGAGAACCGGGAGGACCTGGCGGCGCTGCGGATCGTGGTCCGCAACGGGTTCAGCCACGACCTGGCCGCGCTGCTGCTCGACGACCTGGCGCGGCTGCTGGAGCGGCTGCGCCGCCAGGCCGGTCCCGTCCGCGGGAGCGAGGCCGCGGGCTTCGCCCACGGGACGTGAGCCGGTCCCGGCGGGACACCCGCACCGCGTACCTGCTGCTGGCCCCCAGCCTGGTGGGCGTGGTGCTGTTCCTGCTGGTCCCGGTGCTGATCGTGCTGGGGCTGGCGCTGTTCCGGTGGGACCTGGTCGGGCCGCGGACCTTCGTCGGGCTGGAGAACGTCGCCGCGGTCGCCGCGGACGGCCGGTTCGCGCGGTCCCTGCTGGTGACGGCGTTCTTCGTGCTCATCGTCATCCCGGTGCAGACCGTGCTCGGGCTGGCGGCCGCGCTGCTCCTGGACCGCGGGCTGCCCGGGACGACGGTGTTCCGGGTGGTCTTCGTGCTGCCGTGGATCTGCGCGCCGCTGGTGCTGGGCGTGGTGTGGCGGTGGATCCTGTCCCCCACCGACGGCGCGCTCAACGCGCTGCTCGGGATCCGCGTCGAGTGGCTGGCCGACCCGGCGCTGGCGCTGCCGTCGGTCGCCGCGGTGACCGCCTGGACCCAGGTCGGCTACGTCGCCCTGTTCTTCCTGGCCGGGCTGCGCGCCATCCCGGACACGATCGTGGAGGCGGCCCGGCTCGACGGGGCCTCGGCGTGGCAGCTGCTGTGGCGGATCCGGTTGCCGCTGCTGCGCCCGACGCTGTTCTTCGTGCTGGTCACCGGGGTGATCTCCAGCTTCCAGGTGTTCGACTCGGTGTACGCCCTCACGCCGAACGGCGGCCCGCAGGGTGTCACCGACGTCGTCGCGGGGCGGATCTACTACGAGGCGTTCGAGAACCGCGCGGTCGGGCAGGCCGCGGTGATGGCGGTGGTGTTGTTCGTGATCCTGGTGGTGGTGACCGTGGCCCAGCAGCGGTGGTTCAGCCGTCGCACGACCTACGAGCTCGACACGTGAGGCGCGGCAGGCTCGTCGACGCGGCCGTGCTGGTCGCGCTGCTGATGGGCGCGGTGGCGACGCTGGCGCCGTTCGTGCTGAGCGTGACGACGGCGCTGAAGTCGACCCGGCAGTTCGCGTCGACGCCGGTGCTGTCACCGCCGGCCCCGCCGACGGTGGAGAACATCGTGACCCTGTTCGGCCGGGACTACGACTTCGTGACCCCGATCGCGGTGACCGCCCAGGTGGTGGTCGTCGTCCTGGTGGGGCAGCTGCTGTTCTCGGTGCTGGCGGCGTACGCGTTCGCGCGGCTGGAGTTCCCCGGCCGGGACGCGCTGTTCTGGGTGTACCTGGGGACGCTGATGGTGCCGCAGGCGGTGACGGTGATCCCGCTGTACCTGATGATGACCGAGGTGGGGCTGCGGAACACGTTCTGGGCGCTGGTGCTGCCCTACGTGCTCGGGTCGCCGTTCGCGATCTTCCTGTTGCGTGAGCACTTCCGGACCATCCCGCAGGACCTGATCGACGCCGCCCGGCTCGACGGCGCCGGGACGGTCGGGATCCTGCGGCACGTCGTGGTGCCGGTGAGCCGGCCGATCCTCACGACACTGGCGGTGATCACCGTGGTGACGCACTGGAACAACTTCCTGTGGCCGCTGGTCATCACCTCCGGCCGGACCTGGCAGGTGATGACGGTGGCGACCGCCGGGCTGCAGACGCAGTACAACGGGAACTGGCCGGTCGTGATGGCGGCGACGACGGTGGCGATCGTCCCGCTGATCGTGCTGTTCCTGGTGTTCCAGCGCAGCGTGGTCCGCTCGATCACGATCACGGGGTTCCGGTGAGACGGCGGATGGGCGCCGCCCTGGCGCTGGTCGGGGTGCTGCTGCTGGCGGCGTGCTCACCGGCGTCCCGTTTCGACGACGACGCCGACGGCGTCACCACGGTGACGCTGCGGCTGTGGGACACCCGGGTCGCGGCGGCCTACGAGCGTTCGTTCGCGGCGTTCTCGCAGGCCAACCCGGACATCCGGGTCGAGCTCGTGCAGGTGCCGTTCACGGACTACTTCACCTCGCTGCCGCTGGACGTCGCGTCCGGCACCGCGACCGACGTCTACTGGGTCAACTCGTCGAACTTCGGGGCGTTCGCCGACGCCGGGAGACTGATCGACGTCGGTGCCGCGCTCGCCGACCAGCGCGCCGGCTGGGTGGACGCCGCCGCCGCGCAGTACACCCGCGGCGGGACCCTGTGGGGTGTCCCGGTGGTGACCGACGGCCGGATCGCCGTGTTCTACAACAAGGACCTCGTCCGCGCGGCGGGCGTCGACCCGGCCGCGCTGCGCTGGGACCCCACGGACCCGGCCCGTGACACCCTGCTCCCCGCCGCCCGGAAGCTCACCCGCGACGCCGCCGGACGCAGCGCGGGCATACCCGGGTTCGACCCGGGCACCGTGCGCCAGTACGGCTTCAACGCCGCCCGGGACCTGCAGGCGATCTACCTCGACTTCCTCGGCTCGGCGGGTGGCCGGCTCCAGGCGCCCGACGAGACCTTCGACGTCGCGACGCCCGCGGGCGAGCAGGCGTTCGGCTACCTGGTGAACATGATCAACACCGAGCGGGTGGCGCCGTCCGCGGCGGACACGAACCAGAACCCGGACTTCAGCCGCGACCAGTTCCTGCAGGGCCGGATGGCGCTGTTCCAGAGCGGCACCTACAACCTGGCCAACATCGCCGAGGGCGCCACGTTCGACTGGGGCGTCGCCCCCATGGTCGAGGGCCCGCGGGGCCGGGTCAGTGTGGTGTCGAGCATCGTGGCCGCCGGCAACGCCGACAGCCCGAGGCGCCCGGAGATCCTGCGGGTGCTGCGCTGGCTGGGATCTCCCGAGGGAGCCGCCCCGGTCGGCGACAGCGGCGCCGGGCTGCCCGCGGTGACGGCGGCCCAGCGGGGCTGGTTCGACTACTGGGCGCGCCGCGGCGTCGACACCCGGGAGTTCGTGGCGGACGGCCCGACGACCCCGGCCCCGTCCGGCCCGAAGGTGGGCGCGGCGACGACGGCGATGGAGCCTGCGCTGGACGAGCTGTTCGCCGGCCGGGTCCCGGTCGGCCCGGGGCTGCGGGCCGCGCAGGACATCGGCAACGCGGCCCTGCGCTGATAACCTCCGCGGTGCGCCCCCGATGGGCCCAGCCGGAAGGAGTTCCCGCCAGTCCCGCACGGGCCCGCGGGCGCAGCTCCTCCCGCAGGTCGTGCGCGTGGTCCCCGCTGTCGTCAGGAGACCCGTATGGCCTGCACGTTCAACCACACGATCATCGCCGCCCGGGACCGGGTGGCCTCCGCCGCGTTCTACCGGCACGTCCTGGAGGCGGCGCAGGCGCCGTCCTGGGGGCCGTTCACCAACGTCGCCCTCGACGGCGGTGTCCTCGTCCAGTTCGCCGACCTGCCGCTCGACGTGGTGCCCGAGATCCAGCCGCAGCACTACGCGTTCCTCGTCGACGACGCGCTGTTCGACCGCGCGTACGCCCGGCTCGTCGAGGACGGGACGGAGCACTGGGCCGACCCGCAGCGCACGCGTCCCGGGGAGATCAACCACGGCCACGGCGGGCGCGGGGTGTACTTCCTCGACCCGGCCGGTCATTACCTGGAGATGCTCACCCGGCCGTACCTCTAGCGGGGCCACCGCAGGGCGTCCTCGCGAACGCCCTGCCCTCCGTCCCGCTGACTACCGACCGTCGCCGGCGGCCTCCGGTGCCAGAGCCCGCTCCACCGGCACCAGGGCGACGGCGACGACGGCACGCAGCTCGGCCGCGGTGCAACCGCGGCGGCTCAGCACGGCGAGCGACTGGTTGACCGCAGCGCAGTAGAGGGCGAGGTCGTCCTGCCCGGCCGGGGTGACGGCGGTGCCGGCGAGGGCGCGCCGGAGCCGGGCACGCTGGCCGTCGAGGATCGCGCGTGCACGTGCGGCGATCTCGGCGGGCAGCGAGGGCGCCGTCATCACGGTCTGCGCCGCGAGGCAGCCGTCGGGGCGGGAGCGGTCGGCGATACGGGCCAGGGTGACGTCGAAGAAGGCGCCCACCGCCTCCAGCGGCGCCTCGGCGGCGTCGACGAGCGCCGCGTCGTAGAGCGCGCCGTAGCGCCGCGCGTACCGCTCGAGACAGGCCAGGTACAGCGTCTCCTTGTCCCCGAAGGTGCCGTAGAGCGAGCTGCGGCCCAGCCCTGTCGCCGCGGTCAGGTCGTCGACCGACGTCGCGGCGTAGCCGCGCTCCCAGAAGACCGTCATGGCCTGCTCGAGTGCCGCGTCGACGTCGAACTGCTTGCGTCCCGCCATGCGTCGCCCTCTCCGGGCGGGTCGCACCCGCCACAATCTTGGACTGATCAGTTCAACATGCTCTACGCTCGTGCCCCGGGGAGGAGTTCATGATGACTGCACACACTCGGAGCGACGTCGACGTGCCCTTCGACGTCCTCGACGGCTTCACCCACCACATGGTCGACGTCGACGGCGTGTCGGTGCACGCGGTCGACGGGGGCGTCCCGGGGGCCCGCACGGTGGTGCTCCTGGCCGGCGCACCACAGACCTGGTGGGCCTGGCACCTGGTCATGCCCGTCCTCGCCGCGACCCACCGGGTCGTGGCCCTCGACCTGCCCGGGCAGGGTCACTCCGACCGCCCCACCGACGGCTACGACACCCACACCGTGGCGCGCCTCGTGCAGCGTGCCGTCGGGCTCCTGGGAGTCGGCGGGCACTGGCTCGTCGCCCATGACATCGGGGCCTGGGTCGCCGCCACCTATGCCCTCGACCCCCCGACGGCGCCCGAAGGGCCCGAGCTGCTCGGCCTGGCGCTGCTCGACGCCGGCATCCCCGGCGTCAGCCTGCCCACCAGTGTGTCGCTCGACCCCGCGACCGCGCACACGCTCGCCCACTTCGCCTTCCACCTCGTGCCCGATCTCCCCGAGACGCTCATCAGCGGCCACGAGCGGGAGTACGTGGCCTGGTTCCTGACCCACAAGGCCGCGTCGCCCGAGGTGTTCTCCGACGCCGAGATCGACCGGTACGCACAGCTGTTCGCCGAGGCGGACGGGGTGCGGGCGATCCTGGCCTACTACCGGTCCGTGCCGGAGTCGGCGCGACGGAACCGCGAGCTCGCGGCCGCACGCAGGATCGGCGTGCCGGTCGCGGCGATCTCCAGCGACCGGGGCTCGATCCCCGACATGGCCGCGTCCGTGCGGCCCCTGGTCGGCGACGGAGCAGAGGTGCTCGACATCCGGGTGGTCGGTGCCGGCCACTTCATCCCCGAGGAGGCTCCCGACCAGGTCGTCCGGGCGCTCGAGGCACTCGTCGCGCTCAGCCACCCCTGAACCGGCCCCGGCCGGCGAGGGAGCCGCGCCACCCGCGGTCGACGGCCGGTGCTGCGGCGTCGCCGACCGGCCCGGGACGGCCCCGTATCGTCGGCCCCCGTGAGCGCCGTGCCGTCCGAGAGGCCGTCCGAGGGGCCGCCGTCCTCCGGGGTGCCGTCCTCCGGGGTGCCGTCGCGTGCGACGCCGGTCGTCGCCGCGGTGGTCGCCGTCCTGGTGGTCGCCCAGCAGGTCCCGGGCCTGGTCTTCCGGCACGGGACGGCGGTGCCGGTGCTGCCGGTCGGGCTGTGGCGGGCCTGGCTCCCGCTGATCCTGGCGGGGCTGGTGCTGCTCGCGCTCGCGGCGCTGTGGGGTCGCCGGCACCCGGGGCCGGCGGGCACCGTGGGCCGGGTCGTGGGGCTGCTGCTCGCGCTGGGCCCGGCGACGCTGCTCGCCTACCGCGGGCGGCTCGTGGATCCGCTGGCCGTGTTCACCCTGGGGCTGGACCCGTCGGTGCGGGCGTGGCCGGTGATCGACGTCGTGCTGGGGACGCTGCTCGCGGTCACCCTCGCGGTGACGCTGCTCAGTGCCGTGGGTGCAGGGGGTCGACCCAGGGGACGTGCTCGGGGTCGGGCACCCCGGTGATGTCGAGGTTGACCACGATCGGCTCCTGACCGGAGCGGGTCAGCACGCACTCCAGCGGCTCGTCGTCGAGGGCGTTGATCTCCTGGTGCGGCACGAACGGCGGCACGAAGATGAACCCGCCCGGCCCGGCCTCGGCGGTGAACTCCAGGTTCTCGCCCCACGTCATCCGGGCCCGGCCACGGACGACGTAGATGACGCTCTCCAGCTCCCCGTGGTGGTGCGCGCCGGTGCGGGCGCCGGGGTGGATGGTCACCGTGCCCGCCCACAGCCGCTGCGCGCCGGCCCGGTCCCCGGTGACGGCGGCGGCGCGGTGCATGCCGGGCGTCTGCGGGGTGTTGGCGTCGAGCATGTCGCCGGGGATGACCCGGACGCCGTCGTGGCGCCAGTCGGTGCTCATGCACCCGACCCTAGCCGCGGCCGGCCCGGAACCGGAACGACCGTGCACCCGGCTCGGTCTCCGGCCGTGCGAGCCCGGCCGCTCCGAGCCGCCGCGGCAGCGTCGCCGGGTCGACCGCGGTCAGGGTGTCCCCGATGTGGATCGTCCGGAACCGCAGCGACATCCGGGAGTCGATGCCGGCGAACGTCCCGCCGGGACGCAGTACCCGCGCGGCCTCGGCGAAGAGCCGGTCCTGCTCGCCGGGCGTCGGGACGTGGTGGAGCATCGTGAAGCAGACGACGGCGTCGAAGCTGCCGTCCGGGAAGGGCAGGGCGGCGCCGTCGCCGTGCCGGACGTCGACGCCGAGCTCACCCCCGAGGCCCGCACGCAGGTCCGCGGCCAGCTCCGGGTCGACCTCCAGCGCGGTCAGCGCCCCCGTGCGCGGCGCGAGCCAGCGGGTGGTGACGCCGTAACCGGGGCCGATCTCCAGGACCTCGCCGGTGAGGTCGACGTCGCGGACGGCCCAGGGCAGCGTCGTCCCGTGCATCCGGTCGGCCCAGGAGTCGGAGCGGCAGATCCGTCGGTGCAGCGCGTTCATCGCCATGCCCGCGACGCTAGGCGCCACCCGCGGTGGCCGGGAGCCGTTAGGCTGCCGCATCGTGTCGCGTTCCGGCCTGCCCGCGCACGTCCCCGACGTGCCGGGCGCCGCGGTGCTGGTCTCCCGCATCCCGCTCGACCGCGGGCACGCGTTCGCCGAGCACACCCACCCGGCCCACCAGCTCGCCTGGGCGGCGGCCGGGGTCCTGCGGGTCACCGTCGCCGACACCAGCTGGGTCCTCGGCCCCGGACGGGCGCTGTGGCTGCCGGCCGGGGTCCCGCACGTCACGGCCGCCACCGAGACCGCGGCGATGCGCGGGATCTACCTGTGGCCCGGCCGCTGCCCGATCGACTGGCCCACGCCGTGCGTGCTCGCGGTCGAGCCGCTGGTCGCCGCCCTGCTGGAACACCTGGCCGGGCCGGGGCCCGCGACGCCCGAGCGGGCCCGGGCCGAGGCGGTGCTGTTCGACCGGCTCCGCCTGGCCCGCGACGCCGGCGGGCCCGGCGCGGCGGTCCGCCTCGTCCTGCCCACCGACCCGCGGGCCCGCCGCGTCGCCCTGGCCCTGCTCGACGACCCCGCCGACGACCGCGACACCGCCGCCTGGGGCCGGGCCGTCGGGGCGGGGGAACGCACCCTGTCCCGGCTGTTCCGCGCCGAGACCGGGGTGGGTCCGGGCCGGTGGCGGACGCTGCTGCGGATGCGCGTCGCGCTGGAGCAGCTGGCCGCGGGCCGCCCGGTCGGCGTGGTCGCCCGGCACGTCGGCTACGCGACGCCCTCGGCGTTCGTCGCGGCGTTCCGCCGGGAGACCGGGACCACGCCGTCGGCGGTGCTGCGCCCGGCCGGCGCAGCACCGCCGGACCTCAGGCGGCGGTGAGCAGCGTCAGCGCGAACCGCGCGTCGGGGTCGACCCAGCGCCGCGTCGTGGCGAACCCGGCGGCGGCGGCGAACGCGTCGACCGTCGCGGGGGTGAACTTCGCCGAGATCTCGGTGGCGAGCTCCTCCCCCGCGGCGAACGCGACGTCGAGGTCGAGGTCGGCGATCCGGACCCGCATGTCGCGGGTGGCGCGCAGCCGCATCTCGATCCAGGAGTTCTCCGCGTCCCAGACGGCGACGTGGTCGAACGCCTCGACGTCGAAGGTCGCGTCGAGCTCGCGGTTGAGCACGTGCAGCACGTTGCGGTTGAACTCCGCGGTGACCCCGGCGGCGTCGTCGTAGGCGGGGACCATCACGGCCGGGTCGGTGGCCAGGCCGGTGCCGAGCAGGAGCTGCTCACCGGGCCGGAGCACCGAGCGGACGTGGCGGAGGAAGTCGTGGCGCGGGCCGGGCATCAGGTTGCCGATGGTCCCGCCGAGGAAGGCGATCATCCGCTTCCCGCCGGGCTCGGCGCCGGGCAGCCGGTCCAGGTCGCGGGTGAAGTCGCCGACCACGCCGTGCAGCTCCAGCTCCGGGTAGTCGCGGTGCAGCTCGTCGATGGCGCCGCGCAGGGCGGACTCGCTGACGTCCTGGGGCACGTAGCGGCGCAGCGTCCCGGCACGGGCGAACGCGTCGAGCAGCAGCCGGGTCTTGGTCGACGACCCGGACCCCAGCTCGACGACGGTGTCGGCCCCCGAGGACCGGGCGATGTCGTCCACGGAGTCGGTGAGCAGCGCCCGCTCGGTGCGGAACGGGTAGTACTCGGGCAGCTCGGTGATCCGCTCGAACAGCTCGGACCCCCGGGCGTCGTAGAACCACTTCGGCGGCAGCTCCTTCGGCGACGCGGCGAGCCCGCGCGTCACGTCGGACCGCAGCGCGGTGCCGGCATCGGTGTCGGAGAGGTGGACGTCCAGCTGGATGGCGCCGGGAGTGCTCACGGAGCTCCTAGGTCATGACTCTCGTGATGGCCCGGTCGGGCCACCACCAGGTGCCGGTCGGGCACCTGTGTCCAGTCGGGGAACGCATCGGTGGGTTCGGAGGCGACGGTGACGCCCGCCGGTCCGGCCCGGACGGCGAGTGCGTGCCGCCAGGCCGTGGCCCAGATCGTCGTGCCGTCGGTCAGCAGCAGGTTCAGCCGCGAGCCGGGTGCGCTCCGCTCGGTGTCGGCGCAGACCCGGGCCAGCAGGTCGGCGGGGTCGGCGCCGTCGGCGAGACCGCGCCGGACCACCGCCCACAGCAGCGCGGCGTCGGTGGGGGCGTCGAGGGTCATCAGGTCGGTGACGGGCAGCGCCGCCGCGGCGGCCGCGAGGGAGTCCGGCCAGCCGCGGACGACGCCGTTGTGGCTGAACAGCCACCGCCCGTCGGTGAAGGGGGCGGCGGCGGTCGCCGTCACCGGCATCCCGACCGTCGCCGAGCGGACGGCGGCGAGCACGGCGCCCGACGTCGTCGCCCCGGCCAGCGCGGCGTAGGAGGTGTCGGCCCACAGCGGCGACGCCGACCGGACGCGCACCGGCGTCGTGCCGCCGGGCGGGTACCAGCCGGTGCCGTGGCCGTCGGCGTTGATCGTGCCGCCGCCGCGCATGTCGGCCGGGGCGTAGGACTGCGCGAGCAGCCCGTGCTCCGGCTCCAGGACCAGCGACGCCAGTGTGGCCGGCTCCCCCAGGTACGCGAGGTGCCTACACACCGGCGTCGCGGACCAGCCGGAACCCGGCGAAGATCTGCCGGCGGATCGGGTGGTCCCAGTTGCGGAACGTCGCCCGGATCGCCGCCGGGTCGGTGCCGAACGACCCGCCGCGCAGCACCGCGTAGTCCCCGCCGAAGAACACCTCGGAGTACTCGGGGTACGGGAACACACTGAACCCCGGGTAGGGGTGCCAGCCGGAGTCGCACCACTCCCAGACGTCGCCGACCATCTGCTGCACGCCGAACGCGGACGCGCCCGCCGGGTAGGAGCCGATCGGGGCGGGCTGGAGGTGGCGCTGTCCGAGGTTGGCGTGCTCGGCGCGCGGCTCGTCGTCGCCCCAGGGGAAGCGCCGCGAGCGGCCGGTCGCCGGGTCGTGGCGGGCGGCCTTCTCCCACTCCGCCTCGGTGGGCAGGCGCTTGCCGGCCCAGCGGGCGTAGGCCTGCGCCTCGTGGAAGGACACGTGCACGACGGGCTCGTCGTCGGGCACCCGCTCGACGACGCCGAACCGGCGCCGCCACCAGGTGCCGTCACTGTCGCGGGACCAGAACCGCGGCGCGACCAGTCCCTCCTCGGTGCGGTGCGCCCACCCGGCGTCGGTCCACAGCCGCGGGTCGTCGTAACCGCCCGCGTCGACGAACGCCGCGAACGCGCCGTTGGTCACCGGGTGCACGTCGATCCGGAACGCGGGCAGGTCCACGACGTGCGCGGGCCGCTCGTTGTCCAGCGCCCACGGCTCGGCCGAGGTCCCCATCTCGAACGGGCCCGCCGGGACGAGCACCTCCGCGGCCGGGTCGACCGCACCGGCCGGGCGGGGCGGCGGGGCGGCGTCGAGCACCGGCCCCCCGGAGCGCAGCTGGTGGGTGGCGAGCATGGTCTCGTCGTGCTGCTGCTCGTGCTGCACGATCATCCCGAACGCGAAGCCCTCGGCCTCCAACGGGCGACCACGCAGCGGGCTGCGGTGCAGCGCGTCGAGCGCCTTGTCCCGCACCTCGGCGACGTAGCCGCGGGCCTCGGCCGGGGTGAGCAGCGGCAGCTCGACCCGCGAGGAACGGGAGTGCTGGAACGCGTCGTAGAGGCCGTCGATCTCCGGGCGCAGCGGCTCGCGGCCGCCCACGTCGCGGACGAGCCACAGCTCCTCCATCGACCCGATGTGCGCGAGGTCCCAGACCAGCGGCGACATCAGCGGCGAGTGCTGGGCGGCCAGCTCGCCGTCGTCGAGGGCGGTGAGCGCGGTGCTGCGCTCGCGGGAGCGGCCCAGCAGGGCGGCGACGCGGGTACGCATCGTCTCCGGGCTCTCCCCCGGGGTCGCGGGGCCGGTCAGCGGTCCGGCGGGAACGGCGGGATCGGCGGTCATGCCACGTCCTCCTGGGCAGCCTGGTCGGCGGTGTCGACGGCGGACCGGCCGGGTTCTCGACCGGTCGCCTCTCGTGCGGCGGGCGCGCCGGGCAGGGCGGAACCCAGATGGAGCCCCGGCGGGAACGGATCGGCGGTCGGGCCCGCACCCTGCTCGGCGGGGTCGGTGTCATCGGCGGGGCAGCGCCCCTGCAGCACGCGCCGCTCGGTGACCTCGCGCAGCCGGGCCGGCACCGGGCCCGGCGCGGTGGTCAGCGGATGGTCCGCGGCGGCCAGTACGTCGCAGGCCAGCGGGAACAGGCCGGCGGCCGCCGCGGCCAGACCCGGGTGGTCCAGCCCGTGGCGGGCGGCGGCGACCCACTCGTCGCGGACCGGCTCGCACAGCTCCCGGGCCCGGTCGACGACCGCACCGGAGGAGGTGAGCGCCAGCAGCACCGCGGTCGGCAGCGCCCAGTCGTCGCCGGCCTGACCGTCGACGTAGCGCACCTCGAGGTGGCCGTGCGGGCGGACCGGCGGGAAGAGGGTCGAGACGTGGTAGTCGAGGTCGGCCAGTGTCGGGGGCCGGTCGAGGACCCCGGCGCGGGCGCGGCCGGACACCCAGTCGGCGAAGGTGACCCCGGCCGGCACCGACCAGGTCCCGGTGCCGCGCACGCACAGCAGCGGGGTGGTGACCACCCGGCGGGCCCAGGCGGCGGCCGGGTCGGTCCCGGGCGTCGCGGTGGGCGGCGGCGCGGTCCGTGCGGGGTCGAGGCTGAGCCAGCACGCCTGCCGGGAGGACTTCCAGCCGGTCCGGCGGCCGTGCTGCACCGGCGAGTTCGCGAACGCTGCGAGCAGCACCGGGCCCAGCTCGTGCAGGACCGCCCAGCGGTCGGCGATCCCGGCGGCCGGGCCGGCGTCCAGGCTGACCTGGACCGCGGCCGTGGAGCACATCCCGCTGCGTCCGTGCGGGCCGACGCCGTCGAACACGCACTCCATGGCCGCGTAGCGCGGCAGGTCCAGCAGCCGCCGGGCGGGCCGGACCGGGTCGGCGGCGCGGTCGTGCGGGCGCAGGCCGTGCTCGGCGAGCAGAGTGTGGAGGTGGGCCGAGTCGGCGCCGAGGGCGCCGAGGAGGGCCTCGAGCGAGTCAGCGGGAGCGCTGGAGATCTCGATCTGGCCGCCCGGCTCGACGGTCACGGTGCCGCCCGCGGGGAGCGGGGCCGCGTGCGAGGCGGGGTCCAGGGAGGCCGGGCAGTGCGGGCCGAGCGCGGCACGCACGGCGTCGAGGTCGACCGGGTCGGCCGGTCGACCGGGTCGGTGGAGCATCCATTCGATCTCGACACCGGCCAGGGTCGGGGGGCCGTGTTTGAAGCAGACCGAGGCCACGTAGGCCTCGGCCTCCCCCACGCTGCGGAGCACACCGTCGGTGCTCTGGTCGTCCAGGGTCACCACGTCGACGCTACCCCCGCCGTGTGACACCCGCACGCGATGAAATCATGGTCGTCGGCACCGCCGGTGACCGGCGACACGACCGTCCCCACATGCAGGACAAGCGTACGGAATACTGGGGGCATGCCCCGCGTCAGCACCGACCAGCTCGCCGCACGCCGGCAGCAGATCCTCACCGGTGCCCGGACCTGCTTCGCCGACCACGGCTACGAGGGCGCCACCGTCCGGCGGCTCGAGGAGTACACCGGGCTGTCCCGTGGCGCGATCTTCCACTACTTCCGGGACAAGGAGGCGCTGTTCCTGGCCCTGGCCGAGCAGGACGCCACCCGGATGGCCGACGTCGTCGCCGAGCAGGGCCTGGTGCAGGTCATGCGCGACCTGCTGCGCGGCGGCTCGGACCGCAGCTGGCTGGGCACCCGCCTGGAGGTCTCCCGACGGCTGCGCACCGAGCCGGAGTTCCGGGCCCGCTGGCAGGAGCACTCCGGCGCGCTGACCGCCGCGACCCGGGCCCGGCTGGAACGCCAGGCCGCGGCCGGCGCGCTGCGCGACGACGTGCCGGTGCCGGTGCTCGCCCAGTACCTGGAGCTGGTGCTGGAGGGGCTGGTCTCGCACCTGGCGATGGGGCTGCCCGCCGACGACCTCGGCCCGGTGCTCGACCTCGTGGAGAACGCCGTCCGCGCGCCGTTGATGCGCTGACCGCCCCCGGCCAGCATGATCGGCGCCATGCCGTTCCCCTTCCACCCGGCGGGCGACGACCCCGTCCCGGCCGCCGTCCGCGGGTTCGCCCGGGCCCACCCCGACCTCGTCGCGCTGCACGAGGACCCGATCCACCTCCTCGCGCGCCACCGGGCTCCCGGCAGGCGGGTCGGGCTGGTCTCCGGCGGGGGTTCCGGCCACGAGCCGCTGCACGCCGGGTTCCTCGGCCGCGGGATGCTCGACGCCGTCGCCCCCGGGCCGGTGTTCACCTCCCCGCACAACAAGGCCGTGCTGTACGCGTCCCGGGCCGCGGCGGGCCCGGACGGGGTGATCCACATCGTCAAGAACTACACCGGCGACCGGATCAACTTCGGCATCGCCGCGGAGCGGCTGCGGATGGAGGGCGTCGACGTCGCCCGCGTCCTCGTCGACGACGACCTGGCCACCGACGGGCTCGACACCGCGACCGGGCGGCGCGGGACCGCGGCGACCGTCGTCGTCGAGAAGATCCTCGGCGCCGCCGCGGACACCGGCGCCGGGCTGGCCGAGCTCGCGACGCTCGGTGCGGACGTCGCCGCCGCCTCGCGCAGCCTCGCCGTCGCCTCCCGCGCGCAGACCTCGATGCGCACCGGGGAGCCCGCGTTCGCCCTCGACGGTCAGCTCGACTACGGCGTCGGCATCCACGGCGAGCGGGCCCGGCACTCGGTCGACCGGCCGCCCACCGAGGAGCTCGTCGACCGGATGCTCGACGAGGTCGTCGCGGGCCTGCCCGACGGCCCCGACCAGGTCGTCCTGGTCGTCAACGGCATGGGGGGCACGGCACTGCTGGAGCTCTACGTGCTCGCCGAGCTGGCCGCCGCCGGGCTGGAGGCGCGCGGACTGGAGCGGGTGGGCCTGCTCGTCGGCACGTTCGTCCCCGCCCTGGACATGGCCGGGTTCTCGCTCACCCTGACCCGGATGCGCCCGGAGTGGACGGCCCTGTGGACCGCGCCGGCGCAGACGGCCGCCTTCCCCCGGACGGAGACCTCATGACCGGCCACCCCCTCGACCAGGACGCCGTGCTGGCCCGCTTCGCCCGGGCCGTCGAGGACGGCCACGGCGTGCTCACCGACCTCGACCAGCACTCCGGCGACGGCGACTACGGCGACAACCTGCGCGCCGGGGTCCGGCTGGCCGTCGCGTCGGCCGGGCGCGGACCACAGCGCGGGTTCGGCGCGCTCGGCGAGGTCTTCCTCGACGAGGTCGGCGGCACCAGCGGCCCGCTGCTGGGCCTGCTGTTCTCCGAGATCGCCCGCGCGCTGTCCTACGGCTCGGCCGACGCGGCCGCGTTCGCCGCGGGTGCCCGGGCCGGGCTGACCGCGATCCAGCGGGTCGGCGAGGCCGAGGTGGGCGACCGGACGATGGTCGACGCGCTGGCCCCGGCCGTGACCGCGCTCGACCGTTCGGGGTACGCCGCCGCGGCGGCCGCGGCCCTCGACGGCGCCGAGCGGACCGCGGAGCTCGCGGCCCGGCACGGCCGCGCGTCCTACGTCGGCGAGCGCGCGAAGGGCGCGCCGGACCCCGGCGCGGTCGGCGTCGCGCTGCTGTTCGCCGCCGTCGCCGCGGTGGCCGAGCCCGGTGCCGAGGTGGCGGACCCGCTGGCGGGCCGGGCCTGAGCGCCGGGCCCGCCGGCGTGGCTCAGCCCGCGGTCGTCGCCGCCGGGAGGAACTGGGTCCGGTAGAGCGTGGCGTAGCGGCCGTCGGCGGCCAGCAGCTCGTCGTGGGTGCCGGACTCGACGACCTGCCCGCCCTCCAGCACCGCGATCCGGTCGGCCGCCCGCACGGTGGACAGCCGGTGCGCGATGACGATCGCGGTCCGCCCGACCAGCGCCTCGGCCAACGCCTCCTGCACCGCGGCCTCGGACTCGGAGTCGAGGTGCGCGGTGGCCTCGTCGAGGATCACCACCCGCGGGCGGGCCAGCAGCAGCCGGGCGATGGTCAGGCGCTGGCGCTCACCGCCGGACAGACGGTAGCCGCGCTCCCCCACCACCGTGTCGAGGCCGTCGGGCAGCGTGTCGAGCAGGTCGCCGAGCCGGGCGCGGCGCAGTGCGTCGACCATCTCGTCGTCGGTGGCGTCGGGCGAGGCGTAGCGCAGGTTGCCGGCGATGGTGTCGTGGAACAGGTGGCCGTCCTGGGTGACCATCCCGACGGCGCCGCGCAGCGTGGCGAACGACAGGTCCCGCACGTCCACCCCGGACAGCTCCACCGCGCCGGCGTCGACGTCGTAGAGACGGGGGACCAGCGAGGCGAGCGTGGACTTCCCGGCCCCGGACGACCCGACCAGGGCCAGCAGCCCGCCACCGTGGACGTGCAGGTCGACGCCGTGCAGCACCTCGGTGTTGACCCGCTGGTCGAGCACGGCGACCTCCTCCAGCGAGGCCAGGGAGACGTCGGTGGCGCTGGGGTAGGTGAACCGGACCCCGCGCAGGGTGACGTCGACGGGGCCGTCGGGCAGCGCGGCCGGGTCGGGCCGCTCGGTCAGCATCGGGCGCAGGTCGAGCACCTCGAAGACCCGCTCGAAGGCGACCAGCGCGGTCATCACGTCGACGCGGGCGTTGGCCAGCGCCGTCATCGGGGTGTAGAGCCGGGTCAGCAGCAGCCCGAGCGCGACGACGGTGCCCGCCGGGATCGCCCCGGTCACCGCGAGGTAGCCGCCGAGGCCGTAGATCATCGCCTGGGCCAGTGCCGACACCAGCTGCAGCGCGGTGACGAACAACCGCGACACCATCGCCGACCGGACACCGATGTCGCGCACCCGCGACACCTGGCCACGGAAGACGGCGGCCTCGGAGTCGGGGTCGCCGAACAGCTTCACCAGGGTGGCGCCGGGCGCGGAGAAGCGCTCGGTCATCTGGTTGCCCATGGTGGCGTTGAGCTCGGCGGCCTCGCGGCGCAGCTCCGCGAGCCAGGTCCCCATCCGCCGGGCCGGGAGCACGAACACCGGCAGCAGCAGCATCGCCAGCACGGTGACCTGCCAGGCCAGACCGATCATGACCGCGATGGCCAGCACGAGCTGGATGCTGTTGGACAGCACCGTGGACAGGGTGCCGGTGATGGCGGTCTGGGCGCCGATCACGTCGTTGTTGAGCCTGCTGACCAGCGCCCCGGTCCGGGTGCGGGAGAAGAAGGCCAGCGGCATCGACTGGACGTGGCGGAACACCGCCACCCGCAGGTCCTCGATGAGTCCCTCGCCGAGCCGCGCGGAGAACCAGCGGCCGGCGAGCCCGACCACCGCCTCCAGGACGGCCATCCCGGCGATCGCCCCGGCGATCACCATCACGACGCGGGCGGCGTCGGGCAGGTCGTTCGCGGCGACGATCGTGTTGACCACGCGCCCGGCCAGCACCGGCGTCGCGACGCCGATCACGGCGGTGACGGTGGTCAGGGCCAGGTAGGACAGCAGCCAGCGGCGGTAGGGCCGGACGAAGCCCCAGATCCGGGGCCAGGTACCCCGCGCGATGGAGCCACGGCGGATGGACGTCGAGTCCGCCCCCCGGATGACCCCGCGCATCAGGGTGAGCGGGCGATCCAACGGTGTTCCCCTTCGCCGGTGGTGGACGGCGAGGGTTCACGTTACGGCGCGTTCGGCGGGCGGGCGCGGTGATCCCGCGCGGGGCGCCCCACGACACACCCCGGACGCACGACGACGCCGCCCCGGGCTCGCTGCTCGACCCGGTCGGCGGCGCCGACGAGAGGACTACTTCTTCTTGGTACGGGTGGCGCCGCCGCGCCCGCGCAGCGTCACACCCGTCTCGGACAGGACCCGGTGGACGAAGCCGTACGACCGCCCGGTCTGCTCGGCCAGCGAACGGATGCTGGCGCCCTTCTCGTACTTCTTCTTCAGGTCGGCAGCGAGTTTGCCCCGCTGCGTCCCGGTGATCCGGGCGCCCTTCTTCAGCTCGGCCATCGGCCCTCCTCATCCCCTCCGCGGATGCCCCCGCGGACCGCCGCATCTGGCGCGACGATCAGGCCATGATGATCCAGTTGACGATTTATGACCAGAACGCGGAAAACGCGATCGGCGAACGGTTACCCCGAACGGCGCAGCACCGCGGGTACCGTTCGGAATCGTCATCCGTCGGGCAGCGCAGTCGATTACCCCGTCGGAACGGGTCGTGCACGATTCCGGGGGCCGCACGCGGGACGGCCGAGACACGTCCGATGATCTTGGTGGTCCGGTCGGGTGATCACCGCTGCGTGCGGTGACCGGTCACGCGAGCTGGACCAGTTCCAGGTAGTCGGCCGACCAGTGGTCCTCGGTGCCGTCGGGCAGGACGATCACCCGGTCCGGCTCCAGCGCCTCGACCGCACCCGGGTCGTGGGTGACGAGCACGACGGCACCCTCGAAGCGGCGCAGCGCGTCGAGCACCTGCTCGCGGCTGGCCGGGTCCAGGTTGTTCGTCGGCTCGTCGAGCAGCAGCACGTTCGCCGCCGAGGACACCAGACCGGCCAGGGCGAGCCGGGTCCGCTCACCGCCGGACAGCGTCCCGGCGGGCTGCTGGAGCTGCTCCCCCGAGAACATGAACGACCCGAGCAGGGTCCGGAGCTGCTGCTCGGCGGCGTCCGGGCTGGCGTGACGGATGTTGTCCCAGACCGAGGCGTCCATGTCGAGCGTGTCGTGCTCCTGGGCGAAGTAGCCCCGTCGCAGCCCGTGGCCGGGCACGACCCCGCCGGAGTCGGACTCCTCGGTGCCGGCCAGGATCCGCAGCAGCGTGGTCTTTCCGGCGCCGTTGAAGCCCAGCACCACGACCTTCGACCCGCGGTCCACCGCGAGGTCCACCCCGGTGAACACCTCCAGCGACCCGTAGGCCTTGGACAGGTTCTCCGCGGTGAGCGGGGTGCGCCCGCAGGGCGCCGGGGTCGGGAACCGGATGTGCGCGACGCGGTCGGCCTGACGCTCGTCGTCGAGTCCGGCGAGCAGGGCGTCGGCCCGGCGGGCCATGTTCTTGGCGGCGACGGCCTTGGTGGCCTTCGCCCCCATCTTGGCGGCCTGGACGTGCAGTGCGGACGCCTTCTTCTCGGCGTTGGCCCGCTCGCGGCGACGACGCTTCTCGTCGGTGGAGCGCGCCTCCAGGTAGCGCTTCCAGTCCATGTTGTACTGGTCGGCCTCGCCGCGGGTCGCGTCGAGGAACCAGACCTTGTTCACCACCGCGGCCAGCAGGTCGGTGTCGTGACTGATGACGACCAGACCGCCCTCGTGCTGCTGCAGGAACCCGCGCAGCCAGGTGATCGAGTCGGCGTCGAGGTGGTTGGTGGGCTCGTCGAGCAGCAGCGTGGTCGCCGACTGCGACCCGCCGTCGGAGGCGGCGAACAGGATCCGGGCCAGCTCCACGCGCCGGCGCTGACCGCCCGAGAGCGTGCGCATCGGCTGGGCCAGCACCCGCTCGGGCAGCCCCAGGTGGGTGCAGATCCGCGCGGCCTCGGACTCCGCGGCGTAGCCGCCGAGGGCGGAGAACCGCTCCTCGAGCCGCCCGTACTCGCGCACCGCCTTGTCGTTCGCGGCCGGGTCGGCCAGCTCGGCCATCGCCGTCTGCGCCTTCTCCATCTTCGCCAGCAGCACGTCCAGGCCGCGGGCCGAGAGCACCCGGTCCTTGGCCGTGACCGACAGGTCGCCCTCGCGCGGGTCCTGCGGCAGGTAGCCGACCGGGGAGTTCGCGCTCCGCTGCCCGGAGTACGGCTCGCCCTCGCCGGCCAGCACCCGCATCGAGGTGGTCTTGCCGGCGCCGTTGCGCCCGACCAGACCGATCCGGTCGCCGGGCTGCACCCGCAGGGTGGCACCGGAGAGCAGGATGCGGGATCCGGCGCGCAGTTCGAGGTCGGTCGTGGTGATCACGTGGAGGAGCTCCAGACGGAGGACGAGGAGTGACGCTGAGAGGACCGGGGTGCGGGCACGGCGGTGCCCGGGTGCGCCGGTCTACTCGATCAGGATCACGCGTCCACAGTACCGGCCGGGTCCACCGGATTCCCCACGTAGGGTCGGGCCCCATGACCGATCTCACCTCCCTGGCCGGTCGGGCGGCACTGGTCACCGGCGCCTCGCGGGGCATCGGGTACGGCGTCGCCGCCGCGCTGCTGGCGCGCGGCGCGTCGGTGACGATCACCGGCCGGCGCGCCCCGGAGCTCGACGCGGCGGCGGCGGAGCTCGCGGCGGGCGCGGGGGTCGGTACCGGCCGGGTGCTCGCCGTCGCCGGCAACGTCGGGGACGCGGCGCACCGGGCCGCCGCGGCGGAGGCGACGGTGGCCGCGTTCGGCTCGCTGGACGTGCTGGTCAACAACGCCGGGATCAACCCCCAGCACGGGCCGCTGGTCGAGGCCGACCTCGACGCCGTCCGCAGGATCCTCGACGTCAACGTGGTCGCCGCGCTCGGGTTCGTCCAGCAGGCGCACCGGGTGTGGATGGGCGCGCACGGCGGCGCCGTCGTCAACGTCGCCTCGGTCGCGGCGTTGCGGCCCACCGGCGTCATCGGGGCCTACGGCGCGTCGAAGGCCGCGCTGCTCACCCTGACCGAGGAGCTGGCCGGCCAGCTCGGCCCCGGTGTCCGGGTCAACGCCGTCGCCCCCGCCGTGGTGCGGACGAGGTTCGCCGAGGCGCTCTACGCCCACGACGAGGCGTCCGTCGTCGCGGGCTACCCGCTGGGGCGCCTCGGCGAGCCCGCGGACGTCGCCGAGGCGGTGGCGTTCCTCGTCTCCGACGCCGCGTCCTGGGTCACCGGGGCCACCCTGCGGATCGACGGCGGCAGCCTGTCCGCCGGCCGGCACCGGCCGGGCCCGCGATGACGGGGACGAGGAGCGGGACGGCGTCGTCGAGCCGGTCGGGTGCCCCCGGAACGACGGTGGCCGACGTGCTGGTGCTCGGTGGTGGTCCGGCCGGGCGGGCGCTCGCGGCGGCGTGCGCGGAGGCCGGGCTGCGCACCACGCTCGCCGACCCCGCCCCGGAGCGGGCGTGGACGGCCACCTACTGCGCGTGGCCCGAGGAGCTCCCCCCGCACCTGCCCGCGGCGATGGTCGCGACCCGGCCGGAGGCGGTGGCCGTGCTGCCCGGCGGTGGCACCCGCGCGCTGGGCCCGTACGCCGTGCTCGACACCGCCGGGCTGCGCGCCCACCTCGACACCCGGCTCGCCGGGGTCACGGTGCTGCCCGGGCGCGCCGCCGCCGGCGACGTCCGGCCCGACGGGCACCGGTACCGGGTGCGGCTGCATCCTCCGGGCGGCCGGGGCGGGAGCGGCGGCCCCGGTGACGGCGGCGCCCCGCGGGACGACACGGCACGCGTCGTCGACGCCGCCCTGGTCGTCGACGCCACCGGGGCACCGTCGCGGCTGCGCCCCGGCCCGGCGGGCGGGACCGAGCAGACCGCGTGGGGCGTCGTCGTCGACGAGCGGGTGGCCGCGCCGGTGGTGGGGCCCGGCGAGGCCGTCTTCATGGACTGGCGCTCCCCCGGCCCGCACCGCCCGGGGTGGACGGACTGGCCGACGTTCCTCTACGCCGTCCCCTACGGCGACGGCACCGTCCTGCTGGAGGAGACCTCCCTGGCACGACGGCCGGGGCTGGGGCTGCCCGAGCTGCGCGACCGGCTCGCGGCCCGGCTCGCCGGGGCGGGCGTCGCCGTGCCCGACTCCGCCCCCGTCGAGCGCGTCCGCTTCCCGGTCGACACCCCGCGCGGCCCACGGCACCCCGTCGGGTTCGGGGCGGCGACCCCGCTGGTGCACCCCGCGACCGGGTTCAGCGTCGCCCCCGCGCTCGGGCTGGCCCCGAAGCTGGCCGCCGAGCTGGCCCGGCACCTGCCGCACGACCCGGCCGCCGCGACGACGGCGGCCCGCCGGCTGCTCTGGCCCCGGTCGGCCCGCGCCGTGCACCGCCTGCGCCGCCACGGTCTGCGCACCGTGCTGGAGATGCCGCCGCGGCTGGTGCCGGACTTCTTCGACGCGTTCTTCGCCGGCCGCAGCGGTCGCGCGTTCCTCACCGGCCGCGACGACCTGACCGGCACCCTCGCCGGGATGGCCGGGGTGTTCCGAGCCGCTCCGCCACCCGTACGAGCGCACATGCTGCGATCGGCCGCCGCATTTCACTCGAAAGGGCGATGACGGAAGGGAGTCGGGACAAGTTGATCGGATACCACGTAGTAACGTCGTCGCACGCGGTGACGCCGGCCGCAGGACCGGCGACGCGCGACCGTTCCCCCGGGAGGCACCTGTGTCCGCATACAAGACCATCGTCGTCGGCACCGACGGCTCGTCGACGTCGTTCGCGGCCGTCGAGCGTGCGGCCGGGGTGGCCGCGGACAGCGGCGCGAAGCTGGTCATCGTCTCCGCCTACACCCCGGCCAGCCGGGAGGACACCTCGGCCGCGGAGGACGCGCTGAAGGACGAGGCCTTCCTCGTCACCGGCTGGACCCCCGCCGAGGAGGCGCTGCGCGAGGCCGCCGACCGGGCCGCCGCCGCCGGCGCGAAGGACGTCTCGACCTTCGCCGAGGACGGCGCGCCGGTCGACGTGCTCCGCAAGGCGGTCAAGGAGCACAGCGCCGACCTGCTCGTGATCGGCAACCGCGGTCTGAACACCTTCTCCGGGCGGCTGCTCGGCTCGGTGCCCGCCGACGCGACCCGCCGTGCCGGCGTGGACGTGCTCGTCGTGCACACCACGTGATCGCGTGACGTCCGAGCCCGGACCGCCCCGTCCGCTGCCCGACCCCGCCTCGATCGACTGGAGCGAGATCGACGGCGGGGCGCTGGACGAGTTCATCCTGGGCGCGCCCCGCGAGTTCACCCGCGACGAGCTGGTGGAGGCCGCGGGGCTCGACCCGGAGGAGTCGGGGCGGCTCTGGCGGGCGCTGGGGTTCGCGGACTCCGACCCGGAGGACCGCGTCTACACCCGCGCCGACCTGGAGGCGGCCAGCACCGTCGCCCGCCTCACCCGGGACTGGCTGCCCGACAAGAACGCCCGCGAGGCTGTCGCCCGCGCGGTCGCGCAGTCGCTGTCGCGACTGGCCGAGTGGCAGATCGGCATGCTCGCCCAGGTCGCCGCCGCACACATCGGCGGCGAGCTGACCCCGCGCGACGCGGCCCGGCTCGCCGCCGACGTGCTGCCCGAGCTGGAGTCGCTGCAGTCCTACGTGTGGCGCCGCCACCTCGCGGCGACCGCGTCGCGCTGGGTCGCGGGGGCGCAGCGGATGGACGCCGCGGACATCGCGGCCGACACCTGGCCGCTGTCGGTCGGGTTCGCCGACATGGTCGGCTTCACCCGCACCACCCGCCGCCGTTCGATGGACGAGCTCGGCGAGATGATCGAGCGGTTCGGCTCGGTGACGACCGAGGTCATCGCGAACGGCCGGGGCCGGGTGATCAAGACCGTCGGCGACGAGGTCCTCTACGTCACCGAACACCCCGCCGACGCCGCCGCCATCGCGCTCGGCCTGCGCGACCGGGTCCGGACCGAGCCGGCGCTGCCGCAGCTGCGGATCGGCCTCGCCCACGGCATGGTGCTGGCCCGCTACGGCGACGTCTACGGCGAGGTCGTCAACGTCGCGGCCCGGCTCACCTCCGAGGCCCGCCCGGACACGGTGCTGGTCGACAAGGAGATGTTCGAGTCGCTGCGCGACGACCCGCGCTTCGACCTGCGGCGGATCGCGACACTGCACACCCGCGGCTACTCCCACCTGCGGGCGTGGGCGCTGCGCGGCGCCCGCGAACGCTGATCCTTGACCTGAACCCGGGTCGAGGTGACAGCCTCGGGCACCATGACGAGCACGGTGACCACCTCCGCCGACGCGTACCTCGACCTCCTCGGGGTCGACCGGGCGACACCGGACCGAGCGCTGCTCGACCGGGTCGTGACCGCGCACAACGCGACCATCCCGTTCGAGAACCTCGACCCGTTCACCGGTGTCGAGCCGCCGACCACCTCCGACGGCGTCGCGGCGAAGCTGGTCCACGGCCGGCGCGGCGGCTGGTGCTTCGAGCACAACCGCCTGCTGTACGACGTGCTGGGCGCGGTGGGGTACCAGGTCACCCCGCTCGTCGGCCGGGTCCGCCTCGGGCTGGCCCCGGCGGACCCGCCGACGTCGCGCACCCACCGGCTCACCCTCGTCGACACCACGGAGGGCCGCTTCACCGTCGACGCCGGGTTCGGCTCGACGGTGCCGACCACCGCGCTGCGGCTCGTCGCCGGGCTGGAGCAGCCGACCCCGCAGGCGACCTACCGCTACGCCCGCGACGACCACGGTGCCTGGGTCCTGCAGCGGCGCGGCAGCGGTGACTGGGCCGACCAGTACGTCTTCGACCTGGTCCCCGCCCCGGACGTCGACTTCGCGATGGGCTCCTGGTACCTGACCCACCACCCGGCCTCGCACTTCCGGACCGGGCTCGTCGCCGCGCGCACCACCCCGGAGCACCGGACCACCCTCGACGGGACCCGGCTCACCGTGCGCACCGCCGACGGCGACGTGGCGCGGCACGACCTCACCTCCCCCGCCCGGGTCCGGGACGCGCTGGAGGAGCACCTCGGTGTCGACACCGGCGCCGTCGCGGGGCTGGAGGACCGGCTGCGGGAGGTCTACTTCCCGTGAGACGACGACGGGCCGGACCCCCTGGTGGGGATCCGGCCCGTCGGGGGCGGTGCGGGGTCGTCAGACCCGGAAGCCGAGGGCCCGCAGCTGCTCGCGGCCGTCCTCGGTGATCTTCTCGGGGCCCCACGGCGGCATCCAGACCCAGTTGATCCGGACGTCGTCGACGAGGCCGCCGTCGGGACCGGCGGTGAGCGCGGAGCGGGTCTGCTCCTCGATCACGTCGGTCAGCGGGCAGGCCGCCGAGGTCAGCGTCATGTCGATGACGGCGGTCCCGCCGTCCCGGTCGATGCCGTAGACGAGGCCGAGGTCGACGACGTTGATGCCCAGCTCGGGGTCGACGACGTCCTTCATCGCCTCCTCCAGGGCCTCGAGGGTCGCGCCGTCACCGGCGTCGGCCCGGGCGGGCGGCTCGGGCATGCCCGCCGCGCCGCGCACCACGTCCTCGGAGGTGCTCTGTTCGGTGGTCTCGCTCATGCCGGACTCCCCTCGGAGTTCTCGATGCGGGCGTCGGTGCGGCTCACCGCGTCCTTGAATGCCATCCAGCCCAGGAGAGCACACTTGACCCGCGCCGGGTACTTGGCGACGCCGGCGAAGGCCACGCCGTCGCCGATGACGTCCTCGTCGGGCTCGACCCTGCCGCGTCCCTGGGCCATCTCCTGGAACGACGCCATGATCTTCCACGCCTCGCCGACCGGCTTGCCAGCGACGAGGTCGTGCAGCACCGACACCGACGCCTGGCTGATCGAACAGCCCAACGTCTCGTAGGACACGTCGGTGACCACGTCCCCGTCGACCTTGACCCGCAGCGTGACCTCGTCCCCGCAGGTGGGGTTCACGTGGTGGGTCTCGGCGTCGTAGGGCTCGCGCAGACCGGCACCGTGCGGGTCGCGGTAGTGGTCCAGGATGATCTCCTGGTACATCTGCTGGAGCTGCACGTCACACCGTCCCGAAGAACGTCTGGGCGGCGCGCACCCCGTCGGCCAGCGCGGTGACCTCGTCCAGGGTGTTGTACACCGCGAACGACGCCCGGGCGCTGGCCACGATGCCGAAGCGCCGGTGCAGCGGCCAGGCGCAGTGGTGACCCACGCGGATGGCGACACCGGCGTCGTCGAGCACCTGGGACAGGTCGTGGGCGTGGATGCCGTCCACGACGAACGACACCGCTCCCCCGCGCAGCTCCGCCCCGGGCGGGCCGACGATGCGCAGCCCGTCGATCGCCGACAGCTGCTCGAGCGCGGCCGCGGTCAGCGACGCCTCGTGCGCGGCGACGGTGTCCATCCCGATCGCCCCGAGGTAGTCGACCGCGGCGCCGAGGCCGACGGCCTGCGACGTCATCGGCACCCCGGCCTCGAACTTCTGCGGCGGCGGCGCCCAGGTCGCGCCCTCCATCCGGACGGTCTCGATCATCGAGCCACCGGTGAGGAACGGCGGGAGCGCCTCGAGGAGCTCCCGGCGGCCGTAGAGGACGCCGACCCCGGAGGGCCCGAGCATCTTGTGCCCGGAGAAGACCGCGAAGTCCACCCCGAGCCGGTGCAGGTCGACCGGCATGTGCGGCACCGACTGGCAGGCGTCGAGCACGGTCAGCGCGCCGACCGCGGCGGCCCGCTCCACCAGCTGCGCGACCGGCGCGACGGCGCCGGTGACGTTCGACTGGTGGGTGAACGCCACGACCCGCGTCCGGTCGGTGAGCTCGAGCGAGTCGAGGTCGATCCGGCCGTCGTCGGTGACGGAGTACCAGCGCAGGGTCGCGCCGGTCCGCCGGCACAGCTCCTGCCACGGGATGAGGTTCGCGTGGTGCTCCAGCTCGGTGACGACGACCTCGTCACCGGGGCCGAGCGCGAACCGTTCGGAGGCGGCGTCGAGCCCGGTCCGGACCGAGGCGTTGCCCAGGCCGTAGGCGACCAGGTTGATGCCCTCGGTCGCGTTCTTGACGAACACGACCTCGTCGTCGTTCGCACCGACGAACGCCGCGATGCGTGCCCGAGCGGACTCGTAGGCGTCGGTGGCCTCCTCGGCGAGCTGGTGCGCGCCCCGGTGGACGGCCGCGTTGTGCCGCTCCAGGAACGTGCGCTCGGCGTCGAGCACCTGGCGCGGCCGCTGGGAGGTCGCACCGGAGTCGAGGTAGACCAGCGGCTTCTCCTCGCGCACGGTGCGCGCGAGGATCGGGAAGTCCGCCCGGATCCGGGCCACGGCGTCGGCGTCGAGGCCGGCCGTGGTCCCGGTTCCGTGGGTGAGGGTCATGGTCAGGCCAGTGCCTTCTGGTCCGCCGCCGCCTTGTCGGCCTGGGTGAACCGGACGTAGCCGTTCTTCTCCAGCTCGTCGGCCAGCTCGGGGCCGCCGGACTCGACGACACGGCCGCCGGAGAACACGTGCACGCGGTCCGGCTTGATGTGGTTCAGGATCCGCGTGTAGTGCGTGATCAGCAGGACGCCGGTCTCGCCGCTCGACCGGTACCGGTTCACGCCCTCGGACACGACGCGCAGGGCGTCGACGTCGAGGCCGGAGTCGGTCTCGTCGAGCACGGCGAACTTCGGGTTCAGCAGCTCGAGCTGGAGCACCTCGTGGCGCTTCTTCTCACCGCCGGAGAAGCCCTCGTTGACCGAGCGGTCGGCGAACTCCGGGGAGATGTCGAGGCCGGCCATGGCCTCCTTGACCTCCTTGACCCAGGTCCGCAGCTTCGGCGCCTCGCCGCGGGTGGCGGTGGCCGCCGAGCGCAGGAAGTTCGCCATCGACACGCCCGGGACCTCGACCGGGTACTGCATGGCCAGGAACAGCCCGGCCCGCGCCCGCTCGTCGACCGACATCTCCAGGACGTTCTCGCCGTCCAGCAGCACCTCGCCACCGGTGACGGTGTACTTCGGGTGCCCGGCGATGGCGTAGGCCAGCGTGGACTTGCCGGAGCCGTTCGGCCCCATGATCGCGTGCGTCTCGCCCGCGCGGACGGTGAGGTTCACACCGCGCAGGATCTCCTTGGGGCCGTCCTCGGTCTCGACCGAGGCGTGCAGGTCCTTGATCTCCAGAGTGGACATCGGTGGTGGTCGCTCCGTATTCGGGAAGTGTGCGGAATCGGTGCCGAGCTGCGCTCAGACGCCGGTGAGCGCGAGCTCGGCCTCGACGGCCGCCTCGAGGCGCTCCTTGAGCTCCGGCAGCGTGATCTTGTTCAGGACCTCGCCGAAGAACCCGCGGACGACCAGGCGACGCGCCTGGTCCTCGGGGATGCCGCGGCTGCGCAGGTAGAACAGCTGCTCGTCGTCGAACCGGCCGGTGGCGCTGGCGTGGCCCGCGCTCACGATCTCGCCGGTCTCGATCTCCAGGTTGGGCACGGAGTCGGCGCGGCAGTGCTCGGTGAGCACCAGGTTCCGGTTGAACTCGAAGGTCTCGGTGTTCTCGGCGGCGGCCCGGATCAGCACGTCGCCGATCCACACCACGTGCGAGGAGTCCTTCGTCAGGCTCTGCAGCGCGTTCTTGTAGAGCACGTTGGACTTGCAGTTCGGCACCGCGTGATCCACCAGCAGCCGCTGCTCGAGGTGCTGGCCGGCGTCGGTGAAGCCGAGCCCGACGAGCTCGGCGTCGCCGCCGGGGCCGGCGTAGCGCACGGTCGAGGAGACCCGGACCAGGTCGCCGCCCAGCTGGACCGTGGTGGCCCGCAGGGTGGCGTCGCGCCCGATCGAGTAGTGCTCGGCGCCCACGTGCACGGCGTCGTCGGCCCACTCCTCGGTCACGACCAGCGTGAGCTGCGAGCCGTCGCCCAGGACGACCTCGGTGTTGTCGGCCAGCACGCCCGACCCCCGGTGCACCACGACGACCGTGGCCTGCGTGTGCGGGGTGGTGCGGATGTGCAGGTGGCCGGCCGCCGTGACGCCCTCGCCGGGGCCGTCCACGGTGACGGTCACCGGGTCGAGCTTCTCCCCGTCCAGGGTGACCAGGGTGGCCTCGCCGAACCCGGACCAGGCCGCGGCGGCGACCCGGTCGAACGGGACACCGCCCTCGCCGATCCGGGCGTCGTCGCGGCCGACCTTCTCGACGGTCACCCCGACGGCCTCGGTGACCGAGACCGGCGCGGTGCCCTCGAACGCGGCACTGCCGTCGTGCAGGCCCTTGAGCCGGCGCAGCGGGGTGAACCGCCAGTTCTCCTCGCGGCCACCGGGGACCTCGAACGCCTCCACGTCGAAGGACTGGAAGCGCTCGCCGGCCGAGGCGATCGGGACCTCGCCCTGCCCCTCCTTGGCGCCCTTCAGCTCGGGCGCGAGGCCGGCAACGTCACTCGTCGTCATCCGACGGAACCCTCCATCTGCAGTTCGATCAGCCGGTTCAGCTCCAGCGCGTACTCCATCGGCAGCTCGCGCGCGATGGGCTCGACGAACCCGCGCACGACCATGGCCATGGCCTCGTCCTCGGTCAGACCGCGGCTCATCAGGTAGAAGAGCTGGTCGTCCGAGACCTTGGAGACGGTGGCCTCGTGCCCCATCGACACGTCGTCGTTGCGGATGTCGACGTAGGGGTAGGTGTCCGAGCGCGAGATCGTGTCGACCAGCAGCGCGTCGCACTTCACCGTCGAGCGGGAGTTGCGCGCCCGCGGGTTGACCTGGATCAGGCCGCGGTAGGACGTACGCCCGCCGCCGCGCGCCACCGACTTCGACACGATCGTCGAGGAGGTGTTGGGCGCGAGGTGGACCATCTTGGCGCCGGCGTCCTGGTGCTGGCCCTCGCCCGCGAACGCGATCGAGAGGACCTCGCCCTTGGCGTGCTCGCCCATCAGCCACACGGCCGGGTACTTCATGGTCACCTTGGAGCCGAGGTTGCCGTCGACCCACTCCATGGTCGCGCCCTCCTCGGCCTTGGCGCGCTTGGTGACCAGGTTGTAGACGTTGTTCGACCAGTTCTGGATCGTGGTGTAGCGGCAGCGGCCGCCCTTCTTGACCACGATCTCGACGACGGCCGAGTGCAGCGAGTCGGTCTTGTAGATCGGCGCGGTGCAGCCCTCGACGTAGTGCACGTAGGCACCCTCGTCGACGATGATCAGCGTCCGCTCGAACTGGCCCATGTTCTCGGTGTTGATCCGGAAGTAGGCCTGCAGCGGGATGTCGACGTGCACGCCCGGCGGCACGTAGATGAACGAGCCACCGGACCAGACCGCGGAGTTCAGGGCGGAGAACTTGTTGTCACCGGACGGGATGACCGAGCCGAAGTACTCCCGGAACAGCTCCGGGTGCTCCTTCAGCGCGGTGTCGGTGTCCAGGAAGATGACGCCCTGCTGCTCGAGGTCCTCGCGGATCGAGTGGTAGACGACCTCGGACTCGTACTGCGCGGCGACACCGGAGACCAGGCGGGCCTTCTCGGCCTCCGGGATCCCCAGCTTGTCGTAGGTGTTCTTGATGTCCTCGGGCAGGTCGTCCCAGGTGGCGGCCTGCTTCTCCGAGGAGCGCACGAAGTACTTGATGTTGTCGAAGTCGATCCCGGACAGGTCGGAGCCCCAGCGCGGCATCGGCTTCTTGCCGAAGATGTCGAGCGCCTTCTGCCGGAACTCCAGCATCCACTCGGGCTCGCTCTTCAGGCGGGAGATGTCGGCGACGACCTCGGAGGACAGGCCACGCTTCGCGATGGAGCCCGCCTCGTCGGAGTCGGCCCAGCCGAAGTCGTACCGGCCGAGCGCCGCGATCGTCTCCTCCTGCGTGAGCTCGGTGCGCACATCAGGAGTGGTCGTCATAAGGACTGCCTCCCTTTCGGGGACCGTGGTGGGAGAGGGTCCCGCCGTCGACGGGGCCCCCTTCTTCTTGCACCTGCCGCACCTGCGCAGTGGGTCTTCCACTCACGGTGACGGAACGGCCTTGCTTCTTACCTCTCGCCCGCGCGAGGAGTTCGGGATCCTCGAGCGGGACGTGTGTGGTGCACGCGGCGTCGCCGCGGGCGATCGTGGCCAGCCGCTGCACGTGCGTACCCAGGAGCTCGGCGAAGGCACGCGTCTCGGCCTCGCAGAGCTCCGGGAACTCGGTGGCCACGTGGGCCACCGGGCAGTGGTGCTGGCACAGCTGCACCCCGAAGCCGCCGTGGCGGGCCTGCGCAGCGTAGCCACGGGCGCTGAGCACCCGGGCCAGCGCTTCGACCCGTTCCGCGGGCTCCGCCGGGGCGGTCACCGCATCGAGGTCGGACCCGAGCAGCTCGCGCACCCGGTGCCGGGCGAAGGCGTCGACCGCCTCCTCCCCCGCCGTCTCGGCGAGGAAGCGCAGTGCCTGGGTGGCCAGGTCGTCGTACCCGTGCCCGAACCGGACCCGGCCCGTGTCGGTGAGCAGGTACTCCCGGGCCGGACGGCCCCGGCCGCGCGGACGGGCGGACCGGGCCGGGGCCCGGACCTCCGCCTCGCCGTCGGCGATCAGCGCGTCGAGGTGCCGGCGCACGGCGGCCTCGGTGAGCTCCAGCTCGGCCGCCACGACGGCGGCCGTGACCGGACCCTGCTCCATGAGCACCCGCGCCACGAGGGCGCGGGTACCCGTCCCGGACCCGGCGGGCACCACGGCGTCGCCGCCGACGCCGTGCCCGCAGGCAGGGTCGTCGAGGCGCCGCGGCGCTGTCCGGTCCGTTTTCACAACATCAGTGTTGCGTATATGGCCCGGCACGGCAAAACAGACCCCCCGCCGTGGTGACCGGGCTCACTCCACCCGCAGGTGAGGGCCGGTACCGGACCCCCCGTGGCCGCACCACTAACCTCTTCTCCCATGGTGACGCCCGAGGTCGCCCCGCCCGGGCGCGACGACCCCCCGACGCGTGCGGCGCCGTCCGATCCCCCCGCCACACCACCGTCGACCGGCCACCGGGCCCGGCGCGGCCTGCGTGAGCAGGCCCGGATCGCGCGGATCCTCGGCCTGACCGGCGCCCTGCTGATGGGGATCAGCGCGCTGGGTTCCGGGGCGTTCCCGGTGCCGAACCCGCTCAACGGGCTGCGCGTGATCGGGCTGCCCTCGCGCAACGTCACCCTCGCGATCGCCGTCACCTACGCGGGCCTGCTCATGGTGGTCACGGCCTGGCTGTGGATCGCCCGGATGCTCACCACCCGCGGAGCGCACCACCCCGCGCCCGAGCGCCGCGAGCTCGGCCGCACCGCGATCCTGTGGGGGGTGCCGCTGGCGCTGGCGCCGCCGATGTTCTCCAAGGACATCTACAGCTACCTCGCCCAGAGTGCGACGCTCGCCCGCGGGATCGACCCGTACTCGATCGGTCCGGCGCAGGCGCTCGGCATCGACGACCCGCTGGTCCGCGGGATCCCCACGGTCTGGCGCGACACCCCGGCGCCCTACGGCCCGCTGTTCCTCGGCCTCGGCCGCGGGATCACCGCGCTGTCCGGGGAGAACGTGGTGCTCGGCATCCTCGAGCACCGGCTGCTCGCGCTGCTCGGCGTCGCGCTGATGGTGTGGGTGCTGCCCCGGCTGGCCTCCCGGTTCGACCTCGACGCCGGCCTGGTCCTGTGGCTCGGCGCGGCGAACCCGCTGGTGCTGTTCCACATGGTCAGCGGCATCCACAACGAGTCGATCATGCTGCCGCTGCTGCTGCTCGGGCTGTGGGTGATGCTCGGGCGCGACGACACGGTCCAGCCGTGGTGGCGGATCACCGGCGGTGCCGCGCTGGTCGTCGCCGCGGCCTCGGTGAAGCTCCCGGCGCTGCTCGCGCTCGGCTTCGTCGGCGTGTACCTGGTCCGCAGGCGCGGCGGCAGGCTCCTCGACTGGGCCGTGATGACGGCCTGGCTGTCCGCGATCGCCGCGGCCGTGCTCACCTTCTTCAGCCTGGCCACCGGGCTGGGGTTCAACTGGGTGCGCGGGCTGTCCGCACCCAGCGTGCTCATCTCGCCCATGTCGATCAGCACCAACCTGGGGCTGCTCGCCGGGCAGGTCGGCCGGCTCGCCGGGCTCGGCGACCACACCGAGACCACGATGGGCCTGATGCGCAGCCTGTTCGTGCTGCCGATCGCGGTGATCGTGGTCGTGCTGCTGCTCGGCTGCCTGCGCGGGAAGGTCGACCCGGTCACCGGCACGGGCCTCGGGCTCGGCGCCGTCGTGCTGCTCGGCCCGGTCGTGCACCCCTGGTACCTGTTCTGGGCGCTGCTGCCGCTGGTCGTGACCCGGGCGATGCCGTTCTACCGCCGCGGCCTGCTGCTGCTGTCGGTGGTGCTCGCGCTGGCCGTGCCGCCCACCGGCGCCGACTTCTTCTTCCGCGGGTTCCAGCTGCCGCTGGCCATCACCGCGGGCGCCGCCATGTACACCCTCGCGCTGTACGTGGTCGCCCGGCTGATCCGCTCCCCCGGCGGCGACACCGGCGACACCGGCGACACCGTGGCCCCCGGTGCCACCCGCGCGCCGTCGGACCCGGAGCCCGCCCGGTGAGCGCAGCCCTGGAGATCCGCGGCCTCGTCGTGCGCTACGGGGCCACGACCGCCGTCGACGGGATCGACCTCGACCTCGCCCGCGGCGAGGTGCTGGCCCTGCTCGGCCCGAACGGCGCCGGCAAGTCCTCGACCGTCGAGGTGTGCACCGGGTTCCGGGCACCCTCGGCCGGACGGGTGCGGGTCCTCGGCCACGACCCGGCCGACGATGCCGTCCGCCCCAGGGTGGGCGTCATGCCGCAGGGCGGCGGCGCCTACCCGGCCGTGCGGACCGGGGAGATGCTGCACCTGGTCGCGGACTGTGCCGCGCACCCGCTCGACGTCGACATGCTCCTCGACGTGCTCGGCCTGCGCCCGCGGGCGGGCACCCCGTACAAGCGGCTGTCCGGCGGGGAGCAGCAGCGCCTGGCGCTGGCCTGCGCCGTCGTCGGGCGCCCGGAGCTGGTGTTCCTCGACGAGCCGACCGCCGGTCTGGACCCGCAGGCCCGCCACCTGGTGTGGGACCTGGTCCGGGCGCTGCGCCGCGACGGCGTCGGGGTGCTGCTGACCACCCACCTGATGGACGAGGCCGAGCAGCTGGCCGACGACGTCGTGATCATCGACCACGGCCGGGTCGTCGCACACGGCTCGCCCGCCCAGCTCACCGCGGGCGACCAGACCGAGCTGCGGTTCCGGGCCCGGCCCGGGATGGACGTCGCCGGTCTCGACGCCCGGCTGCCCGCCGGCTACGCCAGCTGCGAGACCGCCCCCGGCCGCTACCGGGTCCGCGGCCGGATCGACCCGGGCGCACTCGCCGCCATCACCTCGTGGTGCGCCGACCAGGGCGTGCTCGCCGACGACGTCCAGGTCGTGCGCCGCAGCCTGGAGGACGTCTTCCTCGACCTCACCGGACGGGAGCTGCGCCCGTGACGACCCCCTTCCCCGAGGGCCTGTTCACCCCCGCCCCCGGCCGCGGCAACGCGCTGACCATGCTGCGGGCCCAGGGTGGGCTGGAGACCCGGCTCGCGCTGCGCAACGCCGAGCAGGTGCTGCTGACCCTGCTCATCCCGGCGGCCCTGCTCGCCGGGCTCACGCTCGTCCCGGCGGTGCCCGCCCCGGAGCCGCGGGTGGCGTGGCTGTTCGCCTCCATGCTGGCGCTGGCCGTGATGAGCTCGGCGTTCACCAGCCAGGCCATCGCGCTGGGCTTCGACCGCCGCTACGGCGCGCTGCGCAGGCTGGCCGCGACGGCGCTGCCCCGCTGGCTGCTGGTGTGCGGGCGGCTGGCCGCGGTGGCCGCCGTCGTCGTGATCCAGGTGGTGCTGCTCGGCGTGCTCGCGGCGCTGCTGGGGTGGTCCCCGGCCGGTGCCCGGCTCGACGGCGCCGCGCTGGCGGTGCTGCTGGGCGCGGCCGCGTTCGGGGCGCTGGGCATCCTGCTGGGCGGGACGCTGCGCGCGGAGATCGTGCTCGCCGTCGCCAACCTGGTGTGGTTCGCGCTGCTCCTGGCCGGGGGGATCGTCGTGCCGGTCGCGGACCTGCCCGGGCCGCTGGCGGCACTCGCGCCGTGGCTGCCCTCGGGCGCGCTGGCCGAGGCGCTGCGCTCGGCCCTCGGCGCGGGCGAGTTCCCCGCGGCCGGGCCGCTGCTGGTGCTGACCGGCTGGGCGGTCGTCGCCGGGGTGGCGGCGTCGCGGCTGGTGCGCTGGACCTGAGCCCCGTCTTCTACGATGCGTAGTGTGCTGCTGTCGCGCGTGCCCTCCACCCCGCCGGTGCTGATGCGCCGGCTGGCGATCGCGAACCTCGTCGCCCAGATCGGGATCGGGGTGACCGGCTCGGTGGTCCGGGTCACCGGCTCCGGCCTCGGCTGCTCGACCTGGCCGCAGTGCGAGCCGGGCAGCATGATCCCGGTCGACCACGCCGAGATCGCGCCGCTGCACATGTGGATCGAGTTCTCCAACCGACTGCTCGGCATCCTGGTGGTGCTCACCGCGGGCGCGGCGCTGCTCGGCGCGCTGTACACCCGGCCGCGGCGGCGCCGCCTCACCGGGCTGGCGCTGGCGATGCCACTCGGCGTCGTCGCGCAGGCCGTCATCGGCGGGATCACCGTGCTGCTCGGGCTGGCCTGGTGGACGGTGATGCTGCACTTCCTGGCCTCGATGGTGCTGGTCTGGTTCGCCGTGCTGCTCGTCGGCGCCGCCGGCGAGGCCGACGGCCCGGTGACCCGCACCGTGCCCGTCGCCGGGCGTGGGCTGGTGCTGTTCTCCACCGCCGTGCTGGGCGTCCTGCTCGTCGCGGGGACCCTGGTCACCGCGGCCGGCCCGCACGGCGGGGACCCGGAGACCCCGCGCCTGGACGTGCCGATCCCTGCGCTCGCGCAGCTGCACGTGGACACGCTGTTCCTCTACCTCGGCACCCTGGTCGGGCTCGGGTTCCTGCTGCACGCGGTGTCCGCTCCGCGGGCGCTGGTGCGCCGCTTCCGGGTGCTCGTCGTGGTCGTCCTCGCCCAGGGCGCGCTCGGCGGGGTCCAGTACGCCCTCGGGGTCCCGGAGCTGCTGGTGTCGCTGCACGTGCTCGGCGCCGGGCTGACCGCCGCCGCGGCCGCCTGGGTGTGGGCCGGTACCGCGACCCGCCCGGCCCCCGTCGACCCCCGCGCCACCCCGACCGGCGCCCCGGCGGGCACCGCCGCGCCCGAGCCCGCCGCCGCGTCGGTCTGAGTCGGTCCGACCGGCCGCTGCACGATCGGGTGACACTCGGGCACTCTGGGGTCATGACCTCCGCATCCCGGTTGCGACGCGGCGGGATCGCCGTGGTCCTCGCGGCCGCCCTCGCCGTCGCCCTCACCGTGTCGCTGTCGGTGGGCCTGCTCAGCACGCGGGCCTCCGCCGCCCCCGAGCTGCCGCCGGTCACCCCGGAGCAGCTCGTCGCCTCGGTCGTCGCGGCGGAGCCGGTCGCGCTGGCCGGCACCGTCGCCGTCGACAACCGGCTGGGGCTGCCCGCCGTACCGGGGCTGCCCTCCGACGGGCTGACCGACGGCACCTCCACCGCACGGGTCTGGTCCGACGGGAAGGGCGACGGCCGCCTCGCCGTCCCCCGCGACGACGGCGAGCGCACCTACGTCCGCGACGGCGCCACGACCTGGGCCTACGACTCCACCGACCGCACCGCGACCCGGTTCCCGAGCCGGGGACACACCCCGGACGCCGACGCCGCGAAGGACCCGGCCGAGGTCGCCCGGACCGTCGTCGCGCGGCTGAGCGCCACCAGCGTGCTGCGGGTCGACGGCACCACCGAGGTCGCCGGCCGCCCCGCCTACACCCTGGTCCTGGCGCCGAAGCCCGGTGAGCGCACCGTGCTGCGCGAGGTCCGCGCCGCCGTCGACGCGCAGACCCGGACCCCACTGGAGCTGACCGTCCTCGGCGCCGGGACCGACCCGGTGCTGCGGATCGGGTTCGACGACGTCACGTTCGGCCCGCAGGACCCGGCCCTGTTCACCTTCACCCCGCCGCCCGGCGCGACCGTCCGCGACGGCACCGCCGGGACGGTGGAGCAGCCCGGCCCCGGGGGTCCCGGCGGCACGCCCGCACGGGCCGCCGCGCCGACCGTCGTCGGCGACGGCTGGGACACCGTGGTCGTCGGCCGCGTCCCGCAGCGCTCCGGCGACCGGCAGGGCCCGGACCTGTCCGCGCTCGGCACCCCGGTGTCCGGACCGTGGGGCGCCGGCCGCGAGATCACCACGAACGCGGGCTCGGCGATCCTGACCGACGACGGCCGCGTCGCCGCCGGTGCCGTCGGCCCGGACGTCCTCGGCGAGGCCCTGGCCCGGTGACGACCACCCGCTCCGCCCCCGCCGGCCACGTGGCGGACGGGGCCGCGGACGAGCCGCACCCGGCCGCCCGCGTCCGGGACCTGCGCAAGGTGTTCGGGCGGGTCACCGCCGTCGACGGCGTGGACCTCGACGTCCCGGCCGGGTCGGTGTTCGGCATGCTCGGCCCCAACGGCTCGGGCAAGACGACGCTGATCCGGATGCTGCTCGGGCTGACCACGCCGACCTCGGGCAGCGTCGAGCTGCTCGGGCTCCCGGTACCGGGCGGGCTCGCCACGACGCTCCCCGACGTCGGCGCGCTGGTCGAGGGGCCGGGGTTCCACCCGTTCCTGTCCGGGCGGGAGAACCTGCGCCGGGTCGCGGCGACCGAGCCGCGGCTCGCGCCGGGCGAGGTGCGGCCCGCGGTGGAGGCGGCCCTGGAGCGGGTCGGGCTGGCCGCGGCCGCCGGTCGCCGGTTCCGCGGCTACTCCCTCGGGATGAAGCAGCGTCTCGGGCTGGCCGCGGCGCTGCTCGTCCCGCGGCGGCTCGTCGTGCTCGACGAACCCACCAACGGCCTCGACCCGGCCGGGACACGGGAGATCCGGGCGATCGTCGCCGAGCTGCGGGCGGGCGGGGCGACGGTGCTGCTGTCGTCGCACCTGCTGTCGGAGGTCGAGGCGGTGTGCACGCACGTGGCCGTGCTCAAGCAGGGCACGCTGCTCGCGGCGGGACCGCTGGACCGGCTGCTCGGCGCCGCCGACGGTGACTGGGAGATCGCGACCACCGACCCGGCGGCGGCGCTGCGGGAGCTCGGGGCCGCGGGCGCCGACGCCCGGGCCGAGGGCGCGGCCGTCGTCCTGGCCGCCGACGCCGACGGGCCGCGGCTGTTCGCCGGACTCGTCGGGGCCGGGGTGGCGGTGCACGGGCTGGCCCGGCGCCGCACCGGCCTGGAGGAGCTGTTCACCCGGATCACCGAGGGCGACGCGTGAGCGCCCCGCCCGCCCCGCCCCGGCCGGTGTCGTGGCGGCGGCTGCTCGGGGCCGAGCTGCGCTGGGTGCTGCGCAGGCCCCGGACCTGGGTGATGGTCGCGCTGCTCGGGGCGGTGCCGGTCCTGATGGCGGTCGGGCTCGTGCTGGCCGACGGGCCGCGCCGCGGCCTGCTCTCGCAGGTCGTCGGCAACGGGCTGACCCTGCCCGTCGCGGCGTTGACCCTGCTGATGGCGCTGCTGCTGCCGCTGGTCGTCACCGTCGCGGCGGCGGACGCGATCGCCGGGGAGGCCCAGCACGGCACCCTGCGCGGGCTGCTGCTGGCCCCGGTGGGGCGGCTGCGGCTGGTCGCGATGAAGGCGTTCGGGGTGCTGGTGGTGGCCGCGGTCGCGGTCGCGGTGGTCTGCGTGGTCGGGCTGGTGGCGGGATGGGCGCTGATCGGGCCCCCCGCGGTCGTCGGCGACGGCGGCGCGCTGCTGACGATGTCCGGCTCGGTGCTGGACCTGACGTCGGCCGTCGGCCGGATCGCCCTGGTCGCGCTGTGGACGCTGGGGCAGCTCGCCGCGGTCGGCGCGGTGGCGCTGGCGGTGTCGTCGTTCACCGAGCACCCGCTGGTGGTGCTGTCCTCGGTGCTCGGCGGGATCATCCTGTCCGGGGTGCTCGGCGCGATCCCCGCCCTGGAGCCGATCCGCCCGTTCCTGCTCACCGACGGCTGGTCCGCCGGGGTCGACGTGCTGCGCGACCCGCTGCCGACCGCCGGGCTCGTGTCGAGCACCGGGCTGGCGGCGGGCTGGTTCGCCGCCGCCGCGGTCGTGCTCGTGTCCCGGATGCTCCGCCGCGACGCGTGAGGGCATGATCGGGCCCGTCAGGAGCGGCGAGCGACGAGGAGGACACATGCGTGCGGTACGGGTGAGCGAGCCCGGCGGGTCCGAGGTGCTGGAGGTGGCCGACACCGACGCCCCGGTCCCGGGTGCGGGCGAGGTGCTGGTGGAGGTCGCCGCGGCCGGGGTGAACTTCATCGACACCTACCAGCGCGAGGGCATCTACCCGATGGAGACGCCGTACGTCGCCGGGCTGGAGGGTGCGGGCCGGGTCACCGCGCTGGGCGCGGACGTCGACGGTGTCGCGGTCGGGGACCGCATCGCCTGGGCCAACACCCTGGGCAGCTACGCCGAGCAGGTCGCCGTGCCCTGGGCGAAGGCCGTCCCTGTGCCCGAGGGCGTCGCCGACGACGTCGCGGTCGGTGCGGCGCTGCAGGGCATGACCGCCCACTTCCTGGTCAACGACTGCTTCCCGCTGCACGGCGGGGAGACGATCCTGCTGCACGCCGCCGCCGGTGGCGTCGGGCTGCTGCTCACCCAGCTGGCCGTCGCGAAGGGCGCCCGGGTGATCGCGACGACGTCGACGCCGGAGAAGGCCGAGCTGGCCCGCGGCGCCGGCGCCGCCGAGGTGATCGACTACACGGCCGTCGACGACCTCGCCGCCGCCGTCCGCGACCTCACCGGCGGCGCGGGCGTGCACGCCGCGTTCGACTCGGTCGGGCGCAGCACCTTCGACGCGAGCCTCGCCTCGGTGCGCCCGCGCGGCACACTCGTGCTCTACGGCGCCGCGTCCGGCCCGGTCGAGCCGTTCGACCCGCAGCGGCTCAACGCGGCCGGGTCGCTGTACCTGACCCGCCCGAAGCTGTTCGACTACATCGCCACCACCGACGAGCTGCGCACCCGCGCCGCCGCCGTCTACGGCGACGTCGCCGCGGGCCGCCTCGACGTGCGGATCGGGCACCGCTACGACCTGGCGGACGCCCGCACCGCACACGACGACCTGCAGGGCCGCCGCACCACCGGCAAGGTGCTGCTCGTCCCCTGACCGGTCCGGAACGGGGTCGGTCCGCCGCGCGGCGTGCGGTAGAACCGACGGCGTGACCGACACCCCCTTCCACGACCTCGACGCCTACGTCGCGCTCCCCCGCCTCGGCGGGCTCGCCCTGTCCCCCGACGGCACGCGGCTGGTCACCGGGGTCGCCGAGCTCGACGCCGACGGCACCCGCTACCGGACCGCGCTGTGGGAGGTCGACCCCGCGGGCGAGGCCCCGGCGCGGCGGCTGACCCGGGGCGCGGCCGGCGAGTCCGGGCCGGTCTTCACCCCCGACGGCGACCTGCTGTTCCGGTCGGCCCGCCCGGACCCCGACGCCACCGGGGAGACCGAGCCGCCGACCGCGCTGTGGCGGCTGCCCGCGGCCGGCGGTGAGGCCGGGCCCGCCGGGTCGCGGCCCGGCGGGATCTCCGCGGTCGCCGTCGCCGCCGACGCGGGGACGGTCGTCGTGTCCTCCCCCACGCTGCCCGGCGCGGTGACGACCGACGACGACGAGCAGCGCCGCACCGCGCGCACCGAGGGCAAGGTCACCGCGATCCTGCACACCGGCTACCCGGTGCGGCACTGGGACCACGACCTCGGCCCGGCCGAGGAACGGCTGCTCCTGGCCCGTCCGGAGGACACGGACCCGTGGACGGACCTCACGCCGGCACCCGGCCGCGCGCTGGACGAGACCGCGTTCGACGTCTCCCCCGACGGCGGCTCGGTGGTGACCGGCTGGTACCGCGCGCACGGCCACGGCACCTGGCGGCCCGGCCTGGTCGTGGTCGACACCGCGACCGGGGAGCACCGCGACCTGACCGACGACGACGGCCACGAGTACGGCGCGCCCCGGATCAGCCCGGACGGGCGGACCGTCGTCGCCCTGCGCGAACGCGTCTCCACCCCGGAGGTCGCGCCGCGGATCGACCTGGTCCTGGTGCCGCTCGCCGGGGGCGCGCCGCGCCCGGTGGCACCGGGCTGGGACCGCTGGCCGACCGCGGCCCGCTGGACGCGCGACGGGTCGGCGCTCGTGGTCACCGCCGACTCCGACGGCCGCGGCCCGCTGTTCCGGGTCGACCTGGGCGCGACCCCGGAGGACGACACCGTCACCCGGCTCACCGGTGACCACGGCACCTACTCCGACCCGTGCCCGTCGCCGGACGGGCGATGGGTCTACGCGCTGCGTCACGCCTACGACGCGCCTCCGGCCCCGGTCCGCGTCCCCGCCGACGGCCGCGACGCCGACCCCGAGCTCCTGCCCGCCCCCGCCGCGGCGCCCGCGCTGCCGGGCACGCTCACCGAGCTGGAGACCACCGCGGCCGACGGCACCCGGGTCCGCGCCTGGCTGGTCCTGCCCGACGGCGCCGACACCGGGCACCCGGCGCCCCTGCTGCTGTGGATCCACGGCGGCCCACTGGCCAGCTGGAACGCCTGGTCGTGGCGGTGGAACCCGTGGCTGATGGCGGCCCGTGGCTGGGCGGTGCTGCTGCCCGACCCGGCGCTGTCGACCGGGTACGGCCAGGACTTCGTCCAGCGCGGCTGGGGCGCCTGGGGCGACGCGCCGTTCACCGACCTGATGTCCGCCACCGACGCCGCCGTCGCCCGGCCGGAGGTCGACGGCACCCGCACCGCGGCGATGGGCGGCTCCTTCGGCGGCTACATGGCGAACTGGGTGGCCGGGCACACCGACCGGTTCGCCGCGGTCGTCACCCACGCCAGCCTGTGGGCGCTCGACCAGTTCGGGCCGACGACCGACCACGCCGAGTACTGGCTCACCGAGATGACCCCGGCGATGGCGCAGGCCAACAGCCCGCACCACCACGCCGACGCGATCGTCACCCCGATGCTGGTGATCCACGGCGACCGCGACCACCGGGTCCCGATCGGCGAGGGACTGCGGCTGTGGTGGGACCTGGTGTCCCGGCAGGCCGACCCGGCGGCGAACCCGCACCGGTTCCTGTACTTCCCCGACGAGAACCACTGGGTGCTCGCACCGAACCACGCGAAGGTCTGGTACCGCACGGTGTGGGCGTTCCTGGACCACCACGTGCTGGGCGCGGAGTGGGAGACCCCGCACCTGCTGCGCTGAGCGCGGCCACCGGGGCTGCCGGTGCCGGGGTCAGAACAGGACCGGCAGCCCCAGCGCGGCGTCGACAGCGATCGCCGCGAACAGCACGCACAGGTAGATGTTCGACAGGTGGAACAGCGGCATCGGGGAGATCTCGCCGCCGGACCTCACCTGGTGGTGCAGCCGGTGCGCCCGGTACACGAAGTACGCCCCGCCGAGCAGCGCCACCGCGAGGTACACCCACGACGTCGCCGGCAGCAGGAGCAGGCTCCAGGCCACCATCACCCAGCTGTAGACCACGATCCGCACCGACACCGCCGGCGCGGGCGCGACGACCGGGAGCATCGGCACCCCGGCGGCGGCGTAGTCCTCGCGGTAGCGCATCGCCAGCGCCCAGAAGTGCGGCGGCGTCCAGAAGAAGATCACACCGAACATGACCAGCGCGGGCCACTCGACGGTGCCGGTCACCGCGGCCCAGCCGATCACCACCGGCATGCAGCCCGCGGCGCCGCCCCACACGATGTTCTGCGAGGTCCGCCGCTTGAGCAGCATCGTGTAGACGAGCACGTAGAACGCGATCGCGGCCAGCGACAGCACGGCGGCCAGCCAGTTCGTGGTCAGACCCAGCCACACCGAGCTCAGCGCGGCCAGGACCAGGCCGAACACCAGCGCGTTGCGGGTGGGGACCTGTCCCCTCGCCAGCGGGCGGCGGGCGGTGCGCGCCATCTTCTGGTCGATGTCGGCGTCCACGACGCAGTTCAGCGCGTGGGCCGCGGCCGCGGCCATCGCGCCGCCGACCAGGGTGGCCGCGATCAGCACCAGCGAGGGCACACCGCGCTGGGCCAGGAACATGGCGGGCACGGTGACCACGAGCAGCTGCTCGATGATCCGCGTCTTGGTGAGGCCCAGATAGGCCGCCACCGTGGCGCGGACGCGCGCGAGACGCCCGGTCGGTGCCGGCGGCACCACCACGGTCGTCGCGGGGGGCGTCGCCGCCGGCGCGGCGTCCGGCCCGGCCGGGACGTGCTCGGCCGGGACACCGGCCTCGTCGGCCCGGCTCCGCCCTGACGCGGGTGCGCTCACCTGTCCGTACCTCGCTCGGTTCGACGTAGTGATCCCGTGCCGCGCCGCCCGAGGGGCCGCACCGGCTCGGTGCCGTGGACACGGGGTGGTCGCCGCGGTGGCGACCTCCCTAGTTCTACAGCGCGTCGATGCTAACCGGTGGCATGCGCCGCGGGCCCGCCGGGTACGCCGACACCGGCGGCCCGGTCCGCCGATCGCCACGAGGCGCAAAGCCGCAGGCCGCGGGCGTGAGCAGTAGGGTGTTCCGCGTCGGGGCGGCGACGATGCCGCCAGGTGATCCGGGTCGCACCACACACCCGCCGACGTCGCCGCCGCGGAACGGCCGCGACCACCGGGCGGGCATCCGGATCCACGACCGGCAGACCGACATTCGTCGACGCGAGTACAGGAGCCATCGCCTTGTCCGACACCGCTACGTCCCCCCACGCCGGGGACGGCGCCGTCGCCGCGCTCACCCGCGCGCACGTCCCCGACGACTGGACCGACCTCGACCGCAGGGCCGTGGACACCGTTCGTGTACTGGCCGCGGACGCGGTCCAGAAGTGCGGCAGCGGACACCCCGGCACCGCGATGAGCCTGGCCCCGCTGGCGTACACGCTGTTCCAGCGCGTCATGCGGCACGACCCGGCCGACCCCGACTGGATGGGCCGCGACCGGTTCGTCCTGTCCGCCGGGCACTCCAGCCTCACCCTCTACATCCAGCTCTTCCTGGCCGGCTACGGCCTGGAGCGGGAGGACCTCGAGCAGCTGCGGAAGTGGGGCTCGCTGACCCCGGGCCACCCGGAGTGGGGCCACACCCGCGGTGTCGAGATGACCACCGGCCCGCTGGGCCAGGGGTTGTCCTCGGCCGTCGGCATGGCGATCGCGGCCCGCCGCGAGCGCGGCCTGTTCGACCCGGACGCCCCCGAGGGTGCCTCGCCGTTCGACCACCAGATCTACGTGATCGCCTCCGACGGCGACATCGAGGAGGGCGTCACCTCCGAGGCGTCGTCGCTGGCCGGTCGCCAGGAGCTGGGCAACCTCACGGTGATCTACGACGCGAACGAGATCTCCATCGAGGACGACACCAACATCGCCCTCAACGAGGACACGGCCAAGCGCTACGAGGCCTACAACTGGCACGTGCAGATCGTCGAGGGCGGCGAGAACGTCACCGGCATCCTCGCCGCGCTGGAGGCCGCGAAGGCCGAGACCGACCGCCCGTCGATCATCATCCTGCGGACGGTGATCGGCTACCCGTCGCCGAACAAGATGAACACCGGCGCCGCGCACGGTGCCGCGCTGGGCGACGACGAGGTCCGCGAGGTCAAGAAGGTCCTCGGGTTCGACCCGGACCAGGAGTTCGAGGTCGACGACGACGTCCTCGCCCACACCCGCGCGGTCGGCGAGCGCTCGCGCGCCGCCCACGACACCTGGCAGGGCACCTTCGACGAGTGGGCGCAGCGCGAGCCGCAGCGCAAGCAGCTGCTCGACCGGCTGCTCGCCAAGAAGCTGCCCGAGGGCTGGGAGTCCGCGCTGCCGTCGTTCGACGTCGACGAGAAGGGGCTGGCGACCCGCAAGGCGTCCGGTTCGGTGCTCGGCGCGCTCGCCGAGGTGCTGCCGGAGCTGTGGGGCGGCTCGGCCGACCTCGCCGAGTCGAACAACACCACCATGAAGGGCGTCGACTCGTTCGGCCCGAAGTCGGCCTCGACCGGCATGTGGTCCACCTCGCCGTACGGGCGCACGCTGCACTTCGGTGTCCGTGAGCACGCCATGGGCGCGGTCCTCAACGGCATCGCCCTGCACGGCCCCACCCGCGCCTACGGCGGCACGTTCCTGGTCTTCTCCGACTACATGCGCCCGTCCGTGCGGCTCGCGGCGCTGATGAAGACCAACCCGATCTACGTGTGGACCCACGACTCGATCGGCCTGGGCGAGGACGGCCCGACCCACCAGCCGATCGAGCACCTGGCGTCGCTGCGCGCGATCCCCGGCCTGTCGGTGGTCCGCCCCGGCGACGCCAACGAGACCGTGTACGGCTGGAAGGCCGCCCTGGAGCGGCCCGACGGCGGCCCGGTCGGCTTCGCGCTGACCCGGCAGAACGTGCCGACACTGGCCGGCACCTCCGCCGAGGGCGTCGCCCGCGGCGGTTACGTGCTCGAGGAGGCCTCCACCGGCGTCCCGCAGGTCCTGATCGTCGCGACCGGCTCCGAGCTGCACCTCGCGGTCGCGGCACGGAAGAAGCTGGAGGCCGACGGCATCGGCACCCGTGTCGTGTCGCTGCCCTGTTTCGAGTGGTTCGCCGAGCAGGACCAGGCCTACCGCGACTCGGTCCTGCCGCCCGCGGTGAAGGCCCGGGTGTCGGTCGAGGCCGGCATCGCGATGCCGTGGCACGCCGTCGTCGGCGAGGCCGGGCGCTCGATCTCCATCGAGCACTTCGGCGCCAGCGCCGACCAGGCCACCTTGTTCGAGAAGTTCGGCTTCACCCCCGACACCGTCGTCGACGCCGCGCGGGAGACCCTCGCCGCGACGTCGGACGGAGAGGAGCGAACCATGACCAACGAGCGACTGGCCGCGCTGTCCGCGGCCGGGGTGTCCATCTGGCTCGACGACCTGTCCCGGGAGCGCCTGGCCAGCGGCAACCTCGCCGCCCTGATCGAGGACAAGCACGTCGTCGGGGTGACCACCAACCCGACGATCTTCGCCGGCGCGCTGTCCGACGGCGCCGCCTACGACGAGCAGGTCCGCGAGCTCGCCGCCCGCGGTGCCGACGTCGACACCGCGATCCGCGAGATCACCGTCGCCGACGTCCAGCACGCCTGCGACGTGTTCTCCGGGGTGTGGGAGCGCACCGGCGGTGTCGACGGCCGGGTCTCCCTGGAGGTGGACCCGCGCCTGGCGCACGACACCGAGGGCACCGCGGCCCAGGCGAGCGAGCTGTTCAAGGCCGTCGACCGGCCCAACCTGCTGGTGAAGATCCCGGCGACCGAGGAGGGCCTGCCGGCCATCACCCGGGCGACCGCCGAGGGCATCAGCGTGAACGTGACGCTGATCTTCTCCGTCGAGCGCTACAAGCTCGTGATGGACGCCTACCTCACCGGTCTGGAGCAGGCGAAGGAGAACGGGCAGGACCTGTCCCGGATCCACTCGGTCGGCTCGTTCTTCGTGTCCCGGGTGGACTCCGAGATCGACGGCCGGCTGGAGAAGATCGGTGGCGACGCCGCGCTCGGCCTGCGCGGCAAGGCGGCCGTCGCGAACTCGCGGCTGGCCTACGCCGCCTACCGCGACGCGTTCTCCGGTGCCCGCTGGGACGCCCTCGCGGCCCACGGCGCGCACGCCCAGCGCCCGCTGTGGGCCTCCACCGGGGTGAAGAACCCGGACTACCCGGACACGCTGTACGTGTCCGAGCTGGTCGTGGACAACACCGTCAACACCATGCCGGAGAAGACCCTGCTGGCCTTCGCCGACCACGGTGAGGTCGACGGGGACAAGGTCACCGACACCGCGGGCGCCTCCCAGACGGTGTTCACCGACCTGGAGGACCTCGGCATCGACCTCGACGACGTGTTCCTCACCCTGGAGAACGAGGGCGTCGAGAAGTTCGAGAAGTCCTGGACCGAGCTGCAGGACACCGTCCGCGGCCAGCTCGACTCCGCGAAGTAGTTGAACGAGGCCACTCCCGGTGGCGACGGGGCCGACCTCGGCTCCGCCGCCACCGGCGGCCCGTCCGCACCCGCACCGTCCCCGGTGCGGGTGCGGCTCGCCGGTGAGCCGTTCGCCGGAGCGGCCCGGCGGATCGCCGCCGAGCTGGCCGGCGAGACCGTCGCCTCCCGGCTCGCCGACGCCGACCCCAGCGTCTGGGGGCCCCGCGCCGCGGGGGCCCCGCCCCGTACCGGCTGGACCGGGCTCGCCGCCCGCAGCCGGCCCCTCGTCGGGCAGGTCGCCGCGCTGCGCGAGCGGTTCGCCGTCGCCGGCGCGCACCGGGTGCTGCTCGTCGGCACGCCGGACGCGGTCGCCGCGGCCCGCGTCGTCGCCGGCACCGACCCGGGTGGGACCCGGCTGACCGCGCTGGACTCCGCGGACCCGGTGCAGGTCGCCGACGCGCTGTCCGGCGAGCTCGCCGAGACCGTCCTCGTCGTCGCCGACGCGGCGGGCACCGACCCCGTCGTCGCGGCCGTCACCCGGGTCGTCGCCGCCGCGATCGCCGAGGAGGTCGGTGCCGACGCCCTCGCCGCGCGCACCGTGCACCTCACCGAGCCCGGCTCGCCGCTGGACACACCCGCCGACCCCGGCCCGGTCGTGGTCACCCTCGACGCCGACGTGCCGGGTCGCTTCGGCGTGCTGGGCCCGCTCGGGCTGGTCCCCGCGGGGCTCGCCGGGGCGGACGTGCCCGCCGTCCTGGGCGACGCCGTCGCCGCCGAGCGCACGCTGGCCGCCGACGACCCGGACAACCCGGCGCTGCTGCTGGCCGGGGCACTGGCCGCGGGCCGCGGCTCGCTGCTGGCCCTGCGCGACGCCGAGCGCTCCCCCGCCCTCACCGGCTGGTTGGCCCCGCTGCTCACCGCGGCCGGGCTCACCGTCGTGCCGGTGCCGCCCGACGAACCGGTCGGCGCGGGCCCCGCCCCGCAGGAGCCCACCGCACCCGCGGGCGTCGTGGACGTGCACGCCGACGGCACCGGCCCGCGGCCCGGGCCGGGCCAGGGCGCGGTGCGGCTCGACGCCGGCCCGGGTGCCGCGGTCGTGCTGTGGCAGGCCGCCGCGGCGCTGGCCGGGCGGGTCCTCGACACCGACCCGTTCGCGCCCGCGCCGCCCGCGCCCGCCGAGGGTCCCGACCCCGAGCCGTCGTTCGTCGACGGCGGGATCGCCGTGCACGCCGGGGACTGGCTGCCGCCCGCCACCCGCACCGTCGCCGGTGCGCTCGACGCGCTGGCCGCCGTCGCCGACGGGGCCCCGGCGGTCGTCTCGGCCTGGCTGGACCCGGAGTCCGACGCCTCGGTCGCGGTGCTGCGCGGGCCACTGGTGGCCCGGCTCGGGCTGCCCGTCGCGTTCGGCTGGGCCCCGGCCTGCCGCAGCGGCGACACCGGCGCACCGGACGTCGCGGTGCACTGTCACCTGACCGGGAACGGGCCCGGCGGTGATCTTCCGGGGTCCGTCGGCGCGGACACCGTGCCTCCCGGGCCGGGACTGGATAGCCTGCACGCGGCACAGGCCCGGGCGGTCATGGACGACCAGCGACGCCGGGGACGTCCGGTGCTCCGGCTGCACCTGACCGACCGGCTCGCCGGGCTGGTCACCCTGGCCAGGGCGGTGACATCGACACCGACGTCGACCGGGCCCCCGACCGAGCCGTGACCCCGGTGCCCCGATCACGAGAACACCAGTACTAGGAGGGGCGATGCCCACCGCGAACGGCGGACGGACCAACCCGCTGCGCGACCCCCGTGACAAGCGGCTCCCCCGGATCGCCGGCCCCTGCGGACTGGTGATCTTCGGAGTGACCGGGGACCTGTCCCGCAAGAAGCTCATGCCCGCGATCTACGACCTCGCCAACCGGGGGCTGCTGCCGCCGGGCTTCGCCCTCACCGGCTTCGCCCGCCGCGACTGGGACCACGAGGACTTCGGCCAGGTCGTCTACGAGGCCGTGCGCGAGCACGCCCGCACCCCGTTCCGGCAGGAGGTGTGGGACCGCCTCGCCGAGGGGCTGCGGTTCGTCCAGGGCTCCTTCGACGACGACGCCGCCTTCGACGAGCTGGAGCGCACCGTCCGCGAGCTCGACGAGAAGCGCGGCACCGGCGGCAACCACGCCTTCTACCTGTCGATCCCGCCCGGCGCGTTCCCGGTGGTCTGCAAGCAGCTCGCCCGCTCGGGGCTGTCCGCCCAGGAGGACCCGGACGTGTGGCGCCGGGTCGTCATCGAGAAGCCGTTCGGCCACGACCTCGCCTCGGCCATCGAGCTGAACGCGATCGTCAACGACGTCTTCCCCGAGGACTCGGTGTTCCGCATCGACCACTACCTCGGCAAGGAGACCGTCCAGAACGTGCTGGCGCTGCGGTTCGCCAACCAGCTGTTCGAGCCGATCTGGAACGCCAACTACGTCGACCACGTCCAGATCACCATGGCCGAGGACATCGGCCTGGGCGGGCGGGCCGGCTACTACGACGGCATCGGCGCCGCCCGCGACGTCATCCAGAACCACCTGCTGCAGCTGCTCGCGTTCACCGCGATGGAGGAGCCGACGTCGTTCTCCTCCGACGAGCTGCGCGCCGAGAAGATCAAGGTCCTCAAGGCGGTCAAGCTCGCGCACCCGCTCGACGCCACCACCGCCCGCGGCCAGTACGAGGGCGGCTGGCAGGGCGGCGAGGAGGTGCCCGGGTTGGCCCAGGAGGAGGGGTTCGACCCGGAGTCGACCACCGAGACCTTCGCCGCGATCACCTGCGAGGTCGAGAACCGCCGCTGGGCCGGGGTGCCGTTCTACCTGCGCACCGGCAAGCGTCTGGGCCGCCGCGTCACCGAGATCGCCGTGGTGTTCAAGCGGGCCCCGCACCTGCCGTTCGACGCGACGATGACCGAGGAGCTGGGGCAGAACGCCCTGGTCATCCGGGTGCAGCCGGACGAGGGCGTCACCATGCGCTTCGGGTCCAAGGTGCCGGGCAGCCAGATGGAGGTCCGCGACGTCACGATGGACTTCGGCTATGGCAACGCCTTCACCGAGGCCTCCCCCGAGGCCTACGAGCGGCTCATCCTCGACGTGCTGCTCGGCGAGCCGTCGCTGTTCCCGGTCAACGAGGAGGTCGAGCGGTCGTGGGAGATCCTCGACCCGGTCCTGGAGCACTGGGCCGCCGACGCGCGCGGCCCGGACTCCTACCCCGCCGGGTCCTGGGGCCCGGTGTCGGCCGAGGAGATGCTGGCCCGCACCGGGCGCCACTGGAGGCGGCCGTGAGCGCACGGACGGCAGCCGCGGAGAAGACGGAGACCCCATCGTGATCATCGATCTCCCGTCGAGCACCACCTCGGCGGTCAACCGCAAGCTCGTCGAGCTCCGCGAGTCCGGTGGCGTGTTCGCGCTGGGCCGGGTGCTGACCCTGGTCGTCGTCACCGACGACGGCCCGGAGCTCGAACGCGCGATCGACGCCGCCAACGCGGCCAGCCGCGAGCACCCCTGCCGGGTGATCGTCCTGGCCCGCGGGCAACGGCGGGCCTCGCCGCGGCTCGACGCCCAGATCCGGGTCGGCGGCGACGCCGGCGCCAGCGAGGTCATCGTGCTGCGCGGCTACGGCCCGCTCGCGGCCGAGGAGGCGGGCGCGGGCATGGTCATGCCGCTGCTGCTGCCGGACGCCCCGGTCGTCGCGTGGTGGCCGAACGAGGCGCCCGCCTCGCCGTCGGAGGACGCGGTGGGCCGCCTCGCGCAGCGCCGCATCACCGACGCGCTGTCGTCGAAGAACCCGGTGAAGGCGTTCGAGGCGCGCCGCAAGGACTACGCGCCCGGCGACACCGACCTGACCTGGACCCGGCTCACACAGTGGCGGGCCCAGCTGGCGGCCGCGCTGGACGTGCCGCCGTACGAGGACATCAGCTCCGCGGTCGTCGCCGGGGAGGCGGTGTCGCCGTCCACCGAGCTGATCGCGGGCTGGCTCGCCGCGAGCCTGGGGGTGAAGGTGAAGCGCTCTCCGTCGGAGAGGGACAACGGGCTCTCGCTGGTCCGGCTGACGCGCCCGTCCGGTGACGTCGAGCTGGCCCGCCCGGACGGCAAGACCGCCCGGCTGACCCAGCCCGGCCAGCCGGAACGGCTGATCGCGCTGGCCCGTCGGCACGTGTCGGACTGTCTCGCCGAGGAGCTGCGCAGGCTCGACCCGGACGAGGTCTACGCCGAGGCCCTCGCCGGGGTGGCGAAGGTGACCCGCGGCCGTACCCCGGTGAAGGTGCGCGCGTGAGCGCCGCGACGCAGGTGCAGGTCGCGGTGCACCCGGACAAGGACGCGCTCGCCGCGGCGACCGCGGCCCGGCTGATCACCGCGCTGGTGGACCTGCAGGCCGCGGGCACCGTCCCGCGGCTGGTGCTCACCGGCGGCGGGGTCGGGATCCAGCTGCTGCGCGACGTCGCCGCCTCCGCGGCGCGCGACGCCGTCGACTGGGCCCGGGTGGACCTGTTCTGGGGCGACGAGCGCTTCGTCCCCGCCGACGACGGCGAGCGCAACGACCGCCAGGCCCGCGAGGCCCTGCTCGACGCGCTGCCGCTGGACCCGGCCCGGGTGCACCCGATGCCCGCGGCCCCGCCGGGCGGCGGCACCCGCGACGACGCCCTCGCCGCGGCCGCCGACTACGCCCGGCTGCTCGACGACCTGGCCGGCCCCGACGAGGACGGCGTCCCCGCGTTCGACGTGACCCTGGTCGGGATGGGCGAGGAGGGCCACACCCTGTCGGTGTTCCCCGACTCGCCCGCCGTGCACGAGCAGGCGGCGACGGTCGTCGCGGTCTTCGACTGCCCGAAGCCGCCGCCGACCCGGATCTCGCTGACCCTGGCCGCGGCGCGCCGCTCCCGCGAGGTGTGGGTGGTGGCCGCCGGGGCGGGCAAGGCACCGGCCGTCGCGGGTGCGCTCACCGGAACGCCGGAGACCGAGCTGCCGGTCGGCGGGGCCCACGGCACCGTCACGACCCGCTGGCTGCTCGACACCGAGGCCGCCGCGGACCTGCCCGACGGGATCGTCGCCCGGGTCTCCTGACGGGCGGCCCCCGGATGTGAGATGCCGCGCCCGGGCGGGGTGCCGCACGTGGACCTGCGGTTAGGGTCCCCGTCATGCGTATCGGCACCCCGCTCGGCCCGGACCCCACCCGCGTGCTGCTGCTCGGCTCGGGTGAGCTGGGCAAGGAGGTCGCGATCGCGTTCCAGCGCCTCGGCGTGGAGGTCGTCGCCGTCGACCGCTACCCGCACGCCCCCGCCCACCAGGTGGCGCACCGGTGGCACGCGATCGACATGACCGACCCGGTGACGCTGGCGACGCTCATCGAGCAGGAGGCGCCCGACCTCGTCATCCCCGAGATCGAGGCCATCGCCACCGGCGCCCTGGCCGAGATCGAGGCGGCCGGGACGACCGTGGTCCCCACCGCGCGGGCCGCGAAGCTGACCATGGACCGCGAGGGCATCCGGCGCCTCGCCGCCGAGGAGCTGGGCCTGCCCACCTCCCCCTACGTGTTCGCCGACACCCTCGACGAGGTCCGCGACGCGGTCGCGACGGTCGGGCTGCCGTGCGTGCTCAAGCCGGTGATGTCCTCCTCCGGCAAGGGCCAGTCGGTCCTGCAGAGCGCCGACGACGCCGACGCCGCCTGGGAGTACGCCCGTACCGGCGCCCGGGTGTCGAACCCGCGGGTGATCGTCGAGGGCTTCGTCGAGTTCGACTACGAGATCACCCAGCTCACCGTCCGGCACGCCGGCGGCACCGCGTTCTGCGAGCCGATCGGGCACCGCCAGGAGAACGGCGACTACGTCGAGTCCTGGCAGCCCCAGCCCATGTCCGACGCCGCGCTGGCCGCCGCCCGCGACGTCTCCGCCCGGATCACCGAGGCCCTCGGCGGGTGGGGCCTGTTCGGGGTGGAGCTGTTCGTCCGCGGCGACGAGGTGCTGTTCTCCGAGGTGAGCCCCCGCCCGCACGACACCGGCCTGGTCACCCTCGCCACCCAGCGGCTCTCGGAGTTCGAGCTGCACGCCCGCGCCGTGCTGGGCCTGCCGGTGGACACCGCGCTGCGCTCCCCCGGCGCGTCGGCGGTGGTCTACGGCGGCAAGGAGATGGACGCCCCGGCCTACGAGGGCGTCGCCGACGCGCTCGCGGTCGAGGGTGCGGACCTGCGGCTGTTCGGCAAGCCCACCGCGACCGAGCGGCGCCGGATGGGCGTCGCGGTCGCCCACGCCGACGACGTCGACACCGCCCGGGAGCGCGCCACCCGCGCCGCGGGTCTCGTGCGTCCGGTCCCCCGGGAGCGATGAGTCGGGCGCACCGCGCCGGTCTCCCCCGTGTGACGCCGAGAGCCGGCGTCGCGGGGAGGGGACGACATCATGAAGCCGATCACGCCGTGCCTGTGGTTCGACGACGTCGCCGAGGAGGCGGCACGGTTCTACACCGGCATCTTCCCGGACTCGGGCGTCGACACCGTCGTGCACTACGGCCCGGAGGTCCCCGACCAGGAGGGCCGGGTCCTGACCGTGGGGTTCCGGATCAACGGCCAGCCCTACACCGCACTGAACGGCGGTCCGGTGTTCACCCTCTCCGAGGCGATCTCGATGGAGGTGCACTGCGAGTCCGTCGAGGAGGTCGACCGCTACTGGGACGCCCTGGTCGACGGCGGTGTCGAGCAGCCCTGCGGGTGGCTCAAGGACCGCTACGGGGTGTCCTGGCAGGTGATCCCGCCGGGGGTGCGGGAGTGGCTGACCTCGCCCGACGCCGAGGCCCGGTCCCGGGTCGCGCGGGCCGTGTACGCCACCCACGGCAAGCTCGACGCCGTCGCCCTGGAGAAGGCGTACCGCGGGTAACCTGGTCCGGGTGGCGGCACGGACCGGACTCGTCGTGGCGGGCGCGGGAGCGCGCGGCGCCTACGAGGCGGGTGCGCTGACCGAGCTCCTGCCGCGGATGGCGCGGCGGTGGTCGGCGCCGTCGGTGCTGGTCGGCACGAGTGCGGGCGCGCTCAACGTGGCCGCGCTGGCCGGGCTGTCCGACGTCGCCCCGGACGCCGCGGCCGCCGAGCTCGTCGCCCGCTGGTCCTCGGTGCGCACCGAGGAGGTCGTGGCGCTGCCGTCGTCGGCGGTGGAGGCGACCGCGGCCTACCTCGGGGACCTCGCCGGGGTCCCGTCGTGGCTGCGGAGGCTGCTGCTCGTGCCGGACCGGGTGACCCGCCTCCTCGACGCCGACCGGCTGCGCCCGGTGGTGGACCGGGTCGTCGACTGGGACCGGCTGCACGACGCCGTCGCCCGCGGCCGGGTCGACGCCGTCGGGGTGGCGTGCACCGCCGCCGGGACCGGCGGGACCACGGTGTTCGTCGAGCGCGGGCCGGACGTGGCGCTGCCGCCGTACGACCCGGGTCGCGACATCCGCTACGTCGACGCCCGGCTGGACCCGGACCACCTGCTCGCCTCGGCCGCGGTGCCGGTGCTGTTCGCGCCGCGTCGCATCGAGGGCGAGGCGGCCGGCTGGTACCTCGACGGCGGGGTCCGGCTCAACACCCCGCTCAAGCCCGCACTGCGCCTGGGCGCGGACCGGGTCGGCGTCGTCGCGACGACGCCGGACGTCCCGTTCGGCGAGTCCGCCGCGGCGCCGTCCCCGGCGGACCGGGTGCCCGACGTGTACGCGGTCGCCGCGCTGGCGCTGCGCATCGTGCTGGGCGCCGGGGTGACCGAGGACCTGCGGACCCTGCGCGCGGTCAACGCGCTGGTCGACCGCGGCGAGGACCGGCGGCACCGCCGGATCGCGACCTGGTTCGCCGGGCCGCCCGCCGACCAGGCCACCGAGCTGGCGGAGCTGGCCGACGCGGTGCGCCGCCGCGAGTACGGCGGGCTGCGCGCGCTGCGGAACCCGTCGCTGGCCGTGCTGGAGCGGCTGGTGGGCGGTGCGGTGCCGGACGCCGACACCACCCACGGCGCGGAGCTGCTCAGCTTCCTGTTCTTCGACCCGGTGTTCGCCGCCGCGGCGGCGGACCTGGGTGCGGCGCACGCCGCGCGCGCCGTCGCCCCCGAGGGCGGGACGGCGCGCCGCCGGACGGCCCGTCCGGCGGCGCGCTGACGGCTCAGACCGCGTCGCTGCCGCGTTCGCCCGTGCGGACGCGCACGATGGTCTCGACGGGCTGCACCCAGATCTTCCCGTCGCCGATCTTGCCGGTGCGGGACGCCTCGACGATGGCGTCGACGACCTTGTCGGCGATCTCGTCGTCGACGACGGTCTCGATACGCACCTTCGGCACGTAGTCCACCGAGTACTCCGCGCCGCGGTAGATCTCTGTGTGTCCCTTCTGCCTGCCGTGCCCGCGGACCTCCCCGACGGTCAGCCCGAGCACACCGAGGTGTTCGAGCGCACCACGGACGTCCTCCAGCGCGAACGGCTTGACGATGGCGGTGACGAGCTTCATCGGCTCTCCCCCACGGGCTCACGGGTGGCCGGCGTCGCGGGGCGGGAGGCCCCGGCGAGCGCGCGGCTGCCCAGCGACGAGAAGTCGTAGGCGGTCTCGGCGTGCTCGGTCTCGTCGATGCCGGTGGCCTCGTTCTCCTCGTCGATGCGGAACCCGATGGTCACCTTGATCAGGTAGCCGAGGACCAGCGCGACGACGAAGGAGTACAGCAGCACCGCACCCGCGGCGAGCGCCTGGCGGCCCAGCTGGACCAGCCCGCCGCCGTAGAACAGGCCGTTGTCGCCGGCGGCGGCGGAGTTGACGCTGTTGTCGCCGAAGAAGCCGATGAGCAGGGTGCCCACGATGCCGCCGACGAGGTGGACGCCGACGACGTCGAGGGAGTCGTCGAGGCCGAAGCGGAACTTCAGCCCGACGGCCAGCGCGCACACCGCACCGGCGATGAGCCCGATGGCCAGCGCCCCGACCGGCTGCACGAACCCGCACGCCGGGGTGATCGCGACCAGCCCGGCGACGGCGCCGGAGGCCGCACCGAGGGTGGTGGGGTGCCCGTCGCGGACCTGCTCGACGAGCAGCCAGCCGATCAGCGCGGTGGCGGTGGCGAGCATGGTGTTGGTGAACGCGGTCGCGGCGAGGTCACCCGCGGAGAGCGCGGAACCGGCGTTGAAGCCGAACCAGCCGAACCACAGCAGCGCCATGCCCAGCAGCACGAACGGGAGGTTGTGCGGACGCATCGGCTCGCGCGGCCAGCCGCGCCGCTTGCCGAGCACGATCGCCAGCGCGAGCGCCGCGGCACCGGCGTTGATGTGCACCGCGGTGCCACCGGCGAAGTCCTCGGCCTTGAGGGTGTTGGCGATCCAGCCGCCGACGTTGTCCGGGCCGGTGAAGCCGTCGAAGGCGAACACCCAGTGCGCGACCGGGAAGTACACGATGGTCACCCACAGCACGACGAACGCGGTCCAGCCCCAGAACTTCGTGCGGTCCGCGACGGCGCCGGAGATCAGCGCCGGGGTGATGACCGCGAACATGAGCTGGAACATCACGAACGCCAGCGCGGGCAGGGCGTCGGTGCCCGGCCACGGGGCCGAGTCGCTGCCGACGCCGACCATCGCGCCGACGGTGTTCGCCAGCCCGGCGAACTCCCCGCCGCCGATCAGGCCGCCGCCCACGTCGTTGCCGAAGGCCCAGCTGTAGCCGTACAGCGCCCACAGGACGCTGACCACGGCCAGGCAGATGGTGCTCATCATCAGCATGTTGAGCACGGACTTGCTGCGGGTCATCCCGCCGTAGAAGAACGCCAGTCCCGGCGTCATCAACATCACCAGCGCGGCGCTGACCAGCACCCACGCGGTGTCTCCCGCATTCACGCCCACGCGTCCTCCGTCGTCGCAGTTCCCCGACCCCGGCAGGGATGGTTCGCCCGCGGTGTTTCGTGGAGCAACCGGGTGCGGTTTCCGGTGGGTGTCGGGTCCGGGCATCCGGCACGCCCCGCGCAGACACCGCCGACGCGACACACGACGCAGCCGGGACCGACGGTCCGAACCCGGACCGGGCGCACCGATGAGTTCCGGCGACGGCCCCGGTCTCCTCTGCAACGGCGGCCCCGGCCCGGGACCGCGAGCACCGAGGGAGCCCGCCATGACCACCACCACCCGTACCGGGACCGCGTCCACCACCTCCGCCACCCGTCGTCCGCGGGCCGCCACCGTCGGCCTGTGGGTGCTGCAGGTGCTGCTGGCCGCGGTCTTCGTGATGGCGGCGCTGCCGAAGGTCGACGCCGACCCGGTCGCGGTCGCCGGGTTCGACCTGCTGGGCCTGGGGACCGTCGGCATGGTCGTGGTCGGCTGGCTGGAGCTGGCCGGCGCGGTCGCCCTCCTGGTCCCGCGGCTGTGCGGGCTCGCCGCCGTCTGCCAGGTCGCGCTGATGGTCGGGGCCACCGCGGTGACCGTGGTGCTGGTGCCCGCGATGGTCGTGTTCCCGGCGCTGACCCTGGTGGCGGTGTGCGTGGTCGCGTGGGCCCGCCGCCGCGACACCGCGGCCCTGCTGCGCGGCCTGCGCCGCTGACCGCCCGCACGGCGACGGCCCGTCCCCGGTCCGGGGGGCGGGCCGTCGTGGTGCGGGTCGGGCTCAGCCGATCCCGTCAGCCCATCTCGTCGAGCCGGCCGTTCGTGTAGTCGTCGTAGGCGGCCAGGTCGAGGAAGCCGTGACCGCAGTAGTTGAACAGGATCACCTTCTCCTCCCCGGTCTCCTTCGCGGCGAGCGCCTCGTCGATGGTGGCGGCGATGGCGTGCCCGCACTCCGGCGCCGGGATCTTGCCCTCGGTGCGCGCGAACTGGATGGCGGCCTCGAACACCTTCCCCTGCGGGTAGGCGACGGCCTCCATCCGCTCGTCCTTGACCAGTGAGGACACCAGCGGCGAGTCACCGTGGTAGCGCAGCCCGCCGGCGTGGATCGACGGCGGCACGAAGTCGTGGCCCAGGGTGTACATCGGCATCAGTGGGGTGAGGCCCGCGGTGTCGCCGAAGTCGTAGTCGTAGCGGCCCTGGGTCAGCGTCGGGCACGAGAGCGGCTCGACGGCGAGCAGCCGCACGCCGGAGTCTGGCACGAAGGGGAAGGCGATCCCGCCCAGGTTGGAGCCGCCACCGCACGGCGCGATGACGACGTCGGGCAGCCGCTCCCCCGCCAGCGCCAGCTGCTCCTTCGCCTCCAGACCGATCATGGTCTGGTGCAGCAGGACGTGGTTGAGCACCGACCCGAGCGCGTAGTGGGTGTCGGAGCGGCCGACGCAGTCGCGGACCGCGTCGGAGATCGCCGAGCCGAGCGAGCCGGGGTGGTCGGGTTCGTCGACGGGCGACGGCACGACCTCGCCTCCCCAGGTCTCGATCGCGATCCGCCGGTAGGGCTTCTGCCCGTAGGAGGCCCGCACCATGTAGACCTTCAGGTCCAGGTCGAACTGGGCCGCGGCGAACGACAGCGCGGTCCCCCACTGGCCCGCGCCGGTCTCGGTGGTGAGCCGGGTGGTGCCCTCCCGCGCGTTGTAGAACGCCTGGGCCACGGCCGTGTTGGTCTTGTGGCTGCCCGAGGGCGAGATGGACTCGTCCTTGAAGTAGATCCGCGCCGGCGTGCCCAGCGCCTTCTCCAGCCGGGTCGCGCGGACCAGCGGCGTGGGCCGCCACAGCCTCAGGATGTCGAGGACCTCACCGGGGACGTCGATCCACGGCTCGGCGCTGACCTCCTGCTCGATCAGGGCGGCCGGGAACAGCGGCGCCAGGTCGTCCGGGACGACCGGCTCGCGGGTCCCGGGGTGCAGGGGCGGCTGCGGCGGCGTCGGCAGGTGCGGCACGACGTTGAACCATGCCGAGGGGATCCGGTCCGGGGGCAGCGTCCAGCGGCTCATGACCACCGAATCTAACCCGGACGTGCGCCCGGTCACGACCCCGGCGCGCCGTGGGACCGGGTCAGAGCTCCCGGGAGGCCCGCAGCCGGCCGAGGGCCTCCTCGAGGATGGCCTCGCCGTCGGCGTCGCTGCGCCGCTCCTTCACGTACGCCAGGTGCGTCTTGTACGGCTCGGTCCGGGGCGCGGCGGGCGGGTTCTCCGCGTCACGTCCGCCCGGCAGCCCGCAACGCGGGCAGTCCCAGGTCTCGGGGACCTCGGCCTCCGCGGCGAACCAGGTGTTGTTGACGTGCCCGTTCGCACAGTAGAACGGGATGCGCTCGCGCGGAGCGGTCTCGCCCCGCTCGTTCTCGCCCATCGGTCCCGCACCGACCCGGGTACCGCGGATCGCGTTGCCGCCTGCCATGTCCCGTTCCCTCTCGTCCGTCCGAGGTGTCAGCCGGTGGCCAGCAGCAGGCCGTTGCCGACCACCGCGATGAGCCAGATGAGACCGACGAAGACCGTGTAGCGAGCGATGTTGCGGTCCGCCGCCGCCGAGCCGGACAGGCTCGACTGCACGCCGCCACCGAAGAGACTGGTCAGACCACCACCCTTGCTGCGCTGCAGCAGGACCATCGCGATCAGCAGGAGGCTGGTCACGATCAGGATGATCTGGAGGGTCAGGATCACGTGCGCTTCCCCATCAGTGGTCGCTCGCCGGAGTGGGGAGAGAATACTCCAGCGGCCCCGGCCCCCACTGACAGGGGACCGGGGCCGCGGGACGGGAACGGGGCCGCCTACGGCAGCGGACCACCCGCGGCGATCGCCGACAGCTTGGCGAACTCCTCGGCGTCGAGGCTGGCGCCGCCGACGAGTGCGCCGTCGACGTCGGTCTGGGCCACGATCTCGCCCACGTTCGACGACTTCACCGAACCGCCGTAGAGGACGCGGACCGTCCCGGCGACCTCGTCGGAGTACAGCTCGGCCAGCGTCGCCCGCAGCGCGGCACAGACCTCCTGCGCGTCGGCCGGGCCCGCCACCTTGCCGGTGCCGATCGCCCAGACCGGCTCGTAGGCGAGCACGAGACCGGCCGCCTGCTCGGCGGTGACGCCCTTCAGCGCCCCGCGCAGCTGGTCGGTGCAGTGCTGCACGTGGGTGCCCGCCTCGCGGACGTCCAGGCCCTCGCCGACGCACAGGATCGGGGTGATCCCGTGCTTGAGCGCGGCGAGCACCTTGGCGTTGACGACCGCGTCGTCCTCGCCGTGGATCTCGCGACGCTCGGAGTGCCCGACGGCGACGTAGGTGCAGCCCAGCTTGGCCAGCATGACGCCCGACACGTCACCGGTGTAGGCACCGGAGTCGTGCGGGGACAGGTCCTGGGCGCCGTGCACGAGGCGCAGCTTGTCGCCGTCGATCAGCGTCTGCACGCTGCGGATGTCGGTGAACGGCGGCAGGACGGCCACCTCGACCTTGTCGAGGTACCGGTCGGGCAGGGCGAAGGCGAGCTTCTGCACCACCGCGATGGCCTCGAGGTGGTTGAGGTTCATCTTCCAGTTGCCCGCGATGAGGGGCTTGCGGGTGGCCATCAGGCGTCCTCCTCCAGCACGGCGACGCCCGGCAGGGTCGCGCCCTCCAGGAACTCCAGGGACGCGCCGCCCCCGGTGGAGATGTGGGAGAACGCGTCCTCGGCGATGCCGAGCGCCCGGACCGCGGCGGCGGAGTCCCCGCCACCGACGACGGAGAAGGCGTCGCCGTCGGCGATCGCCTGCGCGACACCGCGGGTGCCCTCGGCGAACGGCGCCAGCTCGAACACGCCCATCGGGCCGTTCCAGAAGATCGTCTTCGCGTCGGCGATGCGGGCCGCGAACTCCCGCACCGAGTCGGGCCCGATGTCGAGGCCCATCCAGCCGTCGTCGATCCCGTCCACCGGCACCGTCTTCGTGTTCGCGTCCGCGGAGAACGCGTCGGCGACGACGACGTCGGTCGGGAGGACGATCTTGCCGGACTCCAGGAGCGTCCGGCAGGTGTCGACCTGGTCGGACTCCAGCAGCGAGGAGCCGACGCCGTGGCCCTGCGCGGCGAGGAACGTGAAGCACATCCCGCCGCCGACGAGCAGCGTGTCGACCTTCGGCAGCAGCGCCTCGATCACGGCCAGCTTGTCCGAGACCTTGGAGCCGCCGAGCACGACCGCGTACGGGCGCTCCGGCGAGCCGGTCAGGGTGCGGAGCACCTCGACCTCGGACAGGACGAGCCCGCCGGCGTAGGCGTCGAGCCGCTGCGCGACGTCGTAGACCGACGCCTGCTTGCGGTGGACCACGCCGAACCCGTCGGAGACGAACGCCGCGTCCTCGCCGACCAGGGCGACGAGCTCGTCGGCGAACGCGCCGCGCTCGGCGTCGTCCTTGCTGGTCTCGCGGGCGTCGAACCGGATGTTGTCCAGCAGCACGACGTCGCCGGCGGCCGTCGACGGGAGCGGGGTGCCGAGCTCGACCAGGCGCACCGGGGCGCCCAGCAGCTCGCCGAGCCGCTGCGCGACCGGGGCCAGCGAGAGCTTCTCGTCGGGCCCGTTCTTCGGGCGGCCCAGGTGCGCGGTGACGACGACCTGCGCGCCCGCACCGGACAGCGCCTGGATCGTCGGCACCGACGCACGGATGCGGCCGTCGTCGGTGATGTTCCGGTCGTCGTCGAGGGGAACGTTCAGATCGGAGCGGACCAGCACGGTCCGGCCCTGTACGCCCTCGGCGACGAGGTCGTCGAGGGTCCTCACAGCTTCGACGCCACCAGACCGGTGATGTCGACGAGGCGGTTGGAGTAGCCCCACTCGTTGTCGTACCAGCCGACGATCTTGACCTGGTTGCCGATGACCTTGGTCAGGCCCGAGTCGTAGATGCACGAGTGCGGGTCGGTCACGATGTCGGAGGAGACGATCGGGTCCTCGGTGTACTTGAGGACGCCCTTCAGCGGGCCCTCCGCGGCCGCCTTCATCGCCGCGTTGATCTCGGCGGCGGTGACCTCCTTGCGGACCTCGACGGTCAGGTCGGTGGCCGAGCCGGTGGGGATCGGCACCCGCAGCGCGTAGCCGTCGAGCTTGCCCTTGAGGTGCGGCATGACCAGCGAGATCGCCTTCGCCGCACCGGTGGAGGTGGGGACGATGTTCAGGGCGGCGGCGCGGGCGCGGCGCAGGTCCTTGTGCGGGCCGTCCTGCAGGTTCTGGTCCTGGGTGTACGCGTGGATCGTGGTCATCAGACCCTTCTCGATCCCGGCCAGGTCGTCGAGCACCTTCGCCATCGGCGCGAGGCAGTTGGTGGTGCAGGACGCGTTCGAGACGATGGTCTGCGAACCGTCGTAGTCGCCGTCGTTGACGCCCTTGACGATGGTGATGTCCTCGTCGGTCGCCGGGGCGGAGATGACGACCTTCTTGGCGCCGCCGTCGAGGTGCTTGGCCGCGGCCTCGCGCTTGGTGAAGATGCCGGTCGACTCGACGACGACGTCGACGCCCAGGTCCTTCCAGGGCAGCTCGGCGGGGTCGCGGACGGCGAGGCCCTTGAAGCCCTTGCCGTCGACGACGATCTCGTCGCCCGAGGTGGTGACCTCGTAGGGCAGGCGCCCCAGGATCGAGTCGTACTTGAGCAGGTGCGCGAGCGTCGCGTTGTCGGTGATGTCGTTCACCGCGACGATCTCGATGTCCGTGGTGCCGGCGGCGCGCTGGGCGTCCACCGCCCGCCAGAAGTTCCGGCCGATGCGGCCGAAGCCGTTGACTCCTACGCGGACCGTCACAGATGCCTCCAGGGCTCGTCGTGCCTGTCGTCTTCTCCCCCGGCCCGCCGGGTCCCGGCGGTGGGGTGTGGCAGGTCGATCGCGGGTCGGCGCCCGTGGCGGGCGCCGGCGCGTGCCGTGCTCGGCAGCCACCCTATCGGCGCATCGGCCCTCGCGACCCCCGTAGGGCCCGTGACCTGCGCCGCGCTCGGGGATCGGGCGCGGTCGGACCGCTCCGGACGGGCCCCGGTGTGGGGACGGACCGGTACCGGCCGGTATCCGGACACACGACGGCCCCGTGCCCGGGCGGGTCACGGGGCCGTCGCGGGCGTGCTCAGGCCAGGCGGAGCAGGCGGCGCCAGCCGGGACGGGTGTCGGGGACGCCGGCGGCGGCGCGCTCGTCGTCGGAGAAGCCGTCGACGGGCTCGTGCGGGCGGCCGTCGCGGGCCCGGGTCACGAACGCCGAGGCCGCGGACAGCGCCGCGGTGACCCCGGCCGCGCCGGGACCGGCGGTGATGGTGGCGGTGACCGGCACGCCGAAGCGCTCGGCCCCGTCGCCCGCGGGCCGCTCGGCGACGGCGACGGCGGCGTCCCCGCCCTCGCCCCGGTTCTCCCCGGACGCGGCCGCCCGCGCGCCCGCGGTGGCCGGGATCGTGCCGGTGGTCACGTCGACCAGCACGAACTCCCAGGCGTAGGTGCTCTGCTGGTGGACGATGCGCTCGCGGACGGCGGAGGTGTCGCCGACGGCGCCCTCCCCGACGAGCAGGACGACGACCCGCTCGGGGCGGTCGGCCTCGTCGCGGGCGGCGAGCTCGTCGCCGACGGCGCCGAGCAGCCGGGCCGCGCCGCCGCGCAGGTCGGGGCCGCCGAGCGGGCGCAGCTTCGCGGGCAGTGCGGTGCGGGCCTCGGCGGCACCGACCGGGACGGCGGGCGGGTGCGTGCCGTCGGGCAGCGAGCGGGTGAGGTCGTCCCCGGTGGCGACGACGACCTGCAGGTGACCGTCGTGGGCGTCCTGCTCGGCGAGCAGGTCCGCGAGACCGGAGCGCAGCGCGGGCAGGAGCGGCCGCAGCATGCTGGATCGATCGAGATGAACGGCGAGGAGGGTGGAGCCCGGGATCGTCACGGCGGCATCATGCCCGACGCCCCGCACCCCCCTCGTGACGGGGTGTGACCGCGGTCAGCGCCCGCCGCCCTCCTCCTCCAGCATCTCGGCGGTGACGGCGGACTCGGTGTCGGGGATGCCGAGCTCGGCGGCCTTCTTGTCCGCGGTCTGGAGCAGCCGCCGGATCCGGCCGGCTACGGCGTCCTTGGTCATCGGTGGGTCGGCCAGCTGGCCCAGCTCCTCCAGCGACGCCTGGGTGTGCTCGGCCCGCAGCCGCCCGGCGGCCTGCAGGTGCTCGGGCACCTCGTCGCCGAGGATCTCCAGGGCGCGGCTGACCCGGGCCGCCGCGGCGACCGCGGCCCGCGCCGAGCGGCGCAGGTTGGCGTCGTCGAAGTTCGCGAGCCGGTTGGCCGTCGCCCGGACCTCGCGGCGCATCCGGCGCTCCTCCCAGGACAGGACGCTCTGGTGGGCGCCCATCCGGGTCAGCAGCGCGCCGATCGCGTCGCCGTCGCGGACCACGACCCGGTCGGCGCCGCGCACCTCGCGGGCCTTCGCCGCGACGCCCAGCCTGCGTGCCGCGCCGACCAGGGCCAACGCGGCCTCGGGGCCGGGGCAGGTGACCTCCAGTGCGGAGCTGCGGCCCGGCTCGGTGAGCGACCCGTGCGCGAGGAACGCACCACGCCAGGCGGCCTCGGCGTCGGACAGGTCACCGGAGACCACGGGCGGCGGCAGCCCGCGCACCGGGCGGCCGCGGTTGTCGAGCAGCCCGGTCTGGCGGGCGAGTCCCTCGCCGTCGCGGATCACCCGGATCACGTAACGGGCGCTGCGGCGCAGACCGCCCGCGGTGATCACGTGCGCGTCGGCGGTGTGGCCGTAGAGCTCGTGGATCTCGCGGCGCAGCCTGCGGGCGACCGAGCCGGTGTCGACCTCGGCCTCGATCACCACCCTGCCGCCCACGATGTGCAGGCCGCCTGCGAAGCGGAGCAACGAGGCGACCTCCGCGCGCCGCGACGACTGCTTGGTGACGGTGAGCCGGCTCAGCTCGTCCTTCACCGTGGCGGTCATGGCCATCGGGAGCTCCTTCCGCGCTGCGGGCTGTCGTGCTGCGGCCTGTCGTGCGTGCCGTTCTCCGCCGGGACCCGGCCGGGGGTCAGAGCGCCGAACACGTCGGCGAGTGCCCCGGCCAGTGCGTCCGGGTCGTGCCGCGGGGTCGCCGCCCGGGCGTCGGCGACGGCGGCCGGCCACACCCGTCCGCCGGGGACCAGCAGGTCGGCGGCGGCCGCGTCCAGCCGGTCCGGCAGGCTCACCGACCCGGCGTCGGCCAGGACGGCGTGCACCCGCAGACCGGGAGCGTGCCCGGACAGTACTTCAAGGTGCTGTTCGGGGGAGAAACCGGCGGTCTCCCCCGGCTCGGGGGCCAGGTTGAGCAGCACGACCCGGGCCGCCGGGGTCTCCAGCAACGCGTCGCGCAGCCCGGGCACGAGCAGGTGCGGGAGCACGCTGGTGAACCACGAGCCGGGTCCGAGGAGCACGACGTCGGCGTCGCGCACCGCGCGGACGGCCTCGTCGCAGGCGGGCGGGTCGGCGGGCCGCAGCCAGACCCGGCGCACCCGGCCCGGGGTGGAGGCGACGGCGACCTGACCGCGGATCAGGTGGGCGCCGTCGACGCCGTCCAGCGCGACCTCCGCCTCGATGTCCAGCGGCACCCGGGCCATCGGCAGGACCCGTCCGGCGCAGCCCATCAGCTCGCCGACGGTCGCCAGTGCGCGCACGGGGTCGCCGTCGCGTTCCAGCAGCCCGGCGAGCAGCAGGTTGCCCACCGCGTGCCCGGCCAGGGCGCCGGTCCCGCCGAAGCGGTGCTGGACCAGCCCGGACCAGAAGCGGCCCCGCTCGTCGTCGCCGGCCAGGGCCGCGAGTGCCATCCGCAGGTCGCCGGGCGGGAGCAGGCCGAGCTCGCGGCGCAGCCGCCCCGAGGACCCGCCGTCGTCGGCCACGGTGACCACGGCGGCGATGTCGGTGACCGGCGGGCAGCGGCGCAACGCGGTCAGCGTGGCGTGCAGGCCGTGCCCGCCGCCGAGCGCGACCACGCGCAGTCCCCCGGTGCGCTCGGGTGGGCGTGGGCTCACTCGCGCCCCATGTCGCGGTGCTCGACGTTGACCTGGATGCCCTCGCGGTCGGCGAGCCGGCGCCCGATCTCCTCCGAGATCGCCACCGAGCGGTGCTTGCCGCCGGTGCAGCCGACGGCCACGGTCAGGTAGCGCTTGCCCTCGCGCCGGTACCCGGCGCCGACGAGGTCGAGCAGCTCCAGGTAGCGGTCGACGAACTCCTCCGCGCCCTCCTGGGACAGTACGTAGTCGCTGACCTCCCGGTCGCGGCCGGTGAACGGGCGCAGCTCGGGGATCCAGTGCGGGTTGGGCAGGAACCGCACGTCGACGACGAGGTCGGAGTCCAGCGGCAGCCCGTACTTGTAGCCGAACGACAGCACCGTCACCCGGGTCGCGGCATGCGCGCTCTCCTGGGCGAACGAGCCCTCGATCCGGGTCCGCAGGTCGTGCACCGACAGGTTCGAGGTGTCGACGACGAGGTCGGCGTCCTCGCGCAGCGGCCGCAGCACCTCGCGCTCGGCGTTCAGGCCGTCGGTGATGCGCCCGGCGCCCTGCAGCGGGTGCGAGCGGCGGTTCTGCTCGAAGCGGCGCACCAGCACCGCGTCGGAGGCCTCCAGGAACAGCAGCTTGGGCCGGTAGCCGCGGCCGTCGAGGTCCTTGATGACGGCACCGAGGTCGTCGGTGAACGCGCGGGAGCGCACGTCCATCACCACCGCGATCCGGGCCACCTCGCCCCGGGCCCGCGATCCCAGCTCGACCATCGTGGCGATGAGCTCGGGCGGCAGGTTGTCCACCACGAACCAGCCCAGGTCCTCCAGGACCTTCGCCGCGGTGCTGCGCCCGGCCCCGGACAGGCCGCTGACCACTGCGACCTCGATCCCCGGGCCCGCGGTCACCTCGCCGTTGTCGTCGGTCATGCCTTCTCCCCCTCGGTTCCGGCGTGCAGGGCCGCGACCACGGACTCGGCGGTCCGGCGACCGAAGCCGGGCACACCGGCGATCTCGTCGACGTCGGCGGCGCGCAGCTTGCGCACCGACCCGAAGTGCTTGAGCAGCGCCTGCTTGCGGGCCGGGCCGAGCCCGGGGACCCCGTCGAGAGCGGACGCCGTCATGCCCTGCGAACGACGCTGGCGGTGATAGGTGATGGCGAACCGGTGCGCCTCGTCCCGGATCCGCTGCAGCAGGTAGAGCCCCTCGCTGGTGCGGGACAGGATCACCGGGTCGGTGTCGTGGGGAAGCCAGACCTCCTCGAGGCGCTTGGCGAGCCCGCAGACCGCGACGTCGGTGATCCCCAGCCCGGCCAGTTCCGCGGCCGCCGCGTCGACCTGCGGCTTCGCGCCGTCGACGACGAGCAGGTTCGGCGGGTAGGCGAACTTCTTGGGCCGCCCGGTCTCGGGGTCGATCCCGGTGCGCACGGTGTCGCCGGGCGCGACCTCCCCGGAGCCCTCGGTGGGGGCCGGCTCGTCGGCGGTCTCGGCCAGGTAGCGGCGGAACCGGCGGCGCACGACCTCGGCGATCGAGGCCACGTCGCCCTCGGCGGCGGCCTCACGGATCTCGAAGCGGCGGTACTCGGACTTGCGGGGCAGCCCGTCCTCGAAGACCACCAGCGACGCGACCACGTTCGTGCCCTGCACGTGGCTGATGTCGATGCACTCGATGCGCAGCGGCGCCTGGTCGAGCTCCAGATTCTCCTGGATCTCCTGCAGCGCGGCCGACCGGGCGGTGAGGTCCCCGGCGCGGCGCAGCTTGTGCTGGGCGAACGCCTCCTTCGCGTTCCGCGCGACGGTCGCGGCGAGGTCCCGCTTGTCGCCGCGCTGCGGCACCCGGATCCCCACCCTGGAGCCGCGCAGCCCGGTCAGCCAGCGCTCCAGCGCGGGCGTGTCGGAGGGCAGCACCGGGACGAGGATCTCCTTGGGCACCGGCTGCGCCGCGTCGTCGGCGGCGCCGGCGAGGGCGTGCTGCTCGCCGTAGAACTGGGAGACGAACCGCTCGACGAGCTGCTCGGTGTCGGTCGGCTCGACCTTGTCGATCACCCAGCCGCGCTGGCCGCGGACCCGGCCGCCGCGGACGTGGAAGACCTGGACCGCGGCCTCCAGCTCGTCCTCGGCGAAGGCGACCACGTCGGCGTCGGTGCCGTCGCCCAGCACGACGGCCTGCTTCTCCAGGGCGCGGCGGAGCGCCCCGAGGTCGTCGCGCAGCCGGGCCGCGCGCTCGAACTCGAGGTTCTCCGAGGCCTCGGCCATCTCGCGTTCGAGCTGGCGGACCATCCGGTCGGTGCGTCCGGACAGGAAGTCGGAGAAGTTCTCGACGATGTCGCGGTGCTCGTCGGCGGTGACCGTGCCCACGCAGGGGGCGGAGCACTTGTCGATGTAGCCGAGCAGGCAGGGCCGCCCGATCTGGCCGTGCCGCTTGAAGACCCCCGTCGAGCAGGTGCGCGCGGGGAAGACCCGCAGCAGCAGGTCGAGGGTCTCGCGGATGGCCCAGGCGTGGGCGTACGGGCCGAAGTAGCGGACGCCCTTGCGGCGCGGGCCGCGGTAGACGTGCAGCCGCGGGTACTCCTCGTGCATCGTCACGGCGAGCACGGGATAGCTCTTGTCGTCGCGGTAGCGGACGTTGAACCGCGGGTCGTACTCCTTGATCCAGTTGTACTCGAGCTGGAGGGCCTCGACCTCGGTCCCGACGACCGTCCACTCCACCTTCGCCGCGGTGGTGACCATCTGCCGGGTGCGCGGGTGCAGGCCGGACAGGTCGGCGAAGTAGGAGTTCAGCCGCTGCCGCAGGCTCTTGGCCTTGCCGACGTAGATCACCCGGCCACGGGGGTCGGAGAAGCGGTACACCCCAGGCGACTCCGGGATCGTCCCGGTCGCCGGACGGTAGGTGCTGGGGTCGGCCATGGTGACTCCCAGGGTAGTTGCGGGCACCGACGGTCCCGGTCCGGCCCCGGCCTCGGCGCGGGCCCCGGACGAGGTGTAGGGACGCGTGTCGGCCGGGGACCTCGCGCGGCCCCACCGGAACTGTCGGTAGGGTCCGGTACACCTCGCCCTCGAACACGAGTTCGACCATACCGAGCCCGAGGAGACCGCCGTGAGCACCGCGCAGGAGACCGGCCCCCGCACCGACATCGGCACCGCGCCGGGTGAGCAGGTGCCCGGGGCCCGGCTGGACCGGATCCGCAAGCTACTGGCGAAGGCGGAGCGGGCCGGCACGCCGGACGAGGCCGAGATCTACACCGACAAGGCGTTCGCCCTGATGGCACGGCACGGGATCGACGAGGCGCTGCTCGCGGCGGCCCCGGCGCCGGGGCGGCGCGGGCCGACCCGATCGGGCGGAGCCGGATCACCGTCGACAACCCCTACAGCGGGGCGAAGGCGCGGCTGCTGGGGTGGACGGCGTCGGCGCTGCGGTGCCGCTGGGTGATGCACGACCAGCGGGGCGGCTCGGTCGCCGCGGTCACCGTGTTCGGGTTCGCCTCGGACCGGGAGCGGGTGGAGCTGCTCTACACCTCGCTGTTGCTGCAGGCCACGGCCGCGCTGGCCGCGGTCCGCCCGCCGGACCCCGGCGAGTCGGTGGCGGCCTACCGGCGGTCCTGGATCTACGGCTTCGCGGGCCGGGTGTACGAGCGGTTGTGCGAGGCCGAGCGCTCCGCGCTGGGCGAGACCGAGGCGGAGACCGGGCGGGCGGCGGCGTCGACCGAGCTGGTGCTGGCCGACCGGGGCGCCGAGGTGGACCGCGCCTACGACGCCGAGTTCGGCCGGCTGCGCCGCGCCCGCCGCCCGCAGGTGTCGGGCAGCGGTTTCCGGCACGGGGCCGCCGCGGCCGACCGGGCCGACCTGGGCGGCCCGCGCCTGGACGGCCGGGCCGGGGCGCCGAGCATCGGCGCCTGACCCGTCACTCCCCCAGGACGGCGGTGCGGTGCAGGGTGCGCAGGGTGCGGACGTGGCGCACGGCCAGCCCGCGGTCGACGGCCTGCACGGCGAGCACCGACTGGTACTCGTCGTCGGGCAGCTCCAGGCGGGCCGAGGCGGCACCGTCGGGGAACGAGACGCCGTGCACGTCGGCCCAGTCGTACCACCGGGCGGTGATGACGTTGCGGACCTCGATGCCGTGGCTGTCGGCGCGCACCCGGGGGCGGGCCATGAGCAGCAGACCGCCGGCGACGAACGCCCCGATGACCATCATCGCGACCTGGTCGGCCGGCTGGAAGATGACCCCGGTGTCCTCGGCGGGCATGAAGTAGGCCGCGATGAGGAAGAACACCATCACGCCGGCGGCGCTGAGCCAGGCGGTCCAGCGGATGACCCGCGGGCGCAGGGTCACCGCGTCCGGTCCGGGTCCGGTCCGGGTCTGCGCCGCCGGGGCGGGGGCGGTGGAGTCGGTCGGCTGCTCGGTCACTGGAGTCTCCCTGTGCTGACCCGGGTCGGGATCACGGGCGGGTCGGGGCGCCGGCGCGCAGGTCGCGCAGCGTCAGCGCCGATTCGAGTGCGGCGATGCAGGCCTCGGACCCCTTGTCCTCGGCGGCGCCCGGCGCACCGGAGCGGTCGACCGCCTGGTCCACCGTGTCGGTGGTGAGCACGCCGTTGCCGACCGGGGTCGACTCGTCGAGCGCCACGCGGGTGAGGCCCGCGGTGACGGCGTCGCAGACGTACTCGAAGTGCGGGGTGCCGCCGCGGACGACGACACCGAGCGCGACGACGGCGTCGTGGCCGCGGGCCAGCTCCTGGGCGACGACCGGCAGCTCGACGGTGCCGGGTACCCGCACGACGGTGGGCTCGGCACCGGCCTCCCGGGCCGTGGCGACCGCCCGTTCCAGCAGCCGGTCCACGATCTCGGCGTGCCAGCGGGCCGCCACCACCCCGACCCGCAGTCCGCTCGCGTCCAGCTGCGTGGCCCCGGAGGGCCGGCCCTCACCGCTCATGGGCCGATTCTCGCCTCCCGGCCCGCGCGCCGCGCCACGGGGTCTCCCGGTGCGCGGTGCGCGGCCGGGTCACAGCGCCGGATCGGCGACCTCGCCGAGGTCGGGCAGGTCGTGGCCCATCCGGTCGCGCTTGGTACGCAGGTAGCGCAGGTTCTGCGGGGTCGCGCGCACCGGCATCGGCTCGCGGCCGACCACGCGCAGTCCGTAGCCCTCCAGCCCGGCCCGCTTGTCCGGGTTGTTGGTGAGCAGCCGCATCGACCTGACGCCGAGGTCGGCGAGGATCTGGGCGCCGATGCCGTAGTCCCGGGCGTCGGCGGGCAGCCCCATCGCGAGGTTGGCGTCGACGGTGTCGGCGCCGGCCTCCTGGAGCTGGTAGGCCTGCAGCTTGTGCAGCAGGCCGATCCCCCGGCCCTCGTGTCCGCGCATGTAGAGCACGACGCCGCGGCCCTCCTTCGCGACGGCCTCCAGGGCCGCGTCGAGCTGGGGGCCGCAGTCGCAGCGCAGCGAGCCGAGGACGTCGCCGGTGAGGCACTCGGAGTGCACCCGGACGAGCACGTTCTCGCCGTCGTCGGCGGGGGTGGCGATGTCGCCCATCACCATGGCGATGTGCTCGGTGCCGTCGAGGGTGCAGTCGTAGCCGTGCGCGAGGAAGTCACCGTGGCCGGTGGGGATCCGCGCGGTGGCGACCCGCTCGACGTGCTTCTCGTAGCGGCGCCGGTAGGCGATGAGGTCGGCGATGGTGATCAGCGTGAGGTCGTGGTCGGCGGCGAACACGCCGAGCTCCTCGCCGCGGGCCATCTCGCCGGTGTTCTTCTCCGAGACGATCTCGCACAGCGCGCCGGCGGCGGGCAGGCCCGCCATCCGGGCGAGGTCGACCGCGGCCTCGGTGTGCCCGGGGCGGCGCAGCACGCCGCCCTCGCGGGCCTGCAGCGGCACGACGTGACCGGGCCGGACCAGGTCGTGCCGGTCGGTCCCCGGGTCGGCGAGCGTGCGGATCGTGTGCGCGCGGTCCTGGGCGGAGATGCCGGTGGTGATGCCCTCCTTCGCGTCCACGGTGACCGTGTACGCGGTGCGGAAGGAGTCGCGGTTGGTGTGGTGCATCGGCGGCAGGTCGAGCCGCTCGCAGGCCTCCCCGGTGATGGCCACGCAGACGTAGCCGGAGGTGTAGCGGACGGTGAACGCCAGCAGCTCCGCGGTCGCCTTCGACGCGGCGAAGATCAGGTCGCCCTCGTTCTCGCGGTCCTCGTCGTCCATCACGACGACCGGCTTGCCCTCGGCGATGTCGGCGATGGCCTTCTCGATCTGGGCGAAGCGCTCGGCCCGCTCCGAGGGGGACATCGCGGTGTGCGGGGCGTCGGGCAGCTTGCCCGACCCCTGGCCTGCCGGAGTGACCGGCGACGTCAACGGCTCGCTCACCGGGCGGCCCCTTCCTGTCCGGACCCGGGCCCCTGCAGGTACCCCGCGGTCATGCGTTCCACGTACTTGGCGATCACGTCGACCTCCAGGTTGACCGGGTCCCCCGGGGTGCGCGACCCCAGTGTGGTCTCGGCGAGGGTCGTCGGGATCAGCGCCACCCCGAACCCGTCCGGGTACACGGTGGCGACGGTCAGCGAGACACCGTCGACGGCGACGGAGCCCTTCTCCACGACGTAGCGGGCGAGCTCGGCGGGCAGCGAGAAGCGGACCTCGTCGCTGCGCTCGCCGGGGGTGCGGGAGACGACGGTGCCGACGCCGTCCACGTGCCCCTGCACGATGTGGCCGTCGAGCCGGCCCCCGGCGGGTACGGCGCGCTCCAGGTTGACCCCGGACCCGGCGCCGACGGCGCCGAGCGAGGTCCGCTTCAGCGTCTCGGGCACCAGCTCCAGGGTGAGCGTGGCCGCGCCCGGCCCGGTGACGACGGCGGTGAGGCAACAGCCGTTCACCGCGACCGACTCCCCGTGCCCGACCTCGGCGGCCAGGGCCGCGCGCACGGTCAGCACGACGACGTCGTCGTCGGTGCGGACGTCGACGACCTCGCCGACCTCCTCCACGATCCCGGTGAACATCGCCCGTCCCTCCTACTGCGGCACGTCCGGCCCGGTCGGGCCGGATGCCGGTCGTGCGTCGATGACCACGTCGTCGCCGGCGCGGTGGACCTCGTCCACGTGCAACCGCACGATGTCGGCGATCGTTACCACGCCCGCGTCGCCGAGGGCGTGCGGTCCCGCGCCGAGCAGGGCCGGGGCCAGGTGCACGAGCACCCGGTCGACGAGTCCTGCGGCGACGAACGCACCGGCGAGGGTCGGTCCGCCCTCGAGGAGCACGTCCACCACGGTCCGGTGGCTGAGCTCGGCGAGCACCTCCCCCGGATCGCGGGTGCGGAGGTGGACCACGTCGGCGGTGCCGGTTTCGTCGGTCCGGGCCAGCCGGGCGCCGGGCGGGACGTCGCGGTGTCCCACCACCACCCGCAGGGGCTGGTGGTCGAACAGGGTGCCGTCGGGCCGGCGGGCGGTCAGCGCCGGGTCGTCGGACAGGACGGTACCCGTGCCCGCGACGATCGCGTCCATCCTGCGGCGCAGGTCATGCACCGTGCCGCGCGCGACCGGGCCGGTGATCCAGCGGCTGGTGCCGTCGGCGGCGGCGACGCGGCCGTCGAGCGTGGTGGCGACCTTCCAGGTCACGTGGGGACGTCCGGTGCGCGTGCGGTGCAGCCAGCCGCGCAGCGGACCGAGCGCGACCTCGTCGGCGAGCGTGCCGAGTGTCACATCCACCCCGGCGGCGCGCAGCCGGTCCAGACCGCCCGCGGCGACCGGGTTCGGGTCGGCGACCGCGGCGTGCACGCGGGCGACACCCGCCTCCAGGAGAGCTCCCACGCACGGCGGGGTGCGGCCGGTGTGGTTGCACGGTTCGAGGGTGACCACCGCGGTGCCGCCCGCGGCCCGCGCGCCCGCCGCGGCGAGTGCGACCCGTTCGGCGTGCGGGCCGCCGGGTGGCGCGGTGGCGCCGACGCCTGCCACCTCGCCGTGCCGGTCGAGGATGACGCAGCCGACCGCCGGGTTGGGGCTGGTCGTGCCGTGGACCTCCACGGACGCGGCCAGCGCACGGCGCATCGCCGCCACCGTGCGGCGGTCCGGGCCGGTCGGGTCGTCCACTGCTCCTCGCTCCGGGGCCGGGGCGGGCTCAGCCGGCCCAGCGGTGCGGGTTCGCGCGGCGGACGCTGTCGCGCAGCGCGGCGACGGCGCGGCCCGGGTCCTCGGCGCCGTAGACCGCCGACCCGGCGACGAAGCAGTCGACGCCGGCCTCGGCGGCCGCGTCGATGGTGTCGGCGTTGATGCCGCCGTCGATCTCGACGAGCACGGTGAGGTGCCCGGTGTCGACCAGGTTGCGGACGGTGCGGACCTTGTCGAGGACCTCGGGGATGAAGCTCTGCCCGCCGAAGCCGGGCTCGACGCTCATGACCAGCAGCGTGTCGTAGTGGCGGAGCACCTCGACCCAGGGGTCGAGCGGGGTGCCGGGCTTGATCGACAGCCCGGCGAGGGACCCGGCGGCGCGCAGGTTCTTGGCGAGCATCACCGGATCGTGGGCGGCCTCGGCGTGCACGGTGACGTTGCGGGCGCCCGCCTCGGCGTAGCCCGGGGCCCAGCGGTCCGGGTCCTCGATCATCAGGTGGCAGTCGAGCGGGATGTCGGTGGCGGCGCGCAGGCTCTGCACCACCGGCAGGCCGAGCGTCAGGTTCGGCACGAAGTGCGCGTCCATGACGTCGACGTGCAGCCAGTCCGCGCCGTTCCCGGTCCCGTCGCCGCCCACGGCGGCGGCCTCCTCGCCGAGTCGGGCGAAGTCGGCCGAGAGGATGCTGGGCGCGATCATCGGGTGCACGCCGAGGAGGTTACTGGCCGCTCGCCGGCGGCCCCGCACCCGTGGGCGAGGCCGCCGTCACACCGCGGTCAGCCCTCGAGCGGTCGGCGCAGCAGCGCCAGGAACATCGCGTCGGTGCCGTGCACGTGCGGCCACAGCTGGACGGTCGGCCCGTCCCCGAGGCCGGGGACCTCGCCGGGCAGCCAGGCGCGCGCGTCGAGCTGGTCGACGGCACCGGCCGGGCCGGGGCGTCCCTCGCGGCCGACGATCCGGCCGACGACGCCGACGGTCTCCGACACGTGCGGCGAGCAGGTGACGTAGGCGACGACGCCGCCGGGGCGGACGTGCCGCAGCGCGGCGACGAGCAGCTCGCGCTGCAGCCGGGTCAGCGTCGCGATGTCCTCGGGGCGGCGCCGCCAGCGGGCCTCGGGGCGGCGGCGCAGCGCGCCCAGCCCGGTGCAGGGCGCGTCGACGAGCACCCGGTCGTAGCCGCCGTCGGGCAGCGGGGCCTCCCGGCCGTCGGCGACGTGCACGGTGACCGGCAGCTCCGCGACGGACCGGCGCACGAGGTCGGCGCGGTGCTCGCTGGACTCGACCGCGTCGAGCGTCCCGCCCCGCGCGGCGACGAGCCCGCCCAGCAGCGACGCCTTGCCGCCCGGCCCGGCGCACAGGTCGAGCCAGCGGCCGGTGTCCTCACCCAGCAGCTCGGCCCGGGCGAGCGCGGCGGCGACGAGCTGGCTGCCCTCGTCCTGGACGATCGCGAGCCCCTCGGCGACGGCGTCGAGCTCGCCGACGTCGCCGCTGCCCGGTTCCAGGTGCACCCCGTAGGGCGAGTAGGGCGCCTGCTCGCCGCCGGTGGCCAGGGCCAGCTCCTCGGCGGTGATCTCACCGGGCCGGGCGAGCAGGTGCACGCGCGGCCGGGTGTCGTCGGCGGCGAGGGCGGCGGTCAGCTCCTCGCCGGTGCCGCCGAGCGCGTCGGCGAAGGCCTGCGCGATCCAGCGCGGGTGGGCGTGGCGCAGCGCGGCGTCGCCGACCGGGTCCTCGGCGGGGTCGGGGGCGAGGCGGTCGAGCCACTCGGCCTCGGTGTGCTCGCCGATGCGGCGCAGCACCGCGTTGACGAACCCGGCCGACTGCGAACCGTGGTCGGACCGGACCAGCTCGACGCAGGTGGTGACGGCCGCGTGGTCGGGCACCCGGGTGCGCAGCAGCTGGTAGGCGCCCAGGCGCAGCGCGTCGAGCAGGGCGTGCTCGATCTTGGCCAGCGGGCGGTCGGTGCAGGCGTCGATGATCGTGTCGAGCAGGCCCTGGGCGCGCAGGGTGCCGTAGCCGAGCTCGGTCGCCAGGCCGGCGTCGCGGTCGCGCAGCCGGTGGCGGCGCAGGATGCCGGGCAGGGCGAGGTTGGCGTAGGCGTCGCGCTCGCGGACGGCGGTCAGCAGCTCGTAGGCCGCCTGCCGGGCGGGGTCGACGGCCGGGGGCCTGCCGGGGCCGCTGCGGCCACGGGGCGGGCCGGAGTTGCGGGGGCCGGAGGTGCGCTCGCGGCGGGGGCCGCGGTCGCCGCCACGGTCCCCGCGGTCGTCGTGGCCGCCGCGGCGGTCGTCCCCGCGGTCGGGGCGGGGGCGGTCGCCCTGCGGGCGGTCACTGCGGGGACGGTCGCTGCGCGCGCGGTCGCCCTGGGGTCGGTCGTCACGTCGGCGGTCGTCGCGCCGGTCGGGGCGGGGCCCGTCGCCGCGGGCGCGGTCGCCGCGCGGGCGGTCGTCACGATCCCTGTGCGGGCGGTCCCCACGGGGACGGTCGTCGCGGGAGCGGTCCCCGCCGTCGCGCGGGCGGGCCACGTCGCCGCCGGAGCGGGAGTGGCTGGGCCGGTCGGAGTCGCGCCACCCACCGCCACGGCGCTCCCCGGAGCCACCCGGACCACCGGAGCCGGACCCGCCGCGCCGGCCGCCGGACCCCGGGCCGCCGCCCCAGCCGGACCCGGTGCGCGGGCCGCGGTCGTCGCGCGACCGGTCACCGCGGGCCCGGTCGCCGCCCGACCGGTCACCGCCGGGCCTGTCGCCGCCGCGGTGCCGGTCGTCGCCGGCGCGCCGCTCGGGGCGGTCGGACCGGCCGGGCCGGTCGCGGTCGGGTCGGGGGTCCTGCTCGCTCACGTGGTCTCCTCGGCGGGGTCCGCCGTGGCCGGGGGCCGGCCGTCGTCCGGGATGTCGGGAAGTCGGTGTGGTGTCGGGAGGTCGGTGCGCCGGACCGGGGCGGGTGGCGGCGGTCAGCCCAGGTACTCGACGCCGTCGATCCGGGCGCCGCGGGCCCAGTCCGGCGCGGGCATGAACCGCTTGCCCTTCGGCTTCACCTCGCCCAGCTCGACCGGGACGGTCGCGGTCCCGGCCAGCACCCGGCGGCGCTCGACCCGCAGCTCCCCCGGAGCGAGCTCCACCTCACCGGTGCGCAACGGGCGGACCGGGCCGAGCCCGAGGCGGTCGTCGCGGAACCCGCACCACGCACCGGGCTCGGGGGTGACCGAGCGGATCAGCCGGTCCAGCGCGGCGGCCGGGGTGGTGAAGTCGGCGCGGGCATCGGAGGTCGTGACCTTCGGCGCGAGCGAGACCCCCTCGGCGGGCTGCGGGACGGCGGTCAGCGTGCCGTCGGCGATGCCGTCCAGGGTCGCGGCGAGCAGCCGGGCACCGGACTCGGCGAGCCTGCCCAGCAGGTCGCCCGCGGTGTCGGTCGCGCCGACGGTCTCGGTGACCAGGCCGTAGGTGGGCCCGGTGTCCATGCCCTCCTCGAGCCGGAACGTGGTGGCGCCGGTGACGTCGTCGCCGTGCCGGATCGCGGACTGCACCGGGGCCGCGCCGCGCCAGGCGGGCAGCAGCGAGAAGTGCAGGTTGACCCAGCCGTGGACGGGCACGTCCAGCACCGGGCGGGGCAGCAGCGCCCCGTAGGCGACGACCGGTGCGCAGTCCGGGGCGAGCGCGCGCAGGGTGTCGAGGAACTCCGGGTCCGACGGCTTCGCGGGGGTCAGCACCGGGACCCCCGCCGCGTCGGCGAGCTCACCGACCGGGGAGCGGGTGAGCCTGCGGCCGCGCCCGGCGGGGGCGTCCGGGCGGGTCAGCACCGCGACGACCTCGTGGCCGGGGTGCTCCAGCAGCGCCCGCAGCGACGGCACCGCCGGGTCGGGGGTGCCGGCGAACAGCAGCCTCATCGAGCCTTGCCGAACATGGGGTGCGGGCTCGCCTTGACCACCGGCTCGGGCTCGCCGAACCAGGCGGCCTCCCGGATCTCGCGCATCGCCAGCTTGCGGGTCTCGGCGTCGAGCCGGTCGACGAACAGCACGCCGTCGAGGTGGTCGGTCTCGTGCTGGATGGCCCGCGCCAGCAGCTCGGAGCCCTCGACCACCTGCGGCTCGCCGTGCATGTCCCAGCCCCGCGCGACGACGTGCAGCTTGCGCCGGCAGTCCCAGCCGAGCCCGGGGATGGACAGGCAGCCCTCCATGCCGAACTGCTCGTCCTCGCCGACGGCCTCCCAGGTCGGGTTGACCAGGTGCCCGGAGAAGCCGTCGCAGTCGTAGACGAACACCCGCTTGCCGACGCCGATCTGCGGCGCGGCCAGACCGGCGCCGCCCTCGTCGTGCATGGTGTCGGTCAGGTCGCTGACGAGCTTGCGCAGCTCCGCGTCGAAGTCGGTGACCTCGGTGGCGCGGGTGCGCAGGACCGGGTCGCCGAACAGCCGGACGGGCTGGATGGGCACGGGCTTCCCCTCACGGCGGACGAGTGCGGTGATCAGCGCTCCATTGTGCCACTGCGGCACCGCCGCTCCCGTCCGGTGTCACGGCGGTGACGCGGCGCACCGCTCAGTCGATCTCGTCGGGGTCGAGCCGGACCCGGACGGTCTCGGGGGCCTTGCGGGCGGTGCGCAGGGCCTGCGCGTCGTGCAGGGCACGGGCCAGATCGCGACCGGCGCGGCGCGGGACCCGCAGCAGCGCACGCTCGCGGACCTCGTCGGCGGCGCCGTGACCGGCGCCGGGCCGGTCCGGCGGGTCGATCTCGACCGGTCCGAGCAGCTCCACCCCCTCGGGCGGGGCCGGGTCGACGCGCCCGGTGCCGAGCACCGCGTCGCAGATCTCGGCGACGGCGGCGGGCGGCCCCTCCACCGAGGCCATCCGGATCGCGGGCGGGAACCCCACCTCGGCGCGTTCGGCGAGCTCGGCCTCGGCGTGCCCGGCCGGGTCCCACCGCACCAGCGCCTGCACCGTCGGCACCGACGCCTCGGCCACGACGACGACCCGTCCGCCGTCGGTGTGCGGCACGACCCCGGCGGCCGCGGCGAACCAGCGGCGCAGCGTCTCCTCGGCGACGCGCAGGTCGGGCCGGGCGAGCATCGCCCAGCCGTCGAGCAGCAGCGCGGCGCCGTAGCCGGCCCCGCCGCCGTCGACGACCGGCTCCGCCCCCGGCGTGGCGACGACCAGCGCGGGCCCGGCCGGGACGGTGTCGAGGACCTCGGCGCCCCCGCCGGAGGTCCGCACGGTGATACCGGGGAAGGCGCGACCGAGCTCCTCGGCGGTGCGCCCGGCGCCGACCACTCCGGCCCGCAGCCGTCGCGACCCGCAGTGCCCGCAGCGAAACGCCGGCTCGGCCCGGCCGCACCAGCGGCAGGCGGGCAGTGCACCCTCGGAACCCGCGCCGGAACGCGGCAGGCCCAGCGGGCCCGCGCAGTGCCGGCAGCGGGCGGCGTCGCGGCAGGACGCGCACGCCAGGAACGGCAGGTAGCCCGACCGCGGCACCTGCACCAGCACCGGGCGCCCGGCGGTCAGCGCGGCGCGTGCGGCCTCGAACGCGACGCCCGGGACGCGGGCCGCGCGGGCGGCCGGGTCACGCACGAGCTGGGTGTCGGTCTCCCCGATCGCGGTGACCCGTGGCATCCGGGCACGCACCCCGGCACGGTCGGCCGCGATGGGACTCGCCCAGCGGGTCTCGACGAGCACCTGCGCCTCGGCGGTCCGGGCGAACCCCGCGAGCAGCAGCGCGGCGCCCTCGCGGTGCGCGCGCAGCACCAGTACGTCGCGGACCTGCGGGTAGGGGGCGCGGGGCTCGGAGTGGGAGTCGTCGCCGTCGTCCCAGACGGCCAGCAGGCCGAGCTCGCCGAGCGGGGCGAACGCCGCGGACCGGGTGCCGACGACGACGCGCACGCTCCCCCGCCGCACCGCCAGCCAGCGCCGGTAGCGCTCGGCGGGCCCGAGCTCCGCGGTCAGGGCGACCACCCCGTCCTCGCCGAGCAGCGCCGCGCAGGCGCCGTGCAGCCGGGCGACGTCGCGCTGGTCGGGGACCACGAGCAGGGCCGAGCGGCCGGCCGACCGGGTGGCGACGGCGGCCTCGGCCAGCCGGGCCGCCCACTCCTCCCCCGGCAGCGCCTGCCAGACGGCGTGCGCGGCGCGCCCGCCCGCCAGCGCGTCGAGGAACGCACCGCCGCGCGGGTAGGCCTCCCAGCCCGCACGGTCGACCGGGGCGGGCTCGGCGGCGCCGCGTTCCCGCGGGGTCTCGGACTCGACGCGGGCGTGCCGGGCGGGTACCGCGAGGCGCACGACGTCGGCCATCACCCCGGCGTAGCGGTCGGCGACGGCCCGGGCCAGCCCGGCCACCTCGGCGGTGAGCACCGGTTCGGGCGAGACGACCTTGTCGACCCAGGCGAGCTTCCCGGCGTGGGCGGTGTCGTCGGAGCGCTCCAGCAGGAACCCGTCGACCAGCCGGCCGGCGAACCGCACCCGCACCCGTACACCGGGGACGGCGGCGTCGTCGAGATGGGTCGGGACGCGGTAGTCGAAGGCCCGGTCCAGGTGCGGCAGCGCGACGTCGACCAGCACCCGCGCGACCGGACGGGCCGGGGCGGGCTGCCACTGCCCCCGGTCGCGCCCCGGGCGGCGGGCGCGGGCCGCCGGGGCCGTACGCGGAGAGCTCACGCCGAGGGTCTACCACGCGGCACCGACGCCCCCCGGAGACGCCCGTGGCCGCCGACCGCGCGGGGCGGTCGACGGCCACGGGGCACGTGCTCGGCGCTCAGCCGCCGGCGACCGACTTCAGGGCGTCGGCGCGGGAGGTGTCCTCCCACGGCAGCTCGACGTCGGTGCGGCCGAAGTGGCCGTACGCGGCGGTCGGGCCGTAGATCGGGCGCAGCAGCTTCAGGTCGCGGATGATCGCGGCCGGGCGCAGGTCGAAGACCTCCTCGATGGCGGCCTGGATCCGCGCCGGGTCGACGTTCTCCGTGCCGAAGGTCTCCACGAACAGCCCGACCGGGGCGGCCTTGCCGATCGCGTAGGCGACCTGGACCTCGATCCGCCCGGCGAGCCCGGCGGCGACGGCGTTCTTGGCGACCCACCGCATGGCGTACGCGGCGGAGCGGTCGACCTTCGACGGGTCCTTGCCGGAGAAGGCGCCGCCACCGTGGCGGGCCATGCCGCCGTAGGTGTCGACGATGATCTTGCGGCCGGTGAGGCCCGCGTCACCCATCGGGCCGCCGAGCACGAAGCGGCCGGTCGGGTTGACCAGCAGCCGCGGCTGCGACGGGTCCCAGCCCAGCGCCTCCACCTCGGGGGTGACGACGTGCTTGAGGATGTCGGGGGCCAGCATGCCGTCGAGGTCGACGTCCGCGGCGTGCTGGGAGGACAGGACCACGGTGTCGAGGCGGACCGGCTTGTCGCCGTCGTACTCGATGGTGACCTGGGTCTTCCCGTCCGGGCGCAGGTACGGCAGCGTGCCGTTCTTGCGGACCTCGGTCAGCCGGCGCGACAGGCGGTGCGCCAGCGCGATCGGCAGCGGCATCAGCTCGGGGGTGTCCTCGCAGGCGTAGCCGAACATCAGGCCCTGGTCGCCCGCGCCCTGCTTGGCGATCTCGTCCTCGGCGGACTCGACGCGCTTCTCGTAGGCGGTGTCGACGCCCTGGGCGATGTCGGGCGACTGCGCACCGATCGCGATGTTGACGCCGCAGGACGCGCCGTCGAAGCCCTTGGCGGAGGAGTCGTAGCCGATCTCGAGGATCTTGTCCCGGACCAGCTGCGGGATCTCGACGTAGGCGTTGGTGGTGACCTCCCCGGCGACGTGCACCTGACCGGTGGTCACCAGGGTCTCGACGGCCACCCGGCTGCTCGGGTCCTGCGCGAGCATCGCGTCGAGGATGGTGTCGCTGACCGCGTCACAGATCTTGTCGGGGTGGCCCTCGGTGACCGACTCGCTGGTGAACAGGCGACGGCTCGTGGTTGACACGCGCAGTTTCTCCATCCCGTTGGAAACGTTCTCCGCTCCGGCGCGACGACCCCGCCGCGCTCGCTCGGACGCACGACCATGATCGCGAGCGCCCCTCGGGATGCAGGGTAGTCCAGACCGGCCGCCCGTACGGGACTCGCACGAGGGAACTCACACACGGAGCGTGACAACACCCGGCGAGCTCGCTACCCGGCGTCGCCGGATGGGGTGATTGACCCTCCGCTCACGAATCGAACGGGCGTCGGCTCGTTGGGCGGGACAACACCTCGCACGCCCCGCGGGGTCGCCCACGAACGGATCCGCACGGTGGCCGCCCCGGCCCCGGCGGCACGGAGGTTGTTCCACCATGAAGCCGAACTCGCGACGCGTCGCAGCCGTCCTCGGCGCACTGGCCGTGGCCGGCGTCACCACCACCGGGATCATCGCCGGCACCGCGTCGGCCGCCGGTACCGGCACCTGCACCCAGAGCGTCAACGTCCGCTCCGAGCCCGAGGCCGACGCGCCGATCGTCGGTGTGTGCGAGCGGGGTGAGTCCACCTCGACCGGGGAGACCCAGGACGGGTTCGTCGAGCTCCCCGAGTACGGCGGCTGGGCGATGTCCCGGTACGTCTCGACCTCCGGCGCCGAGCGCTCCGGGTCCTCGGAGGACTCGCTGACCCCGAGCAGCACCGAGCGGTCGGCCCCGTCGACCTCGTCGCCGTCGACCGCGAGCCCGCGGTCGACCTCCTCGGCGACGCCGTCCACGTCCTCGCCGCGGTCGACCTCGTCGGCCACGCCGTCCACGTCGGGTGAGGGGTCGGGCGAGGGGTCCGACTCCTCCTCCGACGAGGCGGAGCCGACGCGCAGCTCCTTCTTCGACGAGGACTGAGTCCGGTCGCACACGACGACGGGCCCGCGCCGGGAGTTCTCCGGTGCGGGCCCGTCGTCGTGTGCGGGGATGCTCAGCGCAGGCGCGGGACGACCGCGTCCCAGATGCGGGAGGCGAGCAGCGCCTTGGAGCCGAACGGCAGCTCGTCCTCGCCGCCGTCGCGGGCGAGCAGCCAGCCGGCGTTGTCCGTGGTCTCGAAGGCCTTGCCGTCGCCGACCGCGTTCACCACCAGCAGGTCACAGCCCTTGCGGGTGAGCTTGGCGCGGCCGTGGTGGAGCACGTCGCCGTCGGCGTCGCCGGTCTCGGCGGCGAACCCGACCACGACCTGACCCGGCCGCGGCGGGTCGGCCACGAGCCCGGCGAGGATGTCGGGATTCTGGGTCAGGCGCAGCGGCGCCGGCTCCGCGTCGCCGCGCTTGATCTTGTCGGCGGCGGTGTCGACCGGCCGGAAGTCCGCGACGGCGGCGGCCATCACCACGGCGTCCGCGTCGGCGGCGGCACCGCGGACGGCGGCCTCCATGGCGACGGCGGTCCCCGCGGCGACCACGTCCACCCCGGCCGGGGCGCCGAGGTCCGCGGTGTGCCCGGCGACGAGCGTCACCCGTGCGCCGCGCTGGGCGGCGACCCGGGCCAGCGCCCAGCCCTGCCGGCCCGAGGACCGGTTGCCGAGGAACCGGACCGGGTCGAGGTCCTCCCGGGTCCCGCCGGCACTGACGACCACGTGGCGGCCCTCCAGGTCGCGCGGCAGCGCGTCCGGGCGCTCCAGCAGCAGCCGGGCCAGGTCGACGATCTCGGCCGGGTCGGGCAGCCGGCCTTTGCCGGTGTCCGCGCCGGTCAGCCGGCCGGCGGCGGGCTCGATCACCACGGTGCCGCGGGCGCGCAGCAGGGCGACGTTGTCGACCGTCGCGGGGTGCTCCCACATCTCGGTGTGCATCGCGGGCGCCAGCACCACCGGGCACCGGGCGGTCAGCAGCGCGGCGGTCAGCAGGTCGTCGGAGCGGCCGTGTGCGAGGCGGGCCATGAGGTCCGCGGTCGCCGGGGCGACGACGACGAGGTCCGCGCCCTTGCCCAGGGCCACGTGCGGCACCTCGTGGACGTCGTGGAACACCCCGGTGGCGACGGGACGGCCGGACAGGGCCTCGAACGTCGCGGCCCCGACGAACCGCAGCGCGGACTCGGTGGGGATCACCCGCACCGCGTGGCCGGACTCGGTCAGGCGACGCAGCACCTCGGCGCTCTTGTAGGCGGCGATGCCGCCGGAGACGCCGAGGAGCACCTCGGGAGGAGCCATCGAGAGGTCTTACTCGCCCTCGGTGTGCTCGAGCATCCCCGCCTGGATCTCGCGCATCGCGATCGACAGCGGCTTCTCGCGCGGGCCCGGCTCGACGAGCGGGCCGACGTACTCGAGCAGGCCCTCACCGAGCTGGGAGTAGTAGTCGTTGATCTGCCGGGCGCGCTTGGCCGCGTAGATGACCAGCGCGTACTTCGAGCTGACCTGGCCAAGCAGGTCGTCGATCGGCGGGTAGGTGATGCCCTCGGGGGCGGTGGAGGTGCCGGTGGGCGTGCTCACGTGGTGGACTCCTGAAGAACGAGGGGGACCGGGGGCGCTCAGACGGCGCCGCGGTCGACCGCCAATGCTACCAACCGGCCGATCACGGCCTGCAGGTCGTCGTTGACGACCACCTCGTCGAACTCCCCCTGGGCGTCCATCTCCTCGATGGCGGTCCGCAGCCGGCGCTCGCGCTGCTCGGGGGTGTCCGTGCCGCGGTCGGTGAGCCGGCGGGCCAGCTCCTCCATCGACGGCGGCGCGACGAAGACGGTGACGGCCTCGGGACGGACCCGCTTGACCGACCGGGCGCCCTGCAGGTCGACCTCGACCAGGACCGGGCGGCCCTGGGCGAGCGCCTGCTCGACGGGCGCGGCGGGGGTGCCGGAGCGCTGCAGCCCGCCGTGCACCTCGGCCCACTCGAGGAGTTCGCCGCGCTCGACGAGCGCGTCGAACTCCTCGCGGGACACGAAGCGGTAGTCACGGCCGTCCACCTCGCCCGGCCGCGCGGGCCGGGTCGTGGCGGACACGCTGAACAGCAGCTCCGGCAGCGCCTCACGCAGTCCCGCGACCACGCTGCTCTTGCCCACCCCGGAGGGCCCGGCCAGCACGAGCAGCCGCCCGCGGGCGGGGCCGGTCCGGCCGGAGGACATGACGGAGGAGGTGTCGGTCACGGGACGCCCGGATCAGCTCGGGTAGCGCTCGAGCAGCGCCTTGCGCTGGCGGTCACCCAGGCCACGCAGACGGCGGCTGGTCGCGATCTCCAGCTCCTCCATGATCTGCTGGGCGCGGACCTTGCCGACGTTCGGCAGGGCCTCGAGCAGCGCCGAGACCTTCATCTTGCCGAGGACCTCGTCGGTCTCGGCCTTCTTCAGCACCTCCTCGAGGGTGGTGCCGCCGCGCTTGAGGCGGTCCTTCAGCTCGGCCCGGGCCCGGCGCGCGGCCGCGGCCTTCTCCAGCGCGGCGGCGCGCTGTTCCTCGGTCAGCTGGGGAAGGGCCACGGTTGGTTCCTCCGTACTTTCCTGTGTCGTTCTCGTCGTTCTCGCCGCCGTGATCCCGGCTCGCGCCGGGGTGTCGCGTCAGCGATCGGGTGGTGGGTCGCACCGACCCGTCCGGGGGACGTCCCCGGCGTCGTATTCGAACGTACCCACGACCTCCACGGAAGCGTCAATGGGGGTCCCACCTCCGGTTTCGGCCGCCAGGAGGTGATCAACGGCACCCTGTTCGAACCACGACAGGAGTGCCATCCGGCTCCCCCGTAGGGCGGGTCGGCGCAGTGCTGCCCGCCGGACGGGGCAGCCGGCCCACCACCGGACGCGCCCGATCGACGTCCCGGTGCGCCCGGGGGCGCCCGGCGGGTGGAGCGGACCGTCCGGCGCGCGTCCGGCGTCGCCGGCCCACCACCGGGCCCACGCCGTCCGGGAGTCCGTGATCGCGACGCGTGAGGTGTCCGGTGCCGGATCCGGCACCGGACACCTCACGGCGGACGATCACCGGGACCGGCGCCCGCTCAGTGCGACCCGGCGGCGGTGGAGGCCAGCTCCTCCCCGAGCAGGTGCGCCGCGTCCCGCAGGGCGACGGCGTCGGGGCCGGCCTGCAGCACACCGCGCGCCGACACCGGCAGGACCGGGCCCGCGGTGCCCGCGAACCGCGACACCACGTCGGCCGGGCTCGCGCCCTGGGCACCGAGCCCGGGCACCAGCACCGGGCCGTTCAGCGCGGTCAGGTCGAGGCCGTGCTCGTGGGTGCCGCCGACGACGACGCCCACCGCGCCGCGGGGCCGGGCACCGGCGTTGCGGGCGGCGGCGTCGTCGACCATCCGCTGGGCGACGCTCACCCCGTCCGCCGTCGTGGCGCACTGCACCGCGGCACCGTCCGGGTTGGACGTGCGGGCCAGCACGAACACCCCGCGCCCGGCCTCGTCGGCGGCGGTCAGCGCCGGCTCCAGCGACCCGAACCCCAGGTAGGGCGACAGCGTGAGCGCGTCCGCCCCGAGCGGCGCGCCGACGCGCAGGTAGGCGTCGGCGTAGCCGTCCATGGTGGAGCCGATGTCGCCGCGCTTGGCGTCGAGCAGGGTCAGGGTGCCCGAGCCCGCGAACCCGGCGAGCAGCCGTTCCAGCACCGCGACGCCGGCCGAGCCGTGCCGCTCGAAGAACGCCGCCTGCGGCTTCACCACCGACACCGCCCCGGCGAACGCCGCGTGGCAGCGGTCGGCGAACGCGGCGAGGCCGTCGGCGTCGTCGGTGAGGTCCCAGGCCGCCAGCAGTGCCGGGTGCGGGTCGATCCCGACGCACAGCGGCCCGTGCGCGGCGACGGCCCCGTCGAGCCGGGCGGCGAAGCTCACGCCTTGGCCTTCAGCGCCGCGTGCGCCTGCTGCAGCGACCGCACGCCGATCCCGCCCGAGGCGAGCGCCTCGATGCCCTGCACCGCGGCCGCGGTCCCCTGCACCGTGGTAATGCACGGCACCCCGCGCGACACCGCGGCGGCGCGGATCTCGTAGCCGTCGACGCGCGGGCCGGGGTTCCCGACCGGGGTGTTGACGATCAGGTCGACGTCCCCGGCGAGGATGGTGTCGACGATCGTCGGGGTCTCCGGTCCGGAGCCCTCGCTGTGCTTGCGCACCACGGTGACGTCGATCCCGTTGCGGCGCAGCATCTCCGCGGTGCCCTCGGTGGCGAGGACCTGGAAGCCCATGTCGGCCAGGCGGCGGATCGGGAACACCATCGCCCGCTTGTCGCGGTCGGCGATGGACACGAACACCGTGCCCGAGGTCGGCAGCGAGCCGTAGGCGGCGGCCTGCGACTTGGCGAACGCCGGGCCGAAGGCGGAGTCGAAGCCCATGACCTCGCCGGTGGACTTCATCTCCGGGCCGAGCAGCGGGTCGACGCCCTGGCCCGCGGTGTTGCGGAACCGGTTGAACGGCAGCACCGCCTCCTTGACCGCGACCGGGGAGTCGGCGGGCAGCGCGCCGCCGTCGCCGATCGCCGGGAGCAGGCCCTCGCCGCGCAGGTCGGCGATGGTGGCGCCGAGCATGATCCGGGCGGCGGCCTTGGCCAGCGGCACCGACGTCGCCTTGGACACGAACGGCACCGTCCGCGACGCCCGCGGGTTGGCCTCCAGCACGTAGAGCACGTCGCCGTGCAGGGCGTACTGGACGTTGAGCAGCCCGCGCACGCCGACGCCGTGCGCGATGGCGGCGGTCGCCTCGCGGACCTTCGCCAGCACCGAGGAGCCCAGCGTGATCGGCGGTAGGGTGCAGGAGGAGTCCCCGGAGTGGACCCCGGCCTCCTCGATGTGCTCCATCACGCCGCCGAGGTAGATCTCCTCGCCGTCGCACAGGGCGTCGACGTCGATCTCGATGGCGTCGTCGAGGAACTTGTCGACCAGCACCGGGCGGTCCGGGGAGATGGTGGTGGCGCGGGCGATGTAGCCGGCGAGGGTCGCCTCGTCGTAGACGATCTCCATGCCGCGGCCGCCGAGCACGTAGGACGGCCGCACGAGCACCGGGTAGCCGATCCGGGTGGCGATCCCCCGGGCCTGCTCGAAGGAGGTGGCCATGCCGAACTCCGGGGCGGGCAGGCCGGCCTTGCGCAGGACCTCGCCGAACGCGCCGCGGTCCTCGGCCAGGTCGATCGCGGCCGCGGAGGTCCCGACGACGGGCACCCCGGCGTCGGTGAGACGCTGCGCGAGCCCCAGCGGGGTCTGCCCGCCGAGCTGCACGATGACGCCCGCGACGGTGCCGGAGGCCTGCTCGGCGTGCACGACCTCCAGGACGTCCTCGAAGGTCAGCGGCTCGAAGTAGAGACGGTCGGCGGTGTCGTAGTCGGTGGACACCGTCTCCGGGTTGCAGTTGACCATGACGGTCTCGAACCCGGCGGCGCGCAGCGCCATGACCGCGTGCACGCAGGAGTAGTCGAACTCGATGCCCTGCCCGATGCGGTTCGGGCCGGAGCCGAGGATCAGGACCTTCGGCTTCTCGGTCTGCGGGGCGATCTCCGACTCGGCCGCGGGGTCGGTCTCGTAGGCCGAGTAGTGGTACGGCGTCCTCGCCGCGAACTCGGCGGCGCAGGTGTCGACGGTCTTGTAGACCGGCCGGATGCCGAGGCGGTGGCGCAGGGTGCGCACGCCGTCCTCACCGGCGAACTCGGGGCGCACCGCGGCGAGCTGACGGTCGGACAGGCCGTGGCGCTTGGCCCGGCGCAGCAGGTCGGCGTCGAGGACGGGGGCGGCCTCGAGCTCGGCGCGGATCTCCCCCAGCAGCGCGATCTGGTCGACGAACCAGGGGTCGATGCCGGAGTTCTTGGCCACGTCGTCGACCGACTGGCCGGAGCGGAGCGCCCGCTCGACCTCGTAGATGCGGCCGTCGACCGGGACGGTGTACTGCGGTTCGCCCTCCGGGTCGGGAGCGGTCCAGAACCCGGCCCGGGCCCGCTCCATCGAGCGGAGCGCCTTGCCCAGCGCCTCCGGGAACGAGCGGCCCAGCGCCATCGCCTCGCCGACGGACTTCATGGTCGTCGTCAGCTCGGGGTCGGCGCCGGGGAACTTCTCGAACGCGAACCGCGGGATCTTGACCGCGACGTAGTCCAGCGACGGCTCGAACGCGGCGATGGTCTCGCCGGTGATGTCGTTGCGGATCTCGTCGAGGGTGTAGCCGACGGCGAGCTTCGCGGCGATCTTGGCGATCGGGAAGCCGGTGGCCTTCGACGCCAGCGCCGAGGACCGGGAGACCCGGGGGTTCATCTCGATCACGACCAGGCGCCCGGTCTCGGGGTGGATCGCGAACTGGATGTTGCAGCCGCCGGTGTCGACGCCGACCGCGCGCAGCACGGCGATACCGACGTCGCGCATGTGCTGGTACTCGCGGTCGGTCAGGGTCATCGCCGGGGCGACGGTGATCGAGTCACCGGTGTGCACGCCCATCGGGTCGATGTTCTCGATGGAGCAGATGACGACCACGTTGTCGTGGTGGTCGCGCATGAGCTCCAGCTCGTACTCCTTCCAGCCGAGCACCGACTCCTCGATGAGGACCTCGGTGACCGGGGAGGCGGCGAGCCCGGCGCCGGCGAGGCGCTCCAGGTCCTGCGCCGAGTGCGCCATGCCCGAGCCGAGCCCGCCCATGGTGAACGACGGCCGGATGACCACGGGCAGGCCCAGCTCGTCGGCGGCGGAGCGGACCTCCTCCATGGAGTGGCAGACCCGGGAGCGGGGGACGTCGCCGCCGACCCCGATCACGATGTCCTTGAACTTGAGCCGGTCCTCGCCGCGCTCGATCGCGTCGACGTCGGCGCCGATCAGCTCGACGCCGTGGCGCTCCAGGGCACCGTTCTCGTGCAGCGCGATCGCGGTGTTGAGCGCGGTCTGCCCGCCGAGGGTCGCGAGCATCGCGGTGACCGGGGTGCCGTTGTCGCGCTCGGCGACGATGACCTTCTCGACGAACTCCGGGGTGATCGGCTCGACGTAGGTGGCGTCGGCGAACTCCGGGTCGGTCATGATCGTCGCCGGGTTGGAGTTGACCAGGGAGACCCGGATGCCCTCGGCCTGCAGCACCCGGCACGCCTGGGTGCCGGAGTAGTCGAACTCGCAGGCCTGGCCGATGACGATCGGCCCGGAGCCGATCACCATGACGTGGTCGATGTCGTCGCGGCGGGGCATCAGTGGTCCTCCTGCCGGGCCTGGTCGTGCCGGTCCGGGTGCTGCGGGGTGGATGGGGATCCGGTGGGCGGTGGCGGCCACGGGCGGTCGTCGACGGGCCGGGCACGGCCGGACACCGGGTCGCCGCCCGGTGCCGGCTCGGCCGGGATGTCCTCGGCGTCCGGGTCGGCGGTGGCGCCCGGGTGGGCGGGCGTACCGCCGTCGCGGCGCAGCGCGTCCTCGATGTCGGAGAACGGCGCCGTCAGCGGGTCCGGGGTGCCGGGGCGGCCCACGGCGGGCATCCGGCTGGTGGGCGGCTCGATCTCGCCGCGGCCGGTGGCCGGGGTCCCGGCCGGCGGGGTGACGGGCAGCCGGGTGGTGTGCTCGTCGGCGTCCGTTCCGGCGTCGGCCCCGCCGTGCGGGCCCTCCGGGCTGCCCGGCTCGAACCCGCCCGCGGCCGGGGCCGTGGCCGTGGCCGGGGCGGCCGGGGTGGGCCGCAGGTCGACCGACGGGGCCGCGGTCGCCGTCGGCGGCGTGGCCGGGTCGGGCTGGGCGGTCATCGCCGGCGCGGCCTCGGTCCCGGCCCCGGGCCGGGCCTCGGCCTCGGAGTGGGTCTCGGCCTCGGGCCGCGGGTACGGCGCGGGTGCGGTGCCCTCGGGCCGCTGCCCGGCGACGCCGGCGTAGCCGACCGGGTACTCGGTCATGAGCTCCACGAAGCGGTCGAACAGGTCCGACGCGTCGTGCGGGCCCGCGGCGGCCTCCGGGTGGTACTGCACGGAGAACGCCGGGAAGTCGAGCCCGGCCATGCCCTCGACGCAGCCGTCGTTGGGGCAGGTGTGGGTGATCTGCGCGCGGCCGTACGGGGTGTCGAACTCCTCGCCCGCCTCGCCGGACACCGCGAAGCCGTGGTTCTGCGAGGTGATCGCGATCCGCCCGGTGGCGTGCTCGACGACCGGGATGTTGATGCCCCGGTGGCCGTAGCGCAGCTTGTAGGTGGACCGGCCGAGCGCGCGGCCGAGGATCTGGTTGCCGAAGCAGATCCCGAACAGCGGGATGCGCCGCTCCAGGACCTGCCGGGCGAGCGCGACGGGGCCGTCGGCGGTGGCCGGGTCACCCGGGCCGTTGGCCAGGAAGAAGCCGTCCGGACGCAGCGACTCGACGGTCTCGATGGTGCTCGACGCGGGCAGCACGTGCACCTCGATGCCGCGGGCGGCCATCATCCGCGGGGTGTTGAACTTGATGCCGACGTCCAGGGCGGCGACGACGAAGCGCCGCTCCCCCACCGCGGGCACCACGTAGGCCTCGGCGGTGGTGACGGCGCCGTAGAGGTCGGCGCCCTCCATCTGCGGGGACTGCGTGACCCGCTCGACCAGCTCGTCGTCGGGGGCGAGGCCGGGGCCGGAGAAGATCCCGGCGCGCATGGCGCCCTGCTCGCGCAGGTGGCGCACCGCGGCGCGGGTGTCGATCCCGGCGATCCCGACGATCCCCTGGGCCCGCAGTGCGTCCTCCAGCGAGCCGGTGGCCCGCCAGTTCGACGCCCGCCGGGCGGGGTCGCGCACGACGTAGCCGGCGACCTGGATCGCCCGCGACTCGTCGTCCTCGTCGTTCCAGCCCGTGTTGCCGATCTGCGGTGCGGTCTGCAGCACGATCTGGCGGTGGTACGACGGGTCGGTCAGGGTCTCCTGGTACCCGGTCATGCCGGTGGTGAACACGGCCTCACCGAGTGTCTCCCCGGTGGCGCCGTACGCCTGTCCGCGGAAGATCCGCCCGTCCTCGAGCACCAGTAGCGCTGTCCTGTCCCCCATCACTGCACAACCTTCCCGTCCTGCGCGGTGATGCGTCCCCGCAGCACCGTCGCGACCACCGTTCCGGGCAGCCGCATTCCCTCGTACGGCGTGTTCGCCGCCTTGCTCGCCAGCTCCGCACCGCGGACCGTCCAGACCCCGTCCGGGTCGACCAGCGCGAACGTCGCCGGCTCCCCCTCCGCGATCGGACGGCCCTGGTCGGGCAGGTTCCCGATCTCCGCGGGGCGCTCCGACAGCACCCGCGCGACGCCGTGCCAGTCCAGCAGGCCCGGCTCCACCATCGTCTCGACCAGCACCGACAGCGCGGTCTGCAGGCCCAGCATGCCCGGCTTCGCGGCCTGCCACTCGGTGTCCTTGTACTGCGCGGCGTGCGGGGCGTGGTCGGTCGCGACGACGTCGATCACGCCCTCGGCCAGCGCCTCGCGCATCGCGCGGGTGTCGTCGGCGGTGCGCAGCGGCGGGTTGACCTTGTTCACCGGGTCGTAGCCGGTCAGCCGGGAGTCGGTGAGCAGCAGGTGGTGCGGGGTGACCTCGGCCGACACCCGCACGCCCTGGGCCTTGGCCGCGCGCAGCACGTCGATCGTGCGGGCGGTGGAGATGTGGCAGACGTGCAGCCGCGCGCCGGCCTCGCGGGCCAGCGCGCAGTCGCGGGCGACGATCGTCTCCTCCGCGGTGGCGGGCCACCCGGCGAGCCCGAGGCGCGCGGCGACGGCACCCTCGTGCGCCTGGGCGCCGCCGGTGAGGCGGTGGTCCTCGGCGTGCTGGGCGATGACGACGTCGAGCGCGGATGCGTACTCCAGCGCGCGGCGCATGATCAGCGGGTCGTTCACGCAGCGGCCGTCGTCGGAGAACATCCGCACCGCGGCGCGGGAGGCGGCCATCGTGCCGAGCTCGGCGAGCTTCTCGCCGCCGAGGCCGACGGTGACCGCACCGACCGGGTGCACGTCGACCAGCCCGATCTCCTCGCCGCGCCGGCGCACGTGCTCGACGACCACGTCGGAGTCGGCGACCGGGGTGGTGTTCGGCATCGCGAACACGGCGGTGAACCCGCCGAGCGCCGCGGCACGGCTGCCGGTCTCGATGGTCTCGGACTCCTCGCCGCCGGGCTCGCGCAGGTGCACGTGCAGGTCGACGAAGCCGGGCAGCAGCACGGCGCCGTCGGCGTCGAGGACCTCCGCACCCTCGGGCGCGGTCAGGCCGGTGCCGATGGTGGCGACGACGCCGTCGGCGACGAGCACGTCGACCGGGTCCCCGCCGTAGGGCCGGGTGTTGCGGATCAGCAGGTCGGTCATTCGGGAGCTCCGGCGAGAAGGTGGTAGAGGACGGCCATCCGCACGTGCACGCCGTTGCGCACCTGGGCCAGGACGGCGGAGTTGGGGGCGTCGGCGACCGCGGGGGCGATCTCCATGCCGCGGATCATCGGGCCGGGGTGCAGGACGACCGCGTGGTCGGGCAGGAGCCTCGCGCGGTCCTCGGACAGCCCGAAGCGCACCGCGTACTCGCGCGCGGAGGGGAAGAAGCCGCCGTGCATCCGCTCGGACTGCACGCGCAGCATCATGACCGCGTCGAGCGCGGGCAGCTCGGCGTCCAGCTCGTGGGACACCCGGCACGGCCAGGACTCGACGCCGGTGGGCAGCAGCGTCGGCGGCGCGACGAGCACGACCTCGGCCCCGAGGGTCGCGAGCAGCAGCACGTTGGACCGGGCGACCCGGGAGTGCAGGACGTCGCCGACGATCCCGATCCGCCGCCCGGCGATGCCGCCGAGCCGGTCGCGCAGGGTCGCGGCGTCGAGCAGCGCCTGGGTGGGGTGCTCGTGGGTGCCGTCACCGGCGTTGACGATCGCGGTGGGGGTGCCGGTGACCTCGCGGTCGGCGTCCGCCCAGTGCGCGAGCCGGTGCGCCGACCCCGAGGCGGGGTGGCGCACGACCACGCAGTCCGCACCCATCGAGGACAGGGTCAGCGCGGTGTCGCGCAGCGACTCGCCCTTGGAGACCGAGGAGCCGGAGGCGGACACGTTCACGGTGTCGGCGCTCATCCACTTGCCGGCGATCTCGAACGACACCCGGGTGCGGGTGGAGTTCTCGTAGAACATCGTGATGACCGTGCGGCCGCGCAGCGTCGGCAGCTTGCGCACCTCGCGGCCGAGCAGCGCCTCGCGCAGCCGGTCGGAGGTGTCGAGCAGCGCGGTGGCCTCGGCGGCGTCGAGGTCGGCGACCGAGAGCAGGTGTCTCACCTGTCCCCCTCTCCCTGGGTGATCCAGACGCCGTCGCTGCCGTCGATCTCGGTCAGCGAGACCAGGATCTGCTCCGAGCGCGACGTCGGGACGTTCTTGCCGACGTAGTCGGCGCGGATCGGGAGCTCCCGGTGGCCGCGGTCGATCAGCACGGCGAGCTGCACCGCACGCGGACGGCCCTCGTCGCGCAGGGCGTCGAGCGCGGCGCGGGTGGTGCGCCCGGACATGAGGACGTCGTCGACGAGCACGACGAGCCGGTCGTCCACGCCGCCCTCGGGCACCGCGGTGGACTCCAGCGCACGGGCCGGGCCGCGGCGCAGGTCGTCGCGGTAGAGGGTGGCGTCGACCGAGCCGACGGCCGGTGCGGCGCCGGCGAAGTCGGTGATCGCGGCGGCGAGCCGGTGGGCCAGGTGCACGCCGCGGGTGGGGACGCCCAGGAGCACGAGCCCGTCGGGGTTCTCGGCGCTGAAGGCGGTCTTCTCGATGATCTGGTGCGCGATGCGCGCGACGGTGCGGGTGACGTCGGCGGCGGACAGCAGTTCCCGTGCGGGCTGCTGTGCGTCGGCGTCCCCGCGGCGGTTCTGCGCCACGAGGTGGTCTCCTTCCCCGCCTCACCGGACGGGTCTTAAAGGACGGTCGTACACGAGCTGTGCGCCAACCTAGCAACTCGGCGGGTGCCCGCGCGGGACGGCCGCAGCGCGTCACACCGCGAGCCGCGCCACAGCCGCGTCACCCGTTCGAGGTCACGTTCCCGTCACGATGCGCGATGGCCGACGGCCGTCCGGCACGACACCTTGCGATACCCGATTCTGCCCATGCGCACCCACAGGGGCGGGTGGTGGGATCGCGTACCCACACCCTGCGCTACCGCTGACGAGGGACGTGGACTGCCCCGTTCGTGTGGGAAACCGCTCGTCAACCCCCCGAGCAGGGGGTCGAACTTGACGGTGCCGGACCGGACCCGGAGGATTACTCTCCGTATCAATCAGCACGCGTGCAGCAGCGCCGCGACGAGCGGGACGGCCGGGACGCCGGCACCCGCCGGAGCTGCCGCCCCGAACGGGACCACCCACAGGGGCGACGACGCGGCAGGCGCGACAACGCCACCGGTGCACCGCCGGTGACCGGCCGGTCCGGCCACACCGGTACGGACCGTCAGGAACGAGGAGATCGATGGGCGACTACGCCAAGGCGCTCGGGGGCAAGCTCCGGGCGATCAGGCAGCAACAGGGGCTCTCCCTGCACGGCGTCGAGCAGAAGTCGGGCGGACGCTGGAAGGCGGTCGTCGTGGGCTCCTACGAGCGCGGGGACCGTGCGGTCACCGTGCAGAAGCTGGCCGAGCTGGCCGACTTCTACGGCGTCCCGGTGGCCGAGCTGCTCCCCGAGGGCCGCATCCCCTCCGGCAGCGAGCCCGCGACGAAGATCGTGATCAACCTGGAGCGGCTGCAGCAGCTCCCCGCGGACAAGGTCGGGCCGCTGGCCCGCTACGCCGCGGCCATCCAGAGCCAGCGCGGCGACTACAACGGCAAGGTGCTCTCGATCCGCGCCGAGGACCTGCGTTCGCTCGCGATCATCTACGACATGTCCCCCGGCGAGCTGACCGACCAGCTCATCGACTGGGGAGTGCTCCCGCCCGAGGCGCGTCCCGGGCAGCACGTGGGATGATCTGTTCCACCGGCCGCGTCCCAGGGGAAGGGTGACGCGACCGGTCGGGCGGTGGCCGGGGTCTGCACAGTCCCCCGGCCACCGCCCTTCGTGCGTTCAGGCCCTGGTCAGAGGGTCGCGCGCAGGTGCTCGGCGATGTCGGAGATCTGGCCGAGCACCCCGTTGACGTAGCGCGGGGAGTCGTCGGTCGACAGCGTCCGGGCCAGCTCGACGGCCTCGGTGATCGCGACCGGGTCGTCGACGTCGTCGACCCACAGCAGCTCGTAGATCCCGAGCCGCAGCAGGCCGCGGTCGACCGCGGGCATCCGGTCGACGTCCCAGCCCTCGGCGTGCTCGGCGATCAGCTGGTCGATCCGGTCCCGGTGGGTCGCGACGCCCTCGACGAGCCGCGCCGCGTAGTCCTGCACGGGCGGCGCGTCGTCGGTCTCGCGGCGCGCGGCGAGCACGGACAGGGCGTCCTCACCGCGGGCCTCGGCCTCGAAGAGGATGTCCAGTGCCCGTTTACGGGCCTTGGTGCGTGCGCGCACCTCAGCTCACGCGGCCGAGGTAACGGCCGTCCCGGGTGTCGACCTTGACCTTGGTGCCGCTCTCCAGGAACAGCGGCACCTGGATCTCGGCGCCGGTCTCCAGGGTCGCGGGCTTGGTGCCGCCGGTGGAGCGGTCACCCTGCAGGCCCGGGTCGGTGTGGGAGATGACCAGCTCGACCGAGGTCGGGAGCTCGATGAACAGCGGCTCACCCTCGTGCAGCGACACCTGGGCGGAGGCATTCTCCAGCAGGTAGCGCGCGGCGTCGCCGACGGCCTTCTCCGGGATCGGGATCTGGTCGAAGGTGTCGCCGTCCATGAAGACGAAGTCGGTGCCCTCGCGGTACAGGTAGGTCATGTCGCGGCGGTCCACCGTCGCGGTGTCGACCTTGGTGCCCGCGTTGAAGGTCCGGTCCACGACCTTCCCGGACATCACGTTCTTCAGCGTGGTGCGAACGAACGCACCGCCCTTGCCGGGCTTGACGTGCTGGAACGCCGTCACGGTCCACAGCTGGCCCTCGATGTTCAGGACCAGGCCGTTCTTCAGGTCGTTCGTGGTCGCCACGTGCGCGCTCTCCTGCTCGGATCTCGGATTCGTGCGTCGGTCAGGGTACCGCCACCCGGTTCACCGGCCCGCCCGAGGGGCGGGCGACCTGCCAGGATGGGCGCCATGACGGTGCGGGTGGTGGTGGCCGACGACCAGGCGGTGGTGCGGGCGGGTCTGCGGACGGTGCTCGCGGCGGCGCCGGACATCGACGTCGTCGGGGAGGCCGGGGACGGCGCGGAGGCCGCCGAGCTGGCCGAGACCCTGCGCCCGGACGTCGTGCTGATGGACGTCCGGATGCCCGGCACCGACGGCATCGAGGGGACCCGGCGGATCCGCGCGCTGCGCGACCCCGGCATCCGTGTGCTGGTGGTGACGACGTTCGACCTGGACCGCCACGTCTACGACGCCCTGCGGGCCGGCGCGTCCGGCTTCGTGCTGAAGGACGTCGAGCCGGAGGACCTCCAGGTCGCGGTCCGCACCGTGCACGCCGGGCACGAGCTGTTCGCGCCGTCGGTCACCCGCAGGCTCGTCGGCTCGTTCGTCCCGGCCGACCCGCCCGCTCCGGCCGGGCCCGCGGCCGGGCTGACCGAGCGGGAGCGGGAGGTGCTCGGGCTGGTCGCCGCCGGGCTGTCCAACGCCGAGATCGCCGACCGGCTGGTGCTGGGCGGCACGACGGTCAAGACCCACGTCTCGAACCTGCTCACCAAGCTGGGGCTGCGCGACCGGGTGCAGCTGGTGGTGTTCGCCTACGAGCACGGGCTGGTGGGAGCGGCCGGTGCCGACGGCTGAGCCCGGCCCGGACGCCCCCGCTCCCGCCCCCACGCCGCTGCCCGGCACGCGCGCCGGGGACGTCGCGCTGGCGGTGCTGGCGCTGATCCTGGTCGCACAGGAGCTGGTCACCGCCCTGGTCCTGGAGATCCCCGGCTACACCCACCGGCTCGCCCTGCCGCTGTCCGTGGCGCTGGCGGCGGTGCTGAGCCCGGCGATGGCCGCCACCGTGCTGCTGCGCCGCCACCGGCCGCGGCGCGCCTACCTGGTCCTGGCCGTGCTCGCCGCCCCGGCGATGGCGTTCCTCACCGGGTTCGCGGCGCTGCTGTGGCCGCTGCTGGCCTTCTCCGTCGCGCGGGCCCCGCAGCGCGGACCGGTCGGCGCGGCGGCCTGGGTGACGCTGCCCTGGCTCGGGGCGCTCGGCCTGGCCGGGCTCCTGCGCGTCCCGCTGTCGCCGGACCCGGCGACCGAGGCGGGGATGCTCGTCGGCGGCTCGACGGTGGTGGCGCCGCTGCTGGTGATCGCCGCCCTCGCGGGGCGCTGGAGCCGGTCCGCCGCGTTGCGCGCCGACCGGGAACGGGCCGAGACCGACCGGCTGCGGCACGGCACCGCGCTGGACGCCGAGCGGTCCCGGATCGCCGAGGAGATCGGCGGCGGGGTGCTCAGCGGTCTGCGTGGCCTGGTCGCCCAGGCCGGGGCGCTGGGTCCCGGCGCGACCGAGGCCGACCTGCGTGCCGTACGGGAACGGGCCCGGTCGGTGCTGGCCGCGATGCGCCGGGTCCTGGGCGTGCTCCGCGCGCCCGCCGCCGTCGAGCCGGGCCCCGTCGCCGTCGCGGTGCCGGAGCCCGCCGCACCCCCGCGCCGGCGCCGGCTGCCGGTACCCGACCGGGCCGGGCTGTGGGCGCTCGTCGCGTTCGTGGTCCCGGCACTGCTGATGGGGGCGCTGGTCGCCCCGGTGGCCGGCGTGGACACCGGGCAGCCGGTCGTCGACGGGTTCCTGCGCATGCTGGCGCTGCCGTGGCGGAACCCGGTCGCGGCGGTCGTCGTGGTGGCGCAGTTCGCACTCGTCGCCTGGTGGCGGACCGCGCCGGTGCCGGCGCTGCTGCTCGCCGGGGCCGGGTCGTTCGCCGCGGGTCTGCTCGACGGCTCGAACGTGTTCGCCGAGTCGGCCTGGGTCCTGCTGGTCTGGGGCGCTGCGACGGCGGCGCCGGTCGTGCCGTCCGCGGTGGCCGTGGTCGTGTCGACGCTCGTCGTCGTCGCCGGGGGTGTCCTGACGGGGGTGTGGGACCGGCTCGGCTACCCGGAGTCGGTGGTGGTGCTGAACTTCCTGGCCGTGGTGCCGCTGTGGGCGGCCGGGGTCGCGGTCCGCCACCACCGGCTCGACACCGCGGCCCGGCGGCGCGCGCTCACCGAGGCGGGCGTGCGCGACGCACTCACCCGCGAACGCCTGCGCGTGGCCCGCGACCTGCACGACGTCGTCGCCCACCACGTCTCCGCGGTGGCGGTGCAGGCCGGGGCCGCGCGGCTCGCCGCCGACCCGGCGACGCGCGCCGAGGCGCTCGGGCACATCGCCGACTCGGTCCGGCGGGTCGCCGAGGCGCTGCCCGCACTGGCCGACCTGGGTCCGGACCCGGACGGCGCGGACCTGTCCCCCGCCGCGCTGGAGGCGCTGGTCGCGCCGTCCCGCTCGGCGGGTCTGCCGGTCGAGGTGACCGTCGGGGGCTCCCCGGCGGGGACGCCCGGTGAGGCGGAGCTGTTCGCGCGGCGCATCGTCACCGAGGCCCTGACCAACACCCTGCGCCACGCCGGGCCGACCCCCACCCGGGTGCGGGTCACCCGGGGCGGCGACGGCGGCCCCGTCGTCGTGGAGGTCGACGACGACGGCCCGGTCCCCGGCCACCGGCCCGACGGCACCGGCTCCGGCCTGGGCCTGCTCGGCATGCGGGAGCGGGTCGCGCTGCTCGGCGGCGACCTGTACACCGGCCCCGGCGACGGTCCGGGGTGGACGGTCCGCGCGGTGCTGCCCCGCAGCCCGCTCGTCCGCGAGGACGACCCCGCCGCGTCGCCGATCTCGTCCTGCGCGCCGATCCGCGAGGGGGCACCCGGCTCGTAGCGTCGGCCCCCACGAGCGGGGAGGGACCGATGACAGCACAGCAGCAGCTCCGGACCGGTCCGGTGACCGGCACCGGCGCGACGCTCGAGATCGACGCGCTGACCAAGCGCTACGGCGGCACCGTCGCCCTGGACGGGGTGAGCTTCGACGTCCGCCCGGGCGAGATCTTCGGCTTCGTCGGCTCCAACGGCGCCGGGAAGACGACGACGATGCGGATCGCCCTCGGGGTGCTGGCGGCGGACTCCGGGCAGGTCCGGCTCGGCGGGCGCCCGGTCGATCTCGACGTGCGCCGCACGATCGGCTACATGCCCGAGGAGCGCGGGCTGTACCCGAAGATGAAGGTCGGCGAGCAGCTCACCTACCTGGCCGAGCTGCACGGCGTCGACCGGGCCGCGGCGCGCCGGGCGGTGCTGCGCTGGGCCGAGCAGCTCGGCGTCGATCACCGGCTCGGTGACACCGTCGACGCGCTCAGCCTGGGCAACCAGCAGCGCGTGCAGCTGGCCGCCGCGCTCGTGCACGACCCGGCGGTGCTGGTGCTCGACGAGCCGTTCTCCGGGCTGGACCCGGTCGCCGTCGACGTGATGAGCGAGGTGCTGCGGGAGAAGGCCCGCGCCGGGGTGCCGGTGCTGTTCTCCAGCCACCAGCTCGACCTGGTGCAGCGGCTGTGCGACCGGGTCGGGATCCTCGTGGCCGGGCGGATGCGGACCGTCGGCACCGTCGGTGAGGTGCGCCGCGGTGGCGGCACCCGGCTGGAGGTCCACGCCCCGGCCGCCGCGCCCGGCTGGGCGCAGGGCCTGCCCGGGGTCACCGTGCTCGCCCAGGACCGCGGCCGCACCGTCCTGGCGCTCGGCGACGGCGCCGACGACCAGCGGGTCCTCGCCGCGGCGCTCGCCACCGGGCCGGTGCGCGGCTTCACCGTCACCACGCCGTCGCTGACCGATCTGTACCGGGAGGTCGTCGCATGACCGGGTCCGCCACCCTGCCCGCGCACCGCGCGGTCGCGCTCGTCGCGCGTCGCGAGTTCCGGGTGCAGGTGCACAAGCGCAGCTTCTGGATCAGCAACGCGATCATGGTGCTGGTCATCGTCGGCGGCATGGTCGCCTATGCGGTGTTCGGCTCCGGCGGCGACGACCGTCCCACCGTCGGGGTGGCCGGGGACGCCTCGCTCGCCGCGGCGGTCGCGGCCGCCGGGGAGCGGCTCGGCCTGCCCGTCGAGGTCCGGGAGGTGCCGTCCGCGGCCGCCGGGCGCGACGCCGTCGCCGCCGGGGACCTCGACGTCGCCCTGACCGCGGACGGCCCGGCGGGCGCGGTGGCCGTCGTCGACTCGGACGTGCCGTCGGCGACCCGCGCGGTGCTCGACGCCGCGCTCGCCGACCGGGCCACCGCGGCCGCGCTGACGACGGTGGGCCTCACCCCGGCCGAGCTGGCCGCCGCGACCCCGCCCGCCGGGCTCACCGTCGACGCGCTCGACCCCGCCGATCCCGAGGCCGGGCAGCGCACCGCGCTGTCGTTCGTCGTGCTGATCGTGATGTTCATGCAGATCGTGGGCTTCGGCCTCACCGTCGCCATGGGCGTGGTCGAGGAGAAGTCCAGCCGCGTGGTGGAGCTGCTGCTGTCGACGATCCGCCCGCTGCACCTGCTGTGGGGCAAGGTGCTGGGGATCGGCGCCGTCGGGCTGGTGCAGCTGCTGCTCTACGGCGTCGTCGGCATCGGCGCGGGGATCGCCACCGGACTGCTGACGATCACCGGCACCGCGCTCGGGGTGTTCGGCGCCGCGCTGGGATGGTTCGTCCTCGGCTACGCGTTCTTCGCGGTGCTCTACGCCGCGGCCGGGTCCCTCGTGTCGCGCCAGGAGGACGTCAACAGCACCACCGGGCCGCTGATGATGCTGTTGTTCGCGATGTACGGCGTCTCGTTCTGGTTCCTGGGCTCGCCGGACTCCGCGGTGCTCGGCGTGCTGTCGTGGATCCCTCCGTTCCCGGCGATGCTGATGCCGCTGATGATCGCCGACGGGTCGGCGACCGCGTGGCACGTCGCCGGGTCGGCCCTGGTCATGCTGGTGGCGCTGGTCCTGCTGGCGAAGGCGGGCGCCCGGGTCTACGAGCGGTCGGTGCTGCGGATCGGGGCGACCGTGCCGTGGCGGGAGGCGCTCAGATCTCGATGAGCTCGTGGGGCAGCCCGGTCAGCGGCACGGCCGGGCCGCCCGCGACGACGTGCAGGGTGTCCTCGATCCGCACCCCACCCCGTCCGTCGAGGTAGACGCCCGGCTCGACGGTCACGACGTTGCCGGCGTCGATCCGCCCGGTGGCGGTGGTCCCGAGCCACGGCGTCTCGTGCACCGCGAGCCCGACCCCGTGACCGAGGCCGTGCGGGAACCGTTCGCCGTGCCCGGCGGCGGTGATCACGTCCCGGGCGGCCGCGTCGACGGCGGTCACCGACGCCCCGGCGACGAGTGCGGCCCGCCCGGCCGCGGCGGCGGCGTCGACCAGGGCGTGCAGCTCACGCTGCCAGTCCGCGGCCGGGCCCAGGCAGAACGTGCGCGTGGTGTCGGAGTGGTAGCCGTCCAGCGCCGCCCCGAAGTCGATCTTGACGAGGTCGCCGCGACGCAGCTCGGTGCCGGTGGGGCGGTGGTGCGGCACCGCGGAGTGCGGGCCGGCGGCGAGGATGGTGTCGAAGGCGGGGCCGTCGGCGCCCAGGCGGCGCATCCGGTCGTCGAGGTCGAGCGCGACGTCGGCCTCGGTGCGTCCCGGGCGCAGGCCGCCGTCGTCGAGCAGGGCGCGCAGCGCGGTGTCGGCCAGCGCGCAGGCCGCGGCGATCCGCTCGACCTCGCCGGCGTCCTTGACCGCGCGCAGCCGCCCGGCCAGGCCGGGGGCGCGGCGCAGCCTGCGGCCGGGGACGGCGTCGCGGACCGCGGCCAGTCCGTCGACGGTGAGGGTCGCCGAGTCGTAGCCGAGGGTCAGCCCGGCGGGGACCCGGGCCGCGGCGGCCGGCGCGCTCGGCCGGTCGACGAGGATCTCCAGGTCGGGGCACTGCTCCGCGGCCTGGACCCGGTAGCGCCCGTCGGTGCAGAGCAGATCGCCGCCCGGGCCGGCGGCGATCACCGCGGCGGCGTTGGAGCCGGTGAACCCGGTCAGGTGCCGGACGTCGAGCAGGTCGGTGACCAGCAGCGCGTCCAGTCCGGCGGCGGGGAGCAGGGCGCGCAGGGCGTCGCGCCGGGCGGGGTGGGACATGGCCCGAACCCTATGTGCGGTGTCGCGGCTGTCTAGGGTCACCGGCATGGGCCTCTACTTCCGCCAGCTGCTGTCGGGCCAGGACTACGCCGTGGGTGACCCGGTGGCCACCCAGATGGTCAACTTCTCGTACCTGATCGGCGACGACGAGACCCGCGAGGCCGTCGTCGTCGACCCGGCCTACTCCCCCGACGAGCTGCTCGCGACCCTCGACGCCGACGGCATGCGCCTGACCGGGGTGCTGGCCACGCACCACCACCCCGACCACGTCGGTGGCACGATGATGGGCTTCGACCTCGTCGGCGTCGCGCAGCTGATCGGGTCGCACCCGGTGCCGATCCACGTGCAGCGCGCCGAGGCCGACTACGTGACGCGGGTGACCGGGCTGTCGGCGACCGACCTGACCCCGCACGACCACGACGACGTCGTCGAGGTGGGGAACGTCGCGATCCGGCTGCTGCACACCCCCGGCCACACCCCGGGCAGCCAGTGCTTCCTGGTGCCCGGCCCGGACGGCGACCGGCTCGTCGCCGGGGACACGCTGTTCCTGCAGGGCTGCGGACGCACCGACTTCCCGGGCGGCGACACCGCGCAGATGTACCACTCGCTGCAGCAGCTGGCAGCGCTGAAGGGCAACCCGACGGTCTACCCGGGGCACTGGTACTCGCCGGCGTCGAACGCCCCGCTCGACGACGTGCGGGCCACCAACACCGTCTACCGGGCGACCTCGGCCGAGCAGTTCGTGGCCGCGTTCGGGTCATGACGGTCGGACCGTGACGGCCGGGTCGTGACCCCGGCCGCGGTGGTGCTCGTCGAGGGGGCCAGCGACGCCGCGGTGCTCGAAACCCTCGCGCGACGTCGCGGCACCCCGCCCGGCGACGTGGCGATCGTCGTCCTGCACGGCTACACCAATTTGGGCACCGCCCTGGCGGCCCTCGCCCCGGCCGCCCCGGACCGGGTCGCCGTGCTGTGCGACGCCGGGGCCGCGGCGTACTGCCGCCGGGCCGCCGGGACGGCGGTGCCGGTCCGGGTGTGCGACGCCGACCTGGAGGACGAGCTGCTGCGCGCGCTCGGCACCGCGCGGGTGCACGCCGTCCTCGACGCCTGCGGTGAGCTCGCCGCGCTGCACGCCCTGGCCCGTCAGCCCGGCCGCCGCGGCCGCGGCGACGACGAGAACCTGCGCCGGTTCCTCTCGGCGCGCTCCGGGCGCAAGGCCCGCTACGGCGCGCTGTTCGCCGCCGAGCTGGACCTGCGGGCGCTACCGGACCCGCTGCGCCGGGTCCTCGACGACGTCGGTCTCTGACCGGGGTGCGGGGTCGGTCCCGTCGGTCGCGATCCACGCCGCGGAGAACACCAGCAGCCGCGACAGCAGGAACAGGAAGAACAGCGTCGCGAGCACGGTGCCGAACACGGCCCCGCCCGCGGTGTCGGACACGGCGCCGACGACGAGCGCGACCCCGAGCTTGAGCAGCTCCAGCGCGACCGCGCCGACGGCGGCGGGACGCACGACCCGGCCCGGCGGGACCGGCCGGCGCGGCAGCCGGGCCAGTACGAAGCAGAACACGGCCCAGTCCAGGACCAGCACCACGACGGCGCCGAGCACCCGCAGCGCGACCCGGCCGCCGAGCGCGTCGCGGACGCCGACCAGCTCCAGGGTGAACCCGGCCAGCCCGGTCACGGCGAACGTCACCACCACCGAGGCGAGGACGGCCGCGCCGAGCACGGCCAGCGCGCCCAGGTCCCACAGGACCCGGCGCGGCGAGACGATCCGCTCGGCGGGCAGCCGGAACTGCGCGGACAGCGCCTCCCGCAGGTACGACGTCCACGTCGACCCGGCCCACAGCACCCCGAGCGCACCGATCCCGACGAGCGACCCGCTGCGGTCGGCGGCGGCCTCCACCGCGGGGGCGACGGCGCCGGTCAGCCCGGCCGGGAACGCCGCCTCGACGGCGAGGACCAGGTCGTCGCGGGTGGTGGTGCGCCAGAACACGAGCAGCCCGAGGGCGAAGAACAGGACGAGCAGCAGCGGCACCGCCGCGATCACGGTGTAGAACGCGACCGCGGCGGACAGGTGGTTGCCGCGCTGGTGGCGGTAGCGGTCGGCGGCCCGGCGGGCGTGCCCCGCCAGAGGCGACCGGGCGGGGAGCTCCCGGAGCCGTCGCAGGCCGTCCCGCATCACGTCGCGCACCCGGTCATCCTCTCCCACGGTCCCCACCGCGATCCGCGCCGGAACGCCGGTGCCGCGGGGGGACCTTCGCCCCGGTCGCGGCTCCGGTGCGGGTGGAATCGTTCCCCGCCACAACCCCTCCACCCGGACGGAGCACGACCATGGTCGACGCGAGTGACGGAACAGGACGGGCGCCCACCGCCGAGGACGCCACGTCGCACGGGGTCCGCGGACTCGTCGTGCTCCGCGGTGTCCTGGTCCTGCTGTTCGGGCTGGCCGTGCTGGTGACCCCTGGCCTGGCCCTGCTGGTGCTGATCTACGTCTTCGCCGCGTACGCGCTGGTCGACGGCGTCGTCGCGGTCGTGCTCGGGATCCGGCACCGGGGCGAGCGCCCCGGCTGGGGTTGGGCCGTCGCGCAGGGCGTGGTGTCGGTCGTCGCCGGTCTGGCGGCCTTCGCGCTGCCCGGGACCGCGGCGCTGTTCTTCCTCTACGTGGTCGCGTTCTGGGCGATCGTCGCCGGGGTCGTCACCGCGGTCTCGGCCAACGAGGTCCGCAGGCACGGCGGGCCGTGGGGCTGGGTCGCCGGACGGGCCGTTCTCGACGTGCTGTTCGGAGTACTGCTGCTGCTGTGGCCCGCGTCCGGGATCCTCGCGATGCTGTGGCTGGTCGGGACGTTCGCCCTGGCCGCAGGGGTGCTGCTGCTCGTGCAGGCCGTCGGGTCGCGTACCCACCCCGCCCTCGGCTGAGGTGTGCCGACCGCGGTCTCAGCCGGAGATCGCGGCGTACGCGGTCTCCAGCAGCGCCGGGTCCGGGCCCTCCAGCCGCCCCGGCTCGGCGAGGCCGTCGAGCACGACGAAGCGCAGCGTCCCGGCCCGGGACTTCTTGTCCCCGCGCATGGTCTCGGTCAGCTCGTCGAGCACGCCGGGCTCGTAGCGCGTCGGCAGCCCGACCAGCTCCAGCACCTCGCGGTGCAGGTCGGCGGTGGCGTCGTCGAGCCGCCCCGCGGCGCGGGCCAGCTCGGCGGCGAAGACCAGGCCGACCGCGACGGCGTTGCCGTGCCGCCACCGGTAGCGCTCGCGGCGCTCCACGGCGTGGCCGAGGGTGTGGCCGTAGTTGAGGATCTCCCGCAGGTGCGACTCGCGCAGGTCCGCCCCGACGACGTCGGCCTTCACCCGGATCGCGCGGCGCACCAGCTCGCCGAGCACCGGCCCGGCCGGGTCCAGCGCGGCCGCCGGGTCGGCGCGGACGCGGTCGAGGATGACCGGGTCGGCGATGAACCCGGCCTTCCACACCTCCGCGGACCCGGCGACGAGCTCGGGACGCGGCAGCGTGCGCAGCGTGTCGAGGTCGACGAGCACCGCGGACGGCTCGTGGAAGGCGCCCACCAGGTTCTTCCCGGCGGCGGTGTTGATGCCGGTCTTCCCGCCGACGGCGGCGTCGACCATCGCGAGCAGTGTGGTCGGGACGTGCACGACCCGCACCCCGCGCATCCAGGTCGCGGCGACGAACCCCGCCAGGTCGGTGACCGCTCCCCCGCCGAACCCGACGACCACGTCGGCCCGGGTCAGCGCGGCACCGGCACAGGCGTCCCAGCAGTCGGCCAGCGAGGCCAGGGACTTGCCGTCCTCGGCGTCGGGCACCTCGTGGGTGAACGCGGCCAGGCCGGCGGACTCCAGCTCGGCGCGGGCGGCACCGGCGCGGTCGGCGAGCGTCGGCGGGTGCAGCACGAGGACCCGGCCCGCACCGGTGCCGACGACGACCTCGGCCAGCCGCGCGGCCACCCCGGCGCCGACGAGCACCGGATAGGGCTGCTCGGTGCGGACGTCGATGCGGACCGAGCCGTCGGGCTCGATGGTGCCGGAGGTGTCGGGCAGCGTGCCGGACGGGGTGGACGTCATCGGGCCTCCGCCCGCTCGGTGCCGGCCCCGTCCTGCGGCGAGCCGAAGCCGGGCGCCGGCAGTGTCGAGTCCTGGCGCGGGGTGGGCCGGTCGAACGGGTCGGCGGCGTCCGGGGAGGCCTCGGGCAGCGCGGACGGGCCGTGCCCGAGCTCGGCCAGCACGGCGGCGACGACCTGGTTGGGGCTGCGGCGCACCGTCGTGACCGCCACGGTGGCGACCTCGGCGTAGAGCGGGGCCCGCTCGGCGAGCAGCGCCCGGAACGTCGCCCGCGGGTTCACCCCGGCCAGCAGCGGGCGCGCGGTGGACATCCCGGTGCGGCGCATCCCGTCGGCGAGGTCCACCTCGAGGGCGACGACGCGGTGCCCGGCGAGCAGTGCGCGGGTCTCGGCGGCCAGCACGGAGCCGCCGCCGAGGGCGAGGACGCCGTGCCCGGCGCGCAGCTCCTCGGCGACGACCTCGCGCTCCAGCGCGCGGAACGCGGCCTCGCCCTCCTGCACGAACATCTCCGCGATCGGCTTGCCGATGCGGGCGACGATCGCGGCGTCGGTGTCGGCGAAGTTCAGGCCGAGCCGCTGCGCGAGCAGCGAGCCGACCGTGCTCTTGCCGGACCCGGGCGGGCCGACGAGCACCACCCAGGGGCGGCCCTCGGCGTCGGGGGCCGGGGTGGGGGCCGGCGCGGTCACCGCTGCCCCGCCAGGTAGGAGGCCAGGTTGCGGCGGGTCTCGTCGAGCGAGTCGCCGCCGAACTTCTCCAGTGCGGCCTGGGCCAGCACCAGCGCCACCATCGTCTCGACGACGACCCCGGCACGCGGCACGGCGCAGGCGTCGGAGCGCTGGTGGATGGCGGTGGCCTCCTCACCGGTGGTGGTGTCGATGGTGCGCAGCGCCCGGGGGACGGTGGAGATGGGCTTCATCGCGACGCGGACCCGGACCGGCTCACCGTTGGTCATGCCGCCCTCGATGCCGCCGGCCCGGTTGGTGAGCCGGGTGACCGGCACGGTGCCCGCCGGACCCTGCCCGGGCGAACCGGCGGGGACCATCTCGTCGTGAGCGACGGAGCCGCGGCGGTGCGCGGTGCGGAAGCCGTCGCCGATCTCGACGCCCTTCATGGCCTGGATGCCCATCAGCGCGGCGGCGAGCCGGGCGTCGAGCCGGCGGTCGGCCTGCACGTAGGTGCCGACGCCGACCGGCATCCCGTAGGCGATGACCTCGATGACCCCGCCGAGGGTGTCGCCCGCCTCGTGCGCGGCGTCGATCTCGGCGGCCATCGCGGCGCCGGTGGCGTCGGTGAAGGCGCGCACCGGGTTGGCGTCGATGCGGTCGAGGTCGGCGGGGCCGGGCAGCGGCTCGTCGTCCGGGGCGTCGACGGCGCCGATGCCCACGACGTGGGACACGATCGTCACGCCGAGGGCCTGCTGCAGGAACGCCTTGGCGACGGTGCCGAGCACGACGCGGGCGGCGGTCTCGCGTGCGCTGGCGCGCTCCAGGACCGGGCGGGCCTCGTCGAAGCCGTACTTGGTCATGCCGGCGAGGTCGGCGTGGCCGGGACGGGGCCGGGTCAGCGGCGCGTTGCGGGCGCGGTGCGCGATCAGCTCCGGGTCCACCGGGTCGGCGGCCATCACCGTCTCCCACTTGGGCCACTCGGTGTTGGCGATGCGGACCGCGACCGGCCCGCCCTGCGTGAGGCCGTGCCGCAGGCCGCCGATGACCTCCAGCTCGTCGGCCTCGAACGCCATCCGCGGGCTGCGGCCGTAGCCGAGCTTGCGGCGGGCCAGCTCGGCCTGCAGCTCCTTGGTGGTGACCGAGACCCCGGCGACCATGCCCTCCAGCACGCCCACCAGGGCCGGACCGTGGGACTCCCCGGCGGTGATCCATCGCAGCACGGCGACCATCCTCTCACCCGGGGATCCGGGCGCCCGACAGCACCACGACCGCGGGCACCACGACCGCCAGTGCCGCACCGAGCAGGACCGGGCCGTGCGGCAGCCTGCTCCCCCACCCGGCCCGCCCGGCCCCGACCGCGACGAGCGCCACCGCCGCCGAGACGACCGCGGCCAGCACCGCGACCACCGGCAGCGCCGCCCATCCCGCACCGGCGGCCGCGGCGCCCACCGGGCCGGCGAGCTTCACGTCGCCGCCGCCCATCGCCCGTGGCGAGACCAGGTGCACCACCAGGTAGGCGCCGCCGAGCAGCACCGCCCCGGCCAGGCCGCGCCCCACCGCGGCGCCCCCGGCCGGCACGAGCGCCGCGGGCACCAGCGCGAGCGCGGGCAGGGTGAGCGCGTTCGGCAGCCGCCGCGCCAGCAGGTCGGTCGCGGATCCCGCCACGGCCAGCCAGGACAGCACCGCGAGCAGCGCCGTCCACCGCGGTTCGAGCAGCCCCGAGACGACCAGCCCCGCCGTCGCCGCCCCGCAGAGCGCCAGCCCCGCCTCACACCACCCGGCCGGTACCGGTGCGCCGCGCGGCAGCCGGGCCAGCCATCGCCGGGTCGCGACGCCGGTGCCCCCGCCGAGGACGGCGGCGACCAGGACGGTGGCGGTGGCGGTGGCGGTGGCGGTGGCGGCGAGGACCATGCCTCGATCCTGGGGCGGGCCGGGCCGTCCGGACCGACGGGTTGCCCGCCTGTGGACAACCCGCCGGGCGCGGGCAGGATGACCGGAATGGGTTCCAGTGCGCCGCAGGGTGACCGCCGGGCCGGGGCGGTGGTCCGCGCCGAGGTCGACCACGGTGTCGCCGAGCTGGTGCAGGATGCGGCGCGGCCGTCGTCGTGGACGCTGCTGCTCGACGGGACGGCCCAGTCCCATGTCGACCTCGACGACCCCGAGCACCTCGAGTTCGAGTACGTCCGCCGGATCGCCCACCTCGTCGACCTCGCCGCGCCGCCCGCGGTGCCGCTGCGGGTGCTGCACCTGGGCGGCGGGGCGTGGACGCTGGCCCGCTACGTCGCCGCGACCCGCCCCGGGTCAGCCCAGACCGTCGTCGAGCTCGACGGCGAGCTGGCCGCCCTGGTCGCGCACCGGCTGCCGGGCCCGGGGGTCGCCGACGGGCTGGCCGTGGTCACCGGGGAGGCGCGCGCCACCCTGGGCCGCTTCGCGCCCGCGTCGTTCGACGTCGTGGTCGCCGACGTGTTCGCCGGGGCCCGCACCCCGGCCCAGGTCACGACGGCGGAGTTCCTCACCGCCGTCCGCCGGGTGCTCGCGCCGACCGGGATGCACGTGGCGAACCTCGGCGACGGCGCCCCCTGGCCGTTCCTGCCCGGCCAGATCGCGACGGCCGGGGCGGCGTTCGCCGAGCTCGCGCTCGTCGCCGCCCCGGACGTGCTGCACGGACGCCGGTTCGGCAACCTCGTGCTGGCCGCGTCGGACCGGGAGCTGCCGGTGCCCGGGGTGACCCGCCGGGCGGCCGGGGACCCGTTCCCGGCGCGGGTCCTCGACGACGCCGGCACCCGCGCCCTCGGGCGCGGCGCGGGCGTCGTCACCGACGCGTGCGCCGCACCCTCGCCCCGGCCGCCGGAGGGCTTCTGGGGGCAGTGACCCCCGGGTCAGGCCAGGGACGGGTCGACCAGGACCTTCATCTTCCGGCCCGCGTGCAGCGCCTCGAAGCCCTCTTCGACGACGTCGCGCATGGCGATCTTCTCCATCCAGCCGGTGGTGTCGTAGTGACCGTTCGCCATCAGCTCGATCACCGCCCGGTAGTCGGCGTGGGTGTAGCAGAGCGAGCCCTGGATGCGGGACTCGCCGAGGACCAGGTTGAGCAGCGGGGTCACCAGCGGCGTCTCGTAGATCGCGACGCTGACCATCGGGCGGCCCGCCCCCAGGGAGTCCAGGGCGGTCGCGACGGCCGGGGCCACCCCCGCGGCGTCGTAGCAGGCGTCGGCGCCGCGGCCGTTCGTCGCCTCCGCCACGATCGCCGGTACGTCCTGGGCGGTCGGGTCGAGGGTCTGCGCGCCGAGCCGCTCGATCGCGCCGCGCCGGGTCGCCGACGGCTCGACGACGCGGACGTCCTCCACGCCCATGCCGCGCAGCGCGAACCACAGGCCGATCCCGATCGGCCCGGCGCCGAACACCAGCGCGGTGTCGCCCGGGTTCACCCCGCCGAGCTTCGCCGCGTGGTAGGCCACGGCCATGGGCTCGACGAGCGCGCCCATCTCCAGCGACACGTTCTCCGGCAGCGGGTGCAGCATGTGCGCAGGGACGACGGTGGTCTCGGCCATGCCGCCGTCGGCCATCAGACCGTGGAAGCCGATCTGCGCGCACACGTTGTAGCGGCCCTCGGAACAGCGTGAGCAGGTCCCGCAGGTGTAGAGCGGCATCACCGCGACCCGGTCGCCCTCGGTGACGCCCTCGACCCCGGCCCCGATCTCGACGACGGTCCCGGAGAACTCGTGGCCGAGGGTCAGCGGCAGCTCGCGGCCGGTCAGCGGGTGCTTCTCCCCGTTCGGGATGAAGATCGGGCCCGCGTAGTACTCGTGCAGGTCCGAGCCGCAGATGCCGTTGAACCCGACCCTCAGCCGGACCTCGCCGGGACCCACCTCGCCCTCGGGCACGTCGGTGATGTCGAGGTCCCCGGGTCCCCGGTAGACGACCGCACGCATCGCTGGCTCCTCTCGCCTGACGTCGCTGTCGGGTCCCGGTCTACCGGCGGGGGGTGAGCGCCGTCATGGGTTGGGCCCAGGTTGCATGCGCGCCCGGTGATGGGTCAGAACGCTCCGGCGGCGCGGGCGCGGTCGACGTTGCCGAGGTGCTCGGGGTAGGTCGTGGCGAAGCAGGAGGCGCCCTCGGTGGTGCACCGCACGAAGAACAGCCACGGGCCCGCGGCCGGGGACTCCGCGGCCGACAGCGCCGCGGTGGACACCGAGGCGACGGGCGTCGGTGGCAGCCCGGTGTTGAGGTAGGTGTTGTACGGCCCGGGGGTGCTGCGGGCCTCGGCCGTGGTGCGCAGCGCCTGCACGTCCAGCGGGTAGTTGACGGTGGAGTCCATCTCCAGGCGCTGGTTCACCGCGAGCCGGTTCTCGATCACCCGGGCCACCTTCGGCATGTCGGGGACGAGCGCCTCCTTCTCCACGACGGAGGCGAGGACGAGGGTGCGGTAGGCGTTCTCCCCGCCCAGCCCGGCGGCCTCCAGCCTGGTCGCCGACGCGGTGAGCACCTGCCGCAGCACCTGCTCCGGGGTGCCGCGCGGATCCAGGTCGTACGGCCCGGGGGCGACCAGTCCCTCCATCCGGCGCTCGGGGGCGGCCGCCCGGTAGCCCGCGCGGGCCCATTCGGGGACGGCGATCGAGGCCGGGTCGGCGTCGGCCATCGCGGCGCGCAGTGCGTCGACGCCGGTGCAGCGGGCGTCCCCGTCCGCGGTGCCGAGGCAGGTGGCACGGGAGATCTGGGACAGCACGCCCGGGGAGACGGTGCCGTCCGGGGCGCGGGTGTCGTCCAGCTGGACACCGCCCTTGACGTCGAAGAACCCGACGCGCCGCTCCGGGTCGAGCAGCCCCTCGACCGCGGAGTCGCCGGACATCTGCGACCGCAGCTCGTAGTAGCCGGGCTGGACCCGCTGGATGCCGGGCTCCTCGGCGGCGGCCTCGACGAACGCGGCCCGGGACTTCACCACGTCCAGCCCGGCCAGGGTCTCCCCGATCGCGCTGGTGGTGTCGCCGGACTCGACGCGCACCACGACCGAACCGCTGCCGGAGCCGGAGTAGTCGTCGGCGCCGCGCAGGTACAGGCCGACGGCGACGAGCACCGCACCGGCCAGCAACGCCGACCCCAGCAGGGCGAGCCGCCGACGCCGGAAGTGCACCGGGGTCGGACGGTGTCGTACGGGCCCCGCGGTCACGCTCACATCGGGCCCCGGGACGTCACGTCGTTCTCGCCGGCGCCGGTCACGGGCTCGAGGGTATCCGCCGCGGGCACGGCCCGTGGTCACCCCCGGTCACGGTGATCAGGTCCCGCGGGTGGTATCCAGCCAGCCCTGCAGGATGGCCACGGCGGCCTGCTGGTCGATGACCGCACGCTGCTTGCGGCCGCGCACGCCGCGCCCGGCCAGCTGCCGGGTCGCGACGACGGTCGTCATCCGCTCGTCGGTCAGCTCGACCGGGACCGCGCAGCCGGCCGCGGCGAGCCCCGCCTCCAGCGCGCCGGCGAACTCCCGTGCGGCGACGGCGGCCGGGCCGTCCTCGCCGCGCAGGTTCCGGGGCAGCCCGAGCACGACGCCGACGACGTCGTGCTCGGCCACCAGCGCGGCGATCCGGCGTACGTCGGCGCCGCCCTCGGCATCGCGGGGCACGGTCTCGACCGGGGTCGCGAGGATCCCGTCCGGGTCGCACATGGCGACCCCGACGCGGACGGCGCCGACGTCGATGCCCAGGCGCCGCCCGCGGGTGGGGGTCACGGACGCAGCGCGGCGCGCAGCTTCTGCACCGCGGCGTCGATCCCGGCCGGGTCGGTGCCACCGCCCTGGGCGAGGTCGGGCTTGCCGCCGCCGCGCCCGCCGACGGCCGCGGCGAACTCCCCGATCAGCTTCCCGGCGGCGATCCCGTTGTCCCGGGCCGCCTTCGTGGTGGCGACGACGAAGGACACCTTCTCCCCGTCGACGCCGAACAGCACGACCACGCCGGGCCGGTCGCCCAGCTTGCCCCGGACGTCGGCGGCGAGGGTCCGCAGGTCGTTGCCACCGACACCGTCCGGCGCGGTGACGGCGACCAGGGCGGTCCCGTCGAGGTCCTCGGCCTGCTGGGCGAGCGCCCCGGCCGAGGCCAGGACGGCGTCGGCGCGGTGCTTCTCCAGGTCGCGCTCGGCGGTCCGCAGCCGCTCGACGATCCCGTTGATCCGCTCCGGCAGCTCCTCCGGGCGGGCCTTGAGCTGGTCGGCGAGCTGGTTGACCAGCAGGTGCTCGGTGGTGGCGTGCTTGAAGGCGTCCAGCCCGACCAGCGCCTCGACGCGGCGCACCCCGGAGCCGATGGAGGCCTCGGACAGCACCCGGACCAGGCCGAGCTCACCGGTGCGCCCGACGTGGGTGCCACCGCACAGCTCGCGCGAGTAGTCGCCCATGTCGACGACACGCACGCGGTCGCCGTACTTCTCGCCGAACAGCATCATCGCGCCGAGCGTGCGGGCCTCGTCGATGGAGGTCTCGTAGGTCTGGATCTCCCGGTCCTCCTGGAGCACCGAGTTCACCTCCTCCTCGATCTCGACCAGCGCCGCGGGCGGCACGGCCCCGGTCGGGGAGGTGAAGTCGAACCGCAGCCGGCCCGGGGCGTTGAGCGACCCGGCCTGGGCGGCGGCGCTGCCGAGCGCGCCGCGGACCCCGGCGTGCACGAGGTGGGTGGCGGTGTGCGCGCGCGAGATCGCGGACCGGCGGGTGCGATCGACCTCGGCGACGACCTCGGCGTCGAGGGTCACGGTGCCGGCGGTGACGACGCCGCGGTGCACCCGCAGCCCGGCGACCGGGGACTGGACGTCGTCGACCCGGACCTCGAAGGACGCGCCGCGCAGCAGGCCGGTGTCGGCCTGCTGGCCGCCCGCCTCGGCGTAGAACGGGGTGCGGTCGAGCAGCACCTCGACCTGCTCGCCCTCGTGGGCGGCGGGCACGGTGGCGCCGTCGCGCAGCAGCCCGACGACGCGGGACTCCGACTGCAGCGTCTGGTAGCCGAGGAAGTCGGTGGCGCCGTGCGTGTCGAGGACGGCGCGGTAGACCGAGGCGTCGACGAAGCCGACCTTGCGCCCGGCGGCGTCGGCCTTGGCCCGCGAGCGCTGCTCGTCCATGAGCGCGGTGAAGCGCTCCCGGTCGACGGTCAGCCCGGCCTCGGCGGCCATCTCCAGCGTCAGGTCGATCGGGAAGCCGTAGGTGTCGTGCAGCGCGAACGCCTGGTCGCCGGGCAGGGTGTCGCTGCCGGCGGAACGGGCACGGGACACCGCGCCCTCGAAGATCCGCTCGCCGGCGGTCAGCGTGGCGCGGAAGGTGTCCTCCTCGGCCCGGATGACCGCGGAGATCCGCTCGAAGTCGGTGGCGAGCTCGGGGTAGGTCGGCGCCATGGTGTCGCGGACGACGGCGGCGAACTCGCCCAGACACGGCCCGGTGACGCCGAGCAGCCGGGCCGAGCGCACGATGCGGCGCAGCAGCCGGCGCAGCACGTAGCCGCGGCCCTCGTTGCCGGGGGTGACGCCGTCGCCGACGATCATCAGCGACGAGCGGGCGTGGTCGGCGATGACGCGGAAGCGCACGTCGTCGATCTCGCCGTCCGGGCCGCCCGCGCCGTAGCGCTTCCCGGACAGCTCCTCGGCCTTGGCGATGACCGGGCGGACGAGGTCGGTCTCGTAGACGTTGTTGACGCCCTGGAGCAGGAACGCGACCCGCTCGACACCCATCCCGGTGTCGATGTTCTTGTGCGGCAGGGTGCCGATCGGGGGGTGCCCCTTCTTCGGGGACAGCGCGCCGCGTTCGTCCTGCATGAAGACGAGGTTCCAGATCTCGAGGTAGCGGTCCTCGTCGGCCTCGGGGCCGCCCTCGGCGCCGAACTCCGGGCCGCGGTCGACGTAGATCTCCGAGCAGGGGCCGCCGGGCCCGGGGACGCCCATGTCCCAGTAGTTGTCGTCGCCGCCGCGGCGCTGGATGCGCTCCTCGGGCAGGCCGGCGATCTCCTTCCAGAGCGCGATCGCCTCGTCGTCGTCGTGGTAGACGGTGACCCAGATGATCTCGGGATCGAAGCCGTAGCCGCCCTCGTCCTGGCTGCGGGTGATCAGCGACCAGGCGAACTCGATGGCGCCGCGCTTGAAGTAGTCGCCGAAGGAGAAGTTCCCGGCCATCTGGAAGAACGTGGTGTGCCGGGTGGTCTTGCCGACCTCGTCGATGTCCGGGGTGCGGACGCACTTCTGGATCGACGTCGCGCGCGGGTAGGGCGCGGGGACGTCGCCGAGGAAGTACGGCTTGAACTGCACCATGCCCGCGTTGACGAACAGCAGCTGCGGGTCCTCGAGGATCAGCGAGGCGCTGGGGACGGGCGTGTGCCCGTTGCTCTCGAAGTGGGCGGTGAAACGACGGACGATCTCGTGGGTCTGCACCGGTGGGTCTCTCGTGACGGGTACGGCTGGCGACGGGTCGGCGACGGGGCGGGCGCCCTGCGCCCGCGCCACACCGTAGGCCGCGCGGCGTGGGGACGCCGCGGGAGGCCGGTCGTACCAGGTTACCGGCACCCGGAGGAGGGAACGGCCGGTGCCGGTGCGCGCCCGAGCGCACCGGCACCGGCCGTCTGCGGGTCCCGCCGTGCTCCCGGTCCGGGGGGTCGACCGGAGGGCCGGCGGGTCCGCCGTCTCGCTCCGGTCAGACCGCGACCGGCAGCGGGGCGTCGAGGGGGGTCCGCGGCGCGGGGACGAGGACGCGGGGGGTGCGGACGGGGGTCCGCGGGGCGGGGACGGCGACGACCCGGACGCCGGCCCGGCGGGACGCGCGCTCCTCGAGCTCGCGGCGCAGCCGCTGCAGCGCGCGGTGCTGGGCGACGCGGACCGCACCGGGGGTGGAGCCGAGCGCGTCGGCGGTCTCCTCCGCGGTCAGCCCGACCGCGATGCGCAGCGTGAGGATCTCGACCTGGCGCGGGCCGAGCAGGCCCATGAGATCGGACAGGCGGTCGTTGCGCTCGGCGTCGAGCACGACCTGCTCCGGGTCGTCCTCGCGGCTGAGCCGCTCGGGGAGCTCCTCGACGGCGTCGCAGCGGTTGCGGGCCATCGCCCGGAACGCGTCGGCGATCTTGTGCCGGGCGATGCCGAACACGAACGCCCGGAACGACATCCCCGACGGCCGGTAGTCCGGGAGCACGGAGAGCACGGCCATGCAGACGTCCTGCGCAACGTCGTCGGCCGAGCCGAGGATCGTCTCGCGCCGGCCCAGCCTGGCCCGGCAGAAGCGCTCCACCTGCGGGTGCACCTTCGCCAGGAGCAGCGCGACCGCGCGCTCGTCGCCGGCGACGGCCGCGGCCAGCATCTCCGGCGGGAGGAGGTCCGCCGCCTGCCGGGAGTCGACCTCCTCGGCGGCGTCCTCGGGTGCGGTCGCGATGGCCACGGGTCCGTCGTGCATCTGCCCAGCTCTCCTCGGTCGCGACCCGGGGGCCGCGTCAGGCGCCGGCACCGCCCGTCCGACCCAGGAGAGGTCGGGCGGTGCGACTGTCGCGCTGTCCTCCGCCGGTGGTGGTCGGCGCTGCCGGCAGGTCCGCTCGGCCGCGCCCCGGCCTGCGATCAACCCTTCCGGTGCACCCTTTCGGGGTCAATCAACATGCACAATTTGCGGTATACGTGGACGGACAGTAGGGACTTTGGTCCTGATGGGGGCAACCTCGGGCTCGGGCGGGCGTCCACCCCTGTCGGAGGGGTGTCCTCCGCCTGCGGGCCGTGACCCGGGCGGAGCGGCGTCGTTGGGCCGGGTGTCACGCTCCGCTCGCCCGAAGGACCGCTCGTGTCTCTGCGTCGCCCGCACCGCCTCCTGCTCGCCGCTCTCGGCACCGTCGCGATCGGTGTGGGGGTGGCCGTGCCGGCGACCGCGGCCCCGGCGCTCCCCCCGGTCACGGTCGGCGAGGACGCGGCCGCGGCGCTGGTGCCCGCGGTGACCGAGGCCCTCGGGCCCGCGCTGGCCGGGACGTGGCTGGCCGACGGGCGGCTGATGGTGGGCACCTGGGACGCCGCGGCCGCCCCGCTGGTCACCGCGCTCGGCGCGACGCCGGTGGTGCGCGACGAGCCGCGCCGCGACCCGGCCGCGGTGCTCTCGGCGCTGGCCGGGCGCACCGCGACGGGGATGCCCGCCGGTCTGGACTCCTACGGTGTCGACCCCCGCACCGAGCAGGTCGTCGTGAGCGTCGTCGACGGGCCGGGCGCCGACGCGCTGGCCGCGGACCTGACCGGCGGTCTCGACCCGTCCGCGGTGCGGGTGGAGCGGGTGGCGGCGCCGGCGCACCGGCAGGCCGCGGTCGGTGGGGGCGACACCATCACCGACGGGACCCGCCGCTGCACGGCCGGGTTCGCCGCCTCCGACGGCAGCAGCGACTGGCTGATCACCGCCGGGCACTGCACCCGGGGCTCGTCGTCCTGGTACGCCACCGACGGTTCGACGATCGGCTCCGAGGTCGAGACCGCGGGCCGCGGGGTGGACGTCGGCGCGATCGCGGTCGAGTCGGGCAGCGTGTCGGCGACCGTGTCGGGGATCCGGGTGGCCGGGAGCCGTCCGGCGCCGGTGGGCTCCACGGTCTGCCTGTACGGGTCCACCAGCGGGCGGTCCTGCGGCACGGTCCAGCGCACCGACATGACGGTGAACTTCGAGGGCCAGAGCCAGTCCGGGCTGACCTCGGTGGCGGCGTGCGCCCAGGAGGGCGACTCCGGCGCCCCCTACATCACCTCGTCCGGGCAGGCCCAGGGCGTGCACACCGGTGCGGGCGGCGAAGGCAACTGCACCAGCTACTTCACCCCGATCCGCACCGCGACCGGGGCGCTCGGGCTGACCCTGACCACCGGCTGAGCGCGCCGGCTCAGTCCCGGGTGCCGCGTACGACGCGGCGCAGCTTGGGCAGGCGCTCGGCGAGGACGCGTTCGTGCCCGCGCCCGGACGGCGCGTAGTAGTCGACGCCGACGACGTCGTCGGGCGGGTACTGCTGGCGCAGGACCCCGTCCGGGTCGTCGTGCGGGTAGCGGTAGCCGACGGCGTTGCCGAGCTTCTGCGCGCCGGCGTAGTGGCCGTCGCGCAGGTGCGGGGGCACCCCGCCGACCCTGCCGGAGCGGACGTCGGCCATCGCGGCGTCGATCGCGGTGATCACGGCGTTCGACTTGGGTGCGGTCGCCAGGTGCACGGTGACCTGGGCGAGCGCGATCCGCGCCTCCGGCATCCCGACGAGTTGCACGACCTGGGCGGCCGCCGTCGCGGCGGGCAGCGCGGTCGGGTCGGCCAGCCCGACGTCCTCCGAGGCGTGGATCATCAGCCGGCGCGCGATGAACCGGGCGTCCTCCCCCGCGACGAGCATCCGGGCCAGGTAGTGCAGGGCGGCGTCGGGGTCGGAGCCGCGGATGGACTTGATGAACGCGCTGATGACGTCGTAGTGCTGGTCGCCCGCGCGGTCGTAGCGCACGGCGACCTCGGTGACGGCGCGCTCGACGGCGGCGAGGTCGATCACCGGGTCGCCGCCGGCGCCGAGGACACCGTCGGCGGCCGCCTCCAGCGCGGTGAGCGCGCGGCGACCGTCGCCCGCGGAGAGCCGGACCAGTGCCTGTTCGCCGTCCTCGGCGAGCTGGACGGCCGCGTTCAGGCCCCGCTCGGAGGTGACGGCGCGCCGGAGCAGGGTGCGCACGTCGTCCTCCCCGAGGGACTGCAGCTGCAGCACCAGGGAGCGGGACAGCAGCGGGGACACGACCGAGAACGACGGGTTCTCGGTGGTCGCGGCGACGAGCAGGACGAGCCGGTCCTCGACCGCTCCGAGCAGGGCGTCCTGCTGGGTGCGGGAGAAGCGGTGCACCTCGTCGATGAACAGCACCGTGGTGGTGCCGCTGAGGTCGCGACGCCGGCGGGCCTCGGAGATGACGGCCCGCAGCTCCTTCACCCCGGCCGAGAGCGCCGACAGGGCGACGAAGTGCCGCTCCGCTCCCCCGGCGCCGGCCATCAGCCGGGCGAGGGTGGTCTTGCCGGTGCCGGGCGGGCCGTAGAGCAGCACCGACGCCGCGGCCCCGCCGTCGAGCAGTCGGCGCAGCGGCGCACCGGGTGTGAGCAGGTCGGCCTGGCCGACGACCTCGTCGAGGGTGCGCGGGCGCATCCGCGCGGCGAGCGGCGCGTCGGGGCGGACGGCGTCGCCGTCACCGGTGTCGCCCTCGTCGCCCCCGGGGTCGATGTCGAACAGGCCGTCGGTGCTCATCGCATCCAGCCTGCCAGGACACCGGCCCCGGGGGGACGGGCGGCTCAGGCGCGGTCGATCTCGTCGGCGAGGACGGGGGTGTGCACCGGGTTGTGCTCGTGGAAGCGGCACTCGGCGTAGGTGACGATCATCGCGGCGACGCCGGCGATCTGCACGGGCAGCTGCAGCAGGGTCCCCACGACCTGCCCCAGGACGGGGCTGAGGTACGTCAGCGGCGCGACGACGACCAGCGAGGTCACCAGCGAGTACACGATCGCGATCAGGAAGAAGACCACGAGCCGGCCGAACACGGGGAAGAACCGGGGGTTGACCAGCGTGAACGTGCGGCCGATCCCGGCCCGCTCGATCACGACGACCCCGATCAGCGCGCCGGTGAACACCACGCCCAGGTAGATGGCCGGGATGACCAGCAGGAAGAAGCCGATGACGAACAGCAGCCCGGCCAGCAGCGACCAGCCGATCACCGGGAGCGCGCGGTTCTTCGCGAACGCGATGACCTGGTCCTGGCTCCACGGGCGCTGGGCCGCGTCGCGCACGACGACGAACACCGACGCCGCGTAGCCGAGCGCGGACAGCACGATCGCGATGACGGCCAGGACCAGGCTGGTCAGGCCGAGGCCCGCCACGAACCCCGTGCTGAGGTCGAGGTCGACGGGGTCGAACGACGACCGCGGACCCCCGTCGAGGAGGTAGCTGATGCCGCTGAGGACCGCGGTCGGGACCAGCACGATCAGGTTGATGATCAGCAGCGGCTTCCAGCTGCGCTGCAGCACGCCGATGATCTTCGAGAACCAGTCGCCGAAGGAGAACGGCACCAGCGGGTCCGGTGAGGTGCCGCTGGGCGGGGCGCCGCCGGAGGGGTAGGCGGGCTGGCCGTAGCCGCCCTGCGGGTACTGGCCGCCGTACTGCTGACCGGTCGGGTACTGGCCCGGGTACTGCTGCCCGGCCCCGGGGTACTGGCCGGGATACTGGGCCCCGTACTGCTGCTGGCCGTACTGGCCTGCGCCGGGGTACTGCTGCTGTCCGGGGTACTGCTGCTGCCCGTAGGGCTGGCCGGGGTACTGCTGGCCCGGGGCCTGACCGTACGGGGCCTGGCCGTACTGCGGGCCGTACTGCTGGCCGGGGTCCTGCGCGTACGGCCGGCCGTACTGCTGCCCGGGGTCCTGGCCGTACTGCTGGCCGTGCTGGGACGGGGCGGCGGTGCCGTGCTGTCCCGGCTCCTGCGCGCCGGTGGCGTCGTCCTGCCCGGCCTGCTGCCCGCCGGGGTACGGCGTGCCCGGCTGGTCCCCGCTCCCGGCCGCCTGCCCGGGCTCCTGGGCGCCACCGGGCGTCGCGGCTCCCCCGGGACCGGCCTGCGGGTCCTCGCCCCGCGGCGGTTCGTTGCTGCTCATGCGCGCGGACCCTAGTTGCGGGCGGGGTACGGCGGTGCCGAATTCACCGGCTCGCCCCCGATTCGTGACCGACGCGTACGCAGCGTGATCGACTCCGACCCCGGATCGTCGCCGGATCGCAACGCCGCGGACGCGCGGTGTCACCGGCCCGCAACAGACCCCGTGCACGCTCATGGGGCATGGACACGATCCCGAGTTGCCCGCTCTGCTCCCGTCCGCGCACCCCCGCCGACGTCCGCGGACTCGCCTGGAGCAGCCACCACGGCCCGGCCGGCACGGTGTACGTGTGCGGTCCGTGCACGCGCACCCACCTCGTCGACCTCGAGTGCGGGCTGCTCGACCCGGCACGCGGCGGTGTCGCTCCGGACGCCGCGGCCCCGCTGCCGCACGCGGCCTGACCGGTCGGACGGGGCGGGCCACCACCGACCCGCCCGGCCCGCGGCACGGCGACGGGCGGCCGTCGTAGGGTCACGCCGTGCGCGAGATCCTCGAGTTGCTCGAACGTGACGCGTCGTTGAGCCACGACACCGTCGCCACCATGCTGGGTCTGCCCCGGGACGAGGTCGACGCCCGGATCGCGGAGTGGGAACGCTCCGGGGTGATCCGCAGGCACAAGGCCGTCGTGGACTGGGCCCGGTACGAGGACGGCGGGAACGGCCACTCCGGCGCCGGCCGCGCCGGGGCGCAGGTGACGGCGTTCATCGACGTGTCGGTCGCCCCGGCCCGCGGGGTCGGGTTCGACGACGTCGCCGCCCGCATCTCCCGCTTCGACGAGGTCCGCGACTGCTACCTCGTCTCCGGTGGGCACGACCTGCGCTGCACGGTCGTCGGCCCGGACATCCGCGCGGTCAGCGACTTCGTGTCCCAGAAGCTGTCCACGATCGACCGGGTCCGTTCGACCGCCACGCACTTCGTGCTGGCCACGCACAAGCGCGACGGCGACTCCTTCGCCGAGCCGGAGCCCGACCACCGGCTGCCGGTGACCCCGTGAAGGCGCTCAACGCGACGATCTCGGCGATCCCGCCGTCGGGGATCCGGCGGTTCTTCGACATCGCCGCCGAGATGGACGACGTCATCTCCCTCGGTGTCGGTGAGCCCGACTTCGTGACGCCGTGGCGCATCCGCGAGGCCGGGATCTACGCCCTGGAGCGCGGCTACACCACCTACACCGGGAACGCGGGCCTGCCGAAGCTGCGTGAGCTGGTGTGCGCGGACCTGGCGTCGCGTTACGACGCCCACTACGACCCCGCCACCGAGTGCCTGGTGACGACCGGGGTGTCCGAGGGGCTGGACCTGGCGTTCCGGGTGCTGCTGAACCCGGGCGAGGAGGTCATCGTCCCGGAGCCCTGCTACGTCGCCTACCAGCCGTGCGTGGCGTTCGCCGGTGGGGTGCCGGTCGGGGTGCCGACCCGCGCCGAGGACGGGTTCGCGATCGACATCGCCGCGGTCGAGGCCGCGGTGACGCCGCGGACGAAGGCGATCCTGATCGGCTCCCCGGCCAACCCGACCGGCGCGGTGCAGCCGCCCGAGGTGCTGCGCGAGCTCGTCGCGCTGGCCGAGCGGCACGACCTGTACCTGCTCTCCGACGAGATCTACGACCGCCTCACCTATACCGGCGCCCACACCTGCCTGGGCGCGGTCCCGGGTGCCCGGGAGCGGACGGTGGTCCTGGGCGGGTTCTCCAAGGCCCAGGCGATGACGGGGTGGCGGGTCGGCTGGCTCGCCGCGCCGGAGCCGATCGCGGAGCTGTGCCTGCGGGTGCACCAGTACACGATGCTGTGCGCGCCGCACATCTCTCAGATCGCCGCCGTGGAGGCGCTGACCAGCGCGGAGGGCGACGTCGCGGAGATGGTGGCCGACTACGACCGTCGCCGCCGGGTGTTCGTGAAGGGGCTGCGCGAGGCCGGGCTGGACTGCCCGGAGCCGGCGGGCGCGTTCTACGCGTTCCCCTCGATCCGCGCCTCCGGGCTGGACTCGGAGACCTTCGCCGAGCGGCTGCTGCGGGAGGAGTCGGTCGCGGTCGTCCCGGGCAGCGTGTTCGGGCCCTCCGGCGAGGGGCACATCCGCTGCTCGTACGCGACGGCGCTGCCGCAGCTGGAGCAGGCCGTGGAGCGGATCGGGAACTTCCTGCGACGCCTGTGACCGGGCCGCACCCGGGCGATGTGCCGGCCGGGTGGTTCGCGGACGTGGTGGTGGAACTCGCACACCCCACGCCCGTTCCCCGGCTCCGTCGACCGCGCCGGGCCCGACCACGGCGGGCACGCCCCGCGCCGGAGTGATCGACTGCGACCGGGTCGGCGGGATCAGGCGGGCACCTTCCGCACCCGCGCCCCCTCCACGAGCCCCCGCACCATCACCGGCCCGAGGTCCCGGGACCGCCGCACGAGCCACGGCACCCCCTGCACCACCAGCCACGCCCCCCGCTGCCAGGCCGTCACCTCCCGCCCGCCGGCGGCGTCGAGCCCGATCTCCCCCGGCACCACGAACCCTGCGGCGCCGAGCAGCGCGGCGAAACCACGCGCCAGCAACCGGTGCCCCAGCTCGGACGGGTGCAACCGGTCCACGCTCCACGCCGCCGGGTCGTAGCTGCCGGCGGTGTCGAGGTCGAGGATCCCGACGGCGGACCGTCCCGTCGCGGCGACGGCGTCGGCCACCGCTCCGTCGACGGCCCCGTTCAGGGCGGCGATCCGGGTGGCGAGCGCCCGCTGCAACGGCCCCGGCAGCGGCCAGACGCGGGTGTGGTCGTGGAAGCGGAGCAGCAGCACGGTCGCACCGGCCCGCAGCAGCAGCTCCAGCGACCCGGCGCAGTCCCGCCGGATCGCGGCCGGGTCGAAGTCCGAGCGCAGGGTGTCGTTCATCCCGGCGCACAGCACGACGACGTCGGGCCCCGACGCCGCGGCCGCGGGCACCTGCCCGTGCCGGGCGTCGGCCATCCGCGCCCCGGTCCGGGCGTGGTTGTCCAGCCGGACCGAGCCGGGGTGGGCGGGATCGTCGAGGGCGTCGCGCAGCAGCGGGCCGAACCCACGCCAGCCACCGCCGGGCAGGGGGTCACCCAGCCCGACGGCGGTGGAGTCGCCCAGCAGGACGAGGTGCCGGACGGGCCGGCCGGTCACGTGCGGTACGGCGACGGGGCGGAGGACCGGATCGACGACGGACGGGCGCACGGTCATCGGGGACACGCCGACACGATCACCGCCGCAGCCACCGTTTCCGTGTGCAACCGGTGACGGGTCCCGTACCGCCGTGGGAACTCTCGGGGCGGGCCCCTACCACTCGCCGCCGCGGAAGGCGGGGAACAGCGGCAGCGTCGACGACGCGTCCGGGAAACGGGTGTCGAGCGCGGTCACCACGGCCGCGGCCAGCGCGGCCGTGCCGGGCCGGGCGGTCGCCTCCGCGGTGACGCCGAGGCCCCGCCAGTAGTGCCGCAGCGCCGTGGAGATCCGCGGGGACCGGCCGGCGTCGGGGCCGATCGGGCCGTCGCGCTCGGGCACCCGCGGCAGCAGCTGCCAGGTCGACCACCACACCCACAGCACGTGGGCGTCGGCGAGGCGCGACTCCAGCAGCTCGGGGTCGTCCAGCTCGGGCCACACCGGCGCGACCTCGGCCCGCCAGGCGTCGAGCATGGCGTGGGCGACGGCGTCGGGCAGGGCGAAGCTCGACGAGCAGCCGGGGAACGGCACCCGCACGTAGGCGGCGTCGAGGACGACGTCGCGGAAGCAGCCCCACTCGAAGTCGACGAACCGCACCCCGCGGCTGGTGACCAGGTTGTTGTCCGGGCAGGTGTCGGACGGGCTGAACGCGCGGAACCCGGTGCCGCCGAGCAGGCGCACCCCGCCCTGGGCCTCGAACAGCGCCATCTCCGGCACCTCGACGCCGAGTATCCCGGCCAGCAGCTCCGGCAGACCGGCCAGCGCGGCGCGGGCCTGGTCGGCGACCGGGTCCCGGCGCGCCTTCTCCCCCAGCCGGCGCAGCAGCGCCCCGAAGTCGCCCTCCCGACCGGCGGTCGCGGCCTGCATCCGCCCCAGGCCGCGGGCCCACCCGAGCAGGCAGGTCCGGGCGGCCTGGGGGTCCGGGCCGAACAGCTTGTCGGCCAGGGTCAGGCTGCGGCCGAGGTCCTCCAGTACGAGCAGCCGCTGCACCGGGTCGTGCGCGATGATCACCGGGCTGGGCCGGACGTCGCTCGGCAGCGCGGTGAACAGCTGGCAGGACGCGACCTCGTAGCGGAACGGGTCCGACGCCAGGTCCGTGCCGTCCTCGGGCGGCGCGTAGTGCTTCACGACGACGCTGCGCCGGTCGGAGAACGGGTTCTTCGCCATCCGGGCCCGGGCGACGACGGAGCGGCCGCTGCCGCCCAGGTCCTCGGGCTCGAACAGCTCGACCTCCGAGCCCGCCCGCCGCGACAGCAACCGCGCGGCCCCGGCCACCGCCGCGACCGCGCCGGGAGTCGACTGCGGATCGGTCATCGAAGGGGACCCTACCCTTCGGAGAGCGCGCGGTCCGCGCCCCGACGACGCGATCCGCGACGGGCGAGCACCAGCACCGCGGCCGCCGCACCGATGGCGCCCACCAGGTTGACCCCCAGCTGCAGCACCGACTGGGCCGCCTCGCTCCAGCGTCCCTCGATCACCGCGACCGAGGCGTAGGCGGCGGCCGGGACGGTCGTCACCGAGATGAACACCCCGACCAGCGCCGACGAGCGCGCCGAGGTCAGCGACAGCATCCCGGCCGCCCCGGCGAGCACGGCGACGACCAGCGAGAACGGCCCCACCTCGTAGATGAAGTCCATCTGCTCGAGGTCGTCGAGCCCGGCGGAGGACAGCCAGCCGAGCAGGTCGAACACCAGGGTCGCGACGGCGGTGACGGCCATCGCCAGCGGGAACCCGGCGGCGAGCGCGAGCGCACCGCGCGAGACCAGGTCGCGGCGGCGCAGCACCAGCCCGATCGCCATCGCCGCCATCGGGCCGAACTCCGGGCCCAGCACCATCGCCCCGACCACGGTGACCGGCGAGTCGGTGACCGCACCGACGGCGGCGAGCAGGCAGGCGATGGTGAGGAAGGTCAGGAACGTCGCGGACAGCCGCGACTCCTCGCCGGTGCGCTGGATCAGCTCGTCCCAGACGACGGCGTCGGCCCCGTCCCCCGGCGCGGCCTCCTCGGCGGCGTCGGCCCGGTCGGACAGCACCGTGTCGAGCTGTTCGAGGGTGATGCCGCCGTCGTGGTCGACGCCGAGGTCGGCGAGCCGGCCCAGCAGGTCGTCGGCACACTCCCGGGCGACGTCGGCCTCGACCAGGTCACCGGCCGGGTGCACCGCCACCCCGGGGTGGACCACCAGGTGGGCCACCCCGGGTTCGGCGTCGAGGACGCTGCGGACCTCGACCGTCCGCCCGGGTGGGCAGACCACCCGCAGGTGCAGCACCTACGCGGCCGGGCCGGGCTTCTCCGGGGCGCGCTCGGGCTTCGCGTCCACGCCCGCCTCCTTGCGCTGGGCCGCGGTGATCGGCGCGGGTGCCTGGGTCAGCGGATCGAACCCGCCGCCGGTCTTCGGGAACGCGATGACCTCGCGGATCGAGTCGACGCCGGCGAGCAGCGCGGTGATCCGGTCCCAGCCGAACGCGATCCCGCCGTGCGGCGGCGGGCCGAACGAGAAGGCGTCGAGCAGGAAGCCGAACTTCTCCTGGGCCTCCTCCGCGGACAGGCCCATGATCTCGAAGACCCGCTTCTGCACGTCGGCCGAGTGGATACGGATCGAGCCGCCGCCGATCTCGTTGCCGTTGCAGACGATGTCGTAGGCGTAGGCCAGGGCGTTGCCCGGGTCCTTCTCGAAGGAGTCGATCCACTCCGGGGTCGGGGAGGTGAACGCGTGGTGCAGCGCGGTCCACGCACCGCCGCCGACGGCGACGTCGTCGGTGTCGGCGGCCGACTCGAACAGCGGCGCGTCGACGATCCAGACGAACGACCAGGCCGAGGAGTCGATCGCACCGGTCCGCCGGGCGATCTCGCCACGGGCCGCGCCCAGCAGCGCGCGGGCCTCGGTGGGCTTGCCGGCGGCGAAGAAGATGCAGTCGCCGGGGTTCGCGCCGACGGCCTCGGCCAGGCCGGACCGCTCGGCCTCGGACAGGTTCTTGACCACGGGGCCGCGCTCGTCGACCTGCCCGTCCTCACCGATCAGGACGTAGGCCAGGCCGCGGGCGCCGCGCTGCTTGGCCCACTCCTGCCAGCCGTCGAGCACCTTGCGGGGCTGCGACGCCCCGCCCGGCATGACGACGGCGCCGACGTAGGGGTTCTGGAAGACCCGGAACCCGGTGCCCGCGAAGTACGACGTGAGCTCGGTGAGCTCGATGTCGAAGCGCAGGTCGGGCTTGTCCGAGCCGTAGCGGGCCATCGCCTCGGCGTAGGGCATCCGGCGGATCGGGGTCTCGATCTCGTACCCGACGAGGTGCCACAGCGCGGTGAGGACCTTCTCGGCGAGTGCGATGACGTCGTCCTGCTCGACGAAGCTCATCTCGATGTCGAGCTGGGTGAACTCCGGCTGGCGGTCGGCGCGGAAGTCCTCGTCGCGGTAGCAGCGCGCGATCTGGTAGTACCGCTCCAGCCCGCCGACCATGAGCAGCTGCTTGAACAGCTGCGGGCTCTGCGGCAGCGCGTACCAGGAACCGGGGCGCAGCCGCGCCGGGACGACGAAGTCGCGCGCACCCTCGGGGGTGGACCGGGTCAGGGTCGGCGTCTCGACCTCGATGAAGTCCTCCGCGGCCAGCACGTCGCGGGCGGCCTTGTTCACGTCGCTGCGCAGCTTCATCGCCGCGGCGGGCCCGGAACGACGCAGGTCGAGGTAGCGGTGGGAGAGCCGGATCTCCTCGCCGACTCCGGTGTGCTCGTCGATCGGGAACGGCAGCGGCGCCGACTCCGACAGGACGGTCAGCTCGGTGACCGTGACCTCGATGTCGCCGGTCGGCAGGTCGGAGTTCTCGTTGCCCGCGGGCCGGCGGACGACCTCGCCGACGACCTGGATGCAGAACTCGGAGCGCAGCCGGTGGGCCCGCTCGGCCATCTCGCCCTCGCGGAACACGACCTGGGCCGATCCGGAGCGGTCCCGCAGGTCGATGAAGATCACGCCGCCGTGATCGCGGCGGCGGGCCACCCATCCGGCGAGGGTCACGGTCTGGCCGGCGTTCTCGGCACGCAGCGTGCCGACGGGGTGGGTTCGCATCACGGCGGTCAAGGCTATCGGCATCCCCCGGGCCGTCTGCCACCAGGTTTCCGGCGGGTTCTCACAGCAGGCTCAGCTGCCCGTCCCCGGGCTCCGCAGCCCGCGGCGACGCGACCGGCTGCCGGGTCCACCCCGGGTCGCGCGGGTTCGGCTCGGGCCGGTCCAGGCCGTGCCGGGCCAGCAGCGGGACGACCCGCCGGGCCAGGGCCCCGCGGTAGTCCCGGGTGGCGTACGCCCCGCCGCGGTAGAGCCGCTCGTAGCGCGGCAGCAGCGCGGGGTGGGTGCGCCCCAGCCAGGCCAGGAACCACTCCCGGGTCCCGGGACGCAGGTGCAGCGCGAGCACCGTGGCCCGGCTCGCCCCGGCGGCGGCGATCTCCGCCAGCAGGGCGTCGAGGGCCTCGGTGGAGTCGGTCAGCCACGGCAGCACCGGGGCCACCATGACCCCGCAGGGCAGGCCGGCGTCGGTGATCCGGCGGACGAGGTCGAGACGGGCGCGCGGACCGGGAGTGCCCGGCTCCAGGTGCGACTGCAGCTCCCGGTCCAGCAGCGCGATCGACACCCCGGTGCCGACGCGGACGTCGGCGTTCGCGGCCGCGAGCTGCGGCAGGTCCCGGCCCAGCACGGTGCCCTTGGTCAGGATGGAGAACGGCGTGCCGGAGCGGGCCAGCGCGGTGATCACCCCGGGCATCAGCCGGTAGCGGCCCTCCGCCCGCTGGTAGGGGTCGGTGTTGGTACCCATCGCGACGTGCTCGCGCCGCCACGACGGCCGGGCCAGCTCCCGCTCCAGCACCCGTGCCACGTTCACCTTGACCACGATCTGGGAGTCGAAGTCCGCGCCCGCGTCGAGGTCGAGGTAGGTGTGGGTGTTGCGGGCGAAGCAGTTGTGGCTGACCACCCCGGCGGCGACGAAGTCCCCCGTGCCGGTGGTGATGTCGACCATCGGGCGGAGGGTGCCGGTGTCGCGGACCGCCACGACCCGCGGCGCTCCCCCCGGCGGCTCCTCGACGCGGGCGCCACCGACGTCGCGCACCCGGGCCACGGCCGGGTCGGTCACCGCGACCAGCCGCAGCTGCTCGGCGACCCCGCCCAGCACCCGCAGCGCCCGCACCCCGGGCCGGGCCGACGGCTCGGAGGCCACGCGGAACCCGAGCCGGCGCAGCGCGTCGACACAGGCCCGGGTGAGCTCCTCGTCGCCGGGGACGATCCGCAGCACCCCGGCGGAGACCTCACCGCAGGCGTCGACGATCCCGCCGACGAACCCGGCCGTCCAGCCGCGGGCGGGCCGCTGCGGCCAGGCGGCCGGCGACGGGGCGGGCGCCGCGATCATCCCGGCGGCCACGGGCGCCGGCCGTGCGGTCAGCAGGTGGTGGGCGCGGGCGAGCGCCTCCAGCTCGACCCAGCCGGTCGGGAACGGCTCGGCCCGCACCCGGCCGCGCACCGCGTCGGCCCGGACCAGCCCGCACAGCCAGCCCTCGGCGTATCCGTCGGGCCGGGCCCCGCCCGGGACCGCGGCCGCACCGGGCCCGACCAGCGCCGTCCCCGGGCTCAGGTGCGGCCGGTCCGCCGAGGCCCGGCAGCGCCCCGGTCGCACGTGCGCCCAGCCGGAGGTGGTGAGGAAGCGGTGCTCGGCGGAGGTGACGAGCCGCGTGCCGTCGTCGAGGGTCACCTCCTGGGCGCGGCGCCGCGTCGACCAGCGCGCGAGCACCGGGGTGCGGACGAAGCGGCGCCGACCGCCGCCGTCGGTGACGGTGCCGACCACCTCGTCGCCCGGGCACAGCTCCCCGATCGGCCGCGACCGGCCGTCGGCGGTGAGTACCGGGGTCTCCGGGACGAGGCAGTACGTGCACGCGTGCGAGCAGCCGCGGTAGGGGTTGACCGTCCAGCCGAACGGCACCGGAGACGACGACGGCACCCGGTTCAGCACCGAGCGCGCCTCGACCTCGTGGAACACCGTGTCCGCGAACCCCGGCGTGCGCACCGAGCGCAGCAACCCCCGCATCCCCGGCAGCGCCGTCGCGTTCCCGACACCGTCCGCCCCGACCTGCTGTCCGTCCCATCGCACCGAGTCAGTCGAACACAAGTTCGAACGTCGGACAACCGGTCGTCGCCGGGCGGTCGCGTCCGGGCGAACGGCACCCCGCAGGTCGAAGATCGTTTGCAAGGATGCGGACGTGCCCCCGCCCCCGCCCGTCCCGCGCGACCCGTCCGCCCCCGACGGCGGGCGGCCCGCCGCCCCGCGGACGGGTGGGCGGCGGCGCGCCGAGGACCGGCCCCCGGGCGCCTCGGGCGGGCACCGGCTCCCGGGTGGCGAACCGGCGCGGCACCGGGCCCGCCACGCTCCGGCCCCGCGGCGTCCGGCCCCCGTGGAGGACCGCCCCGGGCCCGCACCGGCGCGCGGCGCGGCGGCGGACCCCGCCGACGGCGCCGAGACCGGTCCCATCCCCCACCCCGGGCACCCGGGCGGCTGGGGCGACTGCCCCGGCCAGGCCGACCTCGGCACCACACCCGGCCCGGCGGCCCCGCCCGCCCCCGGCCGGGGACACGCGCAGGGACACGCGCAGGGACACGCGCAGGGACACGGCCACGGCCACGGCCACGGCGCCGCGTCCCCGGCCGGGCGACGGGTGCGCAGACTGCTGGTCGCGCTGCTCGTGCCGTGCGTGCTCGCGACGCTCGCCGGGGTGGCCCTGCTGTGGCCGGGTGCGACCCCGGTCCCGGAGATCCCACCCACCCAGCAGGTGCACGGGACCGTCACCGCGGTGCAGGTCGCGGACTGCTCCCCCGGCGGCGGGGACCGTCGCTGCACCGGGGTGACGGTCGCCCTGTCCGACGGGCCGCGCGCCGGGCGGGACCTGGTGCAGCTGGTGCCGAACGAGCCGTCGACGCCGCGGTTCGCGGTGGGCGACCCGGTCACGCTGTCCTGGTCGGGCGCGAACCCCGACGACGCGGGCTCCTACCAGCTCGTGGACTTCCAGCGCGGCGCTCCGCTGGGGTGGCTGGCGGCGGCGTTCGCACTGGCCGTCGTGGTGCTCGGGCGGCTGCGCGGGTTCGCGGCACTGGTCAGCCTGGCGCTGAGCTTCGTGATCCTCCTGTGGTTCGTGCTGCCGGCGATCCTGTCCGGCGGCTCCCCGCTCGCGGTCGCCGTCACCGGCGCCTGCCTGATCATGTTCGTGGTGCTGTACCTGACCCACGGCTTCACCGCGCGGACCTCGTGCGCGGTGCTCGGCACCCTGGCCTCGCTCGCCCTGATCGGGGTGCTGGGCTACCTGTTCACCGTCACCTCGCGGCTCACCGGGCTCGACGACACCACCGCCACCCTGATCGGCACGCTCGGCCCCGGGGTACCGATCGACCCACGCGGCCTGGTGCTGGCCGGACTGGTGATCGGCGCGCTCGGGGCGCTCGACGACGTCACCGTCACCCAGGCCTCCGCGGTGTGGGAGCTGGGCGCGGCGAACCCCGAGCTGGGTGTGCGCGAGCTGTTCGCGGCCGGGATGCGGATCGGGCGCGACCACGTCGCGTCCGCGGTGAACACCCTGGTGCTGGCCTACGCCGGCGCCGCGCTCCCGCTGCTGCTGCTGTTCACGGTGGCGGCGGGCGGCGTGACCCAGGTGCTCACCAGCCAGGACGTGGCGACCGAGATCGTGCGGACCCTGGTGGGCAGCATCGGGCTGGTCGCCGCCGTCCCGGTGACGACCGGGCTGGCCGCACTCGTCGTCGGCCGGCGCTGAGTCCGGTCCGGCGACCTACCCGGCGGGCTGGAGCACGAAGTCGTAGCGGGCCTCGTACCAGGGCACCTCGCTGTGCCCGCCGTCCGGCGTGGGGCCGGGCTCGCGGCGGGTGAAGCCGACGACGAGCTCGTGCCTGACCCCGAAGACGACGTCGGAGTCGAGGAACTCGGTGCCTTCCCGGAACAGGTGGGTGATCAGCGGCTCGTAGCCGGGCACGGCCAGCAGGAAGTGGATGTGCGCGGGCCGCATCGGGCTGATGTCGGTGCGCGAGACGAGATCGCCGACGGGGCCGTCCATCGGGATGGCGTAGCCGAGCGGGGCGATGGTGCGCAGGCAGTAGCCGCCGTCGTCGCCGGTGGTGTACTTCGCGCGCAGCCGGGCCTCGTCGACGTCGAGCTGGGCCTCGTAGGTGCCGTCGGCGTCGGACTGCCAGACGTCGAGGACCGCGCCGGTCACCGGGGTGCCGTCGAGCGCGCGGACGCTGCCGTGCACGAACAGCGGGTCGCCGGGCAGCCCGTCGGACATGTCCTCGCCGGAGGCCTTCTCCGGGGATCCGTCGATGTGGAACGGGCCCAGCACCGTCGCCGGGGTGGCGGCCGGGTCGAGCCGGTGGTTCTGCTGGACGACGAGCATGGACAGCCCGAGCACGTCGGAGGCGAGGATGAACTCCTCGCGCTTGTCGTCGGAGATCTGCCCGGTGGCCGTCAGCCAGCGCACCGCAGCCATCCACTCGTCCTCGGTGAGACGGGTCTCGCGGGCGAAGTCGTGCAGGTGGCGCACCAGGGCGGTCATCAGCTCGGCGGTGCGCGGGTCGTGCGCGGTCGCCCAGCGCGCGACGGCGGCGTCGGTGATCGTGTCCTCGGTGACGGTGGTGGGCTGCGTCATCGCAGGTCTCCCTCGGGCTGGTACGGGTCGGGGTCGACGGACCGGTTGTGCAGGTCCACGGACAGGAAGATGTCGTTGGCGACGGGATGGCGCAGCTCCTCGGCGAGCTGGCCGATCAGGCCCGCGGTGCGGGCGAGCAGGGCGAAGCCGCGCAGCAGCTCCAGCGGCAGGCCGAGGTCGGCCAGCGCGGCGCCGCAGACGCCGGCGCCGTTGAGCGGCAGCGTCCGCCCCAGCACCTGCGGGTGCACCCGGCCGATCGCGGCGAACAGGCTCAGGTGCGGGCCGGTCAGCCCCTCCTGCGCGGCGATGGTGAACAGTCGTGGGGTGCGGGGGTCGCCGTCCTTGTGGACGTGGTGGCCGAGGCCCGGCACGAACCGCTTCGCGGCCCGCTGCGCGGTGACGACGTCGAGGGCGACGGCGTCCCAGCCGTCGTCGGTGGTGGGGCGCTCGGCGGGCAGGTGGTCGTGCAGGAACCGGCCGCAGTCCTCGGTCACGCCGAGGAAGCGCGATCCGCCCCCGAGCAGCCCGGCGGCGAGCGCGCCCTGCACCGAGTCCGGCGCGGACAGGTGGGTGAGCCGGGTGACGATCGCGGTCGGGGTGAACCCGTGGTCGGCCAGCGCGGCGAGGACGGCCTCGAACACGCGGGTCTCACCGGGGGTGGGGCGACGCTGGGTGGCGAGCCAGAACGCGAGCTCGCCGAACCCGACCTTCCCCATGACGTCGTCGGCGAGGTCGTGGCCGAGCAGGGTGATGGCGTCCTTCGACGAGGCGCCCAGGGCGGTGGGGTAGGTCATGAGTCGAGCCACTTCCGCAGGTCGGCGCCGTGCTCGTCGAGCCGCGGCGGAGGGAGCCGGTAGACGGCCGGGGTGGCGGAGAACCGGACCGGGTGCCGGGTGGTGGGCACCGCGCGGTCCCCCTCCCCGACCGTGACGACGGGATCGAGCCCGAAGCGCTCGGCCATCGCGAACCCGCCGTCGATGGTCTGGATCGGCCCGGCCGGCACGCCGGCGGCGGTGAGCAGCTCGAACCACTCGACGGCCCCCCGGGTCACCAGCCGCTCGACCAGCAGCGGGCGCAGCTCCTCCCGGTTGACCGTGCGGTCGGCGTTGCGGGCGAAGCGGGGGTCGTCGGCGAGGCCGGGCACCTCGAGCACGCCGCAGAGCTTGCGGAACTGGGCGTCGTTGCCGGCGGCGACGATGAGGTCGTCGTCGGCGGTGGGCATCGGCTCGTAGGGGAAGACCGACGGGTGGGCGTTGCCCATCCGGTAGGGCACCGTCCCGCCGGCGACCCAGGCGGAGCTGTGGTTGACCAGGCCGGTCAGCGCGGAGGACAGCAGGTTGACCTCGACGTGCTGGCCGGCGCCGGTGCGGTCGCGGTGGCGCAGCGCGGCGAGGACGCCGATCGCGGCGTGGTTGCCCGCCATCACGTCGAACACCGAGATCCCGGCCCGGTACGGCGGCCCGTCCGGGTCGCCGGTGAGGCTCATCAGCCCGGACATCGCCTGCACCATGAGGTCGTAGCCGGGGACGTGCGCGCCCGCACCGGAGCCGAACCCGGAGATCGAGGCGTAGACGACACCGGGGTTGTCGGCGGCGACGGAGGCGTGGTCCAGCCCGAAGCGGGCCATCCCGCCGGGCCGCAGGTTCTCGATGACGACGTCGGCGCGGCGGGCGAGCTCGCGGGCCGCGGCGAGGTCGCCGGGGTCGCGCAGGTCGAGCGCGATCGACCGCTTCCCCCGGTTGATGCCGAGGTAGTAGGTGGCCTCGCCGTCGCGCTCGGGCGGGGTCCAGGTGCGGGTGTCGTCGCCCGCCGGTCCCTCGACCTTGACGACGTCGGCGCCCATGTCCGCCAGCAGCATCGTCGCGTACGGCCCGGCCAGGATCCGGGAGAAGTCGGCGACGAGTACGCCGTCGAGCGGCCCGCCGGTTCCGGGTTCCGCCATCGGGGTCCCTCCGAAGTGATCGCTGTGCGGACGAGTGTCCGCCAGACGATCGTGGCCCCGGGCGCGGGCGGCGGTCAAGCCGTGGCCGACACCGTCACGTGCGGCGCGGAGGCGAGCCGGGCGAAGTCGGCGCTGATGTCGCCCGCGGCCTGCAGCAGCAGCGGCAGATGGTGTTCGAGCAGGGTCTCCAGCGAGGTCTCCGCGGCGTGGCAGTTGACGTTGACCCCGGCGACGACCCGGCCCTCGCCGTCGCGCAGCGGGGCGGCGACCGAGCGGATGCCCGGGGCGAGCTGCTCGTCGGTCAGCGCCCAGCCGCGGGCTCGGACCTCGCGCAGCTCGGCGTCGCGCTCGGCGGGCGCCGGGGCGTGCCGCGGGGTCAGCCCGGAGCGCGACGGCTCGGCCAGCACCCGCTCCAGCTCCTCGGGGGCCAGTGCGGCGAGCTGCACCTTCCCCAGCGACGTCGACGCGGCCGGGAACCGCGTCCCGATCTGCACCGACAGCGCGACGATCTTGGGCACCGCGACCCGCGCGACGTAGACGATGTCACTGCCGTCGAGCTGGGCGATCGAGCACGACTCGTGGGTCCGCGCGACGAGGCGCTCCAGGTGCGGCCGGGCGACGTCCCACAGCCCGGTCGAACGGACGTAGGCGACGCCCAGGTCCAGCACCCGCGGGGTGAGGGCGTAGCCGCGCTCGCCGGAGCGGACGTAGCCGAGCTCGGTGAGGGTGAGCAGCACCCGCCGCACGGTCGGCCGGGCGAGCCCGGTCGCCCCGGCCAGGTCGGCGAGGGTCATCTCCGCCCGGCCGGGCCGGAAGGCGGTGATCACGTCGAGACCGCGGGCGAGCGCCTCGATGAAGTCCGGGCCGGTCCCGTCGCGTGCCATGGGCCCACGGTAGCCGGACACCCCAGCGACCCGGCCGTTGACAGCACAAGAAGGGTGCGCGACAGTGACCGCCGTCCGTGCGATGTCCGCACAGCGGACGCTTGTCCGCAAGAACGAGGGGTGCGTCGATGAGCGTCGTCTTCCGCAACGGGACCGTCCTGACCGTGGACGCGGGCCGGACGGTCCTGTCCGGCCACGACGTCCTGGTGACCGGTGACCGGATCGCCGCGGTCGGGGTGGGCCTGGAGGTGCCCGAGGGCACCGAGGAGGTCGACGCGACCGGCGGGATCGTGATGCCGGGCATGGTCGACACCCACCGGCACATGTGGCAGACCTCGCTGCGCGGGTACGGCGCCGACTGGACGCTCACCCAGTACTTCGTCTGGAACTACCTGGAGTGGGGCAGGATCTTCCGCCCGGAGGACATCCACGCGGGGAACCTGCTCGCCGCGCTGGAGGCCCTCGACGCGGGCGTGACCACCACCGTCGACTGGTCGCACGGCCTGCAGACCCCGCAGCACGCCGACGCCGCCGTCGACGCCCTGACCGCCACCGCGGGCCGGTTCGTGCTCGCCTACGGCAACATCCACGACGCCCCCGCGAACTGGACCGCCGACCCCGGGTTCCGCGAGTTCGTGTCGCGGCGCATCACCCCCGGCGACGACATGCTCGGCTTCCAGCTCGCCTTCGACGTCACCGGTGACCCCGCGTTCCCCGAGCGCCCCGCGTTCGAGGTGGCCCGCGAGCTCGGCGTCGGCGTCACCACGCACGCCGGGGTGTGGGGCGCGACCAACGACGACGGCGTCCGGCTCATGCACGAGCACGGCTTCGCCGGGCCGGACACCGTCTACGTGCACGCCGCGACCCTGTCCGCCGACTCCTACCACCGGATCGCCGCGACCGGCGGCTCGGTGTCGGTGTCCACCGAGAGCGAGCAGAGCGCCGGTCAGGGCTACCCGCCCACCTGGGCGCTGCGCGAGCACGGGATCCCGGTGTCGCTGTCGATGGACACCTCGATGTGGTGGAGCGCGGACCTGTTCTCGGCGATGCGCACCACGCTGGGCGCCGACCGGTCCCGCGAGCACCTGGAGGCACACGCGCGCGGGGACACCGTCACCCACTCGTCGCTGCGGGCCGAGCAGGTCGTGGAGTGGGCGACCCGCGGCGGGGCCCGCGCGATCGGGCGCGAGTCCGACCTCGGCTCGGTCGAGGTCGGCAAGAAGGCCGACCTGGTGCTGCTGCGCAACGACCACTCACCGGTGTCGTTCCCGCTGCTCAACCCGCACGGTCACGTCGCGTTCCAGGCCCAGCGCGGCGACGTGCACACCGTGCTGGTGGACGGGCGCGTGGTGAAGCGCGACGGGCGCCTGGTCGACGTCGACCTCGCCGCCGCGCGGACCGCGGTCACCGCCACCGTCGAGCACCTGCGCGCCACGATGGGCGAGGCGGCCTGGCAGGCCGGGATGAACCCCGAGATCCCCGAGACCGAGGTCCTCGACAACCCCTACACCTACACCGACTACCGCAGCGCGGCCACGCACGGCGGCTGATCAGGCGGGGAGGCGGGCGACCAGGTGCGCCTCGCCGTCGCCCTCGCCGTGTGCGAGGACCTCGAGGCCGGCGAACGCGGCGGTCAGCTCACCGGGCACCGCCCGGAACGGGCCGCCCGTGTCGCCGACCTCGGACAGCACCGTGACCACCAGCAGCCCGCCCGGCGCGAGCGCGGCACGCAGCGCCGGGTACAGCGCCGGGTCGCGGAACCGCTGGCAGACGACGACGTCGTAGCGGTCGTCGTCGCGGGGGAAGCCGGCGTCGAGGTCGGCCTCCACCCAGCGCACCCGTACGTCGTGGGCGGCGGCCAGCCCGGCGCCCGCGGCGAGCCCGGCCGGGGACACGTCGACGGCGACGACGTCGAGCCCGCGCATCGCCAGCCACACCGCGACCGCGCCGCGCCCGCAGGCCACGTCCAGCGCCCGGCCCGAGGACGGGAGCAGGTCCGTGCGCCCGCGCAGCGCGTCCGGCGGGAGCGGCGACCCGGCCCCCGCGGCGGTGTGCCGGGCGTCCCAGCGTTCGCGGTCCGAGGCCGCCACCGCGGCCTCAGCCCGCCAGGGCGGTCACGACGGCGTCGGTGACCGCGTCCAGCGGGACGTCCTGCTGCTCGCCGGAGACGAGGTCCTTCAGCCCGACGGTGCCGTTCTCCAGGTCCCGGTCCCCCAGGACCAGCGCGAACCGCGCACCGGACCGGTCGGCGGACTTCATCGCGCCCTTGAGCCCCCGGCCGCCGTAGGCCAGGTCGACCCGCAGGCCGCGTGCCCGCAGCTGCGCGGCGACCACGACCAGGCGGCGCTGCGCGGCGGCGCCGAGGGACACCCCGAACACCTCGACGCGGGCGTCCGACCAGGGCTGCACACCCTCGGCGCGGCAGGCGAGCAGCGTGCGGTCGACGCCGATGCCGAACCCGACGCCGGACAGCTCGGGGCCGCCGAGGGTCGCCATCAGGCCGTCGTAGCGGCCGCCACCACCGATGCCGGACTGCGCGCCGAGGCCGTCGTGGACGAACTCGAAGGTGGTCTTGGTGTAGTAGTCCAGGCCGCGGACCATGCGCGGGTTCGGCGTGTAGGCGACGCCGAGGTCGTCGAGGTGGGCGAGCACCCGGGCGTGGTGGTCGGCGGCGGCGTCGGACAGGTGGTCCATCAGCAGCGGCGCGTCGGCCATCGCGGCGCGGACCTCGGGGCGCTTGTCGTCGAGCACGCGCAGCGGGTTGATCTCCGCCCGGGCCCGGGTCGCCTCGTCGAGGTCGAGCCCGGCCAGGAACTCCTGCAGCCGCTCCCGGTAGGCCGGCCGGCACTCGGCGTCGCCGAGCGAGGTGATCTCCAGCCGGTAGCCGGTCAGGCCGAGGGCCTTGAAGCCCTCGTCGGCGATCGCGATGACCTCGGCGTCCAGGCCTGCGTCGTCCACCCCGATCGCCTCGACGCCGACCTGCTGGAGCTGCCGGTAACGCCCGGCCTGGGGTCGCTCGTAGCGGAAGAAGGGGCCCGCGTAGCGGAGCTTGACCGGCAGGCCCTGCTTGTCGAGGTTGTGCTCGATCACCGAGCGGACCACGCCGGCGGTGCCCTCGGGGCGCAGCGTCACCGAGCGGTCGCCGCGGTCGGCGAAGGTGTACATCTCCTTGGAGACGACGTCGGTGGACTCCCCCACCCCGCGGGCGTAGAGGCCGGTGTCCTCGAACACGGGCAGCTCGATGTGGCCGTACCCGGCGCGCTCGGCGGCGGCGGCGAGGGTGTCCCGCACGTGCACGAACCCGGCCGAGGACGGCGGGAGGTACTCGGGGATGCCCTTCGGCGCGGCGAACGGCTCGGGCCTGCGGGCCCGGCCCACCTGCGGCTCGGTGGCGGTCACGGTTGCTGCACGTCCTCTCCGGGGATCATGTCGGGGGTCCTCCAGCCTAGAACCGGTGTCTCTCAGCTTTCTCCCCAGGTCGCCCCGATACCCTCACCGCGCGTACGAGTGATCAAGTCAGGGAGTTGGGCGGGACGTGGCGACGAACGAGCAGCGCCGGGAGGCGGCCAAGCGCAAGCTGGAGGCGCAGCAGGCCCACCGGGCGCAGCGGCAGCAGCAGCGCAAGCGAAACACGACGATCGCGGCCGTCGTGACGGTGCTGGTCGTGGTGCTGGCCGCGGTCGGGGTGTACGCGCTGACCTCGGCCTGGGGCGGTTCCGACGACGCCGGGCAGAGCGCCGCGGCGCCGGCGCCCGCCGGGGACGGCCCGGACACCGCCGGTCGGCCGACCGTGCCGCTGCCCACGCGCCCGACGGCGCTGCCGGCGTCGGTGGACTGCACCTACCCGAAGTCCCCCGAGCCCGCCTCGAAGCCGGTGAACCCGCCGGCGGCGGGCTCCACCCCGGCCCAGGGGACGGTCACGGCGGACCTGCAGACCAGCGCGGGCCCGATCGACCTGACGCTGGACCGCGGCCTGGCGCCGTGCACGGTCAAGAGCTTCGAGAGCCTGGCACAGCAGGGCTACTTCGACGGGACCTCCTGCCACCGGCTGACGACCAGCCCGGGCCTGCAGGTGCTCCAGTGCGGTGACCCGAGCGGCAGCGGGCGCGGCGGCCCGGGCTACTCCTTCGCCGACGAGGTGTTCCCCGGCCTCACCTACGGCCGCGGGCTGCTCGCGATGGCCAACGCCGGCCCCGACACCAACGGCAGCCAGTTCTTCATGATCTACGGCGACGCCCAGCTGCCGCCGAGCTACACCGTGTTCGGCTCCATCGGCTCCGAGGGCCTCGCGACGCTGGACAAGGTCGCCAAGGGCGGCGAGTCCGTCGGCTCCGGTGACGGCGTGCCGAGCATCCCGGTCGAGATCCAGCGCACCACCCTCGGCTGACCGGCTACCCGGTCCGCCCCCCGGGTGGGGCGGGCCGGGGTCAGGCCGCGCTGGTGACCCGGTAGACGTCGTAGACGCCCTCGATGTTGCGCACCGCATGGAGCAGGTGCCCGAGGTGCTTCGGGTCGCCCATCTCGAAGGAGAACCGGGAGATCGCGACGCGGTCGCGGGAGGTGGTCGTCGTCGCCGAGAGGATGTTGACCTTCTCGTCGGCCAGGACCTTCGTGACGTCGGACAGCAGCCGGTGCCGGTCGAGCGCCTCGACCTGGATGGCGACCAGGAACACCGACTCCGGCGACACCGACCAGGTCACGTCGACCAGCCGCTCCTCGCGCGCGGTGAGGTCCCCGGCGTTGGTGCAGTCGGTGCGGTGCACGCTGATCCCGCCGCCGCGGGTGACGAACCCGAGGATCTCGTCGCCCGGCACCGGGGTGCAGCAGCGGGCGAGCTTGATGTAGAGGTCGCCGAGGGCCTGCCCGTCCTCGCCGCTGACGACGACGCCGGCGTTGCCCGACGGACGCCGGTGGCGGACCGTCGACGGCGTCGCCCGCTCGGCGAGCTCCTCCTCGGCCTCCTCCTCGCCGCCGAACCACGCGACGAGACGCTGCACGACGTGCTGGGCGCTGGCCTGGTGCTCGCCGACGGCGGCGTAGAGCGCGGAGACGTCGGAGTAGTGCATCTCCCGGGCGAGCGCGGACATCGCGTCGCCGGAGATGAGCCGCTGCAGCGGCATCCCGGTGCGGCGCGCCTCCCGCGTGATGGCCTCCTTGCCCTCCTCGACGGCCTCCTCGCGGCGCTCCTTGGCGAACCACTGCTTGATCTTGGCCTTGGCCCGCGGGGACTTCGCGATCTGCAGCCAGTCCCGCGACGGCCCGGCGTCCTCGGCCTTGGAGGTGAAGATCTCGACGACATCGCCGGAGGACAGCTGCCGCTCCAGGGCGACGAGCTTGCCGTTGACCCGGGAGCCGATGCAGCGGTGCCCGACCTCGGTGTGCACGGCGTAGGCCAGGTCGATCGGGGTGGAGCCGGTGGGCAGGGTGACGACGTCGCCCTTCGGGGTGAAGACGAAGATCTCCCGCGCGGCGAGGTCGAAGCGCAGCGAGTCGAGGAACTCGCCGGGGTCGGCGGCCTCGCGCTGCCAGTCGAGCAGCTGGCGCATCCACGCCATCTCCTCGACCTCGACCTCCTTGTTGCCGCCGCCCTTGACCTCCTTGTACCGCCAGTGCGCGGCGATGCCGTACTCGGCGGTGCGGTGCATGGCGTGGGTGCGGATCTGCACCTCGAGGGGCTTGCCGTCCGGCCCGATCACCGTGGTGTGCAGCGACTGGTAGACGCCGAACCGGGGCTGGGCGATGTAGTCCTTGAACCGCCCGGGCATCGGCTGCCACAGCGCGTGCACCATGCCGATCGCGGCGTAGCAGTCGCGCACCTCGTCGACGAGCACCCGGACCCCGACGAGGTCGTGGATGTCGTCGAAGTCGCGGCCCTTGACGATCATCTTGCGGTAGATCGAGTAGTAGTGCTTCGGTCGGCCCTCGACCTTGGCCGGGATCCGCGCGGAGTCCAGCTGCGCGGACACCTCGTCGATGACCTGGCGCAGGTAGGTGTCGCGCGAGGGCGCCCGGTCGGCGACCAGCCGGACGATCTCCTGGTACTTCTTGGGCTGCAGGATCGCGAAGGACAGGTCCTCCAGCTCCAGCTTCACCGTGGCCATGCCGAGGCGGTGCGCGAGCGGGGCGAACACCTCGAGGGTCTCGTTGGCCTTCTTGACCTGCTTCTCCGGGCGCAGGAAGCGCATCGTGCGCATGTTGTGCAGCCGGTCGGACAGCTTGATGACCAGCACCCGCGGGTCCCGGGCCATCGCGACGACCATCTTGCGGATCGTCTCGGCCTCCGCGGCGGAGCCGAACTCGACCTTGTCCAGCTTGGTGACGCCGTCGACGAGGTGCGCGACCTCGTCGCCGAAGTCGGCGCGCAGCCGCTCCAGTGAGTAGTCGGTGTCCTCGACGGTGTCGTGCAGCAGGGCCGCGACCAGCGTCGTGGTGTCCATGCCCAGCTCGGCCAGGATCGTGGAGACGGCGAGCGGGTGGGTGATGTAGGGGTCCCCGGACTTGCGGGTCTGGCCGTCGTGCTTGTCCTCGGCGACGTCGTAGGCGCGCTGGAGCAGCACCAGGTCGGCCTTGGGGTGCAGCGAGCGGTGGACCGCGGCGAGCGGCTCCAGCACCGGGGTCACGATGGCGACGCGCTGCGGCGTCATCCGCCGGGCGATGCGGGCACGGACCCGGCGGGTCGCGGACGGGCGCGGCGGCTCGTCGTCGGGCGTCAGCGGGCGCGTGGCCGGATGGGCGCCGGTCCGGTCGACCTCGGTCACCGCACCTCCTGCTCGTGCTCGGTGGCGGGAAGGGTCCCGGGTCCGAGGATAGTCCGCGAATCGGGGCCCGTCGTGGTCAGGCGTTCAGCAGGGCGTCGATCCGCAGGTCACCCAGCTTCGCCCGGCCGTTCAGCGCGGCCAGCTCCAGCAGCGTGCCGAACCCGACGACCTCGGCCCCGGCGTCGGCCAGCAGGGCGCAGGCGGCCGCGGCGGTGCCGCCGGTGGCGAGCACGTCGTCGACCACGTAGACCCGCGTGCCCGGCTCGACGACCCCGGCCGGCAGCTCCAGGGTGGCGCTGCCGTACTCCAGGTCGTAGCTGCGCGACGCGGCGACCGCGGGCAGCTTGCCCGCCTTGCGGACCGGCACGGTGCCGACCCCGGCGACGAGCGCGACGGCGGCGCCGAGCAGGAACCCGCGCGCCTCCACCCCGACCACCAGGTCCGCCTCGCCCGCGTTGGCGGCCAGCTCGGTGGTGACGGTCGCGAAGGACTCCCCGTGCGCCAGCACCGGGGTGATGTCACGGAACAGCACCCCGGGCTGCGGGTAGTCGGGTACCGAGCGGACCAGCTCGGCGACCCGGAGCAGGTCGTCCGCGGAGTCCCCGGTGATCCCGGGCCCGACCCGGATGCCGTCGACCCGTGCCCCGCTCATCCGCGACGCCGTCCGGTCTTGCCGGTCGGGCGGGCGCCGGGCCGCGGGGCGGCGGGTGCGGAGGAGCTCACGGCGGCGAGGGTATCGGTGGCCGGATCGTCCTCGACGTCCGAGGCCGTCCCGCCCCGGCCGGCCGCGCGGGCACGACGCGCCTCGACCCGGGCGGCCTGGTCGCGGACCCGCTTGTCGCGCAGCTTGATGTCCACCAGGACCGGGGTGGCCAGCAGCAGCGAGGAGACGACACCGGTGATCATGCCGACCAGCTGTACCAGTGCCAGGTCGGCCAGCGTGCCGACACCGAGCAGACCGACACCGATCACGAGCAGGCCGAGCACCGGCAGGATCGCGATGAGCGAGGTGTTCATCGACCGCATCAGCGTCTGGTTCAGCGCGAGGTTCGCGGCCTCGGCGTAGGTGCGCCGGGTCAGCTTCAGCAGCCCGCGGGAGTTCTCCCGGACCTTGTCGAACACGACGACGGTGTCGTAGAGCGAGAACCCGAGGATGGTCAGCAGACCGATCACGGTGGCCGGGGTGACCTCCAGCCCGATGATCGAGTACACCCCGGCGGTCACGACGATGTCGTTGACGAGCGCGATCAGCGCCGCGGCGGCCATCGCCCGCTCGAAGTAGAACGCCAGGAACAGCGTGACCAGGACGATGAACACCGCCAGCGCGATCAGCGCCTGCGTGGTGACCTCGCCGCCCCAGGTGCCCGAGACCTGCGAGTCGCTGATCGAGGCGGCGCTCGGGGTGCCGTCCGCGCCGAGCGGCTGCAGCTGGGTGAACAGCGCCTCGCGCAGCGGCACGAGCTGCTCGGGGGTCAGCGGCTCGGACTGCAGCACGATGGACGCGGCGTCGCCGGACCCGACGGACTGGGTGACCTCGGGCGCGAAGCCGATCACGCCCTCGTAGACCCGGTCGACCTGCTGGGTGCTGATCGTGCCGTTCGCCCCGGTGGCGGGCAGCTGGATCTGGGAGCCGCCGGTGAAGTCGATCCCGAGGTTGAAGCCCCGGAAGACCAGCGACAGCACGCAGACGGCGATGAGCACGCCGAAGCCGATGTACCAGGTCTTCCGGCGGCCGATGATGTCGACGTTCGCGGTGCCGGTGGTGAGCCGGGTCCAGCCCGACAGCGACTCGGGGTTCGTCATGCGCCCGCTCCCTTCCCGGTGGTGGCCGCGCGCCTGCCGACGGCCGGCTTCTCACGGCGGTGCCGCGACCCGATCCGGTCGACCGCAGCGAGCCCGGACAGCCCGGGCCTGCCCAGCGACCTGGACCGGGAGATGAGCACGACCAGCGGGAACGTCACGAGGAACACGACGACGAGGTCGAGGACCGTGGACATGCCCAGGGTGAACGCGAAGCCGCGGACCTCGCCGACGGCCAGGATGTAGAGCACCGCGGCGGCGAGGAAGCTGACCGCGTCGGCGGTGAGGATCGTGCGCCGCGCCCGCTCCCAGGACCGCGGGACGGCCGAACGGAAGGTGCGGCCGTCGCGCATCTCGTCCTTGAGCCGTTCGAAGAAGATGACGAACGAGTCGGCCGTGATGCCGATGGCGATGATGAACCCGGCGACGCCCGCCAGGTCGAGGGTGAACCCGATCCAGCGCCCGAGCAGGATCAGCACCGCGTAGACGACGAGGCCGGACAGGGCCAGCGACAGGATCGTCAGGATGCCGAGCAGGCGGTAGTAGAACAGGCAGTAGGCGAACACCAGCACCAGGCCGACGGCGCCGGCGATGAGCCCGGCCTCCAGCGAGGCCAGCCCGAGGCTGGCGGAGACGGTCTGGGCGTTGCCGGAGTCGAACGACAGCGGCAGCGAGCCGTAGCGCAGCACCTGGGCGAGCTGCTGGGCCCGGTCCTGGTTGAACTGCCCCGAGATCTGGGTCTGCCCGAAGATCGGCTGGTTGATCGTGGGGGCCGAGACGACGTCGCCGTCGAGGACGAACGCGACGTTCTTGCCGACGTTCTCGGTCGTGTACCGGCCCCAGGTGTCGGCGCCCTGCGGCTTGAAGGTCAGCCCGACCACCCAGCCGACGCCCTGCTGGTTCTGCTGGGCCTGGGCGGAGGCGATCTCGGTGCCCTCGAGGAACGACGGGCCGAGCAGGTACTTGGACTGCCCGTCCTCGCTGCAGGCGACCAGCGGCCTGGTCGGGTCGTCGTAGCCCTGCAGGGGGTCCGGTGCGCCGCAGTTCAGCGCCAGCAGCGCCTGCAGCTGGGTGGCCTGGTCGGTGCTCTGCCGGGTCTCGCGGAGCTTCGTGACCTCGGCGGCGACGCGCGGGTCGTCCGGCGCGAGCCCGCTCGGGCTCGGCGTCGGGGACGGCGCGGGTGTCGGCGGCGGGTCCTGCAGCGGCGAGACCTGCGCGACCGGGGCGACGGGACGGCTCTGCTCGCCCATGCCCTGCGGCTGCGCCGGGGCGGGGCTCGCGGGGGCCTGGCTCGCGGGGGCCTGGCCGGTCTGCGCGTCCTGGCCCGGCGCGGGCTGCTGCCCGGCGGCCTGGTTCGCGGGGACGGGGCCCTGCAGCACCTCGCGGAAGCGCAGCTGCGCGGTCTGGCCCAGGGAGCGGGCCTGCTCACCGGCGTCGCCGGGGACGGTGATGACGATGTTGCTGCCGTCCAGCTGGACCTCGGCGCCGCTGACACCGAGCCCGTTGACGCGCTGCTCGATGATGTCCTGCGCCTGGATCAGCTGGTCACGCGGCGGTGGCTGCCCGTCGGTGGTGCGGGCGGTGAGCGTGACGCGGGTGCCACCCTGCAGGTCGATGCCCAGCTTCGGCGTGAGGTTGCCGCCCCCGGTGAGGAACACCAGTGCGTACAGCACCACGACGATGCCTGCGAAGGCCGTCAGGTAGCGCCAGGGGCGCACGTGCTGCTGCCCCGACGACGTTGCCACGTGATCGTTCTCCTGATCCGACTCGTGCGGCGGCCGCGGCCGGCCTCACGGTCGGTCGCCGTCCCACCGGGCCGGTGCGGCAGAGCCGCGGCCGGGCCCGGTACGGACGCCGAGGCCGCCGGAACGGGCCGCCCGGCCCGTTCCCGACGTGCTCAGTGGATCGTCGGCTTGTTCTCCGACGCGTCCTTGTCGGCCGGCTCGGCGACGGTCTCCTCCGTCGCCTCGTCGGTCGCGACCTTCTCCCGGATCGCCGCACGCAGCCAGGTGGTGACCACGCCGTCGGCGATCTCGAGGTCGATCGTGTCCTCGTACGAGGCGTCGACGATGGTGCCCCGCAGCCCGGACGTGGTGACGACGACGTCGCCGTCCTCCAGCGCCTGCTGCATCGCCTGCGTCTCCGCCATCTGCCTGCGCTGCTTGCGGCCGTTCAGGAACAACGGCACGAACAGCAGCAGGATGATGAGGAACGGCAGCAGGGAGAAGATGCTCGAGCCGCCACCGGCCTGCTGGGCGAGGATTGAAGTCATCGTGCGGGGTCTCCGTCTCGTCTCGTAATCGTGAGTGTGCCAGCCGGGACCGACACCGACGGCCGGCCCCCTCCCGGAGGCGGACCGCTCGTCGCAGTGCGACGGGCCGAACGGCGTCACCCGGGGCCCGCCGGCTGCCCGACACGCCCCGGAACGAGCCGGACGCCCGGATCGTTCCGGTACGCCCGCATCAGGACGCCCGCCGGGCACGCGGTGTCCGGAGGACTCCGCGCGGTGTGCGGACACCAGGGTGCCCGCGGTCCCGGCCGGGCGGTGCCCGATCCGTTCGGTCCGTCCGGATCCTCCCATGTGAGGCGGCCCGCGCACTCCGGTGCCCCGACGGCACGCCCGGTCAGAACAGCGGGTCGACCCGGTGCCCGGCCGGTGCGTCCGCGGGTGGGGTCAGCCCGAGGTGGGTCCAGGCCAGCGGGGTCGCGACCCGCCCGCGCGGGGTGCGGGCGATCATCCCGGCCCGCACCAGGTAGGGCTCGCAGACCTCCTCGACGGTCCCCGGCTCCTCCCCCACGGCGACGGCGAGGGTCGAGACGCCGACCGGGCCGCCGTGGAAGGAACGGACCAGCGCGCCGAGCACGGCACGGTCGAGCCGGTCGAGGCCGAGCTCGTCGACGTCGTAGACGGCCAGCGCGTCGCGGGCGACCTCCCGGGTGACCACGCCGTCCGCGCGGACCTCGGCGTAGTCGCGGACCCGGCGCAGCAGCCGGTTCGCCACCCGCGGGGTGCCGCGGCAGCGCCCGGCGATCTCGGCCGCGCCGTCCGCGCGCAGGTCGATGCCGAGGATCCCGGCGGCCCGGCGGAGCACGCGGTCCAGCTCGGGGACGTCGTAGAACTCCATCTGCCCGGTGAACCCGAACCGGTCACGCAGCGGACCGGTCAGCGATCCCGCCCGCGTCGTGGCTCCGACCAGGGTGAACGGTGCGACGTCGAGCGGGATCGAGGTGGCACCCGGGCCCTTGCCGACCACCACGTCGACCCGGAAGTCCTCCATCGCGAGATAGAGCATCTCCTCGGCGGGGCGGGCGGTGCGGTGGATCTCGTCGATGAACAGCACGTCGCCGGGCACGAGGTTGGACAGCATCGCGGCCAGGTCCCCCGCCCGCTCCAGCGCGGGGCCCGACGTCAGCCGGATCGCGGCGCCCATCTCCTGGGCGATGATCATGGCGAGGCTGGTCTTGCCGAGGCCGGGCGGGCCGGACAACAGGATGTGGTCCGGAGGGTCGCCGCGGCGCCGCGCGCCCTCCAGCACCAGCTGCAGCTGCTCGCGGACCCGTGGCTGCCCCACGAACTCCTCGAGCGACCGGGGCCGCAGCGACGCCTCGACGTCGGTGTCCCCGGGCTGGACCCCGGCATCGACGGCGCGCTCGTCGAGATGCCCGTCGACCCCGGCGTAGGGGTCGGGCTCGGTCACCGCGACCTGCCGAGGCTCGACAGCGCGGTCCGCAGCAGGTCCCGGGCGTCGGTGTCGGGGGCGTGGGCCAGCACCGCGTCCACGGCCTGCTCGGCCGGGCGCTGGGTGAAGCCGAGCCCGAGCAGCGCCTCGACGACCTGCTCGCGCACCCCGAGCACCGGGGCCGGCGCGGCCGCGACCGCACCCGCGGGCACCGCGACGGGCGCGGTCACCTTGTCGCGCAGTTCCACGACCAGGCGCTCGGCGCTCTTGCGCCCGACGCCGGGGATGCGGGTGAGGACGGCGAGGTCACCGTCGGCGAGTGCGCGGCGCAGCGTGTCCGGCTCCAGCACCGCGATCGTGGCGAGCGCGAGCCGCGTCCCGATCCCGGACACGGTCTGCAGCAGCAGGAACAGCTCGCGTTCCTCGGCGTCGGCGAACCCGTAGAGGGTCAGGGAGTCCTCGCGCACCACCAGCGTGGTCGGCAGCCGGGCCTCCTCGCCGCGACGCAGCCCGCCCAGCGTGGCGGGCGTGGCGTACACCGCGAGCCCGACCCCGCCGACCTCGACGACGGCGTGGTCCAGCCCGATCTCCAGCACCGGACCGCGCACCGAGTGGATCACTGACAGGTCCCCCTCCCACGAACGACCGTTCGAGGCACCGACGCTACCGGGCCACACCGACGGAACCGCACGCGACACCACGCCACCACCGGGCGAGACGGGTCAGCGTGCGCCCCAGCCGCCGGCGGACCGGGCGTCGGCGGCCGCGCGGGCCGCGGCCCACTGCTGGGCGGCGCTGGGCCGGGCGCCGCCCTGCTCCCGCTGCGCCTCGGCGAGCCGGGCCCGGTGCACCGCGGCCAGCTCCTCGGCGCGGGCCTGCGCCTGCGCCATCCGGTCGATCATCGGGGAGCGCCAGCAGTGGCAGATGGCCAGCGCGAGCGCGTCGGCGGCGTCGGCGGGCTTCGGGGGTGCGTCGAGACCGAGCAGCCGGGTGACCATCGCGGTGACCTGCGCCTTGCCCGCGCGGCCCTCCCCGGTGACGGCGGCCTTGACCTCGCTGGGGGTGTGGAAGGCGACCGGCAGCCCGGCCCGTGCGGCGACGAGCGCGACGACCCCGCTGACCTGCGCGGTGCCCATCACGGTGCGGACGTTGTTCTGGCTGAACACCCGCTCGACGGCGATCACGTCGGGGCGGTGCCGGGCCACCCAGCGCTCCACCTCGTCGGCGACGGTGAGCAGCCGCCGTTCCAGCGGCAGGTCCGGCTGGCTGCGGGCGACACCGACGTCGACGAACCCGACGGTCCGGCCCGCACCGGCCTCGACGACGCCGATCCCGCACCGCGTCAGTCCGGGGTCGACCCCGAGCACCCGCACCGCGTCCCCCTCGCCTCGGATCCGCACGGCCGTTCGAGAACCGTACCGGTGGAGGCGGTCCCATCCGGTGCGGGCACGCCGGACCGGCGGGTCCGGGCCGGGCCGGGCGGACCGGGATGACAGGGTGCGCGGGTGACGTCGTTCCTCCGGATCCTCGCGTGGGTGTGGGCCGCGCTGCTGCTGGTCGTGCTGGTGGGGACCTTCCGCCCCGAGACCCCGGGGATCGGGCTCGCGGGGTCGTTCCTGTCGGGCGCGTACCCGCTGCACGTGGCCCTGGCTGCGGTGCTGGGGATCCTGTTCGGGCTGGCGGCGCGGGCCGCGGGCGCGCGGTTCACCGGAGTCGCGACGGCGGTGCTCGCGCTGGCCGCGGTCGTCGGGTCGGTCACGGTGCTGGCCGCGCAGGGCCGGGCCGCGTCCGAGCAGGGCGTCCCGCTGGACTGGACGGCGACGCTGACCGAGCTGGGCCAGCCCGACGGGCGGCCGGACCGGTCGGTGGAGTTCGCCCCCGGCCGCACGCTGGACCTCTACCTGCCGACCGGCGCGGGTCCGCACCCGACGATGGTGTGGGTGCACGGCGGGTCGTGGACGAGCGGGGACCGCGGCGACCGCACCGCGCTGAACCGGTGGCTCGCCGAGCGCGGCTGGGCGGTCGCGGCGGTGGACTACCGGCTGCCGCCGCCCGAGCCCGTCGGCCGCGACCAGCAGCGCGACGTCGCGTGCGCCGTCGACTGGGTCCGCGCGCACGCGGGCGAGGCGGGTCTGGATCCCGCGCGGCTGGTGCTGGCCGGGCAGTCCGCCGGCGCGACGCTGGCGCTGTCGACCACGTCCGGGCTGCTCGACGGGACGCTGGCGTGCTCCGAGGCACCGGCCGCGTACGGCGGCACCGGCCCGGCCGACGCCCCGCCGCCCACGCCCGGCCCGCCGCCGGTCGGCGTGGTCGCCTACTACCCGCCCGTCGACCTGACGCTGGTCGACCCGGACCTGCAGCGCACCCTGTTCGGCGGCACCGCCGAGCAGGCTCCGGGCCTGCTGCGGCTGCTCTCCCCCGCCGAGCAGGTCCGCCCGGGGCTCCCGCCGACCCTGCTGCTGCTCGGCTCCGCGGACCACTACGTCCTGCCCGACCGGGTCGCCGCCTACGACCGGGAGCTCCGCTCCGCGGGGGTCGACGGCAGGCTGGTCACCGTCCCCTACGCCGACCACGTCTTCGACCGGCCCTTCGGCAGCCCGGGCGCGCAGCTGACCCGGGAGGCCGTGATCCGGTTCCTGACCGGGCTGAACTGATGCGGGTCGAGGTCACCGCCCTGCTGGCCGCGTCCCGGCACGCCTACGAGGGCAGGCCCGCGGACGGGCCCCGGCCCGACCCGGAGCCACCGCTGCGCCGCGAGGTCCGGGTCCGTGCCGGCCACGGGATCGTCGGCGACCGCTACGCCGGCCGCCCGGCCCACGCCCGCGCCGCGGTGACCCTGCTGGCCGCGGAGTCGCTGGACCACCTGCGCGCGGTGCTCGGCGACGCCGTCGACGCGACCCCGCGGGCGATGCGGCGCAACGTCGTCCTGCGCGGCGCCCCGGTCGACGCGCTCGCCGCACCGGGCCGCGGCGGCACCGGCGCGCTGTTCGCCCTGGACTCCGGCGACGGGCCGGTCCGCTTCCGCGCGCACCGCGCCGCCGCACCGTGCCGCTGGATGGACACCGAGATCGGCGACGGCGCGTGGGCGGCGCTGCGCGGCCGGGGCGGTGTCCGCTGCGAGCCCCTCGACGACGGCGTGCTCCGCCTCGGGTCGGCCGAGCTGACGATCCTGGAACCGGCGACAGCCGTACCGCCGGACGCCGGGCACGGACCGTCCGGCGGGATGTCCCCACCGTCCGCCGCGACGACGTAACAGCAGGTGGGGGGTTTGCGACGCTACCGGCGTCGGCCCCGGAGGAGGTGACGCCGATGCCCCTCGTCCCGCACCCCCGCCGCCCCGACGAGCCACCGGCCGCGCCGGCGCAGACGGGCGTCGTCGTCCACCGGGGACTGCCCGGGGACCGGGCGACCTGGGCGCGCCGGGCCGGCCGGATCGGCGGGCTCCTGGTCGCCCTGGCCGACGCCGAGTCCGGCGGGCTGGAGCTGCCCGCGTCGCTGGCCGGGCGCCGTGCGCTGTGGGCGTGGTCGCGTTCCGCGGAACGCGCGGTCGCCGCGGCGGGCGACGCCGACGCGGTCGTCGTGATCCACACCGACGACGCCGACGTCCTCGCCGCCGCCGGACGCGACCTGGCCGCGGTGCTGCGCCACGAGCGCGACACCCTCCGCACCGCCACCCCCGGCGACGCCCCGACCGGCGCCACGGCCCGGACGGGCCCGGACGGACGGCTCTGCGCGATCCTGCACGCCGCGGCCCGCCGGCAGGACGTCGCGGTGGAGCAGCTCGTCGCCGAGCTGGGCCGCGCCGCCCGGGTCCTCGCGCCCGGACACCTGCGCCACCACTCCGGAGCCGCGTACGGCGCCGCCCCCGCACCGGGGACGGTCGCCGGCTGACCCCGCCCCCTGGGGGCCGGGGCCCGGATCAGTGCGCCGCGGCGTCCCAGCTGCGGCCGGACCCGACCGACACCTCCAGCGGCACCGACAGGTCGGCCGCGGCCGCCATCTCCCGGCGCACGAGCGCCTCCAGGGTCTCGCGCTCGCCGTCGGCGACCTCGAGGACGAGCTCGTCGTGCACCTGCAGCAGCATCCGGCTGCGCAACCCCTCGGCCTGCAGCGCCCGGTAGACCCCGAGCATCGCGACCTTGATGATGTCCGCCGCGCTGCCCTGGATCGGGGCGTTGAGCGCCATCCGCTCGGCCATCTCCCGGCGCTGACGGTTGTCGCTGGTCAGGTCGGGCAGGTAGCGCCGCCTTCCCAGGATGGTGGCGGTGTAGCCGTCCTTGCGGGCCTGGTCGACGACTCCCGCGAGGTAGTCGCGCACCCCGCCGAACCCGGCGAAGTAGTCGTCCATCAGCCCCTTCGCCTCGTCGGTGGAGATCCGCAGCTGCCCGGACAGGCCGTAGGCCGACAGCCCGTAGGCCAGGCCGTAGTTCATCGCCTTGATCTTGGCGCGCTGCTCGGGCGACACCTCGGTCGCCGCGACGCCGAAGACCCGGGCGGCGGTCTCGGCGTGGAAGTCGTGCTGTGAGCGGAAGGCCTCGATCAGCGCGGCGTCCTCGGACAGGTGGGCCATGATCCGCATCTCGATCTGGCTGTAGTCCGCGGTGAGCAGCTCCGCGTACGGCGCGCCGTCGGGGCCCGACCCGACGACGAACGCGTCCCGGATCCGGCGCCCGGCGGCGGTACGGATCGGCACGTTCTGCAGGTTCGGGTCGGTCGAGGACAGCCGGCCGGTCGCGGCGATCGTCTGCGAGTAGGTGGTGTGGATCCGGCCGTCCTCGGCGACGGACTTCATGAGCCCGTCGACGGTCACCTTGAGCCGGGTCGCGTCCCGGTGCTGCAGCAGGAACTGCAGGAACGGGTGCTCGGTCTGCTCGTAGAGGCTCGCCAGCGCGTCCGCGTCGGTGGTGTATCCGGTCTTGGTGCGCTTGGTCTTGGGCATCTCCAGCTCGTCGAACAGCACGACCTGCAGCTGCTTGGGCGAGCCGAGGTTGATCTCCTTGCCGATCACCTCGTAGGCCTGCCGCGCGGCCTCGCGGACCTGGGCGCCGAAGTCCGACTCCAGGTCGGAGAGGGTCTCGCCGTCCACGGCGATCCCGGCCGCCTCGCAGTCGGCCAGCACGAACGCCAGCGGCAGCTCCAGGTCGGCCAGCAGCTCGCTGCCGCCCCGCTCGGCGAGGTCGGCGTCGAGGGCGTCGGCGAGCTCGGCGATCGCCGAGGCCGCGAGCATCTCCTGCTCCGCGGCCCGGGTGTCGGCCTCCTCCTCACCGCCGAGCAGCGACAGCTGCCCGTCGGCGGGCTCCTCGGTGCGCAGCTCGCGGCGCAGGTAGCGCAGCGCGAGATCGGCCAGGTCGAACGTCCGCTGCCCGGGCTTGGCGAGGTACGCGGCGAGCGCGGTGTCGCTGGTCAGCCCGCCCAGGGTCCAGCCCCGCGCCCGCAGCGCGTGCAGCACCGCCTTCACGTCGTGCGCGGCCTTCGGCACGGACGCGTCGGCGAGCCAGTCGCCCAGGGCCGCCTCGTCGTCCGGGGTGAGGCCGGTCAGCGCGAGGTAGCCGGCGGCCGGGACACCGGCGGTGGCGCCGGCGGCCCGCTGCTCGACGGTCGGCTCCCCCGTGGCGAGCGCGATCCCGTCGAGGTCGCGCCCGGCGATCGGGCCGGTGACCCCGGCGAAGCTCACCGCGACCCGACGCCCGTCGCGGGCGTGGGCGTCGAGCCAGGCCCGCACCGCGCCGGGTGCGACGACCTCACCGGAGACCTCGAAGCCGGACTCGGCCTCGGGCTCGGCGGAGGACAGGGTGGAGAACAGGCGCTCGCGCAGCACCCGGAACTCCAGCTCGTCGAACAGGCGGTGCACCGCGTCGCGGTCCCACGGGCGCAGCTCGAGCTCCTCGGGGGCGGCGCCGAGGTCGACGTCGCGCACCAGCTCGGTGAGCTGGCGGTTGAGCAGCACGTTCGCCAGGTTGGCCCGCAGGTTGTCCCCGGCCTTGCCCTTGACCTCGTCGACCCGGTCGGTGAGCTCGGCGAGCGAGCCGAACTCCCGGACCCACTTGGCCGCGGTCTTCTCCCCCACCCCGGGGATGGAGGGCAGGTTGTCCGAGGGGTCGCCGCGCAGCGCCGCGAAGTCCGGGTACTGGGTCGGGGTGAGCCCGTAGCGCTTGTCGACCTCGGCCGGGTCGATCCGGCCGAGGTCGGACACGCCGCGCTTGGGGTACAGGACGGTGACGTCGTCGGTGACCAGCTGGAACGCGTCACGGTCGCCGGTGGTGATGAGCACCTGGTAGCCGCGCTCCTCGGCCTGGGTGGCGAGGGTGGCGATGAGGTCGTCGGCCTCGAACCCGTCGACGGCGAACACCGGGATGTTCAGCGCGGCCAGGACCTCCTTGATGAGGTCGATCTGGCCGCGGAAGTCGTCCGGTGTCGACGAGCGGTTCGCCTTGTACTCGGCGTAGCGCTCGGAGCGGAACGTCGTGCGCGACACGTCGAAGGCGACCGCGAGGTGGGTCGGCTCCTCGTCGCGCAGCAGGTTGATCAGCATCGAGGTGAAGCCGTAGACCGCGTTCGTGGTCTGCCCGGTACCGGTGCGGAAGTTCTCCGCGGGCAGCGCGAAGAACGCCCGGTAGGCCAGGGAGTGGCCGTCGAGCAGCAACAGGCGCGGCTTCGCCGGTGCCTTCTTCTTCGCCGAGGCCGACTTCTGGGTGCCCTGCGTCGCTGTGCTCATCGGCGGCGAGTCTAGAACCGACCCCCGACAGTGAACGCGGCCGCGCCCCGGGTGGGGACGCGGCCGCGTACGGACCTGCCGGGGCGACCTCAGCCGACCTCGGCCATGACCTCGTCGGAGACGTCGAAGTTGGCGTAGACGTTCTGGACCTCGTCGGAGTCCTCGAGCGCCTCGATCAGCTTGAAGACCTTCTTCGCACCGTCGGCGTCCAGCTCGACCTGCATCGACGGCACGAAGACCGCCTCCGCGGAGTCGTAGTCGATGTCGTTCTGCTGGAGCGCGGTCCGCACCGCGACGACGTCGGTCGGCTCGGAGACGACCTCCCAGCTCTCGCCGAGGTCGTTCACCTCCTCGGCACCGGCGTCGAGGACGGCCATCAGCACGTCGTCCTCGGACAGCTCGGCCTTCGGCAGCACCACGACGCCCTTGCGCTGGAACAGGTACGCCACCGACCCCGGGTCGGCCATGGTGCCGCCGTTGCGGGTCATGGCCGTCCGGACCTCGGTCGCCGCCCGGTTCCGGTTGTCGGACAGGCACTCGACCAGCACCGCGACCCCGTTCGGGCCGTAGCCCTCATAGGTGATCGTCTGGTAGTCGGCGCCGCCGGCGTCGGCACCCGAACCACGCTTGACCGCACGGTCGATGTTGTCGTTCGGGACCGAGCTCTTCTTCGCCTTCTGGATGGCGTCGTAGAGCGTCGGGTTGCCGTCGGGGTCACCGCCGCCGGTCCGGGCCGCGACCTCGATGTTCTTGATCAGCTTGGCGAACATCTTGCCGCGGCGGGCGTCGATCACGGCCTTCTTGTGCTTGGTCGTCGCCCACTTGGAGTGACCGCTCATCGGCTCGTCTGCCCACCTCTCGTGCTCGCACCGCGCACGCGACGCGCGGTGAGGGGCAGGTCCGACGCCCCGCAGCGCGAGCTGCGGTCGGGCCGACCTGCGGGAACCCGTCAATGTTACCGACGACGCGGCTCCGCGCCGGGCCGGGCCCGCGCGCACCCCCCGGTCACCGACACATGCATGATCGACTATGCTTCGCCACCACGTCCCGCCGGGAACCCGGCGCGGACTACTCTGACAACCGTTATCGGCACCTGCACCGGGCGCCGGTCGCGAGAGGAGCGCACGTGTTCGGAGCAGTGGCAGGCAAGGCCGTCGGGCTCGTCGTGAGCGGGCTGGCCGGCGCGGTCGCCTACGACGGCGTCAAGAAGGTCGCGCGCTCCGGCGCCGTCCGCGAGGCCGCCGTCTCGATGACGACCTGGGGCCTCAAGGGCGCACGAGCCGCCGAGACCGGCGCCGAGAAGGCCCGGCTGGCGACCGCCGACATCGTCGCCGAGGCCCGCGGCCGCATCGGCGAGGAGGCCCCCGCCCCGGGCAACGGCCACGGGCACGGCCACGAGCACTGATCCCGGTCCTCCGGGCACGACGAGCGAGACGAGCGAGACCGTGAGCACCGACACCGCCGGCCCGGACGCCACCGTCCTCAGCGACGCCGCGGGCCGCATCCGCTTCGCCGTCCCGGCCCTGCGCGGGCGGACCGCGCTGGCCGTGGCCGTCGAGGACGAGCTGGACCACGTCGGCGGGGTGCGGCAGGTGCACGCCTACCCGCGCACCGGCAACGTCGTCGTCTGGTACCGCCCGGGCTGCGACCGGGTCGAACTCGTCGAGGCCATCGGCAAGGGCCTCGGCGCCGAGCCGGAGGCCACCGCGGCCCGCACCCCTCGCTCGGCCGACCAGCACAACGGGGAGCTGGCCCGGCTGGTCGTCGGCGGGGTCGCGCTCGCCGCGCTCGGCTTCCGCCGCTACGCGCTGCGCCGCCCGCCGCTGCTCGGGCCGGCCAGCCGCACCGTCGCCACCGGCGTCACGATCTTCACCGGCTACCCGTTCCTGCGCGGCGCGCTCCGCTCGCTGGCCGGCGGGAAGGGCGCGGGTACCGACGCGCTGGTGTCCGCGGCGACCGTCGCCAGCCTCGTGCTGCGCGAGAACGTCGTCGCACTGACCGTGCTGTGGCTGCTCAACATCGGCGAGTACCTGCAGGACCTCACGCTGCGCCGCTCCCGGCGCGCGATCTCCGAGCTCCTGACCGGCGCCACCACCCGCACCTGGACCCGGCTGGCCGACGGCACCGAGATCGAGATCGACATCGCCGACCTGTCGGTGGGCGACGAGGTCGTGGTGCACGAGCGGATCGTGCTCCCGGTCGACGGCGAGGTCGTCGCCGGCGAGGGCGTGGTCGACCAGGCCGCGATCACCGGCGAGCAGCTGCCCGTCTCGGTCGCCCCCGGGGCCGTCCTGCACGCCGGGTCGGTGCTGCTGCGCGGCCGGATCGTCGTGCGCGCCACCGCCGTCGGGCAGGACACCGCGATCGGGCGGATCATCGACCGGGTCGAGCAGGCCCAGGGCGACCGCGCCCCGATCCAGACCGTCGGCGAGAACTTCTCCCGCCGGTTCGTGCCGGCCTCGTTCCTGCTCTCGGCGCTGACCCTGGTCGTCACCCGCGACGTGCGGCGCGCGATGACGATGCTGCTCATCGCCTGCCCGTGCGCGGTCGGCCTGTCCACCCCGACGGCGATCTCCGCGGCGATCGGCAACGGCGCGCGGCGCGGCATCCTCATCAAGGGCGGCGCGCACCTCGAGGCGGCCGGCCGGGTCGACGCGGTGGTGTTCGACAAGACCGGCACGCTCACCCAGGGCCGTCCGGTCGTCACCAACGTCATCTCCTTCCACGACGACTGGGCGCCCGAGCAGGTCCTGGCCTACGCCGCGTCGTCGGAGATCCACTCCCGCCACCCGCTGGCACAGGCGGTCATCCGCTCCACCGAGGAGCGGCGGATCGAGATCCCGCCGCACGAGGAGTGCGAGGTCCTGCTCGGCCAGGGCATGCGGGTCCAGGCCGACGGCCGGGTACTGCTCATCGGCTCACGCGACCTGCTCCGCGCCCAGGGCGTCACGGTCCCGCGCAAGGCGGCGGACTGGGTGCGGCGGCTGCAGAAGGCCTCGGAGACCCCCCTGCTGCTCGCCGTCGACGGCGCGCTGGTCGGCCTGGTCTCGCTGCGCGACACCGTGCGGACCGAGGCCCGCGACGTGCTGGAGCGGCTGCGCGCCGACGGCGTCACCCGGATCGTCATGCTCACCGGCGACCACCCGCAGACCGCGAAGGCCGTCGCCGAGGAGCTCGGCATCACCGAGTACCGCGCCGAGGTCATGCCCGAGCAGAAGCAGGACGTGGTCCGGGCGCTGCAGGCCGAGGGCCACACCGTCGCGATGATCGGCGACGGCACGAACGACGCCCCCGCGCTGGCGCTGGCCGACATCGGGATCGCGATGGGCGTGGCCGGGACCGACGTGGCGGTCGAGACCGCGGACGTCGCCCTCGCCGCCGACGACCTCCACGCACTGCTCGACCTGCGTGACCTGGGGCGGCGCTCGATCACCCTGATCCGGCAGAACTACGGCATGTCGATCGCGGTGAACGCGGCCGGGCTGCTGGTCTCCGCCGGCGGGGCGATGTCACCGGTGGTCGCGGCGATCCTGCACAACGCCTCCAGCGTCGCGGTCGTCGCGAACAGCTCCCGGCTGATCCGCTACCGGATCCCCGCCGGCGCGGCGACGACCGTCGTCGAGGGTGAGGTCGTCCGGTAGAAGGCCCGGGCGGCGGGGTGGAACAGCAGCACGACGGCGGCGATCACCTCGGCCACGTGCAGCCCGCGCAGCGCCGCCGCGACGAGCTCGGGCGCGGTCGCGGACACCAGGAACAGCCCGACCGAGCCCCCGTCGGCGAGGGCACGCACCGGTTCGACGACCAGTGAGGCCGTCCCGAGCACACCGAGCACGCCGAGGACGGTCCACCGGTACACGCCGTGCCCGGAGCGCAGCTGCAGCACGACCACGCCCAGGACCAGGTAGATCCCGGCGCGGACGGCCAGCTCCCCGGTCGCGGGCGGCACCGGTGCGGCCAGCCGGACCAGGGACTCGGCGAGCCCGGCCAGGATGGCGCCGAGCCACAGCGCGACGCTGAGGCCCACCGCGGAGGGCAGGGCGGGGCGCGACCCGCTGGGCACGACGGTGGTGGTCATGCTCCCCAGGGTCCCCGCGCCGGACCGGCCGGCCCACACGGCGCTCCCCCGCGTGGACCTGGGGTAAACCCCACCCCCACACCCGACCGGACGAACCGGCTGTCCCGTACCCGACAATCTGTACTAGCGTACGAATTGTGGACGGCCGACACACCCGCAGCGCACGGACCCGGGCGGCCCTGCTCGACGCCGCCATCGAGATCATCTGCACCCGGGGCGTCACGGCGGTGACCCAGCGCGCCGTCGCCGCCCGGGCGGGGACCTCGCTCGCCTCGACGACGTACCACTTCCGCACCGCGGACGACCTGCTCGTCGCCGCGTTCGAGGCGACGAGCAGCCGGACCATCGCCGACATGCGCCGGACCGCGCGCGAGGCGGCCGAGCGGGGGGCGGGGATCGTCGACGCGGCCATGGCCGTCGTGGCGCGCGCCCCCTACGGCGACCGCCTGCCACCGGACGGGGTGGTCCAGCTGACCCTCAGCGCGATCCACAACCCGCGGCTGCGCCCGATCGCCGAGGCGTTCGTCGAGGAGCTGGCCGCCCTGTTCATCCCGCTGACCACCACTCCGGACACCGCGCGCACCCTCGCGCGCTCGCTGTCCGGGCTGATCCTGCACGAGATGGCGCGCGGCGCCGACGCCCCCACTCCGACCATGCGCGCCGACGTCACCCGTCTGTTCGCCGCGTTCGGCGTCCCCGACCACCCGTCGACCGGCCGGCCGCAGGCCGACCCGGCACACCACCACGAGGATCTGGAGCCAGGATGACCGTCACCGCCGCATGGCCGACCGGCCGGTCGAGCCGGTCCGCCGTGCTCGCCCAGTTCGGCGAGACCCGCGCCGACCTGATGCAGTGGGCCCTGACCACCGGCGACCCCCTCGCCGACGCCGTCGTCGACGAGATGCACGAGCTCGGGATGTCCACGGTGCGGCCGCTGCTCGTGCGCGGGATCCGGGACGGCCTCGACGCCCTCGACGACCCGCCGCCCGCACTCGCGGCGTTCCTGCGGCAGACCGAGACGCCGCCCGCCTACGTCGACGACGAGCTGCTCGACGACCTCCCCCTGCCCTGGTTCAGCTCCCCCACCCCGGTGCACATCCTGTCCCTCAGCGCGGGAGCCCTCGTCCGGGTCTACGAGTCGCCGTCGATCGCGAAGGTGCTGTCCACCACCGGCCGCCTCGTCGACCGCGCCGACAAACGGCTCACCGAGACCGGGACCTGGCTCACCCAGGCGATGCTGCCGGGGAACCTGCGCCGCGGGCGGCCCGGATACGTCGCGACCCTCGACGTCCGCATGCTGCACGCCCACATGCGCAGGCTCGCCCTCGACCGCGGGTACGACAGCACCGCCGACGGTGTCCCGATCAACCAGGTCGACCTCGGGCGGACGTGGATGGACTTCACCCTGACCTCGTTCGTGGCGGAGGAACAGTTCGGGTTCGACATCACCGGACGCGAGCTCGCCGGCCTCTACCGCTACTGGTGGTACGTCGGGCACCTGCTCGGCATCGACGCCCGGCTCGTCGAGGGGATCACCGGCCACGACGCGGCCCGCCGGATCGACGACGTGCTGCAGACCGTGACCGGGCCCGTCTCGGACGACTCCGCGCGTCTGGCCGCCGCGACGCTCGACTCGATCTCGGTCCTGCTCCGGGACCTGTTCGGTGTCCCGCCGCGGCTGTCCCGCCCCGCCCTCGACGCGATCACCCGTCGCATCCACGGCCCGGGGATGAGCCAGGACCTGCGGATCCGCCCCGCCCCGGTCGCCGACGCCCTGCTCACCCCGGCCGTCACCGGGTTCCGGCAGGCCCGCGCGTGGCGCCGGCGCTCGCCCGAGCGGTGGCGCTCGGCCATCGACTCGACCGTGGCCGCCGAACGCGAGCGGACGACCGCCCCCGCCGCACCCACCGCCTACCAGCGCGGCGCCACCGGCTCGACCGACTGACCTGCGGGTGTGCCGGCGGGCCGGTGAGGTGATGGAGGCGTGGGCCCCGCGCCTTCTTCTCGGCTGCGGTCGACGCCGTTCCGCGTTCTGCGGCGAGGTGGGGCGGCCGGACCGCGGTCCCGCGAGAGCGGCCCCGGCCGCCCCGGTGCGGTTCGGCGCGGGGCTCGACCGTGCACCGCACCCCGGTCGGGTGCCCGCTGGCGGCGTGGCTAATCGCTGAGCCAGGGCCGGCGAGCGGGACCGGTGACGGACCTTCCGCGCAGGAGCTGACCGATGCCGCGGTGACGAGATCCTGGCCGATTCTGCGGCGGGGAGGGACGTCCGCCCCGGCCATACCCCGGGACAGACGCACGGCCCGCCCCGCGACACCTCCGGGGGCGGGCCGTCGTCGTCCGCGGTGCTGCTGGTCGGTCGAGGTCAGTACCGCAGGTTGTAGAGCGACCAGCTGGTCTCCTGGCTCTGGGTCGGGTTCCCGTTGGAGATGCAGCGGAACTCCGAGGTATCGGGCGCGGCCCGGTAAGCCCCGATGGCTGCCTCGCACGCACCCCTGTTCGCGTAGGTCGCGATGTAGTACCAGGTCGGGGACTGGACAGGGGCCGCGGGAGCCGCGGCAGCGACACCCGCACCGACCGACGTCAGCGTGGCGACCCCGAGTGCCAACCCGATCATCGTGGACCTGAGAACACGCATCGCCCTACTCCTTCTGGTTCGCGATCATGGACCAGACGGACGTTAGGAGGATTCCCTCGGGACCCCTCCCGAGCTCAGCTCTCCGCCGCCGAGGGCTCCCGGGTCGTCACGAGCGACCGGTTCCGCACCACCGTGCCGGTCGTCCTCCACGGTCGTCGCGGTGACGCTGTGCGGAGTCGGTCCCCGATCTCCGGCGACGTGAGGGGCGGACACACCCCGCTGCCGCGCTCGCCGGGGATCACCCCGTCGCGCTCGGACGCGGCAGCTCCGGTGGCCGCCCGGCGCCGTGTCGTCCGGTGGCGGCCCGGCACCGCGTCATCCGACGGCGGCCCGCACCATGTCGACGAACAGCCCGTGCACCCGACGGTCCCCGGTCAGCTCGGGGTGGAACGACGTGGCGAGCACCGGGCCCTGCCGGACCGCGACCGCCCGCCCGGCCGCCTCGCCCGCGTCGGCACCGTTGCTGGTGACGTCCGGGACCGAGGCGAGCACCTCGACGTCGCCGCCGGTCTTCTCGACCCACGGCGCCCGGATGAACACCGCGTGCACCGGGTCGCCGGTGAGACCGGCGAACTCCAGGTCGGTCTCGAAGGAGTCGACCTGCCTGCCGAAGGCGTTGCGCCGCACGACGACGTCGAGCCCGCCGAGCTGGTGCTGGTCGGGTCGTCCGTCCAGGATCTCCTCGGCCAGCAGGATCATGCCGGCGCACGAGCCGTAGGCGGGCAGGCCGTCGCGCAGCCGGGCGCGCAGCGGCTCCAGGAGCTCGAAGGTGTCGAGCAGCTTGGACATGGTCGTCGACTCGCCGCCGGGCAGGACGATGCCGTCCACCGCGGCCAGCTCGGACGCACGGCGGACCGGCACGGCCTCGGCGCCCGCCGCGGTCAGCGCCGCCACGTGCTCACGGACGTTGCCCTGCAGGGCCAGCACACCGATCCTCACCGCCATGCCCGCCAGCCTAGACCCGTGCGACCTGCGGTAACCGCCCGTCCGGGGGTGAGCCGCGGCACCGTACGGCGGTGCCGCGGCCCGGGGTGCGGGACGGATCCTGGGATCCCGCGCGGTGCCGGCACGGCCCGCCCGGGGACACGGGGGTGGGGCGTCATGGACATCGGAGCGACGGTGCGGGTGTTCCGGGCCGAACCCCTGGCCGTGCCGGGCGACCCGGTCCGGGGACCGGCGCACCCGCCGGCCGACGGGGCGACGATCCCGGACGCGCCGGTCCCGGACGGCACGCCGCGGCAGGTCCCCGACCGGGCCGGTGAACCGGCGTGCGCCCCGCGCTGACCACACCGTCGGTCGGCACCGCACCGGACGTCGCGGGCGTCGTGGTCGGCTGGCGGTGCTGGCGTGTCGCGGGCCCGGCCACCGCGCCGCGGCTGCGCTCCCCGGTGCACGTGGCCACCGAGTGGCCGCCCGGCGGGGCCCTCGCCGCGCACTGCGAGCTGCGCGGACACGAGGCACCGGACCCGGCGTGCACCTGCGGCGTGCACGCGGTCCGCGACCCGGCCCGGGTCGGCGGCGTGGGGTTCGGCCCCGGCACCGTGCTGGGCTGCGTCGCGCTGTGGGGTCTCGTCGTCGAGGGCGAGCACGGCTGGCGGGCCGGCGCCGCGGCACCGCTGGTGCTGTTCTGCGGGCCCGCGCTGGGCGCCCCGGAGCGCAGCGGGCTGGCGCGGACCTACCGGGTCGGGGTGCACCGGCTGCCGCTCCCGGTCGCGGCCGTCGTCGAGCTGTCGCTCCCGGCCGCGACGGCGGGCGCGGTCCGGGGCGCCGCCGCCGACGGCCGGGGCCTCGACGACGCCGCGGCCGCGTTCGTGACGGCCGTGCCCGTGCCGGACGCCCCGGTGCGACCGGTGCGCGTGTCGCGACCCCGCCGGTTCGCCCTCGGGACGACGGCGGTGCTCGCCGTGCTCGCCGCGACGGCGGCCTCCCCCGTCGAGCACGTCCCGGTGCCCGCGCCGGTGCCCGCGCAACCGGGGGTGGCCGTCCCCCGGTGAGCCGGGTCAGCCCGCTTCGACCTCGCCGCGCTTCGCCTGCTTCGCGGCGGCACCGCGCAGCGCCTCGGCAACGGCCGGGGCCACGCTCTGGTCGAACACGCTCGGCACGATGAACGACGGGTTCGGCTCGGCGACGACGTCGGCGATCGCGGCGGAGGCGGCGAGCATCATCTCGTCGGTGATGTCGTGCGCCTGCGCGTCGAGCAGCCCGCGGAACACACCGGGGAACGCGAGCACGTTGTTGATCTGGTTCGGGTAGTCCGACCGCCCGGTGGCGACGACGGCGGCGTGGCGCATCGCCAGCGTCGGGTCGACCTCGGGGTCCGGGTTGGCCAGTGCGAACACGATCGAGTCGTCGTTCATGGTCCGCAGCTCGTCCTCGCCGAACAGGTTCGGCGCGCTGACCCCGATGAAGACGTCGGCCCCGACGAGCGCGTCGGCCAGGGTGCCCTGCTTGCCGTCCTTGTTGGTCTGCGCGGCGATCGAGACGAGGTTGTCGTCCATCCCCTCGCGTCCGGTGTGGACGATGCCGTCCACGTCGACCGCGACCACGTCGGCGGTCTGCTCCGAGCCGAGCAGCCGGATGATCGCCGAGCCGGCCGCGCCGACCCCGCAGACGACGACGCGGATGTCGGAGAACTTCTTGCCGACCACGCGCAGCGCGTTACGCAGGGCGCCGAGGACGACGACGGCGGTGCCGTGCTGGTCGTCGTGGAAGACCGGGATGTCGAGCAGCTCGCGCAGCCGGCGCTCGATCTCGAAGCAGCGCGGCGCGGCGATGTCCTCCAGGTTGATGCCGCCGTAGCCGGGGGCGATCAGCTGGACGGTGCGGATGATCTCCTCGGTGTCCTGGGTGTCGAGGCAGACCGGCCAGGCGTCGACTCCTGCGAACTGCTTGAACAGCGCCGCCTTGCCCTCCATCACCGGCATCGCCGCCGCGGCGCCGATGTTGCCCAGGCCGAGCACCGCGGACCCGTCGGTGACGACGGCGACGGTGTTGCGCTTGATCGTCAGGCGCCGGGCGTCGGACGGGTTCTCCGCGATCGCCATCGACACCCGCGCGACGCCCGGGGTGTAGGCGCGCGACAGGTCGTCACGGGTGCGGAGGTTCACCTTGGACCGCACCTCGATCTTGCCGCCGAGGTGGAGCAGGAAGGTCCGGTCCGAGACCTTGCGGACCGAGAAGCCCTCGAGCTGCTCGATGGCGGCCTTGATCTCCTCGACGTGCTCGGTGTTGCGGGCGTTGACCGAGATGTCGACGACGAGACTCTCGGTGCGCGCCTCGACGACGTCGAAGGCGGTGACGACGCCACCGACCTGGCCGACGGCGGCGGTGAGGTCACCGGCCGAGGTGGGGTGGGCGGGGGCGTCGACGCGTGCGGTGATGGCGTAACCGGGACCGGGAATGGACACGGCCCGGAACAGTACCGCCGGGAGTGTGGTTACCGTGGCGTCAACGATGTGACGACGCGCGTCACCGCTCGTCGGGGTCGTCCGCGGGGATCCGCGGCAGCGGCCCGGTGGGGGCGTCGGCCACGGCCATCTTCGCCGCCGAGTCGGTCGGGGCGCGCCCGCCGAGTGCGGCCAGCGCGGTCTCGTTGCCGACGTCGGCGCCGGCCCGTTCGGACAACAGCCAGCGCACCTCCAGCAGGTCGCAGTACGCCTGCACCGGATCGCCGGCACCGCCGAGCGCGGCGTGCGCGCGGGCCGATCCGGGCTCGAGGCAGTGGTCGATCCAGCTGCGGGCGGCCGCGCGCTCCGACACCGGGTGCCCGGTGCGCCGCTGCATCCAGTCGCGGTGGGCGTTGAGGTCGCCCAGCAGGATCCGGGCCTGGCCCTCCCCCACGCCGACACCGGTCAGCCTGCGCAGCGTCTCGGAGTGGTAGTTGCGGTCGCCGACGGCGATGTGCAGCCGCGACCGGCCGTCGCCGACCGGGAGCAGGGACACCTCGTCGACGGCGAAGCCCAGGTCGTTGAGCTCCCGGATGGCGCCCTCGACCCGGTAGCGGTCGCCGAAGGCGAAGACCGGCGAGGCGTGCAGGGCGTCCCACAGCTCCCGGTACCGCTCGGGCAGGGCGGTCGCCTCGTCGATGAGCTGCGGGATCATCTCCGGCGGGCGCTCCAGCGAGGTCGCGAGGTCGATCATCCCGGCGGCGATGTTCTCGACCAGGATCGTCACGTCGTGCTCGCGCTGGCCGTCGGACAGGCCGTCCGGGTGCACCTCGCTGGTCTCGGCGTCGACGAGGAAGGCCTGCAGGGTCTGCCCGTCGCGGGTGAACAGGGTGTTGTTGAGCGAGCAGTCGCCCCAGAACACGCCGTGCCGGTGCAGCTCGACCAGCAGCGAGATCATCGCGTCGAACAGCCGGGCGCGGTGCCGCGGCCGGTTCGGGGGCAGCCGCAGGAACAGCCTGCGGTACTGCCAGGACCCGCTCAGGTACCGGGTCACCAGGATCGCGGTCTCGTGCGCCGGCTGGTTCACCAGACCGGCCGGGCGGACCGCGGGCAGGCACTGGTGCTCGAGGCGCCGCAGCACGTCGTACTCACGACGGGCGATCCGCTCCGGCATGTCCTTGAGTGCCCACAGTGCACCGTCGGCCTCGACGAACCGGACGAGGTGCCGGCTGGGGCCGACCTCCATGTCGCGCAGCGGGACCCGCATCTCGTCCCACCGTTCCAGCGGCTCGTTCCAGGGCAGCGCGATCAGCTCGGGACCGGGGGCCCGCAGCACCAGCTCCGGTGGCGCGTCCATTCAGGACACCCCCCGCACGCCGCGGGCCGGTGGGGCGGTGGAGCCGCGGATGACCAGCCGGGTCGGCAGGGTGGCGAGCGGCTCGACCGGCTCGCCGGCCAGCGTCGCCAGCGCCATCCGGGCCGCCACGGCACCCTGCTCGGCCGCCGGCTGGGCCACGGTGGACAGATCGGTCAGTGCGGCCAGCGGGTGGTCGTCGATGCCGATGACCGACACGTCGCCGGGCACCGCGAGCCCGGCCCGGCGCAGCGTGCCGACGGCGCCGAGGGCGACCTCGTCGGTGTGGGCGTAGACCGCCGTCGGCGGGTCGGACAGCCCGAGCAGCTCCCCCATCGCCCGCGCCCCGCCCTCCGGGCTCCAGGGCACGCTCACCGTCAGGGCGGGGTCGTGCTCCACGCCGGCGTCGGCGAGCGCCGCCCGGTAGGCGGCGGCACGCCCCTCGGGCTGGCCCGGGTCGAGTTCCGGGTCGGTGGTGACGATCATCCCGATCCTCCGGTGTCCGAGGTGGAGCAGGTGGTCGACGGCCTGGCGACCGGCGACGCACTCGTCGATCGACACCGAGGGGTGGTTGCCGATCCGGGTCCCCGCCGACACGATGCCGACGCCGATCCGCTCCAGCCGGGCGCGCTCGGCGTCGTCGACGCCGAACCCCAGCAGCACGACGGCGTCGGCACGCCGGCGGGCGGGCAGCTCGGCGAAGAACGCGCGCCGGGCCGCGGCGTCGCCCAGGTGGTAGAGCAGCACGTCGCGCCCGGCCTCGCGCACCACCTCGGACAGCCCCTCCAGCGCCGCCCCGAACCACCACCGCGACAGGTGCGGGACGACGACGGCGATCCGCCCCGTCGTGCCCCGCGCGAGCCCGGAGGCGTCCGGGCTCACGACGTACTCCAGGGCGCGCGCGGCCTCCCACACGCGGGCGCGGGTGGCCTCGGCGACGTGGGGGTGATCGCTGAGCGCGCGTGACGCGGTGGCCGGTGAGACCTTGGCCAGCCGGGCCACGTCGGCCAGGTTGACCGGTTCGGGCACGACACATGTATGCCCAAAGCTGGAAGCGATTGCAAGAGCGGATGTTATCCGACTGCGCTGGACCATCGCCTGTGGATCAGTAAGGATCGTCGCCGACCAGCCCGATTGCTGTGAGCCTTGACACTCCCGGGTGAAGGGCTCACAGTCTCGGTTGGAAACGCTTCCAACGTCGCCGAAGAGCGACGGGACACAGCAGCGGTATCGGACACGGGAGTTCGGAGTTGACCATGCGTCGCACACGGTGGAGGAGGACGCTGGCCGCCGGTGCGGCCACCGTCGCCCTCGCCCTGCTGGCGGGCTGCGGAGGCGCACCCGCGGGCCCGCCGGTCCTCAACTGGTACATCAACCCCGACGACGGCGGGCAGGCGGAGATCGCCCAGCGCTGCTCGGCGGCGTCGAACGGGCAGTACCAGATCGCGGTGTCGGTGCTGCCGCGCCAGTCCGCGGAACAGCGTCAGCAGCTGATCCGCCGGCTCGCGGCCAACGACAGCTCGATCGACATCATGTCCATCGACCCGCCCTACATCCCCGAGTTCGCCGAGGCGAAGTTCCTGGCCCCGGTGCCCGAGGAGGTCGCGCAGCGGACCACCGCCGGGATCGTGAACTCCGCGAAGGAGGGCGCGAGCTGGAACGGCGAGCTCGTCACGGTGCCGTTCTGGGCCAACACCCAGCTGCTCTGGTACCGCAAGTCGCAGGTCGCCGGCACCGGGCTGGACCTGTCGAAGCCGGTCACCTGGGACCAGGTCGTGCAGACCGCGCAGGCCAAGAACTCGATCATCGCCGCGCAGGGCATCCGCGCGGAGTCGCTGACCGTCTGGCTGAACGCGCTGGTCGAGGGCGGCGGCGGGCAGATCGTCACCAACGCCTCGCCGCAGAACCCGGAGGGCGTCCAGCTCGGCCTGGACTCCCCCGCCGCGACGAAGGCCGCCGAGATCATGAAGGCGGTCTCGGCCGTCGGTGGTCCCGGCTTCTCGACCAACTCCGAGGACGAGAACTCCAACGCCTTCCAGTCCGGTGACGCGATGTTCCAGGTGAACTGGCCGTTCGTCTGGGGCAAGGTCAACAGCGCCGTCGAGGAGGGGACCGTCCCCCAGTCCACGCCGGACGACTTCGGCTGGGCGCTCTACCCGCAGACCGAGGCCGGCAGGCCCTCGGCCCCGCCCTACGGCGGCATCAACCTCGGCGTCGGCGCCTTCAGCAAGCACACCGACCTGGCCTACCAGGCCACCGAGTGCATCACCTCGACCGAGAACCAGAAGCAGTACTTCCTCACCAACGGCAACCCGGCCGCCCGGATCTCGGTGTTCACCGACCCGGACGTGGTGAAGAAGTTCCCGATGGCCCCGGTCATCGCGCAGTCGCTGCAGCAGGCCAAGCCGCGCCCGCAGACGGCGTACTACAGCGAGGTCTCCGAGTCCATCCAGCGCACCTACCACCCGACCGCGGGCATCGACCCGCCGACCGTCGGCCCCGCGACCGCCGCGCTGATCAAGGCGGTCCTCGCCAAGGAGGAGCTGCTGTGACCACGACGACCGAGCGGCCCGGGACCGGGACCGGGGCCTCCCCGGCCCCGCGCGGTGCCAGTGACCGCAGCCGGGCCGAGCAGAAGCTCGGCTGGTACCTCGCGGGCCCGGCGTTCGCCGTGATGCTGCTGGTGACGGCCTACCCGATCATCCAGGCCGTCTACTACTCGCTGTTCGACTACCGGCTGACCGACCCGGACAACATCTCCTTCGTCGGCCTGAAGAACTACGCGGTCATCCTCACCGACTCGATCTGGTGGACCTCGTTCGGCGTCACGGTGTTCATCACCGTGGTCACCGTCGCGGTCGAGCTGGTCCTGGGCTTCCTGCTCGCGCTGGTCATGATGAACGCGCTCAAGGCGATCCGGCCGGTGCTGCGCGCCGCGATCCTGATCCCCTACGCGGTCATCACGGTCGTGTCGGCGTTCGCCTGGCAGTACGCGTTCTCCCTCGACTCGGGCTTCGTGAACTCCTGGTTCGGCTGGCTGCCCGGGATCTCGGCCGACACCGACTGGTTCGGCTCGACCGGCTCGTCGCTGTTCGTGATCTGCCTGGCCGAGATCTGGAAGACCACCCCGTTCATCTCGCTGCTGCTGCTCGCGGGTCTGGCCCAGGTGCCCGACGTGCTGCAGGAGGCCGCCCGCGTCGACGGCGCGACCTGGTGGCAGCGGATGTGGAAGGTCACCCTCCCGAACATGAAGGCGGCGATCATGGTCGCCCTGCTGTTCCGGACCCTGGACGCGTTCCGCGTGTTCGACTCGGTGTTCGTGATGACGGCCGGGGCGAACAGCACCGAGACGGTGTCGTTCCTGGCCTACCGCCAGACCATCGCCCGCGTCGAGATCGGGCTCGGCTCCGCGGTGTCGGTGCTGCTGTTCCTGTCCGTCGTGATCATCTGCATCGGGTTCATCAAGGGGTTCAAGGTCGACCTGTCCCAGGCCCGAGGGGAGAAGTGATGTCCACCCGCGAGAGAGTCCTCTGGATCGTCGCCGGCATCGCGATCGTCGTCTACGCCCTGTTCCCGGTGGGCTGGATCGTGTCGCTGTCGCTGAAGTCGAGCGACGACATCGCCAACAAGCAGTTCCTCCCGACCTCGGTGTCGTGGAGCAACTACGAGCAGATCCTCGTCGGGGACGCGGCCGGGCTGTTCCTGCCCGCGCTGCGCAACTCCTTCGGCATCTGCATCATCGCGACGTTCCTGGCGTGCGTGCTGTCGATGTTCGCCGCCTACGCGATCGCCCGGCTCGACTTCCGGGGCAAGAAGCTGATCCTGTCGACCGCGCTGGCGGTGGCGATCTTCCCGGTCATCTCGATCGTGACGCCGCTGTTCAACCTGTGGCGCCAGATCGGGCTCTACGACACCTGGCCCGGCCTGATCATCCCCTACCTGTCGCTGACCCTGCCGCTGTCGATCTGGACCATGTCGGCGTTCTTCCGCGAGATCCCGTGGGAGATGGAGCAGGCCGCCCAGGTCGACGGCGCCACCACCTGGCAGGCGTTCCGCAAGGTGATCGTCCCGCTGGCGACGCCCGGGGTGTTCACCACCGCGATCCTGGCGTTCTTCATCGCCTGGAACGACTTCGCCTACGGCATCTCGCTGACCTCGACCGGCGCGTCCCGCCCGGTCCCGGCCGCGCTGGGCCTGTTCTCCGGGGCCTCGCAGTTCGAGTCGCCCAACGGCCCGATCGCCGCCGCCGCCGTGATCGTGACCATCCCCGTCGTCGTGCTCGTCCTGCTGTTCCAGCGGCGCATCGTCGCCGGTCTGACCAACGGCGCCGTCAAGGGCTGACACCCCGTACACAGAGAGAGGAACCGACCGGCCATGGCGTCGATCGAGATGAAGAACATCGTCAAGAAGTACGGGGACGGCTTCCCGGCCGTGAACGACGTGAGCATGGACATCGCCGACGGCGAGTTCATGATCCTCGTCGGCCCGTCCGGCTGCGGGAAGTCGACACTGCTGCGGATGATCGTCGGTCTGGAGGACATCACCTCCGGCGACATGGTCATCGCCGGCAACCGCGTCAACGACAAGGCCCCGCGGGACCGCAACCTGTCGATGGTGTTCCAGAACTACGCGCTCTACCCGCACCTGTCGGTCTTCGAGAACATCGCGTTCCCGCTGCGCCTGGCCAAGGCGCCCGAGGACGAGATCAAGCAGAAGGTCGACACCGCGGCGAAGGTCCTGGAGCTGCAGGAGCACCTGCAGCGCAAGCCCGCGAACCTGTCCGGCGGTCAGCGCCAGCGGGTCGCGATGGGCCGTGCCATCGTCCGTGACGCCGACGCGTTCCTGTTCGACGAGCCGCTGTCCAACCTGGACGCGAAGCTGCGCGGGCAGATGCGCACCGAGATCGCCCGCCTGCAGCGCCGCCTCGGTATCACCACCGTCTACGTCACGCACGACCAGACCGAGGCGATGACCCTCGGCGACCGGGTCTGTGTCCTGCGCAAGGGCGTCATCCAGCAGGTCGCCTCGCCGCGCGAGCTCTACGAGCAGCCGGTCAACCTCTTCGTCGCCGGGTTCATCGGGTCGCCGCCGATGAACTTCCTGCCCGCGACCGTGGCCGGGAACAAGCTGGAGACGCCGTTCGGCCCGATCGAGCTCGACGCCGCGCGCGCCGAGAAGGTCGCCGGGCGCGAGCTGGTGCTGGTCGGCATCCGGCCGGAGTACTTCGAGGACGCGTCGCTGGTCGACGAGGCCAAGCGCCACGTCGGGTCGACCTTCACCGCGAAGGTCGACGTGACCGAGTGGCTGGGCGACTCGCAGTACGCCTACATCCCCTACGAGGCCCCGGCCGAGGTGGAGACCAAGCTCAAGGAGCTGTCGCGGGAGCTCGACGCCGATCAGCTGCGTACGCAGGCGATCGTGTCGATCGACTCGACCAGCCGGATCCGGGAGGGCCGCGACGCCGAGTTCTGGCTGGACGCGCGGAAGATCCACGTGTTCGACCCGGAGTCGGGCGAGAACCTCACCCGCGACTCCGAGGCCGGAGCCGAGCTGACCCGGCTCGCGGCCGAGGACCGCGCCGAGCAGGTGGCCCAGGCCCGCAGCCGGGACTGAGGCGCCGCCCCGTCGCCCCCCAGGGGAACTCTCGTGGCTTAGAGCGCTACGAGAGTTCCCCTGGGGGCATTCCGGAGGGGTCAGAGGGCGCGGACGTCGCGCCGGTAGCGGGTCTCGGCGACCCCGGCGAGGGTCCGCGCCATCACGGCGAACACGAAGCGCTGCGACGGGTAGGCCGCCAGCCATCCCAGCCGCCCGGCCATCCCGCGTGGGGTGAACCGCAGGGTCTGGGTGTAGCGGCTGGTCAGCCGGTCGGTCGGGGTGACGGTGAGCTCGAGCCGGGCGTCGCCGGGGAGCCGGTCCGCGGCGCGCAGCACCAGCCGCCGCCCCGGTTCGACGGTTTCGACGGTCCAGCGGTCCAGGGGCTCCCCCGGGACGAGGCGGGCCGGGCCGTCGCCGTGCCGGCGCGGGACGACACCGGGCCCACCGGCGAGGACGTCGAGGTGGCCGGTCAGCGTCGCGACGCCCGGGACGGTGTACCAGCCGTGCGGGCCGCCGAGTGTCTCGATCACCGACCAGACGGCGCGGGCGGGAGCGGCGACGTCGTGGGTGTCGGTCGTCGACCACTCCAGCGGACCGGTGCCGGGCGGGTCGGAGGGCCCCGGCCCGGCCGCGCCGACGCCGTCGAGGGCGCGGCGGACCGCCGTGCGGTACGGGGTCCGGCCGCCGGGCGGGGTGCCGATGAGCGCGTCGAGGGCCGCGAGGTCGTCGGGGTCGGCCACCAGCTCGTGACGCATGGACTCGACCAGCGGCTCGGCCAGCCCGCGGCCGACCGGGGTGAGCGCGGCGACGGCGCGGGCGGTGAGCCGCGGCGCGGACAGCGGGACGGGCACCGGGAACGGCCGCAGCAGTCCTGCCTCGGCGGCGAACTCGCTCATCAGGGACCGGTAGGTGTGCACGTCGGGACCGCCGACGTCGAACGCCCGGTCCACCCCGGCGGGCAGGTCGAGGCAGCCGACGAGGTCGTACAGCACGTCGTCGACGGCGATCGGCTGGATCCGGTTCCAGGCACGGTCGGGCAGCGGCAGGACCAGCGGACCGCCCATCGCGGTCTCGGTGAGGTGCCGGATCATCTCGAAGCTGGCCGAGCCGGTGCCGACGACGATCCCGGCCCGCAGCACGGCGGTCGGGACGGGCCCGGCGAGCAGGATGTCCCCGACCTCGCGGCGCGAGGACAGGTGCTGCGACACCCGCCGGGTGCCGGCCTCGGGCTGCAGCCCGCCCAGGTAGACGATGCGGCGTACACCGGCCGCGGCGGCGCCGTCGGCCAGCGCGTGCGCGGCGGTGCGGTCGCGGTCGGCGTAGCCGGGGCCGTCCATGGCGTGCACCAGGTGGACGACGGCGTCGGCACCCTCGCAGGCCCGGCGCACGTCGGCCGGTTCCCGGGCGTCGCCACGGACCGCGTCGACCGCCTCCCCCCACGGGTGCGCGGCCAGCTTGCCCGGGGTGCGGGCGAGCACCCGGACGTCGTGGCCGGCGTCGAGCAGGCGCGGGACGAGCCGGGAGCCGACGTAGCCGGTGGCGCCGAGGACGAGCACGTGCATGGGTCGATCCTCGCGGTCCCCGGCGCGGGGCGCGCGCCGGGGTGACGACCGGCTCAGGCGATTCCGGCCAGCCGCAGCCCGGCCGTCGTCGCCGCGGCGAGGACGACGACCAGCACGAACGGCACCCGCAGCAGCAGCGCACCGGCGGCCACGGCGACCCCGGCCGGGCGGGCCCAGCCGGCGAACCCGGCCCCCTCGAACCAGGTGCCGGTCGCGACGAGCGCGACGAGCAGCCCGACCGCTCCCAGCTCGACCAGGCGCACGGTGCGCGGGGACAGGGCGACCCGGTCGTGCAGGACCAGCGGCAGCAGCCGCATGAGGTAGGTCCCGCCGGCGAGGACGAGCAGCGCGGCGACGGTCACGGCTGCTCCCCCGTGGTCCGGCCGGCCGCGCCGACGCCGAGCAGGCCGGCCAGCACGGGCAGGCCCGCGGGCAGGAACGGCGCGCAGGCCAGCGACAGGGTGGCGGCGGCCGCGCCGACCCGACGGGCGTCGACCCGGCGCAGCATCGGGACGAGCATGGCCAGCAGCGCGGCCGGGAAGGCGGCGTCGAGCCCGAACGCGGCCGGGTCCGGCACGCTCGCCCCGAGCACCAGACCGGCCGCTGTGCCGAGCTGCCAGCAGAGGTACTTCGCGACGCCGAGGATGCGGAACGCGCGCCATCCCCGCCCGGGGACGTCGGTGCGGGCCAGCACGAACGCCGTCGACTCGTCGGTGACGACGTGCGCCGCCGGCAGCCGCGCCCAGCCCCCGCCCAGGTGACGGGCCAGGGCCAGGCCGAACGGCAGGTGCCGCAGGTTGAGCACCAGCCCCGCGGCGACGGCGGCCCACACACCGCCCCCGGCGGCCAGCACTCCGGTGACGAGCAGCTGGGCGCCGCCCGCGAACACGAACAGCGACATCGCCATCGTCATGGCCGGGGACAACCCGGCGGCCGGCGCGAGCGCGCCGAAGGAGACCCCGACGACGGCGACGGCCACCGAGATGGTGACGGCGTCGCGGACGTCCCCGCGGGTCGTTCGCTGTATCGAACGCATGCCCGATACAGTGAACAACAGCGGCTGTGTTCGTCAAGCCGAACGAGGAGACCGATGAATCGAACGCCTGAGCCACCGCTCGCGACGATCGCGGCGGCCATCCGCCGGGAACGGGAGCGCCTCGGCATCTCCTCGGCCGAGCTCGCCCGCCGGGCGGGCATCGCGAAGTCGACGCTGTCGCAGCTGGAGGCGGGGACCGGGAACCCGAGTGTGGAGACGCTCTGGGCGATCGCGGTCGTCGCCGAGGTCCCGTTCAGCGCGCTGGTGGAGCCGCCGTCGTCGACGGTGCGGGTGGTGCGGTTCGCCGACCGTCCCGCGATCCGGTCGGAGGAGGCCGCCTACACCGGAGCACTGCTGTCCCCGTGCCCACCGGGGGCGCGCCGCGACCTGCACCTGGCCACCTGCGAGCCGGGGCCGCCCCGGGCCGCCGACGCGCACTCCCCCGGCACCGTCGAGCACGTGGTGGTGTCGGCGGGCCGGTGGGTGATCGGGCCGGAGGGCGAGGAGATCGAGCTGGACCCGGGGGACCATCTGACGTTCCCGGCCGACCGCCCGCACTCCTACCGCGCGCTCACCCCGGGCGCGACCGCGGTGATGGTCATGGAGTACCGCTGATCACGTGCCGCTCGCACCGCGGGTCGCCGAGCCGGGCTCCCGGTCCGGACCGCCCTCGGTGATGCGGTGCAGCAGTCCGTCGAAGAGCCCCTCGTCGTTGCCGCCCGCGTCGCCGGAGCCGTCCCCGCCCTTCTCGGACTCGGGCAGGGCGTACTGGCGGACCCAGTCGACCTGCATCTCCGAGGGCTTCACGTCACCGCCGCCCTTGGGGAACCAGTCGAGCTGGATCGTCAGGTGCATCGGCCCGGGAGGCAGGACCGAGGTGTCGTCGGTGTGCCACCACTGCTTGCCGTCGACGAAGGCGGTCACACCCTTCGGCGTCCACTCGACCGCCCAGTTGTGCCACTGGGTCGCGTCGATGTCGACCGAGCCCTGGACCTGGGAGTTGTCCTCGCCGTAGTGCAGGAACAGGTTGGTCTTCTGCCGGGTGTGGTCGGTCATCTCCATGAAGTCGATCTCACCGCCGACCGGGAAGTTCTCGGCAGTGGGCCAGAGCAGCAGCAGCGCGTTGTACGACGGGTCCGACGCGGGTGCCCGCACCCGGCCCTCCCAGCGGCCGTACTTCTGGCTGCTGTCCGACCAGGCCATGCCGCCGGTGGTGCCGTCGGCGTCGCCGTCGATGGTGAGCAGGCCGTCCTTCACCGAGATCGCCGACGGGGAACGGGTCCCCTTGCCGGCGTGGCCGGGTCCGTCGTAGGGGCTCCAGCCCGTGAGGGCGTCGCCGTCGAAGTCGTCGACCTTGGTGGGCTCGCCCCAGCCGTGCGCGACGGCGGCGGTGGTCGCCGCGCCCGGGTAGGACGGGGCCGCCGGGGCCGCGCCGGCGGTGCAGTCCACGGGGGCGGGGGTCGCACCGGGGGCCGGTTCGCCGGCCGGGGTGGTCGCCGCGCCGCCGGGCGCCGTGCCCGGGGTCGCGTTCGCCGAGGTCGTGTCGGCGGGTGACCCCGGGGCGCCGGCCCGGTCGCCCTGATCGCCGGCCGGACCGCGGTCGCCGTTCGGAGCGCCGTCCCCGCCCGATGTCGTGTCGTCGCCCGAACCCGGGTCGGAGGTCGTGCCGTCTCCGGGGCCCTGGTCGTCACCGGAACCCTGGTCGCCGCCCGAGCCGTGGTCGCCGCCCGAACCCTGGTCGCCGCCCGGCGTCCGGTCATCGGTGGAGTCCTGCGTCGTGTCGCCGGTGCCGGAGTCGCCCGCGCCCGATGTCGTGTCGCCGGAGTCCCCACCGGAACCCGAGCCCTGGTCCGAGCCGGAGCCGGAGCCGGAGCCGGAGCCGGAGCCGGAGCCGGAGCCGGAGCCGGAGCCGGAGCCGGAGCCGGAGCCTCGATCGTCACCCGAACCGGACCCCGTGTCGTTCCCGGAGCCGCCCGATCCCGACGATCCCCCGTCGCCGCCGGAGCCGGAGTCGTCGCCGCCCGAGCCGCCGTCGCCGCGCCCCGACCCGTCGCCCGAGGAGCCGTGGTCGGCACCGGAGGAGCCGTGGCCGTTCGAGGAGCCGCGGTCGTCGCCCGAGCCGTCCCCGGAGGGGCCGTCCCCCTCGGGCCCGGCCGCCCCGGGGGCCGCGGAGGCGCCGGGCTTCCCCGACCCGGCGCTACCGTCACCACCGGTGGCCGGACCACCCGAACCGGCTCCCCCACCCGGGGCGGCGCCCGTCGTGGGGCAGTCCGCGGTCGTCGTCGCACCCGGTCGGCCGTCCCCGGTGTCCGCGAACGCCGCAGCCGGAAAGCTGATCAACATCGCGGCGGCGATCGCCACGACCCTCACAGAGCGTCCCATCAGGCTCCTCCGTAACAGTGGTCTCCTGATCCCCACGGAACGCTAGATGCCACAGAGTCACCACGAGCACCTGTGTCACCACATCGAGTAGGCAACCCCTCCACCGAGCGACCGCGGAACGTGGCCGGAACGGACGCCCCACGCGTCCGAGGGACCGATCGGGTCACCGGACCGTGGCCCGCACCCGGTCCCGTCCCCCGCCACACGGGGTTCCGGCGCCGCCGCACGGGTCCGGATCCGTGCGGCGCACGGGGACCTGCGCGGCAGCGGGGCCGGAAACGGCGAGAGCCCCGTCCGGCGGTGTGCCGGACGGGGCTCTCGGGGCGGAGCGGAGGGTGCTTACCAGCCGCGAGCGGCGTAGCGCTGCTCCTCGGGGATGTCGGCGATGTTGATGCCGACCATGGCCTCGCCGAGACCGCGGGAGACCTTGGCGATCATCTCGGGGTCGTCGTGGAAGGTCGTGGCCTTCACGATCGCCGACGCGCGCTGCGCCGGGTCGCCGGACTTGAAGATGCCGGAGCCGACGAACACGCCCTCGGCGCCGAGCTGCATCATCATCGCGGCGTCGGCCGGGGTCGCGATGCCACCCGCGGTGAACAGCACGACCGGCAGCTTCCCGGTGCGGGCCACCTCGGCGACCAGCTCGACCGGGGCGCGCAGCTCCTTGGCCGCGATGTAGAGCTCGGCGGCGTCGAGCGAGGCGAGCCGGCCGATCTCGGCGCGGATCGAGCGCATGTGCCGGGTGGCCTCGACGACGTTGCCGGTGCCGGCCTCACCCTTCGAGCGGATCATCGCCGCGCCCTCGGAGATGCGGCGCAGGGCCTCACCGAGGTTGGTGGCACCGCAGACGAACGGGGCGGTGAAGCTCCACTTGTCGATGTGGTGGGCCTCGTCGGCCGGGGTCAGCACCTCGGACTCGTCGATGTAGTCGACGCCCAGGGACTGCAGGACCCGGGCCTCGACGAAGTGGCCGATGCGGGCCTTCGCCATGACCGGGATGGACACGGCCTCGACGATGCCGGTGATCATGTCCGGGTCCGACATGCGGGCCACGCCGCCGTTGGCACGGATGTCGGCCGGGACGCGCTCCAGGGCCATGACGGCGACGGCGCCGGCGTCCTCGGCGATCTTGGCCTGATCCGGGGTGACGACGTCCATGATCACGCCGCCCTTCAGCATCTCGGCCATCCCGCGCTTCACCCGCGCGGTGCCGTGCTGCGGACCGGCGGTGTCGGGGGTGTTCTCAGCTGCGGACACGGGTGATCGGAGCTCCTCACATGACGGTCGGACTGCGTGGCGATTCTACGTGAGGTCGCGCAGGTGAACGCGGCGGTTCCGGATCGACGATCTCGAAGTACACCGGCTCCGGTGCGGTGCCGTGCAGCCGCAGCATCCGCACCAGCCGCCGGGACCGCAGGGCACGGGTGTCGCGGACGGCGTCGTTGTGCACCCGGCGGGCCAGCACGACCAGTGCCTCGGCATCGGCGAGGTCGTCGCAGGGCCCCGGCCGGCCCGGCCCCCGCCCGACGACGGCGAGCTGCCTGGTCAGGGCGTTCTCCGCGGCCTCGCGGGCGGCGCGGCCCCCGGCCGGGTCCCGGCCGTCCGGGGCCGGAGCGGGCAGTGCCCGCGCGGCGACGGCGGCCTGTCGCAGGTCCGGCGGTGCGGCGGGACCGAGGGCGTCGGCGACGGCGAGCGCGACCCGGGCCCGGGAGTCCAGCGCCGCGGCGAGCCCGGCCCGGGCGGCGTCGACCCGCACGTGCAGCCGGTGCAGGCGCCGGACCCGTGTCACGCACCACAGGGTGAGAGCCGCCACCAGCAGCGTCGCGAGGACCACTCCCCCGGCGACGACGGCCGCGCTCACCGCGCGCCCCCGCGCACGAGCGGCCGTGGCGCGCCGGCGATCGCGGCCCGGTACACACGCAGCACGTCGGAGGCCACGACCGGCCAGTCGTAGCGCTGCGCCCGGTCCCGCCCGGCGGCGGCGAACCGGGCGCGGGCGGTCCCGTCGTCGAGCAGGCGGGTGAGCGCGGCGGCCAGGGCGGCGTCGTCGCCGGGTGGGAACAGTGCACCGGCGCGGCCGTCGTCGAGCACGGCACGGAAGGACTCGAGGTCCGCGGCCAGCACCGGGGCGCCCGCGGCCATCGCCTCGGTCAGCACCATCCCGAAGCTCTCCCCGCCGCGGTGCGGTGCGCAGAACACCGCGACCGAGCGCAGCGCGGCGGCCTTGGTCGCCTCGTCGACCGGACCGAGCAGGTCGATCCGGCCCGCCAGGCCCGGTCCCGCGGCGCGCCGCAGCCGGTCGCCGTCGCCACGGCCGACGACGAGCAGCCGCACGTCCGGGCGCTCGGCGACGATCCGGCGCAGCGCCGCCAGCAGCACCGGCATGCCCTTGCGGGGCTCGTCGAAGCGGCCGACGTAGCCGACCCGCACCGCGGGCGGCAGGTCCAGTGCCGGCCCGTGCGCGAACCGGGCGACGTCGACGCCGTTGGGGATCTCGGTGGCGTCCCCGCCCAGGTGCTCGACCTGGACCCGGCGGGCGGTCGCCGACACCGCGATCCGCGCCGTCACCCGCTCCAGCAGGGGGCGCGCCACGGGTCCGAACGCGGCGAGGACCCGGGACCGCTCGGTGGAGGTGTGGAAGGTCGCGACGACCGGCCCGCGGGCGTCGAGCAGCGCGAGCGCCGACACCGACGGGGTCGTGGGCTCGTGGACGTGCAGCACGTCGAAGTCGTGCGCGGCGAGCCAGCGCCGGGTGCGGTGACGGGTCAGCGGGCCGAACGCGACGCGGGCGACGGAGCCGTTGTAGGGGACGCCGACGGCCCGCCCGGCCGGGGTGACGAACTCGGGCGCGGTGCCGGTCGTCGGGGCCAGCACCTCGACCGTGTGCCCGAGCGCGCGCAGCGCGGCGGCCAGGTCCAGGACATGGCGCTGCACTCCCCCGGCGACGTCGAGGGAGTACGGGCAGACGATCCCGATCCTCATCCCGTGCCGACCGGCTGGAGCATGTGCCAGTCCCACGGGCGGCGGGCGATCATGTCGCCGAACGCGTCGGCGAGGTGCTGGACGGCACCGGGACCGGGCGGGACGGGCGCGCCGACCTCGACGCCCCAGGCGTCGTCGGTGAAGTAGGGGTAGGCCGGGTGGAGCGCGGCGCCGGTGAGCCGGGCGAGCCGCGCAGGGCCGGACGGCAGCCGGGCGGGCCCCCCGAGGAACGTCACGCCGGTCCCGGTGCCGGTCAGGTCGCGGTCGGCGACCAGGCAGACGACCCCGCCGCGGCGCAGCCGCCCGGTCAGCGCGCGGTGTGCGGCGCGGGGGTCGTCGGCGGTCACGACCTCGAACCCGAGCGCGCGCCGGTAGGCGAGGAACCGGCGGAACAGGGCCTCGGGGCGCAGCCGCTGCACGACGGTGGTCAGCGCCGGTTCGAGCCCGAGCCGGTCGAGCTCGCGCAGCAGGTAGAGCCCGGCGAGGTCCCAGTTGCCGGCGTGCGGGAGGGCGAACACGACCCCGCGCCCGGACCGGGTGGACGCCAGCGCACCGGCGACGCCGTGGGCGTGCGGGTGCATCGCGGCGTGCACCGCGGCGGGGTCGAGGCCGGGCAGTGCGAACGCCTCGCGCCAGTAACGGGCGTAGCTGCGCATCCCGGCGGCGACCAGTGCGTCGAGCTCGGCGGGGGTCGCGTCGGGACGGGCCCGGAGCAGGTTGTGCCGCAGCCGTCGTACCCCGGGGCCGTCGCGGCGGACCGCGAGCGCGGCGCCGGCGTCGAACACCCGTGCGGCGACGCCGGCCGGGAGCCGCCCCGCGACCCGCCAGCCCGCCGCGTACCCGGCGGCGCTCAGCGCGTCGGTGGTGCGCGTCCGCAGGTCAGGCACGCGGTGCCTCGCGGGAGCTGTGCCGCACCGCCAGGATCCGCTGGCCGAGGGTCACCGCCGTCCCGATCGCCAGCACGACGAGGGTGACGGTCAGCGCCCACGGCACCCCGATGCCGGACAGGAACGCCCCGACCAGGCCGAGGATGAGCCGTTCGGCGCGTTCGACGAGGCCGCCCTCGGCGGTGAGCCCGACGGACTCGGCGCGGGCCTTGACGTAGGACACGATCTGGCCGCCGACCAGGGCCACCAGCGCGGCGGCACCCGCCAGGGGCTCGGCCCCGCCGGTCAGCGCCCACCAGGCGAGCCCGGCGAACAGGGCGCCGTCGACGATCCGGTCGCAGGTGGAGTCGAGCACCGCCCCGAACGGGGTGCCGTGCCCGCGGGCGCGGGCCATCGCGCCGTCGATCAGGTCGGTCAGCACGAACAGGGTGACCAGCACCGCGCCGAGGGCCAGCCGGCCGGTCGGCAGGAACGCCAGCGAGCAGGCCACGGCCCCGACGGTGCCGAGCACGGTCACGGTGTCCGGGCTGACACCGCGGTCGATCAGGGCCCGCCCGACGGGGTCGGTGAGCCGGTTGACGTGCGCGCGGGCGAACAGGTTCAGCATCGGCGGCTGCGTGCTCCCGTGCAGGACGGCGGCGGTGGGGGACGCTGCCAGCGTAGTCCGACACCGGGTCCGCCCGCCGTCGGCGCGGCCGGAGTCAGCGACGTGGCGGTTCCCACGCCCGCGCCAGCTGGTCACGGGTCTCGGCGAGCAGCTGCGGGATCACCTTCGTCTGCCCGACGACGGCGATGAAGTTCGCGTCCCCGCCCCACCGCGGGACGACGTGCTGGTGCAGGTGCTCCGCCAGCGACCCGCCCGCGACGTGGCCCAGGTTCAGGCCCACGTTGAACGCGTGCGGCGCCGCGACCTTCTTCATGGTCACGACGGCCTGCCGGGTGAACGCCATCAGCTCGCCGGCCTCGGAGTCGGTGAGCCCCTCCAGGTCCGCGACGTGCCGGTAGGGCAGCACCATCAGGTGCCCCGGGTTGTACGGGTGCAGGTTCAGCAGCGCGAACACCTCGTCGCCGCGCGCGACGACGAGGTTGTCCGCGTCCGGGTCCGTCGAGTCGCCCAGGGTGTCCCCCCGGGCGATCCGGCAGAACGGGCAGCCGGTGTCACCGGCGCCCTGGATGTAGGCGAGCCGGTGCGGGGTCCACAGCCGGGCGAAGCCGTCGGGCGTCCCGGTCCCCTCCTGCGGGACCCACTCCTGCTCCATGCGCCGATCCTAGGCGCCGACCCCGAAGCTCTCCGCGGTCGGCGAGGTGTTCGTGCGCGACCGCACCCACTCGATGATCGAGGTGACCGCCTGCTCGACCGGCACCGCGTTGGTCTGCGAGCCGTCACGGAAGCGGAAGCTGACCGCGCCCGCCTCGACGTCGCGACCGCCGACGAGCAGCAGGAACGGCACCTTCTGCAGCGTGTGGGTGCGGATCTTCTTCTGCATCCGGTCGTCGCCGGAGTCGACGTCGATCCGGATGCCCGCGGCGCGCAGCCGGGCGGCGATGTCGCGGACGTAGTCGTCCTGGGCCTCGGTGACCGGGATCCCCACCACCTGGACGGGGGCCAGCCACGCCGGGAAGGCGCCGGCGTAGTGCTCGGTGAGCACGCCGAAGAAGCGCTCGATCGAGCCGAACAGTGCGCGGTGGATCATGACCGGACGCTGCCGGGACCCGTCGGAGGAGGTGTACTCCAGCTCGAAGCGGTCCGGCAGCATCAGGTCGACCTGGATGGTCGACATCTGCCAGTAGCGGCCGATCGCGTCGCGGGCCTGCACCGAGATCTTGGGCGCGTAGAACGCGGCGCCGCCCGGGTCGTCGTGCAGGGTCAGCCCGAAGCTCTCCGCGGCGTCGCGCAGCACCTGGGTGGCCTCGGCCCACGCCTCGTCCGAGCCGATCGACTTGTCCGGGTTGCGGGTCGACAGCTCCAGGTAGAAGTCGTCGAGGCCGTAGTCGCGCAGCAGGTCCAGCACGAACTGCAGCAGGCTGCGGATCTCGTCCTGCATCTGCTCGCGGGTGCAGTAGATGTGCGCGTCGTCCTGGCTGAAGCCGCGGGCCCGGGTCAGCCCGTGCACCACACCGGACTTCTCGTAGCGGTAGACGGTGCCGAACTCGAACAGCCGCAGCGGCAGCTCCCGGTAGGACCGCCCGCGCGAGGCGAAGATCAGGTTGTGCATCGGGCAGTTCATCGGCTTGAGGTAGTAGTCCACCGCGGGCCGCTTCAGCTCGCCGTCGGCGGTGTACTCCGCGTCGAGCTGCATGGGCGGGAACATGCCCTCGGAGTACCAGTCCAGGTGCCCGGACTTCTCGAACAGCGCGCCCTTGGTCGCGTGCGGGGTGTAGACGAACTCGTACCCGGCCGCGGCGTGCCGCTCGCGGGACAGGTCCTCCAGCTCCTTGCGGACGACGCCGCCCTTGGGGTGGAAGACCGGCAGGCCCGACCCGATCTCGTCGGGGAAGCTGAACAGGTCCAGCTCGCTGCCCAGGCGGCGGTGGTCGCGCCGCTCGGCCTCGGCGACGCGCTCCAGGTAGGCGTCGTGCGCCTCCTGCGACTCCCACGCGGTGCCGTAGATCCGCTGGAGCTGGGCGTTGCGCTGGTCGCCCCGCCAGTACGCGGCGGCCGAGCGGGTCAGCGAGAACGCCGGGATGAACTTGGTGGTCGGCAGGTGAGGGCCACGGCACAGGTCCGACCAGACGACGGCGCCGGTGTGGGCGTGCACGTTGTCGTAGACGGTGAGCTCGCCGGAGGAGTCGACCTCCATGACCTCGCCGCTGTCGACGGAGTCGTCGGTCGACTTCAGGTCGATCAGCTCCAGCTTGTACGGCTGGTCGGCCAGCTCGGCGCGGGCCTCGTCCTGCGAGGCGTAGCGACGGCGCTCGAAGCGCTGCCCCGCCTTCACGATCTTCTTCATCGCCGACTCGATCTTCTTCAGATCCTCGGGGGTGAAGGGGGTGTCGACGTCGAAGTCGTAGTAGAAGCCGTCGGTGACCGGCGGGCCGATGCCCAGCTTGGCCTTCGGGAACAGCTGCTGGACGGCCTGGGCGAGCACGTGCGCCGCCGAGTGCCGGATGACGCTGCGCCCCTCCTCGGTGTTCGCCGGGACCGGCACGACCTCGGCGTCGGCCTCGGGGGCCCAGGCCAGGTCGCGCAGGGCACCCTCGGCGTCGCGCACGACGACGATCGCCTCGGGACCGCTGGTCGGCAGCCCGCCCTCCCGGACGCGCGCGCCGGCGGTCGTCCCGGCCGGCACCCGGATCGGGGCGGACGCGGGCGGGGCGGACGGTGCGGACACGGGGGTGCCTCCAGAGGTGGTGCGAACGGATGGACCTCCGATGCTAGTCGGGGGCCGCGAACCGGTTTCGACCGCCGGGAAGACACCCGGCGGGTGCGGGTGTTGCAGCCGTCGTGGTCCCCCTCTCCGTCCTCGACCTGGTCCCCGTGGCCGACGGCTCGTCGGCCACCGACGCGCTGGCGCACAGCACCCGCCTGGTGCGACGGGCCGAGGAGCTGGGCTTCACCCGCTACTGGGTCGCCGAGCACCACGGCATGCCCGGGATCGCCAGCTCCTCGCCGCCGGTGCTGATCGCGCACCTGGCCGGGGCGACCACGCGGATCACCGTCGGCTCGGGCGGGGTGATGCTGCCCAACCACCGCCCACTCGTCGTCGCGGAGCAGTTCGGCACCCTCGAGGCACTGCACCCCGGCCGGATCGACCTCGGCATCGGGCGTGCCCCGGGCACCGACCCCCGGACCGCCGCCGCGCTGCGCGGGACCGGGGCCGACCGGCTGCAGGCCCCGGACGACTTACCCGACCAGCTCGTGGAGCTCGCGGCCTACTTCCGCGGCGACGCCGGTGTGCTCGCCGTACCGGCCGCGGGGAACGCTCCGACCATGTGGCTGCTCGGCTCGTCGGGCTACTCGGCGGAGGTCGCCGGGAGGCTCGGGCTGCCGTTCGCCTTCGCCCACCACTTCTCGGCCGCGAACACGCTGCCCGCGCTGGAGCTCTACCGCGAGCACTTCCGGCCCTCGACGATGCTGGCACAGCCGTACTCGATGATCGCCGCCGCCGTGACCTGTGCCGACACCGACGAGCACGCCCGCGAGCTGGCGCTGCCCTCGGCGCTGCAGTTCCTGCACCTGCGCCTCGGCGATCCGCGCCCGCTGCCCGGCCCCGAGGAGGTCGCGGCCTTCGACTGGACCGACGCGGCCCGGGCGTTCGTCGAGCAGCGCCACGCCGACCAGGTCATCGGCTCGCCGGAGACCGTGCGGGCCGGGGTCGAGGAGCTCGTGGCCCGGACCGGGGTGGACGAGCTGATGGTGACGACCTCGACCTTCCGCGGCGAGGACCGGCTGCGCTCCTACGAGCTGCTGGCCGGCGCCGTCGGCCTGCGTCCGGCGGCCGCGGCCGCCTGACCCGGGACGGGGTGGGGCATGATCGCCGGCGTGAACGACGCCGCCGCCCGCTTCCGGGCCGCGATCGAGGCCGGAGACCTCGACGCGGCCGTCGCCCTCTGCCGCGACGACGTCGAGTTCCGCTCGCCCGTCGTCCACCGCCCCTACCGGGGCCGGGACACGTTGCGTCCCATCCTGGGCGCGGTGTTCACCGTCTTCGGCGGGTTCCACTACGTCGCCGGGTACTCCGGCGACGACGGGCACGTCCTCGAGTTCGCCGCGACCGTCGGGGAGCGCGAGGTGCAGGGCGTCGACGTCCTGCGCACCGACGAGGAGGGCCGGATCCGCGAGCTCACCGTGCTCGTGCGGCCGCTGTCGGCCGCGGTCGCACTACGCGACCGCATGGGCCCGCTCCTGTCCTGACCCGTCGTCGCAGGTCGGCGCCGGGGTTGCCGCCGCCCGGCGATCGACGACGGCCGGTCGTCCCGCCGGATGCGGCCGTCCGGCCGTCCGGCGCTGGGCCGCCCGCGCGTCGTCGCACGCAACCGGCCGTTGCTCGACGCAGTGATCGTGTCGCCTGTGCATCCCTTCGGCCGCGGGCACGATGGTCCGCATGCCGCACCATGATCGGGCGATCCGGTCACGGAGCGCGCCATCACCCCGCTGACGTGCCGACATTCGAGTGACGTCGATCAGGTGGGCACAACGCCGCCCTCCGGTCCCTCGTTGACCCAGCGAACTCGTTGACCGGGTGAGACCACGCCACCGTCCGGCTCCGCCGGCCGTCGACCAGAAGGGAGAGCCGGTTGCCCGCAGGCCCGCCCCCTCCGCCGCGGTCGCGCCGCTCCCCCGAGTCCGACCCCCACCGATCGTCCGGTTCCGGTCGTGCGGTCGACACCGAGGAGCGCCCGACCGGCCGGCACGGCAGCGACCAGGTCGCCCGCGCCGACTCCGGCGCCCCGGCCCGGCACGGCGCCCCCGCCGGTGGACGGCGCGCGCGGTCCGCCGAGCCGGAGGCCCGTTCCTTCGCCGACGTCGTCCGGGCGACCGGGTCGGCCGGGCGTTCCGGCCCGGACGGGGCACGCGGCACCGGGGAGGACGGCGCCACCGGCCGTCGGCGCTCCCGGCGGGCCGGCGAGGCCGCTCCCGCGACCGCCGCCCCCGGTACCGGGGCCACGGCGGACGGCGGCCCCGCACACAGCGCTCCCGCGAACGGCGCCCCCGCGAGGAGCACCCCGGCGAACGGCACCCCTGCGAACGGCTCCGCGGGCAATGGCTCCGCGGGCAACGGCTCCGGCGTCAACGGCTCCGGGGGCACCACGAAGGTCGGGCTGCGCGTGCGCGGCGGCACCGTGCCCCGCGAGCCCGGCAGCACCCCGCCGCCCGGCGCCACCGGCGCGACCCCCGCGGGTCCGCCCGCCCCGGCCGAGCCCCGGCACACCACCGGCCCGCAGCGGCGCCCCGGCGCCGGCGCGCCCGGCCGGTCGGGACCAGCACCGTCGTTCCCGCCCGCGCCGCGCCCCGCCGCGCCCGGCCCGGCACCGGCCGGTCCCCGCCCCGCCCCGGCGGCGCCGGGTGCTTCGGGCCCCGGTCCGCAGGGCGCCGCGCCGCGCCCCGGGCAGCACCCGTCGCTGCCGCCGGTCCCCCGGCCGGCCGTGCCACCGACCGGTGCCGCCCGGCCCGGCCCGGCCTCCGCCGCCACCCCGGCGGCCACCACCGGGGCCACCGGTGCGGCCACCACGGCCGTCGCCGCGCCTTCGGCACCGCTCCCGGGCACGGCGGCCCCGGACGGCACCGGCGCGGCCACCCGCACCGGCCGCCGTCGTCGTCCCGAGCCGGACGAGGGCGCGGAATCCACGACCGACGCCCTGCCCGCACGCGACGGCGGGCGCCGCCGCCGTCCCGGACCCGGCGACGCCGCGACCGCGCTCGCCCCCGCCGCCGAGGCCCCGACCGGGCTCGTGCCCGCCACCGCCCCGCGCAGCGACGGCGGCGCGCCCACCGCCCTGGTCACCGCCCCCGGCGACGGGGCGGACACCGAGTTCGTCGACGCCGCGGCCCCCGGCCCGCGCCGCCGTCGACGCGCCGAGCCCGACGGGCCGTTCGACCGGGTCATCGCACTCGTCGGGCCGGGCGTGGGTGTCGTGCGCCGCCGCCTCGGCATCCTCGACGCCGACCAGAAGGCCGCACTCACCCCCGAGGAGCGGCGGACCCGGCGTCGCCGGCAGGTCGTGTACTCGCTGGTCGGGACGGCCGCGTCGATCGTGCTGCTGCCGCTGCTGCTGCTCGGGCTCGGCTGGCTGCTGTTCCCGATCCCCAGCACCGACGACGCGGTGCAGAACCAGATCGCCACCGTCTCCTACGCCGACGGCGGCCAGCTCGCCCGCCTCGTGCCCGAGCAGGGCAACCGGATCAAGGTCGGGATGGACGCCATCCCGGTGCCCGTGCGCGAGGCCGTGCTGGCGGCCGAGGACCGGTCGTTCTACTCGAACCCGGGCTTCGACTTCACCGGCATCCTGCGGGCCATGGTCAACCAGCTGACCGGCGGCGTCGGCGGCGGGTCGACGATCACCCAGCAGTACGTCAAGAACACCCTGGTCGGCAACGACGCGACGTACTGGCGGAAGTACAAGGAACTGATCGTCTCGCTGAAGGTCTCCGGGCAGAAGTCCAAGGACGAGATCCTCAACGACTACCTCAACGCCATCTACTTCGGCCGCGGCGCCTACGGCATCGAGTCCGCCAGCCTCGCCTACTACGGCAAGCCCGCGGCCCAGCTGACCCCCAGCGAGGGCGCACTGCTCGCCGGGATCATCCAGTCGCCGTCCAACTGGGACCCGGCGAACTCCCCGGACCGGGCGAAGCAGCGCTGGAACTTCGTCCTCGACGGCATGGCCGCCCAGGGCTGGATCTCCCAGGCCGACCGGCAGGCCGCCGTGTTCCCGCAGACCATCGCGCCGGAGAACACCTCGCGCTCGTCGTCGCTGACCGACGCCCGCGGCCACATCCTCAACGCGGTCCGCTCCGAGCTGGGCTCGCTGGGCATCTCCGAGCAGGCGTTCGCCCAGGGCGGCCTCCAGGTGACGACGACGATCGACCCGCAGCGCCAGCAGCAGCTCACCGACTCGGTCGAGCAGAAGCTGCGCGGCGAGCCGGAGCTGCTGCGCACCGGCGCGGTCGCGATCGACCCGCGTACCGGCGGCATCCTCGGCTACTACGGCGGGCCGAACGGCACCGGCCTGGACTACGCCCAGGTCATGAAGCAGCCCGGGTCGACGTTCAAGCCGTTCGCCGTGCTCGCCGGGCTCCTGAACGACCCGCCGATCGGCCTGGGCACCACCTTCGACGGGTCCGAGCGGCCGGGGCTGCGCAACGCCGAGGGCGCCAACTGCCCGCGTTGCGACCTCAAGCAGGCGATGACGATCTCCAACAACGTCGTCTTCACCAAGCTCGCCGCGCAGGTCGGCCCGCAGAAGGTCGCCGACGCCGCGCGCCTCGCCGGGATCACCGCGCCGCTGGAGAACCCCGACGCGCGGCTCCCCCTGGGCAACAAGGAGGTCACGCCGGTCCAGCTGGCGTCGGCCTACGCCACCATCGCCGCGGGGGGTGTCTGGCACGCCCCGCACATGGTGTCCAAGGTCGTCGACTCCGACGGGCGGGTGCTCTACGAGTACCAGCCGGGCGAGGGCGAACAGCGCTTTCCCGAGCAGGTGGCGCGCAACGTCGCCGAGGCGATGATGAACGTCGTCGACAACGACGGGCTGCAGCTGCCCGACGGGCAGGAGGCGGCCGGCAAGACCGGCACCGTCCAGTCCCGCTTCGAGGGCCAGAACAACGACGCCTGGTTCGCCGGCTTCACCCCCGGGATCGCGACGGCCGTGTGGGTCGGGACCGACCGCAACGACCCGATCCAGGACTCCGCGGGCCGCCCGATCAACGGCGCCGACCTGCCCGGATCGGTGTGGAAGGCGTTCATGTCCGACACCGTGCGCGCCACCGGCACGGCCGAGTTCCCGACGTTCAGGCCGATCGGCGAGTCGCCCTCCACCCTGGCGCCCAACGAGCCGACCGCCCCGCCGACGCCGACGAGCACGCCGCCGGCCGAGCCCACGCCGGAGCCGAGCGCGGACCCGGTCGCCCCCACCGATCCCCCGGCCCCGGTCGAGCCGACCGGTGTCCCGGAGACGACCGGCGACCCGGTGCCCGCCCAGCAGGACGACACGCAGCCGGGCGCCGACGCGGGCCGCGCCGCCGACCCGACCGTCGGCTGATCCGCCCCGTTCGCGCCGCGGCCGGGCTACCGTGGACGGGTGACCGGTGACCATCACTTCGAGGTGGTGGCCTGGCGGGCGGACCGCAGGCTCACCCTCTACGTGCCGGGCATCGAGGCGTCGACCACCGTCGACGACCCCCGGCAGGCCGAGGACGCGGTCCGCGACCTGATCGCGGACCTCACCGGCGTCGACCGCGGGGTCATCACCTGCGACATCCGCCTCGGACGCCCCTGGCGGTCCGGGATCTGAGACCCCCCGGTCAGCGGGCCGGCGGCACCAGGATCGTCGCCGCCGCCGCGCAGACCGACTCGGTGAGCGCGTCGAGCACCGTGGTGCTGAGCTTCCAGTGCTGCCAGTACAGCGGGACGTCGAGGTGGCGCTTGGCGTCGAGCAGCACGAGCCGCCCGGCGGCCGCGGCCTCCCGGGCCGGGCCGTCGGTGAACATCCCCCAGCCCAGACCCGCACGGATCGCCTCGTGGTAGCCGTCGGCGGCGGGCACCCGGTGCGCCGGACCGGTGCACGGCCGGTGGGTGAGCCCGCGGACGAACCGGGTCTGCAGCACGTCCTTCGACCCGAAGTCGACCCGCGGGGCGAGCGGGAACGCCTCGGCTGGGTCCCGCCCGGCGAACCACCGGTCGTACACCGGCCGGGCGGCGACGGGCCGGTAGCGGGTCGCACCCAGCGGCCGGACCGCGCAGCCCTGCACCGGTGCCGACGACGTCGTCACCGCCCCGACCACCGAGCCCTCGCGCAGCAGGGCCGCGGTGTACTGCTCGTCGTCGACGTGCAGGTCCAGCCGGACCCCGTGCCGCGCGGCCAGGGGGACCACCGCGGACAGGAACCAGTGGGTCACCGAGTCCGCGTTCACCGCGATCGGCAGGTGCGTGCCCGCGGTGTCGGCGCTGCCGAACCCGGCCTCGACCTCACCCTCCAGCACGGCGATCTGCCGGGCCAGCCGCAGCAGCGCGGCCCCCTCCTCGGTCGCGACGCACGGACGCGTGCGGCGCACCAGGATCCGGCGCGCCTGCCGTTCCAGGGCCTTGATCCGCTGGGACACCGCGGACGGCGTGATCGACAGCCGCGCGGCGGCGGCGTCGAAACCACCCTCCTCCACCACGGCGCTCAGGGTGGCCAGCCGCTCCCGGTCGTACATGAAGCGAATCTACAGTTCATGACGTTCTTTCAGTTCCTGACGTCCTCCTGGCGCGGACGACCTAGCGTCGGCGACGTGAGTGTGCTGGCGGGATTCGGGACGGGACTGTCGCTGATCGCGGCGATCGGGGCGCAGAACGCGTTCGTGCTGCGGCAGGGGCTGCGACGCGAGCACGTCCCGGCGGTGGTGGTGTTCTGCGTGCTGGCCGACCTGGTGCTGGTGACCGCGGCGGTCGCCGGCGTCGGGCTGCTCGTCGACCGCGCACCGGGGCTGGTCGAGGTGGTCCGCTGGGGCGGCGTCGCGTGGCTGGCCGGCTACGGCCTGCTGGCGCTGCGGCGCGCCGTCCGGCCCGGTGCGCTCGACGCCGACCCCCACGGCTCGGCCCGGCCGCTCGTGCCCGTCCTGGGGAGCGCAGCGGCCCTGACCTTCCTCAACCCGCACATGATGCTGGACCTGCTGGTGCTCGGGTCGCTGGCCGCCGCGCACGGCGACGACGGCCGGTGGGCGTTCGGCGCCGGGGTGGTCGTGGCCAGCCTGACCTGGTTCTCCGGGCTCGGCTTCGGCGCGGCGCGGCTCGCGGGGCTGTTCGCCCGGCCGACGGCGTGGCGGGTGCTCGACGGGCTCGTCGCCACGGTGATGCTCGGCCTCGCGGTCGCGCTGGCCGCCGGGTGAGGAGTGGGGGTACAACATCGTCCATGTCCGCCGAGTACGTGCCGGGGCGGCCGCCCGCCGCGCTGCGCGGGCACGTGCTGCGCTACCTCGGCTACCGCGAGCACGCCGCCGCTCCCCTGCGTCGTCGCCAGCCGCCGTCCGCCGGGACCGCGCTGATCCTCGGGCTGCACCCGCTGACGCTGTCCGGGCCGGCCGTCGCGACCGGGTCGGCGGCCGCGTTCGTCGGCGGCCTGAGCGACACCTGGGTGCTGACCGAGTTCACCGGCCCGCAGGCCGGGGTGCAGGTGGACCTGACCCCGGCGGCGACCTACACCCTTCTCGGCGGGCGGGCGCTGCCCGGCGGCACGGTGCCCCGCCTCGACGAGCTCGACGACCCCGTGCTCGCCGCGCTGCCCGCCCGCCTGGCCGCCGAGCCGACCTGGGACGGCCGGTTCGCCCTGGTCAGCGCGCTGCTCGCGGACCGGCTCCTGGACGACCGGGCCCGCCTCCCCGCACCCGAGGTGCGCTACGCCTGGGACCGGCTCAGCGCGACCGCGGGCCGGGTCGGCGTCGCGGAGCTGGCCGCCGAGACCGGCTGGAGCCGCCGCCACCTGCAGTCCCGGTTCCGGAGCCAGGTCGGTCTCGCGCCCGGCACCGTCCGCCGGGTGCTGCGCTTCGCGCGCGCCGCCGAGCTGGTCGGGGGCGGGCGGGACCCGCTCGCACTCGTCGCCGCCGAGTGCGGCTACGCCGACCAGCCCCACCTCTCCCGCGAGTTCCGGGCGCTCGCGGGGATCTCACCCGCCGCGTTCCGCGCCGAACAGTTCCCATTCCTTCACGACGCACCGCCGCGTCCCGGTCAGGATCGTTCGTCATGAGCATCCACCCCACCCTCCGCTACGACGACCCCCGCGCCGCGATCGCGTTCCTCACCACGGCGCTCGGCTTCCGGGAGGTCGCCGTCCACACCGGCGACGACGGCGGGATCGCCCACGCCGAGCTCGCCTGGGACGACGGCGACGACACCGGCCTGGTCCTGATCGGACCGCGCCGCGCCGGGGGCGACCGCTTCGACACCGGTCGGACCGTGATCTACCTGACCTGCGACGACCCGGACGCGGTGCACGCCCGCGCGGCCGCCGCGGGTGCGGAGATCACCATGGCGCCGGTCGACCAGGACTACGGTTCGCGGGAGTGCGCCGTCGCCGACCCGGAGGGCAACACGTGGAGCGTGGGGACCTACCGGCCGGGGCGTCCGTGACCGCACGCCACCCGGACCCCGCCGACCCGCTGCCGTGGCTGCGGGCGATCTGCCTGTCCCTGCCCGAGGTGACCGAGAAGCAGAGCCACGGGTCGCCGTCGTGGTTCGTGCGGAGGATGTTCGTCTCCTACGCCGCGCACCACCACGGCCACCCGCACCTGGCGTTCTGGTGCGCCGCGGCGCCGGGCGTGCAGGCCGAGCTGGTCGCCGAGGACCCGGCCCGGTTCTTCCGGCCCGCCTACGTCGGGCACCGCGGCTGGCTCGGGGTGGTGCTCGACGGCACCGGCCCCGACGCCGCCGACTGCGACGAGGTCACCGAGATCGTGACCGACGCGTGGCGCTGCGTGGCCCCGGCCCGGCTGGCCGCCCGGCTCGACAGCTGACTCAGGCCGCGGCGCCCGACTCGCGGGCGGACCGGAGCAGCGAGGTCAGCAGCCGGGCGTGGTCGGCGTCGGCCTGGCTCGGGACGAGGAAGCGGCGGCGCAGGAAGGCGTAGGACAGCTCGTTGCGCGGGTCGGCGAGCGCCTGCTGCCCGCCGGCTCCGCTGTGGCCGAACGACCCGGCCGCGAGCATCGGGTAGACCTCCGAGGAGGCGTGGAACCCGACCGCCCATGCCTTGTGCTGTCGCAGGACCAGGTCGAACCCGGCGGTCTGGATCTGGGCGAACGCGGCGAGCGTGTCCGGGCGGAGCAGCGCGGGGCGGCCGTCGACCGGGACGGTCGCCGCGGCGTAGAGCGTCGCGAGCGCGCGGGCGGTCCCGATCCCGCCGAGCGAGGCCGGCCCGCGGGAGCGGACGACCGGGTGGGCGGGCAGCTCCCACACCTCGCAGCCGTCGGGGTGCCTGCGGTTGAACGCGATCCCGGGGAGACCGTCCGGTGAGCCCGCGCCCGCGGCGAGCTCCCGCAGGCGCTCGGGCGTGGCGATCATGGGCTGGGGAGCGAGGAACCGCAGTTCGGCCTCCGCGGGCAGCCCGAGGTGCAGGTCCAGGCCCAGCGGCCCGGTCAGCAGCTCGCGGACGAGCGCGCCGACCTCGGCCGAGGTGGCGCGGCGGACGACCTCGCCGGTGAGGGCCGACTCGACCAGGGCGTGGTAGCCCGACGACGTGCCGGGACGCCAGAACGGGCGCTGTGCGCCGAGCCGCTCGGCGACCAGGTGGTCGTCGGAGAGCTCGTCGACGGAGAACCCCTCGGGTGTGCCGACCAGACCCGCCTGGTGGGCGAGCAGCTCGCGCAGCAGCAGGTCCTGCTTCCCCCCGGTGGCGAACTCCGGCCAGTAGTGCGCGACCCGCTCGTCCAGGTCCAGGACGTCCTGCTGGACGAGCAGCGCGACCAGGAGGTGGGTCACGCCCTTGGTCGCCGAGTAGATGCCCTGCAGCGAGTCGGGCCCGGTCTCCGGCCCGGCCCACAGGTCCACCACCGGCCGACCCCGGTACCGGGCCGCGACCTGGGCGTCGAGCGGCGCCCCCTCCGCCGCGAGCAGCGCGGCGAACGCGTCCCGGACGGGCTCGAACCCGTCGGCCACCGAGCCCCGGACCGCGTCCGTCGCCGTTCCCGTGATCGTCATACCGCTCCCCGCTCTCCCGTCGACCCGCCGATTAGTAACCATTGGATACTAAATCTGCCCGGGAACCGCGCCAAGCCCCGCCCGCCGTCGCCGGACGAGGGACCGGTCACGTCCTAGAGTCCGGGGCATGACCCGGACGCCGGAGGAGCCCGCCACGAAGCGACCGCCGGGCCGCCCGGCACGGATCAGCCGCGACGCGATCGTCGAGGCGGTCGCCGCCACCGCGAACCTGGACACGATGACCGTGCGCGAGGTGGCCGCGCGGTTGCAGGTCACCCACGGGGCGCTCTACCGCTGGGTGCGCACCCGCGACGAGCTGGTCGACCTGGTCAGCGAGACCCTGGTCGACCGCGTCGTACGCCGGGTCGACGGCGCCGCCGGGGATCCGCCGGCCGCCCCGGAGCTCCTGCGGCGCCTGGGGTGGGCCATGCACGACGAGTTCCTCGCCCTGCCCGGCTACGCCACCCACCTGTCCCGGCCGCACCGCCACCACGGGCCGTCGGTGGAGCGGATCCGGGACACCGTCGTCACGGCGCTCGTCCGCGACGGCGTCGACGAGGCGATGGCCGAGCAGAGCTGGCAGATCTTCGTCACGTGCACGGTCGGCTGGCTGGCCGCCGTCGAGAACGCCCAGCACCCCGGTGCCGGGACCCCGCACTTCGCGGTCTTCCTGGACGTCCTCGTCCGGGGGCTGCCCGCCCGGGACCCCGACGCCGACCGACCGGCGGGGACCGAGCCACCGACACCGGACGCAGGACGACCGTGATCACCGGTTGTGGAGGATGACGCCCGCGTCGCGAACGGATCGCTCCACAACCGGTGATCGTCCGGCGCCGGCCGGGCCGAGGCGGCGCCCTGTCAGGCGGTCGCGCCGCTCACCGCGGAACCGGCCGGAGCCGGCGAGGTGCGCTCGGCGGCCGGCGCCGCGGCCTTCTGCCGGCGACGGGCGCGCAGCTTCGCGAGCAGGCTCCCCTCGGGGCGCTCGGCCAGTGCCGAGGTGAACCGGTCGAGGAAGATCGCCACGATGACGACGGCCAGCCCGCCCTCCACACCGGTCGCGATGTCGAGCTGGGTGACCGCGCTGACCACCGTCGTGCCCAGTCCGTCGGCACCGGCGAGGCCCGCGACGACCACCATGGACAGCGCCAGCATGATCACCTGGTTGACGCCGGCCATGATCGACGGCAGCGCCATCGGCAGCTGCACCTCGCGCAGGATCTGGCGGGGGTGGGCCCCGAAGGCGTGCGCGGCCTCGACGACCTCGCCGTCGACGCCCCGGATGCCCAGCTCGGTGAGCCGGACCGCGGGCGCGATCGAGAACACGATCGTCGCGACGACGCCCGGCACCACGCCGATGCCGAACAGCAGCACCACCGGGATCAGGTAGACGAACGCCGGGACCGTCTGTGCCAGGTCGAGGACCGGGCGCAGCGTCCGGCTCGCCGCGCGGCTGCGGGCGGCCCAGATGCCCAGCGGCACACCGATCGCCACCGCGATCAGCGCCGCGACGAGCACCAGGCCGAAGGTCTCCATCGTCTCGGTCCACAGGTCGAACGAGGACACGAGGAGGAAGCCGACCAGGGTGAACACCGCGAACCCGGCCCCGCGCACGAGCAGCGCGAGCGCCACGAGCAGCACCAGCCAGACCCACCACACCGGGGCGGTGAAGAGCGAGGTCACGGCCTCGACGACCGCGGTGATCGCGACCCCGACGGCGTCGAACACGCCCCCGGCGTTCTGCAGCAGCCAGAGGATGAACGCCTCGACGTAGCTGCCGAACTCGAACCTGGGCATCAGGCGTTCCTCCCGTCGGCGGTGGCCTCGTCGTGGGTCGACAGGGCGGCGAGCACGGCACCCCGCGGGACGACGCCGGTGAGGCGGCCGTCGTCGACCACCGCGAGCGGGACCGGGTTGCGTCCGACCTGGTGCAGCAGGTCGATCAGCGGTCGGTCGGGTTCGGTGGTGCGGTACTCCGCGACCAGGGCGGAGCGGTCGATGCCGGTGGCGCCCCGGCCGGCGGCGTGGCCGAGCCAGTCGTCGCGGACGACGCCGAGGATGCGGTGGTCGTCGTCGACGACGTAGGCGCCGGTCGCCTCGGCCTTCCCGAGCCGCACGAGCACCTCGGACGGGCGCTCGTCCAGGGTCACCGTGATGCGGGCCGTACGGATCACGTCGGCGGCGGTGAGCACCCGGCTGCGGTCGACGTCGGAGACGAACTCGGCGACGTAGTCGTCGGCCGGGGACTCCAGGATCTGCGGTCCGGTGCCGACCTGGACCAGGCGCCCGTCCTTGAGCAGCAGGATGCGGTCACCCAGGAGCATGGCCTCGTTCAGGTCGTGGGTGATGAACACGATCGTCTTCTTCAGGTCCCGCTGCAGACGGACGAGCAGCTGCTGCATGTCGCGCCGGATCAGCGGGTCCAGCGCGGAGTAGGGCTCGTCCATCAGGAGCACGTCGGTGTCGCTGGCGAGCGCCCGGGCGAGCCCGACGCGTTGCTGCATGCCGCCCGAGAGCTGACCGGGCAGCGCGTCGGCACGGTCGCCGAGGCCGACCTGCCCGAGTGCCCACTCCGCCTTCTCCCGGCGGGTGCCGGCGTCGACGCCGCGGATCTGCAGCCCGTACTCGGCGTTCTGCCGCACGGTGCGGTGCGGCAGCAGGGCGAAGTGCTGGAACACCATCGCGATCCGCTCGTTGCGCAGCGTGCGCAGGCCGGCGGCGCCGAGCGAGCCGAGGTCGCGGCCGTCGACGGTGATGGTGCCCGAGGTCGGCTCGATGAGCCGGTTGAGCAGCCGGACCAGCGTCGACTTGCCGGAGCCGGACAGGCCCATGATCACGAACAGCTCGCCGTCGGCGATGTCGAAGGACACGTCGTGCACGGCCAGGGTGGCGCCGGTGCGGCGCTGGATCTCCGGGCGGCCGAGTCCTTCGCCGGCGAGCCGCACGGCCTCGTCGGCGGCCTTGCCGTCGCCGAAGACCTTGGTCAGGTTCCGTACCTCGATCATGCTCCGGCTCCCACCCACTGGCGGACGCGGTCCGGGTGTGCGGCCACGTAGTCCCGCGCCACCACCTCCACGTCCTCGTTGTCCACGTCGACCCGCTGGAGCATCTGCTCGACATCGGCCAGCGGCAGCTCGAACCGGCGCAGCATCGCCGCGAAGCCGGGGCTGGTGCGCGCCAGGTCCGGGCTCGCCGCGGTCCAGGCCGAGTACGCCGGCATGGCGCAGGCGCCGTCGCCGGTGGTGTAGCAGTCCTCCCGGGCCGGGGTCGGCTCCGTCAGCTTGGTCAGCGCGAGCTCCTCGAAGATGTAGTGCGGGCGGTACAGGTAGACCAGGATCGGCTGGCGGCGCTCGTAGGCGCGGCGCAGCTCGGCGATCTGCGCGGCCTCGCTGGAGGTCACCTGCTCCAGGTCCAGCCGGTACCCGGCGAGGCGCTTCGCGTTGTACTCGGTGGTGAGGAAGCTGGGGTCGGAGTCGACGAGCCGGTTGCCGAGGGCGTCGGCGTAGTCGTTGAGCTGGGTGACGCCGGTCAGCCCGGCCAGCGGCCGGCCCGGCTCGACCGCGTAGCTGGGGACGTACCAGCCCTGCTCGGCTCCGGAGTACGTCGGGTGCACCAGCTCGATCCGGTCCTCCGCCTTCGCGGCCAGCTCGGACTGGTTGGGCATCGCGACCTCGGTGAGGGCGTCGACGTCGCCGCGCTGGGCGCCGGCCCAGGCGGTCGCGGGTCCGACCTGGATGGTCTTGAGCCGGCCGACGCCCAGCTCCGGGTGGGCCGCGACGACCTCACCGAGGATCGCGTTGGTCAGCTTCGCCGCGCTCCACGGGAACTGGGCGAGCCGGACGGTCGGGCCGTCGGCGCCGGCGGACGCGCAGCCGGATGCGGCCAGCAGCACCGCGAGCAGGGCGGTGACCAGGCGGACCGACCTGGTCCGGGGTACGGCAACGGGCGGATCGGCCACGGGGGCACGTCCTCTCGGGGGTCGTCGGCTCTCCGCGTCCCGGTCGGCTTCAGGACACGCGGGCAGGCGTCAACGACAGGCGGACGACCACATCCGGCACAGGTCGACGTCCAGACGCGACGTCAGCCGGGGGTCGGGAATCACGCAAACGAGCCTTCACGACCGTTCCGGACGGCGCAACAGCGAGCACTACGATCGTGATGTGCCTGCGACGTCGCTCCTCGAACTGGACGGTCTGCGCCACGAGTACTCCGACACCGGTGACCCCGGCGACGGCCGTGCGCCCCTGCTGTTCCTGCACGAGGGTCTCGGCTCGGTCGGTCTGTGGCGTGGGTTCCCCGAGCGGGTCGCGGCCGCGTCCGGGCGCCGGGCCGTCGCGTACTCCCGGCTCGGGCACGGCCGCTCCGACCCTCCCCGCGGCCCGCGCGGCACCGACTTCATGGCGACCGAGGCGACGACCACCGTCCCCGCCCTGTGCGCCGCGCTCGGCCTGGACCGTCCGGTCCTGGTCGGACACTCCGACGGCGCCACGATCGCGCTGCTCGCGGCCGCGTCGATGCCGGTGGGCGGGGTGGTGGTGCTCGCCCCGCACGTGCTGACCGAGCCGTTCGCCCTCACCGCGATCCGGGCGGCCCGCACCGCGTTCGACGACGGGGACCTCCGCTCCCGGATGGCCCGCCACCACGACGACCCGGACGCCGCGTTCCGCGGGTGGAACGACATGTGGCTGGCCGAGGAGTTCACCGACTGGGACATCCGCGACACCCTGCCCGGGATCACCGCGGCGGTCCTCGCCGTCCAGGGCGACGACGACCCCTACGGCAGCGCCGTGCACGTGCACTCGGTCGCCGAGCGGGCATCGGGCCCGGTGAGCCTCACCGAGCTGCCCTGCGGGCACGAGCCCCACCTGGAGCTGCCCGAGCCGACGCTGTCGGCGGTGACGGCGTTCCTGGGCACCCTGCCCTGACCGACGCGACCATGATCGCGCGTCCGCGCGCGGAACCGCTCCCCGCGCGCGACGTGACGCGCGCGGGGACCGGTTCCGCGCGCGAGGCTGTGGTCATGAGCCGGGGGTGGCGGTCCAGGCGGTCCAGCGGACGGGGGTGAGGGCCAGCACAGGACCCTCGGGGGGCCGGGCGGCGTAGGAGCCGTACTTCCCGGCCAGGGCCGCGACGGCGCGGGAGTGCAGGTCGCCGCCGTCGTGGATCGTGGCACCGGCGTCCAGGCGGACCCACCACAGCTGCGACCAGTCGTCGTCGTAGTGGTCGGCGAGCAGGGCCACCCGCGGGTCGGCCTCGATGTCGCGCAGCCGCGCGAGACGGCGGTGCCGCTTGGGCTTGACGTCGTCGACGGCCGACACCACCAGCCCGTCGACGAGCGCGAAGGTGACCGGCACCAGGCGCGGGGTGCCGTCGGTGGCGCGGATCGTCGCGAGCCGCGCCACCCGCGCACCGGTCAGCAGCGCGCGGGCGGCGGCCTCGTCCAGGGAGGGCACCGGTCTCAGGCCGCCGGGACGTCCACCCGGACGGCGAGCAGCTGCGCCAGGCGGGTGTCCCGGCGCTCGTGCTCGGCGAACCCGGGGGCGGTGCAGAGGAACAGGGTGCGGCCGTCGTCGCCGCCGAGTGCGCAGGCGTAGGTGCCGACCTGGCCGGTCGGGACCTCGCCGTCGACCATCCCGCCGGGGCGGACCCGGATCGCCCGGTTGCCGATGGCGTCGGCGACCCAGATCGCACCCTCCGCGTCGGGGACGGAGATGCCGTCCGGGGCGACGGTGAGCTCGGCGATGGCGTCGAACGGGTCCTCGGCGGCCGACGGCGGACCGAACAGCGCCCAGTCCCGGCGCGGGCCGAGCGTGCCGTCGTCGGCGACCGCGAAGGCGGACATCCGGTTGCCGAAGGTCTCGGCGACGACGAGGTCCCCGCCGGACAGCGTGGGTCCGTTCGCGAAGTGCAGCGGCTCGCTCGCGACCGACACGCTCCCGTCCGGCGCGACGCGCAGCAGCGGCGCGGCGGCCCGCGGGGCACCGTTCATCAGGTCGAAGCCGAAGCTGCCCACCCAGAGGCCGCCGCCGTCGTCGACGACCATGTCGTTCAGGACGTGCTCGGCGTGGCCGGACAGGTCGGCGTGGGTGGCCAGGGTGCCGTCGGTCTCACGGCGCAGGATCCGCCGGTCGCGCATGGACACGATCAGCAGCCTGCCGTCGGGCAGCCAGCCCAGGCCGGAGGGCTGCTGGGGCACCTCGGCCTCGGTGCGCAGGTCCGACCCGTCGGCGCGGGCCGAGAGCACCCGGTGGGTGTAGAAGTCGCTGACCCAGATCCTCCCGTCGTGCCAGCGTGGGCCCTCGAGGAAGGACATGTCCGACAGCACCGTCGACAGCTCCGTCATGGCGATCAGTCTGGCCCCCCGGGAATCGGGGCGCCAGCGCGGTCGTTGACCGTGCAACAACCACCGACCGTGGAGGTCCCGATGCCCGCCGTCTCCGTCGCCGACGTCAGCGCCCTGCCCCGTGTGCCCGTCCCCGGGCCGACCGACCTGGACCGGGGCGTCCGCAGTGTCACCACCGCCCCGCGCGGGTACGAGGGCGAGGGCTTCCCGGTCCGCCGCGCCTTCCAGGGGGTGGACCTGCGCGACCTCGACCCGTTCCTGCACATGGACCAGATGGGCGAGGTCGAGTACGCCCCGGGCGAGCCGAAGGGCACCTCGTGGCACCCGCACCGCGGCTTCGAGACCGTCACCTACATCATCGACGGGACCTTCGAGCACGGTGACAGCCACGGCGGCGGCGGAACGATCACCGACGGCGACACCCAGTGGATGACCGCGGGCTCGGGCCTGCTGCACATCGAGCGCCCGCCGGAGTCGCTGGTGCGCAGCGGCGGGCTGTTCCACGGCCTGCAGCTGTGGGTCAACCTGCCGCGCGCGGACAAGTGGCTGCCGCCGGCGTACCAGGACCTGCGCGGGGGCGAGGTCGCCCTGGCCACCACGCCCGACGGCGGCGCGCTGCTGCGCGTGATCGCCGGCGACGTGGCGGGCGCGTCCGGACCGGGCTCGACCCATACCCCGATGGCCATGGTGCACGCCACCGTCTCCCCCGGCGCACAGCTGCGGCTGCCCTGGCCGCGGCCCTACAACGCGCTGGTCTACGTGCTGAGCGGGTCCGGCACCGTCGGTGCGGACCGACGCCCGGTCCGCACCGGCCAGCTCGCCGTGTTCGGGCCCGGGGACCTGATCACGGTCGAGGGCGGCACGGGGCAGGAGTCCCGTCATCCGGCGCTGGACGTCGTGGTGCTGGGCGGGCAGCCGATCCGCGAGCCCGTCGCGTGGGCGGGCCCGTTCGTGATGAACACCCGCGAGGAGGTGCAGCGGGCGTTCGAGGACTACCAGCGCGGCCGTCTCGGCGTGGTGCCGTCGGACTACGTGCCGCACGGCTCCCTCCCCGGCTCGTTCAACTGACGGGTTGAACACAAGCCCTCCCGGCGCTACGGTGTATTCAACCGCGAAGTTGAACGAGGAGGAGACGTGGAGGACCGGCTGAACCGGGTCTTCGCCGCACTGGCGGACCCGATCCGGCGCGACATGGTGGCCCGGCTGGCGACGGCCGACGCGACCGTGAACGAGCTGGCCGAGCCCTACGCCGTCTCCGTGCAGGCCGTCTCCAAGCACATCCGGGTGCTGGAGGACGCGGGGCTGGTCCGGCGCAGCCGGCAGGCCCAGCGTCGTCCGGTGCACCTCGAGGCGGAGGTCTTCGACCTGATGACGGCCTGGATCGAGCGGTACCGGCGGCAGGTGGAGGAGCGCTACGCGCGCCTCGACGACCTGCTCGCCGACGAGTCCGCACCCACCGAGCACGAGGAGACGGCATGAGCACCACCGGCACCCGCGGCACCGCCATCGAGACCGTGGACGACCTGCCCGCGATCCGCATCACCCGGGAGTTCGACGCACCCCCGGAGCGGGTCTTCGACGCCCATGTCGACGAGGACAAGGTCGTGCGCTGGCTGGGGCCGCGCGGGCTGACGATGACGGTGCACCGCTGGGACGCCGAGACCGGCGGCGGCTACCGCTACACCCACGCCGACGACGGCGGCGAGTACCGCTTCTTCGGCTCGTTCCACGAGGTCCGCGCCCCGGAGCGGATCGTGCAGACCTTCACCTTCGAGGGCTTCGGCGACAGCGTCTGCCTGGAGACGATGACCCTGACCCCGCTGTCCGGCGGGCGGACCCGGCTGGTCGCGGAGTCGCGCTACGACTCGTTCGCCGCCCGCGACGCGATGCTCGCCTCGGGGATGGACGTCGGGGTGAACGAGGGCTACGAGCGGCTCGACGAGCTGCTGGCCTCCCGGTAGGCCGCCGGGGTCAGGCCCGTCGCACGTTTGAACACCTGCCCGAAGTGCGAGGGCCCGCGGAACCCCCACCGCGACCCGATAGCCGCGGCGGGCACGTCGGCCAGTGCGGGGTCGGCCAGGTCGCGCCGGCACATCTCGACCCGCCGCGCGCGGATCCAGGCCGCGGCGCTCGTGCCGGTCCCCGCGAACAGGTTGTGCAGGTGGCGCGCGGAGACGAAGTGCGCGGCGGCGATCCCGGCGGGGGCGAGGTCCGGGTCGCCGAGGTGCGCCTCGACGTGGGCCTTGATCCGGTCCAGCAGGTCGCAGTGCGGGGCGGGCTCGGCGCCGGCCGTGCTCCGCAGCAGCACCCCGACCAGGTCCACGGCGTGCCGCACCGCGACGGCGGCGTGCGGGCCCATCGCGAGCCGGTGCGCGTCGAGATGGCGCAGGGTGTCGCACACGTAGCCGGCCAGGCCGGGTTCCGCGTCGAAGGCGGTGCCCGCCACCCCGGTGAACGGCTCGCCGCGGGGCTCGACGCGGTCGCGCGGGAACCGCACGCACAGCGCGCGGAACGCGGCGTCCGCGGTGGGGGTGCCCGGGCGGGCCGGGTCCAGCAGCGCCCACCGCCCGGGGACCAGCGGCTCGCCGTCGCCGAGCAGCGCACTGCCCGCGAGCGCCACGACCAGGACCAGCCGGTCGCCACCGGGGGCGGGCAGGTCGCCGGTGACGGTGGTGAAGGAGACGTCGTCGGGCCCGTCGGGTCCGGGGACGGAGCCGGGCCCGGAGTCGGTGGGACGGTCGGCGACGGTCGTCATCGGCGGCTCCTGGTCGTGCTGGTGGCCGCACCCAGCCTAGTCACGCAGTCGCCGCCCGCCGGGCCGGTGCGGGCGTGCACGCGGACGACAGCGGTCTGCGCCCGTCGGCGATGTGCCGCGGCCGCGGCGTTCCTAACGTCTGCGCACGTGGCTCATGTCGAAGGCTCGCACCATGTGACCCTGTCCGTCGCCGGCGCCCAGGAGGACGTCGACTTCCACACGAAGATCCTCGGCATGCGCTTCATCAAGCGCACCGTCCTGTTCGACGGCTCGCTGCCGATCTACCACCTCTACTACTCCAACGCCGACGGCGACCCCTCCAGCGTCGTCACCACGTTCCCGTGGGCGCAGGCGGGCCAGTTCGGCACCCGTGGCACCAACCAGGCCCGCGAGGTCCTGCTGTCGGTGCCGGAGGGCTCGCTGGACTTCTGGGCGCAGCGGCTGCGCGCCCACGACGTCGAGGTCACCGACGTCGAGCGGTTCGACCAGCGGCGGCTCGCGTTCGCCCACCCGTCGGGCATCGAGTACCAGTTCGTCGCGAACGCCGCCGACCCGCGCCGCGGCTACGAGGGCAACGGCGTGTCGGCCGAGCACGCGATCCACGGCATCCACGGCGTCGGGGTGCACATGACCACCCCGGACCGGATGGTCGAGTTCGCCGACACCTCGTTCTTCGCCCAGGGCGCCCCCGCCGAGGACGGCGACGTGTTCGGCCTGCGGATCGGCGACGCGAAGGTCGGCAACCACCTGGAGATCACCGTCAACCGGCACGACGACCAGGGCACCTGGCGCTACGGCGCGGGCACCTACCACCACTTCGCGTGGAACGTGTCGGACCTGGCGAACCAGGACGCGGTGAAGTTCGACATCGAGGGCGCCGGCTACACCGACATCTCCGAGCTCAAGGACCGCAAGTACTTCAAGAGCGTCTACGTCCGGACGCCGAGCGGGGCGCTGTTCGAGCTGGCCGTCACCCACGACGAGGGCGGCTGGACCTGCGACGAGTCCCCGCAGGAGCTCGGCACCCGGTTCCAGCTGCCCGAGCAGTTCGAGCACCGGCGCGAGGAGATCTTCGCCAAGCTGGAACCGATCGAGGGCTGATGGCCACCTGGGGGGATCCGGACGCGCCGCTGGTCGTGCTCGCCCTGCACGGGCGGGGCCGCGACCCCGACGACATGCGGGCCACCGCGGCCCGGTTCGGGGACGTGCCCGCCCGGTTCGTCGCCCCGCCGGCGCCGGGCGGCAGCTGGTACCCGAAGCCGTTCCTGGAGCCGTTCGACGAGAACCGCGACGCGCTGCTGCGCGCCCTGGGCATCGTCGACGACGAGCTGGCCCGGCTCGCCGACGCCGGTGTCGGCCGGGACCGGGTGGTGCTGTGGGGGTTCTCCCAGGGCGCCTGCCTGGCCGCGCACCACCTGCTGGTGCGCGACCCGCGCCCGTGCGCGGGGCTGGTGCTGTTCACCGGCGGGTTCGTCGGTCCGGACCCGGTCCCGGCGCCGCCGGCCGGGGCGCTGGCCCCGACCCCGGCGGTGCTGCGGTCGATCTCGCACGACCCCTGGGTGCCCGCGCACCGGGTCTCCGACACCGCGTCGCTGCTGGTCGCCGGCGGTGCGCGGGTCGACCTGCGGATCGACGACGGCGACGAGCACGTGATCACCGACGAGGCGTGCGCGGCCGCGGCCGGGCTCCTCCACGCGGTCGCTGTCGGGGGTCGCCTCTAGCGTGGGGGTGTGTTCGTCGTCCACGCCCTGCACTCCCCCACCCGGGGAGTCCTGCTGTGGGCGGAGGACGGCGAGCGCGCACCCCGCACCGACCGCCGGTCGCTGCGCACGGCGCGGCCGCACCCGTTCGCCGTGCCGTCGGACGAGCTGGCCGCGATCCATCCGGGCAAGCCGGCGTCGGTGACGGTGCTGCTGCCCTCGCACCCGTCGGGCCCGCAGGACTCCCCCGGCCTGGTCCGGTCCCGGCCACGCACCCGGAGCCGGAGCACGCCGAGGCTGGCGCCGTGGACGGTGCCGGCGGTCGTCGTCGACCCCTCCGAGCTGACCGACCCGTCCGACGAGGTCCGCTACGGCGCCGGGTTCGCCCACCTCGCCGATCTCGCCCGGCTCGCCGAGGAGCTCGCGGCCCGCGGCCGGGTGCTGCCGGTCCTGCTCACCGAGTCCGGCCGGCCCGCGGCGCGCTGGCGCCCGGTCGTCCAGGGTCTCGACGCGGTCGCCCGCGCCGACCTGGTCCGGCGACTGCCCCCGGTCGCGCGGGCCGAGCAGCGCCGCCCGGGCGACGTCGCCGGGCAGGACCCGGACACCCTGGTCGACGCCGCGCTCGCCCGGTTCACCGACGCCGCCGTCCGCGAGCGGCTGGGGCGCAGCGCCGCGATGCCCGTCCCGCTGCCCGCCCGCGCGGACGCCCCGGCGGCGCTGCTGCACGCCTTGACCGGCCCGTCGGCGGACCTGCCCGCGACCGGTGCGGGGCTGCGGGTGCTGCGCGAGGCACTGGCCGCGTGGGACGACGTCGGCCGCGAGCAGCCCGGCGCCGCCACCGCGCTGTTCCGGCTCGCCGAGGTCTCCACGCTGCACGACCCGGCCGACCCCGGCCCGGACCTCGACGACCAGACCGGCGACGGCACCCGGTGGGAGCTCCAGTTCGCGCTGCGCTCCACCGAGGACCCGAGCCTGGTGTTCGACGCGGCCGGGGTGTGGGCCGGGGAGGCCGACGCCCTGGTCTCCGGCGCGCAGGACGTGCTGCTGGCCGAGCTGGGGCGGGCCGCGCAGGTCCTGCCCGGGCTCGTGCCCGCACTGCGCCGGGCCCGCCCGACCGGGCTCGAGCTCGACGTCACCGGGGCGCACCGGTTCCTCACCCGGGACGCGCCCGCGCTGCTGTCGGCCGGGTTCGGGGTGGCGCTCCCGCGCGGGTGGGACGGGCGCCGCCCGCTGGGGCTGCGACTCTCGACGTCGTCGGCCCCGGCGCCGGGGGTGATCACCCGCGGCGGGCTGGGCCGTGACGAGCTGGCGGAGTTCCGCTGGTCGCTCGCCGTCGGCGACGAGGAGCTGGGCGAGTCCGAGATCGCCGCGCTGGTGGCGGCGAAGGCGCCGCTGGTCCGGCTGCGCGGGCGCTGGGTCGCCGTCGACGCCCAGGCACTGGCCCAGGGGCTGGACTTCCTGCGTCGCCACCGGGACCGGCCGCCCACCGTCGGCGAGGTGCTGGCCGCGGCCCGTGGCGACGCGGGCGCCCCGCTCCCGGTGACCGACGTGTCCGCCCGCGGGCACCTCGGGGCGCTGCTGGAGGGCACCGCCGAGCGGACGCTCACACCGGTGCCGGCGCCGCCGGGGTTCACCGCGACGCTGCGCCCCTACCAGGAGCGCGGGGTGGCGTGGCTGGCGTTCCTGTCGTCGCTGGGCCTGGGGGCGTGCCTGGCCGACGACATGGGGCTGGGCAAGACCGTCCAGCTGCTGGCCCTGGAGGCCCACGACCGGTCCGGCGGGCCGACCGGCGCCCCGACCCTGATCGTGTGCCCGATGTCGATGGTCGGCACCTGGCAGCGGGAGGCCGCGACGTTCGCACCCGGCCTGCGGGTGCACGCCCACCACGGGGCCGCCCGCCCGCGCGGCGAGGCCCTGCACGCCCGGCTCGGCGAGGCCGACCTCGTCGTCACCACGTACGCGACCGCGACCCGCGACGCCGAGGACCTGCGGGCGTGGCGGTTCCACCGCCTCGTCCTCGACGAGGCCCAGATGATCAAGAACGCGCACGCGGCGGCGTCGCGCACGATGCGGTCGTTCGACGCCGGCCACCGGGTCGCACTGACCGGCACCCCGATGGAGAACCGGCTGGCCGAGCTGTGGTCGGTGATGGACTTCCTCAACCCCGGCGTCCTCGGGGTGCCGGAGGTGTTCCGGCAGCGGTTCGCGGTGCCGATCGAGCGCCACCGCGACGCCGGGACGGCCCGCACCCTGCGCCGGATCACCCGGCCCTACCTGCTGCGGCGGGTCAAGACCGACCCCACGGTGATCGACGACCTTCCCGAGAAGATCGAGATCGTGGCCGACCACCGGCTCACCCGGGAGCAGGCGTCGCTGTACCGGACCGTCGTCGACGACATGATGGAGAAGATCGAGGGCAGCGACGGCATCGAGCGCCGCGGCAACGTGCTGGCCGCGATGAGCAAGCTCAAGCAGGTCTGCAACCACCCCGCGCAGCTGCTGCACGACGGGTCGCCAATCCACCGCAGCGGCGGGCGGCACCGCTCGGGCAAGGTCGCCCGGCTGGAGGAGATCCTGGAGCCGGTGCTGGCCGCCGGGGACCGGGCGCTGCTGTTCACCCAGTACACCGAGTTCGCCGCGATGCTGCGCCCGCACCTGTCGGCACGGTTCGACACCGAGGTGCTCTACCTGCACGGCGGCACCCCGAAGAAGCGGCGCGACGAGATGGTCGCCCGGTTCCAGTCCGGGGAGGGACCGTCGCTGTTCCTGCTCTCGCTGCGCGCGGGCGGCACCGGGCTCACGCTCACCGCGGCGAACCACGTGATCCACCTGGACCGGTGGTGGAACCCGGCGGTGGAGGACCAGGCCACCGACCGGGCGTTCCGGATCGGGCAGCGGCGCGCGGTGCAGGTGCGCCGGTTCGTGTGCCCGGGGACGGTCGAGGAGCGGATCGAGGACCTGGTCACGGCGAAGCGGTCGCTGTCGGACATGGTGGTGACCGGCGGGGAGGACTGGCTGACGTCGCTGTCGACCTCCGAGCTGCGTGCGGTGTTCGCGCTCGGCTCGGACGCGGTGGCCGACCTCGACGAGGAGACGGGGGACGCCGATGAGTGACCGGCCGTTCTGGGCGCAGGAGGACTTCACCGGTGGGCCGCCGCGCCGCGTCGAGGGCGGGATCCGGATCCACGCGGCGGCGGGCGCGGTCGCCCGGACCTGGTGGTCAGCGCGGTTCCTGGCGGTGCTCGAGCAGCTCGGCGTCGGCGGGCGGCTCTCGCGTGGCCGCAGCTACGCCCGGTCGGGGCAGATCGTGTCCCTCGACGTCGACGCGGGCGCCGTGGTCGCGCTGGTGCAGGGCACCCGGCCGCAGCCGTACCGGGTCCGGATCGGGCTGCGGGTCTGGGACAAGACGCAGTGGCGGCGCGTGGAGCAGGCCCTGGCCGCCGACGCCTGGTACACGGCGGCCCTGCTGTCGGGGACCGTGCCCCCGGAGATCGAGGAGCTGCTCGATGGCCTGGAGCTGTCGTTGTTCCCGGCCGCGGGCGCCGACCTGTCGCAGGACTGCTCGTGCCCGGACCACACGGTGCCGTGCAAGCACCTGGCCGCGGTGTTCTACGTGCTCGCCGAGCGCTGCGACACCGATCCGTTCACCCTGCTCACGCTGCGCGGACGCGACCGGGACGCGCTGCTGGAGCGGTTGCGGGCCGAGCGTGACAGCGGCGACGGCCCGTCCGCACCGGCCGGGCCGGCGCCGCTCGCGGACCTGCTGGACGGCTTCTGGGAGGGCGCGGCGGGGTCCGCTCCCCCGCGGCCGCCGGACACCGAGCCGGGCGCGGTGCTGGACCAGGTGCCCGAGCCGTCGCTGCGGGCGGGCGGCGAGCGGCTGACCGACGCGTTGCGGCCGGTGTACGAGGCGCTGGCCCACCCGGACGCGTGAGGAACCGGGTGGCCCCGACTTGTGTCGGGTAGACGCGACTTGTGTCGGGTAGACTTGTCGTATGGGCAGGCTCTCCGCCGACGTGCGATCCGACGTCGCCTCCGCGCGACGCCGGGCGGGCCTGACCCAGCGACGCCTGGGCGAACTGGTCGGCGTAAGCCGCCAGACCGTGGTCGAGATCGAGGCCGGCGGATACAACCCGTCGACCGCGGTCGCGCTGCGACTGGCGGTGGTGCTCGACACCCCGGTGGAGCAGCTGTTCGCGCTGCCCACCGCGGAGGCCGACGGGATCCGTGCCCGACGTGACGCACCGCAGACGGGAGGCCGGGATGCGTAGTCCGTGGACGGCCCTGCGCACGTCGCAGGAGCAGATCAGGAACGAGACCGACGAGCGCGCGGAGCTGTTGCAGCTGCGACGGCGCTGCCTGGAGCTGCAGGCGGTGGTGGTCGCCGGGGGACTCGGCATGGTCACCCTGCTGGGCCGCCCGCTCGGACTGCGGGACGCATCCGGGGCGACCTGGTCCGGTGCCGTGCTCGTACTGGTGGTGGCCCTGTTCGCCGTGTGGCTGGTCGCGCGGGCGATCGGCCGACGGCGGTACGGGACGCACGTGACGCCCGAGCGGGATCGCGCGGAGACCCTTCGCGCACTGCTGCTGCTGCCACTGTTCGTGGTCGTCGCCGGGGCCGCCCACTGGTGGGTGGGTGGCGGCCTCGCCGACACGGGGTTCTATGTCGTAGTGCTCGCCATCGCCATGGGTGCAGGACTGGGACTGCGTCTGTGGTTGATCCGGAAGCCCGCCCCAGGCGAAGACCGAGCCGGAGAAATGTGAGGGCCCGGTCGCCGTGGTCGAGCGACCGGGCCCTCGTCCCGAACTGACGCGCCGCTCCCACCACGAAGCGACACGTGAAACTTAGCCAAGGCTTACCTATGTTGTCAACAGCCTCCACCGGATTCCCCGGCAGCGTTCCCGAACGACCGGCGGGCCGGCCGTGCCGTGGCGCGCGAGCAGACCCGAGCCGACGCTCGTGACCCCGCCGTACCCGCCGGGGGCGCCGCGACACCGGGGACATGGACACCGAGGCGCAGCACCGGCGACACGGCACCCGCACGGACCCCGGAACGCGGGACGGCCCGGCCGCTGTGGTCGATGCGGCCGGGCCGTGTTTCCCGAACTGACGCGCCGCTCCCACCACGAAGCGACGCACTGAAGTTAGCCTAGGCTTACCTCAGCCGTCAAGAGCGGCACGGGAATCCGGGAGGACTCAGCCGACGACGGGCCGGCCGCGGGCCGGGTCGAGGCGGCCGGTGGCCCCGGCGCGCCGCTCGAACCAGATCGTCGTCAGCGGCGGGATGCTGGCGAGCAGACCGATCACGGTGGTGCGCAGGTCCCACCGGAACAGCCGCGCGGTCCACAGCGTGACCAGCACGTAGGCGACGAACAGCGCCCCGTGGATCGGCCCCATGACCTGCACCCCGACCTCGGTGGTGGCCAGCACCCACTTGAAGAACATGCCGATCAGCAGGCCGGTCCAGGACAGCGCCTCGGCGACCGCCACGACCCGGAAGGCCTTGGCGACGAGGGACGGGTCGTTCATGACGGGTGCTTCCTCCAGGCGGGCGGGACGTCGGAGTCCACTCTGCCGTATCCGCCGCACCACCTTCTACCGGGTGTCGAAAGACACGCGGTGCGATGAGTTGCCGCGCCGTGGCCGGTCGGAGCATGCACGGCCCCGCGACCGTGGCGCCGACCCGACCGGAGGTGGCATCCGTGCTCGATCTCGCCCCGACCGCCCGCGCCGTCGCCGACGTCGTCGCCGGTGTCCGCGACGACCAGCTCCACGACCCGACCCCCTGCGACGACATGACCGTCGCCGCCCTGCTCGACCACCTGCACGGTCTGGCGTGGGCGTTCCGGGTCGCGGCGCAGAAGTCCCCCGAGGCCGCGGGTACCGCGCCGAGCGCCGACGCCGCGCACCTCGTCGCGGACTGGCGCACCGCGGTCCCGGCCCGGCTCGGCGCGCTGGCTCAGGCCTGGCGCGAGCCGGCCGCCTGGGAGGGGTTCACCGCGGTGGGCGGGATGGACCTGCCCGCCGACGTCGCCGGGGTCATCGCCCTCGACGAGCTGGTCCTGCACGGCTGGGACCTCGCCGTCGCGACCGGGCGCCCGTTCGTCCCTGACGACGACGCCGTCGCCGCCGTCCTGGAGTTCACCACCGCGATGTCCGCGCCCGGAGAGGAGGCGTCCCGGGAGGGCCTGTTCGGGCCGGTCGTCCCCGTCGCGCAGGACGCACCGGCGTTCCACCGGGCGCTCGGCAACAGCGGTCGCGACCCGCGCCGGGGCCGCTGACGCGGGGTAGCGTCGACCGCCGTGGTGACGTCCCCGCACGGCAAGGTCCGCATCGGCGTCGGCTCGGTGGGGCTGCGCGCCACCGACCCCGGCTCGGAGTTCGACGAGTTCGTCGACGCCCTCGAACACGCGCGCATCGACTCGCTGTGGCTGCCCGACCTCGTCTCCGCCCCCGGCGTCGACGCGCTGGTCGGCACCACCTGGGCGGCCGCCCGGACCCGGACGCTCAAGGTCGGCACCGGCGTCACGATCCTGCCCGGGCGCAACCCGATGCTGCTCGCGGCCGAGCTCGCGTCACTGGCGGTGCTGGCGCCGAAGCGGATCCTGCCCGCGTTCGGCATCCGCGCGGCGACGCCGTCGGAGCGCCAGCTGTTCCCCGTCCCCGGTACCCGGGCCGCGGTGTTCGAGGAGTCCCTCGTGGTGCTGCGGCGGCTGCTGTCCGAGGAGTCGGTGACCCACCACGGCGAGTTCTTCACCCTCGACGACGCGACCGTCGCGCCGCGCCCGGCCCGCCCGCTCGACCTGTGGCTGGGCGGTCGCGCGGAGGTCGGGCTGCGCCGGGTCGGCCGGCTCGCCGACGGCTGGCTGGGCAGCTTCCTCACCCCCGACGAGTCCGCCCGTGCCCGCACCGTCATCGAGGCCGCCGCCCGCGACGCCGGCCGGGCGATCGACGACGACCACTACGGCACCAACGTCACCGTCGTGCTGCCCGGCGACGGGTCCGGCGCCGCCGCCGACCACGCGCTGCACCGGGCCGCCCAGCAGCGGCCCGACGCGGACCCGGAGCAGCTGGTCGCCCGCGGCTGGGACGGCGCCGCCGAGCAGATCCGCCGCCACGTCGAGGGCGGGCTGACCAAGTTCGTGGTGCGCCCCGCCGCTCCGGCGCGGGACTGGGCCCGGTTCCTCGACGAGTTCGTCGCCGAGCTGGGGCCGCTGGAGTCGGGCTGAACGTTCCCGGACGAGTGACCGATCACCTACGGTGAGTGAGTGGTCGACTCCCCGCACGGCACGGTCCGCATCGGTCTCGGCCTCGTCGGGGCCCGCGACCTGCCCACTTTCGCCGACGAGTTCGAGGAGCTGCTCCACGCCCTCGACGCCTCCGCGGTCGACTCGCTGTGGCTGGCCGACATCGCGTCGAAGTCGGTGGTCGACCCGATGGTCGGCAGCACCTGGACCGCGGCGCGCACCCGCACCCTGAAGGTCGGCACCGGCGTCACGGTGCTGCCCGGGCGCAACCCGATGCTGCTCGCCTCCGAGCTCGCGTCGCTGGCCGTGCTCGCGCCCCGGCGGATCCTGCCGGTGTTCGGGCTGCAGGCCGCGCAGCCCTGCGACCGGCAGCTGCACCCCGTCCCGGGCCGGCGGGGCGCGGTGTTCGAGGAGTCGCTGGTCGTGCTGCGCCGGCTGCTCACCGAGGACTCCGTGACCCACCACGGCGAGTTCTTCACCCTCGACGACGCCGCCGTCCTCCCCCGCCCGGCCGCCCCGCTCGACCTGTGGCTGGGCGGACGCGCCGACGCCGGGCTCCGGCGCGCCGGGCGGCTCGCCGACGGCTGGCTCGCCAGCTTCCTCACCCCCGCCGAGACCGCCCGGGCCCGCGGGATCATCGAGACCGCCGCCCGCGACGCCGGCCGCACGATCGACGACGACCACTACGGCACCAACCTGTGGGTCGCCCCGCCCGGCGCGGACCCCGGGCCCGCCCGCGCGCTGGCCGGGGCCCAACGCCCGGATGCGGACTGGCGCGACATCGTCGGCGACGGCTGGGACGGCGTCGCCGAGCTGGTCCGGCGGCACGCCGACGGCGGCCTCACCAAGTTCGTGGTGCGCCCGACCGGGCCGGTGGCGGACTGGCCGGGGTTCCTCGACCGGTTCACCACCGAGCTCGGGCCGCTCCAGTCCGGCTGAGCGGCGGGGTGCGGCGCCGGGTCAGCGCGTCGTCCAGATCCCCCCGTCGACCGGCAGCACCGCGCCGGTCACGTAGGACCCGGCGGCCCCGGCCAGGAACAGCGTCGCCCCGACGACGTCCGACGGCTTCCCCAGGCGTCCGAGCGGGGTGGAGTCGGCGATCTCGTCGCCCGCCGCCTCCAGCGTGGCGCGCATCATCCGCGACGGGAACGGCCCCGGCGCGATCGCGTTCACGGTGATCCCGCGGCCGGCGAGGTCGCGGGCCAGCACCCGGGTCAGCTGGTGCACCCCGGCCTTGCTGGCCGAGTAGCTGTAGTTCGGCAGCTCGGGGACGCGCAGCCCGTCGATGCTACCGATGTTGATCACCCGGGCCGGGTCCTCGGCCGACCCGGCGGCCTCCAGCAGCGGCAGGAACGCCCGGGTCAGGAAGAACGGCGCCTTCAGGTTGAGGTCGAGCACCTTGTCCCAGGCGTGCGCCGGGAACTCCTCCAGCGGCGCACCCCAGGTCGCGCCCGCGTTGTTGACGAGCAGGTGCACCCGCTCCTCGCGCTCCCCGACCTCGGCGGCCAGCCGGACGCACTCGTCCTCCGACGACAGGTCCGCGGCGATGCCGGTGCCGCCGATCTCCGCGGCGGTGTCGGCGCAGGCGTCGGCCTTGCGGCTGGACACGTAGACCCGCGCCCCGGCCTCGGCGAGACCGCCCGCGATCATGCGGCCGATGCCGCTGGTGCCGCCGGTGACCACGGCCACCCTGCCGCGGACGTCGAACAGTTCGGTGATCATGACGCACGCTAACCGGAGAGCTGGCACCCTCGCAGCCATGACCCGTTCCCGCGACCGCGACGACCGGGGCCGTGCCCGCAACGCCCGCCCCCGCGACGCCGCCGGGCGCCCGCTCCCGCACGGCGCACCCGGCGTCGAGCGGGTGCCCGAGGACCTGGTGCTCTCCCCCGCCGACGCCGTCACCGAGGCCCAGCGTCTGCTCGACTCGGGCCTGCCCTTCAACGCCCACGAGATCCTCGAGGGTGCCTGGAAGGACGCGGGCGACGACACCCGCGACCTGTGGCGGGCGCTGGCGCAGCTCGCGGTCGGGCTGACCCACGCCCAGCGCGGGAACGCCCGCGGCGCCGTCGCGCTGCTGCGCCGCGGCGCGGAGGGCGTCCGGCTGTGGCGGGTGCTCGACGTCGCCGTCCCGGCCGGGCTGGACCTCGACGGGCTGGTCGGGCACGCGGACGCCCTCGCGGACGACGTCGACCGGGACGGTCCCCGCGCCGTCACGGCGGCGCGGCTCGCCCCGCGGCTGCGGGGGACCCGGGCGCCGGGGAGCCCGGGAGCCTGACACGGCGCGGCCGCGCGCCGGGGAGCCACCCACCGGGAGCCACCGCCGGGGAGTCCGACGCCACCCCACGACGTCCGTGACTCCGGCCCCTCCCCCGGGCCACCATGGGGCCGTGCCCCACCACCCCGTGTCCCGCCCCGCACACTGACGGTGGCCGCCCGTCCCACCTCCCGGTCCTGGCCCCGCGCGCTGCTGCGTGAGGCCCGGTCGCTGCCCACTCTGGCGCTGCTTGGGCTGATCGCCGTCGTCGGCGTCCCGCTGGTGATCCTGCTGACGCCGGAGAACCACGTCGAGGTGTTCGGCCAGGACGTCGGCGTGGGCGCCCGGGTGCCGCCCCTGACGCTGTCGGGGCCCGCGCAGATCGCCCAGCTCGGCAACGCCGAGTTCGACCTCACGACCGTGCAGGTGTGGGGTCCGATCCGGCCGCGGCTGTCGATCGGGCCGTTGAAGCGGCCCGCCGACAACGGCCCGGTGCTGGGCCCGCACACGGTCGACGGCGCGGGCGACGCGGTCCGCGACCTCGGTGAGGGGTTCGTGACCTGGTACCTGTGGGGCGCCGCGGGCATGGTGCTGGTCGCGCTGCTGGGCAGCGGGCTGACGGCGACCGCACGGCTGCTGCTGGCGCTGCGCCGGACCCGCACCCGCCGGTACCGGCCGGTGCACTGGGACGACCTGGCCGGGCCGATCGGGCGGATGACCGTCGTCGCGGTGACCGCCTCGGTGCTGCTGTGGGCGGGCGCCGGGGTCGCCGCGCTGCACGGCACCCTCACCGGTCTGGGGCGGGTCACCTCGCTGACCGACCTGGTCGGGGCGGCGACGGTCACCCCGTCGCCGGTCGGGCCCGCGGTCACCGGGGTCGCGGGCGCGGTGATCGGGGACTCCCGCGCGGCCCGGATCGGCGGCCCGCCGCTGCGCCACGACGACGGCACCGTCACCCCCGAGGACCGCGCCTGCGGGCGCAGCACCGACTCCACCGCCGCCGAGCTGGCCCGGCTACGCGGCGAGGACGTCCTGAACCTGGCCTGCGCCGGGGCGGGCGTCGCGACCGGGCTGCGCGGGCCGCAGCTGCGCGAGGGCGTCACCGTCGACCCCCAGGTCGGGCGGCTCAAGCAGGTCCGGAACCTGCAGTGGGTGGTCGTCGCGGTCGGCCCGAACGACCTGGCCTGGTCGGACTTCCTGCTGTACTGCTACGGCCTCGCCACCTGCGACGACCGGCTCTCCGACGGCGAGTTCGAGTCCCGCCTCGCCGGGTTCGCCCGCGACGTCGGCGCCCTGTTCACCGACCTCGACACGCTGCCGGGGCGCCCGCGGGTGGTGGTCACCCTGTCCTACGACCCGTTCCCGGCCCGGTTCGACCCGACCTGCGCGGACATGCGCGGCCCGGCCGGCACCCCGGGTCTGGACCAGGCCAAGCTCGACCTGCTCGCCGAGCGGAACCGCCGGCTCAACGACGTGCTGGCCGACGGCGCCGCCCGCTTCGGGTTCGGCACCGCCGCGCCCGCCCTGGCACCGCTGTGCGACCCGGACCGCGACCGGATGCCGCCGGACGTCATGGGGCTCGCCACCCCCGACCCGTTCCACCCGACGGCGGTCGGCTCGCTGCGGATCGCGGCGTCGGCGGCGACGGCCCTGGCCGGCCCGCGCCCCGCCGGGACGCCGTGACCCCCCGCCGGGCCGCTCAGGCGTCGGCGTCGCGCAGCACCCGCAGCGCGTTGCGGTGGGCCAGCTTCGCCAGGTCCTCCGCGCTCCATCCGCGGTCGGCGAGTGCGTCGAGCAGCCGCGGGTAGGTGGACACGTCGGAGAGCTCGTCGGGCAGGTCGGTGGTGCCGTCGTAGTCCCCGCCGATGCCGACGTGGTCGATGCCCGCGGCCTCGCGCAGGTGCTCGACGTGCGCCACGACGTCGGCGAGGGTGGCGCGCGGCTGCACGGGCCCGTCCCAGGCCTCGACGAACCGGTTGCGGGCGGCGAGGTCGCGGTGGTCGGCCCCGGCGTCGGCCATCGCCTCCCGGACCCGCTGGTCCCACTCGGTCACGGCGGCGGAGACGAAGCGCGGCACGAACGTCGCCATGACCACGCCGCCGTTGCCGGGCAGGGCCTCCAGCACGTCGGCGGGCACGTTGCGCGGGTGGTCGGTGACGGCGCGCGCACCGGAGTGGGTGAACAGCACCGGCCGGGTGGTGACGGCGAGGGCCTGGTGCATCGTCGCCGGTGCGACGTGCGAGAGGTCGACGATCATGCCGATGCGGTTCATCTCGGCGACGACCCCGCGGCCGAACTCCGACAGCCCGTCGTGGCGGGGCGTGTCGGTGGCCGAGTCGGCCCAGTTGTTGTTCAGGTTGTGGGTCAGCGTCAGGTAGCGGACCCCGAGCCCGCGCAGGACCCGCAGCACGGCGAGGGAGTCGGCGATGCAGTGCCCGCCCTCCGCCCCCATCAGGGAGGCGACCCGCCCCGAGCCGACGACGGCGTCGACGTCGTCGGCGGTGTCGGCGAACGCCAGGGCGTCCGGGTGGGCGACGAGCAGCCGCCGCACCCGGTCCACCTGGTCGAGCACCGCGGTGACGGCCTCGTCGTGGCCCAGCTCGCCGGGTACGTAGACCGACCAGAACTGGGCGCCGACCCCGCCGGCCCGCAGCCGCGGGAGGTCGGTGTGCAGCCGCGGGTCCCCGGCGGCGACGTCCGGCTCGCGCGCCGGGTCGCCGCCGGAGAGCTCGCGCAGCGCCCAGGGCAGGTCGTTGTGTCCGTCGAGTACGTAGACCATGCCCCGGAGCCTGCCAGTGCTCAGTAGCGGATGACGCCCCGGATGTTCTTGCCCGCGTGCATGTCCTCGTAGGCCGTCGCGACCTGGTCCAGCGTGTAGGTGGTGGTGACCAGCTCGTCGAGCTTCAGCGCGCCGGCGCGGTAGAGCTCCAGCTGGCGCAGGATGTCCCAGTTCGGGTTGGACATGCCGAACATCGCGCCCTGGATGCGCTTCTGGAACAGGGTGACGTCGGCCAGCGACACCGGCAGCGGCTCGGTGGAGTTGATGTCACCGAGCGCGGTGACGACGACGGTGCCCGCCTTGCGGATCGAGGCCATCGCCTGCCCGACGTGGTCGGGCTTGACGACGCCGACGGTCACGATGGTCTGGTCGGCGCCCTGACCGTTGGTGAACTGCTTCGCGATCTCGGTGGCCTCCTCCATCGTCTCCACCGCGTGCGTGGCGCCGAGCTCCTGGGCCTTCTCGCGCTTCAGCGCGACCGGGTCGACGGCGATGATGTTCGCCGCGCCCGCGTGCGAGGCACCCTGGACCGCGTTGATCCCGATGCCGCCGATGCCCATGACGATCGTGGTGTGGCCCGGCTGCACGCCGCCGGCGTTGACCGCGGAGCCCCAACCGGTGCCGACGCCGCAGCCGACGAGGCAGGCGACCTCGAGCGGGATGTCGTCGGGGACCTTCACACAGGAGTCCTCGGAGACCAGGGTGGTCTCGCAGAAGGTCGAGATGCCGCACATCTGGCCGACCGGGGTGCCGTCGTCGGCGAGCCGCAGGCGGGTGGTGGGCTCCTCCCAGCGGGTGCCGGCGAGCAGGCCCGCGCCGAGGTCGCAGAGGTTCTGCATGCCGCTGGCGCACCAGCGACAGTGCCCGCAGGAGGGCAGGAACGAGAAGACGACGTGGTCGCCCTCCTTGAGGCCCTTCTTGTTGGCCCCGGCGCGGGTGACGATGCCGGAGCCCTCGTGGCCACCGGCGAACGGGTAGGTCCCGACCGGGATGTCCCCGGTGGCGATGTGGTCGTCGGAGTGGCACAGCCCCGACGCGACCATCTTGACCTCGATCTCGCCGGGGCGCGGCTCGTCGAGTTCGAGGTCGACGACCTCGTACTTGCCCGGAGCGCTCCGGACGATTGCTCCACGGGTGTGTCCCACGGTGGTTCACCTCAGACGTCGTCGTCCAACAGGATGCGCACGCGACGATATGAGCCCGGTCACTCCAGGGGAAGTGCCACACGCAGATCGCGGGACACCGTCCGCCTGTAGACCGTGTCGCTAACGGGGCATCCGACGCCAGACGGCGCGGGGCAGCAGCCGCAGCCCGAGGAACAGCAGCCGCAGGGTGCCGGGCACCCAGACGTCGGCGTTGCCCCGCCCGCGCCGGACCGCGCGGACCGTCGCGTCGGCGACCTGCGCGGGTGTCGACGACAGCGGCGCCGGGCTCATCCCCTCGGTCATCCGGCCGACGACGAACCCCGGGCGGATCAGCACCAGCCGCACCCCGGTCCCGTGCAGCGCGTCGGCCAGGCCGGAGGCGAACCCGTCGAGCCCGGCCTTGGCACTGCCGTAGACGTAGTTGGCGCGCCGCACCCGCACGCCGGCCACCGAGGAGTAGACGACCAGCGTCCCGCTCCCCTGCGCGCGCAGCACCTGGGCCAGCTCGGTGAGCAGGTGCACCTGGGCGAGGTAGTCGGTGTGCACGATCGCGGCGGCGTGCGCGGCGTCGGTCTCGGCGCGGGCCTGGTCGCCGAGGATCCCGAACGCGACGACGGCGACGTCGATCCGGCCGTGGCGCGCCGTCACGTCGTCGAGCAGCGGGCGGTGGCCGGCGAGGTCGTCGGCGTCGAAGGCGACGGTGTCCACCGTGGCTCCCGCGGCCCGGACCCGGGCCGCCTCCGCGGTCAGCGCCCCGGGGCGGCGCGCGGCCAGTACGACCGTGTCGGTGTCCCCGGCGGCGAGCCGTTCGGCGACCTCCAGCCCGATCTCGCTGCGACCACCCAGGACCAGGACCGTGCGCTCCGAACCACCCACACGGTGCAGCCTCCCACCCGGTGGCGGACGATCGTCGCCATGGGGTCGGACGGGGAAGCCGGTGCGGTGCGGGAGTCGCACGACGTCGTCGTGGTGCCGGTCGACGGCCGTGCGGTCACCCAGCTGCGCCGCGACCGGCTCGGCGTCCACCCGGCCTGAGGCCGGTGTGGGTCCGCTCACACCGGACCGGGCGGGGATGGGCGGGGCCGGCCCCGTCGTTGTCTGCTGACACGGGGCGCGCCCGCCGCGTCCGGGAAGGGGACCGTCGTGGACCTCCTGCTGCACCACGGGCTGACCGCGTTCGGGCAGTTCGTGTCGTGGGCCGAGCTCGTCGGGCAGATCGGCGCCATCGCCGTGGTGTTCCTGGCGCGCCGGCGCAGCCTCGCGACCTGGCCGGTGCAGATGGCGGCCTGCGTGCTGCTGTTCACCGTCTACGCCTCGGCGCACCTGGGCGGGCTCGCGTTCCGGCAGGTCATCGTGCTGGCCATCTCGGTGTTCGGGCTCGTCGCGTGGCTGCGCAGGCGCGACCCGGTCTACGGCCTCGCGGTGCGCCAGGCGAGCACCGCGCAGCGGCTCGGGCTGGTCGGGCTGCTCGTCGGCGGCACCGTCGTGATGGCACTGGTCCTCGAGGCGCTCGACGCCAGCTGGGCGCCGTGGCCGGACGCCGCGATCTTCGTCGGCACCGCGGTCGCGTTCCTCGCCCAGGGTCTGCGGTTCATCGAGTTCTGGGTGATCTGGCTGCTGGTCGACGCCGTCGGCGTGCCGCTGCAGCTGGCCTCGGGGCTGTGGTTCTCCGCCGCGGTCTACGTCGTGTTCGCCGGGCTGGTCGTGCACGGCTGGTGGAGCTGGGCGCGGGCCCGGCGCACCGTGGGGGCCGCGCAGCGGGAGCCGTCGCGGGCGGTCTGAGCCGCCACGGGATACTGCTCGGATGAGCACGTCCCCCGTCCGCCGCGCCGCCGTCCTCGGTTCCCCGATCGCCCACTCGCTCTCGCCCGCGCTGCACAACGCCGCCTACACCGCGCTCGGGCTGACCGGCTGGTACTACGACCGGCACGAGGTCGACGAGGCGGGCCTGGCCGGGTTCGTCGCCGGGCTCGGCCCGGAGTGGGCGGGGCTGTCGCTGACGATGCCGCTCAAGCGGGTGCTGCTCGACGTCGCCGACCACGTCGCACCGGGGGCGGCCGCGATCGGCGCCGGCAACACCCTGGTGTTCGAGGGCACCGGTGCGACCGCGCACAACACCGACGTCACCGGCATCGCGCGGTCGCTGCGTGCCGCGGGCGCGGGGGGCGGGCGCGCTGTGGTGCTCGGGGCGGGCGGGACCGCGCAGGCCGCCGTCGCCGCGCTGCACGACATGGAGGTCGACGCCGTCGACGTCCTGGTCCGCGACGCGGGGCGGACCTCTGCGCTGCGCGGGACGGCCGAGCGGCTCGGCACCGAGGTGACGGTGCACGCGGTGCTCACCGACCCGCCCGCCGCGGCGCGGCTGCTCGAGGGCGCCGACGCGGTCGTCTCCACCCTCCCGGCGGGGGCGGCCGACGCACTGGCCGGTGCGCGCTGGCGGCCGGGGACCGTGCTGCTCGACGCCGTCTACGCGCCGTGGCCGACGGTGGTCGCGGGCGGCGCGGCGGCGGCCGGGGCGCGGATCGTGTCCGGCCTGGAGATGCTGCTGCAGCAGGCGGTCGCGCAGGTCGAGCTCATGACCGGGCGTCCCGGTCCGGAGGCCGCCATGCGCGAGGCGCTCGACGCGGCCGTGCTCGCCCGCAGCTGACCCCCGGCCCGGCGGTGCCGCGGCCCGGGGGCGCGCTGCTCAGGCCGGGGTCCGGGCCGCGGCGGCTCGTCCGGCGCGACGCCGCGCCGGTGCCCACGGAGTGCGGCCCCACGGCGTCGCGACCGAGGCCCAGGTCATGAACAGGAACGCGGCGATGTTCAGCGCCGCGCCGGTGACGAGGGCCCGCCCGACCGGGCTCGTGGAGTCCCCCGCCGCGAACGCCACCACGCTCTGCTCCACCCACACCCCCACCGCCAGGGTGCTCCACACGATCACCGCGACGGTCAGCACCAGCTTGACCAGCACCCACCAGTACCGGGTCAGGCCCCACGGGCTCACGAGCGCGACGACCACCCCGCTGACCAGCGCCGCGAACGCCAGCGGGATGACCAGCCACCAGTCGATGACGTCGACGAACCGGTACGCGGCGGCCGCCGTGGCCGGGTCCGCGCCCAGCGCGACACCGGCGAGCACGACGTTCGCCGCGCCCGCGCCCATCCACCCCACCGACACCGCGACGTGCACGAAGACCAGCCACTGCCGTACCCGCTTCCCCACCCGCGCCACGCCCTGAGAATAAGGCACCTGATAATTCTCGGCGAGCGGAGCGCCGCGGGCGGGACGACCATGGCGGTCGTGGAGGAGAAGAGCTGCGTGGTCTGCGGGCGGCGGATCGAGTGGCGGAGGAAGTGGGCCGACGACTGGGAGCAGGTGCGCTACTGCTCCCAGGGCTGCCGCAGGCGCAAGGTCCGCCCGGTCGACACCGAGCTGGAGTCGGCGATCACCGGGCTCCTCGACCGGCGCCGGGGCGGGGCGACGATCTGCCCGTCCGAGGCGGCCCGCGCCGTCGACCCCGACGGCTGGCGCGACCTCATGGAGCCGGCGCGGATGGCCGCGCGCCGGCTCGTCGACGCCGGGCGCGTCGAGATCGTGCAGTCCGGCCGGGTGGTGGACCCGTCGACGGCCAAGGGCCCGATCCGGATCCGCCGCGTGCCCGGCTGAGCGCCGTGCCAGGCTGACCCCGTGCCCCGCGACACCTACACCCACGGCCATCCGGGCGTCGTCGTCCGGTCGCACGCGGCCCGCACCGCGGAGAACTCGTGCGCCTACCTGCTGGACCGGCTCACGCCCGGCACCAGCCTGCTCGACGTCGGCTGCGGCCCCGGCAGCATCACCGCGGACCTGGCCGAGCGGGTCGCGCCCGGCCGGGTCCGCGGTGTCGAGGTGGTGCCCGGACCGCTGGAGCAGGCCCGCGCCGGTGCCGCCGCCCGCGGCCTGGAGGTGGAGTTCGCCGTCGACGACGGCTACGCCCTGTCCGACCCGGACGGCACCTGGGACGTCGTGCACGCCCACCAGGTGCTCCAGCACGTGTCCGACCCGGTCGCGGTGCTGCGCGAGATGGGCCGGGTCGCCCGGCCGGGCGGCCTGGTCGCCGCCCGCGACGCCGACTACGCCGGGTTCCACTGGTGGCCGCACGACCCGCGGCTGGACCGCTGGCTGGAGCTGTACCGGGCCGTCGCCCGCGGCAACGACGCCGAGCCCGACGCCGGACGACGGCTGCTCGGCTGGGCGCACGCGGCCGGGTTCACCGAGGTGACGCCGTCGGCGTCGGTCTGGTGCCACGCGACCCCGGAGGCCCGCGCCGCCTGGGGCGGGATGTGGGCCGACCGCATCCACACCGGCGTCGGCCGGATGGCCGTCGAGCGCGGGCTGGCCGGGGAGTCCGAGCTGGACGGGATCTCCGCGGCGTGGCGGGAGTGGGCGGCGCACCCCGACGGCTGGATCGTCATCCCGCACGGCGAGGTCCTCTGCCGGGTGCCCGACCGGCCCTGAGCCGCCCGGGTCAGGCGCGGCGGTGCAGGGCGACCACGTAGTCGCCGCCGGACCAGGGTGCACGGTCCCAGGTGGACCAGCGCGCGACCGGGTCGAGACCGGCGGAGGCGCACCAGGCGTCGTGGTCGTCGGGGGTGGGCCAGCCCGGCTGCGCGGCGAACCCGGCCAGCAGCAGGCCGCCCGGACGCAGGTGCCGGGCGCAGCCCGCGACCACCCCCGCGCGGTCCTCGGCGTAGGGGATCACGTTGCCCGCCAGCACGACCAGCCCGAACCGCTCGGGCAGGTCCAGGGTCTCCAGGCCAGTGGTGACCCACCGCAGCGCAGGCGCCTTGGCCCGCGCCGCGGCGATCATGTCCGGGTCCGGGTCGACGCCGACGACCGCGACGCCGCGCCGGTCCAGCTCGATCGCGACGCGGCCGGTGCCGCAGCCGCCGTCGAGGACGGGGCCGTCCCCGCGCAGCGCGCAGACCAGGTCGGCCTCGCCGTGCGGGTTCTCCCCGGCCGCGGCCATCGCCGCCCACCTGCGGTCGTAGTCGTCGAGGTCGACCCGGCCGCGCCAGGCCTCCCAGTCGTCGGGGAGCCCGCCCGGTCCCGGCTCACCGGGGTCGGCGCGGGGTCCGCTGCGGTCGGACAGGGCGTGGTCGTCCGGGGCGTGGTCGTGCGGGGCGTGGTCGGGCACCCCCGCAGGTTAGGCGGCGACCCCGGAGCCCAGCCGACCGCGCAGCCACCGGCCGACGCCCGCCCCGCGCAGACACGGGTGGAGCACCACGACGGGCTCGGGCACGCCGGTGTCGGTGCCGAGCAGCGCGGCCACGCCGACCAGGTCGCCGGCGGCGGTGCGCAGCAGCAGCGCCGGTCCGGCGACGGGCGCCAGCAGCCCCGCGAGGTCGGCGGCCGTCCAGTCCACGGCCGGTTCCCCGGCCAGGCAGGTCCGCAGCAGCACGTCGAGCTCGGCGGTCTCCTCCCCCGCCGCGGGTTCCGCGACGAGCTCGGCCCCGCCGGGCAGCAGCACCGTCGCCCGGGGCGGCGGGGTCGCCGCGCCCGCCCGCAGGAACGCCTCGCCGCGGGCCCGCTCGGTGACCGTGAACGGCGCCCAGTCCCGGGCCGCCAGCACCGGTGGGCCGGCCGGGGCGGTGAGCTCCAGCACGTGCGTCCCGGCCGCGACCGGGCCGGTGCCGACCTCGTCGGCGTGCAGGAGCGCGGCGAGGCCGTCGAACAGCCCGTCGCGGCCGCGGGCGGCGGCCACGAGGTCGAGCGCCCGGGTGGGTCCGTCGACCAGCTCGTGCGGGTCGGCCGGGGTGACCTGCACGGTGTCCGGGCCGGACCCGCGCAGCCGTCGCCGGATCACCCGCGACAGCCGGTCCGCGGTCACCCCGCCGCCGACGAGCATCTCGTCGACGACGGTGCCCGCGTCGCGGCCGTGCACCGACAGCGACAGGATGTTGCCGCCGACCTCGGCGACGGCCGCGGTCAGCCGGGCCAGCGCACCGGACTCGTCGGGCAGCCGGACGCGGACCTTGAGCAGCGGCGCCGGTCCCGGCCCGGCCGCGGTGGCGAGGACCACCGGGTCGAGGTCCGCCGGGCCGGGATCCGTCCTGCCGGGGGCCGCGGCGTCCACCACCCGCAGCACCGGCGGGACGGACGGGCCGTCGACGAGGGTCTGCCCGGGGCCGACGGCGGAGTGCCCGGCCGCACGCAGCGCGGCCCACATCGTCACCTGGTTCGCGGTGAGCACCGGCTTGCCGAGCTCGCGCTCCAGCACGGCGATCGCGTCGTAGGTGGGCAGGTTGGTGCAGGAGACGAAGACCGCCTGCGCGTCGGGGTGGTCCGCGGCGCGCACGGCCGCGGCGACCTGCTCCGGGCTCGTCGTCCAGATGTGGCCGAGCAGGCCCAGGCCGTGCCGGGCGACGGTCTCGACCCCGGATCCGGCGAGGAAGTCGGCGAGCAGCCCGGTGAGGTCGTCGACGTAGGGGGTGGCGACGGCGAGCCGGGTGACCCCCAGCTCGGCGCACGCCGCGACCAGCGACCCCGCCGTCGTGACCGCCGCCGGCGCGCCCGCGGCCAGCACCGCGTCGCGCAGCGCGGCCTCCCCCGCCACGCCACCGACGAAGCTCCCCGAGGTGCACGAGTACGCGACCACGGCGGGCCCCGGTGTCAGCACGTCGCGGGCGGCCTGCCGGACCATGGCCGGGTCGGAGATCAGCCGGGCCTGCGCGGCGTCGGCCGGGGTCGCGACGAACGGCGTGCGGGTCACGTGCAGGGTGACCCGCTCGGGAACCCACCGCCACATCTCACGGTCGAGGGCGAAGTCGTACGGCACGACCACACCCACCCGGTCCCGATCCCGCGGGGACGACAGCTCACCCATACCGGCCTCCATGACGCAACGATCACCGTCCATCGTTGCCGCCACGGGTCGCGGCGGTTTCGCGATGGTGAGGACGCCCGCCGGAGGCCGTGTGGGTACTGCCCGTTCTCGATCGTCCTGACGGAAGGATGCCAGCGGTGGCGGCGCCGTGACCTCCGTGCTACGCCGACCGGCGCCTGCGGTGCGCCGAGTGCGCTACGCCCCGGCCCAGCCGCGCGGGTCGGACTCCGGGCGCGTCGCGACCGCGCGCAGGAACGCCTGGGCCCGGGCCACCTCGGTGACGGTGAACGGCGCCGCCCGCCGGGCGACCAGCCGGGAGCCGTCGGGTGCGGTCAGCTCCAGGTCGTGCTCGTCGCGCGCGCCCGGCTCGTCCGGGCCCGGCGTCCGGACACCCGACGCGCCGAGCAGCGCGGCGATCCCGTCGGCGGGGCTCTGACCGGCGGCGACGATGTCCAGTGCCCGGGTGGGCGGGTCGACCAGGTCGTGCGGGTCGGCGGTCATGACGAGGACCCCGCCGTCGGGGGCCGCCCCGCAGACCGCCACCGACAGCTCGCCGACGCTGCACGGCCCGGACACCAGCAGCTCGTCGACGACGGAGCGCGCGTCCTGACCGTGCACCGACAGGGCGAGGATGTTGCAGCGCACCTGCGCCAGCGCCGCCGTCAGCCCGGCCAGGGCACCGGGTTCGTCGGGCAGCCGCACCCGCACCCGGTAGAGGCCGTTGGTCGTCCCGGGATCGGTGCTCATCACCACCAGCCTGCGGGACCGATGTTGCGGCCCTGTGTCGGGGCGGTGTCGGGTGCGTCGCGACGGCGGTCACGCGCGGGCGTCGAGGTGGGCCAGCACGGCCAGGACCCGGATGTGGTCCTCGTCGGATCCGGCCAGGCCCAGCTTGCCGATGATCGACCCGGTGTGGGTCTCCACGGTGCGCTCGGTGAGGTGGAGCCGGCGGGCGATGCCCCGGTTCGTGCGGCCCTCCGCCATCAGCGCCAGCACCTCGCGCTCGCGGGGCGTGAGGCGGGCGAGACGGTCGGCGTCGCGCCGGTGCCCGATCAGCCGGGCGACGACCTCGGGGTCCAGCGCCGACCCGCCGGCCGCGACGCGGGTCAGGGCGTCGAGGAAGTCGGCGACGTCGAGCACCCTGTCCTTGAGCAGGTAGCCGAACGCGCCGGTGCTGACCAGCTCGACCGAGTGCCGGGACTCCACGTGCTGGGACAGCAGCACGATCGGCTGCCCGGGGCGGGCGTCGCGGATGCGGCGGGCGGCCCGGGCGCCGTCGTCGGTGTGGTCGGGCGGCATCCGGACGTCGATCACGGCCAGGTCGGGCCGGTGGCCGAGGACGGCGTCGACGGTGGCGGGGCCGTCGGCCGCGACGGCGACCACGTCGTGGCCGTCGTCGTCGAGAATGCGGGCGAGCCCCTCGCGGAACAGCGCGGAGTCCTCGCCGATCACGATGCGCACGGCAGCTCCGCGGTGACCTCGGTGCCGCCGCCGTCGCTGCGGACCGCCAGCGCCCCACCCGCCGCCGCGACCCGGTCGGCGAGCCCGCCGAGACCGTGCCCGGGCCGGACGGCGGCGCCGCCGCGGCCGTCGTCGCGCACCCGGACCCGAACCGTCCCGCCGCCGCGGGCGGCGTGCACCTCCACCCGCGTCGCGCCGGCGTGACGCACGGTGTTGGTCAGCGCCTCCCCGACCACGTAGTACGCGGCCAGCGCCACCCGGTCCGGCACGTCGAGCCAGTCCGGGTCGGTCGCCGGGGTCCGCTCGGGGAGCGGGGCGGGCCCGGCACCGGCCGGGACCGGGACCGGTGCCGCGGGCCGCGCGGGCGCCTGTTCGTCGACGACCTCGAGGCGCACCGGCAGCGGCAGGTGCGCGGTCAGGCCGCGCAGCGCCGCAGGCAGCCCGTCGTCGAGCCCGGAGGGCCGCAGGCCGTGCGCGATCCGGCGCAGCTCGGCCACCGCCGTGCCGAGTTCGGCGACGGCGGCCTCCAGCACGTCGTCGAGCCCGGCGGCCGCGCCCGGCTCGGCGTGGATCCGTCGCTGGGCCAGGCGCAGGGTCATGCCCAGCGACACCAGCCGCTGCTGGGCACCGTCGTGCAGGTCGCGTTCCAGACGGCGGCGTTCGGCGTCGCCGACCGCGAGCAGCCGGGCCCGGCCCGCCTCCGCCTCGGTCTGCGCGCGGCGCGCCTCCTGGCGCAGGCAGACCACCTCGACCAGGAGTGCGACGGCCTCGGCGAGCTCACGCAGCAACGAGCGGGAGCAGGCGGCGGCGGCGAGCACCCCGACCCGGCGGCCGTCGCGGACCACCGGGACCGCGACCCGGTCCGCCGTCTCGACCGGCCTCCCGTCGGCGTCGACGGGGGTGTCGCCGCCCGGAGGGCGGTACCCGACCACGAGCGTCGGGTCGCCCACCGCCGCCCCGAGGCGCCCGGCCAGCTCCTCGGGGCGGGCGGACCCGTCGCGGCTGGCCCGGGTGAGCGCGGCGACGGCGTCGTGCGCGGCCCGCCGCTGCGGGTCGATCCGGGCGTCGACGACCCGGCGCAGCCGGGACCGCATCGGGGCCAGCGCGGCGGCGCAGACCGCGGTCGCCGCGGCCGCCGTCGGCGCGGATCCCTGCCCCGCGACGGCGCCCACGGCGAAGGCCACCAGGCTGTAGACCGCGAGCAGACCGGTCGCGACGGCCGTCCAGGTCAGGGTGGCGGCGTAGGCACGGTCGACGTCGTAGAGGCCGTGCCGCAGCACCGCGACGGCGGTGGCGGCCGGGATCCCGACGTACATCCCGGCCAGCCCGACCACCACCAGGTCCGGGCCGCCGAGGAGGAGGTAGCTCGCCCAGCAGAGCAGCAGCGTCGCCGGGACACCGAGGCCCGCCAGTGCCAGCCACCGCAGGCGGGCCCGCTCGACCGGGTCGGTGCTGCGGCGGCGGCGCAGCACCGGTGCCACCGCGGCGGCGAGCAGCAGCACCCCGAACACCGCGACCGTCACGACGGCGGCCGGCCCGGTCCACGCCGGACCCGTGCCGAGCGTGTGCGGATGGTCGGCGGCGGGTTCCCGGTAGGCGCCGGGGGCGACGGCGCCCAGCAGCGCGGCCAGCACCGGGGTCACCAGCAGGCCCACCGCGACGACACGGCCGGGCGGTCCGGGCAGTCGTCCGTCCGGGAACACCAGCGCGAGCAGCGCGAACGGCACGAAGAACAGCATCCAGCTGAACTGCAGCACCAGCGGCACGACCCACCACGCCCCGGGGGGTGGGGTCCCGGCGGCGACGAGATCGAGGTAGCGGTCCGCCATGCCGTTGAGGGCGGCCCCGGCGCCGGCCGCGGCCAGCAGCGGAGCGACCGTCAGGTGCGGGCGGCGGGCGGTCAGCAGCAGTGCCGGGACGAGCGGGACGGCGGCCAGCCCGCTCCACAGCAGTGGCTCGACGGGCCCGGTGCCGGCCGCCGCGGCGAGCACCGCGCCCACGACCACCAGCGCGGCGGTGACCGCGGCGAGCAGCAGTGTCGACGCCCGGGTCCACGGCATCGTCGCAGGATAGGACGGCCCGGTGGCGCGGGGAATCCGTGCGGGCACGGAGGCGGGACCCCGTCGCCGCCACGATGTGGCGGGCCGTCCCGGTGCGCGACCGTCTCCCCGTCAGTCACCGCACAGCCCGGGAGGTCCTCGTGCACTCCGTCCGCGTCGTCGCCGGAACCGTCATGCTCGCGCTGTTCGGCGGGCTCCTGTCGCTGCTGGGCGATGTCGTCGCCCCGCCGCCACCGTCCGCCCCGGACTTCGCCCGGTACGTCGGGCCGGTCACCGGGGTGATCACCCTGGCCTGCCTGGGCCTGTGGTGGTGGCGGGGCAGCCGGGCCGCGCTGTGGGTGGCCGTGGTGGTCACCGCGGTGGCGAACCTGCTGCCGCTGCTCGACGTCGCGAACCTGCCGTTCGCGCTGCTCGTGACCGTGCTGACCGCACTCGCGGTCACGGTGGTCGCGATCGTGCTGCTCGCCCCCGCCCTGTACCGCCGCGCGGCCACCGGACCCGCGCGCTGACCGGGCGGGCGGCCACCCCGGGGGGCGGCCGGCGCGCCCGTCGGTCGGGCGCGCCGGCCATGCGGGTCAGCCGCAGACGGCCCCGTCGGCCGCGGACGACACGAGCTTCGCGTACTTGCCCAGCACCCCGCGCCGGTTCGTCGGCTCCGGGCACGTCCACTGCGCGCGCCGCCGCTCCAGCTCGGCCGGCTCCACGCCGATGTCGATCGTGCGGGCCTTCATGTCCAGGGTGATCGTGTCGCCGTCGTGGACGAGCGCGATCGGTCCGCCGTCGGCGGCCTCGGGTGCGACGTGCCCGACGCACAGCCCGGTCGTGGCACCGGAGAAGCGGCCGTCGGTGACCAGCAGGACGTCCTTGCCGAGGCCCGCGCCCTTGATCCGCCCGGTGACGGCGAGCATCTCCCGCATCCCGGGCCCGCCGCGGGGGCCCTCGTAGCGGATCAGGACGATCGTGCCGGGCCCGATCTCGCCGGCGTCGACGGCGTCGAGCGCGCCCTGCTCGCCGTCGAAGACGCGGGCGGTGCCGGTGAAGGTGGTGGCGTCGAACCCGGCGGACTTGACGACCGCGCCGTCGGGCGCGAGCGAGCCGCGCAGGATCGTGAGGCCGCCGGTGGGGTGGATCGGGTCGGCGAGGTCGTGGATGACCGAGCCGTCGAGGCCCGGCGGGTCGAGCTCGGCGAGGTTCTCCGCGACCGTGCGGCCGGTGACGGTGCGGGCGTCGCCGTGGATCAGGCCCGCGTCGAGCAGTGCCTTCATCACCACCGGTACGCCCCCGACCTGGTCGACGGCGTACATGAGGTGCCGCCCGAACGGCTTGACGTCGGCCAGGTGCGGGATCCGGTCGCCGACGGTGTTGAAGTCGTCCAGGGTCAGCGGCACCTCGGCCTCGCGGGCGATGGCGAGCAGGTGCAGCACCGCGTTGGTGGACCCGCCGAAGGCCATGACGACGGCGATCGCGTTCTCGAACGCCTCGCGGGTCAGCACCGACCGCGCCGTCAGGCCACGGGCGATCATGCCGACCGCGGCCTCGCCGGAGGCGCGGGCCACGCCGTCGCGACGACGGTCCACCGCGGGCGGGCTGGCCGAGCCGGGCAGCGCCATCCCGAGCGCCTCGGCGGCCGCGGCCATCGTGTTCGCGGTGTAGAAGCCGCCGCAGGCGCCCTCCCCCGGGCACATGGCCCGTTCCAGGGTGTCGAGCTCGTCGGGGGTGATCAGGCCGCGCGCGCACGCCCCGATGCCCTCGAACGCGTCGCCGATGTTGACCTCCCGGTCACCGACCCGGCCCGGCATGATCGATCCGGCGTAGACGAACACCCCGGCGAGGTCGAGCCGGGCCGCGGCCATCAGCATCCCGGGCAGCGACTTGTCGCATCCGGCCAGGAGCACCGTCCCGTCGAGCCGCTCGGCCTCGACGACGGTCTCCACCGAGTCGGCGATGATCTCCCGGCTGACCAGCGAGTAGTGCATGCCCCGGTGCCCCATCGAGATGGCGTCGGACACCGAGATCGTGCCGAACTCCATCGGGTAGCCGCCCGCGGTGTGCACCCCCTCCTTCGCGGCGGTCGCGAGCCGCTGCAGCGACAGGTTGCACGGGGTGATCTCGTTCCAGGACGAGGCGATGCCGATCTGGGGCTTGGCGAAGTCGTCGTCGCGCATGCCGACCGCGCGCAGCATGCTGCGGGCGGCGGTGGCGCCGATGCCGTCGGTGACCTGATGACTGCGGGGCTTGCGGGAACTGGTGGTGGCCATGCGCGCTCCTCGGCCGGACTCCGGTGTCGGGACGGGGCCGATCCTGCCGCACATCATCGGCGCAGGCCCGTTTCCGGCCGCAACGGATAGCCCGTCCGGGCGTATCCGTTGCTACGGGTGATCGTTGGACTCTCCGGCAGCACCGTCATTCACCCGAGAGGACCCGAGCGACACTCATGGCGCACACGAACGAACCCACTCCCCGTAGTACTCGACGGGTGCGTCGCCGCCGCGCGCTGGTCGTCGCGGCCACCGGGCTGGTCGTCGGGCTGGGCGCCGCGGGAACCGCGGTCGCCGCCGGCACCGGCTCCGGCGTCGCCGGCACCCCGTGCTCGGCGACGGCGAAGGCCTGTGTGGACCTGGAGTCCCAGCAGGCGTGGCTGATGAAGGGCGGGAAGGTCACCTACGGCCCCGTCGACGTCGCCACCGGTGGGCACGGCACGGAGACCCCGACCGGGGACTTCGCCGTCTACGACAAGGACCGCGACCACCACTCCGCCGAGTTCGACGGCGCCCCGATGCCGTGGTCGGTCTTCTTCGCCCCCGGCGGCATCGCCTTCCACGAGGGCGACCGCGACTCCGGGTCCGCGGGCTGCGTGAAGCTGCGCAACCAGGACGCGACGGTGTTCTTCGGCAAGCTGGCGCAGGGTGACCGGGTCGAGGTGCGCTGACCCTCCCCACCGACGACGACAGGGGCCCCGCGCGGATCGCGCGGGGCCCCTGTCGTGTGCCGTGTGTCAGCGGGCGCCGGCGTTGTCCCGGTCCCGACGCACGTTGGCCTTGCGGCCCTTCAGCGTCGTCGCGCCGCGCAGCGAGCGCAGCACGTCGTCCGCGGCGTGCTCGGGCACCTCGACCAGCGAGTGGCGCTCGTGGATCTGGATGGCGCCGATGTCGCGGCCGGACAGCCGGGACTCGTTCGCCAGCGCACCCACGATGTCCTGCGGGCGCACACCGGAGGCACGGCCCGCCGAGACGAACAGGCGGGTCGCCCCGGCCTTCGGCGGACGGGCGCCCTGGCCGCGGGCACCGCCCGGACGGCCGTCGCGGTCGCGGCGCGGGCCACGGTCGCCGGGGCCGCTGTCACGGCCACCGCGCGAGCGGACCTGCGGGATCTCGATCTCGTCGTCCGGCACCGAGTTGCCGGCGCGGGCGAGCCGGATCGCCGCGGCGGCGATCGAGGCGAGGTCGTGGTCGCGGGCCAGCTCGACGACGAGCTGCTCCACGCCGTCCTGCGGCGGGGTGTCGGCGTCCTGACCGGCCTGCTCGCGCAGGGCCAGCGCGGTGCGGGCGAGCCGCACGGTGCGCAGGTCCTCCGGCGAGGGCACCGGCGCGCTGGGCACCGACGCCCCGATGAGGCGCTCGATGTTGCGCAGGTGACGCACCGACCCCGGGGTGACCAGGGTGATCGCGACGCCCTCGCGTCCCGCCCGGCCGACCCGGCCGATGCGGTGCACGTAGGACTCCGGCGACGAGGGCACGTCGTGGTTGACCACGTGGGTCAGCGAGTCGATGTCCAGACCACGGGCCGCGACGTCGGTGGCGACCAGCAGCTCGGTGCGGCCGGCGCGCAGGCGCTCGACGACCCGGGTGCGGTGCTCCTGGTCCATGCCGCCGTGCAGCGCCTCGGCGCGCAGGCCGCGCGCGGTGAGGGTCTCGGTGACGGCGTCGACGTCGGCGCGGGTGCGGCAGAACACGATCGCCGCGGTCGGCTGCTCCATCTCGAGCACCCGGCCCAGCGCGACGGTGACGTGGCTGCGGGGCACGTGGTACGCGGTCTGGCGGACCCGCGGGGCCTCGCCCTCGGGCGTGGCCTCCTTCTTGATCCGGATGTCGGTCGGGTCGCTCAGGTGGGTCCGCGCCAGGCTCTGGATGCGGCCCGGCATGGTCGCCGAGAACAGCACGGTCTGGCGGCCCCGCGGCGTCGCGCCGAGGATCGTCTCGATGTCCTCGACGAAGCCCATGTCGAGCATCTCGTCGGCCTCGTCCAGGACGGCGACCTCGATCGCGTCCAGGGCGAGCGCGCCCCGGTTGACCAGGTCGATGGCGCGGCCGGGGGTGGCGACGACGATGTCGACGCCGCGGCGGAGCTGGCCCAGCTGCGGGCCGATGGGCGCGCCGCCGTAGACGCAGGCGACCGAGGCGCCGAGCGCGGCACCGTACTTGGAGACCGCGTCGCCGACCTGCATGGCCAGCTCACGGGTCGGGGCGAGCACCAGTCCGAAGGGCTTGGCGCCGCGGGAGCGGGAGGTGCGGCCGTCGGCCAGGCGCTGCAGCATCGGCAGCGAGAACGCGGCGGTCTTGCCGGTACCGGTGGCGGCCTGGCCCAGCAGGTCGCGCCCGGCGATCAGCGGGCCGATCGCGGCGGCCTGGATCGGGCTCGGCGAGGCGTAGCCCAGCTTCTCGAGGGTGTCGAGCAGCTGCGGCGCGAGGCCCAGGTCGGCGAAGGTCGGGCCGGCGGGGGTGTCGTCGACGGGCTCGTCGGCGGTGCCCGCGTCCTCGGTGCGCGCGTCCTCGACACCCACGCCCTCGGCCCCGTCGCCGGAGGCGGTGCTCTCCCCGGCGGCGGTCGTGTCGGGGGTGGTGGCGTCGTCGGTGTCCGTCATGGCGGCGGAAGTGGTGATCTCGTCTCCGGAGTCGTTCAGGTCGGGGTACTGGTCCAGCAGAATGCTCACTCGGTCCTCAAATGGCGTGCGCAGGGGGGTGCGCTGTGTCGTCGGGCGGCTCTCGCCCGCTCTCCCAGCCCGCCAGGCCCGCGTGCGGCATCTCGATCCAGATGATGTGCCGGTGAACCCAGACCTCCGGGGCTCGCGGCCGTGCGTCGTCGCCGACGGCCGTCGATCGACCAGTGTGCCATGTCCCGGTGCGGTCCGTGCGCCGGGTCCCGCGTGACCGACACCACCGATGCCCCTGGTCACGACCCTCGGCGCGGCCACGGGGAGATCACCGACCCTGGTCGGGTGACGGCATTCCTCTCCAGCGCCGCGGCCCGGCGCCCGGCGAACCTGCGTGATCTCGGTGGTCTGCGCACGACGGACGGGTACCGCGTCCGGCACGGGGTGCTCTACCGGTCCGACGCGCCCCGCCCGGGCGACCCGCGCGACGCCCGGGCCCTCGACCTGCCCGAGGGATCGCCGTGGCCGCCGCGGACCGTCGTCGACCTGCGCTCGGCGGCGGAGACCGGCGAGCCGCATCCGCTCGCCGACGTCGCCGACGTCCGTCCGGTCCCGCTCGGCGCGTCGCTGACCCCGGAGCGGGTCGCGACGGCCGCCGCCGGGAAGGACGGGCTCGGGTGGGCCTACCGGCTGCTGGCGGCCGAGGCCGGCGCCGAGCTCGCGGGGATCGTGCGGACCGTCGCCGACGCGCCCGCCCCGGTGCTCGTGCACTGCGCCGCGGGCAAGGACCGGACCGGGATCGTGGTCGGGGTGCTGCTGGCCGTGCTAGACGTGCCGCGCGCGACGGTCGTCGCGGACTACCTGCGCACCAACGAGGTCCTGCCGACGCTGTGGGACCGGCTGCGCGCCTGGGGCCAGCCCGAGCCCGACGACGAGGCGCTGCTCGGGGTGGACGCCGCCGCCCTGGAGGCCGTGCTCGACGACCTCGACGCCCACCCCGCCGGCGCGGCGGGCCGGCTGCGCGAGTGGGGCGTCGGCGACGACGACCTGCGCCGCCTCGCCGAGCGGCTGCTGGAGCCGGTCCTCCCGCACTGACCGCGACCGGGCCCCGCGCACCCGGGGTGCGCGGGGCCCGGTCGTCGGCTCAGGACTTGCCGAAGCCCGCCTTGCGCAGCGCCTCGGCCATCGCGTCGTTGGCGGGGCCGCGGTCCTGCCGGCCGCCGCCGGAGCCGCCGCGGCCGCCCTGGCCACCCTGGCCGCCGGAGCCGCCGCGGCCACCGCCCTGACCGCCGCGGCCGCGGTCGCCACGGCCACCGTCGCGACCACCCCGGCCGCGGTCGCCGCCGCCCGGACCGCGCCCGCCGCGCTCGCCGCCGTCGCGGCCCCGGCCGCCCTGGCCTCCGCCCTGGCCCTGGCCGGGCCCGCGGGACCGGCCGCCGCGCTCGCCGGCGCCGGGCTCGTCGTCCAGACGCAGGGTCAGCGAGATCCGCTTGCGGGCCTCGTCGACCTCCAGGACCTTCACCTTGACCACGTCACCGGACTTGGCGACGTCGCGCGGGTCGGACACGAAGTCCTTGCTCATCGCGCTCACGTGCACGAGGCCGTCCTGGTGCACCCCGACGTCGACGAACGCGCCGAAGGCGGCCACGTTGGTGACGACGCCCTCCAGCAGCATCCCCGGCCGCAGGTCGGAGATCTTGTGGACGCCCTCGGCGAAGGTCGCGGTCCGGAACGCCGGCCGCGGGTCCCGGCCGGGCTTCTCCAGCTCGGCCAGGATGTCGGTGACGGTCGGGAGCCCGACGGTGTCGTCGACGTAGTCCTTGGGCTTGATCTGGTGCAGTCGTGCGGCGTTGCCCATCAGGGCGGACACGTCGAGCGTGGTGCGCTCCACCATCCGCCGGACGACCGGATAGGACTCGGGGTGCACGCCGGTGACGTCGAGCGGCTCGTCCCCACCGCGGATGCGCAGGAAGCCCGCGCACTGCTCGAACGCCTTGGGCCCCAGCCGCGCGACGCCGGTCAGCGCGGTGCGGTTCCGGAACGGGCCGTTCTCGTCCCGGTGGGCGACGATCGCGCCGGCGAGGGACTCGGAGATGCCCGAGACCCGGCGCAGCAGCGGCGCGGACGCCGAGTTCACGTCGACACCGACGGCGTTCACACAGTCCTCGACGACCGCGTCGAGCGAGCGCGACAGCGACGACTCGGGCAGGTCGTGCTGGTACTGCCCGACCCCGATCGACTTCGGGTCGATCTTGACCAGCTCGGCGAGCGGGTCCTGCAGGCGCCGCGCGATGGAGACCGCGCCGCGCAGCGAGACGTCCATGTCGGGCAGCTCGGCCGAGGCGTAGGCCGACGCCGAGTACACCGACGCGCCGGCCTCGGACACCATCACCTTGGTCAGCTTCAGGCCCGGGTTCGCCGCGATGAGCTCACCGGCCAGCGCGTCGGTCTCCCGCGAGGCGGTGCCGTTGCCGATCGCGATCAGCTCGACGGAGTGCTTCGTGCACAGCGCCGCCAGGGTCTTCAGCGACCCGGCGCGGTCCTTGCGGGGCTCGTGCGGGTAGATCACCGCGGTGTCGACGACCTTGCCGGTCGCGTCGACGACGGCGACCTTGACCCCGGTGCGCAGGCCCGGGTCGAGGCCCAGGGTGGCGCGGGTGCCCGCGGGGGCGGCGAGCAGCAGGTCGCGCAGGTTCGCCGCGAACACGCCGATGGCGCCCTCCTCGGCGGCGGTGCGCAGCCGGACCCGGATGTCGATGCCGAGCGCGGTGAGCAGGCGGGTCCGCCACGCCCACCGGACGACGCCGAGCAGCCAGGCGTCGCCGGCGCGGCCGCGGTCGGCGACGCCGTACTCGGCGGCGATCAGGGCCTCGTAGGGGTTCGGCTCGTCGTCGGCGACGCCGGCGTCGAGGGTGACGTCGAGCGCCTCCTCGGACTCGCCGCGGAAGACCGCGAGGATCCGGTGCGAGGGCAGTGTCGTGAACTTCTCGGCGAAGTCGAAGTAGTCCGAGAACTTGGCCGCGGCCTGGTCGTTCTCCTTGCCCTCGCGGACCGTGGTGACCAGCCGCCCGTGCGCCCACATGCGCTCGCGCAGGCCGCCGACGAGGTCGGCGTTCTCCCCGATCCGCTCGACCAGGATCGAGCGGGCACCCTCCAGCGCGGCGCCCGCGTCGGCGACCTCGTCGGTCACGTAGGCGGCCGCCGACGAGTGCGGGTCGAGCGTCGGGTCGGCGAGCAGCGCGTCGGCCAGCGGTTCCAGGCCCTGCTCGCGGGCGATCATCGCCTTGGTGCGGCGCTTGGGCTTGTAGGGCAGGTAGATGTCCTCGAGCCGGGCCTTGGACTCGGCGGCGAGGATGGTGGCCTCGAGGGACTCGTCGAGCTTGCCCTGCGACCGGATGGAGTCGAGGACGACGGTGCGCCGCTCCTCCAGCTCCCGCAGGTAGCGCAGCCGCTCCTCCAGGGTGCGGAGCTGGGCGTCGTCGAGGCCGCCGGTCGCCTCCTTGCGGTACCGGGCGACGAAGGGGACCGTCGAGCCCTCGTCCAGCAGGGCCACCGCGGCCCCGACCTGGTCCGGCCGGGCGCCGAGCTCGTCGGCGATGCGCTGGTTGATCGAGCGGTGCTGCTGGATGTCCGGGGGTGCCGTGCCTGTCACCGCCCCATCGTGGCGAACGGTGTCGCGGGCGCCACCGCCGGGTGGGGGGTCGCGTCCGCCGCCGGTCGCGACACGCTCGTGGGACCGGACCGACCGGTAGCCTCCACGGGGCTGTACCCACGCGACCCCGTCGCTACAGTCCGGGCCGTGTCGCCGACACCCCCGCAGATCAACCCGGCAAGTCTTCCCCGGGTGTCGGTCGTCGTGCCGGTGAAGGACACGCCACCGGAACTCTTGCTCGCCGCGGTGCGCAGCGTCGTCGACCAGGACACCGAGGAGCTTCTGGAGATCGTCGTCCACGACGACGGGTCGACCGACCCGTCGACGGTCGCCACCGTGCGCGACCTCCCCGATCTGTCGACGCCGTGCCGCGTAGTGCGGGTAGGCCGATCATCGCGCAATGCGGGGATCTCGGCAGCCCGCAATCTCGCGTGCCGCGCGGCCCGCGGCGAGTGGTTCCTGTGGCTCGACAGCGACGACATGCTCCCATCCGACGCCGTCAGGGTGCTGCGGTCCGCGGCCGGGACTCGGCCGAAGCTCGTGCTCGGCGCCTGCCGGGTGCTACTGCCCGACGGCTCCACCATCGTGCATCGCAGCAAGCCGTTCCTGCAGGACTGGCGGACACTACGCCGCCGGCTTGACGATCCGTTGCTGGGAGCAGTTTTCGCGGTCCACGGAGGGCTGGTGCACCAGTCCCTAGTGGCGGCGGTCGGCGGCTTCGACGAGTCCCTGCGCTACGCCGAGCTCACGGACTTCGTGCTGCGGGTGGTTGGGGGGCTGCGCCCGGACCAGGTGGGGCACGTCGACCGGCCCACCTATGTGTATCGCAGGCGCGCCGGGTCGCACTCAGCCGACAGGGACGCGCTCGAACGGGCCCGCCGGGACGTCCTGCGCCGCTACGGCCTGACCGCAGGCCTTCGGACCCGCGCCGGTTTCCGGGAGCGCTGCACTGCGACCGGCGCCCGGCTCTACGACGTCCGGTTGTCCGACAGCGCCGTCGGCGCACTGCCGGTCGTACCGGCTCAGAGTCCGTGACGGGGCAGCCACCGCACCGTGGATCCGGTCTCGGGCAGGTCGAGGTGGCTGCCGCGGACTAGATCGTCGAACCGGGTGCCCCAGTGCCGCGGTTCGGGCCCGAGATTACGTCGGCGCAGCTCATCGAGCACACGGGCGGTCAGGTACCGGATGTGGTCGACGGCGAGGTCGCGCACCAGCGGCTCTTCGTGATGGGCACCGGCGGGGCCGAGCAGGTCATCGTCGTGGATCGTCACCTCGACGACGTCGGTGTGTTCCCGCAGCCGCCGGGCCAGGGACTCCAGTACCGTGACCGCCTTGCCGATGTCGGAGTCCCACGGGGCGGCTAGCGCCGTGGCCGCGAAGGTCGTCATCCGTGGTCCGTAGGTCACCACCACGACCGGCGCGGCCCCGTCGGCGACCGAGTCGAGCACATCGGCGCGCAGACGCTCCATGACGTCGTAACGCTGGGCTACCGCCCAGACAACCCGGTCAGACCGTTCACGCAGACGCTGCCGGGCGAACGCCTCCTTGGCCTCGGTCGCCCCGGCCTCGGGTAGGCCGATGTAGCGCAGGTCCCAGCTGGCGAAGCGCAGGGCGTCGGCGAGTAGGGCGGCCATGAGCTCGGCGTGTGACCAGGGGGCGCCGAGGACGAGCAGGCGCGGCACGCGGGTGCCTGGTGACGGAGCGGGTGTCCGGACCCCGTCGACCGACCCCGCCCCGGACGACCCCGCCTCTCGGTCATCGTCGATGGTGCGACCACGTTCCTCCACGGGCACCTCGATGAACAACGGCCGGTCGCCCAGGTGTGAGAACTCCGCCGGTAGGCGGTTGCGCCACTTGAGCCCCAGCCGTCGCCACAGCCCCTCCGTGACGACCTCCTCCCGCAGGTAGCGTCGCCGGTCCCCGGGATCGGCGCGCTCCAGAACGCTGGTGGTGAGCCGCCGGGTGCTGTCGATACGTTCAATGGGTTCCAGCACGATCCAGGAATGCAGGTGGATCGGGACGGTCGTTCCGCGCACCACCGGCCACACCGTCATCCGGTAGTCGAGCTGGCGGTGCAGGATCCGGTCGACCACCAGCGCCTCACCTGCGGTGGACAGTCCGTTCTCCGACAACACCTTGCGCATTCGCCGGTAAGCGAGGCGGATGTCGCGGGCGACGGCGCCGAGCGTGGGGGCCAACTGATCATCAGCCGCCAGGACGCCGGCCGCAGCCCACAACGTCCGTTCCTCCACTGCAAGGACCTTCGCGAACGCGGGAATGTACTCCAGCATGGACTGCTTCGGCATTTCCTGGTGGTTGAACCAGGTGTAGAAGGTCGCCCTGCCGACCACCGGATCGATGCCCATAGCGCATGCGGCGACCCGTCGGTATAGATCGTTAACCGAGAACCGGTCGGCCAGTGGATGCCCCTCCGACGTGGCGATCCGCAGTATATGGTCCCGAAGTCGCACCACGTCGGCCATCATCAGACATTAGCATGATCATTCTTTCTGCGGATGTCCGAATTCCTGCAGAGACGTCCGCAGAATCGGACCACAACATGGCGGCGTCCGCCCTGCGGGCGATTGCGTCCGACCCCGCATGCAGATCGGCTCGGCGTCCGGAAATCCGCACACACCGTGCAGCCTCACGGTATGGGCTCCGTCCACGCCACCGGTCATCGTGGACCCACTGAGGAGAGGGGGTCGGTCATGTCGATCGTCCGGGAGGTCGCGGGATTCCTGTTCACACTGGCGCTGATCGCGTTCCTGTGCGGCGTGGTCCTGGGGTTCTATCTCGGGATCAGAGCGGGCATCGGGGCCGGCGAGGCGACCGCCACTGGGTCGGACCTGCTGTGGTCGGTCGCCCTGGTCCACACCTGAGCAGACCGGGGCGCAGCTGGACACCCCGGTTGAGCTCTCCGACATCCGATGGAGAACCCGGTGGGTGAGCGCCCGCTCACCCGTGCCAGACTGCCGTCCGTGGCTCGCTGTGGATCATGGCCCGCCGGGCGGCCCGCCGTCCGCGGCCAGCGCGGCGAGCCCGGTCGCGAGCGCGTGCACCATGCGGCTGTACAGGTCGGGCGGCGCCTCGCCGGGCACACCGAGGCGGTACTCCCGGACGAGGCCGTGGAACAGCGCGATCATCGCGGTCGCCAGCTCGTCGTCCGGTACGCCGAGGTCCACCCCGCCGGCCGCGCGGCCGCGCGCCACCATGGCCGCGGCCTCGTCGCGGACCCTGCGGTGGTGGTCGGCCACGGCCGCGCGCATCGCCGGGGTGCGCATCGCCACCGCCCAGCTCTCGGCGTCGAGCAGGGTCGCCGGGCGCGAGCGGGCGGTCTCCAGCAGCACCGCCTCCAGCTCGGCCAGCCCCTGCTCGGGGCCCGCATCCATACCGGACCGCACCCGGTGCAGGTCGCCCTCCAGGTGGCCGGTCATCAGCGCCCGGAACAGGTCCTGCTTGCTGCCGAAGCGGCTGTAGATCGACCCCACCGACACCCCGGCGGCGCGGGCGATCTCGTCCACCGAGGCGCCGTCGTAGCCCCGCTCGGCGAACACGTCGGCCGCCGCGGCCAGCAGGGCCGCCCGCGTGCGCGCCACGCCGTCGTCCCGTGTCCCCCGGCGCCTGCCCCCGGGCGTCGCTCCCGTCACGTCGTCCCCCCGTCCGCTCCCCCAGGTCCCGGAGGTTCCCATGCGGTCGCGCAGTCTGCTGCTGTCCGTGCTCGTCGGCGTGATCGTCGCCGGAGCGGGGGCGGGTGTCGCGTCCGCCTCCACCTGTGACGACGCCTGCCGGGTCGACGGTGCCCGCGCCTACGTCGCCGCGCTCGCCGACCACGACCCGTCGACCGTGCCGTTCCACCCGGACGCGACCCGGGTCGAGGCGGGGCTGCCGACCGGGTTCTCCGGCGACCAGCTGCGCGCCGACCTGCGGTTCGGCCCGCAGTACCGGATCATCCGCGCCGTCTCCGACGAGACCTACCGCGTGCGCGGGGACGGCGTCGTCGACGCGGAGTTCACCCTGTCCGTCGGGGCGGGTCCGGTGGGCCTCACGACCGCGCGGGTGCACGAGACCTTCCGCTACGACGACGGCCTGATCCGCGAGATCGTCGCCGACATCCGGATCGGGGGCTGAGCCGGATGCGGGTGACCAGCCGCCGGGGGTTCCTGACCGGGGCCGCGCTCGGTGCCGCCGCGCTGGGTGCCGCCGGGACCGCGACCGCCGCGCCGGCCCTGCTGCGCCGCGAGGTCACCGCGATGTCCGCGCCGGCCGTCGTCGTCGGGAGCGGGCTCGGCGGGTCGATCGCCGCGGCCCGGCTCGCCGAGGCGGGCGTGCGCACCCTGGTCCTCGAACGCGGCCGCCGCTGGACCACCCCGGCCGCCGACACGTTCCCGCCGTTCCTGCGCCCGGACCGCCGCTCGTCGTGGCTGACGCCCGCGCCGGTGTTCCCCGGCCAGCCGCCGACCCTCTACCGGCCCTACACCGGCCTGTTCGAGAAGGTGTCCGGGCGCGGGATGAGCGTGCTCTGCGGGGCGGGCGTCGGCGGGTCGACGCTGGTCTACGCCGGGGTGTGGATCCGGCCGGACGCGGCGGTGTTCTCCGCGGCGGTCCCCGGCATCGACCACGACGAGCTCGCCGCCGTCCACTACCCGCGCGCCGCCGCCCGGGTCGGGGTCTCGCCGATCCCCGACGACGTCCTGGCCCACCCCGCGCACGTCGGCACCCGGCTGTTCCTGGAGCAGGCCCGCCGCGCCGGGCTGACCGCGCAGCTGCTGCCCAACGCGACCGACTGGGACGTCGTGCGCGCCGAGTTCGCCGGGCGGGCGACGCCGTCGATGTCGGTCGGCGAGTACTTCACCGGCGTCAACTCCGGGGCGCGGCTGTCGGCGGACAAGAACTACCTGCGCGACGCCGAGGCCTCCGGACTGGTCACCGTCGCCCCGCTGCACCGCGTGGCCGACCTGCACGCGGTCGGCGGCGGCCGCTACCGGCTCGACGTCGAGCGGATCGACACCGACGGCGTCGTGCGGGAACGGATCGCGCTCACCACCGGCGCGCTGTTCCTCGCCGCCGGGTCGACCGGCACCTCCCGGCTGCTCGTGCGGGCCCGCGAGACCGGGACGCTGCCCGACCTCACCGCCGACGCCGGCCGGTTCTGGGGCAACAACGGCGACCGCATCCAGCTGCGCGTCGGCGTCCCCGACCCGGCGGGCGGGCCGCAGGCCGGACCGATGGCGGCCGGCATCCGCCCGCCCACCGACGACCGTGCGGAGGCGGTCACGCTCACCTTCGGCCCCGCGCCGCTGCCGTTCGACGTCCGCGCGATGTCGCTGCCCGGGTTCGGGGCCTGCGACCCGGTGGGCGAGTTCCGCTTCGACGGCACCACCGGCGAGCCCGTGCTGCACTGGCCGGCCGACGGCGACGCCGACGCCCAGCGCACCGTCCGCGACCTCACTCAGCGGTTGATCGCCCCGGATGCCCCGGTCGGCGCCGGCCTCGGACGGGTCGTCTCCGACGTCGCCTCCCGGCTGCCCGCAGGGCTCTCCGGCCTGGTCGCGCGTGCCGCGGACGCACCCTCCGGGGTCCTCGACCTGGGGGCGGCGGACCCGGTCACCTGGCACCCGCTGGGCGGCGCGGTGCTGGGCCGGGTCACCGACGACCGGGGACGCGTGGCCGGGCACCCGGGACTGCACGTCGTCGACGGGGCACTGGTGCCGGGGACGACGGGGAGCACGAACCCGTCGTGGACGATCGCGGCGATCGTGGAGCGGGCGATGGACGGGATCCTGGCCGACGGGCTGTGAGCCCGTCGGACGCGCAGTCCGGCGACCGGCGCCCACCCGCAGGCGTACCCGATTCTGATGATCCACCCCGGGCAGGACGTAACGGACCATCAGGATCGTCCCGACAGACCGACAGTCGGTTCGGTGCAGGGAGGCACAGGGGAATGGGCGGAACGGATCAGCCGGGCGGAGTCGACGAGCGGTGGGCCGCGCTACGCGCCGACGCCCGCTCCGCCATGCCCGCCGCGGCGACGGCAGCCCCGACCCGGGCCGGTGGCGGAGAGAGCCGAGGGCGATGGCAGCGGACGCGGCGCTGGGTCCGGGGCGGGGTCGCGGTGACCGTCGTCGCCGCCGGGGCCTTCGCCGCGGGGTGGGTCACCGGCATCGGCGGCCTCGACGTGCTGTCGTCCTCGATCTCGGCCCAGCGCCCCTCGCCTGCTCCGGCCGCGGCACCGGTGGCGGCCGACGAGCCCGCTGACGCCGAGCCTGCCGCGTCGGAACGGAGCGCCCGCCCGTCGTCGTACACCTACGAGATCACCGGCAACTACCCCGTGAGCATCTCCTATCTGGACGGTCGCGGTGAGGACGTGCACCTCTCACGGACCGATGCACCCTGGACGCTCGAGGTGCCGACGGCCGACTGGGGCGAGGACGCGAAACCCCGCCTCCTGGTCAGGAGCGTGTCCGACCGGGGCGACGCCCGGGTGTCCTGCCGCGTGATCGATTCCTCCAACCAGGTCATCGCCTCCGACGACACGGCCGAGGCGAACGCGGCGGCGTTCTGCTGGATCTTCTGACCGGAGGCGACGCGGCGCCTTCCGACGGTCCGCGGCACCCCGTGCGCGGGTCGCCGCGCGAGGTCACGGGGTGCCGCGGCACCGGCTCACCAGGTGACCGGCAGCGCCCGCACTCCCCCGGTGACCTGCTCGGCCCGCACGTCCAGGTCCTCCGGGGCGACGGCGAGCCGCAGCCCGGGCAGCCGCCGGAACAGCCGCGCGAACACCGTCGCGAGCTCGGTGCGGGCCAGGCTCGCACCGATGCAGAAGTGGCCGCCGTAGCCGAAGGACACGTGCGGGTTGGGCCGGCGGGTCGGGTCGAAGGCGTCGGCGTCGTCGAACACCTCGGTGTCCCGGTTCGCCGACGCCGTCGAGATCATCACCGCGTCACCGCGGCGGATCGTGACGTCCCCGGCCTCGATGTCGGCGTGCGCGTAGCGCAGCAGCCCGAGCCCGCCGGGGGCCGACATGCGCAGGACCTCCTCGACGGTGCCGTGCAACCGGCCGTCGACGTCGGCGACGAAGGCGTCCCGGCGGGCGGTGTCGGTGAGCAGCAGGAGCACACCGAGGTCGATGCGCCCGACGGTGGTCTCGTGCCCGGCGAACAGCAGCCCGGCGGCGAGCCGGGTCAGCTCGGCCTCCCCGAAGCCGGGGTCCTCGGCCTGGGCCCGCACGAGGTCGGTGACGACGTCCTCCCCCGGGGTCTCCCGCTTCGCCGCCGCGAGCCGTCCCATGTAGCCGCGGAACTCGGTCATCGCGGTCTCGGCGTCGCCGCCGGAGCGGATGGTCGCGACCCGCTCGGACAGCCCGCTGAAGTAGCCGCGGTCGGCGAAGGGCACGCCGAGCAGCTCGCAGATGACCAGCACCGGGAGCGGGAACGCGAGGTGGCCGTGCAGGTCCGCGACGCCGTCGGGGGACGTCTCCCTCGCGGCGACGAGGTCGTCGAGGCAGTCGTCGACCAGCTCGCCGACGTGGTCGCCGAGACGCCGCATCCGCTTGGCCGAGAACGCGGGCACCAGCAGCCTGCGCATCCGGTCGTGCTCGGCCTTCTCGGTCTCCACGGTGCCGGTGGGGCCGGCCAGGACCGCCGCCTCGGACACCCGGGCCGCCTGCTCGGGTGCGGGGTGCGAGCGGCCGAGCCGCGGGTCGGCGAACAGGGAGCGCGCCTCGGCGTGCCGGGTGACCAGCCACGCCGGGTCACCGACCGGGGTGCGCACGGGCACGATCGGCCCCTCGCGACGGAGCACCGCGTACAGCGGCGCGACGTCGATGACGTTCGGACGGTCGAAGGGCAGCTGCGGGGCCTCGGTCGTCGTCACGGCGGAACTCCCTCGTCGTCATGATCGGGACAACGGAACGGTAGCCATCTATCGTTTCGCAGCGCAACCGGCAGGCGCACTCCTCGGCCGACGCGCGGGCATCCGACGGGGGCGCGATGCTGGACCCCATGGCGACAGGGAAACGCATGCAGCGGGCGGCCGTCCTGGCCCTGGCCCTGTTCGCGGTGGGCTGCGCCGCACCGCCCGACGGCCCGGCCGCCCCCGGGCGGGCGGGCACCCCCGCCCGGTTCGCCGAGCCGCTGCCGCCACCGGCCGAGCCGGGCGTCGCCCCGGCGGTGACGGCCGCCCCACCCGGCCGGATCGTGCCCGTCGGCGCCGTCCCGGAGGGCATCGTCGCCGACGGGCCGACGCGCCGCGTCGCGGTCGGGGTGCGGCAGCCCGACCGGCTCGTGCTGCTCGACGCCGACTCCGCCGCCGTCGTCGGGCGGGTGCCGCTGCCGGGCGTGCTGCGCCACCTGCAGCTCGCCGGGCCGGGCGGGCCGGTCCTGGTCCCGAGCGAGAGCGCGAACGGCCTGCTGCGCGTCTCGCTGCCCGGTGGCCGGGTGTCGCCGGAGGTGATGACCGGCCCGATGGCGCACGACGCGACCGGGACGGCGGCCGGGACCGTGTTCGTCGCCAACGAGGCGGGTGGCAGCGTGTCCGTGGTCCGCGGGGACCGGGTGGTGCGCCAGCTGACCGACGTCACCCAGCCCGCCGGGCTCGCCCCCGTCGGCGACCGGGTCGGGCTGATCGACGTCCGCGAGAACACCCTCACCGTCTACGACGCCGCCACCGGCGACGGCATCCGCGAGCTCCCGGCCGGCGACGGCCCGACCCACCTGGTCGCCGACCGGCACGGCCGCATGATCGCGACCGACACCCGGGGCGGGCACCTGATCGTCTTCGACCCGGCGGGCACCCCGGCCGAGGTCGGACGGGTGGACCTGCCCGGCGAGCCCTACGGGATCGCCTACGACCCGGTCCGGGACCGCGTGTGGGTCACCGCGACCGGGGCGAACCTGCTCGTCGGCTACGACATGACCGACCCGACGCCGCGGGAGGTCGCCCGGATCCCCACCGTGCGCCAGCCGAACACGGTCGCGGTCGACCCGGACACCGGACGCCTGTTCGTCACCGGCACCGCCGACGGTGTCGTGCAGGTCGTCGACGGGCCCGCCTAGGAGCGCCCGGAGCTCACGCGCGGGCCCCGAGGGCCGGCAGCAGCACGTCGTCGCAGACCGACCGCAGGTACCCGGCGTCGGCGACGGCGGCCGGCCCGTCGAGCAGCGTCGGCGCCACCACCGCGCCCGCCAGCAGGTAGGGCAGGTGCCGGGCGGCGGGCGGGTCGGCCGGCAGCTCCCCGCGGGCGACGGCCCGCGCCACCACCGCGCGCAGCGCCTCGACCTGCGGCAGCAGGCGTGAGGACAACGCGGCCGGCAGGGCGGGGTCGCACTGCCCGGCCCCGGCCAGCCCCAGCACGATCGGCACGTCGACCGCGGCCCGCGCGGCCAGCTGGTCGACGACCGCGGCGAGGTCCCCGGCCAGCGACCCGGTGTCGATCCGGTCGATCGCGAGCGGGCTACCCGCCGAGACGGCCTCCACGACGAGTGCGGCCTTGTCGCCCCACTGCCGGTAGAGCGTGGCCTTGCTGGTGCGGGTCGCCGCGGCGACGGCCTCGACCGTGGTCGAGGAGTAGCCGCGTTCCGCGACGAGGTCACGGGTCGCGGCGAGCACCTCCCGGCGGCGCTCGTCCGGGAAGCGGCTGGTCACTCGCGACGCAGGAAGAACAGGAACGGGTGGGTGAGGCCGCGCATGTCCATGGCACCGAGGACGGTGGCGTCGTCGACGCGCCGGAAGACGTCGTGGATCGGCAGGTCGTCGTAGCACATGGTGGCGCTGGCGACCCCGCGGTACTCGGTGGTGCGCAGCCGCGCCTTCGGGGCCCGGGTGGCGAGCGCGGGCCCCGCGGTGCGGGCGATCCGCGCCAGGGTCGCGTTGCGCAGCGCGGCCGGGTGGCGCAGCAGTGCGGGCAGCGGGACCAGGGCGGGGTTGAGCGAGAACCGGCCGCCGCGGGGGTGGTCCATGACGAGCGGGTGGACGTCGTCGACGCCGTCGAACCGCTTGCCGTGCCAGCCGAAGCGCCCCAGCAGCCCGTCCATCGGGTTGCCGGTGGGGATCTCGCCACCGGACCAGTCGCCCAGCATCTCCTCGACCCCGACGGCGGGCAGCGCGTCGAAGAACCCGAGGCCCTCCTCGAGCGTGGCGCCGTGCGCGAGGTGGCGCAGCGTGTCGGCCGGTGCGGTGCTGGTCATCGCGAGCTCCATCGAAACGGCATCGTTTCGATGGAGCCTACCCGGTCAGCGCAGGGCGGAGCCCTTCGTCTCCGGCAGGGTCAGCACCGCGACGAAGGAGATCACCGCCCCGACGGCGACGTAGACGAAGAACAGGATCGCCAGGTCCGCCTCCTGCAGCGAGGCGATGACCAGCGGCGCGGTCCCGCCGAACACGGCGACGGTCAGGTTGTACCAGGCGCCGATGCCCAGGGCGCGGACCTTGGTCGGGAACAGCTCACTCATGATCGCCGGCGCGACCGAGGTCATCGCCGTGTAGAGCCCCAGCCCGACGACGAACACGACGAACATGTTCCAGAAACCGGGCCCGATCAGGAACGACAGCGGTACGACGAGCACCGCGGTGGCCGCGGACCAGACCAGCATCTGCGGCTTGCGGCCGTACCGGTCGGCGGCGGCCCCCATCGGGTACTGCAGGAGCACGAAGATCGCCGTGGCGATCGACAGCGCGAGGAACACCTCCGTCGCGTCGGCGCCGCGGGAGCGGGTCGCGAACGGGGTCAGCGCGGAGAAGAACGTGTAGTAGCAGAGCGTGTGCAGGATCGTGAAGCCGACGAGCTGCGCGACCGCCTTCGGGTGCTCACGCAGGGTCAGCATCAGCGGGTTGCGGATCCGGGCCGCGGACTCCTTGTTGTCCTCGAACTGCTCGGTCTCGCTCATCTGGCGCCGCATCCAGAGCCCGATGATCCCGAGCACCCCGCCGAGCAGGAACGGGATCCGCCAGCCCCAGGAGGCCAGCTGGTCCTCGGTCAGCGTCGCGGCCAGCACGAAGCCGGTGAGGGAGGCGAACAGCACCGCGGTGCCGGTGGAGATGTAGAAGAACGACGAGTAGCGCCCGCGCCGCTCGCGCGGGGCGATCTCGGCGAGGTAGGCCGAGGCGTTGGAGACCTCGCCGCCCAGCGACATGCCCTGCGCGATGCGCGCGAGCAGGAGCAGTACCGGCGCGAACCAGCCGATCATCGCGAACGTCGGCAGCAGGCCGATGACGAACGACCCGCCCGCCATCAGCAGGATGGTCACCAGCATCGCGGTGCGGCGGCCCCTGAGGTCGGCGAACCGGCCCAGCAGCAGACCGCCCAGCGGCCGGAAGAAGAAGGCGAGCGCGTAGGTCGCGAGCGTCGAGATGAGGGCCAGCGCCGCGTTCTCGGGCGGGAAGATCTGCGTCGCGAAGTAGATCGAGAACGTCGCGTAGATCGTCCAGTCGTACCACTCGACCGCGTTGCCGATGGACGCCGCGACGAGCGTCCGGACCGGGAGACGGTGACGTTCCGTCGTTCCGGTGGTGGGTGCCTGGGACACGGTTCCCCCTGACGTGTCGGCCGAACGGTCGGCGAACGGTAACCGTTACAGCCCGACAAATCGACCGGACTGGTCAGGAGAGGACCAGGCCGACGATCGTCGCGGTCCCGAAGACGAGCGTCACCACGTGCCCGAGCACGGCGAGCCCGCGGCGGCCGCGGCGGGTGCCGAGCACCACCGCCGTCGTCCAGGGCAGGTAGCCGAGCAGGGCGACGCCGAGGAACGGCAGGGTCAGTGCGGCGAGCACCCCGGTCGTCCCGGTGGGCACCGCACGGTCACCGGCAGGGGTCAGCTGCGCCGCGACGACCTCCCCGGCCGACGAGTCCGGCGAGGCGTCGACGGCGATCGGGTCACCGCCGGCGTCGGGGAGGAACAGGCCGTTGCAGTCGTAGCGGCCCTCCCCCAGGTCGGTGCAGTCGGTGACCTCCAGGACCCCGGGCGCGCCGACCGAGCCGGTGGCCAGGCGCAGGTCGTCGACGGCGAACCAGCCGCACGCGAGCGCGAGCAGCAGCCACAGCGCCAGCAGGAACCCCATCCAGCCCGGGGTGGGGGTCTCCGGGTCGTCCCAGTCGACCTCGACGTCGGGGTTCCGGCGCTCACTCACACGCGCGAGTATCGCCGTCGCGCCCCGGGCACCCCATCATCATTTCTCGGTACACCGAGCCGCCCGTCCCACGATCCCGGAGGGTCCCCGCGATGCCCCTGTCCGCCGCCACCGACGGCTTCCGACTGGCCTACGACCGTCACGGCGAGCCCGGCGCGCCGCCGGTCCTGCTGCTGCACGGCTGGCCGGGCGACCGGACGGACATGACCGCCGTCGCCGAGCGGCTGACCCCCGCGCACGACGTCGTCGTCCCGGACCTGCGCGGGTTCGGCGGGTCCGACTCCCACGACCGCGACCCGGCCGAGCAGTACTCGGCGGCCGCGCAGGCGCGCTCGCTGACGGCGCTGCTGGGCGAGCTGGACCTGTCCGAGGTGGTCGTCGCCGGCTACGACGTCGGCAGCCGCGTCGGCCAGCAGGTCGCGAAGGACCGGCCCGACCTGCTGCGCGCGCTCGTGGTCACCCCGCCCGCGCCGGGGGTCGGGCGGCGGATCCTCGCGGAGCGGCCCGTGCGCGAGTTCTGGTACCAGTCCTTCCACCAGCTCGACCTGGCCCGCGAGCTCGTCGACGGCGACGCCCGTGCCGCCCGCGCGTACCTGCGCCACTTCTGGTCGCACTGGTCCGGCCCGGAGTTCACCCCCGACGACGAGCGCCTCGACCACCTCGCCGTCGCGTACGGGGCGCCGGGCGCGTTCGTCGCGTCGATCAACTGGTACCGCTCCGGCGGCGGCGCGGTGGCCCGCTCACTCGCCGAGACCACACCCGACCCGGCCGACCGCGTCACCGTCCCGACGACGTTCCTGTGGCCCGAGCACGACCCGCTGTTCCCGCGCGACTGGTCCGACCGGGTCGGGGAGTTCTTCGCCGACGTGACCGTCACCCCCGTCGACGGCGTCGGGCACTTCGTCCCGGTCGAGGCGCCGCAGGTGTTCGCCGACGCGGTGGCCGCGGCGGCCGCCCGGTAGGACCTGTCGTCGCGGCCGCCGCTGTGGTCCGATGATCGTCGTGGTCCGGGGATGGCGGTGGATCGGCGGAGCGGCGGTCGCGGTGCTGGCGCTCCTGGCGCTGCTGTCCTGGGTGCGCTGGGCCGGGCTGCCCGCGGACGTCGCCGTCCCCGCGACCACCGGCGGTCCCGTCGCGGTCACCGGGCCCGGGACCCGCTGGGTGTACCTGGAGACCCGCAGCGGCTACGGCTCCGCCGACGCGCTCCCGACGGTGACCGGCCCGTCCGGCCCGGTGCCGCTGGTCCCGGCGACGATGGACGAGACCTACTCCGTCGGTGCCCGCTCCGGCTTCCTGATCGGGTCCTTCGAGGTCGACGAGCCGGGCGTCTTCACGCTGTCCGCCGCGCCCGGGGCACGCGGGATCGGGGTCGCGCTGGTCGTCGCCGCGGCCGGGATCGCCCCGCTGATCCTGGCGATCCTGACGACGGTCGCGGCCGGCGTCGGCGCGATCGTGCTGCTGGTGCTGGTCCTGGTGCTGCGGCGACGCCCCCCACGCACCGCCCCGCCGCCGTGGACGGTGCACTGATGGGGACTCCGCGGGTGCACGACGACGGCGCGGTCCGGACGGTCACCCTGGACCGTCCCGAGGCCGCCAACGCACTGCACCTCGACGACGTCGACGCGATCACCGGGGCCGTCACCGACCTCCCGGACCGGGTGCGGGTCGTGGTGGTCACCGGGGCCGGGGACCGCGCGTTCGGCGCCGGGATGCACCTCGACGTGTTCCGCGACGCCGCCCCCGGCGACGGTCGCGCGATCATCACCCGGCTCGCGACCTGCCTGCGTGCGGTGCGCACCGCACCGGTGCCGACGATCGCCCGGCTGAACGGCGCCTGCCTCGGTGCGGCGTTCGAGCTGGCGCTGGCCTGCGACCTGCGCGTCGCCCACGCCGGGGTGCGGGTGGGGCTGCCCGAGGTGCGCCTCGGGATCCCGTCGGTGGTCGACGCGGCGCTGCTGCCCCGCTACGTCGGTGCCGCACTCGCCCAGGAGATGGTCCTGACCGGCAGCGTGCACCGGGTCGACGAGCCCGGGACGGCGCCGCTGGTGAACCGGCTCGTCGACTCCCCCGCCGGGCTCGACGCCGCCGTCGACGACCTCGTCGCGACGCTGCTCGCCCCGACCCGCGAGGTCCTGTCGGCGCAGAAGGAGCTGCTCGAGACCTGGCGCGAGCAGGGCATCACCGGCTCGGTGGAGGCGAGCGTCGACACCTTCGCGGAGGTGTTCGCGCTGCCCGCGACCCGCGACGCGATCGCGCGGTACCGCCCGTAGGGTCGCGCCATGGCCGTCACGACCAAGATCGCCGACCTGACCGGGCCCGGGTACACCGACCGGTTCGGGATCGGCGGCACCGACCTCGGCATCCTCGCCACCGCCCCGGACGGGCGCCTGGTCGCCGTCTTCGGCGACACGTTCGACCGGGCCGGTGTCGGCGGGCCCGGCTGGCGCTCCCCGGTCGTGCTGTTCGCCGACCCCGACGACGTCCGCGGCGGCCTGCGCTGGACCGGCTCCGGCGGCGACACGGCCGACTACGCCTGCCGCCTGGTCAGCAAGCCGGCGACGAACTGGTTCCGGCTGCACCGGCGCGTCACCACGATCCTGCCGGCCGACGTCATCACCGTCGGCGACACGATGTACCTGCACGTCATGGCCAACAAGGGCCTCGGCAACGTGCTGTGGAGCGAGATCGTCGCCTCCCGCGACAACGGCGTCACCTGGCAGCGGACCGGCTGCGACTGGCCCGGCGACCACCACGACGGCCTGTTCCAGCAGCTGACCTGGTGCGACGGCGGCGACGGCTACGTCTACGCCTACACCACCGGCTTCCAGCGCCGCGACGGCCTGCTGCTGCACCGGGTGCCCGCCGACCGGATCAGCGACCGCGACGCGTGGGAGCCGTGGGGCTTCGCCGGGGAGCGCTGGGACTGGGGCAACCCGCCGACGCTGACCCTCCCCGGCGCGTTCGGCGAGCTCAACCTGCGCCGGGTGCCCGGCCCGGACGGTCGCGAGCACCTGCTGCTCACCGTCTTCGACGCCGGGAACTACCGGATCGACACACTGCTGCTCGACCGCCCGAACGCCGACCTGCACCGCGCCCCGCGGACCACGGTGCTCACCGGCTGCGGCTGGGACGACGAGGACCACGCCACCGGCCGCGTCGCACAGCTCTACGGCGGCTACGTCGTCCCCGGCTCGACGCTCGACGACCTGCACCTGGTCGTCAGCCAGTGGAACACCACGACCAACTGGCCCTACCGGGCGATGCAGTTCCGGACGGACGTCACGGAGCTGCTGCGTACGGAGTAACCCCAGGCCCGGCGTCATGAGAAGTGGGTATCTCCCGGCCGTGACCGCATCCGGACGGGGGCTCCGCTCGTAGGGGACTCCATGAGCTCGGAGCACGACGGGACGCGCCCCTTCACCGCGACGGTCGTCGTCGGTGGCTGTCCCCTCACCGCCGAGGAGCTGCGCGTGCTGGCGCGGACGCTGCCCGAGCTGTCCCGGGTGCGGACCGGGCGCCACGAGGGCGGGCTGTTCCTGCAGGCGCGCCTCGACGACGTCGACGGCGCCGCCGCCGTGCGACGGCTGCGCCGCGCGGTGCCGCGGTTGCTGACCGGGTTCCCCGGTGTCGTCGTCGCGGCCGGCCCCGGGCCGGCGCCCCGGTCGCGGACGCCGTGGTGGCGCCCGGTGGTCAGCCCGGTTCCCGCTCCCCGGGCGGCAGGAGGCTGAAGTACCAGCGGCCCGCCTCCTCGGTGACCGACAGCGTCACCAGCACCGGTCCCGAGCGCACCTCGACCCGGTCCGGCCCGGTGGGCAGCACGGCGGGCGCCCCGGCCGCCTGGAGGCGTTCGACGTAGTCGTCGACGAAACCGCGGTCCGGGGCGTCGAGCAGCAGCTCGTGCAGCCGGGCGCCGCCACCGTCGGGGCTCCGCAGCGCGGCCTCGCCCCGCTCGTAGAGCGCGGCCCGGTCGTCGGCACCGCGCTCCCCCGCCGCCGCGATCAGCGTGACGGTCCCGACGATCCAGGCCCCGACGAACGCGACGGCGATCCACCCCAGCAGGGTGCGGGTGCGCGCCGGACGTCTCATCAGGCCGAGACTGTGTCACACCGGACACCGTCGTCCGCCGCGCACCGGTCGCCGTTCACCGGTCCGTGCCGGTGCTCACCCGAACCCCGCGGGTACCCGTACTCGTAGACCCGGGTGGAGGTGGTCGACGGTGGCCCGATGGTGGCGGCCCGTGCTGCTGGTGACGCTGGTGGCCGCGGGCTCCGCGGTACTGCTGGTCACCGGCTGGCCGACGGTCGAGGGCGTCCGTGCGACGACGGCGTCCGCGGGCTGGGCGGCACCGGTCCTGTTCACCCTGCTGTTCGTCGGGTTCACCCTGGTCCCCGCGCCCGCGACCGTGATGGGCATCGCCGCCGGGGTCCTGTTCGGCCTGCCCGTCGGCCTGGCGACGACGATGACCGCCGTCGCCGTGGGCTCGCTGATCGGCTTCGTGCTGTCGCGGACGCTGGGCCGCGAGGTCGTCGCCGGGATCGGCAGCGCCCGCATCCGCCGTCTCGACGCGCGGCTGCGCCGGGGCGGCCTGTGGGCCGTCGCCGGGGGCAGGCTGCTGCCGGTGATCCCGTTCCCGGTGCTGAGCTACGCCTGCGGGCTGACCGCGATCCGGCTGCGTGACTACCTGGCCGGGTCGGTGCTCGGGGTGGCGCCCTCGGCGGTGGCGTTCGTGACGATCGGCGCCTACGGCGGGGACCCGGCCTCGGTGCCGTTCGTGGCGGCCGTCGCCGGGCTGGTGCTCCTGACGGCCGCCGCACTCGTCGCGGGTCGGCGCCGACGCCGCGCCGCGCCCCCTCCGGTTCCGCCGGTCCCGGTGGGCTGAGCGGACGCCCCCTCGTCGATCGGTACCTCGGCGCTGCCCGATCCTGCTCCGACCGCGCCGAGGTACCCGAACGGTCCCCGGGTCAGGCCGAGACGACGGTCCCCACGTGCTCCCCGGCGAGAGCCTTCGTCAGGTTCCCGGCGACGGTCCCGTCGATGATCTGCACCGACCGGACGTGCCGGGCGCGCTGCAGCGTGCGCAGCGCCTCGCGGTCGATCGGCAGGGTCCGGGCGGCGTCGGCGAGCAGGTCGGCCGCGGACGCCTCGCGGACCACGGTGTCCCCGTCGAGTACGCCGCCGACGTCGCGGACGTAGGTCAGCGAGGCAGCGCCCCACGCGTCGGCCAGCAGCAGCGCGCCGGTGTCGGTGCGGTGGGCCGGGATCTTCCCGGCCGCCGTCGGCAGCTCGTGCACGCCGTAGGGCGGGTAGCCGTTGGTGACGGCGGCGTTCGACGCGGCCAGGTGCACCGGCAGCTGGTGGGCGACGGTGTCGTGCCCGAGGTAGGCGACGCCCTGCTCGGCGAGCAGCGCGGCGACCAGGTGCCCGTTCTGCTCGGCCTCACGGCCGGCGATCTCGGCGAGCGCGCCGGTCGGCAGGCCCAGGTCGAGGCCGACGCCGAGCGCGTGCCGGGCACGGATCCCGGCACCGGTGGCGATCAGCAGCGGGTCCCCGGAGATCGCGGCGCGCAGCTCCTCGACGAGCGGCAGCAGCACGTCGCGGCCGCGGTCGACGATGGAGCGGCCGCCGAGCACGACCACGCGCAGGCGGGGCAGCATCCGGATGACCGGCTGCTGCTGGTCGACGGGGCGGACCTGCTCGCGGTCGAGCAGGGTCTGGCGGGCCAGCGGGGACTCGACGTCCTTGGGGTGGGTGGTGCTCATCGGGCGTCTCCCGCGGTGATGATCGTGCCCACGTGCTCGCCGGCGAGCGCGCGGGTGAGGTTGCCGGGCTTGAGACCGTTGACGATCTGGATCGAGCGGACGTGCGTCGCGTGCCGCATGAGCTCCAGCACCGGGCGCTCGACGATCAGGTCGGGCAGGTCCCGCTCGACGAGCTCGTCGACGGTGATCTCGGGGATCAGGGTCGCCGACGGGTCGTTCTTCGGGTTCGCGGTGTAGAGACCGTCCTCGTCCTTGACGAAGATCATGTTCTTGCAGCCGTAGGTCTCGGCGACCAGGTAGCAGCCGGCGTCGGTGCGGTAGGGCGGGATGACGCCCTCGTCGGGCAGCGGCTGCCACATCGCGTACGGCGGCATGCCGGCGAAGATCGCCGCGCGGACCTCGGACAGCGACAGCGGCAGCGCGTCGAACCCGCCCCCGGCGACGACCGGCACCCCGTGCCGGGCCATCAGGTAGCCGAGCATGGTGGCGTTCTGCCCGGCGACGGCGCTGCCGACCGAGCTGAGCACACCGGTGGGCAGGCCGAGCCCCGCGGCCAGGGAGTACGCGTGCCGGGCCCGGGTGCCGCCGCCGGTGCCGATCAGCAACCGGTGTGCGGACCGGGCCTCCAGCAGCTCCTCGACCAGCGGGAACACGGCCTCGCGGCCGCGGTCCATGAAGCTCTGGCCGCCGACCTTGACCACGGACACGTCGGGCAGGACCCGGGTGTCGGGGGTCCGCTCGGTGGCCGCGGCGAGCTCCGGGTCGTCGAGCGACCGGGTCAGCAGCAGCGACTCGAGCTCGGCCGCGCTCGCGGCGTGCGTCATCGCATCTCCTCGTGTTCCGATGCGCGCACCCGGGCGGGCGGCGCGGTCCAGCGCGAACCTAGCGACTCCGGGTCGCGTCGTGCCCGACGACGCCACGGACACCCCGACCGGGCTGCGGCACCGGGCCCGGGCGCCGCGCCGTCGGCGCGGCCGGTCGTGCACGACCGGCCCGCATCCGCTGATCGCGACGCCGCCCGGGTGATCCATGCCACTGTCCGGCGCCCGTTCCGCAGCTCCGTCCCCTCCCGCACTCAGCCCCCGCACCCGCGGTGCATCCCCACCACGTGCAGCGCCGCACAGGTTCCGGTCCCGCCGCACGGGTCCGGGCGTGTGCGGCGGGCCCGGAACCTGTGCGGCGCGGGTCCTGTGCGGGGGTCTCAGGCGCGGAGGCGGAAGGTGCCGGTGGGCGCGTCGAAGGCCAGCTCGTCGGTGTCGAACGCCGCCCCCACCGCCCCGGAGGCCGCCAGCTCACCGGGCGTCCCGGTGTGCAGCGCGCCCGCGCCGTCGAGCAGCCAGGCCCGGTCCGCCAGACGCAGTGCCGGCTCCAGGTCGTGGGTGGACAACAGCACCGCGAGGTCCTGCTCCCCCGCCAGCCGGCGCAGCGTCCCGAGCAGCGCGACCCGGGAGGAGACGTCGAGGAACGCGCTCGGCTCGTCGAGCAGCAGCAGCGAGGGCTGCTGGGCCAGTGCGCGGGCGACCATCATCCGCTGCCGCTCGCCGTCGGACATCCGGGCCAGCGGGCGTCCGGCCAGCGGGCCGGCGCGGACCGCGTCGATCGCGGCGTCGACGGCGGCCTCGTCGTCGGCGGTGAGCACGCCGGTGGCGCCGGTGTGCGGCAGCCGCCCCAGCTCGACGACGTCGCGGCCGGTCAGCTGCCCCGGGTCCGGCCGGTCGGTCAGCACCACCCCGACCCGGCGGGCCCGCTCCGGTGCGCGCAGCCCGAGCAGGTCGGTGCCGTCGAGGGCGACCGTGCCGCCCAGCGCGGGCAGCAGCCCGGCGAGGGTCCGCAGCAGGGTGGACTTGCCCGCGCCGTTCGCCCCGAGCAGCACGGTCAGCTCGCCCCGTGCGGCGACGGCGTCCACCCCGGACAGCACCGGGCGCACCCGGCCGCGGCGCAGCGCCCCGCCCTCGGCGTACCCGACGTCGAGCCCGGACAGCACCAGCCCGGCGCTCACCAGGCCGCGCCCAGGCGTCGGGAGCGCAGGAGCACCGCGATCACGACCGGTGCCCCGACCAGCGAGGTCACCACGTTCAGCGGGATCACCGTGCCCAGCCCCGGCGGGTTCGCGACGACCGCGCAGGCCAGCCCGACCAGCGCACCGGTGAGGGCGGTGGCCGGGACGAGCACCCGGTGCCGCGAGGTGCCGACCGCCATCCGGGCCAGGTGCGGCACGGCGATGCCGAGGAACCCGATCGGCCCGCAGAACGCGGTGACCGTCCCGGCCAGTACGGCGGCGACGAGCAGCACGACCAGCCGCACCCGGGCGACGTCGACACCGGCGGTGCGGGCGTAGTCGTCGCCGAGCAACAGCCCGTCGAGCGGCTTGGCCAGCACGATCACCGCCAGCAGCCCGGCCGCGACGATCCCGCCGAGGACCGGCAGCTCGCCGCGGCCGACGCCGGACACCGAGCCGAGGCCCCACATCAGGTACTGCTGCGCGGTGCGCGGGTCGGTCCAGACCAGCAGCAGGCTGACCACCGAGGTGACCGCCGACCCCAGCATCACGCCGATCACGAGCAGCGCGGTGACCGACCGGGCGAACCGCGACAGTGCCAGCACCAGCGCGAGCACGGCGGCGGCACCGACCGCCGCGGCCGCGACGGTCGTGAGCCGCCCCCCGACGACCGGTGCGGCGCCGAGCCCGCCGGTGGCGAACGCGGCGGTCCCCGCGGCCGCACCGAGCGTGGTCACCAGCGCGACGCCCAGCCCGGCCCCGGCGCTGACCCCGAGCACGTAGGGCTCGGCCAGCGGGTTGCGGAACAGGGTCTGGGTGAGCAGCCCCGCGGTACCCAGCCCGACGCCGACGGCCGCCGCGGTCACCGCCCGCGGGACCCGCAGGTCGGTGACGAGCAGGTCGAGCCGGGCGTCGGGGGTGCCGATGCCGAGCAGCGCCGACAGCGTCCGGTCGAGCCCGATCACCACCGACCCGGTCGAGACGGCCAGGGCGAACAGCACGACGACACCGGTGGCGAGCACCGCCAGGACCAGCGGCGCCCGGCGTCCCGAGCGTTGCCCGGCCCGGTCCGGGACCCGGGTCGCCGGAGCGGGCGACGCCGGCGCGGCCGGCCTCATCCGGCGGGCACCTGCCGGTAGTAGGTGAACGCGTGCCCGGGCAGGGCCTGTGGGTGCAGGATCGCGACGAGGTCGGCGAGGATCTCGTCCTGGTGGAGCGCGCCGCGCTCGTAGAGGGCGTTGCCGCCGTCGGCGGTGGTGGCCCTGTCGCGGGTCCACAGCTGCCCGCCGGGGCGGGCCGCGGCGAGCGAGGACAGCCGCGGGTCGAGTGTCGCGACGTCGGCGGTCGTGGCGAACGGGCCGTCGGCGAGCCAGATGCGGGCGTCGCCGTCGTCGGCCAGCACCCGCTCCAGCGACTGCGCCTGGGTGCCGGTGCCGGGCATCCCGGCGCCCAGCCAGGTGGCGCCGGCGTCGCGGAACAGGATGCCCGCGGTCGACTCGGCGGCCGGGACGTTCCAGGTGCCCTGGTAGGGCTGCCCGGCGACGATCGGGGTCGGCGGCAGGCCGCGCACGCGACCGGCGAGGTCGGTGTAGCGGCCCGCGATGCCGTCGAAGACCTCTGCGGCGCGGGCGTCCTGCCCGGTCAGCGCACCGACGACCTTGATCCACTCGGCCTGGCCGAGCGGGCCGGTCTCCAGGTAGTCCGCCCAGCCGACCACCGGGATCCCGGCGGCGGCCAGCGCCGGGAAGGCCGGGTCGTCGGTCCCCGCCGACAGCACGACCGGCGGCGCGGCGGCGACGACGGCCTCGGCGTCGATCGTGGAGTTCGGCGCGAAGTCGACGGCGGCACCGGACTCGACGCGACCGCGCACGGCCGGGTCGGTGACCAGCGCGGCCCCGCCGACGCCGGTGATCCGGTCGAGCCCACCCAGTTCGGTGATCATCGGTAGCTGGGTGGTCGAGCCGGCGAAGATCCCGCTCACCGGGGTGTGCACCACCGGGGCCCCGGCGAGCGCCGCGGGCAGCGCCGGGTCGCCCTGTCCGCAGCCGACGAGCACGACCGACTGCGGCTGCCCACCCGGGAAGGGCGTGCGGACGGTCAGGACCCGGTAGCCGTCGCCGCCGGTGATCGTGACGTTGGTGGCGTGACTGAAGGCGACCGTGTCGTCCGGGGCGGATGCGGCGCCGGGCACGCAGTCCTGTGCCGCCGCTCCGGTCCCACCGGGGGCCTGCGGTGCCGCGGCGGGTGCCGAGCACCCGGCGACGAGGGACAGTGCGAGCAGGGCCGCGAGGACCCACCGAGGACGCGTCACCTGAACAGTCTCACATATGTGGATCAGGCCCCGACGAAGTCGGAGAGCCCGTCCAGGAGCCGGTCGACGTCGGCGTCGTCGGTGTAGCAGGCGAGCCCGATCCGCAGGGATCCGGTGTCCCCCAGGCCGAGCCGCCGCGAGCACTCGAGCGCGTAGAACGACGAGGCGGGCGCCGCGATCCGTCGCTGCGCCAGGTGCCGGTAGGCGTCGGCGGCGTCGCGGTCGTCGAAGGTCACCAGCAGGGTCGGGGTCCGCCGGGCCGCCCGGGAGCGCACGGTGACCCCGGGCAGGGCGGCGAGGTGGGTCTCGATGCGCTCGCGCAGCGGCCGCTCGTGCTCCTCCACCGCGGCCATCGACGCCTGCAGCCGCGCCCGGCGGTCCCCGGTCGCCGACGGGTCCAGGGCGGCGAGGAACTCGACGGCGGCGGTGGTCCCGGCGAGCAGCTCGTAGGGCAGGGTGCCGAGCTCGAAGCGCTCGGGCACCGCGTCGCTCGACGGTGCCAGCTTCGCCGGGTGCAGGGTCTCCAGCAGCGCCGGGTCGGCGGCGAGCACCCCGCAGTGCGGGCCGAGGAACTTGTAGGGCGAGCAGGCGTAGAAGTCGGCGCCGACCGCGGCGACGTCGATCGGGGCGTGGGCGGTCAGGTGCACGCCGTCGACCATGAACAGCGCCCCGGCGGCATGCACGGCTGCCGCGATCGCGGGCAGGTCGGGGCGGGTCCCGACCAGGTTCGACGCCCCGGTCACCGCGACGAGCCGGGTGCGGTCGGACAGCAGCGGCGTCACGTCGTCGAGCTCGGTGGTGGCGGGGTCGAAGTCGAGCCACCGGACCGTCACCCCGGCCGCCTGCGCGGCGGTCACCCAGGGGCGGATGTTCGCGTCGTGGTCGAGGCGGGTCACGACGATCTCGTCGCCCGGCGACCAGGTCGCGGCCAGCGTGCGGGCGAGGTCGAAGGTCAGCGCGGTCATGCTGCGCCCGAACACGATCCCGCGCGGGTCCGCGCCGAGCAGGTCGGCGGTCGCGGCGCGGGCGCCGAGCACGATCGCGTCGGCGGCGCGCTCACCGCTGGTGACCGTCCCGCGGTTGGCCAGCGGGGAGGTCATGGCGGCGGCCACCGCCCCGGCGACGGAGTCGGGGACCTGGGAGCCGCCGGGCCCGTCGAAGTGGGCGATCCCGGCGCGCAGGGCGGGGAAACGGCTGCGGACGGCGGCGACGTCGTAGCTCATGGCCGGAACCCTGTCACGTCGGCGCACCGGACGCGCCCGGGCAACGATCACATGTCGTCGGGGTGTCGTACCGCCCGTGTGGGTGACACGCGGGCCATCATCCTCGGCATGTCGAGGTCCTGGGAGCGCTCGCGCGGGCGCCACACCCCACGCCGGCGGCGACGGTCGGTGCACCGCCGCACCTGGGCGGTGCTCGCGACCTCGCTGGTCGCACTGGTGGTCCTCCTCGCGGGCGGGACCGCCGCGATGGCGGGCGGCCGGATCGGCGGCACCGTCGGCGGCGGCGTGGACTCGCTGGCCCGCAACCTCGCCGGTGCCGTCGACCGCCTCCGTCCGGCCCCGGCCGTGCCGCCCGCACCCCCGGTCCCCGAGGTCCTCACCAGCGTCCCGGCCGGCGGCGCCCCGGTCGCCCCGCGCAGCCCGGTCCGCACCGAGGTCAGCACCGGGACCCTCGACGACGTCGCGCTCACCGCCGACTCCGACGACGGACCGGTCACCGTCGCGGGCACTCTGTCCCCCGACGGCCGCAGCTGGACCGCCACCGAGCCGCTGGACCTCGCCACCACCTACCACTGGTCGGGCAGCTGGGTGCTGGGCCCGCAGGACCGGCGCCCGGTGCCCCCGGCCCCGTTCACCACCGTCGACCCCGACGACACCGTCGACGCCACCATGAACATCCGCGACGGCGGTGAGATCGGCATCGGCGCCCCGGTCGTGCTCACCTTCGGCGAGAAGCTCCCCGACGCCGCGAAGGCCACCGTCGAGCGGGCGCTGCGTGTCACCGCGTCGCGGGAGGTCGAGGGCGCCTGGGCGTGGCTGCCCGACACCGCCGAGGGCTCGCGGGTGCACTACCGCCCGAAGGCCTACTGGCCCGCGCACACGCAGGTCCACGTGCGGGGCGCGCTGCGCGGCCTCGACCTGGGCGACGGCACCTTCATGACGAAGGACCTGGACCGGACCTTCACCGTGGGACGCAGCCAGATCGTGAAGGCCGACACCCGCAGCCACGCGATCGTCGTCGTCCGCGACGGCACGGAGGTCGCCCGCTACGACGCCTCCTACGGCCTGGAGTCCGACCCGCGCCGGGTGACCCGCTCCGGCATCCACGTGGTCATGGGCAGGTCGGAGAAGGTGCTGATGAGCAACCCCGACTACGGCTACGTCGACGAGCCCCAGTTCTGGGCGGTCCGGATCTCCAACAACGGCGAGTTCATCCACGCCAACCCCGCCTCGTCGTGGGCACAGGGCAACCGCAACGTCAGCCACGGCTGCATCAACCTGTCCACCCGTGACGCGAAGGAGTTCTTCGCGGGCGCCGTGTTCGGCGACCCGGTCGAGGTGACCGGCAGCTCGCAGCCGCTGACCGCCCGCGACGGCGACCTCTACGACTGGACGATCCCCTGGGACGAGTGGCGCTCGCTGAGCGCACTGTCCTGACCGCCCCTCCCCCGGTCTCCCGGTGGACCACCCGCCGGGAACACCTCCGCACAGAACCGGACCGTCTGGTCCGGGACCGATCGGTCCGCTATGGTCGACCCCGACCCGGCACCGACGGAAGGCCTCCCCATGCCCCTCTGGACCGTCCACCACAGCGCGGACTGCCTCGGCCCCGACGACCGCCGGACCCTGGCCGAGGGCATCACGGGGATCTACTCCGTGCTGCCGTCGTTCTATGTCGGCGTGGTGTTCCAGGCGGCCGAGCCCGGCGCCCTGTTCATCGGCGGAGCCCCCCGGGAGCGGTTCGTCCGGATCCAGGTGGACCACATCGCCCGCACCCTGCCCGACGCGTCCGCGCGCGACCGCCTGATCGGGCGGGTCGGCGACCTCCTGACCCCCTTCATGGCCGAGCGCTCCCTGGACTGGGAGCTCCACGTCGACGAGACCTCCCGTGACCTCTGGCTCATCCAGGGGCTGCACCCACCGGGCCCCGGGACCCCGGGCGAGCGCCTGTGGGCCGAGCGCGGCGCACCGGTCCCCTACGACGACGTCGCCGCGAGCCGTCCCTGATGCCGGCACCCGGAGCGGGACCGGCCGGCCCCGGCACGACGGCGCACGCGGACCGATCGGTCCGTTACCATCGACGGATGGCTCGCACCCCCGCCCCGGGTACCCGGGAGCGCATCCTCACCACCGCGTCGCGGCTGTTCTACGCGCACGGGGTCCGCGCGATCGGGATGAACCGGATCATCGACGAGGCGGGTACCGGGAAGAACCTGCTCTACCAGCACTTCACGACCAAGGACGACCTGGTCGCCGACTACCTGACCCGGGTCCGCGAGCGCCGGTCGGACGCGATCCGCCGGGCCCTCGACGCCGCGGGCGACGACCCGCGCGCACGGCTGGTGGCCCTCGTCGCCGAGATCGGGGACCTGGTGACCCGCACGGGCTCCCGGGGCTGCGCCTTCCGGAACTACCTCGTCGAGTTCCCCGACGGCACCGCCGGGGACGCCCCCGCCGCGGTCGCCCGCGGGCACCTGGCCGACGTCCGGGCGATCGTCGCGCGGCTCGTCGGCGAACTCGGGGCCGACGACCCCGACCGGCTCACCGGCGAGCTCTGCCTGATCACCGACGGGCTGTTCATGCAGGCGGCCCACCGCGACGCGGCCGACGTCCGGCGTGGCGCCGACGCCGCCGTGGCGCTCACCCGCCGCCTCGTCGGCGCCTGACCACCCGTCGCACCACCCCGCACTGTCCGCACGTCACCCCGGACCGATCGGTCCGCCTCGAGAGGACGACCATGCCCGCCCCCAGACCCGGTGTCGTCCTGCTCATCACCTCGGCGGCGGCGTTCCTGTCCAGCCTCGACCTGTTCATCGTCAACATCGCCTTCCCCGACATCCGTGCCGCGTTCCCGGGCACCGACCTCGGGCAGATGTCGTGGGTCCTCAACGGCTACACGGTGGTGTTCGCGGCGTTCCTCGCCCTCGCCGGGCGGCTGGCCGACCGCGTCGGCCACAAGCGGATCTTCCTGGTCGGCCTCGCCGTGTTCACGCTCGCGTCGGCCGCCTGCGGGGTGGCACCGAGCGTGTGGTCGCTGGTCGCCGCACGGACGGTGCAGGCGGTGGGCGCGGCCCTCGTCATGCCCACCTCGCTGTCGCTGCTGCTCACCGCCCACCCGCCCGAGCGCCGCAGCCGGGCCGTCGGCGCCTGGGCCTCGATCGGCGCCGTCGCCGCGGCGCTGGGACCTCCCCTGGGCGGGCTGCTCGTGCAGGCGTCGTGGCACTGGGTGTTCCTGGTCAACGTCCCGGTGGGGCTCGTGGCGCTGGTGGCCGGGGCGCGGACGCTGCGCGAGTCCGACCTCGAGCGCACCGGGATGCCCGACCTGCTCGGCGCCCTGGCACTGGTCGTGGGCATCGGCGCACTCGCCTGGGCCCTGGTCCGCGTCCCCGACCGGGGCTGGCTCTCCACCGAGGTGCTCGCCGCCGCCGGGGTCGCGGCCCTCGGTCTCGTCGCCGTCGTCGTGCGGTCGCGGCGGCACGCGGTCCCGGCCCTGGACCTCGCGGTCGTCCGGGTGCCGTCCGTGGGGTTCGCCGCGCTGACGATGGTGGCGTTCACCTGCGGTTTCGCCGGCATGCTCGTCGTGAACGTCCTCTACCTGACCGGCACCTGGGGCTGGACGGCGCAGGCCGCGGGCCTGGCGCTCGCACCGGGGCCGATGGTCGTGGTGGTCGTCTCGCGGCTCGCCGGGCGGCTCGCGGCGCGGATCGGGGTCGGTCCGACGGCGGCGCTCGGCGCCCTGTCCTTCGCGGCCGGGCCCCTCTGGTGGCTGGCCCACCTCGGTCTCACCCCCGACTACGCCGTCGGCATGCTCCCCGGCCAGCTGCTCACCGGGCTCGGGGTCGGGCTGATCCTGCCCACGCTCTCCTCCGTGGTCGGCTCCGCCCTGCCCGCCCCGCAGTGGGGCTCGGGGTCGTCGCTGATCAACACCGCGCGACAGGTCGGGTCGGTGCTGGGGGTCGCCCTGCTCGTCTCGGTGATCGGCGCGCACACCACCGGTCTGCCGTCGGAGTTCGGCGCGGTCCGGGCCGGGTGGGTCCTCCTGGCCGGGTCGGCCGGCGTCGCCGCGCTGCTGGCGCTCGTGCTCGCCGTGGCCGAACGGCGGCCGGCGCCGGTCGTCGACGGCGGGGTCCCCGGTCTCGCGCCGGTACGCCCGGGAGCGGAGGGCGCCGGCGCACCCTGACAGGTCACCGCCGCCCGGTCACCGGATCCGGCGCTCCTGCCCGGCCCACGCCTCGTCGCGCAGCACGAACTTCTGGATCTTCCCGGTGGAGGTCTTCGGCAGCTCGGCGAAGGTGACCCGCTGGGGGGCCTTGAACCGCGCCAGCCGCCCGCGCACGTGCTCGACGATCTCGTCCTCGGTGGCGCTCGCGCCCTCGCGCAGCGTCACCCACGCGGCCGGGACCTCGCCCCACCGCTCGTCGGGGACGGCGATCACCGCGACCTCCAGCACGGCCGGGTGGTCGGCGATGGCCTGCTCCACCTCGACGCTGGCGATGTTCTCCCCACCGGAGATGATCACGTCCTTCGAGCGGTCACGGAGCTCGACGTAGCCGTCGGGGTGCATGACGCCGATGTCGCCGGTCCGGAACCAGCCGTCCGGCGCGGCGTCGCGGGTGGCCTGCTCGTCGTCGAGGTAGCCGAGCATGACGTTGTTGCCGCGCAAAGCGATCTGGCCGGTCGTCTCCCCGTCGGCGGGGACGTCGGCGCCGTCGTCGTCGATCACCCGGACCGCACAGGCGATCATGTTCCCGACGCCCTGGCGGGCCTTCATCCGGGCCCGGGCGTCGGCGTCGAGGTCGTTCCACTCCGGACGCCAGTCGCAGATCATCGCCGGGCCGAAGGTCTCGGTGAGCCCGTAGAGGTGGGTCACCTCGAACCCGAGCTCGGCCATCCGGCGCAGGATCGCCGGGCTCGGCGGTGCTCCCCCGGTCGCGACGGCCACCGGGGTCTCCACCGGCCCGGCCTCCGGCGCGTAGGCGATCATCGACAGCACGGTGGGGGCGCCGTTGAGGTGGGTGACGCCCTGGTCGCGCACGAGCTCCCAGATCCGGGCCGGCTCGACCTTCGGCAGGCAGACGTGGGTGGCGGCGGCCGCGGTGACCGCCCAGGGGAAGCACCAGCCGTTGCAGTGGAACATCGGCAGCGTCCACAGGTGCACCGACGACGCGGTCAGCCCGGTGTGGCCGACCATCGCGAGCGCCTGCAGGTAGGCGCCCCGGTGGTGGTACATCACGCCCTTCGGGTTCCCGGTGGTCCCGGACGTGTAGTTGATCGACAGCAGGCCGCGCTCGTCGGCGGGCCGCACCGCGGTGGGCTCCCCCTCCTCGACGAGGCGCTCGTAGTCCGGGCCGACCCGCACCGTGTGCGGCGGGGCATCGAGGCGGGTGACGACCTCGGCGACGAGGTCGTCGAACACCGGGTCGGCCACCAGCACCGAGGCGTGGGAGTGCTCCAGGATGTAGGCGACCTCGCCCGCCGAGAGCCGGGTGTTGACCGCGACCAGCGCCGTCCCCGACCACGGGACCGCGTGCGCCGCCTCCAGCCCGACGTGGGTGTTCGGCACGAGGACCGCGACCGGGCGCCCGTCGTGCAGCGCGGCGAGCGAGCCCGCCAGGCGCCGGCAGCGGTCGCGGAACTCGGTGTAGGTGAACCGCAGGTCGCCGTCGACGACCGCGACCCGGTCGCCGTGCGCCGCCGCTGCCCGGTCGAGGAACGCCGTGGGGGTCAGCGGCTCGTAGGACAGGTCCACCAGGTCGGCCGGGACACCCGCCGGGTGGACGGGGACGGGAGCCTCGTCGGTCATCCCCCGAGCCTCCCCGCCGGCGCCCGGGCACGCAATCGCCCCGCCCGCCCGGTGACCCGCCGTCCGCGCACGGTGGTCCCGCCCGCACGGTGATCCCGCCCGCACGGTGGTCCCGCCCGCACAGTGATCCCGCCCGCACGGTGATCCCGTCCGCACAGTGATCCCGCCCGCACGGTGATCCCGTCCGCACAGTGATCCCGCCCGCAGCGTGATCGCGAGCCCGCGCGTGATCCGCCGTCCGCGCGGTGATCCGCTCCGCGCGCGCGTCCGGACGCGCGCGCGGAGCGGATCTGCGCGCGCATCGCCGATCACCGGTTCGGCCGGCCACCGACAACCGGCTCCGTCGACAACCGGCTCCGACGATCACCGCGCCGTCGGCCACCGGCACCACCGACCACCGGCCCCGTCGATCACCGCACCGTCGGCCACCGGCACCACCGACCACCGCACCGCCGGCCACCGGCACCACCGACCACCGACCCCGTCGACCACCGGCTCGGCGGCGGCCCTGTCCACGTCGTGGCGGGCTGGGTTACGTTCGCAGTGGCAACGAGGCTCGTCGGGAGGCGGACGCGATGGCGTGGGACTTCAGCACCGATCCGGAGTTCGAGGAGAAGCTGAAGTGGATGCGCGGCTTCGTCCGCGACGAGATCATCCCACTCGAGACCCTCGACCTGGACCGGGAGACCTTCGCCCGGATCACCGCCCCGCTCAAGGAGCAGGTCAAGGAGCAGGGCCTGTGGGCCGCGCACCTGCCCCCGGAGCTCGGTGGCGGCGGGTTCGGCCAGGTCGCCCTCGGGCTGATGCACGAGATCCTCGGCCAGTGCCGCTACGCGCCGGGGGTGTTCGGCAACCAGGCCCCCGACTCGGGCAACGCCGAGCTGCTCGCGATCGGCGGGTCGCCGGAGCAGAAGGAACGCTGGATGCACCCGCTGCTGCGCGGTGAGCTGCGGTCCTGCTTCTCGATGACCGAGCCCGGCGCCGGTGCGGACCCGACGATGCTGTCCACCCGGGCCGTGCGCGACGGCGACGACTACGTCATCAACGGCCACAAGTGGTTCTCCTCGAACGCCACCGGCTCGGACTTCCTGATCGCGATGGTGGTGACCGACCCGGACGCGCCCCCGTACCAGCGGGCCTCGATGATCGTCGTCCCGACCGACACCCCGGGGGTCGACGTGGCCCGCGACATCCCGGTGATGGACCACCCCGACGTCGGCGGCGAGATCTACGGCGGCCACGCCGAGGTGTTCTACCGCGACGTCCGGGTGCCGGCGACGCACCTGGTCGGCAACCCCGGCGACGGCTTCAGGCTCGCCCAGCAGCGGCTCGGCCCGGGGCGCATCCACCACGCGATGCGCTGGCTGGGCCAGTCCCGGCGGGCGTTCGACATGCTGTGCGAGCGCGCGGTGTCGCGGACGGCGAGCGGCACGCGGCTCGCCGACAAGCAGATGGTGCAGGACATGATCGCGCAGTCCGCTGCGGACATGGCCGCGGCGCGGCTGCTGACCCTGCACGCGGCGTGGACGATGGACCAGGTCGGCGCCTCGAACGCCCGGATCGAGATCGGGATGATCAAGTACTGGGGCGCGAAGGTGCTGCACGACGTGATCGACCGCGCGATCCAGGTGCACGGCTCGCTGGGCTTCTCCGGGGATCTGCCGCTGGAGCAGATGTACCGGGCGGCCCGTGCCGCGCGCATCTACGACGGCCCCGACGAGGTGCACAAGGAGTCCGTCGCACGGCGCATCCTGCGCGGCTACACCCCGGTGGAGGTCCCCACCGAACACGTCCCGACCCGCACCGAGGCCGCGCGCCGGAAGTTCGCGGAGTACCTGGACACCGCGGCGGCGAACGCCTGAGCCTCAGGCCGGCGTGGACTTCTGCGCCGGCCCGGCGGCGAGGTCGGCGCGGTAGTCCGCGACCAGCGCGTTCATCGCGGTGAGGAAGCGGGCCGCGGCGGCGAGCTCGTCGTCGTCGAAGCCGGCGAGCACGGCGTCCATCCGGGCGCCGAGCGGGCCGAAGAACGCCCCGCCGACCTCGGCGGCGTTCTCGGCCTGGCGCAGGGTCACCCGCCGCCGGTCGGTGGACTCGCGGCTGCGGCGCACGTGGCCCGCGCGCTCCAGGCGGTCGACGAGCGCGGTCGTCGCACCCGTGGACAGCCCGAGCCGGGCGCCGAGGACGCCCGGGGTCAGCGGTTCGCCCGCGGAGTCCGCGCGCATCACCGCGAGCAGCGCGTGCAGGTCGGTGGGGTGCAGCCGGTGCCGCCCGGCGAACTCCTGGCCGAGCAGCTCGGCCTCGCCCGCATAGTCCTGCAGCAGCGCGACCAGGTCCTCACGTCGCGTCCGGGCAGGCATGCCGACGAGCCTAGTCGCGTGCGGCGACACACCGGGCGCGGGTCAGCGCCCCGTCCAGCGCGGCGGGCGCTTCTCCAGGAAGGCCGCGATGCCCTCGGTCCTGTCCGCGGACCGGTCGATCGCCGCCGAGGCGATCTCGGTGGCGTTCCAGCCGCGCTCGTCCGGCTCGGACACCACACGTTCCAGCGCGCGCAGCGACACCGACACCGCCAGCGGCGAGTTCTCGCACACCGCGGCCGCGAGCGCGAGCGCCGCGGCCTCCGCTCCGCCCGGCTCGACGAGCTCGGAGACCAGGCCCAGGGTGTACGCGCGCTCGGCGTCCAGCGGTCGCCCGGTGACCAGCAGCTGCTTGGCGATGTTGAGCGGCAGCGGCCGCGGCGCCCGGAACAGCGCCCCGCAGTTCGCGACCAGGCCGCGGGCGACCTCGGGCAGCCCGAACCGCGCCGTCGTCGACGCGACGACCATGTCGCAGGCCAGCACGATCTCGAACCCGCCGCCGTAGGCGACGCCCTCGACGGCGGCGATCAGCGGGCGCCGCCGGTCTCGCCGGACGACGCCGTAGTTGCCGCCGCGGGGCGTCGGCCCGCCGGAGCCCGCCGCCAGGTCGGTGCCCGCGCAGAACGCCGTCGCGTCCCCGGCGAGCACACCGCACCACAGGTCCGGGTCGTCGTCGAGGGAGTTGAGCGCCTCGTCGAGCCCCGCCGTCATCGCCGCGTCGACGGCGTTGCGCTTGTCCGGCCGCGTCATCCGGATCAGGAGCACGTGCCCGTGCCGCTCGGTGGTCACCCGTGTCCCCGCCATGCCGTCCGTCACGATCGTGACTGTAGGTGGGGAGCGGGCCCGGCCGTTCGTACTGTGGTGATCGTGTCCCGCAGCAAGCGCGTCCCGACCGCGGCCGTCCTGTCCGTCCCGCTCGCCCTGACCGGGGCCCTCACCGCGCTCGGCGTGCACGTGCGCCGCAACATGGGGGCCCGCGCCGGCGAGCTCCACCGGATCGCCTCCGGGTCGCCGAACGCCGTCGACGGCGTCTTCGCCAACACCGAGCCGGGTCTGCCACGGGCCAAGGCCTCCGCCAGGATGATCCTGAACATGCTGGTGGGCCGCCGATCCGAGGGCGTCGCGCCGGCCACGGTGCCGCTCGCGCCGCTGCGGACCCCCGACGAGCCCGCCGGGCTGGCGGTGACCTGGCTGGGTCACGCCGGGGTCCTGCTGGAGATCGACGGCCGACGGGTCCTGGCCGACCCTGTCTGGTCGGAGTACGCCTCCCCCGTGCCGCGCTTCGGGCCACGCCGCCTGCACCCGCCCGTCGGGCCGCTGTCCGCGCTGGGGTCCCCGGACGTCGTCGTGATCAGCCACGACCACTACGACCACCTCGACCGTCCGACGGTCACCGCGCTGGCCCGCGACACCTCCGCGGTGTTCGTCGGCCCGCTCGGTGTGGGCGCGCACCTGCGGGCCTGGGGCGTGCCCGGGCACCGGGTCGTCGAGCGCGACTGGGAGGGCGTGGTGACCGTCGCCGGCCTGGAGCTGACCTGCCTGGAGACCCGGCACTTCTCCGGGCGCGGGCTGCGCCGCAACACGACGCTGTGGGCCGCCTGGAAGGTCGCGGGGCCGCGGCACACCGCCTACCTGGGCGGGGATACCGGGGCCACCCGGGCACACGCGCGCACCGGGGCCGCGCACGGCCCGTTCGACCTGACGGTGCTGCCGATCGGCGCCTACGCCGACCTGTGGCCCGACATCCACGCCGACCCGGAGCAGGCCGTCGCCGCGCACCGCGAGCTGGGCGGCCGGGTGCTGCTGCCGATCCACTGGGCGACGTTCAACCTGGGCTTCCATCCGTGGGACGAGCCCGCTGAGCGGGCCCGCAAGGCCGCCGCCGACCAGGACGTGGTCCTGGCCCTGCCGCGCCCGGGCGAGCGGATCGACCTGACCGGCGTCACGACCGTCGACGAGGCTCGCGCCGCGGTTCCCGCCGAACCGTGGTGGCCGACCGCGCGCTGATTCACGTCACGTTCACCACTGACCCTTTTCGCCCATTCCCGTCGCCCGGACGCCGTATCCCCCGACCCGAAACGACGGTGCCGGACTATTTCCGGGCAGGGGTTCGACAGGTCGGTTCGGCATCCTTTATCGTTCTGCCCGAAGAATCGGTTCCGGCTCCGACCGGGCGATTCCCGTCTCCGGCCGATCCGGTGATTCCCCGTGGAAGGAATGACGACGTGGCGCAGCAGACGACCATCACACTGGTCGACGACCTCGACGGCACCGAGGCCGACGAGCAGGTGGAGTTCTCCGTCGACGGCCGCGCCTACGAGATCGACCTGTCCACCAAGAATGCCGAGAAGCTGCGGGAATCGTTGGCGCCCTACGTAGCGGCCGCCCGTCGCGGGTCCGGTCGGCGCAGTCCCGCTTCCGGCACCTCGTCGTCGAACGGTTCCAGCTCCTCGGAACGCGCCGCGAACCGCGCCGTGCGGGAATGGGCGGTGGCCCAGGGCATGAAGATCTCCGAGCGCGGGCGTATCCCGTCCTCGGTTCTCGAGGCCTATCAGAACGCGCACTCCTGACCGCTGCCGCCGCCGGGGTCGCCCCGGATGGCAGGATCGGGCCGACCAGAGACGTGCGCCGGGCGATCCGCGGCGCGCCCCGACGGAGAGGCCCCGATGTACCCAGGCACGCACGCCGCCACGACCCCCGACAAGCCGGCCGTGATCATGGGGGGCTCGGGCGAGACCCTGACCTTCCGTGAGCTGGAGGAGGGGTCCGCCCGGCTCGCGAACCACCTGCGTGCGGCCGGTCTGCAGCGGGGCGACGTCGTCGCGCTCGTCGCGGAGAACACCGCGCGGGTCTACGAGGTCTACTGGGCCGCCCAGCGGTCGGGTCTCTACATCACCGCGGTGAACCACCACCTCTCCGCGCCCGAGGCCGCCTACATCGTGCGGGACTGCGGCGCGAAGGCGCTCGTCGTCTCGGCCGGTGTCGCCGGTCTGGCCGCGGCGATCGAGGACCACGTCGACACCCCGGTGCGGCTGGCCTTCGGCGGTGAGATCCCCGGGGCGTCGCGCTACGCCGACTACGACGAGACCCTCGCCGCGGTGCCGGCCGAACCGCCGGCCGACCAGCCGCGCGGGGCGGACATGCTCTACTCGTCGGGCACCACCGGCCGCCCCAAGGGCATCAAGCCGACGCTGCCCGACCGGCAGGTCGACGAGCCGGGCGACACCTACCAGGCCCTGTTCGGGTCGATGTACGGCTTCGACACCGACACCGTCTACCTGAACCCGGCCCCGCTCTACCACGCCGCGCCGCTGCGGTTCACCGCCACGGTGCAGGCGCTCGGCGGCACCGTCGTGGTGATGGAGCGCTTCGACCCCGAGAAGGCCCTGGAGCTGATCCAGCGGTACTCGGTCACCCACTCGCAGTGGGTGCCGACGATGTTCGTGCGGATGCTCAAGCTCCCGGAGTCCGTCCGCGCCTCCTACGACGTGTCCTCGATGCGGGTCGCGATCCACGCGGCCGCGCCGTGCCCGGTGGACGTCAAGCAGGCGATGATCGACTGGTGGGGTCCGGTCCTGCACGAGTACTACGCCGCGACCGAGTCCAACGGCATCACCTTCATCGACTCGGCGCAGTGGAGCGAGCGACCCGGATCGGTCGGGCGCGCCGGGCTCGGCACCATCCGGATCGCCGACGACACCGGCGCCGTACTGGCCCCTGGCGAGATCGGGACGGTCTACTTCGAGCGCGACGTCCGGCCGTTCGAGTACCACAACGACCCGGGCAAGACCCTCGCCGCGACCCACCCCGAGCACGAGAGCTGGACCACCACCGGGGACCTGGGCTACCTCGACGAGGACGGCTACCTCTTCCTCACCGACCGCAAGGCGTTCATGATCATCTCGGGCGGGGTGAACATCTACCCGCAGGAGGTCGAGGACGCCCTCGCGCTGCACCCGAAGGTGCTCGACGTCGCCGTCATCGGGGTGCCCGACGACGAGATGGGCGAGAAGGTCAAGGCCGTCGTCCAGCCCCCGGAGGGCGTCGACGCCGGCCCGGAGCTGGAGCGCGAGCTGATCGACTTCGTGCGGGAGCGGATCGCGCACTACAAGGCGCCCTCGTCGGTGGACTTCACCGACTTCCTGCCGCGGACCCCCACCGGCAAGCTGGTCAAGCGGGAGCTGCGCGACCGCTACGTGTGACGCCCCACCGTGCTCCCAGGGTCACTTTCGTGGCGCTCTAAGCCACGAAAGTGACCCTGGGAGCACACAGCGCGGGTCAGGTGGCCCGGCGGGCGTAGCGGGCGCGGGTACGGGCGGCGACCAGCGCGAGCGGCACCGAGGCCACCAGGGCGGCGGCGAACAGCGGGGCGAAGCGCCCGGCATCGGCGAGCGGGGCACCCAGCGCGGTGCCGGCCGAGCTGCCCAGGAACAGCAGCGTCGCGAACAGCGCGACGGCGGTCGCGCGGGCCTGCGGGACGACCTCGGTCGCCCAGGTCTGCAGGGTCGAGTGCAGGAACGCCCACGCCCCGCCCAGGCAGAGCCCGGCCGCGGCGATCGTCACCGGGTGCACGACGACCAGCGGGAACACCCAGGCGACGACGAGGAACCCGCCGCCGACGGCGGCCAGCGCGGCCGGTCGCAGGCGCCCGACCAGGCGTCGCACAACCCGGGAGAACAGCACCGCGCCGACGCCGTACCCCCCGGCGGCGAGCCCGGCCAGCGCGGCGGAGCTGCCCCCGGCCTGCAGCGACGGGGCCAGGTAGGTCAGCACCCCGAGCACGACGGCTCCCTCGACGAAGGCGAGCACCAGGACCAGCCGCGCCCAGCGGTTCCCGGCGACCGCGGCCAGCGGGCGGAGCACCGCGTCGACGACCCCGCGCGAGGTGGTGCGGGCGCCGTCGGGTTCGGGCAGCGCCCGCAGCGCGACGAACAGCACCGCGCAGCCGGCCGCCGTCGTACCGAGGACGACGCGCCACCCCGCCAGGTCGGCCAGCAGGCCCGCCCCGGCCGTGGCGACGGCGGTGCCGAGCGCGGTCGCGGCGAGCAGGTCCGACAGGGGCCGCTGCCGGACCGCGGCGGGCCAGGTGTCACCGACGTACACCAGCGCCGCCGGGATCAGCGCCGCCGTGCACGCGCCGGTGACGACCCGGGCGACGACCAGCACCGCGAGGGTCGGCGCCAGCACCGAGGCGACCCCGCCCAGCACCGCGCCGACCAGGGCCAGGCGCATCACCCGGACCCGGCCGATCCGGTCGGACAGCACCCCCCACACGACCTGCATGAGGCCGTAGGCGAGGAAGTAGCCCCCGGCCGCGCCGGCCGCCGCGGCCAGCGGCGCCGAGAACGACGCGGCGATCGGGACCAGCAGCGGCGCGATCGCGAACCGGTCGACGGTGCTGGTCAGCGACGCCAGCTGCAGCAGCCGGAGCCGCCGGGTGCCGTCGGGGACGGCACCGCCGGGATCGGCTCCCTCGGGGCCGGCTCCGTCGGGGTCGGCTCCGTCGGGGGTCGTGCTCACCGGCGTCACCCTGCACGGCGGGCCGTGATCTTGCCCCACCGGGGTGAGCGGGACCACAGTGGCAGGGCAGTCGAGGCTCGGGAGGCCACCGGTGGGCACGATCACGGGACACGGGATGACCGCGGCGGACGTCGTCGCGCGGCACGCACGGACCACACCGGACGGGCCGGCGCTCGCCGACCCGCGGACGTCGCGGACCTGGGCGCAGCTCGACGACCGGGTGTCCCGGCTGGCGACCGTGCTCGCCGACCGGGGGGTCGACCGCGGGGACCGGGTCGCGGTGCTCGGGCTCAACTCCGTCGAGCTCGTCGAGAGCTACCTGGCGGTGCTGCGCCGCGGCGCGATCTGCGTGCCGCTGAACTTCCGGCTGACCGCGGGCGAGGTCGCCTTCCAGCTCACCGACTGCACCCCCACCGCCGTGCTCTGCGACGACGGGTTCGCCGCGACCGTGGAGGCCGCGCGGGAACAGGCGCCGTCGGTGCGGACGGTGCTCACCCTCGGCGAGGGCTTCGGCGCGCTGCTCGCCGGGACCGACCCCGGCGACTGGGGCGACGACGTCGCCGACGACGAGCCCGCCTACATCATGTACACCTCGGGCACGACCGGCCGCCCGAAGGGCGCGGTGCTGACCCACCGCAACCTGATGCTGCACGCGTTCCTGTCGATCACGCACCTGGGCACCGCGGGCGACGACCGGGTCTCGCTGTCCGGGGCTCCGCTGTTCCACATCGCCGGGCTGTCCGGCATGCTCCCGACCCTGATCGCGGGCGGCCGGGTGATCATCCCACCGTCGGGCGGGTTCGACCCGGTCGCGACGGTCGACACCCTGGAGCGGGAGCGGGTGTCGTCGTGCTTCTTCGTCCCGGCGCAGTGGCAGGCGATCTGCGCCGTGCCCGGCATCGCGCAGCGGGACCTGTCGGCGCTGCGCCGGATCACCTGGGGTGCCGCCCCCGCGTCGACGACGCTGATCCGCACCATGATCGACACGTTCCCGCAGGCCATGGTGGTCACCGCGTTCGGGCAGACCGAGTGCAGCCCGGTCACCTGCGCGCTGCGGGGCGAGGACTCGGTGCGCAAGATCGGCTCGGTGGGGACGCCGATGGTCGGCGTCGAGGTGCGGGTCGTCGACGCGGACATGAACGACGTGCCGCGCGGCGAGGTCGGCGAGATCGTCTACCGCGGTCCGACCGTGATGCGGGAGTACTGGGGCCGCCCGGAGGCGACGGCCGAGGCGTTCCGCGGCGGCTGGTTCCACTCCGGTGACCTGGTGCGCGAGGATCCCGACGGCTTCTACTACGTCGTCGACCGCGCCAAGGACATGATCATCTCCGGTGGGGAGAACGTGTACAGCGCGGAGGTCGAGGAGGTGCTGGCCGCGCACCCGGGCGTCGCCGACGTCGCGGTCGTCGGGGTGCCGGACCCGCGCTGGGGCGAGACCCCGCTCGCCGTGGTCGTGCCCGCCGACCCCGCCGCCCCGCCGGACCTGGACACGCTCACGGCGTGGTGCGCCGACCGGCTGGCCCGCTACAAGCAGCCGAGCCGGCTCGCGCTGGTGGAGGTGTTACCGCGCAACCCGTCGGGCAAGGTGCTCAAGACCGAGCTGCGCCGCCTCCACGGGTCCGTGTGACACGAACCCGCTCGCGTCGGCGGCGGTGGGACGCCTAGCGTCGCGGGGGTGTCCGTCGTGGAGTCCGTGAACACCGGGGTGTCCCGTCCGATCCTCGCCAAGGCGGGGGCCTCGGGCATCGACAAGCGGCCGGTACCCGGTCCGGTCCGGGTGGACGTCCCGGCGCCCGCGGCGAGCGGGCTGGCCGGCGACACGATCTGCGACGCCGACCACCACGGCGGCCCGGACCAGGCCGTCTACGCCTACGCCCGGGAGGACCTGGAGTCCTTCGCCGCCGAACTGGGCCCGCTGCGGGCGGGGATGTTCGGGGAGAACCTCACCACCCGCGGCGTCGACGTGTGCGGCGCGGAGCTGGGCGAGCGCTGGCGGGTCGGCGGGGTGCTGCTGCAGGTGACCGCGCCGCGCATCCCGTGCCGGACCTTCGCGGCGCACCTGGAGCGGGCGGGCTGGGTGAAGCGGTTCACCGCAGCCGCCCGCCCCGGCGCCTACCTGAGGGTCCTGTCCCCCGGCGAGATCCGCGCCGGCGACGCCGTGACCGTCGAGCACCGGCCCGGGCACGGCGTCACCGTCGCCGACGCGTTCCGGGCGCTGCTCGCCGAGCCGGCCCGGCTCCCGGACCTCCTGGCCGCGGGTGAGCACCTGCTGCCGAAGATCCGGGAGACCGTCACGAAGCGGACCGCGTCCCGGCGCTGACCCGGCCGTAGCGCATCCCCATGGCCGTGCGGACCGCGTCGAGTGTCTCGTCGGCCAGCGCGTTGGCGCGGGCGTTGCCGCGGGCCAGCACGTCGTCGACGAGCCCGGGGTCGCGGGCCAGCTCGGCGCGCCGCGCGCGGTGCCCGGCGAGGTGGTCGTTGACCGCGTCGGTGGTGAGCCGTTTCAGCGCGGCGGCCCCGTCCAGGGTCGCGGCCAGCTCGTGCGGGTCGCGGCCCAGGCACAGGGCCGCGGTCGTGAGCAGCCCGTACACCCCGGGCCTGCCGTCCGGGTCGACGGTGATGCGCCGCTCGGGGTCGGTGCGGGCGCGGCGCACGAGCGCCGCGGTCTCGTCCGCGGTCGCGCCGAGCGGGACGGCGTTGCCGCGGGACTTGGACATCTTGTGCCCGTCGAGCCCGGGCAGCTCCGGGGTGTCGGTCAGCATCGGCTCGGGCGGGGTGAACACCGGGCCGTAGCGCTCGGCGAAGCGCCGGGCCAGCACCCGGGTGAGCTCGATGTGCGGGAGCTGGTCCTTGCCCACCGGCACGAGGTCGGCGCGGCAGGACAGGATGTCCGCGGCCTGGTGCACCGGATAGGTCAGCAGCAGCCCCGACAACGCGCGCCCGGACGCGGCGTGCTCGGCCTTCACCGTCGGGTTGCGGTGCAGCTCGGCCTCGGTGACCAGCGACAGGAACGGCAGCATGAGCTGGTTCAGCGCGGGCACCGCGGAGTGGGCGAACACCGTCGTGCGGTCCGGGTCGAGCCCGGCGGCGAGCTGGTCGAGCACCGCGCCGCGGACGTGGTCCGACAGCCGGTCGGCGACGTCACGGTCGGTGATCACCTGGTAGTCGGCGAGGATCACCAGCACGTCCACTCCGGACCGTTGCAGCCGGACGCGTTCGGAGATCGTGCCCACCAGGTGCCCCAGGTGCAGCGGGCCGGTCGGCCGCTCCCCGGTCAGCACCCGGTGCGACGACGGGTCGGCGGCGACGGCGGCACGCAGCGCGGGCATCCGGGCGACGGTGGCGGCGAGGGAATCCATGATCAGCTCCTGGGAACGGGGAGCTGCACGAGACACACCGGTCGCCGCCGGGCTGCTCGGGCAGCCCGGGATGACGGTGACGTGCGTCTACGCGGCTGCGGGGAGCAGCCGCCACCAGACCGGACGGGAGGTGCGCACGGGGGCACCCTACACCGCCGTTATCGACAATGGTTATCGTGAATGTATGGCCGACCGTCGCGTTCCCGTCACGATCCTGTCCGGCTTCCTCGGCGCGGGGAAGACGACGCTGCTGGAGCACCTGCTCGCGAACCGCGACGGCAGGCGGATCGCCGTCGTCGTCAACGACATGAGCGAGGTCAACATCGACGGCGCGCTGGTCGACCTGCACCGCAGCCAGGAGAAGCTGGTCGAGCTCACCAACGGCTGCATCTGCTGCACGCTGCGCGAGGACCTGCTGACCACGGTCGGCGAGCTGGCCGCGGAGGGGCGCTACGACCACGTCGTCGTCGAGTCGACCGGGATCTCCGAGCCGATGCCGGTCGCGGCGACGTTCGAGTGGACCTTCGACGACGGCACCGCGCTCTCCGACGTGGCGCGGCTGGACACGATGGTCACCCTCGTCGACGCCTCGACCTTCGAGACGCTCCTGACCAGCGAGGACTCCCTCGCCGACCGCGAGCTGCAGGCCGCCGAGGGCGACGAGCGGACCCTGTCGGACCTGCTCGCCGACCAGGTCGAGTTCGCGGACCTGCTGGTGCTCAACAAGACCGACCTCGTCGCGCCGCACGCGCTGGGCCGGATCGAGGCGCTGCTGTCACGGATGAACCCGGGCGCACGCCGGGTCCGCGCGGTGCGTGGCGACGTGCCGGTCGCCGACCTGCTCGACACCCACCGCTACGACCCGGCGGCGGCGTCCGCGACACCCGGCTGGGCGCAGGAGCTCAACGGCAGCCACACCCCCGAGACCGAGGAGTACGGGATCGCGAGCGTGACCTGGCGGGCCGGACGCCCCTTCCACCCCGCCCGGCTGCTCGACGCGCTCGGCGAATGGCCCGGCCTGCTGCGCAGCAAGGGCTTCTGCTGGCTGGCGACCCGGCCCGACGTCGCGGGCCTGTGGTCGCAGGCCGGCCCGAACATGGCCCTGGATCCGGCGGCGCCGTGGTCGTCGTTCGACGGGCCGCGCGGGCAGGAGATCGTGTTCATCGGGCTCGGCCTGACCCGCGACGCCGTCACGGCGCGCCTCGACCCGGCCCTGCTCACCGACGACGAGCTGCTCGCCGGGCCCGGCTCCTGGCGCGACCTGGACGACCCGCTGCCCGCCTGGGACCTCGACGACCTGCACGACCACGGGATCCACGAGCACACGCCCGTGGCCGGGTAGCGTCCGGGCACGTGCCCGACCTCTCCCCGGACGAGTTCCGAGCCCTCGGCCACCTGTTCGTCGACGCCGTCGCCGACGCCCGCGCCGGGATCGAACGCCACCCGGTCCGCGACGTCGTCGAGCCCGGCACCGTGCGGGCCCGCTTCCCCCGCGAGGCGAACGAGGACCCCGAGCCGCTCGCGGCGTTCCCCTCGCTGGTCGAGGCCGTCACCGGTGACGCCGACACCCGCTGGCAGCACCCCGGGTTCCACGCGTTCTTCCCGGCGAACGCCTCGCTGACCTCGCTGCTGGGTGAGCTGCTGTCGGGCGGCGCCGGGGCGCAGGGCATGCTCTGGTCGACCTCGCCGGCGTGCACCGAGGTGGAGCAGGCGGTCACCGACCAGCTGGCCAGGGCGCTCGGGCTGGACGAGACGTTCACCCACGACGGCGGCGGGGGCGGCTCGATCCAGGACTCGGCGTCCTCGGCGGCGCTGGTCGCGCTGACCGCCGCGCTGCACCGGGCCGCGCCGGACCCGGACTCCGGCTGGCGCGTGCGCGGGGTGACCGGCCGGGAACGCGTCTACGTCACGGCCGAGACGCACTCGTCGCTGGCCAAGGCGGTGCGGGTGGCCGGGCTCGGCTCCGACGGGCTGCGGACCGTCCCGTGCACGCCGGGCTCCCGGGCGATGGACCCGGCCGCGCTGGCCGACACCCTGGCCGCGGACGTCGCCGCAGGGCTGGTCCCGGTGCTGGTGTGCGCGACGGTCGGGACGACCTCGACCGGGTCGAGCGACCCGGTCGCGGCGCTGGTCACGGCGGCGCGGCCGTACCGGGCGTGGGTGCACGTCGACGCCGCGTGGGCGGGCGTCGCCGCGCTCTGCCCGGAGCACCGCTGGGTGCTCGACGGCGTGAACCCGGGCCCGGGTCCCGGCGTCGACTCCTTCTGCACCGACGCCCACAAGTGGCTGCTCACCGCGTTCGACGCCTCGCTGCTCTGGGTGCGCGACGCCCGCGCGCTGCCGGCCGCGCTGTCGATCACCCCGGCCTACCTGCGCGACGCGCACTCCGACTCCGGCGCCGTCGTGGACTTCCGGGACTGGCAGGTCCCGCTCGGGCGTCGGTTCCGGGCGCTGAAGCTGTGGGCGGTGCTCCACGGACAGGGGCTGTCCGGGCTGCGGTCGCACCTGCGCGGGCACGTCGGCCTCGCCGCCGAGCTGGCCGAGCGGGTCCGCGGGCACGACGACCTGGAGCTGGCGTGCGCGCCGGTGCTGTCCCTGGTCTGCCTCCGCTCGCGCTCCGGCGACGCCGCGACCACCGCGCTGCTGGAACGCGCCAACGCCGACGGACGGGTGCTGCTCACCGGCACCGAGGTCGACGGGCACCCGGTGGTGCGGGTGGCGTTCGGCGGGGTCACCACCGGCCGCGAGCACCTCGACGTCGTGTGGGATGTCCTGTCTGCCCGATCGTGACCGCCGTGGGTAAGGTTCGCCTGTCCACCCAGAAGGGTGTACTGACCTGATCCCCCGGCGCCCGGTGCACCCCGCCCGCACGGGTCCCGTCGAAAGGACCGCCCCCATGCCCCGACCCCTGCTCCGCGCGCTCGCCGCGTGCGTGGTCCTGCTGCTGGCACTGGCCGGCTGCTCCTCCGGGGGCTCCGGCGACGCGGCACAGCCCGCCCCCGCCGACGACGCCCCCACCGGGGCGTTCCCGGTCACCCTCACCCACGCCTTCGGGCAGACGACGATCCCCGCCGCGCCGCAGCGGGTCGTGACCGTCGGCTTCAACGACGCCGACTTCGCCCTCGCCCTCGGCGTGAAGCCGGTCGGGGTCCGCGAGAACATCGGCGACTACGACTACGCGAAGCGCCCCTGGGCGCAGGAGGCACTCGGCGGGACGCAGCCGCAGCTGCTGACCGGGTCCCAGATCCCGGTCGAGCAGGTCGCCGCACTCCAGCCCGACCTGATCCTCGGCGTCTACTCCTTCATGGACCAGGCGACCTACACCGCGCTGTCGCAGATCGCGCCGACCGTCGCCCAGGGCACCCCCGACGGCACGAACGCCGCGGGCTGGGAGGAGCAGACCCGCATCACCGGGCAGGCCACCGGGCGCACCGAGCAGGCCGAGCAGGTCATCGCCGCGACCCGCGCGAAGTTCGACGAGGCCAAGGCGGCCCACCCCGACTTCGCGGGCAAGAACCTGAAGATGGACTTCTTCATCGAGGGCGTCCCCTACGACATGGGAACCGACGACCTGCGCGCCCAGATCTTCGCCGGCCTCGGCTTCACCGTCCGGCCGGACTCGCAGACCCTCTCGCTGGAACGCCAGGGCGACCTCGACAGCGACGTGCTCGTGGTGCTGGGCCGTTCCCGCGCCGAGTCCGAGGCCGACCCGGTGTTCCGCGCGATCCCGGCGGTCCAGCAGGGCCGCGTCGCCTACCTCGGGCCGTTCGAGACCGAGTTCGCCGCCGCGCTGGGCTACTCCAGCCCGCTGTCGCTGCCCTACGCCATCGACTCCGTCGCGCCGCAGCTCGACGCGGCGCTGCAGGGCCGGGCCCCCGGCAGCTGAGCCGGCGCCCGCGCACCGGTGCCGTGAACGTCACGTCACCGGTGTGCGCAACCCCTTGTCCCGCCCGGCCGCGCCGACGACTGTGATCGCGGCCCCGTCAGGGCGGCGGGCCACGGTGAGGGGGCTCGGTGACTTCGACGCGGGAACGACGGCGCGGCTGGACCGTGGTGCACGGCGGCAAGGCCCCGCCGCCCGGCGAGGTCGTGGGCCCGCACGAGCGGCTGTCCTGGCCGCGCACCGTCGGCCTCGGCGGCCAGCACGTGATCGCGATGTTCGGGGCGACGTTCGTCTTCCCGGTCCTCATGGGACTGAACCCGAACATCGCGATCCTGATGTCCGGCGTCGCGACCGCGCTGTTCCTGCTGATGACCCACGGCCGGATCCCCAGCTACCTGGGGTCCTCGGCGTCGTTCGTCGGCGGGGTCGCGGCGATCCGCGCCCAGGGCGGGGACTCCGCGGCCGTGACCGGCGCGATCGTCGTCGCCGGGGTGGTGCTGCTGCTGGTCGGCGTGGTCGTGCACCTGGTCGGCGCCCGCGTCGTGTCCCGGCTGCTGCCACCCGCGGTGACCGGCGCCGTCGTCATGCTGATCGGGTTCAACCTCGCCGGGGTCGCCTCGACCGTCTACTGGCCACAGGACCAGTGGGCCGCGCTGGTGACGATGGTCGTGGTGATCGCCGCCGCGGTACTGCTGCCGGGGTTCTGGGGCCGGATCGGGGTGCTGATCGGCCTGGTCGCCGGGTTCGCCTTCTCGCTGCTGCTCGACGCCACGACCGGCCCGATCACCGCGCCCGACGCGAGCGGGGACGTCGGCACCCGGATGCGGGTCGACCTGTCCGGGGTCGGGTCCGCGGACTGGGTGGGCCTGCCGCCCGCCACCCAGACCGGTCCGGACGGCATGGAGATCGCCGGCTGGCACTGGCCGACGTTCTCGTTCGCCTTCGCGCTCCTCGTGCTGCCCTCGGTGATCGCGCTGATCGCGGAGAACGCCGGGCACGTCAAGGCCGTCGAGGGGATGACCGGCGAGCGCCTCGACCCGTACCTGGGCCGGGCCCTGGCCGCGGACGGCGCGGGCACCACGCTGGCCGGCCTGGTCGGCGGCTCCCCCACCACGACCTACGCGGAGAACATCGGCGTGATGGCCGCGACCCGCGTCTACTCCACCGCCGCGTACTGGGTGGCCGCGGCCGTCGCGGTGCTGCTGGGGTTCTGCCCGAAGTTCGGGGCGCTGATCGTCGCGGTGCCGGGCGGGGTGCTCGGCGGGCTCACCGTGGTCCTCTACGGCATGGTCGGGCTGCTCGGGGCGGCCATCTGGATCCGCAACGGGGTCGACCTGGCCCACGCCGCGAACCTGGTGCCGCTGTCCGCCGGGCTGATCATCGGCATCGGCGGGGCGAGCCTGTCGGTGGGCGGGTTCGAGCTGTCCGGGATCGCGCTGGGCACGATCGTGGTGCTCGTCGGCTACCACGCCCTGCACGCGCTGCTCCCCGCCGACCGGCGCCCCTCCGGCGACGGGGACGGCGGGCCGCTCGGCTGAGGCCCAGGCCGCCGCGCCGGGTCGGACGAGGCCGGGCGGATCGCGCTGCGCCGGACGCCCGCCGCACGGCGGTGGTGCCGGCGCCGGGCCCGGTCGGCCCGGGCGACGTCGGCGTGCCCGTCCGCGACGACGGGCGACGGACGGTGCGCGCCCCGGAGAGCGGCGGACCACACCCACCGTCCTGATCGCCGCGCGTCGGTGAGGTTAGCCTCCCTTCATGACCGAGCGCAGGGGCACCGGTGACACACAGGTCACCGCACGGGAGGTGGTCCGCAGCACCATCAGGTCGTTCCGCGGCCGGGTCGCGGCGGCGACCGTGCTGCTGTGCGGGCACCAGGTCGGAGAGGCACTGGTACCGGTCCTGGTGGGCGTCGTCATCGACCGCGCGGTCGCGACCGGCGACGTCGGCAGCCTGGTGATCTGGCTGCTCGTGCTGGCCGCGGACTTCGCGATGCTGTCCTACAGCTACCGGTTCGGCGCGCGGCAGGCCCTGCACGCCGACCTGCGTGCCGACGCCGGGCTGCGCACCCGGGTGGCGGCCCGGCTGCTGGACCACCGCGGCGGCGCCGAGACCGGAAGGCTGCCCGGCTCGATCACCTCGATCGCCGTGGCCGACGCCAAGCGCGTCGCGATGATGAACTTCTGGATCCCCACGGCCGCGGCCGCCGCGGCCGCGCTCGTGGTCGCCACCGTCGCGCTGCTGCGGATCTCGCTCCCCCTGGGCCTGCTCATCCTGCTCGGCACCCCGCCGCTGCTGTGGCTGATCGGCCGGGTCGGCCGGCCGCTGGAGCGGCGCAGCGGCGCCGAGCAGGAGCGGGCCGCGCGCGCCGCCGGCACCGCCGCCGACCTGGTGTCCGGGATCCGCGTCCTCAAGGGACTGGGCGCCGGGCCCGCCGCCGCCGAGCAGTACGCGGCCAGCAGCCGCACCGCCCTGGGCGCCACGCTGCGGGCGACCCGCGCCGAGGCCGGCTTCCTCGGCACCGTCCAGCTCGCGAACGGCCTGTTCCTCGCGGTCATCGCGCTCGTGGGCGGTCTGCTCGCCCTCGACGGGTCCATCACCGTCGGCAACCTGGTCTCCGCGGTCGGGCTCGCCCAGTTCCTCGTCGGGCCGCTGCAGACCCTCGGCATCGCCGGGGCGCGCCTCGCCCAGGCGCGGGCCTCGGCCGGGCGGATCGCCGAGATCCTCTCCGCGCCGCCCGCCGTCGGCCCCGGTCGCGACGGCCGGGATGCCGGCCCCACCGCCGACCCCACGGACCCCGCCGCCGCGCTGGCGGTCGCCGGGCTGCGGCACGGCCCGCTCGACGGCCTCGACCTGCACGTGCCCGCCGGTCAGCTGCTCGGCGTGGTCGCCCCCGACCCGTCCGCGGCGACCGCGCTCGCCCGCTGCCTGGCCCGCGACGTCGCACCCGACGAGGGGCGGATCCTGCTCGGTGGCACCGGCGTCGACGACCTCGCCCCGGCCGCCACCCGGTCCACGCTGCTGGTCGCGGCGCACGACGCGCACCTGTTCACCGGCACCGTCCTGGACAACGTCACCGCCGCGACCGGCGACCGGGCCCCGGGGTCCGCGACGGTCGCGGCGATGGCCGCGGCCCGCGCCGACCAGGCCGTCGAGGCCCTCCCGCAGGGCGCGGACACCCCGGTGACCTCGCGCGGCAGCTCACTGTCGGGCGGGCAGCGCCAGCGGGTCGCACTGGCCAGGGCACTGGCCGCCGACCCCCCGGTCCTGGTGCTGCACGACCCCACGACGGCCGTCGACGCCGTCACCGAGTCCGAGATCGCGGCCCGGCTGCGCGAGCACCGCACCGGCCGCACGACCGTGCTCCTCACCACCAGCCCGGCGCTGCTCGCGGTCACCGACCGCGTGGTGGTGCTGCGCGAGGGCCGCGTCGTCGCGGACGCGACGCACACCGAGCTGATGACCGACGACACCGACTACCGCAGGGTGGTGACCGGATGACCACCGGGACCGAGCCGTCCGGCCCCCGCCTGCTGCCCGTCGCCGACGGGCGCCGCACCCGCGCCGTCCTCGGCGAGCTGCTGGCGCCGCGCCGCGGGACCGCCGTCACCGCACTCGTCGCCCTGGTCGCCGGGGCCGCGGTGAGCCTGGTCGCGGCACCGCTGCTGGGCCGGATCGTCGACCTCGCCGCCCGAGGGTCGGAGCCGTCCGCGCTGACCGCGCCGGTCGTCGCCCTGGCCGGGGTCGCGGTCGTCCAGGGTGTGCTCGCCTTCGCCGGGATCGCGCTGGTCGCCCGGGTCGGGGAGACGATGCTGGCCCGGCTGCGGGAGCGCTTCGTCGCCCGCGCGCTGGACCTGCCGCTGGACACCCTGGAGCAGGCCGGGTCCGGTGACCTCACCTCGCGCGTCACCGACGACGTCAAGGTCGTCGGCGAGGCGGTGCGCGAGGCGCTGCCCGAGTTCGCCAGGGCCGCGCTGATCATCGGCCTGACCCTGGTCGCGCTCGCCGCACTGGACTGGCGCTTCCTGCTCGGCGCGCTGCTGGCGGTGCCGATCCAGGTGGTCACCGCCCGCTGGTTCCTGCGCCGCTCCGGCCCGCTCTACGACGACGAGCGCATCGCGGGCGGGGCCCAGCAGCAGCAGCTGCTCGACACCGCGGCCGGGGTGAGCACGGTGCGCGCGTTCCGCCTCACCGACGACCACCTGGACCGGGTCCGTGCCCGCGCCGAGGCCGTCGCCGGGATCGGGCAGCGGCTCGTGGTGCTGCAGACCCGCTTCTTCGGCCGGCTCAACGCCGGCGAGGTCCTCGGTCTGAGCGGGGTGCTGGTCGCCGGGTTCGTGCTGGTCGGCAGCGGCAGCACGACGATCGGTACGGCGAGCGCGGCGGCGCTGTACTTCATCAACCTGTTCACGCCGATCAACATCATGCTGTTCCAGCTCGACGCCGCCCAGTCCGCGGTCGCCGGGCTGCGGCGCATCGTCGGCGTCGCCGAGATCGACCCGCCCGCACCGCCGGCGGACCCGGCGGTGCCCGCCGACGCGCGGGTGCGGGTGCGCGGTCTGACCCACTCCTACGTCGACGGCCACCCGGCACTGTCCGGGGTGGACCTCGACCTGGCACCCGGCACCCGGGTCGCGCTGGTCGGGACCAGTGGAGCGGGCAAGTCCACGCTGGCCAAGCTCGTCGCCGGGATGCACACCCCGGACGCCGGGTCGGTCGAGATCGGCGGCGTGCCGCTGGAGCGCATCGACCACCGCGCCGGGCGGGCGCCGGTGGTCCTGGTGACCCAGGAGGTGCACGTGTTCGCCGGGCCACTGGCCGAGGACCTGCGCCTGGCCCGTCCGGACGCCACCGACGACGACCTGCGCGCCGCCCTGGCCACGGTCGGCGCGGCGCCCTGGGTGGACCGGCTCCCCGACGGGCTGGAGACCGTCGTCGGGGACACCGGGCACGCGCTGACCGTGGTGCAGTCCCAGCAGCTCGCCCTGGCCCGGCTGGTGCTGGCCGACCCGTCGGTGGTGATCCTCGACGAGGCGACCGCCGAGGCGGGCAGTGCCGGCGCGGCGGAGCTGGAGCGCGCCGCCGACGCCGCGCTGGCCGGCCGTACCGCCGTCGTCGTGGCGCACCGGCTCAGCCAGGTCGCCGACGCCGACCTCGTGCTGGTGCTCGAGGACGGGCGGACCGCGGAGACCGGCACGCACGCCGAGCTGGTCGCCTCCGGCGGCCGCTTCGCCCAGCTGTGGCAGGCCTGGACGGGCCTGCGCGGTGAGCCGGTCCGGCCCGCCGCCGACCGAGGTGGGGTCTCGTGACCGCCCGCTCGTCGAGCCCGGCGTGGGTGAGCTGCTCGCGGTGCTCCCCCGAGCCGCACCGCACCGCCACGGCGTCCGGCGGGCCCACGACCTGCCGGGCGAACGGTTCCGGTCCGGTCACGGGCACACCGTCCGGCAGCGGTCCCGGGCGCGGGCCGGACGGGGACGGCGGCGTCCGGGTCACGGGAGGCGCTCCCGGGCTGGTGCGGGACGGCCGGCGCGGGACGGCTCAGCCGGCGGGGACCTCGGCGGGCGCGGGCCACAGCGAGTGCCGACCCTCGTCGTCGACCAGCACGTAGGAGCTGCCCTCGGGGGCGTCGACGGGGTTCGTGGACACGGCTCTCCCCGGGACCGGCGGAACGGACGGGGCAGCGCTCAGACGACGACGGGCGTCGGCGCCGTCGACGGCACGGGGGCACCGGTCAGCGAGGCGACGACCTCACCGGACCGGACCGCGATGTTGGACAGCAGGGTCGAGGTGATGCCGTGCGTGTGCTCGGTCGGTCCCTGCAGGTAGAAGCCGGCCCGCACCGCGGTGCCGTCGGCCAGTGCCGTGGTGCCGAGCCGGTAGTCGCGGTGCACGTCGAGCCGGCCGCGGGCGTCGCGGGCGCAGGCCTCGTCGAGGCCGCCGGACAGCAGCCACAGCGGGTCGGCGGGGCGGTAGCCGGTCGCGTAGACGACGGCGTCGGCGGTGATGACCTCGCGCGAGCCGTCGATCAGCGACTCGACGGCCAGCTCCACCCGGTCCCCGACGTCGACCACGTCGGCCACCCGGGACACGTTGCGGAAGCGCAGGCGCTCGGTCCCGGCGACCCGCTCGTGGTAGTGGGTGCGGTAGAGGCCCTCGATGAGCTCCGGGTCGACCACGGAGTAGTTGGTGTTCGCGTGGTAGCCGAGGATGCGGTCCTTGACCTCGTCCGGCGCGGTGTAGAAGTCGTCGACGGCGGCCGGGTCGAAGATCCGGTTGGCGAAGGAGGTGTCGTCGGCGGGGCTGTAGCCGTAGCGGGCGAACACCGCGTGCACCTCGGCGGTCGGGAAGGTGCGGTGCAGGTGCTCGACGGTCTCGGCGGCGCTCTGCCCGGCGCCGACGACGGCGAAGCGGGTCGGCTCGGTCCCGGCGAGCTCGCGTGTGCGGAACAGCAGGTCGCGGTTGTGCCAGACGCGGCCGCCCACGGTGATCCCGCGCGGCAGGACGGGGGTGAGCCCACAGGCCAGGACGACGTTGCGGGCGCGCAGGCGCTCCACCCGGTCCCCGGTGCGGACGACGACGTCGACGAGCTCCACGCCGTTCCCGCCGCGGACCGGCTCGATCTCGACGACCTCGCTGCCGTAGTCGACCGTCACCGCCGACCCGGCGGCCGCGCTGATGTCCCCCAGCCGTGCCGCGGCCCACTCCAGGTAGTCGTGGAACTCACGGCGGGTCGGGAACGACGAGCCGTAGTTGATGAAGTCGGCGAGCCGGTCCCGGTCGTGGAGGTAGGACAGGAAGGAGAAGCCGCTGGTCGGGTTCCGCAGCGTGACCAGGTCCTTGAGGTGCGAGACCTGCATGGTCGCGTCCTCGAGCAGCATCCCGCGGTGCCAGCCGAACCGCTCCTGGCGCTCGACGAAGCGGGCGCTCACCCGCGCGTCGGCCGGGACCGTCGCGTTGTGCTCGAGCAGGGCGATGGCGATGCCGAGGTTCGACGGCCCGAACCCGACCCCCACCACGTCGAGTACCTCCGGGGTGGAGTGGGGGTTCGCGTTCGCGGGGTTCGCCATCACGGTCCTTTCGTTGCTTCGGCACGCCTCAGATAAGGCGAGGCTAACTGCAACACGAAGGTGGATGTCCCGCCTAGGGGGTGATCGTCGAGGCCCGGCCGCGAGGGGCCGTCCGCACTGGTCAGCGCTCTGACGTGACGCAGGTGTCACCCATTGGGAGTACACGGCGTCACGGTGCACGTACCGCCGCACGAGGGTGTCGCACGCCCCGTCCGCGCGTCATCAGATCTGATGAGAGGGCCTCCCCTGCCACCCGGGGCGTGAGCGCGCCGGCCGGTGGCGACCCCGGCCGCGCGACGGCGCGGAACGGCGGCGCCGCGCGGGACGGTCGTGTCCCGCGCGGCGCCGATGACGGTTCACCAGTCCCAGTTGCGCACGAGCGATCCCCCCTCGACCGGAGTGCTTCTCCCCGTCCCGGAACGGACGCCGTTGCGCTCCGCACGTGAGGACGCACGGCGTGCTCCACGATCGAGTGATGACGTGGCCAGAGTAAGCGACGGACAACGCTCCGTCACGATTTAACGTGGACCTGAGGCGTTCGCCGTCGGTTCCGGGCCGTTCGGCGCGGATTCCGGCCACCGGGGGACGAACGGCAAAGGCTTGCCTTACCCGCGGGTAGCCTCGGTCCATCCCCTGACGCAGTAGACGAACAGGCAGGCGACGTGACCTCTGGCCCGGTGGCACCGCGCCCGGCTGGGCGCCGCCGTCGTGCGCCGGACGCCCGGTCGCTGCTCGGCCTGCCGCTGCGCCCGCTGCTGCTGGTCCTGGTCGTGGAGGCCGCCGCGGTGTCCGCGGTCGTCGCGGGCCTGCTCACCGGGGACCTGCCGGGACGGACCGAGGTGCTGCTCTGCGGGCTGCTGGTGCTGGTGGCCGCGGCGCACACCGAGCTGTCGGTCAACGCCGAGCGCCTGCGGCGCCGGATCGCCGCGACCCGCTACATCAACATGACCTCGGTGTGGACCTTCGCGGCCGCGCTGCTGCTGCCGCCGGGACTCGCGACGGTCGTCGTCGTCGTCATCTACCTGCACCTCTACCTGCGGGTGGCCCGCCCGAGCGGCACGCCGCCGCACCGCCAGGTCTACAGCGCGGCCACGGTGCTGCTCGCCGTGCACGCCGTCGCGGGGCTGCTCGCGCTGGTCGACGGCCGGGCCGGGGCGCTGGCGACCCCGCAGAACGCGGCGCTGGTGCTGGGCGCGCTGGTCGCCTACACGACGGTGAACACGCTCCTGGTCGTGTCGGTGCTGCGGCTGACCGCACCGGGCTCGCGGTTCCTCGCGATCCTGCTGGGCGGCGACATCGGCCTGGAGCTGGCGACGCTGTCGATCGGCGGGCTGGTCGCGGTCGTGCTCGCCAACACCTCCCCCTGGTTCGCGTTGCTCGCGGTGCTGCCGCTGCTCGTCGTCGAGCAGACCACCCTGGTGCGCCAGCTGGAGGCGCAGGTCGACACCGACGCCAAGACCGGGCTGCTCAACCCGGCGGCGTGGCGCTGGCGCAGCCGGCAGATGCTGGAGCGCGACACGCGTACCGACCGGGCCGCCGCGGTGCTGATCCTCGACCTCGACCACTTCAAGGCGGTCAACGACCGGCACGGCCACCTGGCGGGCGACGACGTGCTCCAGGCCGTCGCCGACGTCCTCACCGCCGAGGTCCGCGACCAGGACCTGGCCGGCCGGTTCGGCGGCGAGGAGTTCGTGGTCGCACTCGGCGGGATGCGCGCCGACGACACCCCGGCCGCCCGTGCCCGCGAGGTCGCCGAGCGGATCCGGCGGGGCGTGCGCGCGCTGCAGGTCGACACCGCGACCGCCGGGCTGGTCACCGGGCTGTCGGTGTCGGTCGGGGTCGCGACGACGCCCGACCACGGCACGGACCTCGACGGCCTGCTGGCCGCCGCGGACGCCGCGCTCTACGAGGCCAAGCACGCGGGCCGCGACCGGGTCGCGGTCCGGCGCCCCGCACCACCGGTCGCCGCCGAGGGCGCGACGCCACCGTTCGGGCTGAGCTTCGGCACCTGAGGCGCCGGGTCACGGCCCCAGCAGCACCCGCGCCAGGTCCTTCCACTGGGGCAGCATCGCGTCGCCCGCGGGATCGCGCGGGTCGAAGGTGTAGGTCAGCGCGGTCCCCCGCATCGAGGTCAGCAGCAGGTCGCGCAGCTGCTTGAACCGCGGGCGGCCCGCCAGCTCGTCGCCGAACATGCGGGCCATCGACGCGCGGATCGCCGCACCGAGCCGCTTCTCCTCGGGACGCAGCGCCTCGGCGATCTCGGAGTTGGACCGGGCCGCGGTCCACAGCTCCACCGCCGCCCAGAAGTGCGGCTCGGAGAAGCTCTCCCACAGCAGCTCGATGACCCGGTCGGCGCGTTCGAACAGGCCGACCTGGTCGGCTTCGAGCACCCGTCGCACGCGCTCCTCGGTGTCGGCGACGCGTTTGACCGCGAGGTGCTGCGCCGCCGCGACCAGCAGCCGGTCCCGGCTGGGGAAGTGGTGCAGCAGCCGGCCGCGCGAGACGTCGGCGGCCGACTGGATGGTCAGGGTCGTGGATCCGGAGTAGCCGCCGTCGATGAGGCAGGCGACGGCGGCGTCCAGGATCCGGGCGCGGCTGTCCGAGGACCGCTGCGCCCGGCTCCTGGCCACCGGGGTGGGTTCGGTGTTCATGATGTGGTCATGATCGCCTGTCGGTCATCGGCTCAGAGTCCCAGACCCCGGCCGATCACCTCCTTCATGATCTCGGTGGTGCCGCCGTAGATCCGGGTGATGCGGGCGTCGGCGTAGGCCTTGGAGACCGGGTACTCGCTCATGTAGCCGTAGCCGCCGTGCAGCTGCAGGCAGCGGTCGGCGACCCGGCCCTGCAGCTCGGTGCACCAGTACTTCGCCTTCGAGGCGTCGACGGCGGTGAGCTCGCCCGCGTTGAGCGCGCGGACGCAGTCGTCGACGTAGTGCTCGGCGAGGTCGATCTCGGTGTCCATCTCGGCGAGGGCGAACTTGGAGTTCTGGAACGAGCCCACCGGCGAGCCGAAGGCCTTGCGCTCCTTGACGTAGGCGAGGGTCCCGTCGAGCACCGCCCGCGCCGCCGCCACACCGGCGATCGCGATCGACAGCCGCTCCTGGGGCAGCTTCTCGACCAGCTGGACGAAGCCCTTCCCCTCCTCGGGCCCGAGGAGGTTCTCCACCGGGACCTTCACATCGGTGAAGGACAGCTCCGCGGTGTCCTGGGCGTGCATCCCGAGCTTGTCGAGGTTGCGGCCCCGCTCGAAGCCCTCCATCCCGCGCTCGAGCACGAGCAGGCTCATGCCCTTGTGCTTCTGCGACGGGTCGGTCTTGACCGCGACGACGATCAGGTCGGCGTTGATCCCGTTGGTGATGAAGGTCTTCGCGCCGTTGACGACGTAGTGGTCGCCGTCGCGGATCGCGGTCGTCGACATCGACGCCAGGTCCGAGCCGATGCCGGGTTCGGTCATGGCGATGGCGAGGATCGTCTCACCGCTGACGACGCCCGGCAGCCAGCGCTGCTTCTGCTCGTCGGTGCAGTAGGTGAGCAGGTAGGGCAGCACGATGTCGTTGTGCAGGGTCAGGCCGAGGCCGGACCCTGCGGCGCCGACACGCAGCAGCTCCTCGCTGATGACGGCGTTGAACCGGAAGTCCTTGACCCCGCCGCCGCCGAACTCCTCGGGCGCGTCGATGCCCAGGAAGCCGTTCGCACCGGCGGTGGTGAACAGCTCCCGCGCGACGGCGCCGTCACGTTCCCACTGCGCCTCGTGCGGGACGATCTCCTTCCCGACGAAGGCGCGGAACGCCTCCCGGAAGTCCTCGTGGTCGGACTCGTAGAGCGTGCGCTTCACGGCGCCGCCTCCCCTCGGGTGGTGGTGACTAGCGGGGCTGCATCCGGATGGCGCCGTCGAGACGGATCGTCTCGCCGTTCAGCATGGGGTTCTCGACGATGTGTGCGGCGAGCTTGCCGTACTCGGTGGGCCGGCCCAGTCGCGACGGGTGCGGGACCTGCTTGCCCAGCGAGGTCTTGACGTCCTCGGGCAGGCCGGCCAGCAGCGGGGTCTCGAACAGGCCCGGGGCGATGGTGTTGACACGGATGCCGAGGTCGGCCAGGTCGCGGGCGATCGGCAGGGTCATCCCGACGATGCCGCCCTTGGAGGCCGAGTACGCGGCCTGCCCGATCTGGCCCTCGAAGGCCGCGACCGAGGCGGTGTTGACGATGACGCCGCGGTCGCCGTCGACCGGCTCGGCCTTGGCGATGCGCTCGGCGGCCAGCCGGATCACGTTGAACGTGCCGATCAGGTTGACCGAGACGACCTTGGTGAAGTCGGCCAGCGGGAACGGGCCCTTCTTGCCGTAGGTCTTGATGCCGTTGCCGATGCCGGCGCAGTTGACCGCGACGCGGACGGTGCCGAGCTCCTCGGCGGCGTCGAGGGCGGCCGAGACCTGCTCCTCGTTCGTGACGTCGGCGGCGACGAAGCGGACGTTCTCGCCCAGCTTGTCGGCGACGGCCTCCCCCTGCGACGACGGGAGGTCGATGATGACGACCTTCGCGCCGAGCTCCACGAACTTCTCGGTGGTGGCCAGGCCGAGGCCGGAGGCGCCGCCGGTGACGACGGCGACGGAGCCGTTGATGTCCATGTTCTGTCTGTTTCCTTCCGGGTGGGGAGCGGGTGTCAGAGGAGCTCGAGGATGGTGGCGTTGGCCTGGCCGCCGCCCTCGCACATGGTCTGCAGGCCGTAGCGGATGCCGTTGTCGCGCATGTGGTGGACCAGGGTGGTCATGATCCGGGCGCCGGAGCCGCCGAGCGGGTGCCCGAGCGCGATCGCGCCGCCGTCGGGGTTGAGCCGGTCGGCGACCCCGGCGTCGTCGCCGGCGATGTCGGCCAGCCAGGCCAGCGGCACCGGGGCGAAGGCCTCGTTGACCTCGAAGGCGCCGATCTCGTCGAGCGACAGGCCGGAGCGCTTGAGCGCCTTCTCCGTCGCCGGGATCGGGGCGGTCAGCATGATCACCGGGTCGGCACCGGCGAGCACCGCGGTGTGCACGCGGGCGATCGGGGTGAGTCCGAGCTCGCGCGCCTTCTCACTGGTGGTCATGAGCAGCGCGGCGGAACCGTCGGAGATCTGCGAGGAGTTGCCGGCGTGGATGACGCCGCCCTGGTCGGCGTCCTTGAACACCGTCGTGAGCTGGGCCAGGCCCTCCAGGGTCCCGCCGCGGCGGACGCCCTCGTCGGCGGTGACGCCGGCGATCGGGGCGATCTGGCCGTCGAACCGGCCGTCGTCCTGCGCGGCGGCGGCGCGCTCGTGCGACTGCAGGGCGAACTCGTCGAGACGCCGACGCGAGAAGCCCCACTTCTCGGCGATCATCTCGGCGCCGACACCCTGGTTCGGCGCGACGCCGTAGCGCTCGGCGAAGTCGTTGCCCAGCGGGTCCTGGTCCTGGCGCGAGGAGCCCATCGGGACCCGGGTCATGGACTCGACACCGCCGGCGACGGCCACGTCGTAGTGCCCGGCGATCAGACCGGCCGCGGCGAAGTGCACGGACTGCTGGCTGGAGCCGCACTGGCGGTCGACGGTCACGCCGGTGACGGTCTCGGGGAACCCGGCGGCCAGGGCGGCGTTGCGGCCGATGTCGAACGTCTGCTCGCCGCTCTGGGACACGCAGCCCCAGATGACGTCCTCGATCTGTGCCGGGTCGACGCCGGACCGCTCGACCAGGCTGCGCAGCACGTGGGCCGACAGGTCGGTGGGGTGGATGCCGGCGAGGCCGCCCTTGCGCTTGCCGACCGGGCTGCGTACAGCCTCGACGATGACTGCGTCTCGCACGGTGTCCGCTCCTTCGCGACGGTGGACGGCGCCCGGACGGGGCCGTCGGCTCGCCACGACGGTAGCAGGAAACAGTCAGCGTTGACTGCCACGGAGCGGTGCGACCCGGGTCACGCCGGCCACGGAGCTCCCTCGACCGGCGCGCCACCGTCCACCGGTACCTCGGCGCCGCCGGGGCGGCGCCGAGGTACCGGTCGGTCCCGGACCGGCGGCGCGGCACGGGCGCGGCGGGCCGGTGCGGGACCGGGGTCAGGCGGAGGTGGCCGACACCCGACCGGCCGTCGCACCCTCGGCGGAGGCGGTGGCCGCGGTGACGTCGGCGGCCGCGGTGGCGTCGGCGGGCTCGGCCGCGTCGCGCCCGAGGATCCCCTCCTGCGCCGCGACGAGCGTCGGCACGGTGATCTGCCCGGCGACGTTGGTGGCGGTGCGCATCATGTCGAGGATCGGGTCGATGCCGATCACGACCGCGATCCCGGCCGCGATCACCGCGGGCGGCATCCCGACCGCGGCGAGGGTCAGGGTCAGCATGGTGAACCAGCCGGTCGTCCCGGCGGTGGCCAGCGCCCCGAACACCGCGACGGCGACGATCACCAGGTACTGCCACGCCGCGAGCTGCACCCCGGAGATGTGCGCGATGAAGATCGTCGCGAGCGCCGGGTAGACGGCGGCGCAGCCGTCCATCTTGGTGGTCGTGGCCAGCGGGACGGCGAACCCGGCGTAGTTGCGGTCCACGCCGAGGTCGATCGCGGCCTGCCGGGACATCGGCAGGGCGGCGCCGGACGAGCGGGAGACGAAGGCGAACTGCAGCACCGGCCAGGTGGTGCCGAAGAAGCGGCGCGGCCCGATCCCAGCCACGACCTTCAGCAGCAGCGGGTAGACCCCGAACAGGACGATCGCGCAGCCGAGGTAGACGGTGACGATCAGCCCGGCGAGCGAGGAGACGACGCCGCTGCCGTAGGTGGCGAACGCGGTGCCGATCAGGCCGAGCACGCCGATCGGGGCGAGCACGACGATCCAGCGGATGACCGTCAGGACGATCTCGAACGCCGAGCGGGAGAACGCGACGAACGGCTCGGCCTTCTCCCCCAGCGCGTAGGCGGCGGCGCCGACGAGCAGCGCGGCGACGACGACCTGCAGCACGTTGTCGTCGGCGAACGCGGCGACCGGGTTGTCCGGCACCAGGGTCGACAGCAGCGCCTCCCACGATCCCGCGGTCCTCGCGCCCACGGCCTCGACGTCGGCCGGGTCGGCGGCGATCGTGACGCCCTCACCGGGCCGCCCGATCAGCCCGATCGTGATGCCGATCAGTACCGCGACCAGGGAGGTCCCGGCGAACCAGGCGACGGTGCGCCCGCCGAGCCGGGCCGCGGTGCGGCCGCCGCCGAGGTCACGCAGGCTGACGATGCCGACGACGATCGCGAGGAACACCAGCGGCGCGACCGTGAACTGCAGCAGGCCGGTGAACAGCCCGCCGACGGTGTCCAGCGTGGTCGCGAGACCCGCGGACCCGGTGACCCGGGCGGTCAGCCCGAGCAGGGCGCCGAGCACGAGCCCGGCGACGGTGAGCAGTGCGAACACGCGCGGGCGCTGCCAGGCGCGTGCGGCACGGACGACGAGTGACACGGGTTCCCCCAGGAGGTGCGGTACGGGTGTGGGCGGCGGTCAGCGCCGACAGCCCGTGGCGGGACGGCGGCACAGGTCGATCACCCGCCGGCTCACCAGCCACACACCCGTCCCCCGCACAGGAGCGAGCAACGCACCCGTTCGCCGCGTTCTTCCCGCCGGACGGAGGCACGCAGCGTGACCCGTACCTCCGTCCTGGGCCGTCACCGCACCGGTGGGGTGGTCGCGTGCGCGGCCGGCTCGGCCCCGTCGCGGCCCGCGGTCGCGAGGTCGATCCCCCGGGTCTCGGGCAGCAGGTACACCGTCAACCCGGACACCAGCAGCAGCACGATCGCGTAGCCGAGGAACAGGCCGGGCCTGCCGATCTCGGCGAACAGCGTCTGCAGGTAGGGGGCGGTCCCGCCGAACAACGCGACCGCGATCGAGTACGGCACGCCGAGCCCGGCGGCGCGCACCCCGGTCGGGAACATCTCGGCGTAGAGGGCGGGCCCGACGGCGCAGCCCGCCCCGATCAGCGCGAGCGCGACGGTCATCGCGACGAACAGCGTCGGCCCGTCGTGGATCATCGCGTCGAGCGGGAACAGCGCCAGGACGAGCACCGCGCCGGGCACGAGCAGGGTGCGGCGGCGGCCGAACCGGTCCGAGGCGGCGCCCCACAGCGGCAGCAGCACCATGAACACCGCCAGCGCACCGGCGCCGGCCCACAGCGCCGCCGCCGGGTCCACCCCGCGCGCGGTGATGGCGTACGCCGGGGCCGCGACCGACCAGACGTAGTAGACGACGGTCAGGCCGCTGGTCAGGAACACCACCCGGGCCAGCGCCTTCGGGCGGGCCAGGACCTGGCGCCACAGCGACGGGCGGCCGGGGGTCGCGGCGCGGGCCTCCTCCTCCCGTGCGTAGGTGTCGGACTCACGCATCCGCAGCCGCATGACCAGCGCGTACAGCCCGAACAGCCCGCCCAGGACGAACGGCACCCGCCAGCCGTAGGCGGCCATCTCCTCGCGGGTGAGCACGCTCGACAGGACGGCTCCGAGCACCGTCCCGACCAGGATGCCCGCGGTGCCGGAGAAGTAGATGAGGCTCGACCACAGCCCGCGCCGTGCGGGCGGGGCCATCTCGGCGAGGTAGGTCTGTGCGGCGGGCAGCTCGCCCCCGTGCGCGAGGCCCTGCGCCAGCCGGGCCAGGACCAGCACGACCGGTGCGGCGATGCCGATGACGGCGTGGGTCGGGACGAGCCCGATCACCAGGCTGCCCACCGCGGCGGTCGCCACGCACAGCGCCATCGACAGCTTCCGGCCGCGGCGGTCGGCGATCCAGCCGAACAGGAAGCCGCCGAACGGGCGGGCGACGAACCCGACGGCGAACACCGCGAGCGTCTTGAGCAGGGCGGTGCCGGTGTCGTCGCCCGCGAAGAACTGCGGGGCGAAGAACGCCGAGAACGTCGCGTAGACGTTCCAGTCGAACCACTCCATGGCGTTGCCGGCACCGATCCCGAGGATCGTGCGACGCCGCTCGGTGCGCTCGGTCATGCCGCCACCCCCGCGGCCGGGGCGAGGCGGGTGGTGGCGAGCGCGGCGTACAGCGCGGTCGCGTCGGCGAGGACGCCGTCGTCGAAGCGGGCGAGCGGCGAGTGGTTCATCGGTGCGGTGTCGGGGTCGGCGCCGGGTGGGCAGGCGCCCATCCCGAGGAACGCGCCCGGGACGGCGGCGAGCACCCGGGAGAAGTCCTCGGAGCCGCTGACCGGGTTCGGCGCGAGCCGGAACCGGTCCTCGCCGAGCAGCTCGGCGCACACCCCGGCGGCGAACCCGGCCTCGTCGGCATCGTTGACGGTGCGCGGGTACTCGTCGGTCCAGACGACCTCGGCGCGGACGCCGTGCGCGGCGGCGACACCGTCGCAGACCTCGCGGACCAGCACCGGCAGCGTCGCGGCGTGGGCGTCGGAGAAGCTGCGCACGGTCGCCTCGAAGCGGGCGGTGTCGGGGATGACGTTGCGCCGGGTGCCCGCGGCGACGACGCCGACGGTCAGCACGACCGGGTCGAACATGTCGAAGCGGCGGGTCACCATCGTCTGCAGGGCGGTGATCATCTCCGCGGCGGCGGCGATCGGGTCCCGGGCGGTGTGCGGGTTGGAGCCGTGACCACCCGCCCCGTGCACGACGACGTCGAGCGCGTGCGAGGCGGACAGGAACACCCCGGGCCGGGTCGTGACCAGCCCGGCGGGCATCCGGTTGGCGAACACGTGCAGGCCGTAGGCGTGGTCGACGCGCCGTCCGGCGGCGGTCAGGACGCCCTCGGCGAGCATGTGGCCCGCGCCGTCGAAGCCCTCCTCGCCGGGCTGGAACATGAACACGACGTCGCCCGCGAGGTGGTCCCGGTGGGCGCTGAGCAGCCGTGCGGCCCCGGCCAGCGCCGCGGTGTGCAGGTCGTGCCCGCAGGCGTGCATGGTGCCGGTCCGCGCAGCGAAGTCCTCGCCGGACCCCTCGGCGACCGGGAGACCGTCCATGTCGCCGCGCAGCAGGACCACCGGGGCGTCCGCGCCGGCGCCCGGGGCGGTGCCGCGCAGGACGGCGGTGACCGACGTCGTCGTCGTCCCCTCGGTGATCTCCAGCGGGAGCCCCTGCACCGCGGCCAGTACCCGGTCCCGGGTCCGGGGCAGGGCCAGCCCGACCTCGGGGTCACGGTGCAGCTCCCGGCGCAGGTGCACCAGGTCCGGCTGCAGCGACCGGGCGTCGTCACGAAGATCCACAAGCGTCCCCTCGGGTCGTACCGGCGGGCCACGCTGCCCGCCGGAGGTCCTGCCCGAGTCTCGGAGCCCGCGCGTTACGGCACGTAACATCGACGGATCCGATCCGGATCGGGGGCCCCGTGGACGGAACCGACCGTCATCCGCTGTCCGAGGACGACTTCGCGCTCGTCCACGCGCTGCAGCTGCACCCGCGCGCGAGCTGGGCCGGACTCGGCCCGGTGCTCGACGCGGCGCCGGTGACGCTGGCCCGGCGCTGGGCCCGCCTGCAGGGGTCCGGGCACGCGTGGATCAGCTGTTATCCGGTGGTCGGCGAGGACGCCATGCAGGTGGCGCTGGTCGAGGTGGACTGCGCGCCGGGGCGGCTCGCCGGGGTCGTCGCGGCGCTGGACTCCGAGCCGTCGGTGATGACCATCGAGTACGCCGCCCGCGGCCGGGACCTGCTGCTGACGGTGAACGCGGCGTCGTTCACGGAGCTGTCGGGGCTGGTGCTGGACCGGATCGGACGGGTGGCCGGGGTCGCGTCGGTGCGCACGCACCTGGCGTCGCGGGTGCACCGGGAGGGCAGCCGGTGGCGGCTCGACGCGCTCGACACCCGGCAGGTCGCGGCCGTGCGCGCGCTGCGCCGGGCGGACACGACACCGCAGGCGGCGGGTGTCGACCTGCGGGGGCCGGTGTACGCGCCGCTGGTGCGGGAGCTGTGCGCCGACGGCCGGGCGAGCGCCGCGGAGCTCGCGGACCGGGTCGGGCGGCCGGCGTCGACGGTGCGCCGGCAGCTGTCGGCGCTGGTGCGCTCGCGGGCACTGGTGTTCCGCTGCGAGGTCGCACAGCTGCTGACCCGGTGGCCGATCTGCGTGACGTGGTGGATCCGGCTGCCGACCGCCGCGGTCGAGCACGCGGTGCGCCGGGTCCGGACCGATCCGCGGGTGCGGCTGTGCCTGTCGCTCACCGGGCCGGAGAACCTGCTGCTCACCGCCTGGACGCACTCGCTGGGCGAGCTGGTCGGGATGCAGTCGGCGCTGGAGCGGTCGCTGCCGCAGGCGCAGATCGTGGACACCTCGGTCATCCTGCGGACCCGCAAGCGGATGGGGTGGCTGCTGCACCCCGACGGCCGGGCCACCGGGGCGTGCGTCCCGGTGTTCCCCGGCTGAGGAGGGTCAGAGCCAGGCGTCGCGGACGTCGAGCGTGGTCCGGTCCAGCGACGCGAGCAGGTCCAGCTGCGGGCCGGTGCGGGGCAGCTCGTGGCGCACGAAGTAGCGGGCCGCGGCACGCTTGCCCTCGTACAGGTCGCCGTCGCGACCCTCGGCGGCGAGCGCCTGCTCCAGCCAGATCCAGGCGAGCACGACGTGCCCGACGGCCTCCAGGTAGACCGTGGAGTGGGCGACCGCCAGCGCCGGGTCGTCCTGGCCGTGCACGATCCCGGTCACCTCGACGACCCGGTCCACGGCCGCCGCGACGGCGTCGGCGTGCGCGGCGAGTTCCCCGCCGACCGCGCGTCCGCGCTCCACGGTCTGCCCGATCGTCTCCCGCAGCAGCGTCAGCCCGGCGCCGCCCTGCATCACGACCTTGCGGCCCAGCAGGTCCAGGCCCTGGATACCGTGGGTGCCCTCGTGGATCGGGTTGAGCCGGTTGTCGCGGTAGAGCTGCTCGACGTCGTGGTCGCGGGTGTAGCCGTAGCCGCCGTGGATCTGGATGGCGAGGTCGTTGGCGTGCAGGCACCACTGCGACGGCCAGCTCTTCGCGACCGGGGTCAGCACCTCCAGCAGCAGGTGCGCCCGGCGGCGTTCCCCGTCGGTCCCCGCCGTGCGCTCCTCGTCGAGGAGCCGCCCGCAGTACAGGTTCAGCGCGAGCGCACCCTCCACGTAGGACTTGCTCGCGAGCAGCATCCGGCGCACGTCGGTGTGGGCGACGATCGGCACCTGCGGGCTCGCCGGGTCCTTCGCCCCGGCCGGGCGGCCCTGGGTGCGGGTACGGGCGTGGTCGAGGGCCAGCAGGTAGCCGGCGTAGCCGAGTGCGGTGGCACCCGCCCCGACCCCGACCCGGGCCTCGTTCATCATGTGGAACATCTGGGCGAGACCGGTGTGCGGCTCCCCCACCAGGTAGCCGACGGCGCCCGCCTCCCCGCCCGGGGTGGCGCGGCCCTCGCCGAAGTTCAGCACCGTGTTGACGGTGCCGCGGTAGCCCATCTTGTGGTTGAGCCCGGCGAGGGCGATGTCGTTGCGTTCGCCGTTCTCCAGCACCCGGGGCACCACGAACAGCGAGATGCCCTTCACCCCGGCCGGTCCGCCGGGGATCTTCGCCAGCACGAGGTGGACGATGTTCTCCCCCAGCTCGTGCTCGCCGCCGGAGATCCACATCTTGGTGCCGGTGATCCGGTGCGTGCCGTCGTCGCGCGGCTCGGCCCGGGTGGTGACGTCGGCCAGCGACGACCCGGCCTGCGGCTCGGACAGGCACATCGTGCCGAAGTAGCGGCCCTCCACCATCGGGCGCACCCAGGTCTGCACCTGCTCGGAGCTGCCGTGGGTGAGCAGCAGGTTGGCCGCGGCGACGGTGAGCATCGGGTAGGCGGCGGTGGCGACGTTGCCGGCGTGCAGCCACACGAAACACGCCTGGACGACGACGGCGGGCAGCTGCATCCCGCCGACCCGCTCGTCGAGCCCGGCGCCGACGATCCCGGTGTCGCCCAGCACCTTCAGCGCGGCGCGGACCTCGTCGGGGAGCGTGACGCGCTCGCCGTCGAACTCGGGCTCGCGGGTGTCGGAGACCTTGCGGTGCGGCGCGAAGTGCTCGGTCGCGACCTGTGCGGCGAGGTCGACGACGGCGTCGATGGTGTCGCGGTCGTGCTCGGCGTAGCGCTCGCGGTCGCAGAGCTCGACCACCCGCAGCCAGTCGTGGAGCAGGAAGTCGAGGTCGGCACGGGAGATCAGCTGCGCTCGCACGGCACCCACGATCGCACCCCGGGGCGGGTCCGGGGAAGCGGGCCGCTCAGCCCCCGGCCGCGAGCGCCGGGGCGAACGCCGGCGACCCGGACCGGCCGGTCCGTACCAGGTCGGCGACGAGCTCGCCGACGGCCGGGGCGTACTTGAAGCCCTGGCCGGAGAACCCGCCGAGGACGACGGTGCGCGGCTCCCACGGGGCGAGCGCGACGATCCCGCGGCGGGTCGGGGTGTAGCCCTCGACGTAGGACTCCAGCCGGGCGGGCCGGTCGGACATGCCGGCCAGGCGGGCGGCGACCGCGCCGGCCCAGTCCCGGGTGTAGCCGGCCTCGACCAACGGGTGGTGGTCGGCCGGCGAGTGGACGCGGGGCTGCGGCTGCTGGTGGTTGATCTTGACGGTGGCGCCGTCGACGGCGGGGAAGAACGTGTGCACCGGTGCCGCGGTGTGGATCCCGGGCGGGAAGACCGCGGGCGCGAACCGGGCGGGGTCCCGCACCCCGAACCAGCTCAGCACGACACGGCGCTGCTCGATCCCGGTGACGCCCGGGACGAGACCGGCGCCGTGACCGGTGGCGATCACGACGTGGTCGGCGACGGTCTCGCCGTCGACGGTGTGCAGCACGACGCGCCCGCGCCGCCTGCCGATACCGACGACGGTGACGCCCTCCCGGACGGCCGCTCCGGCCCGGCGGGCCTCCGCGACGAGCCCGCGGGTGGCGGTGCCGGCGTCGAGCAGCCCGCCGCCCGGGTCGAGCACGGCCACCTCGTCCGCGCCGAGCAGGTGCGCGGGCCAGCGCGCGGCCGCCGTGGCCGCGTCGAGCACGGTGGTCCGGCCCGGCAGCGCGACCGCCCGGACCCGCGGGTCGTCGCGGGGGCCGAGGGTGAGTGCGCCGCAGGCGGTGAACGGCGCGCCGGGCAGTCCGGTCCAGAGCTCACGGCTGCGGTCGAGCAGGCGGACGTGGTCCGGCCCGGTCGCGACGGCGGTGCGGAAGATCCGCGTCCCGCCGCCGGAACCGCCGTCGGGGTGGCCGACGCGCCCGGACTCCAGCCCGACGCAGGACACCCCGGCGCGGGCCAGCGCGAGCAGCGACGCCGCGCCGAGCACACCCAGCCCGACGACGGCGCACTCGACCGACCCGGCCCGCCTCACGGGTGCTGCGACCGGATCCGGGCGTCCGCGGGCAGCGGCACGCGGGCCGGGTCCCGGGGCAGGCGTCCCGGCCAGACCAGGCAGAGCAGCGGCGGCGCACCGACCGCCCGCAGCGCGGCGACGGCCGTCACGACGTCCTCGGTGGTCGTCGCGGCGGTCTCGACGACGAGCACGCTCGGCCCGCCGTCGCGCACGCTGCACAGGTCCTCGTGCGCGAGCCGCGGGACCCGCAGGGCCCGCACGACCGGCGTTCCGGGGGCGACGGTCGTCGCCGGGGCGCCGGGGGTGAGGTCGTGGAACTCGCGCCGGTCCCCCACCAGTGCGGCCGCCTTGACCAGCTCGGACGCGACGTCACAGGCGGGCTCGCGGGTCAGCTGGACGACGGTGAGGCGGTCGACGTGGCGCAGCAGGTCGCGGTAGGCACCGGCCAGGCGCGGCACCGCGTCCGGGGCGGTGCCCGGGGCGAGCACCGGCACGTCGAGCCGGGCCCGGAGCCGGTCCTCGGGGTGGGCCTCGGGCAGCAGTCCGCGGCCGCGGCGGACCGCGGGCACCCCGAGACCGGCCAGCAGCAGCGCCGCACCGGCGCCGACCCCGGCCGCACCGCCGACCCACCACGCGGTCGGGACCTCCGGCGCGACGACCGGATCGGGCCCGTCGACCACGACGGTGACCTGCCCGGTCCGGTCGGCCAGTGTCCGGCCGAGCTGCTCGGCGACCGGGTCGGTCCCGGTGGTGCCGGAGCTGCCGGTGGCCTGGGCGTCGGCGGCCCGCCGGTCGATCTCGGCGCGCAGCGGCTGGGTTCCGCCGGTGGTGACGGCGGCGTCGAGGGCGCCGATGCGCTCGCGCAGCGCGGTGACCGCGTCGTCGGCCAGCGCGGTGGCGGTCGCGTCGTCGGTGCCGGAGGCGCGGACGGCGACCACACCCGGTTCGGGTGCGGTGAGCACGAGGCGCCCGGCGACGTCGGTGACGGTGGAGCCGGTCAGCTGGGCGACGCGATCGGTGAAGGCGGCGCTGCCGGCCGCGGCGAGTGCGCGGGTGGTGGCCGGCCCGGGGTCGGCGGTGCCGACCGAGCCGACCTGCACCGACGTCGTCGCGACGGTGGGCGGCGGGAGGAGCACGGCCAGGCCCGCCGCGCCCGCGGCCGCGAGCAGCACGGCTCCGGTGACGGGCGCGCGGCGACGGCGCAGGGTCGCGCCGATCTCCGCCAGGGCGCCGTTGCGGTCCGCCCCGGACGGGACGGGTGCCGGGGCCGCGGCCGGGACCGGCGCGGCCGCGGGGCTCGTCGACGGGGCCGTCGCCGCGGTCCGGTCCGGCCGGGGCGCCCCGGGCGGGGCCGGACCGTCGAACCCGGCCGGCAGCGCCGGTCCCGACCCCGTCGGAGCCGGACGCGAGGGTGCGACCGGGGACCACTGCGGGGCCGGTGCCCGGGCGGGCGCGGACGTCGTCGGCGGCACCAGCGGTGTCGCCGGGGTGGCCGGCGACGGGCGGGACGGCACCGCCGGGGCCGGGGCGCCCGGCGGGGTGGACCGGGTGGGCAGGGCCGACGAGCCGGTGACCGGCGCCGTCCCCGTGACCGCCGACGCCGCGACGGGCGTCGTGGCCGACACCGCGCCGTGCCCACCGTTCGCGCCGTTCACCGGAGCCGGGGCGGGGCTGCCGGTCGCTCCCGCGACGGAGCCCGGGGCCGCGGGCACGGCCCCGGTGCGGGGTGACGTCGGCAGCGACGTCGGGGTCGCGGTGCGGTGGGCCCCGGCGCGCGGTCGCGTCTGCACGGTGTCCTCCGCACCGGAGGCGCCGGGAGCCCCGGACCCGTCCGGTGTGCCGGGCTCCGCCGACGAGGCGGCGGGCTCGCCCCGGGTCACCGCGCCCGGCGGCGGCAGCAGCCCCCGCCGCCGCGACCGGGCCCGCTCGGGCGCGCCGGAGGGCGACGGCTCGGCGGGACGCGACGCTTCGGCCGGACCCGACGGCTCGGCGGCGCCGGTACCCGGCGACGCCGGGTCGGCGTCGCGCACCGGGACCGGCCCCGCACCGGCCGACGACGGGGTGACCGCCGGCAGCGCCGTCGTCGCGGAGACGTCGTCGACGGCACCCGGGGCACCGTCGGCCGCCTCCTGCGGCGCACCCCCGCGGCGGTAGGGCGTCGGCCGCGACGGCGCCGACCCGGCCACCGCCTCCGCCGCGCGCCGCGGCGGGACCAGCGGGGCCCGCGGGGTCCTGGTGCGGGCCATCAGCGGGACCCCGCGACCAGGGCCGGGCCACCGGGCAGGATCTCGGTGACCACGCCGGCGGGGGTGACCTCGGTGATCGTGGCCTCGCGCGGCTGCGGCATCCCGGCCGCCGCCTCGGGGCCGAAGTGCTCGGCCAGCCACGACGGCCGGTAGACCGTGTCCAGGTAGCGCTCCCCCATGTCCGGGGCGAGCGCGACGGCCGTGGTCGTCGCGTCGCCGTGGCGGCGCAGCCAGTCCGCGGCCCCCGCGACGACGGTGCCGGTCGACCCGCCGAACAGGAACCCGCGGCGGGCCAGGGCGTGGCACGCCTCGAGCGTGTCGGGCTCGGCGACGTGCACGACGTCGTCGATGTAGGACTCGTCGAGCGCCTCCGGGCGGACGCTGGTGCCCAGCCCCGGGATCATCCGGGGCGTCGGCCGGTCACCGAAGGTGACCGACCCGGCCGCGTCGACCGCGACCACCCGGACCGGCCGCGGCCGGGACCGGAAGTAGCGGGCGCAGCCCATCAGCGTGCCGGTCGTGCCCGCGCCGACGAAGACCACGTCGAGCTGCGGGAACGCCGCCTCGATCTCCGGCCCGGTGGTGACCAGGTGCGAGCCCTGGTTCTCCGGGTTGGCGTACTGGTTGAGCCAGACGTAGCGGTCGTCGCCGGCGACCAGCGAGCGGACCAGCGCGATCCGGGTGGCGAGGAAGCCACCGGCGGCGTCCGGGTTGTCCACGACGCGGACCTCCGCGCCGAGGGCCTCCATCAGCCGGTGCGTGGCCGGGTTGCAGCGCGGGTCGGTGACGCAGACGAACCGGTAGCCCCGGCTCGCCGCGATCATGGCGAGCGCGACGCCGAGGTTGCCCGAGGAGGACTCCACGAGCACCGATCCGCGGTGCAGCAGGCCGCGCCGCTCGGCGTCGGTGACCATGCCGAGCGCGGCTTTGAGCTTGACCGATCCTGCGAAGTTGAAGCCCTCGCACTTGAGGTAGAGCGACAGTCCGAGGACCCCGGTCAGGTCGACGTACAGGTCGTCGGTGTTGAAGTCTTCGGGTGCGGAGATGACGGTCATCGTCGACCCCTCGTGTACCAGTGGTGGCGGCTCAGCCGTGCCGGCTCAGCTCGTGGAAGAAGTCGTCGACGGTGTGCAGCTCGCCGGCGCGGGCGACCTCGGCGTGGACGAACCGTCCGACGGCGAGGTCGAGGACCCCGAGGCCGAACGGGGAGAACACGACCGTGCGGTCGGTGGGGACGGCCAGCGTGCCGTCGAGCACCTGGTCGAGGGTGCCGTCGACGAAGTCGCGGTTCCCGGTGGCCTGTTCGGCCAGGTGCGGGGAGGTGTCGGCCTTGAGGCAGTGCTCCACGTCGTCGAGGACGTTGAAGGCGCTGAGCACGACGTCCGCGGACAGGTCGCGCAGCGACACGTTCAGCACCAGCGGGTGGTGGTCGAACCAGGCGGGGTCGTGCACGTGCGGGGTGCCCGCGACGGTCGCGAAGATCACCAGGTCGCTGCCGCGGACCAGCGACTCGGCGGAGTCGTGGATCCGGACCGCGCCGGGCGCGGTGCGCTCGACGTGGCCCCGGAACCCCTCCGCGGAGTCGGCCGACAGGTCGAACACGCCGACCTCGTCGAAGGTCCAGCCGGTGCCGACCAGGAACTGGTGGATGTAGCGGGCGATCAGCCCGGTCCCGACGAACCCGACACGACGCGGGCGGGCCCCGTCGCGCGAGAGCCGGTCGGCCGCCGAGGCCGCCGACGCCGCGGTGCGGGTCGCGGAGATGATCGAGCTCTCCAGACAGGCGTACGGGTAGCCGGTGCGGGGGTCGTTGAGGATCAGCACCGCCGAGGCCCGGGGGACGCCGCGGGCGACGTTCTCCGGGAAGCTGGAGATCCACTTGATGCCGTCGACGCCGGTGTCGTCACCGGTGCCGCCCAGCGACGCGGGCAGCGCGATGATCCGCGACGACGGCCGGTCGGGGAACCGCAGGAAGTACGACGGCGGGTTCACCGTCGCGCCGGCGCCGTGCACCCGGTAGGTGTCCTCGACGAGCTCGACAAGCTCCTTCTCCCGCCCGCCGAGCGCCCGCGCCACCTGGGCGCCGGAGATCACGGAGAAGGCGGGGACGGACTCGGCCGGGGCGTTCATCGGGCTCCCTCGAAGGCGGGGACGGCGACGCCGTCGGTCATGGCGACGACGACGTGCCGGTCACCGGTGTAGGGGTCGCGGCCGTGGGCGAACCGCAGGTTGTCCACGACCAGCAGGTCGCCGTCCTGCCAGGGCTCGCGGACGGCGTGCCGGTCGTGCGCGGCGTTGATCTCGTCGACGACCGCCTCCGGCACCGGGGAGCCGTCGCCGAAGCGGGTGCTGAACGGCAGCCCGTCCGGGCCGTGCATCTCCAGCAGGAACTCGCGGACCTCGGGGTCCATCGCGAACTCCGACAGGAACGCGATCTGGTTGAACCAGACCCGCTGCCCGGTGACCGGGTGCATCAGCACGCCGTGCCGGCGCTGGCGGGTGCGCAGCCCGCCGTCGGGCGTCCAGACCGTGTCGATGGCGTTGGCCCGGCAGTAGCGCTCGACGGCGTCGCGGTCGGCGGTGCCGAACGCCTGCTCCCAGGAGGCGCCGATGTCGTCGCCGTAGGAGCGGGTGAGGATCCAGCCCTCGCGCTCGACGCGGTCGACGAGTGCGGGCGGCAGGTCCGCCGCGACCCGGCTGGTGTCGACCAGTGGCGTGGCGCCGCCGGTCTCGGGTGCACGCAGGCAGGCGAACAGCAGCGTGGCGGGCGTGTCCAGGACGTAGGACAGCTCGTGGTGGGCGCACATCGGCTGGCGCGCGGGCCACGGGGTGGCCGAGTAGACGCCGTCCGACAGCAGGGTCCGGGCGGCGATCGCCTCGCGCTCGACGTAGCTGCCGGTCCCCAGCCGGGCGGCCACACCGGCGACGTCGGCGACGGTGCGCAGGCCGAGCCCGCGCACCAGCACGACACCGTGGTCGTCGAGCAGGTCACGCAGCGCGTCGCCGTGGCGCTCGGTCCAGCCGGCGGCGTCGCCGCCCGGGCCCGCGTCGAGGACGGGCGGTCGTCCGGGGTGCGGGCGCACCCCGAGCAGTGATCCGGTCATGTCTCCCCCTGTGGTGGTCAGCGCTGGTCGGCCGGGAGCAACCCGGCGAGGTCGGTGAGGACGGGATGGTCGAGCACCTGGCGGACCGTGACGGCCCGGCCGAGTGCGATCACGAGCTTCACCGCGGACAGCGAGCTGCCCCCCAGGTCGGCGAAGTCGTCGTCGGGGCCCACCGATCCGGCGGGCAGGTCGAGCACGCGGGTGACGGCGTCAACGACGCGGCGCTGGGCCGCGGTGAGTTCGCCACCGGCCGGGCCGGCCGACGCGCTCCCGGCGACGGCGGCCTGCGCCGCGGCCGCGGTCGCGTGCGCGGTGAGGGTCTTGCGGTCGATCTTGCCGTTGGCGGTGACCGGCAGCGGGTCGAGCCGGTGGACCGTCGGCGGGACCATGTAGGCGGGCAGGCTGCGCGCCAGCCGGGTTCGGACCTCGGGCGCGTCCGGGCCGTCGCCGGCGTGGTAGGCGACCAGCTGCGGCCCGCCCGCGGTCGTCGCGACGACAACGCAGGCGTCGCGGACGCCGGGCACCGCCAGCAGCGCGTTCTCGATCTCGCCGATCTCGATCCGGAACCCGCGGATCTTGACCTGGTTGTCGCGGCGGCCGAGGAACTCGAGCTGCCCGTCGGGGCGCCAGCGGCCGTGGTCGCCGCTGCGGTAGAGCCGCTCGCCGGGCCGGTGCGGGTCCGAGCCGAACGCGGCGGCGGTGCGGTCGGGGTCGTTGACGTAGCCGCGGCCGACGCACACCCCGGAGAACACGATCTCCCCGGGCGCGCCGAGCGGGACCGGCGCCAGGTCGGCGTCGACGACGTAGACCTTCACCCCGGGCACCGGGGCGCCGAGCGGGACCCGGCCGTCCGCGGGAGCCTCGCGCAGCACGGCGTGGTTGGTGTCGTCGGAGGTCTCGGTCAGGCCGTAGGCGTTGACCAGCGGGACACCGGGCAGCACCCGGAACCAGCGCTGCACCAGCTCGGTCTTGAGCGCCTCCCCGGTGGCCGAGACCATCCGCAGGTCGGGCAGCGCCGTGGGGTTCTCCTCCAGGTAGGTCAGCACGACCTCGAGGTAGCTGGGCACGAGCTGGGCGACGGTGACCCGGGACCGCACCAGGGTGTCGACGAAGCGGCGGACGTCGAGGATCACGTCCTGCTCGACGAGCAGGGTCCGCCCACCGGCGAGCGGACCCGCGACGAGCTGCCACAGCGAGATGTCGAAGCACTGCGGCGCGGTCTGGGCGACCACGCAGCCCGGCTCCAGCTCCAGGTCCTCGATCTTGGCGAGCAGGTGGTTCAGCATCCCGGCGTGCTCGCACATCGCGCCCTTGGGCTCGCCGGTGGAGCCGGAGGTGAAGTACAGGTAGGCGAGTCCGTCGGCCGGGACGTCGGCGGTGGGCGCGGGGCCGTCGGCGGCGGCGACCGCGTCCGGCACGGTCAGCACCGTCGTCGCGACGCCGGCCTCGTCGAGGTGGGCGCGGGTGGCGTCGGTGGTCAGCGCGATCCGGCACCCGGCGCGGGTGAGTGTGCGGGCGATCCGCTCGGCCGGGAAGTGCGGCTCGACCGGCAGGTAGGCGCCACCGGCACGCAGGACGGCGAGCACCGCGACCATCCAGTCGAGGTCGCGGTCGCACACCACGGCGACGACGTCCTCGGGCGCCAGCCCGGCGTCGAGCAGGGTCGAGGCGACGCGGGCGGCCCGGTCCTCCAGCTCGGCGCGGGTGAGGGTGACCCCGGCGTGCTCGGCGACGACCTCGTCGGGGGCCGCGGCGGCGCGGTCGGCGAGCAGCTCGTGCGGGCGGCGGTCGGGCAGGTCCCGGGGCCGGCCGGCGAGGTCGCCGAGCTGGGCGTCGCGCTCGGCCCGCCCGACCAGCGCCGACGGGCGCACGGGCGCGTCGGGGTCGGCGGCGGCGAGCGCCAGGGCCGCGACGTGGTAGCCGGCGATCCGGGCGGCCGCGCCCTCGTCGAGGAGGTCGAGACGGTGGGTCAGGCGCAGGGTCCCCCCGGACACCGCGACGTGCAGCCCGGCGGCACCGGGCCCGTCGCCGGTGGTGGTGTCCGGGTCGGCACCACGCTCACCGGTCCGGTCCAGCGCGCCGGGGGCGATCTCGGCGCCGCGCAGGTCCGCGCCCGGGTCGAGCACCGTGCCGAACGACGGCACCGCGGTCCCGAGCTCGGCGGCCAGGCGTCCCAGGTCGGGCTCGGGGTGGGCGCGCAGCCCGGCCAGGGCGTCGGCGGCCGCGGTGACCAGCGCGGACCAGCTGCGGGCCGTGTCCAGGCACACCGGCAGCGGCGTCGCGCCGGTGCGGGCCGGGACCCCGGCGGTCACCTCGGTGTCGCCGGACAGGGCCGCGAGGACGGCGGCGTGCGCGGCGAGCAGCACCGCGCCGGCCTCCACGCCGGTCACCGCGGCGACGGCGGCGACCGCGTCCCGCGGGATCGGCTCGGTGTGCACGGCGGTCCCGGGCCGGGACGTCGCCGTCCAGGACGGGGCCGGGGTGGCACCGCCGGTGAGCAGGACCCGGGTCCAGTACTCGCGGGCGGTCGTGGTGGCGAGGTCGGCGAGCGTGCCGGTCATCGTGCGGTCTCTCCGTTCAGCAGCGGGGTCGGGGCGGGGCGGGAGCGCGGGGCGGCGGCCGGATTGCCCTCCCAGACGGCACCGGCGGGGACGTCCTCGCCCTTCATGAGGAAGGCGTCGCAGCCGATGCGGGCGGCGTCGCCGACGACGGCGCCGTAGTGGACGAAGGCGCCGACGTCGAGACAGGCGCCGGTGCCGACGGAGATGAAGTCGGACTTGAAGGTGCCGTCCTCCTGCGAGTGGCACTGCAGCACCGACCCGGCGTTGAGGACGACGTCGTCGCCGATGCGCACGAGCGTGCGGTCGGTCATGCCGCAGCCGTCGTCGAAGACGCGGCGGCCGATCTGCACGCCGAGCGCGCGGGTGACGAGGTTCTTGAACGGGGTCCCGGCGAGCATCCGGTCCCAGCCCTGCACCACGAGCTTCCAGTAGCGCTCGTGCCACCAGAAGTACGGGTCGTAGACCGAGCAGAAGCGCGGCCGCAGCCGGCGGCGCCCGGCGACGGCGAGCCGCTCGACGGTGATCGTGTACGTCATCGTGAACAGCAGCGACACGAGCAGCTGCACCCCGACCGCGATCGGGCCGAGCGGCACGATCAGCGTCGCGACGACGAGCGAGAGCAGGGTGATCCCGAACAGGGCGCCCCAGCGGACCGCCAGGGCCAGCGCGATCGACCGGCGGTTGTAGCGGTTCTTGGCGCGCAACCGGTCGTGCAGGTCGAGCCCGGTGTGCAGGTGCCCGAAGGTCGAGTCCCGGGCGACGGTGCGGGGGATCTCGAACGGCGGCGACCCGAGCAGCCCGACGCCGGTGCGCACCGGGCCGTCGGTGGGGACGAGCGTCTTGGTGGCGATCAGGCAGTCGTCGCCGACCCGGGAACCCGCGGTGTAGACGATCCTGTTGCCCAGGAACGAGTTCGACCCGATCCGGGTCCGGTTCACGACGAATGCGGTGTCCGAATAGTCGACATTGACGATGGACAAACCGTCGGCGACCATCGTCCCGGTTCCGATCGAGCTGGCGTACGGCGTCTCCTGCTTCACCGCGGTACCGAAATTCGTTCCCGTCTGCGGGGTGCGCCGGAGATCGTGTCCGATGATCCGGAGATAATCGACGATGTAGGAGCTGTCGCCGAGCAGATACGTGAAGAACCTGATGTTGGTGATCCGTAACACGGTGCGCTGCAACGTGTATCGCAGACCGTAGAGCGGATACACACGCCCCTCGGTGAGGCCGGCCGAGAGCACCCGGGCGACGACGGTGGCACCGATCAGCCCGATGACCATGCCGCCGAACATCAGGACCGTGGTGGTCGCGAGCGCCTCGACCCACATCCTCCCGGACAGGACGTCCGCGGTTCCTGCCGACAACACCGCGGCCACGGTCGGGATCCGCTCCAGCACCGCGTCGAGCACGCCGGTGCCCAGCGGCAGCCAGACCAGCAGCAGCCAGCCGAGCTGGCCCACCGCGTAGCCGGCGCGCCGGCCCGGCCCGACCGGGGCGGACACCGCGGCACCGGGGTCGCCGCCACCCGGGCGGGCGGGTGTCCCCCACCAGGTCTGTCCGGCCGGGACGACCTGGCCGGTGTGCAGCGAGGAGGCGTGGGCGAGCCGTCCGCCGTCGCCGATCTCGGTCCCGATGTCGATCACCGACGCCTCGCCGACGACGACGCGGGCACCGATCGTGACCCGGCCGGTCCGGATGATGCCCGGCTCGGCGCGGTAGCAGGACAGGATCGAGTCCTTGCGCAGCACGGTGTTCGCGCCGATCGTGAGCAGGTCCGGGCAGGCCGGGATGGTGCGCGCCAGCATGACCACGCCGGGCCCGATCCGGGCGCCGAGCAGGCGCAGGTAGAGCGGCAGCAGCGGCGAGCCCGCGGCGACCAGCAGCAGCGGGTTGGTCCGGACCAGGGTCCTGGCCAGCCAGAACCGGTAGTACGACGCGCTCCACAGCGGGATCTCGCGTTCGGTCCAGCGGCCGACGAGCAGCCACTTCGCGGCGATCGGGAGCACCGCGAACACCGTGAAGGCGACCGCCACCGCGGCCAGCGAGCGCAGGTAGAAGTCCACCAGCCCGGTACCGAGGGCGATCCACTGGTACACCGCGCCGAGCAGGGTGCCGTAGGCGAGGGTGAACACGACGAAGGTGAGCAGCTGCGCCGCGCCGCACAGCACGTAGGCGCGGGTGGTGCCGGTCGGGACCGGCTGCGCGGGCGGTGCCTCGTCCGGCACGGGACCGGCGTCGCCGGCGAGGGCGACGGCCAGGCCGGCGGCGGTGGGGTGGGCGTAGACGTCGGTCATCGCGACGTCGGGCAGGTCGTCGCGGCGGCGGACCCGGGCGCAGAAGCGGGTCATCGTCATGGAGTCGGCACCGAGGTCGGTGAACACGTCGGCGTCGGCCCCGACCTCGGCGCCGACCAGCTCGGCGAGGATCGCCCGGTAGCCCTCGCGCACGTCGTCGACGGTGCGGACGGGGCGCGCGACCGACGGGGCGAGTGCCGCGGCCAGCCCGGCCACGGTGGGGTGGGCGTAGACGTCGGTCATCGCGACGTGCGGCAGGTCCGGCCGCTGCCGGACCCGCGCACAGAACCGGGCGAGGACCATCGAGTCGGCACCCGCGTCGACGAAGAAGTGGTCGTCCGGCCGCACGGGTGCGTCGAGCAGCTCCGTGATGATCGCTGTGAACGCGATCACGACAGCGTGTTCCGACTCGGACACCGTGCGCGATTCCTGTTCGCGCACAGGCCCGGCGGTCATCACCCCGTCTTTCGACACCATCGCCATCCCCCGGCAGTACGAGCGTGTACGGGCAGAATCGTCGACCATTTCCAACGCGTTACATAGTCATTTTTTATGATCGGCCGACCCCCGGCTCACACCGTTTCCGGGGCACAGCGGCACGATTCCGACCGCGACGTCGAGGGCGTCGCGGTCGCGGGCCGCGATGCGACGCGATCCCGATGAACTGTTTTCGTGACTCGACGAGCGGAGGTTCGACGTGAGCCTGGATGTGATGCAGCTCACTACATATCAGCCGTCGGTGCGGGCGTGCCGCGGAGGACCGGGGGTGCACCCGGCCGGTTCCGGCCGATCGCCCGTGGCCGGGCACGCGCGGTGATTCACTCGTCCGGCGACACCGGCCCCGGCGCGTGCGCACCGCCGCCGGGGTCGCCGGGGCGGAGCATGGACGGTTCTCCCCGACCACCACGCACAGGAGGACGTGTGACCGCACTGCCACGCCGCAGCGTGCTGCTCGGCACCCTCGGGGCCGCGGTCGCCGGGCTGGTGCCGGCCACGCCCGGCGGTGAGCCCGCCGCCGTGCCCCGCTGGTTCGCCGGTGCCCTGCGCCAGGCGACGACGCCCGACCCGTTCACCCTCGGCGTCGCCTCGGGCGACCCGTCGCCCGACGGGATGGTCCTGTGGACCCGGCTCGCCCCCGAGCCCGACGCCGAGGACGGCCGCGGCGGCATGCCCGACCGGGCCGTCGAGGTGGAGTGGGAGGTCGCCGAGGACGAGCGCTTCGCCCGCGTCGTGTCGCGCGGCACCGAGACCGCCACCCGCGAGCTCGCGCACAGCGTGCACGCCGAGCCCGCGGGGCTCGCCCCGGGCCGCGAGTACTTCTACCGGTTCCGTACCGGTGGCCACCTCTCCCCCGTCGCGCGCACCCGGACCGCTCCCGCGGCGGGGGCGGCCGCCGCCTCACTGACCATCGCGACGGCGTCGTGCGCGAAGTTCGGGGCGGGCCACTTCACCGCCTACCGCGGGCTGGCCGCCGACGCCCCCGACCTCGTCCTGCACCTGGGCGACTACTTCTACGAGACCGACCGGGGCGAGGTCCGCGACCCGGGACCGCCGGAGCCGAAGACCCTCGCCGGGTACCGCCGTACCCACGCCCACCAGCGCTCCGACGAGGACCTGCGCGCCGCGCACGCCGTCGCGCCGTGGGTGGTCGTGTGGGACGACCACGAGGTCGTCAACGACTGGGACGGCGCGACGCCCGACCGGCGCCGTGCCGCGGCCCAGGCGTACTACGAGCACATGCCGCTGCGCCGGGCCTCGGTGCCCGACGGCCCGGACATCCAGCTCTACCGGCGGCTCGCGTGGGGCTCGCTCGCCACCTTCCACGTCCTGGACACCCGTCAGTACCGGATGCGCGGCTCGATGCTCGGCGCCGACCAGGAACGCTGGCTGCTGCGCGGGCTGGCCGACTCCGCCGCGGGCTGGGACGTGCTGGCCCAGCAGGTGTTCTTCGCCCCGCGCCGGGGCGGCAAGTCCGGCACCTGGGGGGAGTTCACCGGGTCCCGGGAGCGGGTGGTCCGCGGCTGGACCGAGGCGGGCGTGCGCAACGCCGTCGTCCTCACCGGCGACGAGCACGTCCACCACGCCAACGAGATCCCCGGTGCCGACGAGCGGATCGCCGGCACCGAGCTCGTCACCACCTCGGTCACCTCCGGCGGCGACGGCGACGGCGACGCGAAGTCCGGTCGCAGCGGCAGCTCGGTGTGGTCGCTCGACCGGCGCGGCTACGTGCTGGCGACGTTCACCCCCGCGCAGATGCGCGCGGACTTCCGCACCGTGTCCCGGGTCAGCGAGCCCGGTGCCACGGTGCGCACGGCGGCGTCGTTCGTGGTGCCGGACCGGGAGCCGGGCCTGAACAAGGTCTGACCCGGCCCCCGGCGCTCAGCCGGTCGCGACCCGGGGCTCGCGGACGTCGTCGTCGAGGGTGTCCAGCACCAGTGCGGCGATGCGCTCGCGGTGGGCCTCGGCGGACCCGAGCAGCGCCGCGTCGGCGACGGCGCGCTTGTAGTACAGGTGCGCGACGTGCTCCCAGGTGAAGCCGATCCCGCCGTGCAGCTGCACCGCGTCGGCGGCGACCCGGTACGCCGTCTCCGAGCAGGTGGCCTGCGCGATCGACACGGCGAGGTCGGCGTCGTCGACGCGCGGGTCGTCGACCGCCCAGGCCGCGTGCAGCGCCGCGGTCCGGGCCTGTTCGACGGCGACGAGCATGTCCGCGCACCGGTGCTTGACCGCCTGGAACGACCCGATGGGCCTGCCGAACTGCAGCCGCTCCTTCGCATAGGCGACGGTCAGGTCGAGCAGGCGGCGGGCGATACCGGCCTGTTCGGCGGCGAGCAGCGCCCCGGCGGTGCGGAAGGCGTGCCGCAGCGCGCCGTCGGCGTCCGCGCCGGTGGCGAGCACGGTGCCGGTCGCCCCCTCGAGGACGACCCGGGCGACCGGGCGGGTCACGTCGAACGAGCCGCACCGCTGCACCCGCACCCCGTCGGCGCCGGGGTCGACCACGGCCAGCACCGGGCCCTCGGGGCCCGCGGCCGCGACGACCAGCACGTCCGCGGCGCCCGCGTCCGGGACGTGCTCCACCGTGCCGGTGAGCCGGTCGCCGTCGGCGGTGACACCGGCCGCGGTGGCGCCGTCGTAGGGCTCGGTGAGCCGGGCGACCAGGGCCGCGGTGCGCGAGCCGTCGGCCAGCGCGGCGAGCAGCGCGTCGCGCCCGTCGCCCGCCGGGGCCGCGACCAGCGCCGGGACCGCGAGCGCGACGGTGCCGAGCAGCGGCCCGGTCACCAGCGCCGCACCCAGCTCCTCCGCCGCGACGGCCTGGTCCACACAGGTCCCGCCGGCGCCGCCGAGGTCCTCGGGCACCGCGAGGGACAGCGCGCCGAGCTCGGTGCCGAGCCGGGCCCACAGTGCCCGGTCGAACCCGTCGGTGGTGTCGACGAGCCGGCGCAGGGTGGCCTCGTCGTGCTGGCGCCCGGCGAAGCGGTGCAGCGCCGCGCGCAGCTCGCGCTGCTCGTCGGTGACGTCGAACTCCCGGAGCTCCTGCTCAGCCACGGGGGACCTCCTTCCAGGGGCGGTCGGAGTCCGACCGGGGCTCGCCGGGCAGACCGAGGACGCGCTCGCCGAGGATGTTGCGCATGACCTCCGAGGTGCCGCCCTCGATGGTGTTCGCGCGTGAGCGGAGGAAGCGCTGCTGCACCGTGGAGTTCGGGTCGGTGTGCACCCGTGCGCGGTCCATCGTCCAGTCGTCGTAGAGCAGCGCGTCCGGGCCGAGCAGGTCCATGCAGAACTCGTAGACGTCCTGGTTCAGCTCGGCGCCGACCAGCTTGGACACCGACCCCTCCGGACCGGGCTGTCCGGCGCTCGCGGTGCGCCGCGCGCGGGCGAGGGTGAGGCGGTGGGTCTCGGCGCGGGTCCACAGTGCCGCGAGCCGGTCGCGCAGCACCGGGGTGTGCCGGTCGGGGTGGGCCCGCCACAGGCCGAGGGCCTCGCCGATGACGCCGCTGCCGCGCCTCCCGGTGACCCCGCCGATGGCGGTGCGCTCGTTCATCAGGGTGGTGATCGCGACCTTCCAGCCGGCGCCGACCTCCCCGAGCCGGTGCGCGTCGAGGACCCGGGCGTCGTGCAGGTGGACCTCGTTGAACTCGGCCTGCCCGGTCATCTGGCGCAGCGGGCGGACGTCGACGCCCGGCTGGGTCATGTCGATCACGAAGTAGGTCAGGCCGCGGTGTTTGGGCTGCTCGGGGTCGGTGCGGGCGACGAGCATCCCCCACCGCGCGACGTGGGCCAGGGTCGTCCAGACCTTCTGCCCGTTGACGACCCACTCGTCGCCGTCGCGGACCGCGGAGGTGGCCAGGCCCGCGACGTCGGAGCCGGCGCCGGGCTCGCTGAACAGCTGGCACCAGATCTCCTCGCCGGTGGCCATCGGCCGCAGCCAGGCCGCCACCTGGTCACGGTCCGGGCCGTACTCGACGACGGTCGGCGCGCCCATGCCGTAGCCGATCGGGTTGACCGCGAACATCCGCTCGCCGCCGGCGTCGGTGACGATCTGGTCGACCACCGGCTGGAGCCCGCGGGACAGGCCGAGCCCGCCGAGCCCCTCGGGGTGGTGCACCCAGGCGAGCCCGGCGTCGTAGAGGGCGCCGAACAGTTCCTCGCGCGGCACCGACCGCGGGTCGTGGGCCTCGACCACCTCCCGGGCGGCCTGTGCCACGCGGGCCGCGTCGGATGCCGGTCGGGTCGTGGTGGGCGAGCTCATCGCACCTCCGGAAGGCGGGCCTGACGGTCGTCGTCGACGTCGCTCCGAACCTAGCCGTCATCAGTTTCGGGGACCACGGTTAACGGTTCCTGGTCCGTGCGCGACATCAGGTTCGTCCGTCTGACGCAGTCCGAACCGCAGGAGCAACGATGCCCGCCACCACCGCCGCCACCCACCGTCCCGCGGCCCCCGTCCTCGACGAGACCGCGCTGCCGGGCTGGGTGCTGCTGCTGATCACCGCCGGACTGGCCGCCGCCGTCGTCGTGATCATGGTGCTGTCCTACAGCGGGCTGGCCTGACCCATACTCGGGAGTGATGCCCCCACTCCCCGACCTGCCGGTCCGCGCCGTCCTCGACGAGCTGCGGGCGGCGCTGGACGACCGCGGCGCCGCCGTGCTCGTCGCCCCGCCCGGGACCGGCAAGACCACCCTCGTGCCGCTCGCCCTGGCCGGGCTCGACGGCTCCGGCCCGGCACCCGGGGGCACGGTGCTGGTCGCCGAGCCGCGCCGGGTCGCCGCCCGGGCCGCCGCGGCCCGGATGTCGTCGCTGCTGGGGACCGAGGTCGGTGGGCCGGTCGGCTACCGCGTCCGCGGCGACGCCCGCACCGGGCCGGGCACCCGGGTCGAGGTCGTCACCTCCGGCCTGCTGCTGCGCCGCCTCGCCGGGGACCCGGAGCTGGCCGGGGTGTCCACCGTCGTCCTCGACGAGGTGCACGAGCGTCACCTCGACGCCGACCTGCTGCTCACCCTGCTGCTCGACGCCCGCGACGGGCTGCGGCCCGACCTGCGGCTGCTCGCCACCTCCGCGACCCTCGACGCGGCCCGCCCGGCCGTACTGCTGGGCGACGACGACCGGCCCGCGCCGGTGCTGGAGGTCGCCGCCCGCAGCTACGACGTCGCCGTCGCCCACGTCCCGCCCGCCCGGGCCGGTCGCGGCGGGATCGAGCGGATCGAGAACACCGTGGCCCGGACGTGCGTGCGGGCGCTCGAGCACGGCAGCGTGCTGGCGTTCCTGCCGGGCGTCGCGGAGATCGGGCGGACCGCGTCGGCGCTGCGCGAGCTGGGACCCGACGCCGACGTCCTCGCGCTGCACGGCAGGCTGCCCGCCGCGGAGCAGGACGCGGCGCTGCGCGACGGGCCACGGCGCCGGATCGTGCTCGCCACCGCCGTCGCCGAGTCCAGCCTGACCGTGCCCGGTGTCCGGGCCGTCGTCGACTCCGGGCTGGTCCGGGTCCCGCACACCGACCACCGGCGCGGACTGTCCGGCCTCGTGACGCGGCGGGTCTCGCGCGCGGTCGCGACCCAGCGCGCGGGCCGCGCCGGCCGGGAGGCACCCGGCGTCGCCTACCGCTGCTGGCCCGAGGGAGAGGTCCTCGCCGACGCCCCGGACCCCGAGATCCGCACCGCCGACCTCACCGCGCTCGCGCTGGACCTCGCCGTCTGGGGCACTCCCGACGGCAGCGGTCTGCGCTGGTGGGACGCCCCGCCGCCCGGTCCGCTGGCCGCCGGACGGACGGTGCTGACCGCACTCGACGCGATCGACACGCGAGGCGCGGTCACCGACCGGGGACGGCGGATCTCCGCGCTGGGCCTGCACCCGCGCCTCGCCAGGGCCCTGCTCGACGGCGTCGCCGCCGGTGGGGACCCGCGGGAGGTCGCCGGGATCGTCGCCGTCCTCGACGACGACACCCTCGCCGGTCCCGCCGACGACCTGACCGCCGCGCTGACCCGGCTGCGCTCCGGCGACGCCCCCGGCGCCGGGCGGTGGCGTGGGGACCGGGACCGCCTGACCGGTGCACTGCGCCGCGCCCGCGCCTCGTCCCCCGCGGTCGCCGCCCCGCCGACCGCCGCCGTGTCGCCGGGCACCTCGCCGGGAGCCGGGGCGCGCTCCGGCCCGGCCGCCGCGGCCCCGGGCCGTACGCGCGAACAGCCCGGGCGCGCCGCGGGGGCCCCGGGCGGCGAACTCGTCGCGCTGGTCACCGGGCTCGCCTACCCCGAGCGGCTCGCCCGGCGCCGCGACGCCGCGGCCGGGGTGTTCCTGATGACCGGTGGCACCGCCGTCGAGGTCCCGCCCGGCCCGCTGCGCGACGCCGAGTGGCTGGCCGTCGCCGTCGCCGACCGGCGCCCCGGGCAGACCCACGGCCGGGTCCGCCTCGCCGCGACCACCGACGCCGCGACCGCGCTGCGCGCCGCCGCACCGCTGCGGGTCACCGGCTCGGAGGCCGTCTGGAGCGACGGCGACGTCCGCGCCCGCACCGTCGACCGGCTCGGCGCGATCGTGCTGTCGGAGAAGCCCGACCGCTCCCCCGACCCCGGCGCCGTCCGTGACGCGCTCGTCGCCGGGCTGCGTGCCGAGGGCACCGGGCTGCTGCGCTGGACGGCGGGGGCGGTCTCCCTGCGCGAGCGGTTGGGCTTCCTGCACCGGGTGCTGGGCGCACCGTGGCCCGACGTGTCCGAGGAGGCGCTGCTCGACTCGGCCGCCGATCCCGCCGGGTGGCTGGCCGGTCCGCTCGCCACCGCCCGGCGACGCTCCGACCTGGCCCGGGTCGACGCCGGCCCCGCGCTGCGCCGCCACGTCGCCGCGTCCGTGGGCGGGCTCGCCGGGCGGATCGACGAGCTGGCCCCGGAGCGGCTCACCGTCCCCACCGGGTCCCGGATCGCACTGGACTACTCCGGCGCGGCCCCGGCCCTGCCGGTGAAGGTCCAGGAGGTGTTCGGGTGGACCGGCTCCCCGGCCGTCGCCGACGGGCGGGTCCCGGTGGTGCTGCACCTGCTCTCCCCCGCCGGGCGTCCGACGGCGGTCACCGCGGACCTGGACTCGTTCTGGGACAACGCCTACCCGCAGGTCCGGGCCGAGCTCCGCGGGCGCTACCCGAAGCACGCCTGGCCCGAGGACCCGCGCACCGCGACACCGGGACGGGGCACCGGGCGCCGGAGATGAGCCCCGCACCCCGCACCCCGGAGCTCCGCCGGCGCGGCGGCCCTGTCGCCGAGTTGCAGCTCAGCGGGAAGTGTGGATCTCCACAGCCCGCTGAGCTGCATCTCGACGAGCGCGGGACGACGGACCGCGACGGCGCGTAGGGCCCGGGCCTCGCTCCGCGGGACAGCCGGGCCGCTCAGCGGACCTGGTCGGCGAACACCACGACGTTGTCGACGTAGCTGCGGGCCGACCGGTCGAACACCCCGCCGCAGGTGATCAGTCGCAGGCCCGCGTGGTCGAGATCGCCGTAGACCTCGGCGGTCGGGAACTCCGCCTTGGGGAAGCGCCCCACCCGGCGCACGGCGAACACCACCGACGTCCCGTCGGCGCGGTCGACGCGGATCTCGTCGCCGGGCTCGAGGGTGTCCAGGTCGGCGAAGGCGCCGGGCAGTCCCTTCCAGTCGACGTGCGCGGTGAGCACGGCGGGACCGACCTCCCCCGGGGTCGGTGCGCCGGTGTACCAGCCGACCGTGCCCGCATCCGCGGGGACCTCCATCGACCGGTCCGCGGCCAGCCCCATCGGCCGGGGCACGGTGTCGAGCCCGAGCCGGTCGACCCGTAGCCGGACCGGCTCGGACCGCACCAGCGGCGCGGGCCCCGGCGGCAGCAACGCCCCCGGCGCGGGCGCCGGAGCGGGCACCGGGACGGAGGCGACGGCCGTCGCCCCGGGCTCGGGTGCGCCCGCGGGGTCGGCGAGCAGCAGCGCGGCGGTGAGGACACCGACCGGCGCCAGCACCCGCGTCACCCGGCGCAGTGCACCGGCTCGTCGCCGCGCCCGCCGCCCTCGGTCCGGGCTCCCGCGCCGCACCGTCCCGGCCCGGTCCCCGGCCACCGTTCCGCGCCCGGCGTGGTCCCCGGCCACCGTCCCGCGCCCGGACCGGTCCCCGGCCACGGGGCCGCGCCCGGCCCGCGCACCGGGCGGTGCGGCGGGTCCGGGCACCGGGAGGACGGGACCGGGCACGGTGCCGGGGTCAGCCGCGGCGACCGGTGGCGACGCGCCGCACCGCGACCGCGCCGATGCCACCGGCGACGACGGCACCGAGCGCCAGCGGCAGCACGTCGGCCGGGCCGCCACCGGCCTCGACGCCACCGACCGGCGTCGCGGTGACCTGGGTGGAGTCGTCGGAGGCGGCCTCGACCGCGGCCGGGGACGCCGCGCTGCCGTAGTCGTGGTCCTCGCAGGCCTGACCGTCGTTGTCGCGGTCGAGTCCGTAGGGGTCACCCGGGGTCAGGGCCGCCTGGGCGTCGGCCTGGCTGGCGAAGTCCTTGCAGTCGCGGTCCTGGGCGAAGGCCGTACCGGCCAGCGGGAGGGCGGCCGCGGTCGCGAGGAGCACGGCGGCGGACAGGGAGCGGAGGCGCATCGGGGTGTCCTTCCGGGGAACGTGGGGGGAGCCACGCAGGTAGCAGCGATCCGGACGTGTCGGTCGTTACACCCGATCGTGAATGGATCCGAACGGACTTGAACCGGCTCCGCCGGGCGGCGGAAGGTGGTCCGGTGAACGCTCTCCCCACCCCCGACGACGTCCGTGCCGCGGCAGCGATCCTGCGCGGCCACGCCCACCGCACCCCCGTCCTCACCTCCCGGCTCACCGACGCCGAGCTCGGCGCACAGGTGTTCGTGAAGGCGGAGAACCTCCAGCGCACCGGGAGCTTCAAGTTCCGCGGGGCGTTCCACACGCTGTCCCGGCTGTCCGCGGCACAGCGGCGGGCGGGGGTCGTCGCGTTCTCCTCGGGCAACCACGCCCAGGCCGTGGCGCTGGCCGCGCAGCTGCTGGAGGTCCCCGCGACGATCGTGATGCCGCACGACGCCCCGGCCTCGAAGCTCGCCGCCACCCGCGGCTACGGCGCCGAGGTCGTCGGCTACGACCGCTACGCCGAGGACCGCGCGGCCATCGCGACCGCGCTGTCGGAGGAGCGTGGGCTCACCCTCGTCCCGCCCTACGACCACCCGCACGTCATCGCCGGGCAGGGCACCGCGGTGCTGGAGCTGCTGGAGGACCACGGCCCGCTCGACGCGCTGTTCGTCTGCCTCGGCGGGGGCGGGCTGCTCTCCGGATCACTGCTCGCGACGCAGGCCCTGTCCCCCGACGCCCAGGTGTACGGCGTCGAGCCCGAGGCCGGCGACGACGGCCTGCAGTCCCTGCGCGCCGGGCACGTCGTGCGCATCCCGCAGCCCCGCACGCTCGCCGACGGCGCCGCCACCACCCACCTCGGCGACCACACGTTCCCCGTGATCGCGCAGCTCGTCACCGACATCGTGACCGTGCCCGACACCGCCCTGGTCGAGTCGATGGCGCTGTTCGCGGCGCGCTACAAGGTGCTCGTCGAGCCGACCGGGGCGCTGGCCTTCGCGGGCGTGCGGGCGGCCGTCGCCGCGGACCCGCAGCGGTGGGCGGGGACGCGGATCGGCGTCACGATCTCCGGTGGCAACGTCGACCTGGACCGCTTCGCCGCCCTCGTCACCGGCTGACCGCGCCACCGGCCCGGGCGGCACGACACGGAGGGGCCCCGTCCGGACGGTCCGGACGGGGCCCGGTCGGGGCGGAGGGTCTCAGCGCCGGTCGTGCTGCAGCGCGTCCTCGGCGATCACCGCCTCGGTCGGCAGCCCGGGCACCTCCCGGACGGCCTCCTCGGCGGCGGCGCGCTCGTGCGACGGGCCGGGCTGCTCGGCCTCGGCGTCGGCGGCGTCCAGGTCACGGCGGATCGTCGAGAGCAGCGCCACTCCCACCAGCACGACGACCGCGGCGATCAGGAACGGCACCGAGGCACCGACGGCCGCGGCCATCAGACCCGCGGCGAACGGGGCGAGGCCGCCACCGATGAACCGGACGAACCCGTAGGTGGCCGACGCGGTCGGGCGGGGCACCGGCGAGATCGACATGACCGCCGTCGTCACCAGGGTGTTGTTGACGCCGACCACGATGCCGGACAGGACCACCGCGACGATCACCACGGCGGGCACGTCGTCGAACAGCCCGATGGCCGCGAGCAGCACCGCGATGCCGACGAGCGCGCCGTAGAGGGTGCGCGCGGTGCCGAAGCGGTCCTTGAGCCAGGGCGCACCGAACACCGCGAAGGCCGCGACGAGCAGCCCCCAGCCGAAGAACACCGCACCGAGCGAGATCGGGTCGAGCCCGCCCATCAGGAACGGTGCGTAGCCGAGCAGGGTGAAGAAGCCCCAGTTGTAGAGCAGCCCGACCCCGCTGGTGGTGGCGAGCGCGCGGTGGCGCAGGGCGGCCAGCGGTTCGGAGAGCCGTGCCTTGTGGGTCGGGACCGGCGTCGGCTCCAGCAGCACGACGGTCGCGACGAGCGCGATCAGCATCAGCACCGAGACGCCGAAGAACGGGCCCCGCCAGGAGACGTTGCCGAGCAGGCCGCCGAGCAGCGGACCGGTGGCGATGCCCACGCCGAGCGCGGTCTCGTAGAGCACGATCGCACCGGCGAAGCCGCCCGAGGCCGAGCCGACGATCACCGCGAGCGAGGTTGCGATGAACAGCGCGTTGCCCAGGCCCCAGCCGGCCCGGAAGCCGACGATGCCCCAGATCCCCGACGACGCCCCGGCCAGCGCCGCGAACACCACGATCAGCGCGAGGCCGGTGATGAGGGTCCTCTTCGCGCCGATCCGGGACGACACCCAGCCGGTCACCAGCATCGCGATCGCGGTCACGACGAGGTAGCTGGTGAACAGCAGCTCGACCTCGGCGTGCGTGGCGTGCAGCTGCCCGGACAGCGACGGCAGGATCGGGTCGACCAGCCCGATGCCCATGAACGAGATGACGCAGGCGAAGGCCACCGCCCAGACGGCCTTGGGCTGGCGGAACGGGCTGGGGGCGTGCGCCGCACCGGATGTTCGGGACATGTCATCGCCTTCCCCCGGGAACGGACCCCGGAGAGATCATGGACGTATCGGACCTGCCGAACATTGCATCACGCAACGCATGTCATGAGCAATGCGAACGACCGTGACCGTGCCCATGTCCCGCTGCGGTCGGGGAACCCGCCGTCGTCGCGATCGCGCTCGGCGGCCTCGGCCCGGTCGCCGGCGTCGGGAACGCCCTGCCGGGCGCCTACCTGTTCCGCTGACCGGTCCGCAGCACCGGCTTGCCCGGAGCCCGGTCCGGTGACTCCAGGTGCGCGTGCGCGGCGGCGACGGCCGCGACGCCGTCGTCCAGGTCGAAGACCCGCTCCACCAGCGGGGTGAGCGTGCCCGCGGCGAGCCCGGCGCGGGCGAACGCCTCGGCGCGGGCCAGCACCGCCGCGTCGCCGGTGACCTCGCGGACGTGGAAGCGGCGCAGCCACACCGGCGCGTACCCGGCCGCGGGCAGCGGTGTCGGCTCCCCGGACAGTCCGCCGTGGACGATCACCGCGCCGCCCGGGGCGCAGGCCCGCACCAGCCGGGCGACGCCGGGCCCGCCCTCGGCGTCGAGGACCAGGTCGGCACCGCCGCCGAGCGCGGACCGCAGCGTCTCGGCGTCGGGCGTGCCGGTCAGCACCTCGGCGGCCCCGGCGGAGCGCAGGACCGCGGCGTGCCGGTCGTCGGGGACGACGGCGACGGCGTGCACCCCGAGGTGCCGCGCGACCTGCAGCGCCGCGGCCCCGATGCTGTTCGCCGCGGCCGTGACGACGAGCCGGTCCCCCTCCCGCAGCCGGACGGCGTGACGGGTCATGCCCCACACGGTCAGCAGCGGCATCCACAGCGCGGCGGCGCCGTCGTCGTCGAGACCGGGCGGGCGGGCCAGCAGCGACCGGACCGGTACGACGGCCTCGTCGGCGTAGACCGGGTGCTCGTTCTGCGACGACGCCGGGATCACGCACACCTCGTCGCCGGGCGCCCAGCCCGTCACCCCCGGACCGGTCCCGAGCACGGTGCCCGAGCACTCGCTGCCCAGGCCCGCGGGGAGCACCGGGGCGTCGAGGTAGGTGCCGCGGCGGAAGTTCACCTCGGAGCGGTTGAGCCCGACCGCGTGCACCCGGATCCGCACCTCCCCCGGGCCCGGGTCGCGCAGCGGCAGCCGCTCGATCCGCAGCACCTCCGGGCCGCCCGTGGCGTGGAAGCGGACGGTGCGCACGAGCGGGGACGTCACGACGGACCAGCCTAGGTCCGTGGCGGCCGGTGGGGCACGATGAGCGCCGTTGCACGGGGAAAGGACAGGGATGCGGCGTCGGGTCGAGGTCGGGCTGGAACGGATCACGTTCTTCAGCGACGGGGTGTTCGCCATCGCGATCACGCTGCTGGTGCTGCCGCTGACCGACGCCGAGATCGGCCCGGGCCCGGTCGCCCCGCAGCTGGTGGAGCTGCTGCCGCGGATGCTCACCTTCGCGCTGAGCTTCGCGGTGATCGGGCGGTACTGGACGGTCCACCACCAGCTGTTCGCCCGCTTCGACCGCGCCGACGCCCGGATGATGACGCTCAACCTCGGCTACCTGTTCGGCATCGCGTTCCTGCCGTTCCCGACGTCGCTGCTCGGCGGGCACGGCGACAGCACCGCGGCCGTCGTGCTCTATGCGGCCACGCTGGTCGTCATCGGCTCGTTCTCCGCCGCGATGTGGGCCTACGGCTCCTACCGCGGCCGCCTGACCCGCGCCGACGTGACCCCGGACGAGGCCCGCCACACGCTGGTCAACGGGCTGGCGCCGGTGGTGTCGTTCCTGCCGTCGCTGGTGATCGCCCCGCTGAGCCCGACCTGGGCGATGCTGTCCTGGCTGCTGACCGTCCCGGTCTCGGCCGTCGCCGAGCGGCTGTTCCCCGCGCACCGCGCGGCGCGGGCCCGCGCGCAGGCGGGCACGCCGGACACCGCGTGAGGCTCAGACCTCGTTGCTGATCTCGACGAGGTTCCCGTCCGGATCGCGCAGGTAGACGCTGAGCAACGGACCCCGGGCCCCGGTCCGCTCGACCGGCCCCTCCTCGACGGCCACGCCGGCCTCGGCCAGCTCGCGCCGGACCTGCTCGATCGGGTCGAGGGTGATCAGGCACAGGTCGGCGCTACCCGGAGTGGGCCGCTCGGCCTTCGGCTCGAACTCCCGCCCCGCCTCGTGCAGGTTGATCTTGCTCGGGCCGAAGGCGAGTGCGCGGCGCCCGCCGCCGAACTCGACGTCCTCCATCCCGAGCACGCGGGTGTAGAAGGCGACGGTGGCGTCGACGTCGGCGACGGTCAGCACCAGGTGGTCGAGGTGGTCGATGCGCATGACCGCGATGCTGGCAGCCGGGCCACCCGGACGCAGATCCTCCTGTGGGTGACCGCCACCGCCCCGGACCGTGACCGGTCGTCCGACGTCGACACCCACACGGACCACTCGGGCGGGTCGCTACCGGCGAACGGGCGTTCGTGAATCACCCTTGTACCTGGCCGTGCAGCCGAGTGGAGAGGGACGAGGACGCACGTGGACGACGAGCTGACGACCGGCGGGGAGACCCCGCCCGCGGACACCGCGAGCACCCCGGCGCCCGAGCCGCCGAAGCGGAGGCGGGGCAGGCCACCGGGCTCGACGGCCCGCACCACCCGGGTCGTGACCATGACCCTGACCGTCAGCGGTTCCGCCGACGGCGACTGGCAGGCCGAGCTGAAGCAGGGCACCACGTGGGTGGCCCGCGGCCTGCCGGTGACGGCGTCGGCGGTGTCCGCGGCGGCTGCGGCGCTGCACGCCGACCTGTCCGGCCCGGTCGACGAGCTCATCGAGGGCGCCCGGTCGGCGAAGGCCGCGCGGGTGGCGGAGCTGGAGGCCGAGCTGGAGCAGGCCCGCAAGGACCTGGCCGAGCTGGAGCAGTGACCACGCCGGGGTGACCGGCGCGGTGGCTCAGCCGAGCAGCGGCCCCAGTGTCGTGGCGTGCTCGCGCAGCAGGGTGACCAGCTCGGGGTCCGGGTCGGCGACCCGGGTCGCCGGGCCGGACAGCGCGAGACCCGCGACGAGCGCCCCGTCGGCGGGCGAACGGACCGGTACGGCCAGGCACCCGCGGTCCGGGCGCAGCTGACCGGTCTGGGTGGCCAGGCCGTCGCGGCGGACGGCGTCGAGGACGGCGTCGAGCGCGTCCGGGTCGGTGACGGTGCGGTCGGTGACCGGTCGCAGGTCGCGGACCAGGGCCCGCCAGTCGGGCTGCTCGGCGAGCAGCAGCCTGCCCAGCGCGGAGGCCTGGGGCAGCCGGGCGAGCAGGTCGGCGTCGCTGGGCGGGTGGTCCGGGTCCGGGTCGAGGACCTGCAGCCGGGCGCCGTCGAAGATCGCCAGGTGCACGCCCCACCGGACGCGGCCGCGCAGGTGGTCGACGACGGTGCGCGCGGCGGTCGGCAGCCGCGGGACCGCGACCGGGGACAGCCGCGCGGCACGGCGCCCGAGCGCGAAGCCGCGCAGGTCGGGCAGCCGGACCAGGTACTCCTCGCCGACGAGCAGGTTCAGCACCCGGTAGGTGGTCGCCGGGGGCAGCCGCAGCGCCGTCGAGATCTCCTTGGCGGTGACCCCGGGTCCGGCCGCGACGACCTCCTCGAGCACCGCGAGCGCGGTCCGCACGGCCCGTGGCTGGCGTCCGCTGATCGGCGCCGGGTCCACCGTCACCGGGCCCGCCCCCAGACGTCGGAGGCGACGGTCTCGTCGTAGACGCCCAGGCCGTGCAGCCGCCCGCGGCGGCGCAGCACGACGGCCCACACCGCACCGGCCCCGAGCGCCGCGGCGAGCGCGATCCCGGTGGCCGGGGCGGCGACGACGAACGCGACCAGGGCCGCGACCAGCGACGGGACGGCCACCACCGCGGTCGCGACCGCGGCCGGGGTCAGCTCGCCGATGCGGCGCAGGAACGCCGGCGCGGCCAGGCAGACCAGCACGTAGCCGACGAGGAACCCGACCGTCGCGACGCCGAGCAGCGCGGCGAGCACCGTCCCGACGGGGACGCCCAGCGCGACCGGGACGGCGACCGCGAGCGTCGCCGCGGGCGCCCCGAGCCCGACGGCGACGTGCGGGGTCCGGAACCGGCGGTGGGTACGCCCCAGCGGGCGGGGCACGACGCCGTCGCGGGCCAGGGCGAACAGCACCCGCGACAGCGCGGTGGTCGTCGCGACCGCGCAGGCGAGGAAGGACAGGACGAGCGCGGCGTCGAGCAGCGGGGGGATCCAGGACCAGCCGCGGGCGACGGCGAGGACCTGCACCGGCTGGGTCTGCCCGGCGAGCCCGCCCGGGACGGCGGCGAACCCGGCGACCTGCACCGCGGCCGCGAAGACGTAGAGCACCGCGGTCACCGCCGCGGTCGCCGTGACCGCGCGCGGCACCGACCGGAACGGGCGCCGGGCCTCGGCCCCGAGCGAGGTCGCCACCTCGAACCCGATGAACGCCGCGAGCGCGGGCACCACGCCCGCGGCGACCGCTCCCGGGCCCGCGGGCGGGACGGGCGCGCCGGGGCCGGGCAGCGGGCCGCCGACGAGCAGCACCACGAACACCCCGACCAGCACCGCGACCGCGACCGCCTCCACCAGCAGCACCACCCGGGCCGCGGGGCGGACCCCGCGCACGACCAGCGCGGTCACCACCGCGCCGACCGCGACGGCGAGCAGTGCCGACGCGAGCGGCCCGGTCGCCCACGGCCCGCACAGCGGCCCGAGGTAGGCCACGGCACCCGCGATCGCCGCGCCGCACAGCAGCAGGTACCCGGCCAGCGTCGCGATCCCGGCCGCGAACGCCGGTCCGGCGCCGAGGCCCTGCGCGGTCAGCGTGTAGATCCCCCCGGGTGCCGCCATCCGGCGGGTGAACCGGGCGACCGAGGCGGCGACGAGCAGCGCGAGCACACCGGCGACGACGAACGACCACACCGTCCCCGCCCCGGCCATCCCCGCGACGATCACCGGGGTGGCCGCCATCGCCGCCGAGGGTGCCGAGCCGGCGATCGACTGCGCCGCGACGTCGGCCGGGCCCACCCGTCGCCGGGCCAGACCGTGCACCGGTGACCGGTCACGCAACGACGTCACGACGCCCCCTCCCGCCCTCACCGGTGATCCTCGCCCGCGGACACTAGCTCCCCGTGTCGACGCCATGACCAGCGACGACGGGTCGAACGAGAAAAACTCCGGAGCCGTTCCCGCAGCGCGGGAACACCACCGCCGGTGATTCGCACCACATGGGATCCGGCGTTGTGCACGGTCCGCGGCACCGGCCACCGTCCCGGCACCCGACGTCCGCCTCGACCGCCAGGAGGAACCGTGAGCGCACCCGCGCCCCGCCCGTCACCACCGTCGCCGTCCCCGGAGCCCGCGGACCGGCACCGTCTGCGCGGGACGCTGGGCGCCGGGTCGATCGTGTTCATGGTGGTCGCCGCGGCCGCGCCGCTGACCGTCGTCGCCGGGACGGTGCCGCTGGGACTGGCCGCGGGCAACGGTGCCGCGTTCCCGATGACCTTCGTGCTGTGCGCGGTGGTGCTGCTGCTGTTCGCGGTGGGCTTCTGCGCCATGTCACGGCACGTGCCGGGTGCCGGCGCGTTCTACGCCTACGTCGCCCGCGGGCTCGGTGCCGCGCCGGGCCTGGGCTCGGCCTTCCTCGCGCTGGTCACCTACACCGCGGTGCAGGCCGCGGTGTACGGCTACCTGGGCGCGACCGTCGACGCGCTGGTGCAGCACTACGGCGGGCCCACCCTGCCCTGGTACCTCTACGCGGCCCTGGCGCTCGTCGCCGCCGGGGTGCTCGGCTACCGCCACATCGAGCTGTCCGGGCGGGTCCTGGGCACGCTGCTGGTCGCCGAGGTGGCGATCGTGCTGGTGTTCGACGCGGTCGTCGCCGCGACCGGCGGGCTCGGCTCCGGCCGCTCGACGGCGCTGTTCGTGCCGTCGCAGTTCCTGTCCGGCTCGCTCGGCATCGCGATCATGTTCGCGATCGCGTCGTTCATCGGGTTCGAGGCCACCGCGGTGTTCCGCGACGAGGCCCGCGACCCCGGGCGCACCATCCCCCGCGCCACCTACCTGGCCCTCGTGCTGATCGGCGCGTTCTACACGCTGTCGTCGTGGGCGGTCGTCTCCGCCTGGGGCGACGACGGCGCCGTGGCCCGCGCGACCGAGGACCCCGGGAACATGATCGTCGCGACGATCACCGCGGTGCTCGGCCCCGTCGGCGGCGACCTGGCCCAGGTCCTGCTGGTCACCAGCCTGTTCGCGGCGCTGCTGTCGTTCCACAACGTGCTCTCGCGCTACCTGTTCGCCCTCGGCAACGCCGGCTCGATGCCCGCCGCACTGGGCCGCAGCCACGCCCGGCACGCCTCGCCGCACGCCGCGTCGGCGGCCCAGTCGGGCACCGCGCTGGCGCTGATCGCGGTGTTCGCGGTGACCGGGATGGACCCGGTGACCCAGGTGTTCGCCTGGATGGCCGGGACCGCGACCCTCGGGGTGCTCGCCCTGATGGCGCTGACCTGCGCCGCGGTGCTCGTGTTCTTCCGCCGCTCGCGCGTCGACACCCGGTTCTGGCACACCGTCGCGGCCCCGGCCCTGGGGCTGGCCGGTCTGCTGGTCTGCCTGTGGCTGACCGTCGCGAACTTCCCGACGCTCATCGGCGGCTCCCCCGCGCTGGCCACCGCCATCGGCGGGGTCCTGGTCGCCGCGTTCGTGCTCGGAACGGTCCTGACCCGGTTCACGGGTGACCGCCCCGGGACCTTGCCCTCGCCCGACGCACCCGGAACCGTCACCGGGCACGACACCGGGCACGACACCGCCGGAACCGACCTCCAGGAGGAGACCCGATGACCGCCGTCCAGGAGCCGCGCACCACCGCGAGCCACCCGCTGGCCCCGACCACGGAGGCCGAGGTCACCGTCGTCCGCGAGGTCCTCGCCGCGGCCGGGCTGCTCACCGAGCACGTCCGCTTCGCGTTCTTCGCCCCCGAGGAGCCGCCCAAGTCCGAGGTCCTCGCCCACCCCGACGGCGCCGACGCCGAGCGCAGCTTCCGCGCGGTGCTGCTGGACCTGGGCACCGGGCGCTCCCACGACACGGTCGTCTCGGTCACCCGTCGTGAGCTGGTCTCCTGCCGCGAGCTGGAGCCCGAGCGGGAGGGCCAGCCGCCGATCATCGACTCGGAGTTCGAGTTCATCGAGGACGTCCTGAACGCCTCGCCGGACTGGCTCGCCGCGCTGGAGAAGCGCGGGCTGGAGCCCGCCTCGGTGCGCGCCGTGCCGCTGTCGGCCGGCGTCTACGACATCCCCGGGGAGAAGGGCCGCCGCCTCGCCCGCGCCTTCGGGTTCCGCCAGGATCACGAGGCCGACCACGCCTGGGCACATCCCGTCGACGGGCTCGTCGCCTACGTCGACCTCACCGCCCGCACGGTCGACCGGGTCATCGACACCGGCGTCGTGCCGGTGCCCGCGACCAGCGGGAACTTCGACGACCCGGCCGTACAGGGCGAGCACATGACCTCGCTCAAGCCGATCGAGATCACCCAGCCCGAGGGGCGCTCGTTCACCGTCACCGACGGCCGGGTCCGCTGGGGCAAGTGGGACCTGCGCGTCGGGTTCAACGAGCGCGAGGGCCTGACCCTGCACCAGATCGCCTTCGACGAGCGCCCGATCTGCTACCGCGCCTCGGTCGCGGAGATGGTCGTGCCCTACGCCGACCCGGCGCCGGTGCGGTTCTGGCAGAACTACTTCGACTGCGGCGAGTACATGTTCGCCCGCTACGCCGACTCCCTGCAGCTGGGCTGCGACTGCCTCGGCGACATCCACTACCTCGACGCGGTGGTCGCCGACGACCTGGGCAACCCGCGCACGATCAGCAACGCCATCTGCATGCACGAGGAGGACCACGGCGTCCTCTGGAAGCACACCGACATCTTCACCGGCGCCCGTGAGGTGCGCCGCCAGCGTCGCCTGGTGATCTCGTTCTTCACCCCGATCGGCAACTACGACTACGGCTTCTACTGGTACCTCTACCTCGACGGCACCATCGAGCTGGAGTGCAAGGCGACCGGCATCGTGTTCACCTCCGGCACGCCCGGCGAGTACGCCACCGAGGTCGCGCCCGGCCTGGGTGCGCCGTTCCACCAGCACCTGTTCTCCGCGCGGCTGGACATGACCGTCGACGGCACGGCCAACGCCGTCGAGGAGGTCGAGGCGGTCCGCGTGCCGATGGGCGAGGGCAACGCCCACGGCAACGCGTTCGCCCGCTCGGCCACCCGGCTGACCCGTGAGTCGCAGGCCCAGCGGGACGCCGACCCGGGGTCCGGGCGGGTCTGGCACGTGGTGAACACCGAGCGGACCAACGCCCTGGGACGGCCGGTCGGCTACGTCCTGCACCCGCACGGGCAGCCCACCCTGCTGGCGGACCCGGCGTCGTCGATCCACGCGCGGGCGACGTTCGCCTCGAAGGCGCTGTGGGTGACCCGCTACGACCCGGCGCAGCGCTACCCGGCCGGCGACTTCGTCAACCAGAACCCGGGCGGGGACGGGCTGCCGTCCTGGGTCGCGGCGGACCGCGACCTCGACGGCCAGGACGTCGTGCTGTGGCACACCTTCGGGCTGACCCACTTCCCGCGGCCGGAGGACTGGCCGGTCATGCCGGTCGACTACACCGGCTTCGTCCTGAAGCCCGCCGGGTTCTTCGACCGCAACCCCACCCTCGACGTCCCGCCGGCGCCCACGAGCTGCCACTGACCGTCCGCCCCACTCCGAGCCGGCGCCGCACGGGCCGTGTCGCCGCCGCACAGGTTCTGTCCTGCGCGGCGCGTCCACGACGTGTGCGGCGCCGGTGTCGTCGGCGACCGAGTGCCGCGCCCAGGCGGGAGGCGGTCGCGGTGAAGGGGGTCAGGTCGGACCAGGTCCGGCGGACGACGGCGAACCCGGCGGCACGGATGCGGTCCTCGCGCAGCTTCTCCTCCCACAGCACCTGCGCCGGGTCCTGGCCCGGGCCCGCCGATCGGCCGTACGTGATCCGGCCGTCGAACTCCCCGACCACCCGGTGCTCCGGCCACGCGACGTCGGCCCGCCCCGTCCCGGCGCCGCACGGGTTCCGAACGCGCCGCACGGGTCCGACCCTGTGCGGCGGCGCCCGAACCTGTGCGGCGGTGCCCGGCGACAGGACGGGGTGTGACGACGGCGCGGGGCCGGGCGGGGCGGTGGCGGACTAGGGTCGGTCCCGACCGCTCCACCCCGCAGCACCAGGAGGAACCCGTGGCTCTCGCCGCCGGTGACCAGATCCCCGACGTCACCCTGATGACCCCGTCCGCCGAGGGCCCGAAGCCCGTGCAGAGCGCCTCGGTGCTCGGCACCGGCACGGTCGTGCTGTTCGGTGTGCCCGGCGCGTTCACCCCGGCCTGCTCCGACACCCACCTGCCCGGCTACGTCCTGCGCCGCGACGAGCTCAAGGCCAAGGGCGTCGACACCGTGGCCTGCACCTCGGTCAACGACGCGTTCGTCCTGGAGGCCTGGGCCGAGTCCCGCGGCGCCGGCGACGCGGTGCTCATGCTCGCCGACGGCAACGGCGACTTCGCCAAGGCCGCCGGTCTGGACATGGACGGGTCGAAGTTCGGCCTCGGCACCCGGTCGCAGCGCTACGCCGCGATCATCACCGACGGCGTCGTGCGCTGGATCGGCGTCGAGCCGGTCCCGCCGACCGTCGAGATCTCCGGCGTCGAGTCGGTGCTCGCGCAGCTCTGAGGTTCCGGGCCGACCGGCACGCGGGCCTACACTGGCCCGCGTGCCGAAGGTCCTGGGCTCGCTGGCGACGCACCGCGAGCAGGTGCGCGAGCGGGTGTTCGACGCCCTGCGCGTGCAGCTCTACGAACGCGGCTTCGACACGGTGACCCTGTCCGGGGTCGCCGCGGCCGCCGGCGTGGGGCGCTCGGCGCTCTACAACCACTTCCCCGACCGCCAGGCCCTGCTCGTCGCGTTCGTCGAGCACGAGGCGGAGCGCTACGTCGCCGAGCTCGACGCCGCGCTCGCCGAGGCCGCGGACCCCCGTGAACGGCTCGCCGCCTTCGCCCGGCTGCAGCTGCGCCGCCTCGCCGAGTTCCACCTACCGCCCGGCCAGGCGCTGGCCGGTGCCCTCGACCCGGCCGCCTACCGCCGGATCGCCGCGCACGCCGACCCCATCTCCGACCGGCTGGTGGCGGTGCTGCGCGAGGGCGCGGCGCAGGGCTGCCTGGTCGACGACGACCCGCGGGTGCTCGCCGCCGTCGTGGCGGGGGCGCTGTCGAGCAGGCGGATCGTCGACGTCGACCCGGCGGAGCTCGACGCCACGATCGCGACGGCGGTCGCGGCCGTGCTGCGAGCGGTCTCGACGGTTGCGCGCGACTGAGGCTAGCCTTACCCGCGTCGGGGCCCTACCATCGTGATCTGACACGGTGTCAGATCCGGCGCCGTGCCGTCGCACCAGACGTCACGTCACGGGAGGGCCGATGGACGCCACGACCCCCATCACGGGCACGCTGTCCGCCGATCTCCGCCAGGCCACCTGGGCGGTGCACGAGCGGGCCCACCGGTGCAGCTACTTCGGGGCGCTGTTCGACGGTGATCTCCCGTTGGACGCCTACACCCTGCTCGCGGAGCAGTACGTCGCGATCTACACCGCGCTGGAGGAGGCCGGGGACGCCCTGGCCGCCGACCCGGTCGCGGCCCCGTTCGTGATCGACGAGCTGCGCCGGGTGCCCGCCCTGCACGCCGACCTCGACGCCCTCGGCGGCGGGGTCCCGCGGGTCCTGCCCTCCACGGCGGCCTACGTGGCGCGGCTGCGCGAGGCCGCTTCGGACCCGGCGCTGTTCGTGGCCCACCACTACACCCGCTACCTGGGTGACCTGGCCGGCGGCCAGGTCGTCGGGAAGATCCTGCAGCGCACCTACGGCATCGACGGCCCCGGGCGGCTGTTCTACGACTTCAGGGCCCTCGGCAGCCCGTCGGCGTTCCGGACCCGCTACCGCGCCCTGCTCGACGACGCGGCCTGGACCCCGGCGCAGCGCGAGCGGCTGCTCGCCGAGGCGGTGCACGCCTTCGAGCTGAACATCGCCGTCCTCACCGAGATGGCGCAGGAGGTCGGGCTCGCGCAGCCGCTGGCGTCCTGAGCCGGAATCGGGGGAACTAGGATCGACGCCCGTCCCCCGACCACCGATCCCAGGAGTGTCCCGGTGTCCAGCCCCGGCATCGACCCGGACGAGCTCGCGACCGCGCTGAAGGTACTGGCCCGGGTCGACGAGCTGCCACCCGAACACCCCGACGCCGTGGTCGTCCGGCGGGCGACCGCGGGGATCTGGAAGTCGGTGCGGCTGCGGCGCCGCGCCGAGAAGCGGCAGGCCGAGAAGTCCTCCGACGAGGCCGTCACCGCCGCCACCGCGACCGGCGCGGCCGGGCGCATCGACGACGAGACCGCCGGCATCCCGCTGGTGTCGACCACCCCCGGCGCGACCGCGGGGACGCTGCACCGCGCCCGCGGGTGCTACGTCTGCAAGACGCGCTACACCGTCGTCGACGCCTTCTACCACCAGCTGTGCCCGGACTGCGCCGCCGCGCACCGTGCCCACCGCGACGCCCGTACCGACCTGTCCGGGCGCCGCGCGCTGCTCACCGGCGGCCGCGCCAAGATCGGGATGTACATCGCGCTGCGGCTGCTGCGCGACGGTGCCCACCTCACCATCACCACCCGTTTCCCGCGCGACGCCGCACGCCGCTTCGCCGCGCTGCCCGACTCGGCGCAGTGGCTGCACCGGCTGCGGGTGATCGGGGTCGACCTGCGTGACCCGGGCCAGGTCGTCGCCGTCGCCGACGAGGTCGCCGCCGCGGGACCGCTGGACATCCTGGTCAACAACGCCGCGCAGACGGTGCGCCGCTCCCCCGGCTCCTACTCCGCGCTGGAGGCCGCCGAGCACGAGGAGCTGCCCGCGGGCGAGCTGCCGGAGATCGTGTCGTTCACCAGCGCCCCGCGCGAGCACCCGCTCCTGCTGGCCGGGGCGGTCCCGGGCGGGCGCGACCTGGCCGCGCTGGCGACGACGGCCCGGTCGGCGTCGCCGGAGCGGATGGCCGCCGGCACCGCGGTCGACGCGGGCGGGCTGCTGCCCGACACCGCGGCGGTCAACAGCTGGGTCGACCACGTCCAGCACGTGGACCCGCTCGAGCTGCTCGAGGTGCAGCTGTGCAACCAGACGGCGCCGTTCGTGCTGGTGTCGCGGCTGCGCCCGGCGATGGCGGCGTCGACGGCGCGCAACAAGTACGTCGTGAACGTCTCGGCGATGGAGGGCGTGTTCGGGCGCGGCTACAAGGGCCCCGGGCACCCGCACACCAACATGGCGAAGGCCGCGCTGAACATGCTGACCCGCACCAGCGCGGGCGAGATGTTCGCGACCGACCGGATCCTGATGACCGCGGTGGACACCGGCTGGATCACCGACGAGCGCCCGCACCCGATGAAGCTGCGCCTGGCCGAGGAGGGGTTCCACGCCCCGCTCGACCTCGCCGACGGCGCCGCCCGGGTCTACCACCCGATCGTCGCCGGGGAGGCGGGCGAGGACCTGCACGGAGTGTTCCTGAAGAACTACCGCGTGTCCTCCTGGTAGAGGGGTCCACCCGTCACTGTCGGGGGGCGCCGCTACCGTGCGGTCCGTGCTGGAGATCCATCGGGCCGAACGCGCCGACACCCTCGTCGAGGCGCTCGCCTGCGTCCTGGCGGCCGGCTCGGACGACCCGTTCGCGGCCGAGACCGTCGCGGTCCCCGAGCGCGGGGTGGAGCGCTGGCTGGCCCAGCGGCTCGCGCACCGGCTCGGTGCGGGGACGGGCGCCGGCGGGGTCTGCGCGAACGTCCGGTTCCCGGCGCCGGCCGCGCTGCTCGGCGGGGTCGTCGCGCACGTCACCGGCACCGACCCGGCGACCGACCCGTGGTCGCCCGGCCGGTCGGTGTGGCCGCTGCTGGAGCTGATCGACGAGGCCGTCGCCGAACCCAAGGACGACCGGTTCACCGCGCTCGCCGCGCACCTGGAGCGTGGTGGGCACGGCCGCCGCTACGCGCTCGCCCGCACGCTGGCCGGGCTGTTCGGCTCCTACGCCACGCACCGTCCCGAGCTGCTGCGCCGCTGGCGCGCCGGGGAGGACGCGGTGCACGCCGACCTGGTGTGGCAGCCGGAGCTGTGGCGCCGCCTGCACGCCGCACTCGGTGTCCCCGGTCCCGCCGAGCGCCTCGACGACGCGGTGGCCCGCCTGCGCGGGGGCGCCGACCCGGGCCCCGAGGTCGGGCCGCGGCTGTCGCTGTTCGGCCCGACCCGGCTGGCCGCCGAGCACCTGACCGTCCTGGAGGCCCTCGCGGCGCACCGGGAGGTCCACCTCTGGCTGCCGCACCCGTCGCCGGCGATGTGGGACGCGGTACGTGCCGCGCGGACACCGGGGGTGCCCTCGCGCGCCGCCGACACCAGTGCCGGGGCCGTGCGTCATCCGCTGCTGCGCTCGCTCGGCCGGGACACCCGGGAGCTGGCCCTGCGGCTCCCCGCGGCCGGGCCCGGCGTGACCGACACCCACCACCCGGCCCCCGCCGGGAGCGGCGCGCCGACCCTGCTGAGCCGCCTGCAGACCGCCCTGCGCGACGACGCCGTGCCGCCCGCCCCGGAGGACCGTCCCCTGCTCGACGCGGACGACCGCAGCGTCGCGCTGCACTCCTGCCACGGCCCGGACCGGCAGGTGGAGGTGCTGCGCGAGGTGCTGCTCGGCCTGCTCGCCGCCGACCCGGACCTGGAGCCGCGCGACATCATCGTCATGTGCCCGGACATCGAGGTGTTCGCGCCGCTGATCACGGCCTCGTTCGGCCTCGCCCCGGACGCGGACTCCCCCGACGGCGCGGGCCCCTCCCGCGAGGAGCTCCACCCCGGGCACCGGCTCCGGGTGCGCCTGGCCGACCGGGCCCTGCGCCAGGCGAACCCGCTGCTGGGCACCGTGTCGTCGCTGCTGGAGCTGGCCGGGTCCCGGGTCAGCGCCTCCCAGGTGCTCGACCTGGTCGCCTCCGCCCCCGTGCGCCGCCGCTTCCGCTTCGACGACGACGCGCTGGAGCGGCTGTCCGAGCTGGTCACCGCGGCCGGGGTCCGGTGGGGGCTCGACGCCGCGCACCGGCTGCCCTACCGGCTCGACGGGATCGAGCAGAACACCTGGCGGGCCGGGCTGGACCGGATGCTCGTCGGCGTCGCGATGGCCGAGACGCCGGGCGCCCCGGCCTGGCTGGGCACCGCGCTGCCGCTGGACGAGGTCGACTCCTCCGACGTGGACCTCGTCGGTCGGCTCGCCGAGTTCGTCGACCGGCTCGCGACCGTGCTCGGTGCACTGCGCGGCCCGCAGCCGCTGTCGGTCTGGGTGGACGCGTTGGTCGAGGGGCTGTCCGCACTGACCGACACCACCCCGACCGACGCCTGGCAGGCCGGGCAGGCCCGGGCGGAGCTGGCCGACGTCGTCGCCTCCGCGGGGCCGCAGGCCGCCACCGTCGACCTCGACCTGCCCGACGTGCGCGGCCTGCTCGCCGAGCGGCTGCGCGGGCGGCCCAGCCGGGCGAACTTCCGGACCGGCACGCTGACCGTCGCGACGCTGGTGCCGATGCGGGCCGTCCCGCACAAGGTCGTGTGCCTGCTGGGCTGCGACGACGGGGTGTTCCCCCGCGCCGGCGCCCCCGACGGCGACGACGTGCTGGCCCGCGACCCGGTCGTCGGCGAGCGGGACCCGCGCGGGGAGGACCGCCAGCTGCTGCTCGACGCGCTCTGCTCCGCCACCCGGCACCTGGTCGTGGTGTCCTCCGGCGCCGACGAGCGCACCGGCGCAGACCGGCCGCCGTCGGTGCCGGTCGGGGAGCTGTGCGACGCGATCGACGCCTGCGTGCGGACCGGGACCGGCACGCCCGCGTCGCAGGCGCTGCGGGCCCGGCACCCTTTGCAGCCGTTCGACCGGCGCAACTTCACCTCCGGCGCGCTGCTGGCCGCCGGACCGTTCAGCTTCGACCGGGCCGCGCTGCGCGGCGCCGAGGCCGCGGCCGGGCCGCGCACCGTGACCCCGCTGTTCGGCGCGGACCCGCTGCCTCCGCCGGAGGACCCGCCGGACGGGGTGGTCGAGCTCGACGAGCTGGTCGCCTTCGTCGAGCACCCGGTGCGGGCGTTCCTGCGCCAGCGGGTGCGGGTGCTGCCGCCGGAGGAGAACGTCGAGCCCGACGACGCGCTGCCGGTCGAGCTCGACGGCCTGGCCACCTGGAAGATCGGGGACCGGCTGCTGACCGACCGGCTCGCCGGGGCCGCACCGCAGGCCGTCGCGCGGGCCGAGACGCTGCGCGGTGACCTCCCGCCGGGCGGGATCGGGCACCGGGTGCTCACCGAGGTCGGCGGGCAGGTCGAGCCGCTGGTCGCCGTCGCCGCGGCGGTCGCGACCGGCGAGGCGGGCTCGCAGGACCTCGTCGCGCAGCTCACCGGCACACCCGAGGACGGCCGCGCCGTCGCGGGGACGGTGCCGGGCCTGCACGGCGACGTCGTGGTGCGCGTCGAGTACTCGCGGCTCAAGGCCAAGCACCGGCTGCGGGCGTGGGTCCAGCTGCTCGCGCTCAGCGCCGCGCACCCCGGCCGGTCCTGGACGGCGGTGACCGTCGGGCGCGGCCCCGGCGGCGCCGCCCGCTCGGTGCTCGGCCCGGTCGACCCCGGCCTGGCCCGCCGCACCCTGGCCGACCTGGTCGCGCTGCGCCGTGAGGGCCTGCGGGCACCGCTGCCGCTGCCCACCGACGCCGCCGCCGTCTACGCCCGCAACCGCGTCCGCGGGGTGGTCCCGGCCAACGCGTTCGCCGCCGCGGAGAGCGAGTGGTCGCGCTTCGAGCACGCCGAGGCCCCGCACCTCTACGTCCGGGGCGCCGCGGGCGGCCCGCTGGTCGCCCGTCCCGAGCCCGGGTCCGGCGGGGAGCCCACCCGCTTCGGGGAGCTCGCCGTCCGGCTGTGGGCACCGCTGCTCGACCACGAGAGGCAGGACGCGCCGTGACCACCACCAGCGTGTTGTCGGCACCGACCTTCGAGGTCGACGGGCCGCTGCCGTCCGGCACCGTCGTGCTGGAGGCGAGCGCGGGGACGGGGAAGACCTACACGATCGCCGCGCTGGCGACCCGCTACGTCGCCGAGGGCGTCGCGGACCTGGATCGGCTGATGCTGGTCACCTTCGGCCGCGACGCCACCCAGGAGCTGCGCGAGCGGGTCCGGGAGCGGCTGGTGGGCACCGAGCGGGCGCTCGCCGCCGTACTCGCCGGCGCCACCCCGCCGACGCCGGAGGCCGACCCCGTGGTCGCGCACCTGGCCGCCACCGACCCGGCCGAGCTGGAGCGGCGGCGGGCCCGGCTGGCGACGGCGTCGGCGTCGTTCGACGCGGCGACGATCGCCACCACCCACCAGTTCTGCATGCAGATGCTGGCCGGCCTGGGCGTGGCCGGGGACAACGACCCGGACGCCGAGTTCGTCGACCACGTCGACGACGTCGTCACCGAGGTCGTCGACGACTTCTACGTGCGCAAGTACGCCGCCCCGAACGCCGGCCGCCCGGCGTTCGACCGGGCCGCGGCCCTGGCGCTGGCCCGCCGCGCCGTCGGCGATCCGCAGGCCGAGCTGGAGCCCCGCGACGCCGACCCGGCCACCCCGGCCGCCACCCGGTACGGCTTCGCCTCCGCGGTGCGCCGCGAGGTCGACGCCCGCAAGCGGCGCTCGCGCATCTACAGCTACGACGACATGCTCACCCGCCTCGCCGCGGCGCTGCGCGACCCGGTCCGCGGCCCCGCCGCCCGGGACCGGCTGCGGTCGCGGTTCTCGGTGGTGCTCGTCGACGAGTTCCAGGACACCGACCCGCTGCAGTGGGAGATCCTCTCCCTGGCGTTCCACTCCGCCCCCGACACCACGTTGGTGCTCATCGGCGACCCGAAGCAGGCGATCTACGCCTTCCGCGGCGCCGACGTGCACAGCTACCTGCGGGCCGCCGAAGCGGCGGCGACCCGGCGCACCCTCTCGACCAACCGCCGCAGCGACGCGGCCCTGCTCACCGCGCTGGACGGGGTGTTCGGCGAGGCCGCCCTCGGGGACTCCGGGATCGTCGTGCACCCGGTCCGGGCCCACCACACCGGGCGGCGGCTGACCGCCCGCCAGGACGCCCCCCTGCGGCTGCGGCTGGTCGACCGGGACCGGCTCGACCTGACCGGGCGCGGGCTGGCCCGGGCCAAGGGCGCCCGCGCCGTGGTGGCGCGCGACGTCGCCGTCGACCTGTCGCAGCTGCTCGACGGCACCGCCCGCTTCGCGGGGGGACGACTGCGCCCCGGGCAGGTCGCGGTGCTGGTGCGCACCAACGCCCAGGGCCTGCTGGTGCGCGACGCCTGCGCCGAGGCCGGGGTGCCCGCCGTGCTCACCGGCTCCACCAGCGTGTTCACCACGCCGGTCGCCGCGGAGTGGCTGACGCTGCTGGAGGCCGTCGAGCAGCCACAGCGCTCGATGCGGCTGCGCGCCGCCGCGCTGACCCGGTTCGTCGGCCACACCGTCGCCGACCTGTGCGGGCCCGACGCCGAGAGGCTGGTCGACCAGCTCGGCGCGGACCTGCGGGCCTGGCACCAGGTCCTCGCCGAGCGCGGGGTCGCCGCCCTGCAGGAGGCCGTGTTCGCCCGCTACGCCCCGGCCGAGCGCCTGCTGCGCAGCCCCGACGGCGAGCGCGACCTCACCGACGTGCGCCACGTCGGCCAGGTCCTGCACTCGGCGGCGCTGGAACGCCACCTGGGCCCGACGGCGCTCACCGAGTGGCTGCGGCACCGGATCGGCGAGGCCGCCCGCGACACCTCCGCCGAGCGGAGCCGGCGGCTGGAGTCCGACGCCGACGCCGTCCAGATCGTGACGGTGCACCGGTCCAAGGGGCTCGAGTTCCCGGTGGTGTACCTGCCGTTCGCGTGGGACCGCTGGGTCGACGACCGGCCCGAGACGCTGCTCTACCACGACACCCCGGCCGGTGCCGGCGGCCAGCGCCGGCTGCTCGACGTCGGCGGGTCCACCGGGCCGGACCGCACCCGGCGCACCGCGCTGCACCAGGCCGAGGAGGCGGGCGAGGACCTGCGGCTGCTGTACGTGGCGCTCACCCGCGCCTGCAGCCAGGTCGTCGCCTGGTGGGTCCCGGGGACGACGACCGCGGCGGCGTCGCTGCACCGGGTGCTGTTCGGGCACGCCGGGCCCGGCGCGGAGCCGGAACCGACCGCGAAGGTCCCCGGCGACGCGAACGCGCTGGCGTTCCTGCGGGAGCGGCTCGCCCCGGCCGGCGCGTCGGTGGAGACCCTGCACGACCGCGACCCCGCCGACCGCACCCCGGTCCCGCCCGACGCGGGGCTGGCCGTCGCGACGTTCACCCGCACGCTGGACACCGCGTGGCGGCGCACGTCCTACACCGCGCTGACCGCGGCCGCGCACGCCGCGCACCACCCGCACCCGGCCGTCGACGCCGACCCGGAACCGGCCGCGACCGCGCCCGGGGTGCTGACCGAGCCCGAGGACGAGGGCATCGTCGACGAGCCCGACCCCGCCCCGCTGCCCGGTGCCGGCCCCAGCGGGGACGCCGCGGCGGGCGCGGCCGGCCCCGCGGCGTTCCCCTCCCCCATGGCCGACCTGCCCTCGGGCACCGGGTTCGGCACCCTGGTGCACGCCGTGCTGGAGCACCTCGACACCCGCACGGCCGCCCAGGGCGACGCCGCGCTGCGGGCCGAGGTCGTCGCCCACGTCACCGAGGAGCTGCGCCACCAGCCGGCCGACCTCGATCCCGACGAGCTCGCCGACGCGCTCGTCCCGGTGCTGCGGACCCCGCTCGGGCCGATCGCGTCCGGGCTGGCACTGGCCGACGTCGCGCCGGGCGACCGGCTGTCCGAGCTGGACTTCGAGCTGCCGCTGTGCGGCGGGGACACCCCGACGGGGCGGCTCACCCTGGCCGGGCTGGCCGCCGCCGTCCGCAGGCACCTCGGGCCCGGTGACCCGCTGCACGGCTACGCCGACCTCCTCGACTCCCCCGACCTCGCCGGACAGCAGCTGCGCGGCTACCTGACCGGCAGCATCGACTCGGTGCTGCGGGTCCGTGACGAGGCCGGGGAGCGGTTCCTCGTCGTGGACTACAAGACGAACTGGCTGGGCCCGGTCGGCCCGTCCGGGCGCGACCCGCTGACCGCGGCGCACTACACCACCGACCGGCTGGCCACGGCGATGGCCGACGCGCACTACCCGCTCCAGGCGCTGCTCTACGCCGTCGCGCTGCACCGCTACCTGCGCTGGCGGCTGCCCGGCTACGACCCGGACACCCACCTCGGCGGGGTCGGCTACCTGTTCCTGCGCGGTATGTGCGGGCCGGACACCCCGGTCACCGGGTCCGGGCCGCTGGCCGCGCCGTGCGGCGTCTTCGCCTGGCGGCCACCCGCCGCCCTGGTCGAGGAGCTGTCGGACCTGCTGGACGGAGGCACCCCGTGACGACGACCGCACCCCCCACCCCGGCGCCGACGGCACCCCCGGCCCCCGAGCGGGACCCGTTCGGTCCGCGGGCCGCGCGCACCGCGACCGGGGTGCTCGCCGCGTTCAACGAGGCCGAGATCCTCGCGCCGGGCGACGTGCACGTCGCCCGGCGGCTCGCCGCCCTCGGCGGGCGCGGCGACCCGACCGCCGCCGACGACCCGGCCGCCGCCGAGCCCGAACCGGTGGTGCTCGCCGCCGCCCTGGCCGTGCGCGCGATCCGCAACGGGTCGGTCTGCGTGGACCTGGCGAGCGCCGCGGCCACGACCGCGGGCGAGGGCGAGGGCGAGGTCGCCGTCGACGTGTCCGGGCTGCCCTGGCCGGAGCCTGCGACGTGGCGCGCGGCCTGCGCGGACAGCCCGCTGGTCGCCGTCGGCGAGGACGGTCCCGCCGGGCGGCCGCTGCGCCTGCTCGGGAACCTGCTCTACCTGGAGCGCTACTGGCAGGAGGAGGAGCTGGTCCGCCGCGAGTTCACCGCGCGCGCCGGGCCGGTCGCGACCGTCGACCCCGACCGGCTGTGCGCGGCGCTGGACCGGCTGCTCGGCGACCCCGGCGCCGAACGGCAGCGCCTCGCCGCCGCGGTCGCCGCGCTGCGGCCGGTCGCCGTGATCGCCGGCGGCCCCGGCACGGGCAAGACGACGACGGTCGCGGCCCTGCTCGCCGTCCTGCACGACCTGCACCGCGCGACCGCCCCGCCCGGGGCGCCGGGTCTGCGGGTGGCGCTCGCCGCGCCGACCGGGAAGGCCGCAGCCCGGCTGACCCAGTCCGTCGCCGAGGCCCACGGGCGGCTGCCGGAGACCGACCGGGCCGCCGTCGCGGGGGCGACGGCGTCGACGCTGCACCGGCTGCTGGGCTCGCGGGGCACCTCGGGCCGGTTCCGCCACCACCGGGGCAACCGGCTGCCGCACGACGTCGTGGTCGTCGACGAGACGTCGATGGTGTCGCTGACGATGATGGCGCGGCTGCTGGAGGCCGTCCGGCCGGACGCCCGGCTGGTGCTGGTCGGGGACCCGGACCAGCTCGCGTCGGTGGAGGCCGGTGCGGTGCTCGGCGACCTCGCCGCCGCGGGCGGCCGCGCCGAGCCCGCGCTGCAGGACGCGCTGAGCGCCTGCGGGGCGTTCCGCGTGGACCGGCCCGTGCCGGCCTCCGGCGCCGCGGGCACCCCCGCGCCCGCCGAGCCGGGCCCGCCCGCCGTGGTGCGCAACGGGGTGGTGCGCCTGGAGCGCAACTGGCGCTTCGGCGGCACGATCGCGGACTTCGCGGCGGCCGTGCAGGGCGACGACCCCGACGCCGCTGTCGCGCTGCTGCGCCGCGGCGCGGCCGACCTGTCCTTCGTCGACGGCGACGCGGCCGAGCTCGAGCCGCGCCGGCTGGACACGTTCCGCCAGGACGTGACCCGGGCCGCGGTGGAGGTGATCGGGGCCGCCGAGGCCGGGGACGCCGAGCGGGCCCTGCGGGTGCTCGACGACCACCGCGTCCTCTGTGCGCACCGCCGCGGCCCGCACGGGGTGACCCGGTGGACCGCGGAGATCGAGCGGTGGATCGAGACCGAGCGTCCCGGCTTCGCCGCCGAGGCCCCCTGGTACCCGGGCCGCCCGCTGCTGGTCACCACGAACGACTACGACCTGGGCCTGTTCAACGGTGACACCGGCGTCGTGGTCCGGGCCGCGTCGGGGCGCCGCGCGGTGTTCGCCCGGGACAACGCCCCGGTCGCGTTCGAACCGGCACGCCTCGGCGGCGTCGGCACCGTCCACGCGATGACGGTGCACCGCAGCCAGGGCAGCCAGTTCAAGCGGATCACCGTGGTGCTGCCGCCCGCGGACTCGCCGCTGATGACCCGCGAGCTGCTCTACACCGCCGTCACCCGGGCCAAGGAGTCCGTGCGGATCATCGGCACCGAGGAGGCGGTACGCGCCGCGATCGGCCGCCCGGCCGGGCGCGCGAGCGGCCTGCAGCAGCGGCTCGGGACCTGAGGTCCCGAGCCGGCGCGGGCACCGTCACGCGGCGGGCGGGGCCTGCTGCTTCTGCCTGCGGCCCGCCTGGACCGACACGAACACGACCAGCGCCAGGCTGATCCACAACGCGTACCTGTCGACGGCGAGCACCACGTCCACGGCGTCCTGCCCGAGACCGAACCCGAGCCCGGCGACGAGCCCGGTGATCAGCGCGGCGCCGATCGCGTCGAAGAGCAGGAACGTCGCGAGCCGCATCCTCCCCAGTCCGGCGACCGCGAACACCGCGGCGGCCGGGATGCCGGGGAGCGCGGCCGCGACGACGGCGATCGGCATCGCCCAGCGCGGCCAGCTGCGGATCCGGCCGACGAACCGCTTCGCGAGGTCACCGGGCGCCCACAGCGCGACGATCTTCTCGCCCCACCGGCGCCCGGCCAGCCAGAACAGCCAGTCGAACTTGATCATTCCGAACACCCCGGCGGTGATGACGACCCACAGGTCCGCCTCGCCGATCCGGGCGAACGCCGCGCCCGCCCCGACCGCGGAGAGGCTGCCGGTGACCGCGGCGAGCCACACCGGGTGCGACGCCAGCAGGAACGGCCGCAGCGGCATCGTCACCAGCATGAACACGAGCAGGCCGAGCGTGGAGAAGACGAGCACCTTGTCGCCGCGCGACATCGGGTGGTCCCACGGCATCGCATCGCGCCAGGCCTGCTTGCCCGCCTCGATCTCCTCCGGGCTGTAGTCGCGCCGCCACCACCGGGTCCGTGCGGGAGCCGCTCCGGGGTCGGCCGGGGCGGATCCGCCCCCGCGGTCCGCGGCGGACCCGCCGTCCCCCGCCGGTGCGGCCCGCCGGGTGTGGTCGCTCGTCATCGTCGTCCCCCTCGTCCGATGGCGTTCCATCGGAACACGACCCTAGGCGGGCCGGGGTCCGGCCGGATCCGCAGCGAGGACGAGATGCCGACCGTCCCCGTCCTCGTCCGGGCGGAGGAGGAAACCGTTCGGCGGCGGGCCGCGGCGCGGCTACGCTCCGGCCCGTGCCGCCGTCCGTCACACCGGCCGACGGGCCGTCGCTCGACGCCCCCGTCACCCTGCGCCCGTTGGTGCGGGCCGACCTGGCCCTCCTGCGGCGCTGGCTGGCCGCGCCGCACGTGCACCGGTGGTGGTTCCACGAGACCACTGACGAGGCGCTCGAACGCGACTTCGGGGCGGGACTGCGCGGCGAGGAACCGGGCGAGGACCTCGTCGCCGAGCTCGGTGGTGTCCCGGTCGGGCTGGTCCAGCGCGCCCGCTGGCACGACTACCCCGAGGAGGTCGCCGCGATCGCGCCGATCCTGACGATCCCGGACGGTGCGCTGACCGTCGACTACCTCATCGGGCCGGTGGAGCTGACCGGGCGCGGGCTGGGCCCGCGGATCATCGCCGCCGCCGTCGCCGAGGGCTGGGAGCGCTACCCGGAGGCGACGGCGGTGGTCGTCCCGGTCGCGGCGGGCAACCGGGCGTCGTGCCGGGCGCTGGAGAAGGCCGGGTTCCGCCGGGTCGCGACCGGGGAGCTACCCCCGGACAACCCGGCCGACCCCCCGCTGGCCCACGTGCACCGGCTCGACCGGCCCGCCCGTCTGGGATGATCCCCGCGTGCCTCCCGTGACCAGCGCCGGACTCCTGCTGCACCGGCCCGGGCCGGGCGGCCCGGAGGTGCTGCTCGGCCACATGGGTGGACCGTTCTGGGCCCGCAAGGACGACCACGCCTGGTCGATGCCCAAGGGCGAGCACGGCCCCGACGAGAGCCCGCTCGACGCCGCCCGACGCGAGTTCACCGAGGAGATCGGCGCCCCGCCGCCCGACGGCGAGCCGGTCGGGCTCGGGACGGTCCGCCAGTCCCGCAAGACCGTCACCGCCTTCGCGCTGGACGGGTCCGGCTTCACCGGCGCCGAGGCCGTCGCCGGCCGTCCCGACGACGGCAGCTGGGTCGAGATGGAGTGGCCGCCCCGCTCCGGGCGCACCCTCCGCTTCCCCGAGCTGGACCGCGCCGCGTGGTTCGACCTCGCCACCGCCCGGGAGAAGATCGTGAAGGGTCAGGTGCCCTTGCTGGACAGGTTGGCCGAGCTGCTCGGCGGGTAGTCGACCGCCATGGCGAGCAGCATCAAGGACGACGAGATGTACGAGCGCCTCCGCGAGGAGGGCAACTCCAAGGAGAAGTCCGCGCGGATCGCGAACGCCGCGGCCGCCGAGGGGCGCGGCACCGTCGGCAGGCGCGGCGGCGAGCACGGCGACTACGAGAACCAGACCAAGGACGAGCTCTACGCCCAGGCGCAGAAGGTCGGCATCCCCGGTCGCTCGGACATGACCAAGGACGAGCTGATCCGGGCCCTGCGCGAGCACTGACATCATCGGGGCATGAGCCGCCGTCACGACCACGACGCCGGGGGCGACCCCGGGACCCTCGCCCGCAAGGCGGAGCTGCGCGAGGAGGTCTGGACCGCGCTGACCGAGCAGAAGGCCTCCCGGTTCCCGGGGGCGCGGAACCGGATCTCGAACTTCGTCGGTGCCGAGGCCGCGGCCCGGCGGCTGCGCGAGCTGGACGTGTGGCGCGCCGCCCGCACCGTGAAGTCCAACCCGGACTCCGCCCAGCTCCCGGTGCGCCGGTACGCGCTGGAGGACGGGAAGACCGTGTACATGGCCGTCCCGAGGCTGGCCGAGGACGACCCGTTCTTCCTGCTGGACCCCGACCACCTCGCCGACCCGCCCCACCGCGCCGTGTCGATCAAGAACGCCACGCGGTCGGCCCGCCGGGTCGCCGTCGACGAGCTGGAGCCGGTGGACCTCGTCGTCACCGGCTGTGTGGCCGTCGGCGCGGACGGGGCGCGGCTGGGCAAGGGCGGCGGATTCGCCGACCTGGAGTTCGCGCTGGCCCGCGCGGCGGGACTGATCTCCGACGACACCCTCGTCGTCACCACCGTGCACGAGCTGCAGCTGCGCGACGCCGGCGTCATCCCGTGGGCGGACCACGACGCGCCGGTCGACCTGATCGTCACCCCGGACCGCGTCGTCGACTGCCGGGAGCACCGGCGGAACCGCCCCGAGGGGGGCATCGTGTGGGAGTCCCTGACCGAGGACAAGATCGCGGCCATCCCGCTGCTGGGACGGCTGCGCGAGGAGGCACGCGCATGAGGATCGTCTGCGAGCGCGGGGACATCACCGAGGCCCGGGTCGACGCCGTCGTCAACGCCGCCAACTCCGGCCTGCGCGGCGGGGGCGGCGTCGACGGCGCCATCCACCGGCGTGGCGGGCCCGCGATCCTCGCCGAGTGCGAGCGGCTGCGCGCCGGCGACCTGCCCGACGGGCTCCCCACCGGACAGGCCGTCGCGACGACCGCCGGGAACCTGCCCGCCCGCTGGGTGATCCACACCGTCGGACCGGTGTACGCGCGACGGGAGGACCGGTCGGCGCTGCTGGCGAGCGCCTACCGCGGGTCGCTGCGGGTCGCCGACGAGCTCGGCGCCCGGACCGTCGCGTTCCCCGCCGTCTCGGCCGGGATCTACGGATGGCCGCTCGACGACGCCGCCCGGATCGCGGTCGCCACCGTCCGCGAGGTCGCCGCCGCGGGCACCGCGGTGACCGAGGTCCGGTTCGTCCTGTTCAGCGACGACGTCCTCGCCGCGTTCGAGACCGCCCTAGGCTGACCGCATGATCACCGTGAACGGCCACACCCCGCAGGTCCACGAGCAGGCCTGGGTGGCGCCCGGCGCCGTGCTCGCCGGCGAGGTGAGCGTCGGCCCGGAGACCGGGATCTGGTACACGTGCGTGATCCGGGCCGACCTCGCACCGATCACCCTCGGCGCCCGCACGAACGTCCAGGACGGCTCGGTCCTGCACGCCGACCCCGGCTTCCCGGCGACGATCGGCGACGGCGTCACCATCGGCCACCGCGCGGTCGTGCACGGCTGTACCGTCGAGGACGACGTGCTGATCGGCATGGGCGCGGTGCTCATGAACGGGGTGCACGTCGGCGCCGGATCGCTGGTCGCCGCGGGTGCGGTGCTCACCCAGGGCACGGTGGTGCCGCCCGGGTCGCTGGTCGCCGGGGTCCCGGGGAAGGTGCGTCGCGAGCTCGGCGAGGCCGAACGGAACTCGATCCCGCTGTCGGCCGCCGCCTACGTCCACCTGCTGGGCCTGCACCGCGACGCGAACGCCTGACCCACCGGTCGCCGGTGCCCCGGCCGCACACGATCCGGTCCCCCGGTCACCGGTCCGCCGGGCCACCCGCGGCCCCGCACACCCGGTCCGCTCGCCGAACCGGAGAACTCGCGCCCGATCGCGCGCGCGTTCTCCGGTTCGGCGCGCATGAACGGGACGCGGGACCGGCCGCGGGAGCGACGCGTCGACCGGGCGACGGACGCGGGATGACCGGAGGACTGCGGCGTCAGCGGCCGGTCAGCCGGGCGGCGAGCGTCGCGACACCGTCCCCCGTCAGCCGGTCCAGCACGGCCGGGCGCCCACAGGCGGCCAGCAGCACGTCGACGCCGCGTCCCCGGACCTCCGCGCCCTCGCCCCGCGCGACCCCGGCGTCGTCGGCGACGAACCGCAGGCCCGCCATCCGGCGCCGGGTGGTGAACCCGAGCGGGACCGTCCCGACCACGAAGTCGAGCGCGATGCGCACGTCGACGGGGTCGGGGTCGAACGGCAGCCCGAGCGGGACGGTGACGTCGGCGGTGTGCACGATCGCGTCGGTCATCGGGCCCCGCGCCCCGATGCCGGGCGGGGCGAAGGAGCTGTCGGCCCGCTCCCGCAGCACCGCGACCATCTCGTCGACCGGCAGGCCCGCGGCCCGCCGGGCGTCCCGGTCGACCGCCCGGTCCAGGTTCCCCCGTGCCCGCAGCACCTGCACCAGGAACGACGGCACCGACGTCGTCAGTGCGGACACCAGGTGCCCGGCGACGGTCCGCACGTCCCACCCGGCGCACAGGCTCGGCGCCCCGAGCTGCGCGGCGTCGAGTGAGGAGACGAGGTCGGCGAACCCGCGACGGTACCGGGCGGACACCGCGACGACGGCGGCGTCGGGTAGGTCGGAGGTGGTCACGGCGCTGAGCCTAGGCAGGTCCGACCCGGCCGTGGAAGGCGCGGATGTGCGCCTCGATACGGTCCGCGGCCAGCGTTCCGTCGCCGTCGGCGAGCGCCGCGTGGATCTCCCGATGCTCGGCCCGCAGCCGCTCGCGCAGCGCGGGCCAGTCCCCCTGGGCCTGCATCGCGTCGAGCAGCATCCCGCGTACCGACTCCCGGATCGCCCGGGTCAGCTCCCCCACCAGGCGGTTCCCGGCCGCCGCGGCGATCGCGACGTGGAAGGCGATGTCGGCGTCGCTGAAGGCGGCCGGGTCGAGGTCGTCGTCCATGACGTCCAGCGCGGCCGTCCACTCCAGCAGGTCCGACGCCGAGCGCCGGCGCGCGGCCAGCCCGGTGGAGAACCGCTCGAACATGACCCGGGCCTCGGTGACGTCGTCCACCGGGAACGAGTCGACCGCGAGGTGCAGGGCCAGCACCCGGCCGAGTGCGCGCGCCGGGGCCGGCACGACGACCGTCCCGGAGTCGGCGCCGGTGCCCACCTGTGAGCGGATCACACCCTGGGCCTGCAGCACCCGCAGTGCCTCGCGGACCGCCTGGCGGGACGCGCCCAGCGTCGCGGCGAGCTCGCGCTCCGGCGGCAGCCGGTCCCCCGGGCGCCACTCGCCACTCGTCAGGCGCTCCTCGACGTGGGCGAGCACCATCTCGTGGGCGGCGGGAACACGCACGTCGTCCTCCTGCTTGTGTGTGGTCCGACCATACCGCTACCTTGGTCGGACCACACCCTCCGTCCCACCACTTCACCGGAGGCGCCATGCCGATCTCCCGGCCCCGCGTCGGCCTCATGGTCACGTGTCTCAACGACGCCCTGTTCCCGGACACCGGCAGGGCCGTCGTCTCCCTGCTGCGCCGGCTCGGTGTCGACGTCGAGTTCCCCGCCGCGCAGACCTGCTGCGGGCAACCGATGGTCAACACCGGCTACCTCGACGAGGCCGTCCCGCTCGTCCGCAACCACCTCGACGCCTTCGCCGGGTACGACGCGATCCTCGCCCCGTCCGGGTCGTGCGCGGGCTCGGTGCGCCACCAGCACCGCCTGGTCGCCCATCGCTCCGGCGACCCGGGTCTGGTCCGCGGCGTCGAGTCCGCACCGCCGGTGTACGAGCTGAGCGAGTACCTGGTCGACGTGCTCGGCGTCGTCGACGTCGGGGCCTACTTCCCGCACCGCGTCACCTACCACCCGACCTGCCACTCGCTGCGGATGCTGGGGGTCGGCGACCGGCCGACCCGGCTGCTGCGCGCGGTCCGCGGGCTGACCCTGCTCGACCTGCCGGGCTCGGGCGAGTGCTGCGGGTTCGGCGGGACGTTCGCGGTGAAGAACTCCGAGACCTCGATCGCGATGGGCAACGACAAGGCCCGCCACGTCCGCTCGACGGGCGCGGAGGTGCTGGTCGCCGGGGACAACTCCTGCCTGATGCACGTGGGCGGGCTGCTGTCGCGGCAGCGGTCGGGGATGCGCGTGATGCACCTGGCCGAGGTCCTGGCCTCGACCGAGCCGGTGATCGAGGCGCGCGACGAGCGCGCCGCGACCCCGCGCTCGGCGGGCAGCGCGGGGGTGCCGGCATGAGCGGCACGTTCCTCGGCACACCGGCGTTCCCGGCGGCGGCACGCGCCGCGCTGGAGGACTCCCAGCTGCGCCGCAACCTGGCCCATGCCACGTCCACCATCCGCACCAAGCGCGGCAGCGTCGTCGGCGAGGTCGACGACTGGGAGCAGCTGCGCCTGGCCGGTGAGGCCATCAAGAACCGGGTG